>JAHEKX010000010.1 GCA_024644535.1 Gammaproteobacteria bacterium
CAACACACACCTATGATGCAACAGTTCTTGCGCATCAAAGCCGAACACCCAAAGCATCTATTGTTTTACCGCATGGGAGATTTTTACGAGCTGTTTTTTGATGATGCTGTCCGTGCGGCCTCTCTGTTGGATATCACTCTTACCGCCCGGGGCAAGTCAGGCGGTGAAGACATCCCAATGTGCGGAGTACCCTACCACGCCGCAGAAAACTACCTCGCACGCCTAATTCGCAAAGGTGAATCAGTGGCCATATGCGAACAAGTGGGCGATCCAGCCACGAGTAAGGGGCCTGTCAAACGCGAAGTGGTGCGCATTATCACCCCGGGCACACTTAGCGATGAAGCCTTGCTGGACCAATCTCGAGACAACCTAGTTCTGGCCATCCATCAGGGTAAAGAGTCTATCGGAATCGCTTATATTGAACTAAGCGCTGGTATCTTTAAGGTGCTTGAAGTTGCCGACCGAGAATCCTTAGCCGCGGAGTTAGCGAGACTTCAGCCCGCCGAGGTGCTGCATGCACAAAGCTCAGGCATAAGCGATTTGGTGACCAGCAAATCAGTGCGTGAGCTGCCGCCATGGGATTTTGAGCCAGAGTCTTCGGAACGCGAGCTTAACCGACATTTTGGCACCCAAGATCTTGCGGGCTTTGGCTGCGATCACTTGTCACAAGCCATTTGTGCCGCTGGCGCACTCTTGCGCTACGTAAAAGACACCCAACGGGACGACTTAAAGCACCTCGCAAGTTTGAGTCACGAGCAAAACAGCGACGCCGTATTAATGGACCCCTCCACACGGCGCAACCTAGAAATCGACATTAACTTGCAAGGCGGCGAAGAAAACACCCTCTACAGCGTATTAAACACCTGTAAGACCCCGATGGGGGCCCGCTTACTGCGGCGGGAGTTATTGCGTCCTATGGCGAAGCGACAAGCTATTGAAAGTAGACTCGATGCCCTGAGTGCTATTGTGGATAGCATGAAGGACAGCGATCTGCGACTCGCCTTATCGGGCGTGGGAGACATGGATCGTATACTTACCCGTGTCGCTCTTCGCTCAGCTCGCCCTCGCGATTTAACTCGACTACGCCAATCGTTGCATTGCGTTCCACCACTACAACAAATTCTTGCCCATACCACTGACGCTGTACTTGCTAATATTTATCGCAACTTGGGCGACTTTCATGAACTTCGCGATTTACTCGACCATGCCATCATCGACAACCCGCCGGTCGTGATTCGCGAGGGCGGCGTGATTGCCCCCGGTTTTAACGCAGACCTGGATGAGCTGCGGGGGCTCAGCACCCAAGCAGGTGACTATCTACTTGAACTTGAAACACGAGAGCGCGAACGCACGGGTATTAGCACGCTAAAGGTCGCTTACAACCGCGTTCACGGCTACTACATCGAAATGTCAAAAGCGCAGGCAGAGCAAGCGCCCTTAGACTACCAGCGTCGACAAACACTAAAAAACGTTGAACGCTTTATTACCCCTGAGCTCAAGGCTTTTGAAGACAAGGCCTTGTCAGCCAAAAGTCGCGCACTGGCACTTGAAAAAGAATTGTACGATGAATTACTGACCACGCTTAATGCGCAACTGCTGCCCTTGCGAGCCTGTGCCGAGGCTCTAGCTCTTATAGATTTACTGGCGTGTTTGGCGGAACGATCACAGGCGCTGCGTTTAGTGCGCCCTACTTTTAGTGATGAAAAAGTCTTCGAAGTCAATCAAGGCCGCCACCTCGTGGTCGAGCATGTCTCAGAATCACCCTTTATTGCGAACGATCTGTTGCTGAATAAACAGCGCGAAATGCTCCTGATCACCGGCCCCAATATGGGTGGTAAGTCGACCTACATGCGCCAAATCGCTTTGATCGCCTTAATGGCACACGTCGGCTGCTATGTACCTGCAGAAGCTGCACACTTAAGCACCATCGACAGGATCTTTACGCGTATCGGTTCATCGGATGACTTAGCCGGTGGTCGCTCGACCTTCATGGTTGAGATGACCGATACCGCCAACATACTCAATAATGCCACTGCCGACAGTCTGGTGTTAATGGATGAAATTGGTCGCGGAACCTCAACTTTCGACGGCCTAAGCTTGGCATGGGCTACAGCGCGGCGCTTAGCCGACCACATCCACTGCTTCACGCTGTTTTCCACCCATTACTTCGAGTTAACCGAGCTACCCAGCCTGTGCAGCAATATGATCAATGTGCACTTAGGAGCACAAGAGCATAACGACGGCATTGTCTTTATGCACACAGTAAGAGAGGGGCCAGCTAACCAAAGCTTTGGCTTACAAGTTGCGAAGCTAGCAGGCCTGCCTGCCAATGTAATTCAAGCCGCTAAAAGCAAGTTGACCGAGCTAGAGCAAGGCAGCAAACAGACTGCTGTAAACACTACAACGCCGACGGCTTATCAATCTGAGCTATTCGCCGATGAAACCGGCGATGCGATCAAACAGGCACTACAGAAACTCAATCCCGACCAAATGACCCCCATTGAGGCCTTAGTTGCGCTAAGTCAGCTTAAGTCTAAGCTTGTTCCATAAAAGCACTTCTAAAGCGTGTGGCAAGCGGTTAGAATTGCGCCCGTTAAAATTAGGGCGCTAGGAGAGAAACATGACCTTTGTTGTTGGCGAAGACTGTATTAATTGTAAGCACACAGACTGTGTAGAAGTGTGCCCTGTAGATTGCTTTTATGAAGGCCCCAATTTCCTGGTGATTCACCCCGACGAATGCATCGATTGCGCGCTGTGCGAGCCAGAGTGCCCTGTCGACGCCATTTTTAGTGAAGATGAGCTTCCCGATAACCAGCAGGTATACCTAGAGCTGAACGCCGAGCTGGCTGAAATTTGGCCTAACATTACCGAAATGAAAGATGCTCTGCCCGATGCGGAAGCATGGGTCGGCAAACCCGATAAGTTAAAATTGCTGCAGCGCTAGCGTTTACCAAGCACAGAATGGGGGTCGACTGGCTTCCCGTTCTTGCGAATCTCGAAGTGTAATTTTACGCTATCTGTCCCAGAATCGCCCTTACGGGCAATTAACTGTCCAGCTTTTACATCTTGCCCTTCTGCGACCTCAATGCTGTTGTTGTGTCCATACGCGCTTAAATACGTATCGTCATGCTTTATGATCAGCAGTAAACCATAGCCCGCTATCCCTGTACCCGCATAAACAATTCGACCGGAAGCAACTGCCATCACCGAATCTCCGCGTTCACCGCCTATATCAATACCTTTGTGAACAGAACCGGAGTACGAGCGAACCACCTTGCCCTCTGAGGGCCAACGCCAACGACCGTTAAAGGTCGGCAAGGGTTTCTCTGGGGCTACGGCACTTGGCGCTTGCCCAGCCTTGGTGCCCCCCGCACTTCGGGTGGATACTGCTGGCTTCGTGGTATTTGTCTTAACAGGCGTCTTAGCAACTGCAGAAGAAGTTTGGCTGGGCCGCTGATATGGCGCTCGGAATACCAATTTTTGACCGGGAAAAATAGTATAGGGCGCGGTAATATTGTTGATCTTGGCAAGCTCCTGATAGTCCATGCCATAGCGCCAGGCGATCTTAAACAAGGTATCGCCGGCGACAACGTAATATCGAGCCGGGGGCGAGGAGTTGGGTAGCACTCGATACTCGACAGGCGCCCTCGATGTGGCGCAAGCATTCAAGATTAAGGCCATACACAGCGTTGCGACGCACCTGAATGCGGCCAGCAGAAAGCCGGTTGCTTTATGACAAGCCGTGTTCATGGCCCCAACGCGACTGCAGTAAGGTAACCAAGGCGATTCCTAAAGCCGCACAACATAAACACGACAAGATACTCGGCTCGCCCGTGGCATAGTTCATTGGGGAAACCGGGCCGCCGTCGGTAGCGCGCCAAGGCCAAACCATTGCCAGCGAGCCCCACAAAAAACCCGTTAATACCGCAATAGTCGGTCGGCGTTTATGCTCGAGCAAATAATTAAGAACCCGACTAAAGCTGGTAATTCCAGCCGCTGCCCCAAGCATGAACAGAGCTATCGAGACTAATTCAAATTGCTTTAAGGCGCCAAGTACGGGCTGATACATACCAATTAACAACAGCAATAAAGACCCAGACACACCGGGCAATATCATGGCGCAAATAGCCACAAAGCCAGCTCCAAAGAACATCCAAGGAGCTGCGGAAATATTCGCAGGAACCCAAAAAACAAAGCTAGCCGCAAATGCTGCGGCAACTAGCGACAGTATAAAACTTGGAAAATCGTAGCCACCTACCTGTTTCTGCAACACTAGAGCTGACGCCGCGATCAAGCCAAAAAAGAACGACCACAAAGGCAAAGGGTAATTAGCCATTGTCCACAAAATAACTTGTGCAAGGCTTACAATACTAACACCGATGCCGGCTATCAATACTGCCAAGAACCGCCCATTGACATGTTTCCAGGCGTCACGCCACCGGCCCTGCAATACCAATCGAGCCGCTTCAATATCAATCGAGCTAATGCTGCGAAGTAGTGTGTGATATATCCCTGTAATTAAAGCCATCGTGCCACCAGAGACGCCGGGAACCACATCCGCCGCCCCCATCAGCATACCGCGTAAAAATACCCCTAAATCATTCATTAGCGCACCGCACCTGGCAGTAAGGGTACAAAATAAGCTGCCTCTAAAACCTCGTGAATAAATTCACTGCCATCACGTACAACTAAATGCAAAGCTTGCTTTTCGCCACCTACCGGCATAATTAAGCGCCCACCGTCTGCAAGTTGATCGAGCAGAGCCTTCGGAATTGTTTCCCCGGCTGCGGCCACCAGAATACCGTCGTAAGGGCCCTTATCTGCCCAACCCAACATACCATCACCGTGTTTACACGAGGCATTCCAAACCTTTAGCGAACGCAGGCGTTGCTTGGCCTTTAATAGCAAGGGCTTAATGCGCTCGACACTAAAGACCTGATCTACTAAGCGAGACAACACATAAGTTTGAAAGCCTGAACCCGTGCCAATTTCCAGCACATTTTTACGGGGCCCTGCGGCAAGTAAAATCTCGGTCATCCGTGCCACAGTCAAAGGCTGGCTTAAGGTCTGCTGATAGCCGATAGGCAGGGCAGTGTCCTCGTAAGCTCTATGCGCCATAGCTTCGTCTAGAAACAAGTGCCTTGGTGCGTTGCGCATGACTTCTAGCACATTCAAGTCTTTGACCCCCTGATCGCACAGCCGCTGTACTAAGCGTTCACGCGTGCGCTGCGAGGTCATGCCTATACCAGAAACATCGCGCGTATTCATAAACTCGCCTCGGCGACGACAACCACTGCGTGGACAGCAACGCCCTCGCCTCGCCCCATAGGACCCAGGCCTTCGGTAGTCGTGGCTTTAACGCTAACTTGTGTCACGGCAACTTGCATACAAGCCGCCAGAGTTTCCCGCATAGCATCAATAAAGGGGCGTAACTTGGGCGCCTCAGCCACAACAGTAATATCGGCGCTATTGAGTTCGTAACCCAAAGATCGCACTTTAGACATAACATCTTGCAAAAACTCGAGGCTATTACGACCCTGATACTGGGCATCGGTATCGGGATAAAACAACCCAATGTCGCCAAGGGCTAAAGACCCCAGCAGCGCATCGCAAAGCGCATGAATCAGCACGTCACCATCAGAGTGCGCCTTGAACGCCTTACTGAAGGGAATATCAATGCCACCCAAACGCAGGTAGCTGCCCTCGGTAAAAGCGTGGACATCGTAACCATGCCCTATTCGAATCATTGCTGCCACTCCAACCACAGATTCGCCAGATGAATATCATCGGGCAAGGTCACTTTAATGTTGTAGGCGGGGCCTTCAACAAGACCCACTTCCAGTCCCTGAGCCTCTAGCGCCGAAGCCTCATCTGTTATGCCATAACCAGCATCTAAACCGGCTCGAATGGCTGAATATAAATCTTTTATCCTGGTCATTTGAGGTGTTTGCGCTACCCACAAACCCTCGCGCGAGACCGTTTCTTCAACCACACCAGCCCTGCCCACCCGTTTAATCGTATCACTAATCGGACGAGCAAGTATCGCCGCTTCGTATCCTGTGTGCGCCGACCAAAGAGTGTCTATATCTCTACTTTGTATCAGGGGGCGAGCGGCATCATGCACCATAACCCAGTCGTTATCCCCTTCCTGCGACCCAATGTACTCGAGGGCATTCGAAACGGAATTTACCCGCTCGGCGCCGCCAATAACCTTAACAACCTTTGGATGATTGGCGAACTCGCTATCTGCAAACTGCAAATCAGATGCAGACAGCGCCACAATAATCTTATGAGTCTTTGACCAAGACAGAAAAGTGGACAAACAATGATCAAGCAGTGTGCGCTCTTTAAGCTTGGTATACTGCTTGGGGTGGGCCCTGCCAAAACGCCGACCAACACCTGCGGCTGGAATGACCACCCAGCAACGCTCAGCGTCCATCGGGTCGCTCCTTTTTTACTCCAAGCAGTGTGTCTTGCGAACTGACTTGACCTGCCGAGTTCGACGTCGCCTCTGGAAACAAATACAAAGTCTCGCCCTGCTTAATCAAGCCCAAATCTTCTCGAGCGCGCTCTTCAATGAGCTCATTAGACGTCTTCAGAGACACGATTTCTTCCAGTAGCTCGTTATTTTTCTCTTCTAATCGTGCGTTCTCGACCTCAAGTAGCACCAAGCGCTCTTTTAGTTCGGTCTGCTCTTGCAAAGAGCCCTCAGCAAACCATAGGCGGTACTGTAACCAAACCAACAGCAGGCTTAAAACCAGCGCCGCCCATTTCATACTTAAGCGCGAGGAAACTCCGCTTTGCCTCGATACGGAGCTTTACTACCCAACTGAGCTTCGATTCGCAGCAAGCGATTGTATTTTGCAACGCGGTCAGAACGACAAGCTGAACCCGTTTTAATCTGACCTGCACCAGTTGCCACGGCTAAATCGGCAATGGTGGTGTCTTCGGTTTCGCCAGATCGATGAGAAATAACCGCGGTAAAGCCTGCGTTTTGCGCCATTGCGATAGCGTCTAGCGTCTCTGACAAAGAGCCAATTTGATTGAATTTAATCAGAATTGAGTTACCGATACTTTGCTCGATGCCTCGTTTCAAAATTGCGGTATTCGTCACAAACAAATCGTCTCCTACGAGCTGGATCTTATCACCCAATTGCTTCGTCAAATAAGCCCAACCATCCCAGTCTGACTCATCCAAACCATCTTCGATCGACAAAATTGGATGTTTAGCCGCCAGATCAGCTAGGTAATCGGCAAAACCTTCGCTCGAGAAACTCTTATTTTCGCCAGACAGCACGTATTGCCCGTCTTTATAAAATTCAGAGGCCGCGCAGTCTAGCGCCAAGGTGATGTCAGAACCTAACTCATAGCCTGCTGCACTCACCGCTTCGGCAATCACGCTCAAGGCCGCTTCATTGGATGGCAAGTTTGGAGCAAAGCCACCTTCGTCACCCACGGCAGTAGACAAACCTCGAGAACTCAGTACTTTTTTCAGGTTGTGGAATACTTCGGCGCCCATACGCAAAGCCTCAGCAAACGAAGTCGCTGATACCGGTTGGATCATGAATTCTTGAATATCAACGTTGTTGTCGGCGTGCTCACCACCGTTCAAGATATTCATCATAGGTACCGGCATGGTAAGGTTGGTATTGCCCGCCAAATTGGCTATGTGCTGGTACAAAGGTAAACCCTGAGCTTGTGCCGCAGCCTTGGCCGCAGCCAAAGAAACAGCCAAAATCGCGTTAGCGCCAAAAGTGGCTTTGTTATCGGTACCATCCGCTTTAATCATGGCATCGTCTAATGCACGTTGATCTAAAGCCGACATCCCCACGAGTAAGTCTGCGATAGCGCCGTTGACATTGTTAACTGCAGTTAAAACACCTTTTCCAAGGTAGCGAGACGCGTCACCATCGCGGAGTTCTAAAGCCTCTCTTGATCCAGTCGAGGCGCCCGACGGCGCACAAGCCGAACCCACGACACCAGATTCCAAGGTCACCTCAGCCATGACCGTGGGGTTACCACGTGAATCCATAACTTCAAAGGCTTCGATTTGGGTGATTTTCATTAACAGCTCCAAAAAAACAGTTTACTTAATAATTAATTCGGCTTGCGCTTTGACCACATCATCAACCGCTTTCATTTGAGCCAAGAAAGGCTCGAGCAGGTCCAATGGCAAGGCGCTGGGGCCGTCGCACTTGGCTTTACTAGGGTCGGGGTGCGACTCTAAAAATAGACCCGCTAAACCCAAGGCCATACCCGCGCGGCCAAGCTCGGCGACCTGATGCCGGCGACCACCCGAGGCCGAACCGCCTGGATCTCGGCATTGCAAGGCGTGGGTCACGTCAAAAATAAGCGGCGCATTATTGCACTCGCGCTTCATCACGCCAAAGCCCAGCATATCGACCACAAGATTATCGTAACCGAACTGACTGCCTCGCTCACATAACAACAGCTTTCCGTTGCCGCATTCGACAAATTTTTCGACGATATTTCGCATTTGCGAGGGACTAACAAACTGCGGCTTTTTAATATTAATTACCCGACCTGTCGCAGCCATTGCCTGTACCAGGTCAGTTTGACGCGCCAAGAAAGCTGGCAATTGCAGGATGTCTGCGACTTCGGCAACAGGCGCGGCTTGTTCTGGTGTATGAATGTCAGTAATAACCGGCACACCAAATTCAGCTTTTACTGCCGCAAGTATCTGCAAGCCCTCTTCCATACCTGGACCACGGAATGAATGAATGGACGACCGGTTTGCTTTGTCAAACGACGCTTTAAACACCAAGGGAATATTTAAATTCTGGCAAACGCGTACATACTCTGCCGCAACCGTAAGAGTAAAATCCAGATCCTCAATAACATTAATACCACCTAACAGAACGAAAGGCGCCTCGTTAGAGAAACGAATATCACCGAGTTCGACAGGGTTTTGATTCATGGCATTCTCCAATTAATGCTTACGGCTCTATGCCTTGGCGGTGCGGAAGCTCGCGTCCAGGGCCGCTTTGATGTAGCCCGTAAACAATGGGTGTCCGCCGCGCGGCCGCGAGGTAAATTCCGGGTGGAACTGACACGCAACAAACCATGGATGTTTGGGTATTTCGATAATCTCGACCAGGGAACGATCGGCCGACCAACCCACCACTTGCAAGCCTTTTTCAGCCAAACGATCAAGATAGGTGTTGTTGACTTCATACCGATGACGATGACGCTCTTCAATGGTTTCTGCTTCATACAGGGCGCGCACTTTAGAGCCCTCAACCAAATGACAAGGCTGCGCACCCAAACGCATTGTGCCACCTAAATCTGATGCAGCTGACCGCTGCGTGGTACTGCCGTCAGGATTCACCCATTCAGTAATCAAACCAATAACAGGGTCAGGCGTACTGGGATCCATCTCGGTTGAATTTGCTTCGGACAGACCCAGAGCATTGCGTGCAAACTCGATCATTGCCACGTGCATACCCAAACAGATACCGAGGAAGGGAACGTTGTTTTCTCGCGCATACGTAACGGTTTGAATTTTGCCTTCGAAGCCTCGATCACCAAAGCCGCCGGGAACCAAAATAGCGTCAACGCCCTCCAAAACAGCTGTGCCTTCCTGTTCAATTTGCTCGGCATCGATGTAGTCGACTTCGACCTTCGCCATAGACTGTAACCCGGCATGTTTTAACGCCTCGTTCAGGGACTTGTAGGCATCCAATAAATCCATGTACTTTCCTACCATTGCAATACGAACGGTAGGCAAGTCTTCCGCAAATTCACGCGCCAGAACATCATCCCACTCGGACAAATCCGCGGGGGGGCAATCTAAGCCTAGACGTTCGACGACAACCTCATCAAGATGGCACTCATGCAAATGTTTGGGCACCGAATAAATGGATTTTGCGTCCAATAAAGGAATAACTGCCCGCTCTTCCACGTTAGTAAACAGTGCAATTTTTTTGCGTGCACCTTCATCAATTTCGACCGTACACCGGCATAGCAAAATATCAGGTTGCAAACCAATAGAGCGCAGCTCTTTTACCGAATGCTGTGTTGGTTTGGTTTTAATCTCGCCCGCGGTGGCAATATAGGGAACCAGGGTCAAGTGCATTAACATCGCTTTAGAAGCCCCCAGCTCGACTCGTAGCTGTCGCGCCGCCTCAAGGAAAGGCTGGCTTTCGATGTCTCCAACCGTACCGCCAATTTCCACCACGGCGACGTCAGCATCGCCGGCGCCCAGCTGAACTCTGCGCTTGATCTCGTCGGTAATGTGCGGAATAACCTGCACCGTCCCACCGAGGTAATCGCCGCGGCGTTCTTTACGAAGCACTTCAGAGTAAACCTTACCGGTGGTAAAGTTATTGGTCTTACGCATAGTAGTACGAGTAAAACGCTCGTAGTGCCCCAAATCCAAGTCCGTTTCAGCGCCATCCTCGGTAACGAAAACCTCGCCGTGCTGGAAGGGGCTCATTGTTCCCGGATCAACGTTGATGTAAGGGTCGAGTTTAAGAAGTGTAACTTTAAGACCACGGGCCTCGAGGATAGCTGCCAGCGAGGCTGCAGCGATGCCTTTACCCAAAGAAGAAACCACTCCACCTGTGACGAATACGTATCGCGTCATGACAGCCTTTTTCCTAATAAAAAAGATAGGCACGACCCTTAACGATCTTAAGGAACTGGTCCTAATCGATCTTCAAATGCCGCATCAGAATGGGAAGTCAGAGTATCAGAAAGGTGGGTTCAGCTCAATCGAATCTGCTAGTGTTTATTGCACAACTTGACGATAGACAAACGGAGACTTTTCGATTACCTCGTGATCCCAATTAATTGTTAGATCTGCAAGCTCTGGGTGAATTTGCGACAAAAGGGCGCCATCGAGGACACGATTAAGAACAGCTACGACGTGCTCATCCACACACATAACAACGACAGAGCTGCGCCACCATGGTGGAATACCCCATTGGTGTAGCAGTTTCGTTAGTTTGCGACGTGGCTGTTTGTCGTGGGTTCGATACGATTCGCCGGCGATCGGCGCTCTAGCACTGAATCGAGATCGCAAGTCAGCTGGAATGTCGACCCAAAAAGCACCCAAAGCAGACTCGACACACAGCCGGCCATTAGAGTCTAAGACGACCACGCCCGGGGAGGGACTACCTTGCCCAGAACAGCAATAGATAGCCCCCCCGTAATACCTTAGAAGATACTGCCCCGTTTGCAGTATGGGTCCTTGGTCGTCGCGAACATCCTGAAGTTGCCGGACAAACTCATCTAACTGCGCCTTCGAGGGGCGATGTAAGTGTAATGCCGCCAACCAAAATCTAATTGAATCTGCTAGAGGTCTCGGTTCTGATTTACGGGAAATACGCAACACGGGTTCACGGGTAACAGCGCGAGTTAGGGGTACCTGAAAACCGTTTTGTTTCGCCCACAACGCTTGCAGCAGCTCGGTCGAACGCCCCAAGGAGCGCGCTGCCTGCGGCCACCGAGAGCGAATTAAAGGTATAAGCTCCTGACGCAAAAAACCGCGATCATATCGTGTGTCTTCATTGCTAGGATCTCGCACGTAGTCGGGTGCTATCGCTTTTGCCACACCAACCAAGTCATCCTTAGCGATGCCCAACAAAGGGCGAATAAGCAAACCCGCCCCCAGCACTCGCTCGGGCAACATAGCACGCAAGCCCTCGGGACCGGCGCCCCGAAATGCGCGCATTAAAAACGTTTCTAACTGATCATCTAGATGATGTGCTGTCATCAGTACATCCTGCTCGCCCATAAGCTCTTCAAATGCAGCGTAGCGAGCGGCACGAGCAGCTTCTTCAAGACCACCACCGGATTCAATCACGGCAACAGAACGAGTTTTAAATTCGAAGGTCAGCTGTTGAGCAATCCGCTCAACCAATACCCCCCAATTCGCAGCGTCTGGATGCAAGCCATGATTGATATAGATAACGGTTACTGGTGGTGCGTCGCACACATCGCAAACAGTGCGCACCAAAGCCATCAAAGCAATGGAATCGGCACCGCCACTGACACCTAAGAGCCAACGCGGCGCATCAAGATAATCGAGTAAAAACTGCTCGACTTGCGGGTACTTGGTCAACAAGCCCATGTCGAGCACACAGTGGCCTTAATTGCCGATGGACAACAAGCGATCGTAGCGAGCCGCTAGCAAGTCGTCTAGAGACTGTGATTTCAATCGCGCAAGCTCGGTCTCGATGTGCGATTTAATTCGACTCGCCATACCATCGATATCTCGGTGCGCTCCTCCCATAGGCTCAGGAATCGTCGCGTCGACAATACCTAACTCTTGCAAAATCGAGGACGTCACGCCCATGGCCGCAGCTGCATCAGGCGCAAATTCTGAGCTTTTCCAAATGATGTTGGCGCAGCCTTCAGGAGAAATCACGAAGTAGGTCGAATACTGTAACATCGCCAAGTGGTCACCCACTCCAATGCCCAAAGCCCCACCTGAACTTCCTTCGCCAATAACGACACACACGATTGGCGTCTTCAGGCGCGACATAACCGCCAAGTTTTGCGCAATCGCCTCGCTAATTCCTCGCTCTTCAGAATCAATACCCGGGTACGCCCCAGGCGTATCGATTAAGGTTATAACCGGCATTTTAAATCGCTCTGCCATTTCCATTAAACGCAAGGCCTTGCGATAGCCCTCAGGCTTGGGCATACCAAAATTACGATAAACTTTATCTTTAACAGAGCGCCCTTTTTCTTGGCCGATCACCATGACCGGCTCGCCATTCAAGCGCGCAACGCCGCCAATAATCGCTTTATCGTCACCAAAATGGCGATCACCGTGCAACTCGTCGAACTCAGTAAAAATTCTCGGGATGTAATCTAGACTGTAGGGACGCTGAGGGTGACGTGCGACTTTAACAATGTCCCAAGGGCTTAAATTGGCATAAATTTTTTCTGTGAGCTTGATGCTTTTGCCGCGCAGTGTTTGGATTTCTTCGGCAATATCTATGCCGTCCCCGGCGCCCACCAGCTGCAACTCTTCGATTTTCGCTTCGAGTTCAGCAATGGGTTGTTCGAAATCCAAATAATTCGGGTTCATTAAGCGACTATCCTGACCAAAAACGCTAGTTTACAAAACTTTGCCGCCCCAAGCCATCGCTGATGCCGCATCGAACCCATCCGTTAAGCTCCTACCAGCGCAATCATCACTCCAGCTGCCACCGCGGAACCGATAACACCTGCCACATTAGGTCCCATCGCATGCATAAGCAAAAAGTTTTGCGGATCGGCCTCTAAACCCAATTTATTCGAGACACGCGCAGCCATGGGTACCGCTGATACGCCCGCAGACCCGATCAATGGATTCACCTTTTGCTTGGAAAAAACATTCAGACATTTGGCCATTAATATTCCAGCCGCTGTTCCGATCGAAAACGCCACAATACCAAGAGCCAAAATGCCCAGCGTATTTACGTCCAAGAACTTGTCAGCTACCAGTTTAGCACCTACTGACAAACCCAAAAATATTGTTGTAATGTTAATTAAGGCGTTTTGCGCGGTATCCGACAGGCGATCCACTACACCGCTTTCCCGCATTAAGTTACCCAAACAAAACATTCCCAATAAGGGTGCCGCATCGGGTAACAGCAGCGCGACTAAAACCAACAGTATAATAGGAAACAAAACCTTTTCGCGGCGCGACACCTCGCGCAGCTGGCTCATCACGATCTTTCGTTCGGCCTCGGTAGTCAGCGCTCGCATGATAGGAGGTTGAATCAGTGGCACCAGCGCCATGTAAGAATAGGCGGCTACAGCAATAGCACCCAATAAGTCCGGAGCTAAAATACTGGACACATAAATTGCCGTCGGGCCATCGGCGCCGCCAATAATACCAATTGCTGCAGCATCGGCCAGACTAAAGTCCATCAGGCCTAAAGCACTCAAACCCACTGCACCCAACACGGTCGCAAAAATACCAAACTGTGCAGCAGCGCCCAGAATCAAGGTCTTGGGATTTGCCAGTAAAGGACCAAAGTCAGTCATGGCGCCCACGCCCATAAAAATGACTAAAGGAGCAATACCCGAGCCGATCGCCACCGAATAAAACTGATACAACATGCCATCGCTGAACCCCGCCGCATGCGCGTAACTCTCGGCCAATAGCCGCTCTGCTGGCGCCAACCCTTCAAGTAGTTGCAAAAGCGCCTTGCCCGACAGGGTGTCCACACCTGCGAGCAGATTAAACTGCTCAAGCAAGGATACCGATCCAAAGTGCACGGCGTTCTCCAGCAAAGGCGACGCCAAACCGGCTCCGGGAATATTGGCCAGAACACCACCGAAACCAATGGGCAAAAGCAATAATGGCTCAAAACCCTTGTTGATCGCCAGATACAACAACAGCAAACAAACGGCGATCATAATAACCTGCCCTATCTCGGCTTGAGCCAAACCCGAAGACGACCATAGCAATAGCAGTTTTTCCATTTAAATGATCACCATCAATTTGTCGCCAATAGCAACCGAGTCGCCGGCGGAAACATCAACCGAGTCAACGATACCCCCAGCCTGAGCGCGTATTTCGGTTTCCATTTTCATGGCTTCTAGGATTAGCACAACATCCCCCTGCGAGACCCTATCGCCCACCCTTACGGGCACACGAATAATCGTACCTGCCAGCGGTGCTACGACTGAAGCTCCAGCAGCTGGTGTCGCAACATAGCTTTCTGTACCCACCGGCCGCGCGGCAACGCTCTCCACTACCGCACCGAGCTTTCCGCTGGGCGCCACCTGAACGCTGTAAAGCTTGCCGTTAACCGCAACATCATAGACTTCTGATGCGCCCGCACTTGATATGGCAGCAGTTGCCACCGTGGGCTCTTTGCGGCTTTTGGGGTGCGGTTCAAACACTGACTTGTCACCGCGATTCTGCAAGAACTTAAGCCCAACCTGCGGGAACAGTGCATAGGTCAACACGTCATCAATTTCGTTTTCGGTGCTAAGCGTAATACCATGTTGCGCCGCAAGTTGCTTAAGCTCGCCCGTTAGCGCTTGCAGCTCGGGGGCAAATAAATCAGCAGGGCGGCAAGTAATAGGGTCTGCGCCTTCTAACACGCGCGCCTGTAAGTCGACATTCACTTCGGCAGGTGTAGCACCGTATTCACCTTTAAGCACACCCGCTGTTTCGCGCGAAATAGATTTGTAACGTTCGCCTGATAAGACATTCATAACCGCTTGCGTGCCAACAATCTGAGAGGTCGGTGTCACGAGCGGAATATAGCCTAAATCTTCGCGCACGCTCGGTATCTCTGCCAAAACCTCATCTAGACGGTCAACAGCACCTTGCTCGCGTAGCTGGTTTTCCATATTAGTCAGCATACCGCCAGGGACCTGTGCGACCAGAATGCGCGAATCAACACCCCGCAAGGAGCCCTCGAATTCAGCGTACTGCTTACGAATTTCACGAAAATAAGCAGCGATCGATTCCAATAAATCAATGTCTAAACCCGTGTCGCGATCAGTACCTTGCAGAATGGATACCACCGATTCTGTGGGAGAATGACCATACGTCATAGACATCGAAGAAATCGCGGTATCGACGTTATCTATGCCTGCCTCGACACATTTTAAAATTGTAGCAGTCGATAAACCAGTTGTTGCGTGACACTGCATATGAATCGGTATGTCGCAGCTAGCTTTAAGGCGCGAGACCAACTCGAAGCCCTCGTAAGGTCGCAACAGACCGGCCATATCTTTAATGGCCACCGAATCGGCCCCCATGTCTTCCAGGCGCTTACCCATGTCGACCCACATGTCTAGGGTGTGAACAGGGCTTATGGTGTACGACAAAGTACCTTGCGCATGTTTGCCAACCCGCTGTACCGCTGCCATGGCGGTCTGCAGATTGCGCACATCGTTCATGGCGTCAAATACCCGAAACACATCTACACCATTAATAGCCGCTCGCTCGACGAAGGCCTCAACGACATCGTCGGCGTAATGGCGATATCCCAAAATATTTTGGCCTCGCAACAGCATTTGCTGCTGTGTATTGGGCATGGCCTTTTTAAGCGCTCTAATGCGCTCCCATGGGTCCTCTCCAAGGTAGCGAATACAGGCATCGAAGGTAGCTCCGCCCCAGGTTTCTACTGACCAAAAACCGACCTTATCTAATTCACTGGCTATGGGCAGCATGTCCTCCAAACGAAACCGGGTCGCCAAAAGTGATTGGTGGGCATCGCGCAATACGACATCGGTGATACCCAAGGGCTTGTTAATCAAGGGAAGCTCTCCTGTTTGTATTTCTGTAGACGGGGACTATTTACTAAGCGCCATCACGGTAACGCGTTACTGCCGCCGATATCACAGCAATGGTTTCTTCATCGGAGTCGGTGCTAGACACCGGTGCCTGAATAAACACCGACCTCTCCGACTTAGGGGGGGTTAAACTCACAAACCAAGCCAACATGCGCATAGCAACCACCAGCAACAGCAAAAATAGAACAACTGTCGCCATGCCATACATCATTAGGGTAAGCCCCTGGCTGAATAAAGGGTCCATACGCTCCACCAAACCTAAGTAATAACGTATCATAACGTAGCTTCTCGCAATTTTGCATTCATGTTTGTTTATACCTCGTATTCAGGAAAGTTTGTTCGTGTCACCGCTGACTCTTATGCTGGCCCCCATGGAAGGCGTCATAGACCATACTATGCGCACGCTCTTAACGCGTTTGGGGCCCTATCAGCGCTGCGTGACCGAGTTTTTGCGGGTTACCGACACGCTACTGCCCGAGCGAGTTTTTTTTCGGATTTGCCCAGAACTCGAACATGGCGGCGCAACACCCAGCGGCACACCGGTATATCTGCAGCTACTGGGTAGCAACCCTAAAATACTGGCCAGCAACGCCAAACGCGCCGTTGAACTTGGAGCCAAGGGTATCGACTTAAACTTTGGCTGCCCCGCTAAAACAGTGAACAAATCAAAGGGCGGCGCATCTTTGCTGCAAACACCCGAACTCGTTGGCGATATCGTTGCATGTGTGCGCGATCAGGTAGCGCCAAACATACCGGTCACTGCCAAAATTCGCTTAGGGTTTAGTGACGACACGCTATTCGAAACATTGATACAACAGCTCGATAGCGCGGGACCTGACGAAATTACGGTGCACGCCCGAACTAAAGTGCAGGGTTACAAGCCACCGGCGCATTGGCACCGAATTAAAGATGTTAGAGCAATGACCAATATTCCCATCGTGGCGAACGGCGAAGTCTGGAGCAGCGAGGACGCCATGCAATGCGCCAATGTCTCGGGATGCGATCGGCTGATGTTGGCACGTGGCGCCTTAATGCGGCCTGAGCTGGGACGATTAATTCGGCAACAACAAACAAACCAAGAGCAGCAAGTACTGGCCTGGCACGAAATTGCAACTCTGCTGTTGGAGTTTTTCGAGGCACAAGGCCAATACTATGACGCCAAATATACACCTAGCCCGGTAAAACAGTGGCTGGTCTATCTAAAACATTACCACGGCCAAGCTGCGCTGTTGTTCGAACAGGTAAAACGCATAAAAGACCCGACAGAATTTGGTTGCGCGTTAGAGTCTCACTTACGGTCGACACAAGCTCAGCACGTGCTATATTGACGTTTTTCCTCCACCAATTTCAGAAAGGCTAACCATAATGACCAATCCAGCGTTTGCTAGCGAAGATACGGCGTTCTTCGGGCACCCAAAAGGCTTATTCGTCTGCTTTGCCACCGAATTATGGGAACGATTTTCATTCTACGGCATGAAATACTTACTGCTTCTTTATTTGACCAAGTATCACTTGTTTTCAGACGGCGCCGGACTTGAAGTTCTTGGCGGCTACGCAGCGCTAGTCTACGCCATGCCCGTCATCGGCGGCTTGTTGGCCGATCGATACCTCGGCATGCGCAAGGCGGTTATTTTTGGAGGCATTTTATTAGTGCTAGGTCATTTGGGGATGGCCTTCGAGGGTGAGCAGGCTCGCATGGTTGCGGGTGAAGTGGTACAGGACGCTCAGGCTCTGCAAGTCTTTTATGCCTCGCTGGCGTTAATCGTGATTGGTGTCGGTTTTTTAAAACCGAATATCTCGACCATTGTTGGCCAGCTTTACAGTAAAGAAGATCCTCGCCGCGATGCTGGTTTTACCATTTTTTATATGGGCATCAACCTAGGCTCTTTCGTCGCTACGCTTTTGTGCGGCTACCTTGGTGAAACCTATGGGTGGAGTTATGGCTTTGGTGCCGCCGGCATCGGCATGATGCTGGGTCTCGTTACGTTTATTCGTGGCCAAAAATATTTGCGCGGACTGGCTGAACCACCAAGTGACGAATTGCTAAAAGAAAAGCTGCTGGGTGCTTTGTCTCGTGAGAATACAATATACCTCGGCTCAGTATTTGCTGTCGCTATCGTTTGGCAGATGCTGCAATTTCACGGGGCCGTGGGGACTTTACTAAACACCTTAAGCGTCATCGTATTGGCCGGACTCACATGGTTTATAGCGACGCAGTGCGACGCAGAAGAGCGCTCACGCATGATTGTACTAATTGTGCTGACCCTATCGAGCGTCGTGTTCTGGGCCCTGTTTGAGCAAAGCGCAGCCTCTATGACCTTGTATGCGGACCGAGTCATGGACCGCAGTCTTTTGGGTATAGAGCTGACTGCCGCGCAGTTCGGCTCATTGAACGCTTTCTTTATTTTCTTGTTTGCACCTGTATTCGCTTTGCTTTGGGTCTTTTTGAGCAAGCGTGGTCTGGAGCCTAGCACCCCGGTTAAGTTTGCACTTGGCATCATGCAAGCAGGCCTGGGCTTTGGCGCTCTGGTCATCGGAGCATCGATGCCCGATGACAGCGGGCGAGTTGCCGCCATTTGGATGGTACTTGCCTACTTGCTGCATACCACCGGTGAGTTGTGCTTATCGCCCGTTGGACTTTCTGCCGTGACCAAACTGGCAGTGCATCGTGTGGTTGGAGTAATGATGGGCGCCTGGTTCTTAGCGACCGCCTACTCAGAGTTCGTTGCAGCTCAGCTTTCAAAACTTGCCGCCATTGATACACACGAGGGCGAAGTACTAAGCATCGGCGAGGCTCTTGCCTCATACACTGAGCTGTTCCAGTTCTTACTGTGGTTAGGTTTAGGGGCAGGTTTCGCTCTGTTAGTTATAAGCCCCTTGCTGAAAAAAGGTATGCGCGGCATTCACTAATGCACGACATAACACCATGAGCGAGGAACTCTTTGACATTGTTTTTTTGGGTCGAGCCATTCAAGGCTTCAGCCAGGAAGATGTCGAACAGGCACTCGCTCAGCGTCTAAAGCTAACGCCAGAAAAAGCCCAAGCCATATTTAATGGCAAACCGATCACCTTAAAAAGATCGGCGCCGAAACCGTTAGCATCAAAGCTTTACGTTCAACTCAGGAGCATTGGCGCGGACATTAAAGTCCGGCGCAACACTCCTGCTCCTGCTCCTGCTCCTGCTCCTGCTCCTGCTCCTGCTCCTGCTCCTGCTCCTGCTCCTGCTCCTGCTCCTGCTCCAGCACCAAGGTCAGTTCCTGATACCAAGGAGTCGAGCAATAGAGCTGACCAGGGAATCACCAAAAGCAATAAAGCACAGCTCGGCACTCCGTCCCCAAACCCCTATCTACTGAAACGTACACAAGCACAACAGGCGGCCACGGATACGACACAACTTAGATCTACGGCGGCGGCGGCAGCTCTGGTGAGCTTATTGCTATGCGTGCTAGGTTTGGTTCTTAGCGCTTACTGGAAACATTGGCCTGCGCCTCTACCCCAGTTCGATGTTCACGGCGTCGCGCTAGATAACGGCACATTACTGCTGACGACACCAGAGCGAGTTGTCGTGCACGATCATGCTGGACTTATTCGGTATGACTTTTCTTTGGATGATTTAGACCTTAGCGAAATTCGTGGCAAACCCGCCCTACTATCCGCAGACCGATTTGCGTTAGCGGGTTCTCGTTGGACGAATACGCCGCACAACACCCAAGAACTCATCGAGGGCGCCTTTCTTTGCCAGACTGAACCCTTAGAGTGTAAGTTCATAGAAAGTCTCAAGGTGTTCCCCAAGGCTTTAGATCTGTTTTTTGAACCCTCATCGGAGCGCTTATATATTAACCACGGCTCTTATTTGTCGGCTTACAACCCGAGTAATGAACGTTCGCGAAGCACCACGCTCGCCCTAGGTGATGAAACGTTTTCGATGTTTGAAGGCCTAATGTATGCCTCCGCCCCTGACGCACCGGCTCTTCGCGTATTCAGCATTGACGACCGCACCTTTATGCGAGAACTCGACCAAATCTTGTTTATTGACCCTGCTGATGCTGAGCCACTGACTAACCGAGTAAACAGTTTTGTAGAAACCGAAGCCGGCTGGTGGATTATTCTAAGAAAAAATGGAAAAGACTCACTGCACCGATTCTCGCCGCTGGGCGAACACCTTCAAAAGATCGATGTCGAGCAATCCATTTCAGGTCTGGTCAGATGGCGTGAGTCGGTATTAGCGATTCCAGAACACTCAGGGGGCTTCTTGAAATTTTCTTCAGCGGGCGTAGCGGAGGCCTCGTTCAATAATCAGGCGTTACTGGCGCCCCGACAAGCGCTCGAAGCTGTGCACTTTCGCGAGCGTAGCTTACTGACGTTGAGCGCAGCAATTTTGCTTGGGATCTTACCGCTCGGACTCATGATCTTTTTTTCCCACAAGTGGCTCAATGAACTCGCAAAACACGATGTTGCAAGTCCAAGCCAAGGTCTGCTAGAACTGCCGCCCAGTATTCGCTGGTACAATGCGCAGCTATCTTGGATCAGACTGTTATACCTTACTGGTGCGAGCGCAGTGATTGGTCTGATTGTAGTCAGCATTATTCTATACTCCGACTTAAATACTCTTGAGACAGCTGCAATAGCCCTAACCGCGATGAGCAGCGCATTAAGCGCGTTTTATGCACTAAGCGCACGCCACGGTTTTATTGGGCAAGATGGTCCCAATCTTGTTTTGGTTGATGGGCAAGGCTCGTGGGAAGCCGGCCGCAATGCATCGGTCCGTTGGTACGGACCCTATGTAGCGACACGGCACCTCGTCAGTTATTTGGGGTGGCAATGCAGCTCGCTAAGCCTGCGCGGTAAGAACGGCATACTAAGAAACGCAAAAAGTAGTGGCACACAAATTTCTCTTACCTCACTCCTTGCACTATTAACAAGAGCAGGCCACCCTCACGCACAAGCTGGCATCGCCTGGCTTATTAGTCTGTATATGAGCGGCTTGTTAGTGCTAGCGTCGGTCGTCGCCGATATGATTCGATGGTAAATCGGTAATCTGACCTTGCCCCTGATACGTAACAAGCTTACGTATTAGGAGATCACTATGACATCAGCATTAAAAGCTCAAACTCTGAGTATACCGACAGAACTAGGCGTAGAAGCCCAGCAAGTGCGAGACGCCCTTGTTGCAGCTGGGCTTGAAACCCCTATGATCAATAATAAGCTGTCAAGGGACGACAAATACCAAACCATTAAAGACGCCTTCACGCAAATCACCGAAGCTCTAGGGCTAGATTTAACTGACGACAGCCTAGCCGAAACGCCACACCGTATTGCTAAGATGTATGTTGATGAGATTTTCTCAGGCTTAGACTACTCCCAGTTCCCGAAGATTTCGGTTATTGACAACAAAATGAACGTAGAAGAAATGGTCTGTATTGATGATATTTCTCTGATCAGTACTTGCGAACACCACTTTGTCACCATTGATGGCGTCGCCAAAGTTGCCTACATTCCCAAAGAAAAAATTATCGGCTTATCTAAAATTAACCGAATCGTCAGGTTCTTCGCGCAACGTCCGCAGGTACAGGAACGCTTGACCCAGCAGGTACTAGTGGCGCTTCAAACGCTTCTACAAACTGACGATGTTGCAGTGACCATGAATGCAACACACTACTGCGTGAAATCCCGCGGCGTAATGGATGCTAACTCGCATACTCGAACGACGGCTCTGGGTGGTGTATTTAAGGAGAACTCTGCCACGCGCTGCGAGTTCCTGCAGGCTTAAACCAGACACCCCAGGCGTTGCGCTAGATCACGCAACGCCTCATACACCATATCTAAGATTCTCTACCCCCGAATTAGCATTACCACTGCTGATAGACCTGTTGAAGCGATGATAAACCAACGGTAGTTGGTATCGCGGATACGTTTAACAAGCTGTATGCCAATCCATGCGCCCAAGGCGATAACCGGAACCATCATTAGATTAACCTTTAAGGTATCAATATTGATGGTCTCCCACGCCCACACGTGAAAGGGTATTTTAAAAAGGTTTACTGCTAAAAAGAACCAGGCGACAGTCCCAATATAGGTTTGCTTCGGAAGTCGCTGGCTTAGCAAATACAAGGACATTACGGGCCCGGCCATATTACCCACCATGGTGGTCACACCACCCAAAACACCTGCGCTCATTGCAAAAAGCGGGTGTTTTGGTATCCAGGTGGATTTTTTTAGTTCTTGCCAGACCATCAGCACCAAGGACACTAAAATAAAAACCACCATAGCTGCAGCAAAGACATTATCCGAAATTACGCCGCCCATGAGGGTACCTAAACCAACCCCCAACCCGGCAGCAGGAAAGACTCGCCACAATACCGACCAATCTGCGTGGCGATGGTAATACAACACCGCCATGATATCGGCGGCCACCAGCATTCCAAGTGCAATACCCGTAGAGGCTTTCGCGCCAAACATCAAAGCTAGCAATGGCACGGTGGGCATTGCAGTCCCGTGCATACCGGTTTTCGCCATACCAATGAGTAAAGCACTGACCAGAAGGCCAAGCCACGTAAGATAAGATAATTCAAACAACACCGATTCGTCACCAATAGGCGCAAAACCGGTCAATAACTAGGCCTTGCGTCGAGAGTACTCCATTAAAGCCCAAAGTACGTTCCCCGAGCTCACCTGTCCGACTAGCTTACCATCTTCTAGCACGGGACGGCGACGCTGTTGGGTCTCTAGCATACTCTGAGCCACCTCGACGATACTATCGCTGGGGGTACAAGTATTTAGCTGAGTGGTCATAAATTCGTTCACCAAGCGGTGGTCGGGATCACCATCGTTATAGATAGAATTTAAAATCGCTTTAAGACAATCGATCTCGGAAAGCACCCCAACGACGGTGCCATCGTTATTGGTTACCGTAATGCCCGTGAGTTTGTTGTCAACAATAACCTGAACGGCCTGTGCGATGCTGGCGTTTTCTGAAATGGTGATAGGCGAACGATGCATACATTCGCTGACAGCTGCTGTTCTGGGCATACCTTCTCCTGTGTATTTTATTTTTCTAATACAATAACAACAGAAAGTCGCATATGCCAAGAATTTCTCATAGCGGTACTGTTTGCCTTACTGCGCACTGAGTTGTCGCAAGGGAACTTTAAGCGTCTGCAACTCAACTCCAGCTTCACTTATCAGCCGGAAAACCAACAATTGCTCTGCGTCCGACCCGACAACTTCAATTTCGCCAAACCCATTATCACTGACATTGTTTTTCAGCGCACGTAAACTGTTGCGCTCTTCAGCGACGTTAAAACGGCCTTGCAAGGCATTATTCAAGCCACTGGAGGTGATCTCATACAGTGGATACCCTATGTCAGCACGATTGATCACACTAATTTCGCTTGAATGTCGATCGCCACTCAACAGCACCACACCTCTAGCTTGGCTTGCTGCAATTAAGCGGAAAAAGCGCTCGCGCTCTGCTGGAAAGTTTGCCCATTTTTCAAAGCACTGTTCCGTGGGCAACACCTGAATACTTGACACAATCAACCGCAAATCTGCTCGCTGTTGCAGCTGTTCAGCCAGCCACATCCATTGATCTTCACCCAAAATCGTCGCGTCGGGCTCGGTATCAAATTCCCAGCCTCCTCGTTCGCACACCGCCGAGTTCTTAGTCTTTATAAATGGCGATCGAAAACTGCGAGTGTCCAGCATCAGCAATTGAACTTTCATGCCCTCTAAATCAATTACTGAAGCATTATGAATACCGGGTCGATCTAGCGAAGGCTCGGCCATTCCCATTGGACTAAAAAAATCCACAAAGGCTTTTTTAGCCTCTAAACGCTCGATATGATCTACACCACCGTCGTTTAAACCGTAGTCGTGATCGTCCCATGTGGCCAACACTTCTATTTCACGCGTGCGACTAGCCACTAAAAATGTATTGAAATCGGGGTTTTTCTTTAACCGTTCGTAGGCGACTTCGTAATTGCGAGGTGAAGGCATTAACTTATAGGCGCCAGTATCGGCATAAACGTTGTCACCCAGAAATAAGAATACGTCGGGGTCGCGGTCGACCACCGCCGACCACACTGGCATGGGTTTATCCTGTAAAGCGCAAGAACCGAAGACAATTCTATTGGTTTCCGCACCTCCGGTGGCAGCTGCTTTGAGCGCACTACTCACCACAAGCGTACTTAAAAACGCGAGGATACTAGCAAAATATCGAAACGTAAGACCTCGGTTTCTATACACATCGACCCCTTACACAATTGTTTCAGACAAAAAAATCCCCGCCGAGGCGGGGATTATCGTACTTCTGCTCACTGCTGTCGATCTTAGAACTTAACAGACAGACCGATGCGGATTTCCCACAAGGAACGTTCTTCTTGCAAGTCATTTACATCACGCTGAGAGAAGCGCTCAAATACATAGCGACCCTGGTCATCAATGCTTGACGTCACAACCTGCTGCGAGAAGAACTGTGCGTCGTTGATCTTACCCCAATCGCTGTTCAAGAAATTGGTGAAGTTGTAGATCTTGGCATATACGACACCTTTGGTATCACCGAACAAGTTCACTTCTTGATCTACACGCAAATCCATGCGGTAAGTCCAGTCAGCGTTAGTCTCGTTGCGCTCAACAAAACCTGTGCCTAGACCTTGGCCTTTGCGCCATTTTTCGAAGGCTGCGTAGTCGAAGTTAGCGCCGATCACGACATTTGGATCGCTCTCGCCTTTAGGTACGTAGAGCAGGTGACGACCGAAGAAACCGTCGCCTTCCTGATCAACCGAACCCATGACGTAGCTGCCAGCCTGACCTTCTTGTGCAAAGCCGTATAACGAGACACGCGTTGCATTATCGCCGAAGAAGTTATTGCTGTAACGCAAACGGAACGTAAAGCGGTGCGGTACAACGTAGTTTGAAACGGCTGCTGAAGGCTCAACCAAGTCATTCAAAGCCAAGTTGCTAAAGTTAGAACCCGCGACGGATGAGGTCATTGGGCTAACGTCTTCTGCATAGGTATAGGCATAACCAGCAAGCATATCGATACCGTTGTCGAATGACTTACGCACGGTCGCACTGAAAATATGCGCTTCTGGGCTTTGGTTGGAGTTAGTCAACATATAGTTGTCTTCGCCCTTGCCAGCCGCATAGTCATAAATGGGCTTGCCAGCTGCTGTAGTGCCAATACGCTCCTGAGATACGTCAACGTAGTACGCCATGTCTTGACCTTGTGTGTAAAGGTAATCGACATCAAATACGTAACCGTCGCCGTAGTCATAAGTTGCACCAATTGCTGCCTTCCATTCGGCGGGCTGCTCGTAGTTTGGATCAACCAATGCTAAGAAGTTATTGCTGGCGTCTGAGTCCGTTACACCTGCTACACTATCAAGCAGTGACTGCGGAACGTCGTAGCCTGGACGACCTGATCCCGACAACACGGCAGAGTTGGGTAAGCCCTGTAGTACAGTTTCAGCGCCCGCAAAATTACGATACTGGAACTGCGCATTGGAGATACCGTCGTTCGAGAATGAGTTAGACAACCAAACATTCGGGTTACCGCCTGAGTACAAGCCGAAGCCACCGCGAACCGTCAAGCTCTCATCAACATTCCAAGTGAAGCCAACACGAGGCATTAACAAATCACTACCGTCGATGGTGGCGTTGTTTTTAAAGCCTTGAGCAGCTGCGAATGCTGTGTTCAAGCGAGGCGCGCCAGAGGCATCCCACCACTCGTAACGCAAACCCGCAGTAATGGTCATGTCGATGTTATCCAAGGTGAACTCGTCTTGGATGAATACGGCGTTCAGGGTGTTTTCAAACGAAGCAGCTGCGTCATTAGCGTTGTTCGTACCACCGGCACTTCCGTAGTAAACACGGCTAGGCAAACCAAGTTCAAACTTGTCTAAGCCAGTGGTACCACAGTTTGGATCATCGTTACGCTCTTGAGCTGTCAATGCGGCACACGATGGATCGTTATTTGCAGAATCGTCAAAATAATCCCACTCGCCACCGTTCGAATGCTGTACGAACAGGTTGAACACACTCAACGATTCGCGATGATAACCAAAGCTGATCATGTGCTTACCGAAAAGATATTCGGCGTTCAAACGCAGATAATCTGCCTCGTAGCTAAGTGCGTTAGCCTGACGAGAATCGTCCGCACCCAAGTAGATGGTGTTCCGGTCAGCATCAGAAATTTGGTGATCACCGAAGTCTTTGGGACCCACAGTGACCTGGCCGTCATTTTGCTCTTGCATACCGAAGAAAATATCGGTCGAGAAGTTATCGGACCACTGGCTGTTTAAAGCAAACGAGTAGGTGGTGCTTTCGTCGCTTTTCACGTAGTAGTGGTTACCAAATTCAAATTCGTTGTCATCGCTGTCTGACGCACGGTCTTGAAAACCTTCGTAGTAGTTGTATACGAAAGATGCCGAGTGACGATCAGAGATGTTGTAGTCAATACGTGCGAAGTATTTTTCCGCTTCTTGTGCGCCATCCCCGGGCAAACCGCCTGGATCGTAGTCGTAGGTATTAATCGCGATGTCACGCACGCGGTTGAAGGTTGCTTCGTCTAACCAAGCGCGCTCTTCACCGTTGCCAGAGCCGGCATAACCTTGCGCTAGGAAGCGAGGAAACTCTTGCTTCTCGTAGGCAACACTCAAGAAAAGGGTATCTTCAATCAAAGGGCCCGCCAACGAGAAACCGTACTGTTTTTCTTCAAACGGCTCGATATTGAACGTTTTGCCATCGATTTCGTCACCGCGAAAATCTTCGTTTGTTAATTCGTAGAACAGGCTACCCGTCCACTCATTACTACCGCGCTTCGTCACGGCGTTGATGTTACACGCAGAGAAACCGCTGTATTTTACGTCAAAAGGTGCCAATTCAACCGCTACCTGCTCTACAGCATCGTATGGGAAAGGCATACCCGTTGCCGTGCCGTAACCGTTATCGTTCAGACCGAACTGGTCAGAAAAACGCACACCGTCCAATGTGGTCGTGTTAAAGCGTGGGCTTTTACCCGCACAGTTCACTGCGCCAGCACCGCCAGACACGTTCAAACGAGGGTCAACTTCGAATACGTTCTTGATGTCGCGGTCGTAAGCAACGGCGTCTTCAAGCTCAGCCAGACCGAAGTTCGCTGAAGGGCCGGGCGCAACACTCATCAGCATCTGCTTGCCAAGAACCATCACTTCTTCGATATCGCCACCGCCAATTTGCAAAGGCAGCGCATAGGCATCACCTAAGGCAATCGAAGGAATGGTCGCTTGCTTTACGCCATTCACTCGGACCTCGTAGGGACCACCTACGGCCAAGTTACGCAGCGAGTACGCACCGGTTTCGTTTGATTTTACACTACGGGTCGTGCCGGAGCGCGTATCGATCACAGTAACGGTTGCGTTCGCAGCTGGATTGCCTTGTGCGTCGTAAACCTGACCGACAATAGCGGATGTTTGCTGGTTCGCCTCCACCAGCATAGGTGTAGTACCTAAGCCAAGCGCAGCCGATCCGATCGCGATTGAAAGCGCATTACGCGCAAACAACTGAGCAATGGATTTGTTCATTGTGTTGCTTCCCCTGTGGATATGGATTGAGTGTTGCAAGCCAGAGCGTAGTATAGAAATATGACAATATGATGAGAATGCGCAACGGGTAGTTGATTGCGGTAATATTCACAGAAGAACAATGAGTTACCCCTTTGAGCAATGCGTGAGCATGGTGTCACAAGAGCGACTTAAAGAATGTGACGCGACTACAAGTCTAGAGGAGACGATTGGAGCAAAGAGTTGGTAAAAGCGGTGAGCCTATACTACCCACCGCGCGAATGCTCGCTAAAGGTAGGTAATACGAGCTTCTAACTCAGCTTTGGTCTGTGACACATCACTGAGCTCATCGGGTCCATCGTGGGTACCCGCCACTACACCAAAACCAGCTACTGGCGCAATTTTATCGATCTGAAAACGACCCTCAGCACCGCGAATAAAGCAGTCTTCATCCAGATATAAATAATCGGCAGTTGGCCCAATTTCGTCGGATATGATCGTGTCAAAACCAATGGCTTCGGCGATATCGCCGGTGTTGTGGATCTCGATTTCTTCAACTTTTTTTTCAACAGGATCAATCCTGAACGCTTTCATACAACAACCTCAAAGTGATAAAAAAAAAGATACGACGGGGCGTGCCGGCCAGATCACTCAATTTACCGCGACCTCTCTACACGCGGTAGACCAAGCAATGTTCAGGTACACCAACAAAAAACGGGCCGCAGCCCGTATTTATTAAGCGCGATCTTTCGCAATTTGCGGCGGATTGAACCGGTCACCATACTTGGCAGCCAGCTCCTCACAGCGCGCCACGAAATTGCCGTAGCCATAGGTCTTAACAAACTGTAGTAAACCACCGGTCCATGGCGGCGCACCTATGCCCATAATCGACCCGATGTTACCGTCCTCCTCAGAGCGCAGCACATTGGTTTCAAGACATTTTAATGCCTCGACTACTTGCCGGAACAAGAGGCGATCTTTTACGTCGCGGTCATCGATGTTGAAATCAGGCTTATAGAAAATGTCGTACAGCCCAGACCAAATCTCTTTGCTGCCGTCTTCGTGGTACTGGTAAAAACCACCGCCATGGTAACGACCACCACGACCGTGCTCATCGAGCATAATACCCACGACCTTGCGGGCGACACTGCCATCACCCCATTTGTCGACCACACCCATTTCTTCCCAGGTGGCGTTCGCTTTACGAGACAACTCCATGCTTACTTCATCATACACTGCCAGCGGACCTACAGGCATACCGACGGCTTTGCCCAGATTGTCGAGTTTGACGGGGTGCAAACCTTCATCAAGCAAGCGTACACCCTCATCTAAATAAGTACCAAAGGTACGCGAGGTGAAAAAGCCCAAAGAATCATTTACTACAATAGGGGTCTTTTTAATTTGCACGGTGTAATCAAAGGCTTTGGCCAAGGCTTCATCGCTGGTTTTTTCACCACAGATGATCTCGACTAGTGGCATTTTGTCGACCGGCGAGAAAAAGTGAATGCCGATAAAGTTTTCAGGCTTGCTGCTACCGTCCGCCAGCTGCGTGATCGGCAAGGTCGAGGTGTTCGAACCCCAAACACCATCTTCACTTAAGTAACCCTCAAGCTCGGCGGTGATTTGATGCTTAAGCTTCATGTTCTCGAACACAGCTTCGATAATCAGATCACAACCCTGCAGGTCTTCGTTTGAGGCCGTCGGCAAAATCAAATCTAACACTGCCTGCTTTTTCTCTTCGGTCATACGGCCTTTGGCAACGCGCTTAGCCAGCAGTTTCTCGGTGTAGGCTTTACCTTTCTCGGCGGCCTCGACACTAATATCTTTCAGAACGACCTGGATACCCGCCATGGCAGATGAGTACGCAATACCCTGACCCATCATGCCCGCGCCCAAAATACCCACTTTCTGAGTCGGACACTTTTCGACGCCTTTCGGGCGACTCGCACCACCATTGATTTTGTTCAAACCAAAGAAGAAGGTCGAGATCATGTTTTTAGCGACGGGCGTAATGACTAAGTTAGCCAAACCACGCGATTCGACCGTTAAGGCCTCGTCAAAATCTAAACGCAAAGCCTCTACCGCACAGTCTAAGATACGCGCAGGGGCCGGAAGCAACCCCTTGGTTTTAGAGTACAACATAGCCGGCGCAATCATGACTAATTGCGACACGCCCGGCGAATTGATGCCACCACCAGGCACTTTGTAACCTTTAGTATCCCAGGGTTGAGTCGCAGCGGCTTGCACATCGTCTTGGGCCAAGATCCATGCTTTGGCGTTAGGTACTAGCTCGTCTAAGGTATCGACCGTTGCGTGAATCATGCCGGCAGCTAACGCTTTGTCTGGCGTTACGCGCGTCCCTTCGGTTAAGTAAGGCAAAGCCGCTGCCAAGCCCAACAAGCGGGTCATGCGCACCACACCACCGCCGCCAGGCAACAAGCCAAGCGACACCTCGGGTAGACCCAACTGCACTGAACGATCATTCCAAGCCACACGGTAGTTACAGCACAACGCGATCTCAAAGCCACCACCTAAAGCCGCACCATTAATCGCTGCGGCGACGGGTACGGGCAATTTCTCGATACGGCGCAAAACCGCCTTAGTCGCCTGCAGACCTTGGAAAAACTCTTCCACCTGCTCTGGCTGTACTTTCACCAAATCATTCAAGTCACCGCCAGCAAAAAACACTTTTTTGGCCGAGGCGAATACCACACCGCGCAAACCGGTCTCAGCTTCCAAGCGCTCGACTGTAGAGGTCATTGCCGTTTGGTACTCTGCATTCATAGCATTGACCGGCCCGGTCATATCCATAGTAACGGTTACGATGCCTGCGTCGTCTTTATCGTAATGAAACACACTCATGATTTTCTCCTTAACTTTGCAGGTCGCTTATACGCGCTCGATGATTGTAGAAATGCCCATGCCGCCGCCGACACACAGCGATAGCATCGCGCGACGCAGATTGCGGCGCTCGAGCTCGTCTAGCATCGTGCTAACCAACATCGCCCCTGTTGCACCCAGCGGGTGGCCCATAGCAATCGCGCCACCGTTGACATTGGTTACCGAGTGGTCGATACCTAAATCTTGCATATAACGTAAGGCCACTGAAGCAAAGGCTTCGTTGATTTCCCACAGATCGATATCGGCTACCGTCAGACCCGCTTTAGCCAGACACTTTTTAGCAGCAGGCCCTGGGCCTGTCAGCATGATGATGGGGTCTGTTGATAAAATTGCGGTGGCGACAATACGGCCACGAGGCGTTAATCCCAGGTCTTTGCCGGCTTTTTCGCTACCGATCAGCACGGCGCTTGAACCGTCCACAATACCCGATGAGTTGCCGGGCGTATGTACATGATCGATGCGCTCGAGTTGGTTGTACTTACCTAGAATGACATCATCAAAACCCATCGAACCCATCATTGCGAACGAGGGCTTTAACGAAGCCAGTCCTTCCATCGTTGTTTTTGGCTTAATGAAGTCATCGCGCTCTAGTACGGTAACGCCATTGATGTCTTTAACGGGAACGACGCTCTTATCAAACCAACCGTTATCCCGCGCTTGCGTCGCACGCTTTTGCGACTCTAAAGCAAAGGCGTCAACGTCTTCTCGGCTCCAGCCACCCAGGGTTGCAATCGTATCGGCACCAATACCCTGGGGCACGAAGCCTGTCTTTAATGAAAACGCTGGGTCTGAACCCATTGCACCACCAGCGGAACCCATAGGCACACGAGACATACACTCAACGCCGCCGGCAACAACCAAATCTTCCCAGCCAGACGCTACTTTCTGGGCAGCTATATTCACAGCTTCCAAACCCGAGGCACAGAAGCGATCTAGCTGCACGCCGGCAACTGATTCATCCCAATCGGCATTTTGCACGATCATTTTAGCCACGTCGCCGCCCTGCTCTCCTACTGGTGTGACGCAACCCATGACGACGTCGTCCACATAGCTGGTATCAAGCTCATGGCGCGATTGCAGTTCTCGCAATAAAGTCGCGCCCAAATCGACCGGCTTGATCTGATACAGGCTACCACCGGCTTTACCTTTGCTGCGGGGCGTCCGCACCGCATCGTAAATATACGCAGTATGAGGCATCTTCTTTCTCCTTAAAATTTTGAGTGCGTTATAATGAGGACCTCTCAAAAAATCCACAATGACGAATTTGTTAAAAAAATAGACCAAAACTTACACGTCGGTTCACAGCTTTGGTCAAACTTTCGTGAGCCTAAAAAACCTTGCGCTGCATAATCTCATTGCCTAAATGGTGCGTATACGATCGCATGAAGATCAATGACACTCACGACAAACTTTCGGCACATGACCACTCTCGTGTTATCGAGATGGCTTGGGAAGATCGCACGCCCTTCGAGGCCATCGAGGCTCTGTACGGCCTAACAGAGCCGCAGACCATTCAGTTAATGAGGCAATCTCTGAAGCCTAAGGCCTTTAAGAACTGGCGAGCGCGCGTCACGGGCCGAAAAACCAAACACCGTGCGCTGCGAGACCCCGCTGTAAGTCGAGGCTATTGCCCAACTCAATACAAACAGCGCTAATAGGCTAAGGCCTCGGTCATAACACCGAGGTCGTGCCATACTGCTCTATCAATTCGTTCTTAACATTAAGCTGGAAGGCTACGGCGTCAAAGTTCTGACAATACGACCATCGCTCAAAGCGCTCATAATCAGGCTGACCGACCTTGGTCAGTGTTTCCCATCCCAAGAGACAACGCTCTTGCTGACTCATATGGTTAAAGCCTTCTATACGGGCTAACAGAGAATCAATAGTGTCCGTGTCTCTCCCAGTGCGCAGGGCATCTTTAACATCAAGATGGATAAAGGCTCGTTCCTCGGCACTGTATTCAGGCCACTCCTCGGGCGTTGTCGGCTTCGATGTGCGCGCAAACTCAGCCCAGGCGCCCATCATCAACTCCATCATTTCTTGGCGTTCAGCTGAATCGGGATATACCCAGCGAGAAATAGGACCGTAGGTAAAAGCACCGGTCAAAAAGGCAATATCAATACCGTGCGCCGCACCGATAATTGCCGGAAAATCGGCAAAGAACGAGGTTTCCTGGTCATCCCAATCAAAACGATAAGCATACAAATCGCTATAACCGGCGTGTTGCAGTTCTGCCAAGGGCTGATCAACGCCGCGTACCTTCCAAGCCGCCGAGCGCACTCGAATCCAATCTTGATAGACCGCTGGATCTTTAACCGCAAGTCTAGGTGGTAAAAGCTTAGTAAACGGATAACTGGCCTCGACAAAATAGCGATGCGTACCCAACCACAAGGTGACTTCATCGCGATTGGCACCAGCGATCACCGGCACCTTTTTGGCGTACTGCGGGTCTCCTAGAGCCGCCATAAACCCCTGCTCGGGAATCACTACCCCATCGGCGACGGTCAGCGGCACATCGCCCTCGCCGTCTAACTCGTAGTAGGCTTCATACAGAGCCTTGGCATCGAGGCTCCGCAAAGTGTCAGCAGAAGCCATTGGGTCCACCTGCATCTGCTGTAACAGCTGCCAGCTCGTGCGGCGCATTGTTGTGTCCGCATTGTCGCGATTAAACGCTTGCTCAGGCGTTGCCGACTTAACGTAGCCTGACTGCGAAATTGCCTTATGAAACAAACCATCGGCAAGTGGGGAAGCCAACATTGCGAACACGTTGTGGCCACCTGCTGACTCGCCAAAAATAGTCACGTTTTCCGGGTCACCCCCAAATCCACTAATGTTCGCCTTAACCCATTTTAGCGCCTCGATGATGTCTAGGTGCCCAAAATTAGCGGCGGCATCCACGCCCGCCTGCTCGTCTTGAATTGATGGATGAACAAACCAACCTAATGGCCCTAAACGATAGTTAAAGGTTACCACCACGACATCTTCGCGACTCACCAGTTCATCAAAATTGTAAAAGCCTTTATAGCCCGAGGTGTTGCCTCCGCCATGAATCCAGACCATGACAGGTTTGGCCGAACCGATCGAACCCGCTTGAGCTTTAATATCCATGTACAGGCAATCTTCGGTGCCGACTATGCCCTCACCCGGCACGCCGCCAGCATCATAAGCTTGTTGAACACACGCAACAGTATTGCGGGTATCGCTTAGTAGTTGCGCGGGAATGGAGGCATTAGGGTTTTTGTAGGGAAGAGGCGCATGCCACCTTAGATCGCCAACAGGCGCTTTTGCATAAGGAATGTCACGCCACGTCAAGATTTTACCGTTCACAGCGGGGACCGCGTGCCCTGACTGTGTCGCAACAGTGGCATCATTTGCCGCCAGCGGTTCAACTTGAACCGATCGGCAAGCGCTTAACAGTAAGGCCGCTATAACAATGCCAATTTTTCTCACAGGTCCACCTCTTTATTTATAGTTTAGTTGCGCAGTTATGTGGTATTTACGTCGTAATAGGTCGGGTGGCTCACAACCATGCGCTTGACTCACCCAACGCCTATCGCTGAGCTTAGCAAGATGTCAGCAATAGCTATACGGCTCGCATGTATCCTCTGGCATCAAGCAACAGAATGCGGCAAACTCTGCACCCTACCATAAAACGATAAAAAGGTTTTGGCTATGACCACGTTAGGTTTGTTGGGCAGCGTTGTTCTGTTAATTTGGCTAGCGCTTCGCGGCGTTAACATTATTTTTGCTTCGTTGCTGTGCTCGTTAATTGTCATCTTAACAAACGACTTGCCGCTTGCTGAGGGACTTGGCGAGTACTTTTCTTTCGGACCCCTGGGCGCATTTACCTTTGCTGGCAAATTTTTTCTGTTGTTCGCTGCGGGCGCCATGTTCGGTCGCGTCATGGGCGATAGCCACGCAGCGTCTAGTATCGCGCTATCACTGGTCCGCAAACTGGGTGCCGACCGTGCACTTTGGATTACGGTTTTAGCCTGCGCACTGCTGACTTACGGTGGCGTCGTCGTGTTTGTCGTGATCTTTGCCATGTACCCTCTAGGACTCAAACTGCTGCAGGAAGCCAATATACCCAAACGCTTATTTTGCGCTGCTCTCGCTCTAGGAGCCGGCACCTTCACGCTTACGGCCTTACCCGGCACACCATCTATCCACAATGTAATAGCTAGCGTGAGCCTGGGCACAGACTTATTCGCAGGATTTTGGCCCGGCCTTATCGGTGGCGTTGCCATGTTCGGGCTTGGCATGTGGTATCTGGAACGCGAGCGCAAAAAGGCACAGCTAGCAGGCGAGGGTTTTGAAGCCGGCCCGAACGATCGAATTGTGGACGTTCATGACGACGACTACCCGTCGTGGCTAAAAAGTCTGCTGCCCTTGGCGCTCGTTCTTGCCCTGATCATTTTACCCCGCGTATTTGTCGGCAGTGCATCGGCTGACTCAGCACTGGGTTTAGTATTGCAATTTGCCAACTCGCAGCCGGTCATTTGGCCAAGCTTGGCACTTGTTATTGGCTCGGTACTGGCGTGCGTTATTTTTCCTGTCGTTCGCCCTCAGGCCCTGCATATCATGGGTCACGGCACCAACGACGCGATTATTCCGCTTATTAACACGGCGGCGGTTATTGGCTTTGGCGGCGTAGTCACCAAAACCATTGGGTTTCAGGCTTTTACCACGGCCATGCTGGACTCAGGGCTCCCCCCTTTGTTGTCAGCCTTTACTTCGGTGAGCCTGGTCTCAGCCATTACCGGCTCTGCCTCGGGCGGCCTGCAAATATTCATGCAAACACTAGCACCAGCCTATCTTGAAATGGGTGTCCCCGTAGAGGATCTGCACCGCATTGCTACGATCGCGAGTGGTGGTTTTGACTCGCTGCCCCATTGCGGCGCCGTGGTAGCCATGCTGACGATTACGGGCTTGACCCACAAACAGGCTTACAAGGATGTGGGCATTATTACTGTGGTGATTCCAGTGGTGGTATGTTTAGGGTTGGTTGGCGGGATGATGGTTTTGTGATGTTAACCTAAATTTCAGGGGGCAGGCACCTAGACCTCCGCGTGCCTCAGGACTTTGATAGCATTGTAACTTATTTATGCGGGGCCCTAGCCTATGTGTTCGTCAGCTGTTCTTGCCGCTTGATGACTGAGCAGGCCAACAACCCTCGAGCACTAGCCATCACAGCTAAGCCCACCCGCCAAATCTCCTACGCGAGAAGACCCCGCGGCTCCCAGATATACAGCGCGCGCTCGGCCCTCGTCGCCACGCTCGTCGCAAACCAAAAATGTGCCTGACTGATAGTTGTTTGAGGCGTTCCTGGTAAACCCACTCGCATCGAATGATACAAAAGACTCGATCCCCGCACTACCGACTATTGTCACCAGCTCATTTAGACCTTGCTTAACACGCACACGCTGGTCCCCATCTCCGTCGTCGGTCGTATCATCTGCTGAGTCTCCGATTGTCCCCGTATCATCAAAAATCATCCATCCCTGAGACCAGTCACCACTGGTCGCACAGGAAGTACCATCGCTACTTTTACATATCGTGACATGTGACGATCGCGCAACCGCAGTGCTTCTGGCTAGCGCCAAACTATTTTGCAAAGCATTAGCACCCAAACGTAAACGAGAGTCTTTGATGATCGTGGTTAAACTGGGGGCGCCGACCAAGGCAACAATAGACGCAATAGCCAATACGATTACAAGCTCAATTAGCGTCACACCGCCTGATCTGATGGAAATCCTAATATCCGTTGCCTCGTGCTTCAATCCCCACTCCGTAATTTAAGCTGGACGCTAGGCGCTAAGCTTGCTAGGTAATCCAGCACATAATACACAAATAGGGCAATACCTAACATTTCCATGAACTCTTCCACAGAATAAAGAAGATAGTATTTTAGCGAGCGCACCCCAGCTTCCTTAGCGACTTCATATTCGGCCGCACTGATCATTTCTACCCCGATGGCCCCAGCGACAAATATCGCTCCGGACAAAATCAGACCGAGCCGAGTCTTTTTCGGAAGGCGCATCAAAAAAGGGAAGTAAGCCGCGGCGAACCATGCCGTGAGTACACCGTAAGGCACTACCCAAAGCCAATACAAATAGCCGCCGCGTTCAAACCGATCGTGAAAGTGGCCACCGATCATTTCGTGAATCGTGGCGCCCTCATCGAGTCCCAAGAAAATTAAAACTATGCCAAGAAAAAACCAGTAACCTGCGTCTCTAAGACCCTGAAAACGAAGTACTTTAAAGGTAGACAGTGCACAAAAACCGGCGAATATAAGCTGTGTCGTCGAGTATATCGTAGGGACATTGTGCTCTATACCGACATCAAAATATTCTGTGACACGATAGTACTTCCCATCGTAGTAATATTTCAGAAAGACCGAGACGATATTGAGACCCTGCAATAGTAATATGCTCGAGACGAGAAAACGCATCACCGTTGTAGGCAAAGCCATAAACGTTATATCTACTATTTCTTGCGACTTCCCAGAACCGAGCATGTTCACAGCCCCTCGAGACATCCCAACCACTCAACTCTCTATCGATGCCATTTACACATCAGTCACACTTGCCACAGTAATCATTAGAGTGTCCTGAATGTTGGCTGAACTCATCTATTCTCAGGTTTAACGTGTCCCCACCATGGCAAATTTTCTGCTTCCCATTGCCGGTCGGCGTACATGTTGCGAGGTCATTAGTATTTGAAGCTTCGTCATCAGATTCTTCAGAGCTGTCGCTACTTTCTGATCCGTCGCTACTTTCTGATGCGTCGCTACTTTCTGATCCGTCGCTACTTTCTGATCCGTCGCCAGACTCATCCGAATCATTGTCATCGCTCGAGCTGTCGTTAGACTGGTTAGAATCACCACCATCCTCGCTACTCGACCCATCATCAGACTCTTCAGAATCACTGTCTTCTTCGTTGCTTGAGCCGTCATCGCTCTCATCGCTTGAGTTAGACGAATCATCGTCGGCCACCGCACCACAATTGACACTTGCTTCACCAGAGCCATTGCTTGAAGAGCCGGTGCCCGAACCTGCAGCATCGTCTTGCTCGCATGTCGTCGCTCCACCGGCCACGAAGTCGATATCGCCTCTGGTGTAGAACAACAAGGCATAGTCTGCGACCGACCCAGCGTCTTCACTATCATCACCTGAAAACTCAAAATGCGTGTCGTGGTTATCGTAGTCTTCAGCAATCACGTTATAACCCCAAATAGAGCCTTTGTAGTCCACACCCCTCAAACAAACGGTGGCTTCAGGGGCATAGATGCGCCCGCCGAAAAACTTGTTGTTTGGGTGGTTATTATCGTTACCGCTGCTTTCCACTTCACGGATACGAACTTCGTCGCTTCCATCCGAACACGAGGTATCGTTGCTTTGACTGCCGAAATTCGCATAGATCGAAATCTGATCTTGAACCGAAGCACCACTACCGCCGCCAACAGGTGATAGAGTCACGTCACGCAAATCAATTTCGCCCTGACCATCCGCACCCACAAAAATATTGAGCGCCACTGGATCGGAGTTATTGGGATTGATGCGTATTGTTACGTTCTCAAAGTCCCATTTGTCTTTGATGTAGATGTTGTAAGTGCCGGCCGAAAACGTAATCGTCTTGTCGTCTACATCGTCCCAATCATTGAAATAATAATCACCAGCCGACGAGAAGGAGTCTTTGCTATCAGACTCATAGTCTGGATCGTCATCCACATAAGTTTCAAACTCGCCAAAAATCACGGGTAGATTCAAAGGGTCACAGCTGTCAGCGTCAACTTGACTTAGGGTTCCAACACTACCCGATACGCCCTCTTCATCGACGTAATATCCATCGCCATTAATAGTGGCTCCTGAACTTGTATCTAACATCGAGATCGACAGCTTGGTGCGAACATCGCCAACGACTCGAGTATCGTCTTTCAAATTGACATTTCGACAACCCACGATCGCGTCATCCCACACGCCCGCGGTCGCAACATTTCGAACAACAACCCCTGCCGTCAACGATTGAGTCGCAAGAGAACCGCCGCTGGAGCCACTGCGCACACCTACGACCGACACTTTATAAATGGTGTCACCGTTGTCGTCGGTAGCCGGCTGATTGCCATTCATGATGTAAGACACCACGTAGGTATAGCCATCGGGAGAAATATTTTCACACTCCCACATCGCGGGATCTTCAACGCTCAGGTCTTCTGTACAAAAGCCGTTGGTAAAGACATCACCATTGGTTAAATCAGCCACAGCTTGTTTGAGGCCTTTGTCGGCATTGCGGGTCGCATCATCGGCGGCTCTCGCATTTAAAGATGTACGCTCTTGCACAACAGTTTGTTCAACCGTGCTTAGGCCTGCTAAGGCCAATAAAGATAGAGTCACCACGCTTACCAGCAAAACCGCGCCTTTTTGCTTGGAGGGCAAGGTTTTAAATGTTTGATAAGGTGCTTTCATAAATTGCGCTGCCATAAGGTGTCTCCCTCGACATTAATTGCGTCTGAAGTTGCGAATGGTCGCAACCGTACTAAAATCTCTTGTCACCGGGTTATTACCCAGTGACGTAATGGTGTATTCAAACTTAACCGCTAATACTTTGTCCCAATTGCCGCCCACGCTGCTTCGCGATACATATTGCTCCACCGACCCGTCAGAGCCCGAAGCGAAGCTACCGCCACTTTCTGTTTGTGCATCGATACCGTAGCGCATGGTGAAATTTTCGACCCCTTCGACCAGCTCAACTTCGGCACCAGAATCCAGCTGCAGGTAAAAAGACTCGCCACCACGGCCGTTATCTGCCACATAAAAACGTCGAACATGCAGCTTCATCACACTCGTTTGCGGGTCATAGGTGCATCCTGCTGTGCCCAAGCCGCAACTGGTGGGCTCGTAGGTTAAAACTGTCGAGCTATTAACCGCTGACACTTGAACTGCCGTTGCCTGCGAACAATTATTTAACACAACAGTATCGCCCGAGCTAAAGCCATGACCGCCGACATTAAAGGTAATTTGACGATCAGCAGCATCACCACCATTCAGAACGATTTCACTGGGGCACGCAGCCGCATCATCAGGGTCTACAGCACAAGTGGTTGCCTGCGAGGCAGAGATCACACTGTAAATCGTGATGATATCGCTACTGACTGATCGCGAAATACCCAAATCACTGGCTTGGGCATTCGCATTGGCATGGAGGTACGGGTAAAGAGCATCTGCTCCAGGGGTCACATCGATGTAGAGCTTATCATTGCTATCAGGCAAACAGCCCCAATACCCCGCACCTGAAAAAGAAGACCGCAAAACCTGAGACATCACTCGGCCGTTCTCTACGACAACCGCGCCCAGTCGCTGATCGGCCCATGACGCCCGAGCTGTCGAATAAATCTCTAAACTACCCGCCAAAAGAAGCGCCCCTAATGTTAGGGCAATCATAATTTCGACGAGCGTGTAGCCTTTTGCAGCTCGATGAGAGCGTAGCGAGAGAATCACAACGTCACCCCAATGATCAATAAATCTACGTCGATGGAAAATGAGGCGATGTCGTTATCCGGCGCACCGACTTCCAGCCACCGCGCTGTCAGCGTCAGCTCGCCGGTCGAACCACTACCGGACACTGCTACGCGATAGCCGTAATCATCTCCTTCCCAAGGCAGCTGAGCTTTGATTTTTTGCATCCACTCCCACTGGTCATATGCCGCCAACTGTTGCGGCGTGCAGGTATTTTCGCTGCAGTCTGTTGGCGCCGTATCCCACAAACTGGTATCGATAGTGTCGTAGTCGCCGTTCAGAACCCCTATCTGATTCGCGTACATGCGTTCGGAGTACTCTGTGGTCAGCAACCCGGCCGTCGAACTGTAATACGTACCTCGAGCTTTCTGAGACGCATAAATATCCATCTGCAAAAAGCCTATGAGCCCTAATGCCAAAATAAACAAAGTCACCAAGACTTCAATTAAGGTGAATCCTTGCCGATTTATCATTTCCAGCACCCCGCAGGCGTCACCACACCAAGATGGTTCAGCGTCATAGTTGCACAACCAGAATCAGCCGACGCTTGAGCACCTTGGGCCGTTGCCACGATTGTGTAAGTATTCGCGGTTTGCGTTGAAAAACTCAGACGATATGTTGCTTTAGTCGCATAATCCGCCGCAGCGTAATCTTTGGGCAAGTATTCGGGATACAGTTCGGTCGGAGCTAAACCAGAACGTTTAGTGTTCTCGTAAAAAACAGGCCCCACGTAAGTTAGGTTTTTCCGGTAATACGTTTCCAGCGCGATGGCAAGACTTTGTAGGGCCACTTGTGCCTCTGAGCGCTTGGTTTCGGCAACCTGCGCTTGATAGCTAGGCAAAGCAACGGCTGCCAAAATAGCCACGATCGCCACAACGATTATCAATTCGACTAATGTAAAACCCCGATGACTTAGCACGACAGACTTAACAACCAGCAATTTGCCTATATTGCGGGTAGATTGACACCAGCCACTCTGTAAATCAAGCCAAAGTGAGACCGTGTTCACAAAAAAACCAACTATCAAACAGTAAGTTAGCGAAAGTTTTCTTAAGGATTCTTAAGGTTACTCGAGTTCAATCGCCTGATTCAGCACACAACCCTGCCGGGTCTGATTCAAAACTTTGAGCGGCGGCAAAGATTAAGCCCCATTGTATCCAAGACAAGTTGTGCTTGGCTCTGAGCCAACCTATAAATGTAGGAAGCCTCAAATAATCATACCCCCTGACAGAAGAAGTTCACACAACTGCTCCACCCGATCAGAATTTAGACCCTGCGACTCAATACAAGACGCACTGAGATTCATGGCTAATGGCAGCTGATCCGAACGCTTGGCGAACAAAGCCATCACCCTATCGGCGGGGTGTCGGCATAAGGCGCTATATTCCGCCGAGTCGAGCGCACCCGCCCGCCGCAGGCAAGCCGCCGCCAGCACCGGGCTCAACATGCCGGCCTGCTCGTGAACCGTTAAGCCTGCAACATTGTGTAATGCTGTCAGCAATTTTGGCCCAACAAATTGGTTGGGCACGCCACCCGTATTTCGTTCTAAAAGATGTTCGGCGGTCTCTATATAGAAGTCTAAAAACGCATTACCACGATCGAACTGTAAATACGCGTTGTGTACTTTTTTAAACGCTTTGAGCTGCCCATCAGTCGTTTGATCGACCCAAACTTCACGCCCCACAGCGTAACTCGACTTTACTGGTTTAAAACCATCAACATCTATAATGAGAAAGTCTGCGTCACACCAAATCACCTGATCATAATCTAACAGCAAGTAACGCAGCCATCGCAAACGTGCCAAATCGGAAACGATCACGACGTTGTAACGCGACAACAGTTCCGCCGATGGCAGATAATCGAACAAGTGATCATCCAAAAACCGATACTCAAAGCCCTGCTTTAGGGCCCACGTGCGCACTGAATCCTGACAGATCTTGAGCCACGAGTTCATGTCAGGCTTAGAGTGAGATTGGACAACGATGGTATTCAAAAAGCGCTTCTTGTGGTTATTACCGATTAGAACAGCGGTATATTCGCATAAATACCAAAATTAGTACCAGAAACTGCATTTCACATGGCAGAAAAAAAACCTCGACGTTGGTATGATCTCCCGCTTTGATCCTGAGCCACTAACATGCGAACACTACTCAGCAGCCTAATTATTAGTTTTGCAGCCAGCCATTTTGCTGTAGCCAATGACCCAAGCGGGGCCGAGGCCTTCAATCAGCTGGGCCAAGCTCTACCCACTCCCAATGTCTATCGAACCGCGTCGGGTGCGCCCGGCGAGCGCTATTGGCAGCAAGAAGCCGACTACCTAATCAGAGCGGAACTAGATGCCGACAAGCGTAGAATCACGGCAAGCTCACGTATTCATTACACCAATCACTCGCCCGATACATTGCGCTATTTGTGGCTGCAAATGGATCAAAATCGCTTCAAGAACGACTCGCTAGACCGTCGATCGCGCACGGTGACAGGCGAGGACCGAGTGAGCTATTCGGATTTGCGCCTGCAGCAAAGCTCAGCCGATACGGCTCATGGCTATCAAAACGTCGAAGTTTTAGATTCGAAAAACCAAACTCTGCCCTTTACCACCGTCGATACCATGATGCGCATCGACCTACCGGAGCCGCTGAAATCGGGTGAGTCAATTGACTTCCAAATCCAGTGGTCCTTTAACATCATTAACGAAGAAGCCTTGGGCGGTCGTGGCGGCTACGAATACTTCGAGAAAAACGACACCGAGCTCTTCTTTTTGGCTCAATGGTTCCCGCGCATGGCGGCCTACAGTGACTATGATGGCTGGCACAACAAAGCGTTCTTGGGTCGCGGCGAATTCACTCTAGAATTCGGCGACTACGAAGTCTATCTTACCGTGCCCGATAACCACGTTGTGTCCGCGACCGGTGAGTTACAGAACCCCAAACAAGTATTGAGCAAAACACAACAGCAACGCTTAGCAAAGGCTTCAAACGATAAACCACGGTTCATTGTGACTCCCGAAGAAGCCAAAGCCAACGAGCAAACTGAAGCCACAGGAACCAAAACCTGGCACTTTAAAGCCGACATGGTGCGCGATTTCGCTTGGGCCAGTTCCAGCAAATTTATTTGGGACGCCATGATTCACGAGCAGCCCGAGGCAAAACAAAAGCAAGTGCTCGCAATGTCGTTTTACCCCAACGAGGCCGAGCCCATCTGGTCACACTACTCGACTCACGCGGTCGTTCATACCATGGAGGTTTACAATCGGTTTTCGTTTGCGTATCCCTACCCCACCGCGCAATCGGTGAATACCTGGGAGCGCGGCGGCATGGAATACCCCATGATCACATTTAATGGCTACCGCCCCGAACCCTGGGAAAAAGCGAAAAGCGCAAAAACAGAATGGGACGATGACAGCATTACAGAACCACCTATCACTTACTCGCGACGCGTTAAATATGGCCTGATTGGCGTGATAATCCACGAGATTGGCCATATTTACTTCCCCATGATCGTCAACTCAGACGAGCGTCAGTGGACCTGGATGGACGAGGGCTTGAATAGCTTTTTAGAGTATGTGGCCGAGCTTGAATGGGAAGAAAACTACCCCGCCTACCGCGATGATGCCAACGTACTCGACTACATTCCCGCTTATATGACATCGAGCAATCAAGTCCCGATCATGACCCAGTCTGATTCGATCCTGCAGTTTGGCCCAAATGCCTACAGCAAACCGGCTGCAGCGCTGACGGTGCTACGTGAGACCGTTATGGGGCGCGAACTGTTCGACTTTGCTTTCAAAGAATATGCCCAACGCTGGAAGTTTAAGCGCCCTACGCCAGCAGATTTTTTCCGCACCATGGAAGACGCGTCAGGCATTGACTTAGATTGGTTTTGGCGAGCCTGGTTCTACACCACAGACCACGTGGATATCGGTATCACTGACATCCGCTCTTATCAGCTAAAAACGGGCAATCCCGAAATCGATTTTCCCCTAGACCGAGCGGAGGCGCAGCGCGACAAACCCGCGCCGATCAGCGAGCAGTTTAATCGTGAGCAGGGCATTACCCTGCGCGTAGACCGATTCCCTGAGCTCAACGACTTTTACAACGAGAATGACCGATTCACCGTGTCTAACAAAGATCGTAACGACTACCAGAAAGACCGCGATAAGCTGGAACCCTGGCAGCAGCGGGCACTAGACCGAGCAATCTCGGAAAACAAGCACTATTACTTTATTGATTTCGAGAATATTGGCGGCATACCCTCGCCACTTCTGCTTGATCTTCACTACGCCGACGGCGACAGCAAACGCGTCGTCTTGCCGCCCGAAATCTGGCGCCGCAATAATAACAAAGTGACTCACCTGTTAGTAGAAGACAAACCCTTGGAATATGTCGAGCACGATCGCGAACACCGTACAGCCGATGCCGATTATCGCAACAATCGCTACCCGCCTATCGTGTATCAATCGCGCCTTGAAGCCTATAAATCCAAGTCAAGCACACGCAACTTAATGGCTGACATGCTGGAAAAACTCAAAAAAGACGACAAGGACCAACCCGAAGAATCAGCGGCGGTTGAACTGAGCGGCGAAGGTAACTAATACGTGCGAGTACTTTTAAGCCTTATGCTTTGCGCCGTGGCACTGGCGGCGCAGGCACATCGGCAACATCATGTGTGGACGGAGATCGAGCGCAATCCCAATACAGGGCTTATAGAGATCTCGCACCGAATGCACATGCAAGATGCCCTAGCGGTGCTGCGCTTGGCAGGCGAAGACAAAGCATCGTTGCCTGTAGAGTCAGTCGAAGCTCTAGCTGAAATCGCCCTATATGTAGATCGTCGTTTCGCCGTATGGCCACGGTGCCAAAACACCAAAATCCAAAGTTTGGAATTAGTGGGCGCCGGTATCGATGACGATTTTATCTACGTGTTTCAAGAAATGAGCTTAGCCGGACAATTACACGAGCTAGTCTTCAGCAGTTCATTACTGCAAGATGTCGAGCCCTACGCCGCATCTTTTGTGAATTTACTGACACCCGCCGGGCAATTTACCTATCAGTTTGCCCAAGAGTCACCCAATGAGCAGCCCGAGGTCGTGCACTGCGTCAACACACAGTTGACGCACTAAGCAGCCTATTGGAGAGTTTTTAATTTACCCAAATCGGCGAACTGTACGCCCGCTCTTGTATCGTTTTGGCAAACCTCTCGGGCAATTCCTCTTCAAGTGCAACGGCGTCAAGCAAAGAATGACGCGGTGTCGCGGCCTCCAACACCCGAACGTAATACACGGCGACCTGTCCCTCGGTGTAATCTGGATCTTCCCAAACCACTTTCAGCTCTGCCAAACCTTGCGCTCGATCGTATTCGGCGGTATTCAAATTCACTGTGTTTGGCAAAGGTTCAAACCGTCCATCATCTAAACGCGCTCGATTCTCGCCGCCAGCCAAATCATAAATTCGCTCTTCGGGCTTACCTTGGGCGTTCAAAAAGCCTTTGACCATTTGAATACGATCTAAGCCCGCACTCATGGCATCTCGAGATGCATGAATCATAAACCGAGGCGCCTGCTCCGCTAGGCTCAACTGCCCGCCCATAGGCACCCCTCGGGCGTAACCTCGCGCCACCATATCAACTGCGTTTAGATCGTCATCAACAAAATCGGTACCCGCGAACACTCGCAAACCGATACGGGTACCCGTGGTGGCATACACTTCTTTGCGCTTAAACGCCTCAACGATCGCTTCTCGAGTGTTCTCTTTGGCCCAGACCGCCGCTACGCCCGAAGCCGCCATATCCCAGCCCACACGCCCCGCACGCTCGATCATCTTGCGCTCGGGGGTAGAATCCGTGACCTGTTTGCCATGAAAGTTTGATTCTTCGGAACTCGACAAAGCCGTGTGCGAATCGGTCGAGCCAATCATGCCAAATGCAAAGGGGTTGACCCCCAGTTCTTGCTTTAGCTTTAAGCCATTCATCAGCGCTGGTCGAGCGTAATTACCGTTCAAATCGGGCTTTTCCTCGGACTCCAATCCGCCAATTAGAAACTCATAGGTCTCAAAATCAGCGAATTCGTCGTTCGGAGAAATCAGCGGATGGGTCTCTGAATCTCCTTTGGTTTGCGTCACCTCAGCCACGGTTTCCCAACGCGCACGTTGTGTCGCGTACTCTGGGGTCATCGGTGACCCATCAAACTTATTCAGTTCAAAGGTTCGCCCTTTGGACAAATTCATGTTGTGTGGAATGGACACAAACTGTGCACGCACGCGTGGCTGGGTTTCATCCAGCCACGACCACAAATCTTCTGGGTTCACACTGTCTGACGAGCTAAAGGGCAAAAATTGCTTGGCCTGATCCGCGTCACCATCCATAAAAACAATGCGATGCAAATTTGCGCCATCGGGCAACGAGGACCACTCCCAACCAATAAGCGCGCTAAATTTGCCCGGTTGATTGTACCGATCTGCAATTTCTGCGGTCTGCGTCCATGGCGTGCGGCGAATCTCTTCACTCAATAGTTCGTCTACCATAGCTGACTCACCTGAGGCTCCAGCCTGAACTAACATGCTAAATACTTCGGCACCCTTGCCCTCTTTCATTTTGGCAAGCGCAAAACGTCCAAATTCGGTATTGCTAATGACAGAATCACCCTTCGCAAGCCGCAAGGGTACGGAGGTTAACTCGGCGTGGTCAGAAACAACTAAAAAATCCAGGGGGCGTAAGCGCTGCACTCGCGCTTTATGAAAAGGGTGAATAACAGGCAACCCCATGGCATAGCGATACGCCGTTTCGGGGTCTGTACTGCGATTTTGGAATAGAAAGGCATCGAATGAGTAAGCCGTATGAAGGTGCGTATCGCCCCACAACAGAGCACTGGCATGTTCAGTGCCGTCTTCGGCGTGAACCAAGGCATGCGAGCTAACTAGACTAAGCACCACTGCTACAAAAAAAGCCCTCACCGTATTATTCTCCAACAATCGACGAACTCGAGTATAGGCGACCAAGCCACTCGCGCCTATGATGTGCATGCGGTCTGATTAAGACATGAATGTCAGATAGGCCTAAAAGAGACATCTTTCGTCATAGCCAATATGCATCCATAAACTGCTGTGCCCGATTTATACACAACGACGCCAGTGCCCCGGTGTCGTGGCCTCGATCCGTCAGGTGACGCCACCAAGCTTGTCCACAAGTATAAGCCTGGTTGGTCGAAGCAAAGATAAAACATTTAAGCCAACGTAATGCGCGCGTATAATTGCGGTTTTTTACGCGGGAAGACCCATGCAATTTTCTGAGTTTGGCGACAAGTTTACCGGCCAATCAGGTATCGTCGAGTTAATGGAAGACTTAGGCGAAGCGCTCACTGTTAATCCCGACATGATATTCATGGGAGGAGGCAACCCAGCTCGTATTCCCGCAGCCGAATCGCTATTCCAAAAGCACTTGCGAGCCATCGTCGAAAACCCCATCGAATTCAACCGTCTTGTGGGTGTTTATCAGTCACCTAAAGGCGACCCAAGTTTTTGCGAAGATCTAGCCGATTATTTGAATCGCTCTCAAGGCTGGAACTTAAGTGCAAAAAACATTGCGATTGCCAATGGTAGCCAATCCGCTTTTTTTATCATCGCTAACATGCTTGCCGGCCGTTCAGCGCAAGGTGCTCAAACCTTACACCTGCCATTGTCGCCGGAATATCTTGGGTACGCCGATAGCGGATTAAGCGCAAACTTCTTCACCGCCACCAAGCCAAACATTGAACTCCTCGATAAGCAATTGTTCAAATACCACGTGGATTTTAATCAGCTGAGTTTGCCTGCAACGACAAACGCCTTGTGTGTTTCCCGCCCGACCAATCCAACGGGGAATGTTTTAAGCGATGAGGAACTCGAGCACCTGAGCGCCATCGCAGCTGACCAGAACATTCCTTTCATCATTGATGGGGCTTACGGCGTCCCCTTCCCCGACATCAATTTTGTAGCGGCTACTCCACGCTGGGACAACAACACCGTTTTGATGCTAAGCCTTTCTAAGCTAGGCTTACCCGGCATTCGAGGCGGCATTGTCATTGCCAACGAAGAATTTATTCATGCGTTCACCAACGCCAACACCATTATCAGTCTAGCCTGCAGCACGGTTGGCCCCATGCTGGCGCAATCGTTGATCCGCTCTGGCGATCTCGATTACCTAACCCAGCATATCGTCAAACCTTACTATCAAGACAGCGCCGCACATATCACCGCAACACTGCATCGCGAACTCAAGGGTCTGCCGTATCGTATCCACAAACCCGAGGGCGCGATATTTGTGTGGGTATGGTTTGAAGACCTACCCATTACTAGCCGCGAACTGTATGAACGCTGTAAAGCCCAGGGGCTACTTGTCGTGCCTGGCGAAAATTTCTTTATTGGCATTGACGATGACTGGACGCACAAGCACCAGTGCTTGCGCATATCTCACGCACAAAGCAAGGAAGTCATAGATCAAGGCATCGCCATATTAGCGCGCGAGGCCAAAGCGCTGTATCGCTAGTCCAAGGTTCTATAAGCCAATCCAGCATAAGCAAGGCAATGCCCCTTGACGTCATTTCGTGGATGGCGGCGCTGTTAATTTTTTGAATGATTGCCAAGGACATGTTCACAGCGTCATAGACAACCGCTACACTCGGAGCTAGGCATACGGATTCACTGCCTTTTCCAACAACACTAACAAAGGAAGCTCTATGTTCAGTCACATCATGGTCGGTGCGAATAATATCGACGAATCAAAGAAATTTTACGATGCCGTTTTAGGTGCACTTGGTTATGGTCCAGGGGTTATAGATCCTAACGGCCGCTGTTTCTACTTCACCGATACCGGCGTCTTCGCAGTTTCAGTGCCCATCGATGGTAATCCAGCCTGCCACGGCAATGGCTCGACCATTGGGTTTGCAGTAGAGAGCCCCGAGCAAGGTGACGCCTGGCATGCGGCCGGTGTAGCAAGTGGCGGTGCTACCTGCGAAGATCCCCCAGGTATCCGAGAAGGCGGCATGGGCAGTATGTATCTTGCTTATCTGCGTGACCCTGCGGGGAACAAGATCTGTGCATTGAAACGCATGGGCTAAGCACCCCTGAGCTCCTCTTGATAAAGGAGGAGCTCAACTCCTAACTTTTATATTACGCACCTATTTAAACGCATCAGATCACGGTCACCATGAGACTCAATGCTAATTTCGAATCACGGGTCGTTGTTTTGCCAGAGCAATATGTCTGGACAGACTCCCCCATGCCTGGCGTCGATAGAATGATGCTGGACAGAATTGGCGACGAAGTGGCGCGGGCCACCAGCTTGGTTCGCTACGCGCCTGGCAGCGTGTTTTCGCCACACACGCATTCCGGTGGCGAAGAGATCTTAGTGCTTGAAGGTACTTTTGGCGACGAGCACGGGCTGTATCCCGCCGGCACTTACATCCGCAATCCAATCGGAACGACTCATACCCCCAAAGTGGGTTCCGAGGGCGCATTGATATTTGTAAAGTTACATCAATTCGATGAGGAAGATTCGGCGCAACTGGTCGTCAATACTCAAACAGAAAGCTGGCGCCCGGGCTTAGTGCCAGGCTTAAGTGTTATGCCGCTGCATCAGCATAAACACGAGAATGTGGCTTTGGTGAAATGGGCACCCAATACCCAGTTCCAGACCCATCGACATTGGGGTGGTGAAGAAATTTATGTGCTAGACGGTGTTTTCCGTGATGAGCATGGAGAATACCCCAAAGGTAGTTGGATTCGCTCTCCGCACATGAGCCAGCATACGCCGTTTACAGGCGAGGAAGGGGCCCTGATATACGTCAAAACGGGGCATTTATAATACCTCAAAATCACCCCAGCGCTCGACAGTGCGCCAGCCCATCGCACTTCTTCATTTTTCCCCAAGAATCACTGCAGCCGCATTTTTTCCGGGAAGCCCCGTCACACCACCCCCCGGATGAGCGCCAGAACCACAATGGTAAAGGCCGTTAATAGGTCCACGATAGTCGCCGTAATCAAAAACCGGTCTTGCCGCCCACAGCTGATCCAGCGTCATAGCGCCGTGGAATATATCGCCACCAGTCAGACCCAGTTCACGCTCTAAATCCAGCGGCGATAATACTCGCATACCAAGAATCGACGCTTTAAAGTTAGGCGCATACGAATTTACTAAAGATAGAATCGCCTCTACCGCCTTGGGTTTTAAATCGTCCCAGCTTTGACCATTGCTTAAGGTCGGCGCGAACTGCTGACAAAACAGCGAGCACACATGCTGGCCCGGCGGTGCCAAGGAATCATCCACAGTGGATGGAATTAGCATTTCGACTATGGGTTCGTTCGCCCAGCCCTGTTGCTTTGCGTCTATAAATGCACGATCCATGTAATCTAGCGTTGGGGCCATGATAATGCCTGACTGGTGATGCTCTTGCAGATCGGTGCCTGGCAAACAGGTAAAATTGGGCAATTCACTCAAAGCCACATTCAAGCGAAAAGTGCCTGAGCCATAGCGCGTCGATGCAATTTTCTGAGCAAAGTCTGCGGGCATGTCCTCGGGCGACATCAGCTTCTGGTAAAGTAACTTAGGCGTGACGTTGGCAGCGACGGTTTGAACCTTGATCTGCTCGCCCCCTGCCAGAACAATACCATTCACGAATTTACCATCTGTCAGAACACGGGTAACTTCGGCATCCGTGCGTATCTTTACGCCCACTTCTACGCAGGCTTGCGCCATATTTTGGGTAATAGCACCCATGCCTCCAACAGCATGCCCCCAGGCTCCCTTTTCACCGTCTAATTCACCAAATACATGGTGCAGAAGTACATAAGCGGACCCCGGCGTATCGGGGCTCGCGTAATTCCCAACCACCGCATCAAACCCAAACACGGATTTGATGTGTTCGTTTTCAAACCAGCCGTCTAAGAATGACCGCGCGCTTTTGGTCATTAAATCGTACAAATCATTCTGAACTGCGATATCGGCGCGCAATACGTCTCGCACTTGCCACGCCAATTTGAGTAAAGCGGGCAGCCCGCCAGATATCTTTGGCGGTCGAGTCTCGGCTAACTGCCTGAGCACGTCCGCTACGGCATCGATTCGTCGGTAATACTCAGGCAGACGCTCAGCATCTTTTGCGGAAAATTCTGAAAATGCGGCCTGAGTGCGCTCCAGTCCTCCACCAACTGTCAAATAGCGATTTTGATCGATTGGCAAAAAGTTGGCGACCGGCCGCTTAACGAACTTAAGACCACGCTCTTTTAAACCCATGTCGCGAACGACTTGCAGGTTAAGCAGGCTTACGGTGTAACTTGCTAAAGAGTTACGAAACCCCGGATGAAACTCTTCTGTGACAGCCGCGCCGCCAACCACCGAGCGGCGCTCTAGCACGACAACCTTGCGGCCTGCCTTTGCCAAATAGAAAGCACACACTAGACCGTTGTGGCCGCCGCCTACAACGGCAGCATCGTAGCTACTCACCTATAAATTCCCCCCAAATTTTCAATTTATCACTCACTACTGCAGTTCACCAAGCATCGCTCACGCGTCTATTATATTAGACCAAATGGCTGGAGAGATTCCGAGATCGATACTGTTCACATTGTGGATTCGGCCGATCGAACCACAGTAAGCAATTGCTCCTTGAACCAATGATGCATTGGATCTTTAGCTAGAACCGAAGGCCACATTAGCAGTCGGTTTATAGGCGTTAACGTTCCAGGGAACGCGTGCACATCTAGGCGAAAACGAGACGTTAAAAAAGGCACCAAACCTTTTGGCACGGTGCACAGAGCGTCAGTGCTTTCCACAAGCAACGCAGCGGCACCAAAGCTTGTCACGGTAGCAATAATAGTGCGTTTAAGTGGTGTCGCTTGCACCAAAGTATTTAATCCGTAATGCGCGTGGCGCGGCGATTCCATAACCACATGTTTTTCTTTCTGAAACTGATCAGACGTCAAGGCGGCCAGAATACGCGGGTGGTTCTTCCGCGAAATTACAACGAGCTCCTCAGAACCAATCATTTCATGCTCTATGCCTTTGCCTGGCGGTAGAACTCGGTACATTGCGAAATCATGCTTGCCAAATCGAAAATCTTGCGGGATGCCATCGTTCGAGAGTGGCGAAATACTTACGGACACGTTTGGCGCGTATTCAGCCAGTCGGGTTAATAGAGGCGTCAAGAAAACCTTTTCGAAGTAATCACCTGCGATAATCTGGAAGACGCGGATGCTATTCTCTGGGTTTTCATCTTGCTTTGAAAAGCCGTTTCTCAGCTGATCTAGCACCGGTACGATCATCTCATACCAGTCCTCAGCTTTTGAGGTGGGCTCCATGCCATATTTCGTTCGAATAAAAAGCTCATCGCCCAGCATGATACGCAACCTTTGCAATGCTGCACTCATGGCCGGCTGGCTTAGGCCCAAATGAGCCCCGGCTGCCGATAATTGACGATGCTCGACGATCGCCTCAAAAACGGTCAACAAGTTTAAATCTACACCGCGTAAGTTTTTTTGTCGTTTTTTCATGATTACAAGCATCAATATATAAATAGTTTAAATATCTTACTTTAAAAATATCGATTTTACGTATTTTTTGTTTGGCACTAGTATCAACAAAAAGCTAACTAATATGGAGTTGTGCCAATGGATCGATACTACGGCTTAAACCAAACCATGGTGGACCAATACGCGCCTCGCCAGGGCGAGCGAGAGCTGGTGCCCAATTTATCGGACAAAGCCAAAGTCGCCTTAATGTGCCGCATGCTCTTCAAAGAGGGCTGGAACGAACACATCGCGGGGCACATTACCTACCGTTTACCAAACGGCAACATCCTGACCAACCCTTGGGAATTGGCTTGGGACGAATTGCGTGCTAGCGATATTGTAACGCTAGATCACGAGGGCAAGATCCTCGACAGCCAGTGGAATACCACCCCTGCTCTTGGGCTGCACCTGCAGCTCCATGAAGCGCGGCCTGATGTCAATGTCGTTATTCACAACCACGCGCATTGGAGTGGTATTTGGGCAAATTTGCACGAAATCCCACCTGTGTATGATCAAGCCGGCGCCTACTGCGGTAATGACCTGCCACTGTACAACGAGTATCAAGGCACCTTTGAAGACTCGGGTAAAACCCAAAGTGCCGTAGAGGCACTGGGTGACGCTAAGTGGGCTTTATTGGCCAACCACGGCTCGCTGGTCGTTGGTAGAGATTTACGCCAAGCGCATCTTCGCGCCATCACATTAGAGTGGCGCAGCAAACGCGCTTACGAAGTAAGGCTAGCTGGCGGAGGCAAACCCATGCCCGAAAGCGTCGTTGAAGCGCTTACAGTGAGCGACATCAACGGCTTCCCGTTTTGTTGGGAAGCCATGGTCCGACGTGAGCTACGTCTTGACCCAAGCATTTTAGATTAGGAGGCACTATGAGCCTGCAAGTTACCCCTCTAAATAACGTTGGCGTCGAAGTCTCTGGCTTTGATATTCGCGACCCGATAACCCCTGAGCTCAGCAAAAAGCTCAACGACCTCTGGAACGAGCATGCCATCTTGCTGTTTCGCAACCAAGATATAACGCCAGAGCGCCAAATAGAATTTAGCCGAACCTTTGGCTCACTGGCCTTGCACCCGCTCAAAGCCACTCGATCAGAAGAAAACCCCGAGCTATTTGTCCTTGAAAACGGCGGTCCAAACGATCGTTTTCAAACGGCACATTATAAGGGTGAAACCGTTGTAGGACGTCTGGACTGGCACATGGACTTACACTATACCGGGCGGCCTAACCGGGGCGCACTGTTGCGAGCCATTGAATTGCCCAGTAGCGATGGCATGACCGGCTTTGGTGATCTAGCCAAAGCTTACGATGCTCTCGATGACGAAACTAAAGCCCTCTTAGAAAAAATTGAACTTGCCTATGCATTCTGTATGCAGCGCCGGCATATGCGCTATGTAAACTTAGAGGGCTATGAACCGGGGGAATTCAGTCCGAAAAAGCCTTCGGATATGAACTTTCCTGACTTTCCGGATGTCGCCTACCCTGGCGCCTACACTCACCCCATCAGTGGCCGTAAAATTCTTGGGGTGGTCGAACAGTTTCTAGATCGCGTTATCAAACCTCACGATGCGGGCTTGTGTAATGACGAAGCCATCGAATTGCTCGAGCGCTTGGTGGCTCATACCAAAAATCCCGAATTCACTTATTTTCACGAATGGAAACAGGGTGACATGGTACTGTGGGACAACTGGCGCGCCATGCATTGCACCACTGGCACGGCACCGGGTGTTCGACGGTTAATCAATCGCACCACCATCGAAGGTGATGTGACTTTAGGGCGTGTGTTGTAACGACTGTATTACCCATTTTGGGTCGTAGACTCTGAATTAACCGAACACCCAAAAGATAGTTAGAAGCCCGCTACGCCAAGACAACCGGCTCGCTGGCAAGCCACAAGATAAGATGAGCAGTTGATCATTGACTGCTCTGCTATTGTCTAATACTTAGCCGTGCTATCGACCCAATCGTTGACCTCATTGTCAACTATACCGATTAGGATCGACAGGGCGAAGCCAGCGCTGCCTTTCTGGGTAAAACCCCAAATATTCCCCTGTTTTAAAGCACATTAAATAAGACTATGCGTCGAAAAACCTGAACAACAACAGATTTATTGACCAAAAGAATGCAATAAAGCATAGTTATATACCAACCATAAGCATGACTGCATTCACCCATAAGGAAATTTGCATGCAACATTTATCAATAGTGCCGTTCTCTAGTGGATGCGGTGCTCTGATCGATAACCTGCAGTTGGCGACATGCACAGACACTGAGGTTGATTTATTGAGACAAGCGTCCTCAGAATTTGGGGTACTATTTTTCAGAAATCAGGTGTTACCGCCACACGAACACTTGCGATTTGGTCGCAGATTCGGGAACGTGGTCGTGAACAAATTTTTTCAACACCTGACCGAATACCCCGAAATTGCTGAAGTGCGCAAAGAAAAGCAGCAGGAGACCAACATTGGTGGAGGATGGCATACCGATCACTCTTACGATGACATTCCCGCCATGGGCTCAATCCTTGTAGCTCGGCAGGTCCCCTCTCGCGGTGGTGCAACACACTTTGCAAATCTCTATGCTGCTTATGACGACCTTTCCGATGGACTAAAAAAGGTTTTGCATTCACTAACAGCTATCCACTCGAACGATCATCTTTATGGCGAAAGTGGGTATTACGCTAAAACAGATTTGGCGAACCAGCTGCAGGGTCAAGATAGTGTAAGCGAGGCAACACACCCGGTAGTGATTGTGCATCCGAGAAGTGGTCGAAAGGCCCTCTATGTTAACCCAGCCCATACCATTGGTATTACGGGATGGTCTCAAGAGGAGAGTCGTGCGCTCTTAAATTACCTGTATGAACATGCCGCACAGAGTAAATACACTTGTCAATTTAATTGGGAAACGGATTCCGTAGCACTTTGGGACAACCGGTGCACGTGGCATTTTGCACAAAACGACTACCATGGAGAAGCACGACTAATGCACAGACTCACAATTGAAGGAACTCGCCTGGTAGGTGTGTAAAGCAAGGAGCGTTTAAGAGCGCCCGAAAGCTATGCTTGAGGGCCGGGAATCCAACGTCCAAGGCCCAGTAAGCAAAAACCGCCAGCAGGCGGTTTTTGATGAATATGGTCGGGACGGCAGGGTGAACTGGGATTTCGAGCCGCAACGCGGCGAGCCAGTGAACGCCCGCAAGCTGTGCTTGAGGGCCGGCAATCCAACGTCCAAGACCTCAAAAAGCAAAAACCGCCAGCAGGCGGTTTTTGTGAATATGGTCGGGACGGCAGGATTTGAACCTGCGACCACCACACCCCCAGTGTGGTGCGCTACCAGGCTGCGCTACGCCCCGAATTTTTGCGCTTGCACACCACAGTGTGGTGCGGCTTACTACAACAATCAGGGCTGCGCTACGCCCCAAATTTTTGCGCTTGCACACCACAGTGTGGTGCGGCTTACTACAACAATCAGGGCTGCGCTACGCCCCGAATTTTTGCGCTTGCACACCACAGTGTGGTGCGGCTTACTACAACAATCAGGGCTGCGCTACGCCCCAAATTTTTGCGCTTGCACACCACAGTGTGGTGCGGCTTACTACAACAATCAGGGCTGCGCTACGCCCCAAATTTTTGCGCTTGCACACCACAGTGTGGTGCGGCTTACTACAACAATCAGGACTGCGCTACGCCCCGAATTTTTTTACGCTTGCACACCACAGTGTGGTGCGACTTTCTAAAATAACCAAGGCTGCGCTACGCCCCGTGAGGCCGCGATTATACGCAATCAACAAAAATTTGCCAGCCTAATTGTTCGCTTCGAGTCGATCTAATACGTCTTCAAGCGACGAGATCAATTCGCGCAATTCTTCGGCTGTCATGACACCCAGTTGGTCTTCAGTCGATTCACCAATTCGTTGTCTAGCTCCACCAATGGTGTACCCCTGCTCGTACAGTAAGGCACGAATTTGGCGAATCAGAACGACATCAGCGTGCTGGTAATACCGGCGATTGCCACGGCGTTTGACTGGCGCGAGCGTCGGGAATTCTTGCTCCCAATATCTAAGGACATGTGGTTTAACTAGGCACAGATCAGACACTTCGCCAATCGTAAAATAACGCTTGCTTGGAATAGGCGGAAGTTCGCCATTGTTACTCGGTTCCAGCATACTTCTCCACACGTGCTTTCAGTTTTTGCCCTGGCTTAAAGGTAACCACTCGACGAGGTGAAATTGGGATCTCCTCTCCTGTTTTTGGATTACGACCCGGACGTTCACCTTTATCTCGCAACTCAAAATTACCGAAGCCCGATAGTTTCACTTGCTCATTGCTTTCCAAACTTGCGCGGATTTCCTCGAAAAACATCTCGACGATCTCTTTGGCCTCGCGCTTGTTCAGGCCAAGCTCTTCAAACAACATATCGGCCATGTCAGATTTAGTTAACGCTGTCATTCAGTTCTATCGCTCTAACGCAACTCGGCTTGATAGGTTTCTTTCAATGATTCAACAACTTGCGCCATTGCATCATTAACATCGGAGTCGCTTAGGGTGCGCGATTGGTCACCCAAAGTCAAACCCATTGCGACACTTTTTTGACCTACAGGTACGCCTTGCCCTTGGTAGATATCAAATACAAAAACGTCCTTACCCAACATGCCTAGTGCGGCTTTTGCCGTCGCGATTAAAGCGCCTACTTTGACATCGCCATCAACCAGCACCGCCAAATCACGGCGCACCTCAGGAAATTTTGAGACCGAGGCAAATTGAGCGATATCAGCGCTTGATAAAGCATCACGATTCAGCTCAGCAACATACGCTGCTTGCGACAAACCCAACGCTTTTTGCGTTTGCGGATGGATCTTTCCGACATAGCCTACGACCGCCCCATCGACCAAAATGTCAGCGGTTTGCCCTGGATGCAGACCTTGATGCACAGCGGCTACATAGCTAGCTTGCGTAATACCCAACTGACTCAGAAAGGCTTCAACTTCGCCCTTAATATCGAAGAAATCGACAGTACCGCCGCGGTTCCCCATACGCTCTAGCTCGGCTTTACCACTCAATAGAATGGCGACTTTGGCTTCTTGCGGGTAATCATCGCCCACAGCAAACGTTAGGCCCTGCTCAAAGATACGTACTCGACTCTGCTGGCGATTGATGTTCGTGACTGCGGTCCCTACCAGGCTGGGTACCAGACTTGGGCGCATAACCGAAAGATCTTCACTGATTGGATTTTTCAGGGTAACGCACTTAGCTAGGTCGCCAAATTGTTCGGCAAGTTTAGGATCAACAAAGCTGTAAGTAATGACTTCTCGCAAATCGCGCGACGCCAGATAACGACGAATGCGAGAAGGCGATACAGCCTTCTCAGGGCGCACCGGCATTTCTAAATTCGCAAAGATTTTACTCACTGGAAGCTTGTTGTAACCGTAGATACGAGCAACCTCCTCGACCAAATCGGCTTCGATACTGATATCAAAGCGCCAAGATGGCACCGAGCAAGACCAACCTTCGTTGGTTTGGTCAACACCAAAACCCAAACCGCTGAGTATTTGACTCACTTCGGCCTTCGGAATTTCAAGACCTAGCGCTCGGCTTAAGCTGGTTTCCGAAAGAGACACATTGCTGCGATCAGGCAAATCGCTTTTCGATCGAACGACCGTCGCTGGCCCCGCTTGACCACCTGCGATTTCAATGATTAATTGTGTTGCACGATCCAAGGCCAATTCTGCCAAATCAAAATCAACGCCACGCTCGTAGCGGTGCGAAGCGTCTGTGTGCATGCCCTGCTTACGCGCCTGACCGGCCAGAGCTCGTGGCGTGAAAAAGGCCGACTCTAGAACCACGGTGCTGGTCTCGCTGCTAACTGCACTACGCTGACCGCCCATAACACCCGCAAAGGCAATGGGTCCAGTCTGATCGGTAATCAACAGTGCGTCATCAGGCAGGGTGATCTCTTTACCATCCAACAAGGTCATTGACTCCTGTGGCTGCGCCATACGCACAACGATAGGGCCATTCAACTTTTCACCATCAAAGGCATGCATGGGTTGACCCAACTCCAGCATGACAAAATTCGTGACATCAACTAAAGGGTCTTTAGAGCGTAAACCGCAACGGCGAAGTCGCTCTTGTAACCAAAGTGGTGAGGCAAGGGTATTATCCACACCCTCTATAACACGAGCTGCGTAGACTGGACAGGCCGCAGTCGCTACCAAGTCAACACCGATTTGAGCCGAAGCCTCGGTGCTGACCGATGCCCACGTCGATTCTTGCAGTTCGACACCGGTTAATACCGACACTTCGCGAGCAATACCGCGAATACTTAGACAATCGGCTCGATTGGGCGTTAAGCCAATTTCAATGGTGTTGTCGTTCAACCCGAGATAATCGCGCAAATCAGTGCCTGTAGACGCATCCTGCGGCAACTCCATCAAACCATCAGCTGCATCTGACAGCTGCAATTCAGCCTCGGCACAAAGCATCCCAAAAGATTCAACACCGCGCAGCTTACTTTTTTTGATTTTAAAGTCGCCGGGTAAAACCGCTCCGACAAGCGCCACAGGTGCTTTTAAACCCACTCTGGCATTCGGGGCACCACAGACAATTTGAAGAGACTCTGTCTCACCGACATCGACTTTACACACCCTCAGTTTATCCGCGTCGGGGTGCTGCTCAGCCTCTGTGATTTCACCGACCACAACCAACGAGAAATCACCCGCCACAGCGTCAATGGCATCAACCTCAAGCCCCGCCATCGTAATCTGGTGCGCTAAATCCTCTGCTGCTAAGGTATGAGGCACCCACTCTTTAAGCCACTGTTCACTAATTTTCATAGGGTATCTCCTTAGCGAAATTGGCTCAAAAAGCGCAAGTCATTATCAAAAAATAGACGTAAATCGTTTACACCATATCGAAGCATGGTTAGGCGCTCTACGCCCAGGCCAAAGGCAAATCCCGAATACCGCTTGGTATCGATATTCGAAGATTCAAATACCGATGGATGCACCATGCCGCAACCCATAACCTCTAGCCAACCGGTTTGACTACATACTCGGCAGCCCTCTCCCTTACAGTGAACACACTGAATGTCAACCTCTGCGGAGGGCTCAGTGAACGGGAAGTACGAGGGACGGAATCTTACAGCCAAGTCTTGCTCGAAGAAGCGCTGTAAAAACACTTCAATCAACCCCTTCAGATCTGCAAAGCTGGATTGCTCGTCGATCAACAAACCTTCGACCTGATGAAACATAGGGGTGTGGGTCAAGTCAGAGTCACAGCGATACACACGCCCCGGGCAAATAACCCGTAAAGGTGGTTCTTGCGACTCCATAACACGAACTTGCACTGGGGATGTGTGCGTCCGTAATACATGAGATTCATCCACATAAAACGTATCGTGCATAGCACGTGCCGGATGATGATCTGGAATATTTAAGGCGCCGAAGTTGTGGTAATCGTCTTCTATCTCGGGGCCTTCGACCACCTCAAAACCCATAGCACTAAATAGCGCTTCAATACGTTCTATCGTCACCGATACAGGATGCAGACCACCACTGCTCAGGCCTCGCGCAGGTGCAGTGACATCAACAGATTCCGAAGCGAGCTGCGCGACTAATGCTGCGGCCTCAAGCTCCGTTTTACGCTCGTTGATTAAAGTCTGCAGCTCGGCTTTGACTTCGTTTACCTTGGCACCTGCGGTCGGACGCTCTTCGGGCGCAAGCTGGCTTAAACCCTTTAACACCGCAGTTAAAGCGCCTTTTTTACCCAAGTAATCAACGCGCAATTGCTCTAGATGCCCCAGTTCACTAGCTCCACCAATTGCAGCAAGTGCTCCAGCATGTATTTGCTTCAGTGCTTCCATTTAGTTTCCATTCCCCGATTGCCACTCAAACCGATAAGGCAAACATGTAACGCAATAAAAAGGGGAAAGAGTCTGACCCTTTCCCCTCTCGTTGCCGCACAAAGGCGGCACGGGCCCTTTGGGCGCTTAGGCTAAGGCAGACTTTGCTTGCTCAACCACAGCGGCAAACCCCGCTTTGTCATGCACGGCCAAATCGGCGAGTACACGACGATCCAAACCGATATTCGCTTTCTTCAAGCCGTTGATCAGCTGGCTGTAGGTTACGCCGTTAGCACGCGACTGCGCGTTTATACGAGTAATCCACAAAGCGCGGAACTGACGCTTACGCTGACGACGGTCACGGTAGGCGTACTGACCTGCTTTAATAACAGCCTGTTTTGCAACACGGAAAATACGACTACGAGCGCCGTAATAACCTTTTGCTTGCTTCAAGATTTTCTTGTGACGACGGTGTGCTGTCACACCTCTTTTTACACGTGGCATTGATTAATCCTCCTGTGACCTAGTTAGCACGTAACATTCTATCAACAAGTACCTTATCGGCCTTGTGAATCATGGACGTACCACGCAACTGACGCTTACGCTTTGTGGTCATTTTTGTGAGGATGTGGCTTTTATAAGCGCTTTTACGCTTGTAACCACCCGCTGTTTTTTTGAACCGCTTAGCGGCACCACTGTGAATTTTTACCTTAGGCATATTGTGATCTCCACATTGCTCATACAAAGACAAGAGTTAGGGCATTCACGGGCCACTAACCCCGTTTCTTGGGCGCCAGCACCATAGTGAGCTGACGCCCTTCCATCTTGGGAAACTGTTCGACGGTTCCCCATTCGGCTAGATCTGCTTCTATACGACGAAGCAATTCAATACCGATTTCTTGGTGTGCCATTTCTCGACCACGGAACCGCAGCGTTACTTTGGCTTTATCACCGTTTTCTAAAAAGCGAGTCAGAGCTTTGAGCTTAATCTGATAATCGCCAATGTCCGTACCCGGACGAAATTTCATTTCCTTAACTTGAATACGCTTTTGCTTTTTGCGTTGCGCAGCTTTCTGTTTTTTGGCTTCGAAAACGTGTTTGCCGTAATCCATGATCTTACAAACCACAGGATCTGAGTCAGCGATCTGAACCAAGTCAAGGGTATCGGCTTCGGCTTGTGCCAAGGCATCTGCTAAGCTCACAATCCCGACCTGAGAGCCATCGGCCCCGATTAATCGAACAGGGTCTGCTGTAATTTGATCGTTTGTTAGCGCTTTTTTCGATTTGCGCTTTTCGTTTTCGTTGTTAATCCTGACTCTCCAATGTAAAAAGACCGCGACTGCCCACGTCTTTACGTAAATACTCGGCAAATGCCTCTAAAGACATCGAACCGAGGTCTTTACCGTCACGTGTGCGCACGGCCACCGACTGTGTTTCTACTTCTTTATCGCCCACCACGAGCAAGTAAGGAATCTTAGCTAGAGTGCGCTCGCGGATTTTAAAGCCGATCTTCTCGTTTCTCAAGTCCGCAATCGCCCGAAAACCCGAGTTATTCAGGTAATCCACCACATTTTGTGCAAATTCACCCTGCTTGTCGGTGATATTCATCACAGCGACCTGCTCTGGCGCCAACCAAGTTGGGAAGCGACCCTCGAAATGCTCGATCAAAATACCGATAAAACGCTCGAAGCTTCCCAAGATTGCTCGGTGCAGCATAACAGGCGTTTTGCGCGCGCCGTCTTCCGCCACATATTGGGCATCTAGACGACTCGGCATCGAGAAATCCACCTGAATAGTACCCAACTGCCACACCCGGCCAATACAATCTTTAAGAGAAAATTCTATCTTTGGGCCGTAAAAGGCACCTTCTCCGGGCAGCAATTCCCAAGGCAAGTTATGCGCATCCAGCGCATCTGCTAAAGCCTTTTCCGCTCGGTCCCAATCTTCTTCACTACCAACACGCTTTTCGGGGCGTGTTGATAAGCGGTAAATCACTTCGTTAAAACCGAAGTCGTCGTAGACGCCATGCAGGAAATCGATAAAGCGAGAAACTTCAGGCTGGATTTGCTCTTCGGTACAGAAAATGTGCGCATCGTCTTGCGTAAAACCGCGTACACGCATAATACCGTGCAGCGAACCCGAGGGTTCGTTCCGGTGACAGCTGCCGAACTCAGCTAAACGCAAAGGCAAATCGCGATACGACTTCAGGCCTTGGTTAAACACCTGCACGTGGCACGGGCAGTTCATGGGTTTTACAGCAAATTCACGCTCTTCAGACTTCAGCATGAACATGTCGTCACCGAATTTGTCGGCATGCCCAGACTTATGCCAAAGGGTCATGTCTACGACTTGCGGCGTCTTGATTTCTTTGTAGCCCTCTTGGCGCTGCCGATTACGCATGTACTGCTCGATGACCTGATAAACGGTCCAGCCTTTCGGGTGCCAGAACACCATGCCTGGTGCTTCTTCTTGAGTGTGGAACAAATCTAGTTGCTTACCGATGCGGCGGTGATCGCGCTTCTCCGCCTCGGCAATACGATTTAAATACTGCTTAAGCTGCTTTTTATTGGCCCAAGCGGTGCCGTATACGCGTTGAAGCATTTCATTTTTAGAGTCACCCCGCCAGTAAGCACCCGCAACCTTGGTCAACTTAAAGGCTTGCAGCTTGCCGGTCGAGGGCACATGCGGGCCACGACACAAGTCCATCCAAGGGCCCTGCTTATAGACCGAAATAATCTCGCCTGCAGGCAAATCTTCGATGATCTGGACCTTATAGTTCTCGCCCATATTGCGGAACTCTTCAATCGCGTGCTCGCGGCTGACTTCTAGTCGCTCTACCGTCAAATCACGCTCGGCAATTTCTGCCATACGTACTTCGATTTTCTCAAGATCTTCGGTGGCAAAACGGTGCCCAGTGGCAAAGTCGTAGTAAAAGCCATCATCTATGGTCGGCCCAATTGTCACCTGAGTACCCGGATACAGTTCCTGCACCGCCATAGCCAACAAGTGCGCGGTAGAGTGGCGAATAATTTCGATACCGGCATCATCACGGTCAGTGATGATTGCGAGCGATGCATCATTCTCGATCAGGTAAGAGGTATCGACTTCTTTGCCATCCACAACGCCAGCCAAAGCCGCTTTGGCCAGGCCTGGGCCAATTGCAAGGGCAACGTCATGAACAGAAGGTGGCGCGTCGAAGGTTTTTTGATTGCCGTCGGGCAAAGTAATAACAGGCATAGTCTCTCTCGTCAGTGGTGACCCCTACTAAAGGCCACTTGGCGTTACTGCGCTAGGCGCGAAAATTTAAAGGCGCAAAGTGTAGCAAAAAAACGCCCACATTGCCCAATTTATCTCGGCGCGGTGGGCGAGAACGACTGTTCAGCGCAGATCAAGATCAGACCACACAGGATTCGCCATAGCATTTTCGAAATCACGAAAAGTCCATGGCCAGCTGGCCGGAATGCCTGCTGCATTCAGATACCAGCTGTTACAACCACCCGTGTACCAAACCGTTTTTCGAGCCGCGTCTTCTCGCCGAGACTCGTAGTTAACCATCGCTTCTTTAGTGCAACAGACCTCCGAGGCCTGACCCGACAATACAGGCTCAAGCAATTGCTCCACCCAGCCCCATTGATTTTCAGCGATTTCCACCAATGAGAAGTTGCCCACAGGGCCGTTGGGGCCGTTCAACATAAAAAAGTTCGGAAAATCTGGCACTGACAAGGCTAGATAAGCCTTAGGATAATCTGCCCACAAACTGTTCAAGCTAACACCGTTGCGCCCCGTGACATCCATCGGGCGAACAAACCGATCGGCCTGAAAACCCGTGGCATACACAATAATATCCAGCTCGTGGATTTCACCGTCTTCGGTCTCAATGCCATTTTCAACAATACGCTTGATGCCACTGCGCACCAAACGCGTGTTAGGGCGCTGAATTGCTTGATAATAATCGGGCGAGAAAATCAGGCGTTTGCACATAGCTTTGTGATCGGGTCGCAAGGCCTCTTTTAGTTCCGGATCTACAGTGGACTGCTCCAAGTTCATTAAGCAGGCACCCGCCATTTGCTGAGCCATCTCCGAGTCATCATTTAACAAAGCTTCGGTGTAAGCGTTTACCGCTGTACTGTAGCCCTCAAAGTCCATGGCCTCAGCCAGCACATCCGGATCTTGAAAAGAAGCAATTTGCTCGGCAGTAAATGGCGTGTTGTCGACCGGCATAATCCACTGAGGCGTGCGCACAAAATGCTCGAATTGCGCAACCTTGCCGGCCAAGGCGGAGCAAATTTGGACGCCCGTCGATCCGCTGCCAATGACCGCAATACGCTTGTCTTGCAAGGGAATCGAGTGATCCCAGCGCGAGCTGTGGAATAGTGCACCTTTAAAGCCCGAGGCACCCGCAATATTGGGCATGCTCGGATGATGTAACACGCCTGTTGCTGCGATTAGGATTTCGGCACTGTCTTTATGGCCACTTGCGAATTCCAATTCCCATTTGCCTTGTCGGAACTCCGCCTTGATGCATTCCTCCTCAAAATGAATTAGGGAGTACACATCGAACCGTTCGGCCACACTCTCAAAATAAGCCTGAATTTCCGGGCCCGGGGGCAAATAGCTTGACCAATTCGGGTTGCGAGCAAACGAGTAAGTGTAATGATGCGAGGGCGTGTCGCAGGTCAATCCTGGATAGGTATTTTCGCGCCAAGTGCCACCCACACGATCCGACTTTTCATAGACGGCGACCTCTACCTGTGCATCATCGCGCAACTTTATAGCAGCCAAAATTCCCGCCATTCCGGCACCCAGCACAATTGCGCGCTTTGTTTCGCTCATGGTTCAATCTCTGGTTATTGTTTGATCGATAGACTAGCGTGCCCAAGCAGCCAAACGCAACATTCAAACTACGATGCCATAAACGCAAATTGCTTATACTCGGTAATTTGATCCCGAACCGCGGCCGCCTTTTCAAATTCGAGATTCTTGGCGTGCTCCATCATCTCGGTTTCTAACTGCTTGATCTTGCGACTCAAAGCCGCAGGCGTCAGGCTCGCCATATCTTGCGCGTAAGCCGCGCGAACTTCGGCAACTTTGCGCTCGCCCTTTGCGTTACGCTTGGTCGACATTCGGCGCGCACCTTCCATAATATCTTGCACCGACTTGGTAATCCCCACCGGTTGAATGCCATACTCTTCGTTGTGGGCTAACTGCTTCGAACGACGACGCTCGGTCTCATCCATTGCTCGCTGCATCGAGCCAGTAATTTTATCCGCGTACAAAATCGCCCTACCCTGCAAGTTTCGAGCGGCGCGGCCAATGGTCTGAATCAATGAACGATCAGATCTTAAAAAGCCTTCTTTATCGGCATCTAATATGGCTACCAGGGAGACCTCGGGCATATCTAGCCCCTCTCTCAACAAGTTGATACCCACCAATACATCAAATTCACCCAAGCGAAAATCGCGAATAATTTCGACTCGCTCTACCGTGTCGATATCTGAATGCAGGTAACGCACTTTAATACCGTGCTCCGCCAAATACTCAGTAAGATCTTCCGCCATCCGCTTAGTCAGTGTTGTTACGAGAACACGCTGCCCCGTTTCAATAACGATATGAATTTCTTGCAGCAGGTCATCTACTTGAGTCGATGCGGGTCGAATATGGATCGTCGGGTCGACCAGCCCTGTTGGACGAACCACCTGCTCAACTACCCGGCCCGCGTGCTGCTCCTCATAATTCCCAGGCGTCGCCGAAACGAAAATTGCCTGCGGCACCAAACGCTCCCACTCCTCAAATTTTAAGGGCCGGTTATCCAAAGCCGAGGGCAACCGAAACCCATACTCCACGAGCGTTTCTTTGCGCGAGCGATCACCTCGATACATCCCACCAATTTGCGGAATCGTCACGTGCGATTCGTCGATAATGACCAAGGCGTTATCGGGCAAATATTCAAACAGCGTCGGTGGCGCCTCGCCCGGCCCGCGGCCCGACAGGTAGCGCGAGTAGTTTTCTACGCCTTGGCAGTAACCCAATTCACGAATCATCTCGATGTCATAACGTGTACGCTGCTGCAGCCGCTGTGCCTCAACTAACTTGTTCAAATCATTTAGCTGTTTCAGGCGCTGTTCAAGCTCGATTTCAATTTCATCGATAGCCTTCAGCATAATGTCACGCGAAGTGACGTAATGGGATTTAGGAAAAATCGTAATCCGCGGAACTTTGGCCTCAATGGCGCCGGTCAAAGGGTCGAACAACACAATGTTGTCGACCTCCTCATCAAACAGCTCGATGCGCACTGCTTCTTTTTCGGAATCCGCCGGGAAAATATCGATCACATCACCACGGACTCGGTAAGTGCCACGAGAGAAGGCGATATCGTTGCGGGTGTACTGCAATTCGGCCAATTGGTGCAGCAGCTCGCGCTGGTTGATAATTTCACCGCGTGACACATGCAGCACCATTTTGAAGTAGGACTTGGGATCACCCAACCCGTAAATGGCCGATACCGTCGCAACAACCAAACAATCCTGGCGCTCCATCAGTGCTTTAGTCGCCGATAGACGCATTTGCTCGATGTGATCGTTGACCGAGGCATCCTTCTCGATAAAGGTATCAGACGATGGCACATAGGCTTCTGGCTGATAGTAATCGTAGTAGGACACGAAGTACTCAACCGCATTATTGGGGAAAAACTCTTTAAACTCGCCGTACAGCTGCGCAGCTAGAGTTTTGTTGTGGGCCATAACAATCGTCGGCCGCTGTATCCGCTCTACGACGTGAGCCATGGTGAAGGTCTTACCAGAACCCGTCACACCTAACAGCGTTTGCGAAGCCAAACCTGCCTGCACGCCCTCTACCAATTTCTCTATGGCTTGAGGCTGGTCGCCAGCGGGCTTGTACTTAGATTCTACTTTGAAGGGTTTGGCCACAAATTCCTCGAGCTCGCCATAGCGCAGTACGACTTATTGGGTAGCCGCACAGTATAAAGCACTTTGCCCAAAACCGCAGTCCTACAGCATTCGATATGGCGCGAATTAGGCAAGATGAAACTGCGGCTCGGACGCAGACACAAGCAAGTCGAAATTTACCTTTAATTTGGGTAAATTCCAGACCACTTAGGGGTTGACCAAGCCCCAAGGCCTATATATTATGCGCGCCTCAGTTAAGTTTCATTCCGCCTTAGCTCAGTTGGTAGAGCAAATGACTGTTAATCATTGGGTCGCTGGTTCGAGCCCAGCAGGCGGAGCCAAACAAGAAAAAGGGTCGTCCAATGGACGGCCCTTTTTTTGTTTCAGCGCTTCGCGCTGTGCTTGGCTTGGCCGTTTTTTCGCTCCTGCAAAAACGGCATGCACGCCGTCCTTGGCGGCAAAGAGCCCAGTTGGATGAACCGGGGTTTCGAGCCGCACTGTGCAGTATCATAGCCTCATATTGACCACACCTTTCACCAAGAAGGTTTGCATCTGGTTAAGTGCATAGCTCTATTGAATTAGTCCGGTATGATCACCGCCGCATTAGTTAATCTTCTTCTCTCCTATCTAACTTTGGCCGATAGCTAAACGGAGTCATTATCATATAGCAAGATAGTCAAAATGGGCGACAGTATATATATGGCCGCAAGTTACGATTACTCTAATTTCGGTCTTATTGTAGTTGATGATGCGTGATTTCTGTCCACTGCGGCCGGTCCCCGGGGCACTCTGAAAAAGCACTGTTAGACCTGCGAAAGACCACCGACAAATGTCTACTGAGCTATTAGCGATTAATTAAGCCAATTTATAAGCGTTGAACCATCGCCAAACCCAGCGACGCTTTTCCCGCCGACTCGACATTCGCATCACTGAAAAACGCATACCATTCTGTAGATCGGCCTAAGTTGGCTTTAGCAAAAATACCATAAGAATATGCAGATACATTACTATTGAGAAGCTCTGAGGATGTAGCACCTACATCATAGTGCACACCAAACACGACTTCCCTGTCGAATATATTTAGACCCTTTGAAATTTCGAACTGAGCTGAAAAACTCTTTTTGCCACCAGATTCTTGTGCGGCTGACGAAGACCCTAGATAGCGCGAGCGCACCCCTCTAATAGTGTGTACACCGCCAAGATAAAGACGGGCTTCGACCGGTATATTAGCGATATCACCATCAATAAAGTCATACGAAAACTTAGCCGACAGATTTAAAGCGCTACTTACAGCTATATTTCCTGAAAAGTAATTAAAGTGAAATTTATTGAAACGATCAGAATAACGATCATCATCAATGACATAAACCGTTGCTGACGCATCATAAACGTCACCTTCTCTCAAAATAGATAAACCGTGCAATTGCCAGGACAACTGATAAGTATCGTGAGGATCTTGTGAAATGGGCTTATCTTTTATAGCAGCGAAAAACTGTCGATCATTAGATTGAAATCCACCAATTAAAAATGTGTAATTATTTTTTCCCCCGAACAAATCAGCATTGTAATGATGCCACCCAAAATCCACCCCCGAATGCCTGTATTTGAAATATGGAAAATCCATTGGCGAAGAATAAATCGACACATTAATCTGATCATCGATACGATAAAACAGCGGCGCCTCCAAAGCAAAATCAAAGTTACCCTGTGTGTCACTGCCCAGCTGATAATCTAGATATCGAAAACCAAACAATTCAAACAGATGCACACCCCTAACTATACCTCGCAATTTGCCATCGGCACCATAACTCACACCTGTCCCAATGGAACTCGCATTGGGTTCACCGATAAGTTCAGCGACATAGCTGTCATCATCCACAGCAAAGTAATTAAAACTCGGCTGACTTATCATGCCTAAACTCTCAAGGCGCTTCAAAGCCTTTGCGTGAGAATCAATATTGAACGGCCGTTTCTCTAAGTCTGCTATGAATGAGGGTGCTGGTTTCATATCGCCAATAAAACTTTTCGAAAAGTCTATAGAATCTATGAAAACTCGAGCGCCAGGCTCAACAACAAGATCCATTCCATAACTTTCTATTTTTGCATCCGGGAAACCCGCCAAACGCAAGCAATGCTCAACTTGATTTGAATCAATATTCAATGACGCGTCCGAATGGCACTGAGGATAATCCAAATACTGGCTTAACCAGTCACTAAACGCCTGATTATCTGAATCATTTTCCAAGCGAAAGACTCGGACTCGGGCGCTCTCAGAGCCGACATCGACATCGACTAAAAATTCTTTCTTTGGATGTGGTTTAGCGACGCCGTTCTGCGAGCTCTCACCGTAAGCTGATTTGTAGCCTCTATCCCATTGAACTTTATCAGGTGGGTCGTTTCTATCTATTACCTCTGGCCGACAGTTAGCTTTAATATTAGTAGGCCTCGGGACCTGCTTTGCCGGCAGTGGATTGTTTTCACAGGTTTGTTGTGGATCTACTTCGTTATATCGTGTACTCGACAATGTCAAACCTGTGCCAGCCACTTTCTCCCGTCGTTTTAGACGCTCCTCCACTTTGAGGCCATATTCGTTAGGCTTGGTAAGTATTTCTCCTCTTACTGATGAATCACTCAAAATTTCATTTATATAATTGTCCAGATCTTCGTCTCTATCTATATCTATATCTATATCTATATCTATATCTGTATCTGTATCTGTATCTGTATCAACGTAATCTATTGAGTTCCCGACAGGTTCTTTATATTTTTTTGCACTAAAGGGGCCACTGGAATGGGTGCTCTGAGAAATTGATGGCAGATCCTTTAAGCTCATAACCCGGGTTGGCTTGACTTGGTCAGAGTCTCTATGGGAAATCTGGGAATGCGGGCTTAAGTCTGACACATTTGAAAGTGATTTAGTCGTTGGCGACGCCGGAGCGACCGTGTCAATTGCAGGCAATCTGATCGGTTTTGAAAAATCAGATTTATTACCCCACTCATCAATTGCATCGGCAGAGACAACTAGAGTTTCATCGCCCTCGAATAAACCGCCCTTGGCAATATACTCATCAAATTGACCTTTATTGTACCGATCAAACCAGTCAAACAAGTTATCACCAGAAATTTCAACATCATTAATGTAGACCTTGGGTCTTGCACCAGCGCTCACAGAAAATCCTCGTGAGTATTTTTCCGATACATCGCTTGCAATACTCTTTACCAGAGGCGGCAAAGTCGTTGAAGTGTTAATGGGTTCAATTTTCATGGTGCTTGGATATCGAGACTCGTTTCCGGCGGCATCTACGGCATAGGCATTCACAATGACTACTTCTGAACCATTAAAAGCATTAGGCACAGCCAGATAGTAATCAAGCTCACCAACCCGTTTTTTAATAAACCTGTCGGCAAGCTGATCACTCGACACTATACTTGAGTTGATACTCAGCACGACCTTCGATCCCGCATCTACCGCGAATCCTTGGTCTTTCTCATAACCATAGGCACTCAAAAAGATCGCTAGAAAGGCGGCATACGCGATTCTCAGTATGATACTTTTGACTAAAGTCACCATTTTCTATCTCTGCTATCTAAAGATGTAATCTAGACTTTCCGCACGCCTTACAAGCGCGTTATCTAAGTCAGATTTTATTCGGTTAAGTTTAAGCTCCTCAGACAAAAACTCGTCATAGACACTCAGCAGCTCAAATAGAGATACACGGCCAGCCTTGAACAATCGTTCTTTTGCCTCTAGTTTTTGATTTAAGGAATCGACAACTAGAGCTTGATTTGCAATCGTGCTCCCCTGTAACGTTTTAATTTGCCGCTCAAACCTAGTTAATTGTTGAAGCCGCTTGACCGAACTTGCATCTAACTCTCTGGCAAGGGCATCCACCTCCGAACGAATCGATTCAGTTTTTGCACTTTGAGCCTTTCCCATGTTCCCATATGCAACATTGAACTGAAGGCCAATACTCGCGTCGTCTTTCGCCTCGTCACCAACCGGCACTTCGGCTCTCAAATCCAAATCAGGATATAGAGATACCTCGCTCGCTTTGATCTCTTGGAGTTTAGCTGTCAGCCGCGCCTCAATGACTTCTAATTCAGAGTTTAGGAAATCATTTGACCTGACGGGCACATCCGAAATTTCTTTAGGCAAACTTTCAAGAGAAACGTCTTTTAATTTATCTGTACAAGAAATTTCAGCAACTTCAGAGCGCAAAATTTCCAATTGCAAGCGATTTTCGCGAATGGCATTTCTATTCTGTAACAATTTGGAGAAAACAACGTTTTTATCTGTGTCCGAAGTAAATTCATATTCGGCACGCCGCTCAACACGGGCGAAGATCTTTTGCTGAAGTGCTACGATTTTTTCTAACACTGAGATGTCGCGCATCAACTTTTCTATCGCAACCGACTTTATCAAAAGGTCAGTTAAGACACTTTTAGACTTTGCCGTCAGATCTAGTTGCTCGATTAATAAATTACTCTTCTTTAACGCCTCATTCGCCGATTGCTTGCCAAAACTGTAAAGCGTGTACTGGGCCTGGGCTCTCACAGCCGCCCCTTCCTGTCTATTTGTCTCCGACGCGTATCGAGTTCCTGATGCCGATAAAGAAAATGTAGGTAATCGTTTGGCCCTTTCTATCTCAATATCACCAGCAGCAGCCATGACTGAGGCTTCTTTTGAAATAAGCTCAGGACTACAAAGCCTGAGCTCTTCGTAAATCTCATCCAAAGTAGCACCATAGGTTATGGAGCTTGCAAATATAATCAGCAGAGCAACTACACGCATATGACGAATTTCGAGGAACATAATAAGGGCCTTTTACTGCGCCACCGCAAAAGTGACATTAATGTCAAAATACTAACCCATCGAGACATAAGTGTCAATGTCATTGGATCAAAAAGTGTCAATAACGCTGGCATTTAACGATTAAGCTGAACGATACAGCTATCGGGTTTTCAACGGGCTAGCGCCGTGAAAGCTGCTTTACTGTGACTCTAAACCAAAGGTACTAGGCCCAACTAAAATTAGTACTCTGCAGTAAGAAAACAACGCCGATTGGTGCGCCATACCTGCTCACTCGGCAATGAATCGGCAAGCTAATAAATCCCAAACTCGGCATTTGATAGCAGCACCCAATCAAGATAACTAAAAAGCCCACCTTTCTAGGGGTGGGCTTTTAGCGTCAAACCGAAAATACGACCATTAACTCCAGGTGTAGTTAATGGCTGCGCCCTCTGTTTCGGCTTGGGTGTCATAACTACCGTGACGAACAGCAATCTGGATATCGACATCATTCGGCGTGCCGGTATCAGCACCATCTGCGTCGACATCTACGTGAACGGTCACAGTACCAACTGTCACTTCATCCGCGGTCAACTCATGTTCGTCAACCATGACACCGTCAATCCAGATCTCAACCGTATCTCCGGCAACAGCTTCATTGATATCAAGCAGCAATTCTACAGTTGAATCGTCTGAATCATTAGTGTTGTGCACAGCGGTTAAGTCAACATCAAGATCGCTACTCGCTGCTGTGCTTCCTGTCACTGTAAGAACATCGTTCGAAACAGCACCGAAGTTACCGGCAAGGTCCATAGCCACCAGCTTATAATTGCCGTCCATCAAACCATCGACAGTGAAGCTCACCGCATCGGATGTGGTAACACTATCTCCCACCAAAACACGACTCCACTTCTCTGACGAAAGCGCAAAGATCTCTTGCATGTGCAGATCCGAGTCAGCCGATACATTCGTGAGCCCCGCATATGCGGTCGTCTCAATGAAGTAAAGATACTCACCCGTTTCAACACCGGTTATGTCGATGCTTGTGCCCTCAACCGCGGAAATAGCGTTAGAAGTAGCACCACTCAATACCGGCGTATTAGCAGATTCTTTGTCGAAGACATAATCAAAGCTATCTGTGAAGTAAGTCTCACTCGTCTGGTCCTTGAGGCTCGCAACAAAATCGATCTGAGCAGCAACCGGCCATGATAGTTTGAACGTCGCCTGCGCACCTGCTTCAAACGAGCTTGGCGTGCCGACTAAACTAAGACTTGGCTTGATTGAAGGATCATTGGCATAAACTCTATCGATTTCAAACGTGATCCCGTTCAGCACACTTGTCCAATCCGTTAGGCCACCCAGACTGTAATTGACGACCTTATCACCTAATCGAAGTGCGCCCGAGATGCCTCCATTCCCAAGTGTTAGGAGAAGTGTTTGCTCTTCAACCTGGTTTCCTGACGAACCATTACCATCGCCCTGCTGTAAAATTGTCGCAACTTGCGCTGATGAAATTTCCGTACGAATCGATCCTTCGTAGTAACTATCACGGCCGTTTGTCACCGGCACCGACGAACCGGTTGCTACTACACTAAGTGCGTTCTGAGTATCGTATCCTCGTACTGAGGAGCCAAAATTGGAGGAGAGGGTAATATCGAAGTCTTTGCCATCAGGCCGGCGCACAGTCGCACCCATGGTGAACACGCCATCAATCTGACCCCCTACCCTAAAGATATCAAATCCAGCAGCGTAGGCAGCCGAATTATTATCATTCAAAAGATTCGCGAATAAATCTTCAGCATATCTTGGAGTAGATACTTCGGTACTAAACACGACCGCCTGCTCACCCTCCACTTGCAGTGTTATCGAATAAGTGCCTGCTGCTAGTTGATCGGCTTCGTTACCATAAGCAGTAAAATGCGAAAACGCCGCCAACCATAAGCTATGATCAACCGGTGAATCAAAAGCATTTAGTGCAGAGCTTTCACTGAAAGTTGCAACATAATTGACGCTATCGTCACTCGTTTCGTTGAAGGTAAGTGCGGAGCGATCGCTTCTGTAAGTTGCCAGGTACTCATCTGCATTATCTAACGCGGGTGAGAATGTCCCGGACATTGCACCATCAACCTGATCAAACTGATATGGGTCATTAGTCACCAAGTCGTCTACAAAAAGACCTGTGTCATTCTCAAACACTAACGTCTCAAAACGTGGTGGCTGATAGTTAGATACGTCATACCCAGAAGGAAGGTTTGTGTTGAGTATTAAACTAAGATCACCACCATCTCCATAGGGCAAATCATAGCCAGTAATCGCCGTCAGTGAAGTGATTTGAATATCTTCAATGACGTAATCATCATTTTCTCCTTCTACCTTTTGTAGTAAAAGTGTTCCTTGAAGCACAGCAGCTTCGGAAATGGCCGGCGGTGTAGAGCTAAAATCGACGAGGCTAATTAACGTGGGAACAAGTGTTAATGTCTGACCGTTACTCAAGGCTGCAAGAACTGCGGTATTGCTATCGAGCTCTAGCTCCTGATCAGTAGCTATTGCTAAAGTGATTTCAGAGCCAGCCCAAAATACCTGAGGTTCCGCCTGGAAAAAAGCCTCCTGCCCGTTCTCGGGATTGAGCGTAGAATCAAACAAAGCGACCATATCAATGACTGGAGCTGGAGTGAAGACCGGCATCAATGCTGTAATTTCAGCCACAGTATCCGCACCAGCGGCCTGTACCGTATCAATATTCGCATTTGCCGCTGCCAAATCACCAGCTGCTACCGTGATCCCCAGCGCCGCATAATCAGGCACCGACGGCTCAGAATTGCCGCTGTCTTCGGCATAAGCCGCGATCTTCGCAATGGCATTCAAGCGGCTAACATTAGCGGCTGTATCCAGCAGCGTCTGCAAACCAACCTCTGTGAAGATTGCACCTTCAGCAACAATCAGCTCGTTCACGGCATTAATGTTGTCGGTGGTTATAGTCACTGGCGATCCACTTTGTGAATCGTAAGTAGCAAGGCCTGCCGTCTGATACGTAGCAGGCATAGGCGCCGCCGAGTTAGGGTCGCCTGCGTAAGCCTCTATAACAGCAAGTGCCAATACTTTATCAACAATCGCCTGGATCTTCTCTTGGGTATCTGCACCAGTATCGGCTTCCGCCAAGACAAGCGCATTAACCGCCGCAAGATTGCCGGCGGTTACTCCGGTAATACCCGCTAATGTGTACAGATCAGCCGAAGTGTCAATCGACAGAGGTACGACATCGGTGCCGTTACCACGGTTGTAGGCTTCGATCAAATCGACTGCCAACTCCGCACGGCTATTGACTTCATCGGCAGGCTTGCTGCCAATAACTTCAAGTAGCTTGGTCACTACAACGCTGTTATCAAGAGCATCCAGCAGCCCAATGGTTTCGAAATCAGCTTCGGTGGCGTCGGTAGCTCGATCGACAGGGTCAAGAATACGGTTAACCGCATCCACGATAGCCTGCACATCGCTGACCGAGGTAAGCGCAGCTGAATCTACATTGA
>JAHEKX010000023.1 GCA_024644535.1 Gammaproteobacteria bacterium
CTCGCCGTCCAGTATCAGATGTGTGTCTTCACGCAGCTGCCGCATGTCCCGCTCCTCGTCACAACACTACGGTAGGGCGCACCAACAAGTCTATCAAAGTGTGTGTTTGATCGAGCTAGGTGTTCTCGTTGGCATTTACAGCTAAAACCTCAAGCTCTTCTTTTGTTAAAAGACGAGACCGAGTCAGGAAACGCTTTTCGCGGCCGTTATCCAAACTAAACATCCCTCCACGGCCAGGTACAACGTCGATAATTAGCTGTGTGTGCTGCCAGACTTGGAATTGAGATCCAGATATATAAACCGCCGATCCGTCAATCTCTCCGAGCTTTACGTCTGATAGCCCAATTTTGAAATCATCCTTAGGGTAGCACATAGGAGAGGATCCATCACAGCAACCGCCTGATTGATGGAACAGTACAGGTCCGTGATCCTCGATAATTTCTGATAGTAGCACGCGAGCAGCATCAGTTGCTGTCACTCTTGTGCCGGCTGAAGTGCCTGCAGGAAGATCTGTATCGGTTACGCAGTGTACTTCGCGGTTTGGTTTACTGTCGTTCACAATATTTCTCCGATCAATTCCCCAGCATACCAAGAGTACGCTGGGGAGACTTGGGTTTTCTAGAAGAAGCCTAGTTTGTTCGGGCTATAACTAACCAGCATATTCTTAGTTTGCTGATAGTGATCTAGCATCATTTTGTGAGTTTCACGGCCAATCCCTGATTGTTTGTATCCACCAAATGCAGAGTGCGCAGGGTAGGCATGATAACAGTTGGTCCAGACACGACCCGCTTGAATGGCCCGTCCAAAACGGTAACAAGTGTTAGCGTCACGGCTCCAAACGCCTGCACCTAGACCGTACAAAGTATCGTTGGCAATTTCGAGCGCCTGGTCTTCATCCTTAAATGTCGTAACTGATACTACCGGTCCAAAAATCTCTTCTTGGAACACCCGCATTTTGTTGTGACCCTTGAGAATGGTTGGTTGTATGTAATAACCAGAAGACAGTTCGCCTCCATAGTCAGCCGCATTACCTCCTGTAAGAACTTCTGCGCCTTCTTGCCGTCCGATATCAAAGTAAGAGAGGATTTTCTCTTGCTGCTCTGAAGACGCTTGTGCCCCCATCATGACACCTGCTGCACGAGGGTCGCCGGTGACGATTGCCTCTGTGCGTGCAATACATCTTTCGATGAATTCATCATAGATATCTTCATGAATAATGGCGCGACTGGGGCAAGTACACACCTCACCCTGATTAAGCGCGAACATCACAAAACCTTCAATAGCCTTATCAAGGAACGCATCGTCTTCGCGCATGATGTCTTTATGGAAAACGTTTGGAGATTTACCGCCCAGCTCCAGAGTTACTGGAATTAGATTTTCAGTCGCGTACTGCATAATGAGGCGACCAGTGGTTGTTTCCCCCGTGAATGCAATCTTTGCTATTCGGTTCGACTGTGCGAGTGGCTTGCCTGCTTCCAGACCAAAACCATTAACAATGTTCAAAACACCAGCAGGAAGGACATCAGCAATCAGCTCTGCCCAAACCATTATTGTGGCAGGTGTCTGCTCAGCCGGTTTGATGACAACTGCATTACCTGCAGCGAGAGCTGGTGCAAGCTTCCAGGCTGCCATGAGCAATGGGAAGTTCCATGGAATAATTTGACCAACAACGCCTAGCGGCTCATGGAAGTGGTATGCCACAGTATCGTTGTCTAGTTCGCCAAGGCTACCTTCTTGTGAACGTATGCACGATGCAAAGTAACGGAAGTGATCTACAGCTAGCGGTAGATCAGCAGCCATAGTTTCACGGATAGCTTTGCCGTTATCCCAAGTTTCACACGTCGCCAACAAGTCGAGGTTGGCCTCCATAATATCTGCAATCTTCAAAAGTGCGTTTGCACGCTCTGTCACTGAAGTCTGCCCCCAAGCAGTCTTTGCAGCATGTGCAGCATCAAGAGCTTTCTCAATATCAGATGCATCAGAGCGAGCTATTTGGTTTATAACTGCGCCTGTAATTGGCGTTGTATTATCGAAATAGCGCCCATTAACTGGTGGGACGAATTGACCACCAATGAAGTTGTCGTATTTTGTTTTGAAAGGCGATGTAAACGCAGATTTTTGATCAGCCATATTGCTCATATTATCCTCCATAATGAACGCCCTTACTAAGAAGGCGAACAGCGGCGCATGATAGGTGTATGATGCTGTAAACTTCAGGCCATGTCTCAATAGTGATACACTTCGACTAATAGTCCATGTGTCAAACGACTATTTTGGGAGATGAATACCTAGACGATTAATTCGACGATACAGTGTAGCTCGAGCTATTCCTAAGTTCAAAGCGGCCTGTGATAAGTTACCGTTTGTACGTGTGATTGCCTTCACAATTGCGGTTTTTTCACCTCTACGGAGACCAGTAGCACACTGGTTATCGTTGAAAATATCGGTTGCAGCTACTGGCTTGAGCTCTTCATTCACAGCCCAGCCAAATAACTTTCTTGCTGTGTGCGTAGCTCCAATTATGCAGTCATCTGAGTTAATTGCTACTAGCGCGCTAGGGTCTGCACTATTCTGTGCAGCAAGCACGATGCGTTCTTTTGAAAAATGTGCTCGAAAATTTTGCGTTTCGATATGGCAAGCAGCGTTTTTCACCGTTGCTGCGATAAGTGAGCTTATTGTGGGCGCGTGATCAAGCCTAGCGGAACTGACATCGAGTACACCAACTATTTCAGCATTTGCGCCATGTATTGGGACGCCAATGCAGGTCATCCCGATGTTCTTTGCCAAAAAATGCTGGTTGCGTTCAATTATGACTGGGCGCTGCTCGGCGAGGCAAGTTCCTATGCCGTTTGTGCCTTCTGTACTCTCACTCCAAATTGCACCTGGGCAAAGTCCCCACTCTTCGAAGCTATCTTTATCCGCGGAACTGGTACGTTGGTCTAAGATTAATCCATTCTGATCGGTCAAAATGACGGAGCACCCGGCGTTACAGATTAAGCCAAACAACTCATCTAGCTGAGGCTCGGCAAGAGAGATCAGTTGTTCAAGGTTTTGCCTTCTGAGTACGAGTTCTTTTTGACTAATTCGGTTTGTTGGTGCTGAGTTTGTCGGGTCTATACCATGATGCTCATAGGACCTGCGCCAAGAAGCTGCTAACCTACTTTTGGCGGCAAAGCTTTTACTTTCTAAGGATGTCAGTACATAGGATGCGTGGTTCATATAGACCTCTCGCAACTAGTTTAACGCAATTGATCTTTTTGGCAAGTTGAGGCTGTAAACAGACTTCCAGCCCTGACGTTGTTAGGTAATGTATGCTTACTGCGCTCACGCCGATACACCCGCACCTCGCC
>JAHEKX010000008.1:0-36997 GCA_024644535.1 Gammaproteobacteria bacterium
TCATAGCGACGGCCATCGCCTACAACACCCACTGACTTAACGGGTAAAAAGACCGCAAAAGCCTGACTTGTTTTGTGGTACCAATCGGCTTTGTGTAACTCTTCAATAAAGATTGCATCGGCGCGGCGCAGTAGCTCAGCGTACGGCTTTTTGACCTCGCCCAAAATACGCACGCCGAGTCCGGGACCCGGGAATGGATGCCGATAAACCATGTCATAGGGTAAACCCAATTCAAGGCCAATTTTGCGCACTTCGTCTTTAAACAATTCCCGCAAAGGCTCGACCAACGACATCTTCATATCTTCGGGCAAACCGCCTACATTGTGGTGCGATTTAATCACATGCGCTTTGCCTGTCTCGGCGCCCGCTGATTCAATGACATCAGGGTAGATTGTGCCCTGAGCCAACCAGTTCACATCAGTAAGCTTGGCCGCCTCTTGGTCAAATACTTCAATAAAGGTGTTGCCGATAGCCTTACGTTTCGCTTCGGGATCCGACACGCCTTCGAGCTTACCCAAGAATAGCGCCTCAGCATCCGCTCGAATCACTTTAACACCCATATTCTGGGCAAACATCGCCATAACTTGGTCGCCTTCGTTTAAACGAAGTAAACCGTTATCGACGAACACACAGGTTAGCTGGTCACCAATCGCTTTGTGTAAAAGCGCTGCTACGACGGATGAATCGACCCCACCTGATAGACCCAACAAGACTTTGTCGCTACCGACTTGGGCTTTAACGCGAGTTATGGCGTCTTCAACGATATTGGCGGGCGTCCACAGAGCCTCGCAGCCACAAATCTCAAGCAAGAAGTGCTCGAACAAACGCTGCCCTTGCAAGGTGTGTGTTACTTCGGGGTGAAACTGTATCCCAAAAAAGGGCTTAGTAATGTGAGCCATTGCCGCAATCGGGCAGGAGTCGGTTTTGGCCACCACAGTGAAATCGGCAGGTACTTGGACCACTTTATCACCATGACTCATCCACACATCCAACAATGATGCGCCATTACTGCCGATATGATCGCGAATATCATGCAGCAAGGCCGATTCCGTTACCACTTCGATTTGCGCATAACCGAATTCGCTGGTCTCGGAGGCCTGCACTTTGCCGCCAAACTGCTCTGCCATGGTTTGCATACCGTAGCAAATTCCCAGTACGGGCACACCCAAATCAAATACACATTCGGGCGCTCGAGGCGAGTCATGGGCACCCACGCTCTCGGGACCGCCACTCAAAATCACGCCTGCTGGCGCATACGCACGGATAGCCTGCTCTGCCATATCCCAGGGTTTTATCTCGCTGTACACCCCCGCTTCGCGCACACGGCGCGCAATTAACTGTGTGTATTGCGAACCAAAATCAAGAATCAGGATCCGATGAGCATGAATATCAGTACTTGTCATGTGCTAGGCAGTCTCGAGCAGGGGCGCGGCAGGGCCGCGCCTTAATTAACGAACAGGGTAATTGGGTGCTTCTTTAGTGATCGACACATCGTGAACATGGCTTTCGGACATACCCGCTGCGGTGACTTTGGCGAACTTAGGTTTAGTGCGCATGTCTTCGATGGTGCGACTTCCGGTATAACCCATAGCCGAGCGCACTCCACCCATCAGTTGATGGATAATGCCGCCTAAAGGACCTTTGTAAGGAACGCGTCCCTCGATACCCTCTGGCACCAGTTTTTCCGAGCCTTTGCTGGCGTCTTGGAAATAGCGGTCAGACGAACCCTGTGTTCGCGACATCGCACCCAATGAGCCCATGCCTCGGTAAGACTTATAGGTACGCCCTTGATACAGTTCAACTTCACCGGGTGCTTCTTCCGTACCTGCAAACATACTACCCATCATGACCGCATCAGCGCCCGCAACAATAGCTTTGGCGATGTCACCGCTAAATCGGATCCCACCATCGGCAATCACGGGAATGTCATACTCCTTGAGTGCTGACACTACATTATCGATTGCTGTTATTTGCGGCACACCCACGCCTGTTACAATTCGAGTCGTGCAGATTGAGCCTGGACCAATGCCCACTTTGACAGCATCGGCACCCGCCTCGGCCAGAGCAATAGCCGCCTCGCCCGTGGCAATATTGCCGCCAATGACCTGCACGTGCGGGTACTCCGCTTTGATTTTTTTAACTCGATTCAAAACATTGCGCGAATGACCATGCGCGGTATCGACTACCAGAACGTCAACGCCGGCCTCTACTAAGGCTGCCACCCGATCATCCGTATCCGGGCTTGTACCGACTGAAGCGCCAACACGCAGCTGCCCGTGTTTATCTTTGCACGCTAGGGGGTAGTTCTCGGCTTTGTCAAAGTCTTTAACGGTAATCATACCGCATAGTTCAAACGAGTCGTTGACTACCAAAATCTTTTCGATTCGGTGTTGGTGCAACAACTGCTGCACCAGCTCCGATGACGCGCCCTCTTTGACCGTTACTAGCTGCTCTTTGGGCGTCATAATTTCAGTTACCCGTTTCGTGAAATCGGTTTCAAAGCGAAGATCACGGCGAGTTACGATGCCGACCAGATCGTTTCCATCAAGTACCGGAACGCCCGATATACCATTGGCTTTTGTAAGATCGGTAAGTTCTTGCAAGGTCGCCGATTGGTGGATGGTAATTGGCGATTTCACCACACCGCTTTCATACTTTTTAACTTTCCGGACTTGCGCAGCTTGCTCTTCAATGGTCATCGACTTGTGAATGACGCCAATACCGCCCTCTTGTGCTATAGCGATCGCAAGCTGGGCTTCGGTTACGGTGTCCATGGCCGCAGAAACCAGCGGCACATTAAGCTCAATGCCGCGAGTTAATCGGGTTTTGAGGCTCACATCAGAAGCCACTACTTCTGAGTAGCCGGGAAGAAGCAGTACATCATCAAAGGTCAGTGCTTCTTGCTCTATTCGCAGCATAGCTTTACTCCTGCTGGCGGAAATTCGGTAAACCTGCAATTATACGCGTTTGTGCGAACAAACGGAAACGAAAAGCGATATGCGCGGCAACTTTCAAGCCCCTGGCTCGGAGTCACAAGAATACACGGTGAGTGCCTTGAATGGCGCGGCACGTCGCTTACTCGAAGGTCATTTCCAAATACTGTGGGTAGTAGGCGAAATCTCGAACTTCACACGCGCAACCTCCGGCCACTGGTACTTCAGCTTAAAAGACGACAACGCTCAAGTGCGTTGCGCAATGTTCAAAAACCGCAATCAATTTTTAAAGTTTACCCCCAAGCATGGCGATAAAGTCAGGTTGCGTGCCAAGGTATCGCTCTACGAGGGACGCGGCGAATTTCAGCTGATTGGCGAATATATCGAACCGGCCGGTACTGGTGACCTACAACTGGCTTTCTTGCAGCTTAAAGCCCAACTTGAAGCCGAGGGGTTATTTGTGCCAGAGCACAAAAAATCGATCCCGAATCGTGTCAGGCGTATAGGTGTAGTCACATCGGCTAAAGGCGCCGCTTTACAAGACATCCTGAGTGTACTTCACAGTCGATGGGCCGGGCTTGAAGTCCTGATTGCCGATGCCCCCGTGCAAGGCGCAGAGGCACCCGCAAAATTAGAAATCGCTTTGCATAAGGTCGCGGAATTTCACAAATCAACACCTATTGATCTGGTCATTATTGGGCGCGGCGGTGGTTCATTAGAAGATCTATGGGCTTTTAACAACGAGCGGCTTGCCCGCACGATAGCGGCTTATGAGATTCCTGTTATCAGTGCCGTTGGACACGAAACGGATTTCACCATTGCCGACTGGGTGGCCGACGCGAGAGCACCGACGCCATCAGCAGCGGCAGCCATGGCTTCTCCTGACCACAGCGACGCCCCCACGCGCATACGCGAAGCTCTAAGTAGGCTACTAAGAGCCTACAGCGGCAACCTTAAAACTAAAGGCACTGTACTTAACAATTCTCGAACCCGACTTCGGCACCCCGGCGAATTAATAGAACAAAAAATATTAAGAATCGATGAACTCGAATTACGGCTTAATGCACAGCAAATACGACGACTGGAACAAGCGCATTCGCTATGTAGTCATGCCGGCAAGCGCCTTCACAGCCACAACCCCGTTCGCGCTATAAAAAGTTTAGGCGAGCAAGTTCACAAGCTACAAACTCGTTTAGAAAAGGGGCAAATACGTTTAATCGCCTCGCTCAACGAGCGGCAAAAACAGACCGAATATGTCATGCACAGTTTAAGTCCTATGCGAACGGTTGATCGAGGTTACGCAATATTAAAGAATAACCAGGGGCAAATTGTTACGAGTGTCTCTGGGTTTTCAGCCAGCAACAAAGGCTCTGCCACCCTTAAGGACGGCCATATCGATTTCGAGGTAAACGCTGCGAAAAAGGCTTAGTACTTAGCGGGTAAACGCGTATTGATAATAATGTGGCGGCCTTCAAAACGAATGTACTCGCCAATCGTCAAATCCTTCAAAATTCGCGCCACCATCTCACGCGAAGCACCTACCCGATCTGCGATGTCTTGCTGTGTAAGCTTATCGGGAATGAATAAGGTGCCGTCACCGCGCTCCTCTGACAAATCCATAAGGACATTAGCCACGCGGCCATAGACATCTTGCAAAGCGAGGCTTTTAACGTCTGCGGTTAACTTTCTAACGCGCTGAGCCAAGTTACGAATTAGGCTTTTTGCTATATTCGGGTGTGCCGCTAACACTGCGTTAAAATCATCTTTATAGATAACGACGAAGTCGCTTTTTTCGACCGTGCGCACAGACGCAGATCGAAGTGAATCATCCACTAAGGCCAGCTCACCAAAGTAATCACCGGGGCCCTGCGTGTTCATGATGAACTCTTTTCCGTTTTTATCGCTACAGTAAACTTTGACTTTACCCGAGACAATCACGAATAAGGAATCCGCAGGCTCATTCTCGTGAATTACTACGGTATTCTTGGGAAAAGATCGCTCAGTTGACGTATTGCTCAAGGCGACCAATTCTTCCGTACTGAGCCCTTGAAACAGTTCCACTTTTTCTAGCATTAATGCCTCGTCCGTTCTGTAGGGTTACCCCTCATTGGAATCAGTTTAACCCAATCCGAAGGATTCGCACACCCGCTTAACCATTTGTTGCGATTTTCTTACCGCAGCTGCCGATCAAGGTCCATAAAATTGCGCGTTTTCATGCACAAGATAAGCGGGGTATACTGCAGACAAAGAATGTAGAACCAAACGCCATGAGTTCAACCAGCACCGCCACAGCTCTATCCAGACAGCGAATTGTAGAACTCAACGATCTACTTAATGAGACCCTTGCAGAGCTGGACAAGGCGGACTTATTCGAGGAGAGCACACTGTTGGCGACGTCGTTATCAGCCTTGACGGCCGGCCACACTGAAGCACTTAGCCGACACGACCTGCTCAACTATTACACCAGCGCCTGCGGCTATGCCGAGATCCTTCTTGAGGAGCTGGACGATACCGCTCACATAAGCTTACAAACGGGCCTGACGAACCTGGTAACAGCTATTCGCGAGCTCAGCGAAACACCTGAAGGCGTAGCAAAAGCAAATTCATCTTACAAGCTCGAGCCCATTACAACGACTGTTGGCAGTATTCTCGTCGTCGATGACCAAAGCGACAATCGAACGGTGTTAGAACGCTTACTGAGCCGCGTTGGTCACACAGTGTACACCGCAGACAGCGGCGAAGCCGCTTTAGACCAACTAACTAGGCACCCTATCGATATCGTGTTACTCGATTTATCTATGCCTGGCATGGGCGGCAAGACAGCGCTCACCAAAATCAAAGCTGACCCAAAACTTCGATCGATTCCCGTTATCGTTATTTCAGGGCATCAAGATTTAGATTCGGTCGTCGAATGTATTACCTTGGGCGCAGACGACTATCTGTTCAAGCCCTTTAACTCTGTGCTACTGCACGCCCGAATTGCAGCGGGGCTTGATCGCAAGCAGTGGCATGATCGAGAGTTGAACTACCTACATCAGCTTGAGCAACGCGAACGGTTTATCCGCGCCACCTTTGGCCGTTATTTGACCGATGAAATAGTGGCTGACATTTTAGAAAAACCAGAGGGCCTTCGACTCGGTGGCGATCTCAAAGAAATCACCATTTTGATGGCCGATATACGCGGCTTCACCCAATTATGTTCGCAGATGCCTCCCGAGCAGGTCGTATCACTGCTAAATGGCTATTTGGGAACAATGACCGAGATTATCATGCGACACAACGGCACCATCGACGAGTTTTTAGGCGATGCAATTCTGGCTGTATTTGGCGCACCAAAGGACGATCCGAATCACGCTCAAAGTGCAGTGGCTTGCAGCGTTGAAATGCAGCAGGCAGTCGCCGCAGTCAACCGACAACATCAAACTGCTAATTTGCCGCAGATTAGCACCGGCATTGCCATTAATACAGGCACAGTGGTCGCGGGCAACATTGGCTCGGACCGACGCGCAAAATACGGATTTGTGGGCACCCCTATGAACGTCACATCACGTATCGAAGACTTGTGCGAAGCCAACGAAATTTTGATCTCTGATGCTACCAAGCAGGCACTTCGCAACGGCGACCGCCTTTACGATAAGGGAACACATTCGTTAAAAGGTATCGACCAGCCGGTGCGCATTTTTGGCGTCAAATGGCAGAATTAAAATGAGCACGAAGTTACTTTTAGTAGAAGACAATGAACTGAATCGCGACATGCTAACGCGACGACTTATTCGTAAAGGCTTTGAAGTAGTGACCGCAGAGGATGGGCTAGAGGCCTTAGAAAAAATGCGGCAATATCATCCCGACGTGGTTTTGATGGACTTAAACTTGCCTATCTTAAGCGGCTGGGAGGCTTGTAAAATAGCGACAAATGACCCCGATCTTGCTGATATTCCTATGTTGGCCCTAACTGCCCATGCCTTGGAAAAAGAACTAAAAAAGGCGCTGGACGCGGGATGCAAAGACTATGCAACAAAGCCCATCGACTTCCCGGTACTACTTAGAAAAATCGCGGGACTACTAAACCCATGAGTCTGCGTAAGCGTCTAATCGTGTCCATGCTTACCATTTTGGCGCTATTGTGTGTCAACGTCGGCACGCATTTTTGGGGTAGCTTGGCTCGAAACCAGAGCATGGTCGCCTACCGTGACTCAGTTCGTGCCGGTCAATTATCGGATGAAATCGAGCGCTTGCTGGAAGACCAACGACAGCAAGTTCTGGTACTTGCGCTATTAAAAGAAACCACGGGCGACAAACTTGGAGCCAGCGAACAACAAGCCGCGCTTGACAACATAGAAAGCATTAACCGCAAAGTACTCTCGCTAGGGCGACTGAGCTGGGATGATACCGAGAAAACCTATCAGAATTTGAAAAACTCTAACGATCAACTCCTAGAACAATGGTCTCAGTTCTATGAGAGGTATAACGATGAAGAGTTGCAAATCGACGTCGAAAACCCCTTGCTCTACCTAGAAACCAACCAGCAACTTGATGCCTTAAAACAAGAGCAAAGCAAGATCGCGGTTAAGCGCGCCAGTATTATTGACAGCACCATCAAACTGACCGACCGCATTACCGTACTGGCCTTTGTAACAACGCTGTTTCTGACCTTTTTGTTGGGATTCATTTTGGTTCGCTACACTAACCGTTCATTTAAGCGACTGCAAAAAGGTACCGAGTTAATAGGTGCGGGCGACTTGAGCTTCCGTATCCAAACAGCAGACCAGTCTGGCGAGCTCGCCGATCTCGGGCGTGCGTTTAACGATATGTCAGAAAAACTAGCCAACGCCATTGGCGAGGTTCAAATGGCCAAAGAACAGGCCGATTCCGCAAACGCCGCTAAAAGCACCTTTTTAGCCAACGTATCGCACGAATTGAGAACACCGCTAAACGCCATTATTGGCTACAGTGAAATGATTCAGGAAGAGGTAACTGACGGCGAAGTAATAAACAAAGACCAGTTACAGGAAGATCTCACTAAAATCGTTTTCTCTGGGCGTCAGTTGTTATCGCTTATTAACGATGTGCTCGACTTAGCCAAAATCGAAACGGGCAAGATGACCATACATCTAGAGAGCTTCGACCCCATTGCCACCTTGCACACAGTGGCCGACTCTATGTCGCCCTTGTTAAATACTCAAGGCAACGCGATGCACTGGGATATGCAAGCGTCACTGCCCCACATTCAAAGCGACGCCACCAAGTTTCGTCAAATCATCACAAATTTACTGAGTAACGCCAACAAGTTTACCGAATCTGGCACCATTACGATTAAAGCTGGCTCCAACGAAACCCAAGATCAGATATGGGTAGAGGTACATGACACCGGTATCGGCATGACTGAAGATCAATTAGGACGCATATTCGAAGCTTTTGAGCAAGCCGAGCGAAGCACCAGCAGCCGTTATGGCGGAACCGGCCTAGGGCTGTCGTTGTGTCAGGAATTTGCCCACATGCTAGGCGGATACATTCGAGCGTCTAGCACACCCAATGTGGGCAGTTCGTTTACTGTGACTCTTCCCGTGACCCTAGAGTTAGATCCCGAAGACGCTTGAGCGCCTTTTCACGTTTATCCAAATCATCCTGAAGAGCGTCGACCTGCCGACGCAACTCATCTGCCTGATCAAGCATGCTGACGAACATTTCAAGGGAATCACGCATTAATAGCACACCAGAATGAACCTGCATATCAGCACGATACTGCTTACTCAAACGCTCAAAGCTGGCTCTACTGGACTGGGGCTCAAAAAAAGGACTGCTGGGTAAAGTGCTGATAAACGCTATCGCAACAGCCGTCTCCCAAGCTGCGGCCTCGGTGCGTTCTATTCGCTGATGCCTCTGAAAATATTGCACCGCGCTAATATGGTCTCCGCGCGTCAACGCCTCGATGCCTTTCTCTAGAAAGGTCACACTGACGTTATCAACCGAGGCAGACTCATCACAACGACAACTAGAAGACGCTGGCAAGTTCAGCACAATCTCGGGCTGCGGCCCAGATGTCTCAGGCTTTGGGGGCGTTGCGGTACACGCCGAAAGCACTAGAAGCCCGACGCCGATGGTGAATGCTCTCAATTTCCTGCTCCAGTGATCTGTGCCTCGAGTCTACACCGACTTACACGCTTTACCAAATTACTCGGGACGCATGTGAGGAAACAAAAGAACGTCGCGAATTGACGGACTATCGGTAAGTAACATGACAAGTCGGTCAATACCGATGCCTTCACCGGCGGTAGGCGGCATGCCGTATTCTAGGGCTCGTACATAATCTGCGTCGTAGTGCATGGCTTCCTCATCGCCCGCGTCTTTTTCAGCCACCTGCGCTTTAAAACGCTCAGCTTGGTCTTCTGCATCGTTCAATTCAGAAAAACCATTGGCTAGCTCGCGTCCGGCGACAAAGAACTCGAATCTATCGGTCACAAATGGGTCACTGTCACTGCGGCGAGCCAGAGGCGATACCTCGGTGGGATAGGCGGTGATAAAAGTGGGCTGAATCAATCGGTGCTCGACGGTTTTTTCAAAGATCTCGATCTGCACCTTACCAAGCCCCCATGAAGGCTTGACCTCTATACCTAAACGTTCGGCAAAGGCACATGCTTGGGGCATATCGGCCAAATGTTCAGCAGTCAAGTCAGGGTTGTAGGCTAAAATCGAGTCGAACACGGTAAACCGGTCAAACTCCCCAGAAAAGTCCAAGGTTTGCCCTTGGTAATCGATGGTTGATGCACCCAGTACATCCCCGACCAAACCCTGCAACATCTGCTCGGTAAGTAGCATGGCATCATGATAATCCGCGTAGGCCCAGTAATACTCTAACATCGTAAACTCAGGATTGTGGCGTGTACTCAAACCCTCGTTACGGAAATTTCGGTTAATCTCGAAGACTTTTTCAAATCCGCCTACGGTTAAGCGTTTAAGGTACAATTCGGGCGCAATTCGAAGATACATATCCAAATCGAGCGCGTTGTGATGCGTGACAAACGGCTTGGCAGCAGCACCACCAGGAATGACCTGCATCATGGGGGTTTCGACTTCCATAAAACCCCGCTCTTCCATAAAGTCGCGAATATAAGCCACAACTTTAGAACGTAGTTTGAATCGAGCACGAACCTCCTCATTCACTATCAAGTCAACGTAGCGCTGCCGATAGCGTAGCTCCTGATCAGCTAGGCCATGGTACTTGTCGGGCAATGGACGCAGTGACTTGGTCAGCAGTCTCGCCTCTTCCATGTTGATGTACAAATCACCTTTGCCCGACTTGTGCAAAGGCCCTTGGGCAGCAACGATGTCACCCAAGTCCCAGGTTTTAATCTGAGCAAGAGTGTCCTCGCTTAAGGCTTGGCGATTGATATAAAGCTGAATTTGTCCACTCTCTTCTTGAATCAGCAAGAAGGCGCCGCGATTGCGAATCAAGCGACCGACAACGGCAAAATGCTGATCTGCTTGCTCCAATGCTTCTTTGCTTTCTTCACCAAACTGCGACTGTAAATCACCGGCATAGGCTGTGCGACGAAAATCGTTAGGAAAGGCTACGCCCTGCTCACGCAGACTCGCCAACTTCTGACGACGCTCGGCAATAAGCTTGTTTTCATCTTGAGGGTTCACCTGTTCAGACATAATATTTCCTTAGCTTAAGCCACTCTTTAAAGAGGCTTGAATAAACATATCGATCCCGCCATCTAATACCGCCTGAGTATTTGAGGTCTCTACACCCGTTCGCAGATCTTTAATTCGAGATTGATCAAGAACATACGAACGAATCTGGCTACCCCAGCCTATGTCGGCTTTAGAATCTTCTAACGCTTGCTGTTTTTCGCTGCGTTTTTGCATTTCAAGTTCGTAAAGTTTACCACGCAGTAACTTCATGGCGTTGTCGCGGTTCTGATGCTGAGAACGTTCGGTCTGGCACTGCACAACCACGCCGGTTGGCAGGTGAGTCAAACGCACGGCTGAATCCGTTTTGTTCACATGCTGACCGCCGGCTCCCGAAGCTCGGTAAGTATCTACTCGAAGGTCGGCCGGGTTAATTTCAATTTCGATGTTGTCATCGATTTCAGGAGACACGAACACCGATGCAAATGAAGTATGGCGCCGATTACCCGAGTCAAAAGGCGACTTACGAACCAAACGATGCACGCCGGTCTCTGTGCGCAACCAGCCAAATGCATATTCACCGTCAAACTTGATAGTCGCACTTTTTATACCGGCGACCTCGCCCGCCGAACATTCTATCAGCTCAGTCTTAAAGCCCTTCGCCTCGCCCCAGCGCAAATACATGCGTAGCAGTATCTCAGCCCAATCTTGTGCCTCAGTGCCGCCAGATCCCGATTGAATATCTAAGTAGGCGTTATTTTCGTCGACCTCACCCGAGAACATACGTCGAAATTCTAGTTGGTCCAATATTACAATTAACTTCTGGATTTCGGATTTTATATCCTCTAACGAATCCGCGTCGTTTTCGGCAACCACCAAGTCCAGCAAATCAGTTGTGTCATCAGCACCTTCGGTTAAGGTTTCGATAGACTCGACAACCGCTTCTAGCGCCGCCCGTTCTTTGCCCAGAGCCTGTGCGCGCTCTGGGTCATCCCATACGTTGGACTCACCCAACTCAAGTTCGACTTCGGTTAAACGCTCTTTACGCTCGTCAAAGTCAAAGATACCCCCTAAGCACGTCAGTCCGTGCGCGAATATCTTCGAGTTGATTGTACAGAGGGTTGGTTTCCATACCGAGGCCTGTGCGCTAAATTCAAGGGGCGCTAGTCTACCCTAGGCTGACCTCAGAGTGAATGTGCAAGCGGCGTTTCTGCATATTCTATTATCAATTGCAGAGATTTTAAGCCTCGAAATTCATTTACGTCTAGGCGATACAGAAACCTTAGCGTCTCCCCAAGGTTCGCCTGATAAAAGTCAAGGTCAACATTAAAGGCTATAGCGTCAAGCAATGCTTCCGAAGAAGCCAGCTGAAGACGCATTTTTGCATGTTGACCCGATAAAACTCTGAGCTCGATAATTCGTAATTCATTGTCAAACAAGGGCTCGGGGAACTGTTGCCCCCACGGCTGCAGGACTCTTAGCTCTTGTGCCACTTCCAATGAAAAATCGCATTCGTCGAGCGCACCATCGCTTAACTTAACGGGGTGGAACAGTTCAGGCGCCGTATGTTTAGCCAAAAACTCCTCTAATGCTTGACCGAAAGGTTTTAGGGCGGAACTAGGAATCGTAAGGCCTGCTGCCATAGCGTGCCCCCCAAACTTACAGATTAGCCCAGGGTTTAATGTAGCGACCGAATCGAGCACATCGCGGATATGCACCCCTTCAATCGACCGAGCAGAGCCCTTCAAATACTCATCAGTATCATTGGCAAACACAATTACTGGGCGGTTATATTGCTCTTTTATTCGCGAGGCTAAAATCCCCACCACTCCTTGGTGCCACGAGGCATTATACAAAGTAATCGCGGCAGGGATGTCGCCCGCCTCAAAAGCCGGCAATTCAGTCAATAAGGCCTGAGCATCAGCTTTCATGCTTTGCTCGATCAAACGCCGTTCCCGATTAAACTCGTCTAGGCGATTAGCTAATTCGCGCGCTTCTAATGAATCGTTGGACAGGAGGCATCGGATACCCACCGAAATATCATCCAAACGCCCGGCGGCATTAATACGGGGCCCCAAAGCAAAACCCAAGTCTTGTGCAACAAGATTGCGCCATGACTTTTTTGCGACCTCAAGTAGTGCTTGTATCCCTGGCCGCATAATTCCCGAACGCATGCGGCGCAAGCCCTGTTCGACCAAAATTCTATTGTTGCGATCAAGCGGCACCACGTCCGCCACCGAACCCAATGCCACTAAATCCAGAAACTCTGCTAAGTTAGGCTGCACTATGCCTTTAGCCTGGAACCAGCCCTGTTCACGCAAACTAGCGCGCAAAGCCAGCATAACGTAAAAAATAACGCCCACACCCGCAAGCGCCTTACTTTGAAACGCACAACCAGGTTGATTTGGATTTACAATCACATCGGCATTAGGCAGGGTGTCAGCCGGCAAATGGTGATCAGTCACCAGCACTTGCCACCCCTTAGATTTCGCCAGATCTACACCTGCATGACTGGCAATCCCATTATCAACTGTAACAATCACATCCGGCTGATATTGCGCTGCCACGTCTACAATTTCTGGTGTGAGTCCGTAGCCATAATCAAAACGATTGGGGACCAAGTATTGCACTTCGTAGCCAAAGGCTCTCATACAACTCACAAACAGCGTAACACTCGTGGCACCATCGGCATCAAAGTCACCGACAACCAAAATCCTGTTTTGACTCGCCATCGCCGAAGCCAGCAGTTCCGCCGCTTCGTGAATTCCCTTTAGACCAGAAGGGGGCAATAATCCACCAAAGCCCAAATCCAACTCATCAGAAGAAACGACACCCCGACTCGATAAAATCCGAGCAAACAGGGTGTTACCGTGGAGTTCACGGGTCTCGCCCCCGATATCAGACCGCCGCTGAATGAGTGAATCAGACACAAGTTCTCACTTAATACGCCGTCACTGTGCCGTCTTTGCGCATCTCGGTCGCGCCAGAATATACGCCGGTTTGGGGGTTCCTATAAATCGCTTGATAACCACCAAACATGGCTCCAGCACCATTGTATTCGACTTTATGGCCCATCTCACGCAAGCGCCCCACCGTGCTTTGTGGCACTCCTGGCTCCACGTAAAGCACCCCATACCCCTCATAGGGAAGGTCCGTGGGCGAGGCGCCACCATCGTGCAAAAACCGTGCGGCATCACCCGCCGCTTGAATGTCCATACCAAAATCCAACCAATTAATCAGTACCTGCACATGCCCCTGAGGCTGCATGCCGCCTCCCATCAAACCAAAGCTCATGACCGGCTTGTCACCCTGCATTAAAAACGCTGGAATAATCGTCTGAAAAGGCCGTTTACCAGGCGCATATACATTCGGATGACCTTCTGTCAAAGCAAACAATTCTCCGCGATCCTGCAGCATAAAGCCCAAGCCATCGGGCACAAGTCCAGAGCCCATACCTCGGTAGTTTGACTGAATCAAAGACACCATCATGCCCGAGGCATCGGCCACAGTTAAGTACGTTGTATCACCCTCACCTTCAAGCAAAACCTCGCTCGGGCCATAATCATCGGCAGCTCGATTAGGATTAATTCGTTGAAGTTGCTGCCTACCGTATTCATCCGAAATCAACGTTTGCACGGGCGTCTTAATAAAATCAGGGTCAGCAAAGCTCGCCGCCATATCGGCAAAAGCCAAACGCTTAGCTTCGACCATGTAATGCATGACCTCAGGAGAGCCCCGCTCCCATTGACTTAAATCGACATTTTTCAAAATTGATAACATCATCAAGGCTGCAAGCCCTTGTCCATTGGGCGGCAATTCGTACAGCGTATACCCCTTGTAATTTACGCCAATCGGTGTGACCCACTCGCCACGATGCGCCACAAAATCCGCCAATCGCAAGTCTCCGCCAATCCGTTTCATGTAGGCATCGATCGTTTGTGCGATACGCCCAGAATAAAAAGCATTACGCCCTTCTTGGGCGAGTAGCGCAAGGGTATTTGCTAGGTCAGAGTTACGAAACAGCTCGCCCGCTACAGGGGCCTTGTTGCCCTTGAAATAGGTCTCCATGGTATTGTCGAGCTCTTCTATCATGGGAGCCACCTGCTTAAAACGCGCCAAATTCCGCTCGAAGTAATACGCAATGACCGGAGACACGGGAAAGCCTTTGCGAGCATAATCGATCGCGGGCGCTAATACCTCGGACATCGGGAGCGACCCAAAACGCTCGTGCAATGCGAACCAACCATCGACAGTCCCTGGCACTGTGACCGATAAAGACCCATGAGACGGGATCCCCTCATAATCAGCTGGCACACTCTGCTCTTGTTTCAGCTTTTCTATGGTACCTTTTAAGTCCTGCAGATCTCGTCCCACAGGGGCACGCCCAGATCCGTTGTAGCCATGCAACTTTTGTGTTTCGGGGTCCCAAATAATAGCGAACAAATCGCCCCCGACCCCGTTACCCGTGGGTTCCATAAGCCCTAAGGCGGCGTTTGCGGCAATAGCGGCGTCAACCGCACTTCCGCCCTTTTTCAGAATATCGAGTGCCACCTGAGAAGCGAGAGGCTGCGCCGTGGCCGCGATACCATTTTTGCCGTATACGGGGCTACGAGAGTAATCTGGTCCTACAGGTCGCCCGCCCGCACCTAAACCCTGTGAGGTAGCATCAGCAGGGAACACAAGTACCACCAACAAAAGAATCGCACGCATAAAAAAGCCTCCGTTTATTTACAGAGTCTGACAAATTGATTGAGGGAACTCAATTATCGATCACGCAGGACTTGTACTGCTTTTGACGAAAACTCACGCTGCGCAAGGGTCAGCAAAACCAAACAGCCGGCCCCAAGCAAAACCCAAACATTTATCAACCATCCCAATAAAGCCAGGGCAAAGTAGTAGGCGCGCAAACCGTGATTAAAGTCGTGATTGGCCAGATCTGACATTTTTGCCGCTCGCAGTGCGAAGGCCTCAAATTCGTCGTTTAAGGGCAAATTGAGCGGCTCACCATGATGAACGGGTGCCCCTCCTAACAAAATGGCGCACATAATGTACTGGCGCACTGCCCAAGTGAACTTAAAAAAAGCATACACAAAAATCAGTGCTAAAAAGAACAGCTTGGCCCGAACCGATTCCGCTGAGGCTGAATCGGCCAAATGCGCTGAGTTAATAACCTCAACCAGACCATCTGCCGACATCATCGCGGTCAGAGTACCGGCCAATAATAGAATCGTCGTAGAGGCAAAAAAGGTTACCACTCGCTCCAGATTACCCAGGATCGTTGCGTCGCTAACACGCTGCTCCCGCAGCATAACTTGACGCATCCAATTTTCGCGGTGTTTACGCATAATACTAGACAGCGTGAGCTCCCGCTTGGCGCGAAACTTGGCAAGACGCGCGTAAGCAAACCAAGTGCCAAAAAATATGGCAATGGCCAACCAATCTTTCACCATCAGGGGCGAATCGAAACCGCCGATCAGGGTAGTCGACCAATTCATTTAGCTGGCCACATGCCCTGACATGTATGCCTGAACAGCCTCGAGATCGTTATCGATTACATCATATCGTTCTTCACGCTCGAACAAATCAGCCAAGTGCTCTGGCAGCGGTGGTTCTACATCGAGCCCGGCTTCGCTAATCGCGCCGGGAAATTTAGCCGCGTGAGCCGTCGCCAGCGTAATCATGGGTGTTTCGGGTTTTCCGTAAATGCGCGCCGCGGCGACACCTATCGCTGAATGAGGGTCCGCCAAATACTGACAATCGTGCCACAAGCGTGCAATTTCTGAGCAGGTCTCGTCGTCGCTGACTCGGTAACTAGCAAATAGTGCACGAGTTCGCTCCATAGCCGTATCAGAAAACCGAATTGCTTCTGTTTTAAATTGCTCGAATAAATCAGAGATGACAGCACCATCACGATCGTACACGTCAAATAGCAAACGCTCGAAGTTACTCGATACCGTGATATCCATACTGGGAGACAACGAGGCTTCTAGAGACATTTTGTCGTACACCCCGGTTGTCATCATTTTATGCAGCACGTCATTTTTATTAGTCGCGATGACCAATTGCTCGACGGGCAACCCCATCTGTTTGGCTAAATAGCCGGCAAATATATCACCGAAGTTGCCTGTGGGTACCGAAAAACTGACGGAACGATCGGGACCGCCCACGCTTAGAGCAGCGTAAAAGTAGTAGACGATTTGAGCCATAATACGGGCCCAATTAATCGAGTTTACCGCTACCAGACCGCGATCTTCAGGTAATCCTGAGCGATCTCCAAAAGTTGCTTTTACAAGAGCCTGGCAATCATCAAAATTGCCGCGAACAGCCAAATTGTGAATATTATCGCCGACAACCGTGGTCATTTGCTTGCGCTGAACGTCCGACACGCGCTGATACGGGTGCAGAATAAAAATATCAATATTGCTACAACGTTTACAGCCCTCGATTGCCGCCGAACCCGTGTCGCCAGAGGTTGCTCCCATAATCATAATACGCTCATCGCGACGCTTAAGGACTTCGTCAAGCAATCGCCCAAGCAACTGCAACGCAAAGTCTTTAAACGCTAAGGTTGGGCCATGAAATAGTTCTAACACCCATTGATTAGGGGCAATTTGTACCATAGGAGCAACCGCATCGTGGCGAAATATCGAGTAGGTTTCTGCCACAATTGCGTCTAGCTCGTCGCGTGAGAACGCATCCTCAACAAATGGGTACACAATCTCAGCTGCAAGTGCAGGGTAGCTTAACTTACGCCATGACCGAATTTGCTCTTGAGTAAAGGTCGGTAGTTGCTCCGGAACATACAAACCTCCGTCTGATGCCAATCCAGTAAGTAGGACATCTTCAAAATTTAACGCCGGCGCTTTACCGCGGGTACTAATGTATTTCATGACTTCCTCTTTCTCACTGGCCTTTCAGCGTTTCGACGCGAATACGCATGACTTCTGAAAGTGTTGTTTCTAGCGCTTCGATTTCAGCAACCGCGCCCAATAATTGCGCCTGTTCAGCGGGATTAGTAAGCACAACCAAAGACACACTTTCCTGACCTTTGGTCGGCGGTTTTTGGATCAGTGCTTCGATGCTGATGCCGCGTTCGCTTAAGATGCTGGACACCTTAGACATAACACCAGGCTTGTCTTGTACATTCAAACGTAAGTACCAAGGCGTCACCACTTGAGCCATAGGCACACTGTCGATCTCAGTAATCGACTCTGCGTCTACCCCCAAGGCGGGAATTTGTGGCAATTGGTCAGCGGCCAGCTCTCGAGCAATATCCACGATGTCTGCCACAACAGCCGACGCTGTCGGTGCAGCGCCTGCACCTGCTCCACAATAAAGAGTTGGACCTACAGCCGAGCCATCGATAAGCACGGCATTCTCAACGCCATTCACACGCGATAGCAATTGATCCTCGGGAATTAAGGTGGGATGCACACGAAGATTCACACCGGCTTCGGTAAGCTTTGCAATACCTAAGTGTTTGATACGGTAACCCAGCTCCTCTGCAAAACTCAGATCGGCGGGGGTTATGCGCGTCACGCCCTCGGTATATACGCCATTGATATTCAGGGGAATGCCAAATGCAATGGCCGCCAAAATGACCAGCTTGTGTGCTGCATCGATACCTTCAACATCAAATGTGGGGTCTGCCTCGGCATAACCCAGGGCTTGAGCTTCCGCTAGCACATCGCCAAAAGCACGCTTGGCCGTACCCATCTCCGTTAATATGAAGTTAGTGGTGCCGTTAATAATGCCCGCCAGCCAGTTGATTTGATTGCCTGCTAAACCCTCGCGCAAAGCTTTAATAATTGGAATACCGCCGGCCACTGCTGCCTCGTAGCGCAAAGCCACTCCATGCTCACTCGCCAATGCAAATAATTCCGTGCCGAATTCAGCGATCAAGGCTTTATTGGCAGTCACAACATGCTTTCCAGCCTTGATGGCTTGCTCAACTATGTCTTTCGCGGCTGAAGTGCCCCCAATCAGTTCAATAACAATGTCGACTTCTGAGTCTTCAACCACTGCAAATATATCTTGGCTAACTCTAATGCCTGAAGTATTACAAAGACTGTTTTCTCGACGCGCACCGACGTGAACAAGCTTGATCTCGGCGCCCGCCCTCAAGCTAATAGCTTCCCCGCTAGCGGCAAGCAGATTGACTGTCCCACTGCCAACCGTGCCCAAGCCGCAAATGCCGAGCTTAATGGTTTTCATTCTAACATCCTCTAATCGACCAGACCGTCGTCACCAACTCGTTTCTTAATTGTTCGGGATTTAATTCTACTGATTATCCGGTGAAACTTTGCGCCCCCTAACACAGACGCATGTGTCGATCCACCAGCGCAGATTGCGCAGAGCGGGATTATCACCTAACGTAGTAACGTGCATGACATCAGCAATTGAGCGGACCCGGATAAAATGAATACTCTATCGGCTCAGTGGAGCAGATGACACACAGTTATGGCCACATCGTCGCCACGAAAGCACAATTTTATTAATACATCCTCACGCATTCAGCGGCCACAATTGTACACGGTTCAGAAGCTACTTGGTATTTTTCAGTGTTCAAATTAACAGATACCAAGTCACTGCTCGCGACGAAACTTTAAGCGTGAAGATGTTGTCATTAACTAAACACTGATGTACAGTATTATCAGTCAACAGTGTTGATTTAAAAAGTAAGATTAGGCAGTATGTGAACTGGCGAGCTAGGAGCCACCATTCTAGCGCTGTGCCAGCGTGTAAGCAGCAGTACCAATTGGGGAGTGCGTGAGCATAATTTTTCCATAATAATGAAAGGAATGCATAATGTATTACGAATCAAATAAGCGGAAATTACCGGGTTTTTCACGAAAAAAAACCGTCAGTGCCCTGTCGGCCATTCTAGTGTCAGCTATGGGCGCATCGACAGCGCTGGCGCAAGAAAGCGCAACTGAGCTAGAAGAAGTTCTGATTACAGGAACCTTAATTCGAGGAACAGAGGTAACGGGATCACAGACAATTTCGCTAGATTCCGAGCGAATTTCCGATCTTGGAGCCGCCACGACAAACGAGATCATGGCGTCAATCCCTCAGGTAACCAACTTTTTTAACAGCCGGCCGGAAGAAGACCCTCGCGGCTCAACAAACATCTCTATATCACGTCCTAATTTGAGAAACATGCCTGGCTTCAACTCCGCATCTGGCTCAGTGACCCTGCTACTAATGGATGGACACAGAATCGCACCCGTCGGCGTATTCGAAGCGTCAATTGACGCCGATGTCTTTAGCGGCAATAGCATTGACAATATCGGAATTGTAACCGACGGCGGGTCCTCGCTGTATGGTGCAGATGCGGTCGCCGGGGTCATCAACTTTATAACGAAAACAGAACAAGACGGCGTGCAACTAGACGTAGGCTATGGCTCAGGCGAAGATTTCAGCCACCAAAACCTCTCTTTAAGCGCTGGCACATCGTGGGATGGCGGATCGATCTTCGCCACAGTAAACAGCTCAGAGCGAGATGAATTACTAAACGGCGACCGCGATTGGTCGGGGTCTGGAATTTATGACCCTGCCACCGGTGCATTCACTCCCTCGACTGCCACAACCTGTATTAACCCTGTTAGGACTAACTACGGGTGGTTTAACTACGGCGCGGGATGGACCGATAACCCCGCCGCACCCGGAACTGGAGCTCAGTCTGCCGGGGATCCAACCTGCGACCAGTTCTCCTCGTCGCCCATGGTCCCCGAGCAAGAACAAAGTGGCTTTTTTGTAAGTTACAAGCAAAGCTTAACTAGTTCTGTTGATTTCGGCTTGAAAACGTATTTCTCTGAGCGAACCAACACCTACAGTTCGTATCCGCGGGGCAGTGTCGCGCCACCACCGTTTGACGTCGCCGGCACAAGTCCAGCGCAACTAGACCAAGCCACAATTGACACATTTAACTTGCCTGATCCGGCAAGCGTTGGCCCAGGACAAGTTTATTTGTATCCAAACGGGGCAGGCTTTTCATATGCCGCACACCCCGCGTATCAACAGCGTGACCAAGAAATTGATATGGCGACCTGGGGTATTGCCCCCGAGCTGACCGTTAACCTCTCTAATGGCTGGCAGATTCGTAACACGCTGTACTACGGACGCTCCAATAACTCTAGTATTCTAGCCGGGACAAACGAGACCGCTATGGCCTCTTATGTGCAATCAGGTCAGCTGAACCCACTCAATGTGGCAGCTGCGGATAACGCCGTGATCAATGATATTTTAAACTTCGAGTCAGCTAGCAAAACAGTCCACGAGCTATTTTTGGCAAGGGTGGTTGCCGACGGCGCGATCATGAGCCTACCCGCTGGTGAACTCCGTGTCGCTGCTGGCTTTGAGATCAACGAAGACCGGGTTCGTACACGCTCGGTAAGCGGTGCTATTGGCGCAGTAAACCAAGTGGGTGATAAGACAGCGAGCCGCGACAATACAGCGGCATTTGCGGAATTAGCGATCCCTGTTTTGGAAAACCTGGACCTATCGCTTTCTCTGCGTCACGACGACTATAGTGATTTCGGGAAAACCACTAATCCTCAGGTCGGCTTTAGCTTTAGTCCAAACGACAAGATCAGAATTTTTGGTCATTGGGGCGAGTCGTTCAACGCGCCAACTGCTTTGGATACTCTGGCCATCTCCAACGGACGCTACGTTCGCTTACCAGTCGCCGCCATTGATAACGCCGCGACCGATGTGTACGACGAATACGACGGCGCTGGTGATCTTGTTGTAATCCTGGAAGGTTCTGGATCAGGACTCAAACCACAGACAGCAGAAACATGGGCTCTGGGGTTTGAAATCACACCGATCGAAGGGCTAGAAATAAGTGCAAACTACTACAACATTGAGTTCTCAGACATTCTGGGGCAATTGTCAGTACCCGACCCAACGGTACGACTGAACAACCCAGATAAGTTCATTTGGAATGTAAGCAATGAGCGATGGGCCTCGATCTTGGATGAAATTCAGAACGGGGACCTCTTTGATGGGGTAGTCGATCCAGCAAACCCCAACGCATCAATCGGGTATGTTTATGATCGCGTCACCAGGAACTTTTCAGAAGCCGAGCTAAAAGGCATCGATTTCGCTGTCAGCTACACGCATGACAACGCATGGGGCACAATGGCCTATTCACTTGCGGGTAATTACCAGAGCGATTTCATGCTGAACCAGGGGGGCACCATAATAGACAACTTGCAGTACAACCCCGATCTAAATATGCAAGCCGATATCGCTTGGTCTAGAGACGACATTCGCGCCCGACTGACCATGAACTATACGGACGGTTACAATGCCGATAGCGCTAATCAACAAACCAGCGTCGATTCGTTTTTAACAACGAATCTGTTCCTTGGCTACAGCTTTAACGGCAACAATATGGTGACAGAGAACTTAGCCTTGCGCTTCTCGATTGACAACATGTTCGACGAAGAGCCACCCGAGTACCGTCGCAACGCGAACAATTTGAACTACTCAGCCTTTACATACGGACGGGTATTCAAAATTGGATTCACCAAAACGTTCGACTAAACTCAAGTGCTGTGCACACTCAGGGCCACTGTTACAGTGGCCCTTTTTTTATGTCAAAGTTGAGCCATCGAATTAGTGATCGAGACTTATAATGCAGAAAAAAAACCAACGCAACACCACCGATTGGTCGAGCTACTGAGCATTAGGGCATATCACCTCTTTACCTAACGCTTTCTCACACAACTATACAGGCGAATTCGAAACATTTTGGCTGCAAGAATTCCATCGCTTGAGTAACGGCGATAGGGTACTTGATATTTGCAGAGGCAATGGCTCTATTGCCCTTATGGGGCAGGCGTTCTCTGATCAACACCACCGTGATTTTTGCGTCAGCGCATGCGATGCTGCAAATATCAAACTCAGAGAACTAAGCACCCAGCATCCCGATTATGCCGCCCAGCTAAGAGCCATAAAAATGCTCAGCCGCACGCCACTCAACAACCTCAATGTTCCAGAGCACTCGTTTGATCTAATCACCAGTCAATTTGGCTTTGAATATACCCCTTGGAGCGAATCAGCGGCTATCGTCGCGCGCTTACTAAAGCCAGGCGGGCACTTTGCTATGGTTGCGCACAGGCCAGACTCAACGATCGTGATTCAAATGAGATACCAGCAGGCAGATTTGGAATTTCTTGCTGGACTCGACCTTTTTACCGCACCTAAAAAACGCCCAAATACTGCCGCAGCTTCAAAGCGGTGGCTGACGCTGGTCGAACGAACACTCAATGAAATTTACCAACGATTTCAGGCAAATCGAGAAGCATTGATACTTAGGCAAGTAGGCGAACAGCTCGAGTCGATTAAGCAACAAGCGCAGCAAAAATTTAATCAAGCGCACACAAAATTTATCGACTTGGCCAACCAATTAACGATCAGTCACGTTACCGCTGCGGATTTAACGGCAATGGCGCGCAGACTAGAGCACGAACCGAACTGGCACATTGCACTGCAAAAGGCTGGGTTACAGCTAACTCAACAGTGCGATATTCGCTATGACACTGGTGACATTGCAGCCACCGGCTATGTATTTCATGTTCCTTAATCTCTAGAGATCATGACCGTGCCTGACTATGCCAAGGGGACATAACAGGAAACTCAGCACCCACTCTAATTCCTGCAGGGGCTGACACCACAAAGGGTATGGCATTAACAACCGGATGAGCCGTTAGCGACGACATCTGATCGGCGTGGCTTTGCCTACCACGGGGAAATTCTATACTCACATCAAGTGGAGTATCGCTATCAATTTGAACCCGCCAACCGGAATCACCCAACACCCATTCCCGATCTAACTCTTTAGTGCAGTACCAATTCGCGCGAAACTTAAGTATCGCGCGACCATTCTCCATAGCTGACACAGTGATCCGCTGGGCCGCTAGCGTTCCAGGTTTAATCACCGCACCGTTGGCGAGCTCCACAGGAGCGGTCGCTAAAGCTACCTCCCCCTCAGTAACGAAGTTCTCTACGGACTTGCCTAACGCGGCTCCAAGTAGCTGCAGGCTCTGCGAAAAGCCCTCGGTGGCATGTTCTAGGCGTTTTGGATCAAGCCTACCATCAGAAACACTTCCAAAACCCATAACATCTGTGATCATTGATGGCGTAACTGAAGCCGGAATATCTGCAAATTCATCGATAGTAATACATTCGACGTCGCGGGATAAACTGGTTAAGACAAGAGGCAAGGCGATAGTAGAAAAACCAGGGCTACTTCCAGTTGCCAGAAGGCTAGAGTTGCCCGCCTGACAGGCAGCCTCAATGGGCGCTCGCAACTCCGGAGCCATGCCCTCAGGGTAGAAAAATTCATTACGGGTGGTGATTACGTTGATGCCCGCACCCAGTAAAACCTCAAGAGCCGTCGCGTCGTAGCCTTCAGGGGTATATAAAACAACATCTGGTTTTTGCAGCAATATGTCGCTGATTTCTGAAGTCGCTATAACACCGATTTTACGCAAGCCGCAAAGCTCTCCGGCATCTTTCCCTACTTTATTAGCTGAGTGCACGTACAAGCCAACCAGTTCAAAGCTGGGATCTTTAATAACCGCGCGCATGGCACTCTGCCCAATACGCCCAGCCGCCCATTGAGCTACTCTAATTGTTTTGCCGTTAGTGTTATTGTGCCAATGAATCATCGCTAGACATCTCCGTTACAACGCATACTTAGCGGTGCTGCGACCTACTGTATTTCGCAAAGTTTACTCCAAACTACTATTAATCACCATTGTTGATTAACGATCCATTCGACAGAATCAGGAATTGCAACAGAAGATATTGCGCAAATACGCTAGCGCAGCCCGCCCTCTACAAACACTTTTTGAGAAGCCTGCGGAGTACGCCATAATTAAGAAAAGGCGAGGCATTGACCTGTGGGTAATGATTTATTCTTACCTAATCGCTCGACCATACACTACACGGACCCGATTAAGCGATAAGACCGTCTTGCTTGAACATCTTTTTGATGTTTCGGATTGCCTGCCGAGTTCGGTGCTCGTTTTCGATCAATCCGAAACGCACGTAGCCCTCGCCATATTCACCAAACCCAATACCGGGTGACACAGCAACCTTGGCGTCTTTTAACAACTTCTTACTAAATTCCAACGAGCCCATTTCGCGATATGCCTCGGGGATTTGAGCCCAAACAAACATAGTCGCCTTGGGCGGAACCACCGGCCAACCTGCGTTGTTCAAGCCACTGCACAAAACATCGCGTCGACTTTTGTACAAAGCCACAATGTCACTAACACATGATTGGTCGCCTTCCAGCGCTGCAATTGCCGCCACCTGTATTGGCGTAAACATGCCGTAGTCTAGGTAACTTTTTACTTTAGCTAAAGCACCAACCAAGGTCGGATTCCCCACACAAAAACCCACTCGCCAGCCCGGCATATTGTAGCTTTTAGACATAGTAAAAAATTCAACCGCGATATCTTTAGCGCCCTCAACTTGCATAATGGAAGGAGCAACATACCCATCAAAGCATAAATCAGCGTAAGCTAAATCCTGAACCACCCATATGCCGTACTCTTTAGCAATGGCTATGACTCGCTCGAAGAACTCCAACTGCACGCACTGAGTTGTTGGATTTGAAGGAAAACTCAGCACTAACATCTTAGGACGCGGCCACGAATTCTTAATCGAATTTTCGAGCTCTTCAAAAAATTGGTTTTCGTCGCCCATCGGCACGTGCCGAATGTCCGCACCGGAAATCACAAAACCATAAGGGTGAATCGGATAGCTTGGGTTCGGCACTAATATCGCGTCCCCTGGTCCGGTCGTAGCTAAAGCCAAATGCGCTAAACCTTCCTTTGAACCCAGCGTAACAATCGCTTCGGTCTCTGGGTCTATATCGACATCGTAGCGATTTTTATACCATGTGGTAATCGCTCGACGTAAGCGCGGAATACCTTTAGATTGAGAATAGCGATGCGTATCCCCACGCTGTGCCGTCTCTACTAACTTATCTACGATATGTTGCGGTGTGGGCTGATCGGGGTTGCCCATACCAAAATCAATGATGTCTTCACCTCGCGCACGAGCTTCCTGCTTAAGCTGCCCAGTGATGTTAAAGACATAGGGGGGAAGACGGTCTATTCGTGCAAAATGGTCGTTCACAATAATTCCAAAATAATGGGGCCCACAGCCCTGAATCTATAATGCAAGCGCGATAGCGCCGGGTTGGTACTATTCGGTAATACCCAAAATTTCAGCGAGTTGATCTGCTGTTTTGTAGCCTGGAATAAGCTCGCCCGAGTCCAGCACAATGGCGGGGGTACCACTCACGCCAACGGCACGCCCCAAGTTGAATTGCTCGCTAACAGCCGTGCTGGCGCAAGTCTTGAGAGGTCGATTCTGGTTGTTTTTGTATGCGGTAAGGGTGTCAGCCCGGTCCTGCGAGCACCAGGTGCTGACCAATTCATCTAAGCCCCGGCGATTTTTCTCGTCTGGGTTTAGGCCGTAACGTGGATACGCTAAATAGCGCACCTCTACGCCAAGCTCGTTTAACCGAGGCACCTCAGCATGTAATTTACGACAGTAATAACAGGTGGTGTCGGTAAACACGTTAATCACCGCCTTAACTTCACCTTCTGGCATAAAATTTGTGGTGTCGCTATCCTGCACCGACGCCATCAATTTTGCGCGCTCGCCATTACGGCGCATCTCAGTTATGTTAACAACACCGGCTTCATGCACCGAAAACAAATCGCCCACAAAAAAATACGAACCCGACTCATGCGCCACAATCGTGGGGCCATTGCGAAACGTCACTTCGTACAAGGCATCAACACCAGCGGGTTGAACCGACTCGACTACCATACCGCCTAGATTGGCCTCAAGCGCTTGCGTTAAGCGCGATTCAATGTCGACATTGTCTGCGAAAATATTAGAAGCAAATATTGCCAACAGGCTGGTAAACAAAATCTTCTGAAGGTTTTTCATCGCTGGTCTCTAAATATTATAAACTGCACACTCTATTGTACCCTGTGTAAAGCACAGTTGGTATGGCTCTAACCTCTTGGATGGTGCTTTGCGTGCAAATCTTGCAGCCGCTGCTGAGCTACGTGGGTATAAATTTGCGTTGTTGTTAAATCGGAGTGCCCTAAGAGCATTTGAACAACACGCAAATCGGCCCCATGATTTAGAAGGTGGGTCGCAAAGGCATGACGCAGAGTATGCGGCGATAAAGGCGCCTTGATCCCCGCACGTTTAGCGTAAAGCTTAATTCGATGCCAAAAGGTTTGTCGGGTCATTCCTTGCCCACGTAGACTGGGAAACAACCAGTCATTTGCCTTTTTTTCTACGATCAGCGGACGCCCCTCCCGCAAATAACGCCCCAACCAATCAAGCGCCTCTTCACCCATTGGCACCAGGCGCTCTTTTGAGCCTTTGCCAAGCACGCGCACTACGCCTTGATTCACACTCACATTGAGTTGCGTAAGGCCTACCAACTCGCTGACGCGCAAACCGCAAGCGTAAAGCAACTCCAGCATAGCTTTGTCTCGCAACTCTATGGGGTTTTCGACATTTGGCGCACTAAGCAATGCATCGACATCCTGTTCAGACAGGGACTTGGGCAAAGCTCGCCCCATTTTGGGAGATTCAACATCCGAGGTCGGATCCGATACACACCAGTTCTGGCGCAAAGCATAGCGATAAAAACTTCTCAAACACGATAGCAGTCGAGCAGTTGACCTAGGAGATCTTCCTTGCTTTAGGCGCAACCCCAGATAACGCTGTAAATCTGAGCCGTCGGCTTGCCGCAGAGACTTTTCCGGGATCGACTTGCTTAACCAAATTTGATACTGCGCCAGATCGGTTCGATAGGCGCTTAACGAATTATCAGAGAGCCCTCGCTCCATCCATAAAGCGTCAATAAATTGTTCGATATCGGGGTATATCGCCATAACACCTTAGCGCTTCACAATAACCCCTTCACTTTACCACGGTGATGGCTGGGAATTGTACCAGAACGCAAAAAACGCCGACTAAAGCCAGCGTTTTGCAAGAGATCGACCGAGCCGAGGCCCGAAGAAGATTAGTTAGACAGCTTTTCTTTAATACGAGCCGCTTTACCGCTTAATTCGCGCAGGTAGTAAAGCTTAGCTTGACGGACGTCGCCACGACGCTTGACGGAAATGCTTTCCACCAGTGGGCTGTAGGTCTGGAAGGTACGCTCAACGCCAACCCCATGCGAGATTTTGCGTAAAGTGAACGCAGAGTTTAAACCGCGGTTCTTGATACCCAGGCAAACGCCTTCAAACGCCTGCAAACGCTCTCGGCTACCTTCTTTTACACGAACCTGCACAACCACAGTATCACCGGGGCTAAATTCAGGAATTTCTTTGCTCATTTGCTCTGCTTCAAGCTGAGAAATAATGTTACTCATGGTTGCTGCTCCTTATGAAACCCGCTCACGCCGGCTCTATCTACTTAATCCGTCTGCTGCTGCGACAAATACTCGCCCAACAATGTTTTTTCCTCTTGCGTTAACACACGCTGCTCTAATAAATCGGGACGTCGCTCCAATGTCCTGACCAACGAGCGCTGCAAACGCCATTTTCGTATCCGCTCGTGATTCCCACTGAGCAGCACCTCGGGCACCGACTGCCCATCGTGTATCTCTGGGCGCGTGTAGTGTTCGCAATCAAGCAAGCCGTTAACAAACGAATCTTGCTCGGCCGACTGGTCGTGCCCCAGCACACCCGGCACCCATCGGCAAACGGCGTCCATCACCACCATCGCCGGCAACTCACCGCCGCTTAAGACGTAATCTCCTATCGAGATCTCTTCGTCAACTTCCGCAGCGATTAGTCGCTCATCTATTCCCTCATAACGACCCGCCACAAAAATCAGCGCTTCATTACTCGCCAAGTCTTTAACGCGGGTCTGTGTTAAAGGCTGCCCCTGTGGCGACATGTACACCACACTCGCGTTTGGAGCCCGCTTTCGCGCCTCCGCAATGGCTAACCGCAACGGCTCTATCGCCATAACCATTCCCGGGCCGCCGCCATATGGGCGGTCATCCACCGATTTGTGCTTATTAAATGCAAAATCACGCGGGTTCACTGCGCCAATTTGCACCAAGCCCAATTCGCAGGCCCTGCCAGTCACACCTGACTGTGTCAGGGCACTCAGCATTTCGGGAAAAAGTGTCACAAGCATTAGCTGCATTGAGTTACTCTACCCTTACCACTCAGGATCCCAATCGACCTCAATGGTATTCGACGCTTTATCAACGCCAACTACAAACCTATCTAGCAAAAACGGAATCAGGCGCTCTTGCTCATCAACGCTATCGTCCGTGCTTTTAACCACCAGCACATCATTCGCGCCTGTTTCCAGCATGCTACTTACAACGCCAAGCAACACGCCCTTGTTGACTACTGTCATACCAATCAGGTCGCGCCAGTAAAATTCGTCTTCTGCTAGCTCTGGTAGCATGGCAGAAGGCATAGCTATTTCCGCACCCTGTAGCAACTCTGCCGCGTTTCTATCATCAACCCCTTTAAGCTTTACTGACCAGCCTTTAGTCAGCGCCTTGCAGGCCTCTACGTCAAACGCTTCTTGTTTGGTTCTTCGCATCAAATATAAAGGTGCGTAACCAAACAGCTGCTCTTCTGGATCGGTAAAGCTTCTAATCCTTACCCATCCTTTGACCCCATGCGCACCGAGCACTCGCCCGACAGTGATGAGATCATTACCCGCCATTGACCTTAAGCCTCGACTGAGCTAGAAGCCTCTTTCAACAAGCTTGCAACACGATCTGATACTTGCGCGCCATTGCTACGCCAGTATTCAACGCGGTCAAAATCAACGCGCAAACGCTCTTCCTGCCCACGAGCTGTAGGGTTAAAAAAGCCCAGGCGCTCAATGAAACGGCCGTTGCGAGAATTACGGCTGTCAGCCACAGTAAAGTGGTAGAAAGGACGCTTCTTTGCTCCGCCTCTTGCTAATCGAATTGTTACCATAAAATGTGTTCCTGTTAGTCTAAACGCCCCACAATTTGTGTTTCTGTAGGGACAACACCGGCTCCCTTGCCGGAAAGGCGCGTATCATACGGAAAAACGACCCGCTTTGAAAGCCCGATTTTTCACAAGTTTTCGCAATGTCTCAATCATTTACCGAAAGGGAAAACCACCGCCTTTTGGCATATTACCGGCCATGCCTCGCATCATTCGCTCGAGACCTCCGCCCTTCATCTTTTTCATCATCTTTTGCATTTGCTTGTGCTGCTTCAATAGGCGATTCAAATCTTGAACCTGGGTACCAGAGCCCAAGGTAATTCGGCGTTTCCGCGAGCCTGCAATCAAATCGGGATTGCGACGCTCTTTAGGCGTCATTGAGTTGATCATGGCCTCCATACGCACAAACATTTTCGGATCCATACCCTGCGCCGCCTGAGCCATACCACCCATACCAGGCAGTTTATCCAACATTCCCGTCACCCCACCCATGTTGTTCATTTGCTGTAGCTGATCGCGGAAATCTTCTAGATCGAAACGCTTGCCGGCTTTTACTTTCTTCGCGATACGCTCTGCTTTGGCTTTATCGACTTTTTGCTCGGCTTCTTCGATGAGTGATAGAACATCGCCCATCCCCAAGATGCGCGAGGCTATGCGATCGGGATGAAATGGGTCTAGAGCTTGCGTTTTTTCGCCCACCCCCAAAAACTTAATCGGCTTACCAGTGACCGAGCGAACGGAAAGAGCCGCCCCGCCACGAACATCGGCATCAACTTTTGTCAGAATCACGCCAGTCAAAGGTAAGGCATCACCAAAAGCTTTGGCCGTATTGGCCGCATCCTGCCCCATCATTGCATCAACGACGAACAGCGTCTCAATTGGGTTAACGGCCGAATGCAGCGCTTGAATTTCGGCCATCATTTCCGCATCAATTGCCAAGCGTCCCGCTGTATCGACTAACAGAACATCACTAAATTGCGTTTTCGCCGCCTGCACCGCGCGCTTTGCGATATCAACCGGAGATTCGGTTATATCACTTGGAATAAACCGAGCACCCACTTCTTCGGCTAGAGTTTCCAGCTGTTTAATAGCCGCCGGCCGATAGACGTCGGCACTGACCACAGAGACTGATTTCTTCTCACGCTCGATCAAACGGCGTGCCAGCTTAGCCACTGATGTCGTCTTACCCGCGCCCTGCAAACCAGCCATTAAGATAACAGCGGGCGGTTGTGTCGCCAGATTTAACGACTCGTTAGCAGAGCCCATGGTGGACTCAAGCTCTGATTGAACGATTTTTAGGAAGGCCTGGCCTGGACTCAGCGCCTGAGACACTTCCTGACCCAGCGCTCGCAGCTTGACCGCTTCGGTAAAGGTTTTCACGACAGGCAGCGCGACATCGGCTTCAAGCAAGGCCATGCGCACTTCGCGCAACGTTCCTTGAATATTATCTTCACTCAGCTTCGCTTTACCGGAAATAGATTTTAGGGTTGCCGATAAGCGATCTGACAAACTTTCAAACATGCTGACCTCTCTAAAGCTTTTGCCCTATTGATTATAGGACTCGATCTGGGTTAAAAGGGGGATTATACGTCAACCACAGGCCAGCGCCCACTCATGACCGCTTTGATTATCGCTTTGGCGACAGCAGCAGCTTACTTAGCGGCCGCTGGACATCAACTTTACTACGCCCCAAAACATCGTGGAGCCAGCTCTATATTTGCTTTAAGCAGCGGTGCGCTTGCCATTAGCTTACACGCCTATTCGCTTTTTGGCTGGTTACAGTCGCACGAACTCGCGCCTCTTGGATTTATCGAGGCGTCATCGCTGGCTTTTTTACTCACCAATATTGTCGCCGCACTATTATTAGTTATTAGGCCATTGCAAACTGTGCTCATTGGCCTATTTCCGCTGTCGGCTCTGACCGTATTGGCCAGCGCAATAGCGCCCAGCGACATGCAGGCAAGTCCGCTTGCACCGGGCGTAGTAATTCATATTGCCTGCTCATTATCCGCTAATGCCTTACTGGCACTTGCGGCGATGCAGGCTGGGCTAGTCGCGCTGCAAGATCGGCAGCTGCGCACACATCACAACTTGGGCGTGACCCGCTGGCTGCCACCACTGCAAAAAATGGAACGTTTATTGTTCGAGCTTTTGTGGATTGGCTTTGTCGTCCTCAGCTTGGCCATAATGTCAGGATTTGTATTTTTAGAGGATATGCTGGCTCAGCATGTTGCACACAAAACAGTATTCACTATCAGCGCTTGGTTGGTTTACGCCAGCCTTTTGTGGGGCCATCACCAGCAGGGCTGGCGATCTAGAACCGCAGCAAAACTGGCTGTTGTAGGATTTTCGCTGGTATTACTGGCCTATTTTGGCTCGAAATTTGTACTGCAATGGCTCTTAAGCTAGAAAAGTATCGCTTTGCTGCTTGCGTGCTGACCGGAAGTTCGAGACACTTACGCTTTAATAGCCATACGAGATTCACACAGCGTTGAACGAAGCGCCTTTAGAGCTGCTGTTTACAGCTCTCGCAATCTTAATCATTCTGTCAGGTTTTTTCTCGTCTTCTGAAACAGGAATGATGTCACTCAACCGATTCCGCCTGAAGCACTTGCGCAACGAAAAGCACAAGGGCGCAGTGCGTGCGAGCGAATTGCTTGACCGCCCTGATCGACTCATCGGTCTGATCCTAATTGGTAACAATTTGGTCAACATTCTTGCCTCAGCCATCGCAACAGTGATCGCAATTAGGCTGTTTGGCGACGCAGGTATTGCCATTGCGACACTAGGGTTAACACTCGTAATTTTGATTTTTGCAGAGATCACACCAAAAACGATCGCCGCTTTGCACCCCGAGCGGGTTGCCTTTCCGGCAAGCATCGTGTTGCTGCCACTGATGAAAATCATGTACCCCTTGGTGTGGGCTATTAATGGAGTGACGAATGCGCTACTCAAACTGCTGGGGGTAAACCCCGAGAACAGCAGCAACGATTCGGTATCGTCTGACGAATTGCGCACCATCGTGAATGAATCGAGTCAGTTAATTCCCACTCGACACCGCGGGATGCTACTGAACATCCTAGATCTAGAGGAAGTTAGCGTTGACGACATTATGGTGCCTCGCAACGAGGTCTACGGCGTTGACCTTGACGATACCGATGAAGAGATCATGAAAACACTGCAAGCCTCGGAGCACACGCGACTGCCTGTATGGCGTGAAGACATAAACAATATCGAAGGCATTTTGCACATGCGCAACATTAGCCGGATTGTCGATGCGAACGGTCTGGATCGAGAAGCCTTACTGCGCGAAATGGAACAGCCCTACTTCGTACCAGAGAACACCCCACTTCATACGCAGCTACTGAACTTTCAACAGCAGAAGCTTCGCTTGGGTACCGTCGTAGACGAATACGGCGATGTCATGGGCCTGGTTGCACTCGAAGACATCTTGGAAGAAATTGTAGGCGAATTTACCTCGAGTCTAATTGCGCAGGACGATTACATTACACCAGAGCCTGACGGGACTTTTTTGATTTTGGGCAATGCCTCCATTCGCGACGTGAACAAAGCACTAGATTGGTCATTACCCACCGAGGGACCACGCACCATCAGTGGTTTAATGCTGGAAATACTCGAGTCATTCCCTGACGCGAACGCGAGTCTGGCTGTCGGCGAACATCGACTCGAAATCGTCAGCCTCGACAGCAAGGTCATTCAATCGGTAAAAGCTTTTAAGGCTAGCTAAGCCCGTTCCCACCCTGTGCTAGTCGACGCTCGTTCGCGCGAGCAAGTATTGCTCTCTTTTCTAACGACGAGGCCATAAACCAATCGGTAATTTCACTGCCAGAGCGAAAGCAACCGATACACACATCGGCCTCATCGAGAGCACAAATAGACACGCAGGGCGAAGGTATTAACTCGTCACCCGTCAAAGGATCAACAATCACGGTAAGCGGACGTTGTGTAGATTCAGACATTACAAGCTCTCCGGATCAATAAGATTCGTTATATCAAAAGCAGGCTCTTCGTAAGGGTGTGCCCGGCGTAATGCCAGCACAGCATCTTTAAGGTGGGCATCGTCGCATGCCAGCTCTACACGATACTCACTGACAACTTCAAGCTGTCCACTCTGGCCAATAAAAGGGGTCGCACCAGGCATCGGCTTAAATTGCCCAGCACCTAAGGTTTGCCAGCAGCAATGTTCATAATTGCCAATTCGCCCCGCACCGGCTTCAAAAACGGCCAATTTGACGAATTCCAGGTGCGTCTCTGGTACAAAGAATACAAGTTTCTTCATGATACTAACGGTGGGGCTTCTAGGCCTTGCGCCTCGTAAAACTGACCCGCGTATTCGTTAAGCGAGTGTGTCTCGATAGCCGCTCTAATCATGCGCATGTGTGTTTGATAGTAATGAAGATTATGAATGGTATTCAGCTGCGAACCTAAAATTTCTTTACACTTGTCTAGGTGGTGCAAATAGGACACTGAAAAGTTACGACAGGTGTAGCAGTCGCAATTGTCATCTAAGGGTTTAGTCGAGCGTTTATGCTTGGCATTTCGTAACCTCACCACACCTGCACTGGTAAACAAATGTCCGTTGCGAGCGTTTCGAGTCGGCATCACACAGTCAAACATATCGATACCGCACCGAACGCCTTCAAGTAGATCCGCTGGCGTACCCACCCCCATCAAATACCTGGGTTTATCTATCGGCATGACGTCCTTTAAGACATCTAGCACATGAAACATTTCGTCTTTGGGCTCACCAACTGACAGCCCGCCAATCGCATAGCCATCAAAGTCCAAATCGACAAGCCCCTGCAACGATTGGTGCCTAAGATCCTCGTACATTCCACCCTGAATAATACCGAATAAGGCGGCGTCATTACCGGCATGCGCTTCTTTACTTCGCTTGGCCCAACGGAGTGACAATTCCATGCTGCGCTTGGCAATATCATGGGCTGCTGGATAGGGCGTGCACTCATCGAAAATCATGACGATATCACTGCCTAAATCGCGCTGAATCCGCATAGATTCTTCCGGGTCTAGAAACACCTTAGCGCCGTCAACCGGAGACTGGAAGGCAACGCCCTCTTCCGATATTTTACGCATAGCGCCCAAACTAAAAACCTGAAAGCCGCCAGAGTCAGTTAGGATCGGTCCCTGCCATCCCATAAAGTCATGCAAATCTCCGTGCTCTTTTATGATATCTGTGCCCGGGCGCAACCATAAATGAAAGGTGTTACCAAGAATGATATGAGCACCCAAGTCTTCGACATCGCGCGGTGATAAACCTTTTACGGTGCCGTAGGTTCCCACAGGCATGAAGGCAGGGGTTTCTACTACTCCTCGGGGAAACGTCAAAGCACCCCGGCGCGCATAGCCATCCTGAGTGCTGAGTTGGTACTTCATTCGACAAGATTCTTCACTCATAAAGCCACCCTAGGCAATAAACATGGCGTCGCCATAACTAAAAAATCGGTATCCGGTCTCTACCGCCTCATTGTAAGCTGTCAGCACACTTTCACGTGAAGCCAGTGCACTGACCAACATAATCAGAGTCGACTCCGGTAAATGGAAATTTGTGATCAGCGCATCAACCGTTCTGAATTCATACCCGGGGTAAATAAAAATCGATGTATCTCCTTGCATCGCCCGCAAGTGCCCTTCAGTGCTTGCCGATTCGAGACTGCGCACCGAGGTGGTCCCTACAGCAATTACACGACCACCTTGTTGTTTAACTCGCTCGACCTTCTCTGCCACGTCGCCTGAAACTTCAAACCATTCGGTGTGCATCGTATGAGCTCGAATATCGTCTTCTTTGACCGGCTGAAACGTACCCGCCCCCACATGTAAAGTCACTTCAGCAAATTCCACACCTTTCTGCTTCAGCGCTTGTAAAACTTCAGGCGTAAAGTGCAGGCCCGCAGTCGGAGCGGCTACCGCACCCTCTTTTCTAGCATAAACGGTCTGATAGCGCTCTAAATCGGCTTGTTCTTCCGGGCGCTCGATATAAGGCGGCAGGGGCATGTGCCCGCAGCGTTCGATCACGGAGGTAATGGGCTCTTCAAGCGCTTCAATCAAAAACAATGCGCCTTCTCGCCCCAGCACAGCTACTTGGGAATCTATAGCCGTGCGATCTTTGCTATACAGTTGGACTAGGGAGCCGGACTTTGGCGAGCGACTAGAGCGCATGTGCACTAGGGCTTGATGAGGGCTTACAATTCGCTCTACCAGAATTTCTAGCTGACCGCCCGTAGGTTTTTGCCCGAACATTCGCGCAGGTATTACCTTGGTGTTATTAAATACCAAGACATCATTGGGCTGCACAAGCTCGAGTAGATCAGTAAATTGTCCGTGACTGACGGCACCTGAGTTACGATCGAGGCAAAGCAAACGCGAAGCGCTGCGATCCGGCAGCGGGTGCTGAGCAATCAAATGCTCGGGTAAATCAAAATGGTAATCGCTTTTGTAAGTCGACATGCAGTAAAGGACTCGCTATAAAAAAGCCCACCGAAGTGGGCTTTTGCTTCGTAAGTTATTACGCTTACTCTGCGTCTTTGGTTTTTTCTTCTGCAGGTGCTTCTTCTGCAGGTGCTTCTTCTGCAGGTGCTTCTTCTGCAGGTGCTTCTTCTGCAGGTGCTTCTTCTGCAGGTGCTTCTTCTGCGGGTGCTTCTTCTGCAGGTGCTTCTTCTGCAGGTGCTTCTTCTGCAGGTGCCTCTTCTGCAGGTGCTTCTTCCGCAGGTGCTTCTTCCGCAGGTGCTTCTTCCGCAGGTGCTTCTTCCGCAGGTGCTTCTTCCGCAGGTGCTTCTTCCGCAGGTGCTTCTTCTGCAGGTGCTTCTTCCGCGGGTGTTTCTTCCACTTCAGGCTCGGCCGGCGCAGGCTGAGAAAGCTGAATTAGACCTTCCGCAAGCAATACAGCTGCTTTGTCATCACCATTTACAGCGTCGCCCTTCAGTGTCGTTACCGCATAACGTCCGTCTTTACGCTTGTAGATTTTGTGTGAAGCTGTTTTTTTAACCAATACTGTGGCCATGATCTTTTCTCTCTTGGTACTCAGAAAACGGTTCAGGTCCCATACCCAAACTCGAGGGCGCGAAGTGTACCCTTCAATCATCAATTTGGCCACTTTTTCAAAGAGTTCCAAGAAAAACCCGATTTCAGTGATTGCACTTTTAAAGCGCCTTGCTATAATCCGCGCCCTGCACTGGTGAAGTGCATTCCCCCTCTATGCCGGAGTGGTGAAATTGGTAGACACGTCGGATTCAAAATCCGATGCCCTTAAAAGCGTGCCGGTTCGAGTCCGGCCTCCGGTACCAAAAAAGAAAGCCAAATCCCCAGTATCCTCAGCGCCTCGCTGAATCCCAGATATTCGAGCCGGACGAGAACCGCAGGTTCGACATTTTGCGACCATAGGAGCAA
>JAHEKX010000008.1:37097-200817 GCA_024644535.1 Gammaproteobacteria bacterium
CTCGCTGAATCCCAGATATTCGAGCCGGACGAGAACCGCAGGTTCGACATTTTGCGACCATAGGAGCAACGTGGGCGCAGGAGCGCGCATCGACATTATTATGATCAAGGAAGTAAACTCTACTCGACGAATAACAATAAAGGAACGGCGACCATGGACCCCAAGCTTCAAGCGTTGCTCGATAAACAAGAAATCTACGAACTCATCTACGCCTACTGCAATGCCGCTGATCGGCACGACAATGAGCTTATGCGTTCGCTCTACCATGATGATGCAATTGATGAGCACGGTGATTTTTATACAGGTCCGGCGATGGGCTTTATCGATGAGCTCCCCAACATTCAAATCCCGATGCTGGGGCTGCACCACAACGTCACCACCATCAATTTAAAGCTTGATGGCGACTATGCAGAAGGTGAAGTGTATCTGATCGCTTTCCACAAAATAGACACCGATGAAGGCCCTGTAGATTTGCTAATTGGTGGCCGTTATTTCGACAAGTACGAGAAACGCGAAGGCATCTGGAAATTTTCGCATCGTGCCATTGTTGCTGATTGGGCTAACTACCATAGCCCCTCTATTTCGACGCTAGACGAAACCATCGTGCACGGTGCGAAAATCGGAAAGCCTGGGCCTACCGACCCCTCATATGCCTTCTTCAAGTTGTTTAAACGTGGCCCCAGGACCGAATAAGCCGATCTTGACGCGCACAGGACTCGGTCGATAATGAGGGTATGCAGAACATCGAGTTACAGTGCTGTCGTAGCCGAACTCGCAGTCCAGTCCCGCATCAGGATAGCGTTAAACTAAACGCTAATCCTGAAGCAAGTCCAGCGCCATGGCCGTCATCGCTTTGACACCAGTGTCTATCGATTTGGCCGGATCGGGCGCAAAAAACGGGGAATGTAACGAAGGTAATTTCGTTTCGCCGCGCTGAAAAGCCTGCCATTTGTCATCGGGCACAACGCCTAATCTAATCATAAAACTGGGGATTTTTTCGTCCGTGCGCCCATAACGGGCGAAATCTTCACCCCCCATTTCTTTGGTCACCTCAATCACGTTATCCGCACCGACAACGGACCTCATCACATTCACGCTGCGCGCCACCAATTCTGGATCATTCCAAAGCGCAGGTGTGTACTCATCTTTGACTTCAACTTCCGGTAGCAAATTCTCTGGAAACCCCATTGCCTCGGCATTTTTAATCGCAATGCGGCGAATACCCTGTAATAGAGTGTCTCGCGTTGCATCTGAATAAGAGCGAACGGTTAGCTGCAAAGTGGCCGAATCGGGAATAATGTTATGTTTAGTCCCTGCATGTATCGAACCAACTGTGACAACACCCGGCTCGACAGGGTGAATCTCTCGTGAGACCAGCGTCTGCAAATCCATGATAATCGATGCCGCTAGCACGATCGGGTCTTTGGCGTTGTGCGGGTAGGCGCCGTGCCCACCGATACCTTTTAGCTGAATATCCACTGAATCGACATTCGCCATCATCCAGCCGGGCACGTAGCCAATTTGGCCCGCGGGTAAGGTTGCTAAGGTATGCAGCGACAAATTGTAATCAGGCGTCGCAAACTTTTCGAACAGACCATCGGCTAACATGGCTTTAGCACCGGCACCTCTCTCTTCCGCGGGCTGCGCGATAACCATCAAAGTGCCTTGCCAAGCGTCTTTTTGAGCCGCTAAATTTAGGGCGGTCTCGGTACCCACTGTCATGTGCACGTCGTGACCGCAAGCATGCATGACGTGCACCTCTTGACCCGTCATTTCAAGGGCTTTTACTTGACTGGCATAGGGCAGTCCCGTCTGCTCCTGCACCGGCAAACCATCGGTGTCCATACGGATCATCAGCGTCGGACCTTCTCCGTTTTTTAGCAGACCGACTACTCCATAACCGCCAATGTTCTCCGTGACCTCAAACCCAGCCGACCGCCAAGTGTCGGCCAACATCGCTGCAGTTTTCTGCTCTTGAAACGACAATTCGGGGTTAGCATGTAAATGCTCGTAAAAGCCCAAACGGTCAAAATCTTGCGCGCTGATCGCATTAGACACCAACAAAACGGTGGCAACAGTTGCAATACGAAGTAAAGACATCAGAATAAGCCTCATAAGTTTTAATGAAGTCTAACAAAGCCGCTTCAAGTAGCAATGCTATTTCGATACCGCATTCAAGACTTCGCGTTAACACTGGAGCAATGCATGAGTCAATTTACAGGTAAATCTGTGTGGATAACCTCCGCGAATCGATACATGGGCCCTGCTATTGCAGAAGAGTTCGAGCGCCTTGGCGCGGTCGTAACACGCGATCAAGGAACCCTATATGATGACAACTACCTGCGCGAGACTCTCCCAGAAATACCCGATATCGTAATTGCCAATTTGGCCGAACCCCCTCGCAAAGATGCTTTAGAGGCCATTCAAAACGACGATTGGAACGTATTGTTTGACCATCTTGTCCACCCCTTAATGCGCATAGTGCGCCATGTCAGTGGACCCATGAAGGCTCGAGCGCATGGTAAGATTATCGCAGTGACTTCAGCCGCACCTCTACGAGGCATTCCTTTTGCCTCTGGTTACTGCGCTGCGCGGGGCGCACAAAACGCCTTTATTAAAGGTGCGGGCTTGGAGCTGGCGAAGTTCGGGGTACAAGCTAACGCGATAGGGCAAAACTACATCGAAAACGACACCTACTACCCGCCAGAACTTATGGAGGATCCGCGCTTTATTAGCAGCTTGGCATCGCAAGTTCCGACCAAAAAAGTGGGCGCGAGTCTCGAAACGGCAAAGCTAGCGGCTTATCTAGCAGACCCCGACGTGCAGCACGTCGTGGGTCAGATCATACCCTTAGCTGGGGGATGGACGACTTAGCGCTACCCCCTTGCATCACCGAGAGCGTGCCTACTTACCTTGAAACTTCGCTTGACGCCGCTCTACGAAACTTTGCACGCCCTCGACAGCATCTTGACTTTGCATCAGCTCTGCTTGCACAGGATCAAGCGCGTCAATACAAGCTTGAACGCCCTCATTTAAGAACCGACGGGCGCTGGCTTTGGTCGCCTGAATCGCTAAAGGCGCCTGGGTGGTGGCAATATGCTGTGCCAACTCAAGAGCTCGATCAAACTCTTGCCCCACAGGAACCACCTCTTGAACTAGGCCGATCCGTAAAGCTTCGGCCGCGTCAAACACATCGCTGGTCAGCAAGTGGTACATGGCGTTACCCCAACCAGCGCGCTCCACAAAGCGGAAGGTTGCTCCGCCCGTTGCGTGAATACCTCGGGCGGGCTCAAGTTGAGAAAATCGGGCGTTATCGGCGGCAATCACAATATCGCCAGCCAATGCCAACTCGATACCAAAGGTGTAGGTAATGCCTTTTACCGCGGTGATGACGGGCTTTTTACAAGCTCGACCCAAAGCAACGGGGTCGCAGCCCTCACGTGGACGACTGACACCGGTGGAATCTTCCATCGCATTAGTCCACTTGGGTAAATCCAAACCCGCAGTAAAATGGTCGCCGTGGCCGTGAATCAGGCCGACCCAAAGACTATCGTCCTCGTCTAGGCGGGTAAAAGCCTCGACCAATTGCTTCGCCATGGTGGGGGTATAACCGTTGTATTTATCGGGACGATTCAGGCCAATTAAAAAGACATTACCGCGCACCTCGGTGCTGATAGAACCTTCGTTACTCATGCTTATCCTTATCGTTGTGATGAATTCGTTAGTCGCTATGATTGTTAGATAATCGAGGCGATACCCGTAGTAACCAAAACCAGGATCAATAACAGGCCATACACTATCATCAAAGACCCAAATTTAGACCACGACAAGACTCGCGATTGCTCGTAATACACTCTAAGACTGGTCACGCAATAAAACAGACCGTAGGGAAGTACCGCAAGCTCTAGAGGGCCATGAAGTCCAGCAGGTAATATCCACTCTAGGCTCACAACAATCGAACCTACTAAAAACATCGCGCTGTGGTTCGAAACCTGAAGAATTAGGTGTTCCATGAAATAACGCCGAGGGCGCCAGTACCAAAGCATCATAGTGGCGGCGAACAGTGGCATTAAAACGAACATACCTTTGGGTACATTCGCTACGAAGCGCTGTGACAAAGACGCTCCGTTGTCGTTTAAGGCTTGCTCGCACGCCCTTTTTATCTTTGGCAACAAATAATCTTGAGCAGGACCGCTGTATTGAACGTCACAGGGCTGTGTCTGCTCTGCCCCTCCTTCATCCGAAGGCTGTTCCGTCTTCACTTCTATGAGTGGTGTATCCACTTCAGAGTCGCTTATACGTGCATCAATAGAGAGCAGTAGAAAAAAACCTATCGTAACAAGTAAATACAAACGCAGAGGGGGTAAGAACTGCGCGCGCTGACCCGCAAAATAGTGTTTAGGTAATTCTCCCGGACGAACCAACAAGAGCCCAAGCGTACGCCAGAGGCGAGAATCTGCGTGGGTGAAGGCCTCGGTAAACTCACCCAAAAAACCCAGTACCGAAGGTATCTTCGGGTTATGTTTTTGACCGCATTGGGCACAGTAGGGGCCGGACAGTGGCGTACTACAGTTTTGGCATTGTGTCACGAACCCTCCCGTCACTACTCTCCGTTAACGGCCGCGGTTAAGGCCCCTTGAATGGCTTTTGGACTTGGCATCAAAGTCATAAAGCTGTGTTTACCCATCATGCTCAAGTCTGGGAAGTGCACCGCCATTCTAAAACGCATATGCAAGGCTATGACCTCGCCATCCACGACCAACACCTGATAGGGTAAGTATGCCGAAGATTTGTACTCTTTAAAATCGACAACACTCATTTGATAGGCGTCATCGTGATACTTGCCATTATCACCTTCGCCAGTCATGGACACACCAAAGATGACGGTATCGGCGCGATCTAGGACTACTTCGTACAGCGCGCCGTGTTATTGGCAAGTCCGGCTCTTACTGCGTCTAAAGCCGCCTGTTGAGACTCGAATTCACCAAGAACATAGGGGTCATCGAAATACTCCATACCAAAGGTATAGCGATATTTCCGAAGTTTTTTCTCGGTAAGACCCTTGCCTGAGCCAAACGCTTCACCTTCACCTAAGGTCGCAGCGAGTGCCTGTGTGTGCACACCCATGTCTGCGTCAATTCGATAGGCCTTACCCAAATACTCCGGATTGAGATAGCTTACCTGTACGCCATCTTCAACTTGAGTGACGCCAACCCGCAGTGTCGATGCAAAACCGCTAAGCTTGCCTTCGTTAGACAGCGCTCTCAAGCCACTTGAAGACACCACCAGCGCCGACGCGCCTTCGTAAGGACGATAATCTGTTAGAACGTCAAAGCCTGAGTTTTGAAGTTTTGCTTTCACATCGACCACAACCCCTTCAAAGGCCGAGTCCGATGTATAAGCAAGAACAAAGGGCTTATATCGATCCGCCGCCTGGCTGGGCACAGCGGCGATGAATAAAACCAGCAAAAAAACATGTCGCAAGCGAGCATACATCATAAGACTACCCTTAATATTATTATTTTCGAATATGCCCAGACTAGCATGCCTACCCACGAATGCAAACAAAAGTGGCGTGGTACTACAAACGCGTAACCTCGACCATTAGCTTACTGTAGCCCCGCACAAAGTTGGATTTAACGCGTTCGGGCTCTTCCAAAACCTTGATGTCAGCAAACCGCTTAAGAAGCTCTTCCCACAAGATTCGCAACTGCATTTCCCCCAAACGGTTGCCCATACAACGGTGAATACCGAAACCAAAGGACATGTGCCTGCGGGCATTGGGTCGATCAATGATCAGTGAATATGGATCGTCAATCATGGTGTCGTCGTGGTTGCCCGATAAATACCACATCACGACTTTATCGCCTTGATTGATTTACTTTCCTCGAAATTCCACATCGCACTTCGCCGTACGACGCATATGCATCAACGGCGTCTGCCAGCGAATAATCTCGGAGACCATGTTTGGAATCAAACTATGGTCAGCACGCAGTTTGTCGAATTCTTTTGGAAATTTGTTCAGCGCATAGACGCCGCCGCTCATCGAGTTACGGGTCGTGTCATTACCGCCTACAATCAAGAGCAACAAGTTACCCAGATACAACATGGGGTCGTTAACCATATCTCTCGTATTAGGGTCACGCTTCATTAACGAGATCAAATCAAATCGTCCCGTGGTTTCATCGCATTCATGCCACAGTCGCGTAAAATACTCTAAACACGCACCCAAGCCCGCCCCGCGCTCTTCGTCGGTAAAGCTACCACCGGTAATTTCGGGTGTACCCGCCGCCAGATCCGACCAGTAAGGCAACAGATTCCGGTCTTCGTAAGGAAACGCAAAGATTGTGGCCAACATCTTGGTCGTTAAATCAATACTGACCCGACTTACCCAATCAAAGGGCTCACCTTCGGGTAGGTCATCTAACACCTCAGCAACCCGCCCGCGAATCAGCGACTCGAACTCAACCAAATTTTTGGGGGCGACGACTGGCTGAACCGCTTGCCTTTGAACATCGTGCCCGGGTTGATCCATCGATATAAAATTACGAATGGGGATTTCTTCACCCACATCACCAATGACGATCGTGGGCTCTGACGAAAACCGCTTGTGATCAGAATCGATGGCCACAATATCTTCATAGCGAGTAATGGACCAAAACGGGCCAAAGGCGCTATCGGGGCAGTAATGCACAGGGTCTTCGGCGCGCAAGCGCTCGAAATAAGGCGCCCAGGCGTCGTGTTCGTAAATCGTTGAGTCACTCACATCTAAGGTAGCGAGCGAAATATTTCTGGCGGGGGCACTCATAGTGTAACCCATATCATTATTATTTCAGGGTTCAATATACGACTTACAGGCCCGATTACAAACCCCTTGGGGAGTCATTACCGGCCATAGGGACTGTCTTTTGTTGCCACAACCGCAAGACAGCCCCTGCAATTGAACTAAAGCTGCAGCAGTGCTCGCAGACTTCTCAAGATATCCATCGATGCTTGCTCGGCAATGGGACCAGAAAGCAGCATTTCAAAGGCATGAATCGCACCTGGATAAACATGCAACTCGGTGGGCACCCCCGCGCACATCAATCGTTTTGCGTAATCGATGTCTTCCTCCATGAATAGATCCAAGGCCCCCGTGTACATGAAGGTAGTGGGCAATCCGGCTAAATCAGAAGCTCTCGCGGGAGCCGCGTAAGGAGACACGTCCTCGCCTCCCGGTTTACAGCCAAGCAGTGCGCCCCACCCGTAACGATTCGAAGCACTTGTCCATATAAACTCACCAACTGGCGGTGCAGGTTCTACAGTCGATGCTGTTCGGTCATCCAGCATAGGGTAAATTAAGTATTGCCCTAACAGCGAACGGTCACCGCGGTCTCGCAGCAACAAACTCAAAGCGGCCGCCAAGCCACCGCCGGCACTCTCGCCCATCGAAACGATTCGCGATGCATCAAACCCCAGAGCCTCTGCATTTGCGAGCGTCCACTGATAACCGGCATAGCAGTCTTCCGCGGGAATGGGGTGCGCATACTCTGGCGCCAGGCGATAATCGACACTCACGACGGCGATACCGAGCTTGTCCACCAAAAGTTTGTTACGGACCTCCATCATCTCGGGAGTACCCATTACCATGCCGCCACCATGAATGTGATACACCACCGGCAATGCTTCCTCAGAGCGATTTTCAGGCTGGTAAATCACCAACCTCAACTCGTGACCATCTGCTAAGGTGGTAAACACCGTTTCAGAGCTCACCGGCAGATCTTGCACGTGCTCTAAACCAATGGCTTGCGTGCGCTGCTCACGCATAACTTGCAGCGTTTCAGCATTGATCTCATAGGCCATTTCCGGATCTGTCATAGGTTCCAACGAGGGGTGTACTAGGTGTTTGTATGACACAAAAGCCTCCTATTAGACACAGGATCTAAGTTATAGCGTCGCCATCAGTGCATGAACACTGAGTGCAATAAGGCAAACGCTGGACAACATAAACAATAAAAAACGAACGGGAACCGTATTGATCGTGGCTTGCCACAGACTGTGTGCTATGCGCAACAGCGTGTATCCCCACGCAAGCTGTGCATTCAAGCCATCGCCAAAACCTGACAACGCTAGCACCATCACCACAGCATAAAACAGGGTAGGTTGCTCCATCAGGTGATTGTAGTTATGGGCCTTCCACATTACCTCGGGCGGCAACACGGCTTCTAAATCCGATCCGCGAGCCCCTTTTTTCGTGGTTTTTAAATCGACACCCGCACCCTTGAAAGACCCAATACGAGTGACCAGAAGCCACCCCCACATAATCATAGACCAAGCAATTAAAACCGCAGCTGGCGCAAGAATTGGAGAAGACATAGCTATTCCTTAGTTATTATTTAAGGTCGGTCAAGAGTGCCTCAGCCTCCACCAAAAAACCAGTCTTAAGTACTTTAAGTCAGGGGTTCAGTCGATCAGGCAAGACCGGCGCTCTAAGCTTTCTGAGCAACACTCTTAAAGCTGCGGCCGCACGATACAACACAAAACCACCAAGCAGTGCCACAAGCACAAATACCGCTAGCTGCAGCCATTCCCAAGTAAACCCCCTTGAAGAATATGAAGGCGACGACTTTACCAGGATGTCATGCACGGGCGAGCGCAAAGTATGAAAACTGTGTGTTTGAGTATTCCACCAAGATACAGAATATGCGGGAATCTGCATTGCCCCAATTTGGCTTGGGGTATAGCGAAGCGTTATGGTTTGCGTCGAACTCACTTCGCCTCGAGTGTACTGTACCCTACTGTTTGCTGGCAGCTGATCCAGCTTAAAGCCCACAAAGTCTGGCACAATCAAACCAGGAAAACTTACGGGTAACGCGCCTTTTGCCCTGACAGTAAGAACCTGTTCAATCACTTGCCCCACTTCGACCTCGGCGGGCAAGACAACATTCGAGGTGAACTCTGCTTCATCAGCGACTAAAAATTCGTCTACTGGCGATTGCGGATACCGCACCGTTAAGGATACCGCAGGCGCCTGAGCGATGAGCCTGTGTCTTTCTCCATCTAGCAGTACAGGCACCGTGGTGTGCACAGCAGGTATTTGAAACTGCCCAACGCCCTGAATCCAGAGCGCGTAGGTCGTTACCAATGTGGGAACTCGGCGTCCATTTTTTATGGTAAATCCATTGTAGCTTGCTCGTGACTGCTCAAGCCAAACGCCGAACTCAAGCTCTGGCAACGCAAAATTAGCGCTGCCCACCACGGGTGAATCAGTTTGAAGAGTCAGCTCAACAGTAATTACTTGCGATGGCACAAAGGGAGGCGTGGCGATAACACGCATCGCGAGCTCGGTATCGTCGGCCATAACGCTGACAGGCAATAACGAGGTAAGTAAAACCAGAGCGTAGGGCCCGAGAAATTGGCCGGTCAATGTTGCGCTGTTTCGCATAGGGCTATTCATTCACCTCACGCTTTGCTTGATCATTCAACCATTCTTGCCGAAATCGATTCGCCAAAAATCGCTGCGGACTCGACTCGACTCGAGACCGCCAGCGCCTGAGCGCCTCGGGGTCCGATAGCAAGCGATCTGCTTCTATTGTCTCCAGCATTACGACTTCCTGATCGTTCAGACTCGCTTGTTCATCGGGCAAGTAATCTGTCTCAAAGCTCATCAAGTCGCCCATATCGGCTTGTTGAGCTTCTCCTTGCTCTGCAGCCAAGGCCACCAGGGCTTTAATTTGGGCCATGTTATGCACCACTTGTGGATGCGCCGGCACATGCTGTAAGGCCATCTCATAGGCAAGTAGGGCCCGCCGATAATCTCGACTATGTGCCCAGGCATTCCCTTCCAGAAACTTAGCCTCAAAAGTGTCCAAACCCTGCAGCGCCTCAGCGGCATCTCGAAAGCGGCTAAGGCGATACCAGGCGACTGCCCTGCCCATAGATGAATCGAAGCGTTGCGCCGACGCTAGATTCTCGCCTGATCGAAGTAGCCAATAGCCCTGCTGATCTCGGGTGAGCCACATATCCAAAAACAGGCTTAAAGGCGGCGGAATTTCCTCAGTCCCGGCCACGAGCGCAGATTCAACATCCCCCGATGCCGCCGCAACTGGGCTTGCTGGCATACTAAGCCAAATCATGGCTAAACTCGTGACTAACGCCCGAGGCCAATGATTTCTGAAAACCAACAGCGCCAGCAAAAGAGCCGTCAGCGCGAACAGCTTGCCCAGCGGTCGGCCGGCAGCTTTGTTCACACCAATATAAAGACGCTCCAACCGCTGCAAGGTGGTCTCGGCCCCCTCATCATCTGATAAATCCATTGTCACCACGGGATAATAATTCAAATTCCAGTCATTAAGCTCCTGGGCATAGGCTTCTAACTGCTCTGCCGAGCTGACTAGCACAATTGGATTAACCCTGCCCCCCAACGGAACCTGACGCAAAGTTGACAGCAAAGGCTTTACGCTCGCCCCTTGCTCTGGCATTAAACTCGCATCCAAACTGTACAAATAGCGCCGCAACAATTGGGTGTCTTGCGTAGGAGGCAATACCCAATGGGCGCTCCCCGCCAGAACAAGCAAAGCCACGGACGCCCTACTTTTTTGTAAAATTAAAGCGTCAACCTGGGATTGAAGAGCGTGCAGCGATTGCTCGTCACCCGCCACTGCCTCGTTCAGATCAACAGCGACAATCCAAGTGCTACCGTCGAAGCGAGAGACATCCTGACCACCCGGCCATATTGGGTCTGCTATAGACAATACAATGCAAGCTAATAAAGCGACCATTGCTAATCGCGGCCAGCGCCCCCCGCCCAATGGCGAACGCTTAACAAGTACTCTAGCCAAAGCTTTGGGGAGTTTCTTTACCCGCACCCCATTCGCCTGCTTTCTCCAGTACCACCATAGAAATAAAATCGGAGCAAAACTCGCTAGAGCTGCTGGTCGAGTAAACCAAAGGTCTAAAGTACTCATTTTTGCCCCCGAATACGGGTCCGAGGGACTAACCACACAATTGCGCAGAGCAGAATCAAACTCATCATCCAAAACATCCATGCCAAAGCAATCACCGTCACGCGTTCTTCCGCACGTTGCTGAATTGGCTCCTTGCTTTCAAGCGTGCCCCAGACACGATCAAACTCTTCGGTGGTGGTTATCCGAAAAAACTCTCCTCCGGTACGCTCCACCAAACGACCCAACAATTCTTCGTCGATGGGTTCTCGACCATCACCTTCCGCTGCCCCAACTGCAGCGACGTAAAGCTTCACATTCAAGGCCTTGGCTAAACGTGCCGCTTCTAGAGGCGGCAAATCGCTACCAGTATCGTTACCATCGGTGACCAAAACAATGACCGCCCGTTCACTGGTCGCTTCGGAAAATAGCGATACGGCGTAGCCAAGCGCGTCGCCTAGCCGCGTGCTATCGCCGGCAAAACCTGTTTCAAGTTGATTTGCCATGTAACGAACTGTTTCAGCATGAGCGGTAAGATCGCTAACAACAAAGGACTGCTCACCAAAGGCGATCAAACCCAGCCTCCCGCCCTCCGACTGGCCAAATAGAGAATCCAACCCTCGCTTCACCGCAGTTAAACGGGACAAGGTCTCGCCTGTCGTTTGACTCACGATATCCATTGTCTGCATAGATTGAGAGGTATCTAATACCAGCACAATATCTCGACCAGCGATACTGAGCTGCTGCTCTTTCTTAATGTAACTCGGCTCTGTAAGACCGACGACCAGAAGACTCAGTGCAACCCACACACCCAGCACCGACCAATGATATCGCGAAGCACCACCCGCCCGCTTGGGCAAAGCTGCCACCAAGGTCTGTGTCGATGGATACCAGAGCGCGTCATTTAAGTTTTGCCAGGCAGGCAAGCGACCCAGAAAGGCGATAAGGACCAGCCCAATGAGCATCCATGGATCATTCAGCTCAAGCATCGGACTGCTCCAACGAGTGCAGCCTTAGCCAATCACCAACGGCTGATAGATAAGCACTTGCTCGTTCGCGTGCTACTTCTTTATTACGATACAGGGTATCGTGCGCGACAAACTCAAGTTCACGATTGAATGCGGGGGTGTGCAGCGATGAATTTAACAAGGCGTACCAATCTGCATCGCTCAGTGTAGCTACCACCTCACGACCATAAACATGCACAGAAACGATCTTCAGCAATTCATGCGCAGCCAGAAATGCATCTTTAGAGGGTAACCGCGCAATAGTTTGCAACCGACCCAGTGCCTCACGCCGATACCTGTTGCGCCACCATTTCATTGCGACCTTTCGCAATTTAGTCCCGACCCAAACTAGGCCAACGACCAACAGCAGAATCCAACCCCATGTTGTTGGCCAGTGGCTTACGTGGAAGGTGATATCGGGCTCAAAGAAAGGATCAAGTGCAGAGTTGGGCTCAAACATACTTAGGCCTCAAACCGCCCAAAGCCACGTTGACTGTGGTATTGCTCACGCGCATCTTGGACACTGGTGGCGTGATATACCCTAACGCCCATCAAGTTTAGTTGCTCTATTAAGCTATTGTGGGCATTCAAGGTGTCTTCGCTTACTGCTCGTAACTGTTCATCATTATAGTCACTAGTCGCCAAATGCTGGCCCCTTGGACCGACCAAATCAAACCCCTGTAATTGGGCAGCATCAGTATCTAGCGGGTCGTCAATTAAAACTAAGTGAACGACATGGTATCGTCCAAGCATGGCTAGCTCAGCAACAGACGCCGCTTGCCATTGAGTTGCTGAGCTAAACCAAAACACATCTTGTTTCTGGGTTTGTCGCGATAAATAGTCAAGCACTACTTTTTCGTGGTTCCGATTAGGCCGCACATCGAATGGCCGAAGCACCTGGTTACAGTCCGCAAGGGTCTGCAAACAAGAGGCCAAGCCGCCCGAATTCTTAATGGCGGCAGTCACATTCAAGCCTGAATCGGTTTGTATGAGCAGATTGGCTGTATAACCTAGTGCTAGGTGATCCCAGCAACACAAGGCCGCAAGCTCCGCTGCCACAGCCGATTTTGTGAATACTTCAGACCCAAACAACAAGTCGCTGGTCTGATCTACAACACAGGTTACAAGTCGCTGTTGATCAGCTTCAAATGCCTTAACCCACGGCGTATCGGTGCGCGCTGTGGCTCTCCAGTCCATATGTCGCGTGTCATCACCGGGCTGATAGGGTTTAAGCTCTGCAAACTCTACACCTCGCCCCAGTGTATCGCTGCGCGTAACGCCCGATTGAGGCGTTAATGCGTGAACGACTTTCAGCCCAACCTTATGCAAACAAGCCGTATTTAATTGAATTAAATGACGACGGGAGGTGTAAGCACGCGGCTCATGTGCAGCTGAATCAATGCGCGACAACATGCTCGCTCAAGGCCTCGATAAGGTCTCGGGTGCTAACGGCGTTGGCAATTGCCTCATAACTCAAGCTGAGGCGATGAGCCAAACAAAATTCAAGAAGCTCTTTAACGTCCTCAGGGATAACGTGGTCTCTTCCTTTCAACCAAGCGCTGGCCCTTGCGGTTCGATGCAAAGCTAATATGGCCCGAGCACTTGCGCCGTGCTTCAGCCACCTCGCCAGTTCCTCAGAGTACTTATGGGGGTGTCGAGTCGCCTGAACGATATCCACTATGTACTGCGCAATAGAGTCAGCAACAACGACTTTACTAATATGGTTCCGAGCCGCCGCTATAAATTCTAGGGCAACCAACGTATGGGCTGATAATTGCTGTTGCTCTTCGGCTTGCTGTAGTTTTAGAATGTTTAAATCCGCCTCGCGCGAGGGGTAATCCACCGTCAGCTTCATCAAAAATCGGTCAAGCTGCGCTTCTGGTAGAGGATAAGTGCCTTCCTGATCGACACTGTTTTGCGTCGCCATTACCAAAAAGGGTTGCGGCAAAGCATAGGTTTGAGTGCCAACTGTAACCTGCTTTTCTTCCATTGCCTCAAGTAAAGCCGATTGGACACGCGCAGGCGCTCGGTTAATCTCATCCGCCAAAATTAAATGGTTAAAAATTGGGCCTTGCTGAAATACAAGTTCTCGGTCCGCTGTGTAAACATCAGAGCCGGTTAGGTCGGCAGGTAGTAAATCTGGCGTGAACTGCACGCGCCCAAATCGGGTCGCTAAATGGCGCGCCAGCATTTTTACCGCGCGTGTTTTACCTGTGCCCGGAGGTCCTTCCACCAGCACATGCCCGTCACACAACAGCGCCAAGACAAGGCCACGTATCACATCCCTCTGCCCTATCACCTCGGCTGAAAGCTGATCAATAAGATTGCAAAAGGCGGACTGGAGATCCGCCTCGTGCGTTGGTACCAATAATTCCGCCATAGTCAGCCCATCTTTACTGACGATCTTGACTGAACAGTTTCTCAAGCACCTGATCAACCGTGAATGATGCGGGTCGCTGCCGCTGAGGAAACTCTTGGAAAGTCATTAAAAACTTAGTCAACTCGACCCTCGCGATAGACAACTGGGGGCCCGCGCGGCGGTTCCACCAATCGTTGTAGTTATTACTATCGACGTCTGCCCGCTCAAAAGGGTCACGTCGCAAGTGATATAACTTGGGAATACGCAAATGCACGAAAGGCTCGCGCCAGACATCGAACTGTGCAGCGCGCTGCTCGGCAAACAGTGCTTTCCAGTCACCCGTGCGCATAGCCATTAAGTCACCGTCATCACTCCAGTAGAAAAAGGTTTTGCGCGCTCCTTTGTCTGACTTACCGGTCAAATGATCGGTAAAGTCGAAGCCATCCAAATGCACTTTGTAAGGCTTGCCCGTGACGCGAGTACCCTCGTGGAGCTCATCTACAATACCAGGGCGTCCGGCAGCGGTGCTTAACGTTGGGAACCAATCTAGGTGCGACATGACCTCGTTGCTGATGGTGCCCGGCTTGATCTTACCGGGCCATCGAATCATCGCAGGCACGCGGAACCCACCTTCCCAGTTCGTATTTTTCTCGCCTCTGAACGGCGTAATGGCCGCATCAGGCCACATGTTATAGTGCGGACCGTTATCGGTGGTGTAAATCACAATGGTGTCGTCAGCAATACCGAGCTCGTCCAGCTTGGTCAGAAGCTGACCTACCAACATGTCATGGCCAACCATGGCATCGTTATAAAACCCCTGCCCTGACAAACCTAGCTCTTTTTCCGCCGTATGGGTGTAATAGTGCATACGAGTCGAGTTAAACCAAACAAAAAATGGCTTTTCCTGCTCGTGTGCACGATCAATGAACTTAAGCGAGGCATCCAAAAATTCTTCATCTATCGTTTCCATTCGCTTTTTCGTCAGCGGACCCGAGTCCTCGACTCTGCCGTCAGCAAAACTGCGAATGACACCGCGAGGTGCAAAACGTTTCTGAAACTCTGGATCTTGCGGGTAATCAGGATTTTCGGGTTCTTCTTCGGCGTTTAAGTGGTACAGGTTACCGAAAAATTCATCGAACCCATGGTTGGTGGGTAAGAATTTGTCTTTATCGCCCAAATGATTTTTACCGAAATGCGCGGTGACATAGCCCTGATCTTGCATAACAGCGCCGAGCGTGACGTCTTCATCCTGAATGCCCAAATCGGCACCTGGAATACCCACCTTAGTTAAACCCGTTCGAATTGGGCTTTGCCCGGTAACAAAAGCTGAGCGTCCTGCGGTACAGCTTTGCTCACCGTAATAATCTGTAAACTTCATGCCTTCGCTGGCAATACGATCGATGTTAGGCGTGCGGTAGCCCATCATGCCCATGTTGTAGGTACTTAGGTTCCAAATACCAACATCATCGCCCCAAATAACCAAAATGTTGGGCTGTTTCGCGTGAGTCATAGCGCTTGCACAGACGCTGAAAATTAGCGCCAAGCACAGCGCCAATCGCCGATTGAATCGTCGCATAGTGTATCCTTTTATTACCGTTATCGTTGTTAATGTCGGCACCACCACCAGCGAACACTAGCGCAGTCCTGTCGACACCTGTAATGTAACAGCTGTTAACATAACGATTCGAGCTTTTTTTGAGCTGATTGAACCCAAATACGATTCCAAGACGGAGTAAAGGAACTCATGAGTCAAGACACCTACACACCACCAAAGGTTTGGACTTGGGACCAAGGCAACGGAGGGCGCTTTGCCCAAATTAACCGACCTGTGGCAGGCTCAACGCACGATAAAGATTTACCTTGTGGTGAACACCCCTTTCAGCTGCATTCAGTTGGCACGCCCAATGGGCAAAAAGTGACCATCATGCTGGAAGAGCTTCTAGCGCTCGGCATAAAAGAAGCCGAGTACGACGCGTGGATGATTAATATTCTCGAGGGCAGTCAGTTTTCGAGCGGCTTTGTCAATATTAATCCAAACTCGAAGATACCCGCCTTGTTGGATACCAGCACTACCCCGCCCACCCGCATTTTCGAGTCAGGCTCGATCATTATGTACCTTGCCGAGAAATTTGGGTTTTTTCTACCGACCGAACCCAGCGCTCGCGCGGAAACTTTGTCTTGGCTATTTTGGCAAATGGCAAGCACGGCATTCTTAGGCGGTGGCTTCGGGCATTTTTACGCCTACGCACCAGAAAAGTACGAGTACCCCATTAATCGCTACGCGATGGAGGTAAAACGCCAACTTGACGTACTCGATCAGAACTTGGCAACACGCACCTATCTCGCGGGCGAAGAATACAGCATCGCAGACATCGCTACCTTCCCATGGTATGGCGTGCTGGTAATAGGCAATCTTTACTCCGCTCAAGAGTTCTTGGATGTCGGAAGCTACAAAAACGTTGAGCGCTGGGCGCGATTGATCGACGCCCGTCCTGCAGTCCAAAGAGGCAGGCGCGTTAACACTATTTGGGGCGACGAAGATCAACGCTGCTACGAGCGTCACAGTGCAGCTGACTTAGACTAAGTCTTATTAACGGTGCTGTGGGCCACCCCACCACCCGTCAAAACCCCAGCGGATATTGGACCGTCCGAGCGTCTGAAATGCTGTCACTGTTGCTCGTGGAATTGGAAGAACTTGCACTGTGAACCAGACCAGACAATTGTGCGCCCACTAATCTGACCGGCCTAGGTATTGGCCACTCTTTGTGCAGCAAGCCCAGCAACACCTCGCGCAGCTCGGTTTCAGACCTAAACAGGTGAGCCAAGCTCATGGCTCGCGTAATTTGCTGAAAGTCATTGAACTTGATTTTCAAGGTTGCGGTTTTACCCTGACACTCGTTCTTTTGACTGCGGATCCAAACTTCTTCAGCAATCGAGACCACCGCCTCGCGCAGGACTTTTAGCTCGCTCAGGTCCTGCGAATATGTGCGCTCCGCGCCGACCGACTTCCGAATGCGGTTCGGGCGCACAGGGCGATGATCGACCCCTCGTGATGCCTGGTACAAATACTCAGCCGAACTGCCAAAATTTTCAGCCAAAAACGCCAGACTACAAGCGCGAATATCAGCGCCAGTCTCTAGGTCGAGACGAGCCATTTTTTCGGCAGTTTTGGGGCCCACACCATAAAATCGACGCACAGGTAGTTGTCCGACAAAGACCTCGCCTTCATCCGGCAGCACCACACATTGACCATTGGGTTTATTTTGGTCTGACGCGATTTTCGCAATGAACTTGTTGTAACTAATTCCTGCGCTAGCGGTTAGATTAAGCTCGTCAAAAATGGACTTTCGAATCATATGAGCAATTTTTACGGCGCTGCCAACGCCTTGCTTGTCTTGAGTCACGTCAAGATAAGCCTCGTCTAGCGAGAGCGGCTCAATGAAATCCGTATACCGCGAAAAAATTTCACGAATCTGAGCGGACACGCTGCGATATACATCAAACCGTGCTTTAACAAACACCAACTCTGGACATAAACGCTGAGCGGTCACCGAGGGCATTGCCGATTTAACGCCAAACTTGCGGGCCTCATAACTCGCAGCCGCAACGACGCCGCGCAAACGTGCACCGCCAACTGCAATTGGCTTACCTCGAAGCTCTGGGTTATCGCGCTGTTCCACGCTCGCATAAAAGGCGTCCATATCAACATGGATAATTTTCCGCGTAGCAGAGTTGAACGAGTCAGACAAAATATGGCATCACACAATGAACACAACACCAAGCATAAACTTTTGCGCACATTCATTCAGCTGAAATTTAGACACTGTAGTTGCGACAAAACCTAAGGCAATTATGTAAAAAAACTACACTAATTGCGTAATTTTACTGGAAAAACACCCTTATTTTGTGCTTTTATTACAGGAATGCCGAAAGGAATATAGACCCATGCACCCTGTTCTTGAACAAGTTACCGCCCAAATACGCGAGCGTAGCAAAGCTCTGCGCCAAAATTACCTGGACCGTTTGGACCGCGACGCCAATGAAGCGCCGGATCGTGCCCGTCTCAGCTGTGGCAACCTTGCCCATGGTTTCGCAGCCTGCCACGAATCTGACAAACAAACCCTTAAACTGATGGATTCCGTTAATGTCGGCATTGTGACGGCATACAACGATATGCTCAGCGCGCATCAGCCCTACCATGGATATCCAGAGATTATTAAAGAGGCTTTGCGTGAATTGGGGTCAACAGCACAAGTCGCTGGAGCTACGCCGGCCATGTGCGATGGTGTAACACAAGGCCAGGCCGGCATGGAGCTGAGCTTACTCAGCCGAGATCATATCGCACAATCGACGGCTGTGGCCCTATCTCACCAAATGTTTGATGCGGCCTTACTGTTGGGGATTTGCGATAAAATCGTACCCGGACTATTAATTGGCGCTTTGCGATTTGGTCACCTGCCCGCGATGTTCATTCCGGCCGGCCCCATGCCTACGGGTCTTGCCAATAAGGAAAAATTGCGTATCCGACAGCTTTACGCTCAAGGTGAAGTCGGTCGCGACGCACTGCTTGAGGCGGAATCAGCGTCTTACCACTCGGCCGGCACCTGCACCTTTTACGGCACGGCTAACAGCAATCAAATGGTACTTGAAGCCATGGGGTTGCAGTTACCAGGTAGCTCTTTTGTTAACCCAGGCACCGAGTTGCGAGACGCGCTAACACGCTACGCAGCGCAACACATCACCAAAATCTCTGGCAAGTCTGCAAACTACCGCCCGCTCGGCAGGGTCGTTGATGAGCGTGCCGTTGTGAATGGCATTGTTGCCTTGCTCGCCTCTGGCGGTTCAACCAACCACACCATACACCTAATCGCTATGGCCAGAGCCGCTGGCATTATTATCAGCTGGGAAGACATGGACAAACTATCCCGCGTCACTCCTCTGCTTGCCAAGGTCTACCCCAATGGCGCCGCCGATATCAACCACTTTCATGCAGCTGGTGGCACTGGCGCACTCTTCACGGAACTGTTGTCAAACGGTTTAATGCACGGCGATGCGCTGACGACTTGGGGCGACAACTTCGCAGACTTCCGGGTCGAGCCAGCACTCGAGCATGGTCAAATACAGTGGTCACCTGCTCCTAGCACAAGTTTGGATGATTCGGTTATCGGGTCGGTTGCACAACCATTTGACCCCGAGGGTGGACTGCGACAACTCGATGGCAATATCGGTCGAGCCGTTATTAAAATTTCTGCAGTAGCGCCGGAACATCGCACCGTTAAGGCACCGGCGGTGGTTTTCGATAGCCAGCATGCTCTGGAAGCGCGGTTCAAAGCAGGTGAGCTAAACAAAGATTGCGTCGTAGTGGTTCGCTACCAGGGCCCCAAGGCCAATGGGATGCCTGAATTACACAAGCTCACACCCTTTTTAGGCGTGCTGCAAGACAAAGGCTTCGCAGTCGCTCTAGTGACCGATGGACGGATGTCCGGGGCGTCCGGTAAAGTGCCAGCGGCAATTCATGTTTCTCCTGAAGCTGCGAACGGCGGGTGGATAGGTCGTATCCAAGACGGCGACATGGTCGAGGTCGATGCAACGACCGGCACATTACAAGTCCATGTCGATGAGCTAGAATTCAGTCAACGTTCTCAGGCACCAGCGCCGACCGAAGACGATAACTGCGGCCGAGACTTATTCGCCACCACTCGCGCACTGTTAAGCAGCGCTGAAACTGGCGCTACGTTCTTGTTCGACGAGGCTACGGCACTTAACGCCTTGCACAGCGCCAAAGAGTAGAGGCTACCATTATGAAAGACTGGAATTTGGTCGCGGATGTTGGCGGCACAAATGCACGCTTCGGCGTATTTTGCCGCCAATCTCAGCAGTTGGAAATTACCCACAGCTATGCCGTTGCCGACTACCCGAAATTTGAGGATGCTCTCGCACAATTTTTGAATGAAATTAACAGCCTAAAGCAGCATGAAACCTTACCTCGGTTTGCGTGCTTAGCGGTGGCCAGCGTGCCCGACAACGAAATCATCCAGTTCACAAACAGCTCGTGGCGCTTCAGCAAATCCGATATCAGTCGCCAGCTTGGTGGTGCCGCCATAGTCGTCATTAACGACTTCGCCGCGGTCGGCTACGCCACTCCCAGCCTGAAACCCACCGATTACATCGAAGTTGGCGGCCACTCTGCCACGGTCGACAAACCCATTATTGTATTGGGGCCGGGAACAGGTTTGGGGGTAGCTTCGTTAATACCAAACGCGGACTCGGGCTACAGCGTTGTAGGTGGCGAAGGTGGACACGCCGATTTCGCGCCGGTCACCCCCTTGGAGATTTCGATCTTGGCAGAGTTGCAAAAGCGTTTTGAGCGTGTGTCTATCGAACGTTTATTGTCTGGCGCAGGTATCATTAATATTTATGAAGCCATTGCGGCGATAAAAGGCCGCGAAGCAAAACTTGACAGCGCGGCTGCGATCGCCCAAGCGGCAAACGACGGTAGCGACAGCTTAGCACTCTCTGCCATGAACTCATTCTTTGCAATCTTGGGATCAACTGCGGGCAATCTTGCCCTAACTCTTGGCGCTCTCGGAGGAGTATATATCGCTGGCGGCATTACCCCCCGCTACCCTAAGCTGCTTCAAAACAGTGAGTTCCGCGCTCGCTTTGAAGCCAAAGGGCGTTTCAAATCTTACTTACAACCTATCGTCCTTCGAGTGATCACCAAAGATCACCTAGGCTTGCTTGGTGCTGCCGAGCGCCTAAACATTCTGGAGAATTCATGAGCATTAATTACGACTTTATCATGGCCGCACCGGTTGTACCGGTGCTGGTTATCGACGATTTAGAGTCGGCTATCCCCATGGCCGAGGCGCTTGTTGCCGGTGGTCTTCCTGCCTTGGAAATCACCCTACGGACTGGCTGTGCTTTGGATGCTATTGAGCGCATTGCAAAAGCAGTACCCAACGCCTTCGTAGGTGCTGGTACAGTATGCAACGGTGACCAGCTGCGAGCATGCAAAGATCGGGGGGCTCAGTTTATTGTGTCACCGGGTTCCAGCCAATCTATCTTCAATGCGGCAAAAGAAACAGCCTTACCCCTACTTCCTGGGGTTTCGAGCGCATCAGAAATGATCGCAGCGATGGATGCAGGCTACGACATTTTAAAGTTTTTCCCAGCCGAAGCTAATGGCGGTGCCAAGGCATTAAAAGCCTATTCAGGGCCGTTTCCCCACGTCAGGTTTTGCCCAACTGGGGGTATCAACCCTGCAAACCTAAAAGACTATTTAAGCTTGCCTAGTGTTGTCGCCGTGGGGGGGTCGTGGCTAACACCAAAACAGGCGGTACAATCTAAAAACTGGGACGCAATTCGCCAACTAGCGGCAGAAGCCGTAGTCTTGGCGAATGATATCGTCGCGGCAGCTTAAGCCAACAAGGAAATCGACAATGCAACCGACAGATCTAATTATTTTTGGTGCCAGCGGTGATTTATCGGCGCGTAAATTATTCCCTGCTCTCTATCACCTAAGCGGCTGCGATCTCTTGCCCGAATCGTTTCGCATTGCTGCCGTAGCCCGCGATAACATAACAACCGATGCATTTTTATCGCGATTAAAAGACCGCATGAAACCGGGGATCAACGAATCGCACTGGTCAGAAGAGCGATGGACCAAATTCGCCACCTACTTTACATACCTGCAAGCAGATTTTAGCGATGCGAAAAACTTGGGGGCACTGTCAAAATGGCTTGATGACACGCGAGTTAGCTTGTTTTATCTAGCCACACCGCCAAGCCTTTTCGCTCCAATTTGCGACAACTTATCTAGCGCCGACTGCTTGACGGGCGACTGTCGCATCGTCTTAGAGAAGCCTATCGGTGAAGATCTGGCGACATCTGAAAAGGTGAACGAAACAGTTGGACGCTACTTCCCCGAGGGCTCTATTTACCGCATAGATCACTACCTAGGGAAAGAAACAGTACAAAACCTTTTGGTACTTCGTTTTGCAAACCGTTTTGTCAACGCGCAGTGGGATCAAAGCTGTATTGATCACGTACAAATTACCGTGGCAGAAACCGTTGGTATCGAGGGGCGCTGGTCATACTATGACAAAGTGGGTCAGCTGCGGGATATGGTACAAAACCACTTAATGCAGCTGCTGTGCTTGGTCGCCATGGAACCACCAAACTCTATGTCAGCCGAGAGCATCCGGGACGAGAAGGTTAAAATTGTGAAAGCCCTGCGTCCCATCGATGTAGATACCGTCGCCGATCACGTTGTGCGAGGACAATACGGCCAAGGCTGGAGCCAGGGCGTCAGCGTGCCCAGCTATGCCGAAGAAGAAGGCTGCACCAACCCCGATTCGGACACCGAAACCTTCGTCGCTATTAAGGCGCACATCGACAACTGGCGCTGGGCGGGCGTACCGTTTTATTTACGAACCGGAAAACGCATGGCTGACAAGATGACCGAGATTGTCATCACCTACAAAAAGCTTCCACACAACATCTTCTCGGGCGGCGACAACATTCCCAACTCGTTGGTCATTCGTTTGCAGCCCAACGAAGGCATCGAAATGAAGATGGTGGCCAAAAAACAAACGCTTAAAGACAAGCTTGGCCTCGTCACTCACGACTTAAACCTCGATTTTTTAGGGTCTTCCGAGATGAATCGTATCCCAGATGCCTACGAACGCCTATTCTTGGACGCTATCAATGGTGACCAATCTTTGTTCGTTGGCCGCTCGGAAATCGAAGAAAGCTGGCGCTGGTGCGACACGCTCATCAAAGCCTGCCAGCTACAAAACATCCAAGCAAAACAGTATCACGCAGGCTCTTGGGGCCCTGCGAAGGCAGAGTTGCTGATAGAAAAAGACGGGCGGAGCTGGCATGAGTAAATGGCACAAATTTGAAACGCGGTCCCTGCTGGACCAGCGGCTGGCCGATTTTGCAGCCGCTACCTTAGCGGACGCGATTACAGAGCGAGGACATGGCTACCTAGTCGCGTCGGGCGGCAGTACACCTCTAGGTTTTTTTCAGGCACTTAGCCGAGACTCTTCGCTCGATTGGTCCAAGGTTACCGTAACGCTGGCCGATGAGCGCTGGGTTGCACCAGACCATCCCGACAGCAACGAAGCCCTAGTTTACGAGAACTTGCTTCAGAATGCGGCCTCAGACGCGCACTTTGTATCACTGTATTCGGGCGGGGACACACCCGAAAAAGGTGTCGCGACGCTGGAACCAACAGTTGCCGCTTTGCCCACCTTCGACCTTGTTGTTTTGGGCATGGGCGGCGATGCCCACACAGCGTCACTTTTTCCAAATACGCCCGCATTAATCCAAGGCCTTGATCCACAAAGTCCGCATGCATTGATCGCAGTGCACCCTACTACTGCGCCGCATGCTCGCATAAGCATGACGCTAGCCCGCCTACTTCGAACTCAGAACTTGGTACTCCATATCACCGGTCCTAGTAAGGCAGAGGTGTTTGAGCAGGCAATTGCACCAGAGAGTCACGCAACGGATATGCCTATCAGGGCGGTCGGCTTACAGCAGCAGACGCCTCTACAGGTTTACTATGCAGACTGAGGCCCTGAGATTCACTAAGCGGCACCAAAGGGTATACTGATTCGCCGATAAGCTCGCTGTGTAGCGTGATTCGACCACACAGCATCGTCAGCCGGGTATCACCTAATCGTTTAAGAAAACAACACTTAGCCGAGCAGCTGCAGCCTGTCACGCCACAGGAACTCGCGTGCGCAGAGTGCCATGCACGACCCTGAAGCTATCCGCAAGAGATTGGCTGAGGCGTGAAGGCGGATCGTTTAGCGTTAACCGTCTAAAGGATCTAACCTCGCCCCCACCTCGTCATTTATTTTGCTCACGCACGCTTCTCTCGCGCTAATGGCGACGGTTCAAAAACTCGCACTCGTCTATCGCCTCGTGCTCAGACATTTTCGCCGCCAGTCTCGCCAACCGCGGTGGGTCAAAGCAGCGCACTGAGTGTTCGCAAAAAAAATGACGAGCCCGAGCGCTAACTGGATACCAAGATTTGGAAATCTGAGCCTGATGTGCTGATAAAAAAAAGGGGAGCAAACGCTCCCCTACTAGGTACCAAGACAGACAGGACTCAACATGGGTACCTTAAAAAAATTATGCGGCCTGGCTGGTAGCCTTGCCGTTGCTCGCAGAGTGAGCAAACACCAATGCGTTATCGAGCATACGATTAGAGAAACCCCACTCGTTGTCATACCAGGCAAGAACCTTCACCAAGCGCCCGTCGACCCGCGTGTGGTTAGAATCGAAGTTACTCGAAAAGTTAGTGTGGTTAAAATCGATAGAAACCAAAGGCTGAGCGTTGTAGCTTAGTACGCCGAAAATATCTGCATCCGCGGCCTGCTTCATGATGGCGTTAATTTCTGCTGCGGTGGTATCACGCGATGCAACAAAGGTTAGGTCAACGAGAGATACGTTCAGGGTTGGCACGCGAACAGCCATACCATCGAGACGACCATTCAGCTCTGGAACCACTAAACCGATCGCTGCGGCGGCCCCAGTCTTGGTTGGAATCATTGACTGCGCGGCAGCTCGGGCGCGGAACGGGTCTGAGTGGTAAGCGTCACTCAATGACTGGTCGTTCGTGTAGGCGTGCACAGTGGTCATAAAGCCCTGTTCAATACCAATCGCGCGATGCAGGGGTGCCACCAAAGGCGCCAGGCAATTGGTCGTGCACGATGCATTCGAGATAATGGTGTCCGAGGGCTTAAGGGTATCGTGATTGATCCCATAAACAATTGTTGCATCCAGGTCATCGCCTGGTGCCGACAGAATGACGCGAGAAGCACCCGCATCGAGATGTTTCTTTAAATCGGCACGATGACGGAAGATACCCGTACATTCAAATACCACATCTACTTCGAGTGCTTTCCAGGGCAGCTGAGCAGGATCACGCTCGGAGCAAACCTTAATGCGGTCGCCATCAATAACGAGGTGGGAATCGACCACTTGAACCGGAAAGCCAAACCGACCGTGCGCTGTATCAAATCGGGTAAGATGGGCGTTCATTTCCGCATCCCCAAGATCGTTGATAGCAACAATAGCCATGGCATCGCGAAGCTCTGGCCGCTCGTAATATGCACGCAAGATATTTCGTCCAATTCGGCCGTATCCGTTTATCGCAATCTTAATCATGCAACCTCCCAAAAACCGTTAAATGTAGTTTTGTTACACAAATACTGCCCACAACCCCTCACCCAGTCAACATTTTTTTATTTTTATTACGAAAAAGTGCGTAATTTTTGCAAAAAAACTAATTTTTAGTGTATAAGAAACTCTAAAAATGTAACTTTACAACGAGCGAGCGATAACAAAATCACAACCCGCAAGCGGCGGGACCGATCGAGAGACGTTTACATGGAAAATTTATTGGCGACCATATCAACAGCATTACCGAATCTGAACAAATCAGAGAAGAAGGTAGCGGCAGTAATTCTTGATGATCCTGAGGCCTCAACTCAGTCATCAATTGCCACGTTGGCAAGCAGATCGAAGGTCAGCGAACCCAGCGTCAATAGGTTCTGCAAGCGTTTCGGGGCCAGCGGATTCCCTGACTTTAAATTAAAGCTCGCCAAGTCTCTAGTATCGGGGGTTCGCTACGTGTCCTCAGCAGTGGAACTCGAGGACACCTCGGATGAATTTACGCCCAAAATTTTTAACAACTCGATACACGCATTGAGCTTGGTGCGAGACAGTATTAATGCCTCTTTAGTCGCCCGCGTGGTAGACCAGCTAGTCCAGGCTCGGCGTATTTACTTTTTCGGCCTAGGGACCTCTGCGGCAGTGGCAACCGACGCCGAATACAAATTTTTTCGATTCAATACGCCAGTCTCATCCCATCACGACCCATTAATGCAACGTATGCTGGCATCAGCCGGCGGCGTGGGCGATTTGTTCTTCTGTATCTCGCACACGGGTCGAACGAAAACCCTTATCGAGACTGCACAGTTAGCACGTGAAAATGGCGCCACGGTTGTCAGTCTTACGGCGCCTAACTCACCACTGTCGCAAGCCTGTCAATGGGCCTTAGAGCTAGATGTACCGGAAGATACCGATGAATACTTACCTATGACGTCCCGAATTGTACATTTGGTGGTGCTCGATGTTTTGGCCACCGGAGTTACCTTGCGTAAAGGTGAAGAATTTTTGCCACACCTGGCCCGCATTAAAAACAGCCTAAAACCGACTCGTTTCAGTCAGGATTAACCACAAAAGGTCACATTATGTCCTCAGCAAACACTTCGTCTACTACCGAATCACTGCGTAAAAATGTCAAACTGTTGGGGCGTCTACTAGGAGAAATCATCTCTGAGGCCGAGGGAGAAGCCTTTTTTGAAACCGTCGAGGCAATTCGGCGGTTGTCAAAATCGGCACGTGCAAAAAACGATCTTGAAGACCTTCAGCATTTGCTTTCACCCATTTCGAACGAGAAAGCATTGGGCGTTGCGCGCGCGTTTGGCCAGTTTTTGACCTTGACCAACATTGCCGATCAGCATCACTCGACCAGCTTAGATCAGGGCCAAAACCCCGGGGCAATTTTGCGTGAGGCCGTAAATAAGCTGCAAAGCGCCACGACCAGTCAACAAGCACTCCAAGACGCGCTCGATAATTTAAAGATCGATTTGGTTTTAACCGCCCACCCCACCGAGATCATTCGGCGCACCATGATCAATAAATACGCTGAAATCGATCAGTGTTTGGGAGCGCTAGAACATGAGATCAAGCCTGATTTACAGATCAAAATTATTGCCCGCTTGCGATCTTTAATCACGCAGATCTGGTACAGCCGTGATTTTCGAGTGAACCGTCCCTCGCCAATAGACGAAGCTAAAGGTGGCTACGCAGTTGTAGAACGGAGTTTGTGGCAAGCGGTGCCAGATTTTTTGCGTGAACTCGATTCCATGCGTGAACAACTAAGTTTGGCAGAAGCCAACTTGGATTGGACGCCGGTAAAGTTCTCGAGCTGGATGGGAGGCGACCGAGATGGTAATCCCAATGTCACGGCAGCTGTCACGCATGAAACCCTGCTGTTAAGTCAGTGGCAAGCAGCCGATTTGTTCAGCCAAGACTTAAATACCCTAATCGAAGAGCTCTCGGTGACCGAATGTAATCTTCGTGTACGTGAACTGGTCGGTGACACCCACGAACCCTACCGCTCCTTGTTGCGACCATTACGCGACCTTCTAGAAACCCAGCGAACCCAACTGATGCATGCCATCAAAGACGGTAAATCAGCGCCAGACCCCATTACCAAAGAGCAAATCTTAGCTCCATTAGAACTGACCTATAGCTCATTGCACGACTGCGGTATGAATATCATTGCAAACGGCCTGTTGCTGGACGTTATCCGCCGAGTCCACGCGTTCGGGCCTCACTTGGTGACATTAGACATTCGTCAAGAATCGGGACGACACAGCCAGGCCATAGCTGAAATTGTTACCACGCTTGGGCTAGGTGACTATAACCAATGGAGCGAATCTGACCGTTGCGAATTCCTGTTGAAAGAGCTCAATAATCCGCGACCGTTACTCCCTCACGCTTTCAGCGGCACTGACGAGGTCCGCGAAGTGCTGCAAACGACGCGAGTCATTGCCAACCACCCACCCGAAGCATTTGGGGCCTACGTCATATCTATGGCTTCGTCTGCTTCAGATGTATTAAGCGTTTACCTACTGATGAAAGAGGCTGGATGCGTTAGCATGCTACCTGTCGCGCCCTTGTTCGAAACACTCAGCGATCTGCAAAACGCAGAGCGCGTTGTACAACAGTTACTCGATCTCCCTGGGTTTTGCGATTACATAAAACACCACATCATGGTGATGATCGGATACTCGGACTCCGCCAAAGATGCGGGTGTTCTAGCTGCATCATGGGCTCAGTATCAGGCTCAGGAATCTCTTATCGAAACGTGCCAAGCTAAGGGCGTAGCACTTACCCTGTTCCACGGGCGCGGCGGAACGATCGGCCGTGGAGGAGCTCCCGCCCAAGCCGCTCTTTTGTCACAGCCCCCCGGCTCACTAGCTCAGGGGCTGCGAGTTACTGAGCAGGGCGAAATGATTCGAACCAAACTCGGCTTGCCTGCACTTGCGGGTAACACGCTAGCGCTCTACAGCAGCGCTATTTTACAGGCAAATGTTTCGCCCCCACCGGAACCCAAGCAAGAATGGCGCGAGCTCATGCACCGACTTGCCGATGCATCGTGTGGACACTACCGCGATTACGTGCGCCATAATCCAGACTTTTTAGTGTATTTTCGCGAAGCTACTCCAGAGCAAGAATTGGCAAATCTACCCTTGGGCTCTAGGCCCGCGCGCCGTCGCTCAGGTGGTGGAATAGAAACACTGCGCGCTATTCCCTGGATTTTTGCTTGGTCACAAAATCGCTTACTACTACCCGCGTGGCTCGGCGCAGGCCAAGCACTCACCGAGACTGCAGGGGAAACCGGTCACCAACTCATAATGAAACAAATGATCTCTGACTGGCCGTTCTTCAAAACGCGCATCTCGATGCTTGAAATGGTCTTTGCCAAAGCTGATCTACTGATTGCTGAATACTACGACGACACCTTAGTCAGCAGGGATTACTTGCCGATAGGTGTTGCGCTACGCAAACAACTTCAGCAAGATGCGTCCACTGTGCTGGACTTGCTCGATCAAGAACAGCTGCTGCAACACGATGAGTGGGGCAAAGAATCTATCCGTTTGCGCAATATTTATACCGCTCCACTGAATTTACTGCAGGCGGAGCTTTTGCGCCGCGAACGCACCCAGAGCGACACCTTGGTGGAGCAAGCCATAATGGTTAGCATTGCAGGGGTCGCAGCAGGAATGAGGAACACAGGTTAGTGGCATTTGTAGTAGGTATTGCAGGCGGCTCATGTAGCGGGAAAACGACTCTGGCACAGGCTCTCATTGAACATTTTATGGCGGAAGAAAGAGTCAGCGCGGCTTTGCTGATGCAAGATTCCTACTACGCAGAGCTTACCGACATGACGAAAGCCGAACGGGACCAAGTCAACTTTGACCATCCCTCGGCCCTTGACTTTGATTTGATGCGCGATCACCTGGCGTTACTGAAAACCGGTAATTCTATCGATTGCCCAGTGTATGACTTCGCGCAACACCAGCGCTGTGAGCAAACCGAGACTATTGATGCGGCGGATATTGTTATCGTCGAGGGCACTTTAGTGCTCGAGCAAACAACATTGCACCCGCTATTTGACCTAAGTGTATTCGTTCACGCCGAAGAAGCGTTGAGGCTAGAGCGCCGAATACAGCGCGATGTAAAGTACCGTGGCCGAACTGATGCTTTTGCTCGAGCACAGTTTAATGCAACGGTTGCACCCATGCACAACGCCTTTGTGGAACCCTCGCGTGCACATGCCAATATTCTAATCGACGGAGGCAAACCGACGCTGCAGGCCCTTTCAGAGGTGCTACTGCACATGCCTCCGTCTTTGCAATAACCCTATCCTGCAAAAACCAACCACCACCGCCAACAACCTCATCACACAAGGCGTTTTACAGTTGTGTGACCAAACTTGCGAGTTTATTGAAGCAAAATTGACTTGATTGCTCGGTCAAAATGAGTGAGCCTTAAACGCTGTTGTTAACACTGTACACATAACGCAAGCTCAAAATAAGGAGAGTAGTTCATGTCAGAAGAAAATCCCGTATTAGTGGAGGTAGCCGATGGCATCATGGTTATCACCCTTAACCGTCCCGCCGCAAAAAACGCCGTTAATAAAGCGCTAGCAGAAGGCGTAGCTGCTGCAATCGATCAACTCGAAAGTTCGTCCGATATATACGTAGCTGTAATAACGGGAGCTGGGGGCACTTTCTGCTCTGGCATGGACTTGAAAGCATTCGTTCAAGGTGAGATGCCCATGGTTGAAGGCCGAGGATTTGCAGGACTTTGCGAATACCGGTGCACAAAACCTTTGATTGCCGCGGTTGAAGGCTACGCCTTAGCAGGCGGATTCGAAGTCGCCATTAGCTGCGACTTGATCGTTGCCTCGGATGCCTCGAAGTTCGGTATTCCCGAGGTTAAGCGAGGCCTTGCGGCAGCGGCCGGCGGTTTAATCAAGTTACCTAAACAAATACCGCAGCGCATCGCAAAAGAGTGGGCGTTAACCGGGGATTTCGTCAGCGCAGGCCGAGCCTATGAACTAGGGTTGATTAACCAGGTGGTCGAAGCCGGGACTGCTTTGGAGGGCGCGAAGGCACTTGCGACTAAAATTGCCGCCAACGGGCCTCTTGCAGTGGCCAAGAGTAAGGAAATCGTCGACAGTGCTCAAGACTGGACCAGCGACATCATGTTTGCTAAACAGAACGCAATCGTCGCGCCGGTGATGTCCAGTGAAGATGCAATCGAGGGCGCGACGGCCTTCGCAGAAAAACGCGCCCCAGTTTGGAAAGGTCGATAAGGAGAACATCATGGCAGAAGCCTGGATTATTGACGCCTGTCGCACACCTCGCGGCATTGGCAAAAAAGGTAAAGGCGCGTTGGCAGATCAGCATCCACAGCATCTAGGTGCTACGGTGTTGGCCGCCATCGCCCAGCGTAACGATCTAAATACCGCGGACGTTGACGATATCATTTTCGGCACCAGCTCGCAGCGTGGGCAGCAAGGTGGCGATTTGGCGCGTATGGCAGCCTTAGATGCCGGTTATGATAACCGGGCTTCGGGTGTAACGCTTGACCGTTTTTGTGGTTCGGGCATCACCTCAGTCAATATGGCTGCAGCATCAGTTATGAGTGGATTTGAAGATCTGGTGATCGCCGGTGGTTGTGAAATGATGTCGACCTTCGGTTCGGATCCAACCCAATCCCCCTTTATTGACAGCGACAACTTGCGTTTGCGCGAGCGCCACCCCCAGCCCCACCAAGGCATTTGCGCGGATGTAATTGCTACTCTAGAGGGTATTGATCGAAGCGCACTGGATTCTTTGGCAGTTGTCTCGCAACAGCGCGCCGATCACGCCATCAAAAATGGGCATTTCAGCAAAAGTCTAATTCCAGTCTACCGTCCCGACGGTTCGCTGGCGCTGGATCATGAAGAGTTCCCACGCCCCAGCACAACGCTTGAGTCGCTCTCAGCGCTGCAGGCGTCGTTCGCGCCAATGGCAGATTACCCTCTAAATGAAGCAGGTACGACCTACAAGCAATTGGTTCACCAGGCCTACCCCGGTTTGGATATTAAGCACATGCATCACGCGGGTAACTCTTCAGGTGTGGTAGACGGCGCGGCGGCTATTTTGATGGCCTCGCCTGATTATGCCAAAGCACACGGCATGAAGCCTCGCGCGCGCATTGTAGCAATGGCTAATATGGGTGACTCGCCCGAGCTTATGCTGAATGCGCCGGTACCAGCCGCGAAAAAAGTACTGCAAAAGGCTGGTATGCAAATCTCGGATATCGACTTATTCGAAATCAACGAAGCTTTTGCAGTCGTTGCCGAGAAGTTCATCCGTGACCTAAATCTTGATCGCGACAAGGTAAACGTCAACGGTGGTGCAATGGCTTTAGGCCACCCCATCGGTGCAACCGGCTCAATTTTGATCGGTACAATTCTAGATGAACTTGAGCGTCGCGACCTACAGTTCGGTTTGGTCACGATGTGTGCTGCCGGTGGTATGGCGCCCGCTATTATCATTGAGCGCATCTAAGTGCTCTGGGATAAGGCCCTGTAGGGCCTTATCTCACCCCCTACCATTCTCTCAACTTTTTGCCAATTGACCCTTAACACAGATGATCTGCTAAAATGGGCACCTCGGCTAAGCTTCTGACCGCGTCATTCAAATGGGTACAGCCCTCGGTTCGCGCTAAACGCTTAAGGACCGTAGTTCTGAGCTCTTGAACCGGCGTCCCAAGCAAGCGATCTAGATTCGCAATGGCATTGGGGCATTCTGGATAAGGCAAAATGTGTGGTTCAGCCTCAAGCCGCACAAGAGCCCCGCTTGATGAATCGATGTAAGCCTGCAAACAATACTCGTGAACGGCTACTCGCGAGCCATCTGCTCTGCTCGCTGAATCCTGAAAATAAACCTCGGCACGAGTCATGTCATGCTCTAACCAAACGTCAATTCGACGTGCTCGCCGCATGGACGCCTCAGTATAATGGGGCATTGCAGGCCAGCCTTCAGGATCTTCTGGGTTCACTAAAGACTGCACCACTGCACAGCGTTCGCTAGTGGTACTACCGAATTCGCCCGATAAAGAGGTCGAACCTTCTGCAAAACCTAAGCAGACATTCATCATGGTTTGTCTTAGTGCAGAGTCTTCCACTACCTGAATATTAAAATCATCGATGTAGTCTGCCCGCTGAGTAAACGCCCAGCCCGCGATCAAACTGGAACCTGACAAGTCATCGAGCAGTAAATAAAGAGGGGTGCCCGCTTGACGCTCGTCAGGAAACCGCTCTTGCAAAACAGCACGCAGGTAAGCACCACCTGTGAAGCCGGCTAAAGCGCCCACATCACAACGCTCACAGGACGACTCGATAGATAAGATTTTGCGATCCATAGTGACACTTGCAGTGAAATCGTCCTGCGCTAACACCTTAATCCAAGCATTGCCTTCGGTAGTCAAGACATCACGACCACAGCCCATAAAATGCATAGGCTGCTCGCTACCGCCCGGCCACGTCATATCAATGTGCGTCGTTCGTCTTACCGAATTCGCTCGACGCATCGGGCTGTAGCCGTAGGGAGCGGGTAGCTGTTTCACCCCTGAAGCTCAACGCCATCGAGGTTCATCAAAAAACGGCTGGCAGCTTGGCGCAGCTCATCACTAATCGGTGCACTTTTCCCATTCTCACCACTTGCAATGGTAGACTGATTCACCGCGACGCAGCCGCCTTGTTCATTAAACATGCCACAGCTTAGGGTATAAGAGCTATTTCCGACGCGCACAATCCCGACGCCTATTGTAATAGCCGACGGATAGTTTAATTCCGCCAGATAAAAAATGTGTGTCGCGACGATCATAAGGCGATCTTTTCGCTCAAAGGGGTTCAATCTATCAGACTGATGCAACGCCATCCCAAATTGAATTCTCGACTCTTCAAATAAGCTCGCGTAAGCGACGTTATTAACATGACCCATCATGTCGCAGTCGCCATAACGTGTATTGAGTGTAATGGTAAATGGATAACGATCTAACTCACATTGAAAGCTCTGATGTCTCATCTAGGCATCCCTTGCCGGCTGCTTACCAGGTCTTATTTCGGCGGACTTCATCACGGCATCGGCATGCCCCACGATCTTACCCGCTACGACATAGTCACAGTTCGCAAACACAAGCTCTCGGCCTTCCTTAGTGACTCTTGCATTGACCTCGACCCACGCACCAACGGGGACCACAGAGTAAAAGTGCATGTTAAAACTAATATGTACCGTAAAACGCTTGGTGCCCTTGACTTGGTTTACGGCATGCCCCGTCGCCATGTCGCCCAAGGTCATTAAAAAACCGCCATGCGCCATAGGACCACCGTTGCGATAGTCTTCAAGTACCCAAGCACCAATAGTGACCCCGTCATCGTGAACCCGATGATAAACTTCTAAATTGTCACTAAAGGGAACCGGCACCTCAAAACGGCAGCGCACAAACCCCTCGGGAATGGAATGTTTACTCATACAATACATCTCTTACCTAAAAGATCACTTTAACAAGCGCGGCTGTCGAACCCTACCGCATTAACTTGAACACACTGTCACAAAATAACGAAAGTGTTGACCGGCTGGCCTACAGAAATGGCTATGGCAGCACCGAGTTCAAGCTGACTCATTCTCTTCATCACCTCGGGATCGGGCGATACACCAATGGCTCGATGGTTTGTTTTAGGGTCACGCCCAATCGCAATAGCTACCTGCTGCTGATCTCCCTTGTAAATCACGGTATATGTTTCCAGTGTGTATGTGCCACGGGGCTCTAGGTCTAAGGTAACTGACTCCACAGAATCAAGTTCGGATTGAGCGCTGCTACTCGGGTTTTCGGGCCAAGCACAGGGCTCGGTCGAATAAATTCCCACCGAGTGCTTGGACATGTACCCGCCGTTGGCTCCCACTAGTGCAAAGGCTCCACGATCCGCTCGAGCACACTCGGTCGCTTCGGCAATACCATGTAATGAGTAATTATTGCCGGGACCACCAAAGTACGGTAACCCACCGGTTAGGGTATACGGAACATCGCCTTTGGGTGGCAATCCATAGTGATCTAGCGCATTAAACACCGCAATTGGGAAGCAACTGTAGCAATCAATATAACTCATATCGGCAATCGTTTTTCCAGCCGCTGCCAACGCGTTATCATAGGCACTGTGCATGGCCGTACTAACACCCAAATCGGGACGATCAAGCACAACTTTTTCTAAAGTATCAGCGTATCCATGTAGGTAAACGCGCTTATCCTCACTAATACCTAACGAATCCGCAAGCGTCGAAGATACCATGACGACCGCCGCCCCCTGATTCACCCAGTCCCGCGCCACAACGCTCTTGGGATGGGGGTCTCCCACCATGCGATTGTTATCGGTAATGATGGCGATATCTGCGGCAGTCAGTGTTTTTCGACTCATCGCATAAGGGTTTTTGGCCGCAACTTCAGTAAACGGCGCAAACACCTCGCCCATCTGCAACGCGTAATCTTCTGCTGACAGACCAAGACGCAATCGACGCGCCTGCTCCAGTAAAGGGTACACCGAGACAGGAACAGCACCACCATGGCGCTGTAGTTCCGTTTCCGTCATAAAATCGGTATTCATACCCGGGTCGTTCACAGGGTAGTCACTGTGCTGGGTCCAATCCCAAGACTGCCCCGCCGCTTTTGCCTTTCGCATTGTCGCAATCGCTTCCGCACCACAAATTACCGCCGCCCGTATTTCTCCTGCAGCAATGCGCGCACCATAAATACCAACCCACTTTTGTGGCTCGTTACCACAGGCGCCCGAATGGTTAACCTCTGCATCTGAAATCTTCAGTCGATCCGCAATACAACCCGAAAAATTTTCAGGCCAACCAAAGGGCGCCAACAAAGGCTGCACTGCTTTGGGCACAGAATCAGGGAAGGTCCTAATAACCGTCATAGCATCGAGCTGTGACACAATATCGGCGCCAGCATCATCAACTGCCGCCTCCACCGCTCTGGCTGCTAGCTCAACCGCAGTTAATCCTTGGTAATCAGACGCATCTAATCGCTCTACGATCTGCCCGACACCCACAATAACTGGCGTAAAATTCCCCATGTGTATTCCTCAATCTAGTTTCGGGCTTTAGTGTATAGAAATTACGCAGGTTGAGGAGGTCAATAACGACCAGATGACGCGTTTCACCTAAAAAAACGCCGGTTAATAAACCGGCGCGAGTAATGTGTACTGGATGGAACATCTTTTGTGATGCAACCAACGTGCCAAAATCAACAAAAGGGATGGAACGTCCGTTAAATTCGTCGATTAACGAAATTAGCATTCAAACTCTTTTGGTAAACCTGAGGGAGGCGCACCCATACTGGTCTGTTTGCACCAAAATAGCGCGCCACATTGGTTCCCTACACTGAATCAACCATCGCGTCTTGGTACAATCTAGCGGCTCGGGCCTCGGCTAAACTGACCGGTACCAAACAGACCGTTTGACCGGGCCTGCACTGTGCCAATACCGGCAAGTCGGCATCGATAACTTTCGCAAAACGAGCAAAACCTCCCGTCGACTGACGATCGGCCATTAGGACGGTTGGACGTCCGTGACGGGGAATTTGAATCGTCCCAAAGGTAGTAAACGACGAAATAATATCCGGCCCTAAAGCACTATGAATCGGGCCCTCGTAATTTTTGCAATCTAGGGTGATACCCTGGCGATTGCTATCTGTACTGACTTGAAACTGAAGCTGCTCCAGTGCGGCAACAAACCTTGAATGAAAATGTTCGCTGTCGGGGCCTAGTAGCACACGCAAGGGTATTACCTCTTGATTACGTTGATACACCTCGCGGTACCGATTGGCAGGCAGCTTTTTAATAGCCGGAGCCTCTGGAATACCACGTCCATTCACCAAGAGTGAATCGCCTTTTTTTACAACTCGCCCGTCAAGACCCCCAAATCCTGCCACGAGGTCCGTGCTTGCGCTTCCCAAGGTAATCGGAACGGACCAACCACCAGCAATCGCGAGATAAGCGCGCACGCCCCAGGCCATACCGCCAACAGTGAGCGTGGAACCCGCCTCAACCTCGAACGTTTGCCACGTCGATATTCGTTGACCATCCAGCCGACACTCAACGTCAGCGCCCGTTATCGCTAACGTTGCTGGCTCGTTAAACCTTAAGCTGTCACCTACTAGCGTGTACTCAATGACAGCGCCGTCATCCGCATTGCCAACAAGCCGATTTGCGGCTCGCGACGCAAAGGCATCCATAACACCACAGACTCTAACGCCTTGATGTTGGCACCCAACCCGGCCTAAGTCTTGAAAGGTCGACAAGGGACCTACCTTCAGTATTTCGACGACTGTCATTAATTGCTCACGTTGCAGTAGCTTTAATTCACGCATTTAATATTCTACTACCAAATTTAGGACCTGTTGCTAGAGAATGTAAACTACAGATTTTCCAGACAAAAAAAACCCCGGCAGTGCCGGGGTTTCCGTTTAGCTTTGCTTAGAAGCGGTAGCCTACAGTTAAACCGTAAGTACGTGGATCTAGCAAAAACTGGTTGGTGAACAAGCTAGACACCTGAGCCGTTGTATACATGCCAGTGATGTAGTCATCATCTAGGATGTTCTTAACCCATACGTCGGTATACCACTTGCCGTCCGAGTCTTCGTAGCGAGCACTTGCGTTCCACACTTCCCAAGAAGGCGATACGTCTTTCTTCTCGTTTTCGTTACGAGAGTACATATCGTCCTGCCAGTAGTAGTTGGTAGAGATCGTTAAAGGATGTCCGCCTAACTCGGTCAGGTAGCTCAACCCGATATTGACACTAGCACCAGGAGTGTTGGAAAGCTCATTACCACTTTGGTCCTTCTCGATTCCTGGGCATAGACCATCGGCCGCGCCACCTACAATCGCACCAGCAGCACAGTCTTCTGGCGCCACGTTGGTCAGGTAGTTATTCCCGTTAATAGAAACCAGATTATCGCTTGTACCTTGACCATTTGGATCGGAGGTGTCATAGACTTGGTAATCCAAGATTTCGGTGTCTACGAAGGACGCTTGAGCTGACAATATCCAATTCTCTGACAATGCCCAATCCAATTCGATTTCTAGGCCGCTAATCTCTGAATCGGTGTTACCGTTCAGTGAGGTCACACCGACAATTCGAGAGACCTGAAGGTCTTGGTAATCATAGAAGAAGTAAGTACCGTTCAATCTCATCGCGCCGTCAAGCAACGTTGCTTTCATACCCACTTCGAACGCATCGATGAATTCAGGCTCAAACACAGCATTACGTGGATCGGCTTGAACCAGCGGTGAGTCAATGCTGATGGGGTTGAACCCGCCTGACTTAAAGCTCGATGATGCTGTTGCATAGAACATAATGTCATCAGAGTAATCGTAGGTTAAGTTCAGCTTCCAACTTGTCTGGCTGTCTTCATAGGTGGGGTAGTAAAAATCACCATTGTTAGCTTCGTTGGGCAAGTCCAAGAAAGTCACATAAAGAGTACGCTGCACGCCGTCTTTCTGCTCGTCACTGTAACGCAAACCAACAGTAGCCTTCAACTGGTCAGTAACCTGATAGTAGGCCTCACCAAATACCGCCCATGTTGACACTTCATACGAGCGGGAGTCGTTGTGATAACCCTGCATGTAAGGATTGAAACGGCTGAAAGCATCGTTGGGATCACCCAAGGGTGCTGGGAACATACCCATCGCGGTTGCCACTGGATTTACAGGCAATACCGCGCCAATTAAAGATAGTCCAGAGCTCCTAACCACGTAACCATTTTGGTTTTCAACGTCCATGTAGAACGCACCAACTTGGAAATTGAAGTCACCATCGAAATCTGTGACTAAACGTACCTCTGCAGTGAACTCTTCAGCTTCATTGAAGCTCCTGTCAGCGCCTTGGTTGTTGAAAAGGTTTCGGTATCCTCCATTAGGCATTAACGTCGGAATACCGTTCGCCAATCCAGACATCATCGGATTACCCGCCCACAAACCTACGCCGGGCACTCCGGTTGCTGCGTTGGTCATGAAAGGCGCCAAAGCGTTGACTCCTCCACCCACAGTCAAGTAAGCCACGCCCGCAGCTTGCAGTTGCGCCGCCACTGCTGGATCTGCCGCACCCGCCGCTTGACCAAGTAGCGTATTACCAGTGCCTTGTAGGTAGGCTATAATGTCGGGATTTAACGCAGGCACACCCGCCAAACCAGCAAGCGCCGCAATTTGAGGTGCCCAACTTTCAGACGCGACACTCTTCTCGTAGTCTTCGGTTGAATCTACCGATGACTTAGAGTAGCCGCCCAAAATACTAAGCGTCATATCGCCCAAATCTTGCTTAATTTCTAAGGTGACAATAGTTTCATCGGCCGCGTACGTTGGCTCGTAATCCATATTGACTGTGCGCAATCCGTCCGGGTTGGTATCAAGCGCATAGTCATCTACGGGGAATGCCGCCGTCGCTGCAAAGCCGCCCAGCGTAGCGAGATCGGTCGCGCCCAACAATGCTTGAACGTCAGCCCTTCCTGCCAACACAGGATCAGACGCAGCGAGCTGAGTTAAACCGGCCATCGTTCCATAAATACCTGAAGACACACTACCAATCGTCCCGGTTAAGGTGCCGGAAATGCCTGATGCTGAATGAACGGTCTCGTAAACATCATTGTACCCCGGCAGACAACCTAAAATACCCGACGGATCTTTTTTACACGCGGACTTTTGAGACCGTGCGCGCGCATCGTCTTCGTCAAAGTGTTGGATAGTTAAATTCACTTCGGTCGAATCCGTTGGCGCCCAATTAACGCTTAGGCGGCCGCCCCACATGTCGCGATCATCGATATCGTTGCCAGTGAACTGGTTGTTCATGAATCCATCACGCTGCAGTTGCATGCCCGCAAAACGCACCGCTAAGTTGTCGGTGACTGGCACATTAATATACCCGCGCATCTGGGTCGCGTTGTAGTTTCCTGCAGTCAACTCAATATTGCCGCTCATTTCGGTAGGATCGGCTTTGTTGGTGATAACGTTGATCGCACCACCGGTAGTGTTTCGTCCGTACAGTGTTCCCTGAGGACCACGAAGAACTTCCACACGCTCCGAGTCGTAGTACTGGCCTTCGAATACGCGGCTAGACCACAGATAGGCACCATTCATGTGGACACCCACACCGGCATCGCCAGCGGGTCCAATCGCACCCGACCCAACACCGCGAATACGGATGTCAGAACTGGTAAAATTACCCTTGGTCATGGTAAGGCTGGGCACATTGAACTGCATATTCATAGTGTCATTGATCAGTGCCGTATCGAGGTCATCCTGGGAGAACGCCGATACCGCAATCGGAGTGTCCTGAATGCTCGTTGCGCGTTTTTCCGCAGTAACAATCACCTCTTCCAGCATTGCTTGACTGAATGCCAACTGAGATGTGGCTGCCAAAGCCGCAATACTTGTAGCAATAACGGTTTTTTTCACGATGTGACTCCTTCGTTATAATTATGTAACGCCTTGTTCATATTATGTGACGCCCTAAAACATTAACTAGCTTTTTGCTTTCTGACAACACTAAATGTGCACCAAGTGGCATTTTTTTACATATTGTTTACATTACATTAATCGACTTTTAATAAACGGACTTTGTCTCCAAGACAGAATAAACCGTGCGGCTGTCTGCTCAAGTCGAAAGCAGACAGCTTTGTAGTCCCCAATCGCCACCAGCCGGTCAGGGTTTGATTGGGTAAAAAACCAGCCTGCTGCCCCCCAATGGCAAAGGTGCCAGGTTGCGCAGTAACCAATGACTCACGCCGAGACAGGCAAAGACTGTCGGGCAGGCCCAACAGGTAGGGCATACCGGGTAAAAACCCAACCATTGCTACCGTAAATTCGACCTCGAGCAATTGCTCGATAATAATTTCTGAGCTCATACCAACTTGATCCGCGAAGTGCTGCATATCAGCGGTAAGATCATCTGTGTTCGCAAAACTGATCGGCACTGTTATTAGGCGACTCGATGCTACCGAGGTTGGGGCAGCAAGCTCAGAAATGAAGAGTCGCCACGCGTCAATCTTCCACTCTAAAGAGGGGCCTTTTACTCGAATCGCAATATCGGTGTAGGTTGGAACACACTCCAGCACTAAGTCGTGTCGCCTGAGGCTATCGTAATATCGGCGCACACGTTCTGTTACTGCCTCAGAGATTTGGGTTCCAAAACGCAATAGGACCCAATCTTCACTTAAGCGCTCTACCTTCAAATCAAACCCTAACTCAACCATATCGCCACCCTTGCGCCACCGATCTATTAATCACCCCCAAAACGATTTATATGCAGTGCATTATTTTACTGACACAGTTTTGCAGCTAGCCAGGGGATTCCAATAAAGCCTCTAGCGGGATTGTAGCATCCGCATGCCAACCTTAGATGCTTTCACAGAAACCGAAATTTTGCATAAAGTGCGCTCAGTAACATGCCATCACGTATCCTAAGAGAACGCCAAAATATCTGCAGGTGTCCACACAGATTATAAATTAGATTTGGATTAGTGGGGGTTTGGTTCGCTGCTTTCATAATCAAGCCCCCCCTAAGACTGTATAATCACCAGCAAGCGCAGCGAGGCTGAATCTTGTTGAAGGTAATTTATTTTTGCTACAGAGTGTAAAACACTTAACATTAAACTCAATTATGGTTTTAATCTGAACCCGATTTTCAACAGGTGGCCCTCATGAGAACTGTACTCTTTCTGTTTTTGCTGACCCCATCCTTGGCCTTAGCTTGGGGGCAAAATGGTCACCGTATTACGGGCGCCATTGCCACGAGCTTGCTGAGTGCTGAAGCCCAAACCAAAATCGCAACAATTATTGGCAATGAATCCTTGGCGGAAGCGTCTGTGTGGCCCGACTACATGCGCTCAAGTGACGAGCCTTTCTGGCGCAAATCTTCGCCTTTGCATTACGTTACCGTGCCGCCACACAAGCATTACCACGAGGTTGGCGCACCGCCACAGGGCGATGCTATGACGGGACTGAAACAGTTCACTCAAACATTGCAATCGAGCACCGCGTCACACGACGAAAAAGCTACAGCCCTGCGTTTTGTCGTCCATATCATCGGCGATCTGCACCAACCCCTGCATGCCGGCAATGGCAGCGACCGAGGCGGCAATGACGTCAAAGTCACCTACTTTAGCGAACCCTCAAATCTGCATCGTGTGTGGGATACGCAAATGATCGAATCTCAGAACCTGTCATATACGGAATACACGCAATTTTTGAACCGTAAAATCGACAACACGCTAATTCAAGAATACACAACAACCAACCCAGAAATCTGGATTGAAGAAAGTGCCGCCATTCGAGACAAGATTTATCCAGAAAACGACAAGCTTTATTACGACTACCCCTTCCAGCACATCGGCACAGTAAACCAACGCCTTACTCAGGCCGGCGTAAGAATCGCAGCGTATCTAAACCAAGTGTTGCGCGAACAAGACGTTAACTAATCATCATGAACGCACCACTGGTTAGCATTAATGATGCCGAAATTTGTTTTAAACCCATAAAGCACTTGTACCTGCGCATCGAGCGCGACACGGGGCGCATTAAAATATCAGCCCCCAGAGGTACGAAAATGCGAACGATCGAGCGTTTTCTGTCAGAAAAGTCATCGTGGATTTTACAAAAGCAACAAGCTGCCGATAAGCGCAAAATCCAGAATCAGCAAGCACCTAACGGCATCAAGTTGTGGGGGGAAACGCTGGACTTAAAAATAGAACGTAGTCACCGCCGAAGCATCACACGGGACCAAACCCACTGCTTACGTGTTGTACTTTTACCCTCCGATGGGGAAGCCGAACAACAAAGGCTATTGGATCACTATTATCGACTAGAACTAAAGGAGAAAATCGCGCACCTTTCGTCTAGCTGGGAACGCCAATTAGGTGTTTCGGCTAACGAATACCGAGTAAAAAAAATGCGCACCCGCTGGGGCAGCTGCAATATTCGTAGCAAGCGAATTTGGCTTAACCTTTGGCTGGCCGAAAAGCCCATAGAACAGTTTGAACTCGTCTTAGTTCACGAGCTTGTTCACCTCATCGAAGCGGGTCATGGAAAGCGTTTTCAAAATTTCATGGATCAATGTTTGCCTGATTGGAGAGACCGCGACAAGGCCTTAAACCTAAAATAACGCAAACTCAGATCAGGACGGGTTGACCAAAACCCTAGTCGAAGACCTGATACCGCCCTGCACTTCTCAACCAAAACAAGGAGAATCGCGAACATGAACCATGATGCAATCTATACCGACTGGGTACAAACCCAAGCTCGAATGCAGCCAACGAAAACAGCTTTTATTGAGTTCCACTCACAGCGCGAGTTTACCTGGCTGTCATTGCACGAACGCGTATCGCAACTTGCCGCGGGATTCATGCAAAAAGGCATCAAACACGGTGACCGTATCGCATACCTTGGACTCAACAGCACCGACACTATCGAAATACTCTGCGCCACGCAGCGCATCGGCGCCGTTTATGTCCCTCTAAATTTTCGATTAACGGCAGATGAGCTCAGTTATATTATTGGCGATGCGGAACCCAAACTCCTGATATGCGACAAAGAATTTTTACCTGTCGCCCAAACCGTTCAGGTTCGCTTACCGTGGCTTGCATCAATTATTACGGAATGCAACGGAGCACCCTCAGAATACGAGACTCTATTTAACGAAGATACGGTGCAAGAATCAGTCGGCGTTACGGGTGATGACTACGCAATGATTATGTACTCATCCGGTACAACCGGACGTCCCAAAGGCGTTATTTACAACCACCGCATGATGCTCTCTTGCGCTTTAAACATCTCTCAATCGAGCCTATTAGATCCGCAATCTGGCTTTTATAATGTCATGCCGTTATTCCACATAGGAGGCATGCAGTACGCTTTGTTGAGCCTGTACTTCGGACACCCAATGGTTATGGCACGCGCCTTTGACCCCGAAGAGATGCTCAACTGTATCAACGACAGATATTTAAAAATCACGCACCTTGGTGCGGTACCAGCAATTTGGAATGCCTTAGCGGCGCATCCACTATGCGAGAGCACCGACTTTTCTCGCATCAAATCGGCTGTGACCGGTGCCGAATCAGTGCCCCCCGCTCTACTCGACACTTGGATGAAAAAAGGCATTGTACTTCGCGAGGTATACGGACTTACCGAAACAGCCGGCGTAATTTGCGTGACTCGAGCAGAAGACCTACCTGAAAAACTAGGCTACACAAGTCCCCCTCTTAAATATTGCGATTTCAAAGTCATGCGTTCAGAGCAAGAAGAAGCTGCTGCTGGCGAACTCGGTGAAGTTTGGATGCAGGGCGCCACCGTTACGCCCGGTTATTGGCGGCGCGATGATGCGACGCAAGAGGCTTTTTACGACGGCTGGTTCCGATCAGGCGATATTGGTCGTTTGGATTCTGATGGTTGCCTTGCAATTGAAGATCGGATTAAAGACATGTACATCTCTGGCGGCGAGAATGTCTACCCGGCCGAGGTAGAAGCTGCTCTTTACGAACTGGCCTGTATCGCAGAAGTCGCTGTTATTGGCGTGCCCGATGAGCGCTGGGGCGAAGTAGGTTGCGCCGTTGTTGTTCTAAAAAGCGGCCAAAGCCTGACACTGGATGAGCTGCAAGAGCACTGCGCTACGCGACTAGCCAAGTACAAATGGCCCAAGCAACTTAAGTTAGCGGAGTTGTTACCGCGCAACAGTACCGGCAAAGTGCAGAAGTTTATTCTGCGTCATAAGTACGGTGGCTAGGCTCACTCCTATCGCTTCGCTCCCGCGGCCGAATCGCCTCTGACTCGAGGTTTTTCCGACTGGACGTTCTCACGGCCAAGACACTGAAATTAAAAAAGCCCCGACCTTGCGGACGGGGCTTTTTTAATTTTGGCGCGCCTGGCACGATTCGAACGTGCGACCGCCTGATTCGTAGTCAGGTACTCTATCCAGCTGAGCTACAGGCGCGTGGGATGCGAATACTATGGATGGAGGGGCTAAAAGTCAAGGTAGAAAACCCGATGTTTTTAAATTTATGCCAAAAATTAAAGTATGCTCGGCCAGCCGCAACGAGCATGCTTTAAAACATATCAATGTATTTTCCCGACGGTAAGCACACCAATGTGAATTCGACCTCTCCAACCTTACAAGCACGGAAATTAATCCTCTGAAATGTCACAAACCTGATATAAAATGTGAATTATTAGCGCGCGATACGCTTTGCATTTACGCAGTTTTTTGCCCACACTTCGCGTCTTTTTTACTGGGATTGAAGAGGATCAACAACCGATGACGCTTCCCGCCGAAACAACGAACATGCTTGCGCCGCAAAGCGAGCAAAGCTGGGACTTCAACGACAGCGCCAACCTGTATGGCGTGCGTGATTGGGGCGCCGATTACTTTGATGTCAACCCAGACGGTGAAGCCATTATTCGAGTTCCAAATCCTTCTGGCGCGGTCGATGTTCCCATTATCGAAGTCGTCGAAGCGATGCGCTTGCGCGGCCTCGAAATGCCAGCAGTTTTGCGCGTCGAAAACTTACTGGACCATCGTATCAGTGCAATTAACGAAGCCTTTGCCAACGCAATCGCCAATGCAGGGTATAACAACGAATATCGCGGCGTTTTCCCCATTAAAGTCAACCAGCAGTGCCATGTGGTCGAGGAAATCGCCGACTATGGAGCGCGCTATCACCACGGGCTTGAAGCCGGTAGTAAAGCTGAGCTGATTATCGCCCTGACGCAACTCAAAGACCTGGACTCACTGATCATCTGCAACGGCTACAAAGACCAGGAGTTTGTCGAGCTGGGACTTTACGCCCGTAAAATGGGTATCAACTGTTTCTTCGTTCTCGAGACTTTAGGCGAGCTCGACATTATTATCGAACGTAGCGAAGCCCTGGGCATTGAACCGGCCATAGGAGCACGCATTCGTTTGTCATCTATGGTCGAAGGACACTGGAACGAAGACAGCGGCGATCGCTCTATTTTTGGCTTGTCCACCGACTCGCTACTGTGCGTCGTCGATAAACTTCGTGAACACAACATGCTGCATTGTATGCAGATGCTGCACTGTCACTTGGGCTCGCAAATCCCCAATATTAGGAACATTCGATCGGGTGTACTCGAAGCCTGCCGCTATTACACTGGCCTGGTAGAAGAAGGTGCCGCCATGGGTTACATCGATTTAGGCGGCGGCCTCGCGGTGGACTATGAGGGTCGACGTACCAACGAAACTCATAGCATGAACTATGGGCTTAACGAATATTGCGCCAACATCATAGAAACACTGCAAGAGAGCCTAGACTCTCAGGACGTCCCCCACCCTGTGGTAATTACAGAATCCGGCCGAGCACTGGTGGCTTACTCGTCGATGCTGCTGTTTAACATTCTCGATGTACGCGACCACAAACCAGGAAAACTACCTGAGGCGATCCCTGATGAAGGCCACGACTTAATTCACAATTTACGCGCGGTACTAGACGCCGTAGAGCTCAAGAATTTACAAGAGTGCTACAACGACGCGCTGTATTACCGGGATGAAGTGCGCGAGCAGTTTCATCGAGGACAAGCGTCTTTGCGTGAGCGAGCAACCGCCGAGAACTTAGGTCTGGCGATTTTTGAAAAGATTTCGGCCTTGTTACCAGCCGCAAAACGTGTATCTGCCGAACTCGATGACCTGCCAGGGCTGCTTGCCGATATCTACTACGGTAACTTCAGCTTATTCCAGTCTTTACCTGATATTTGGGCAATTGATCAAATATTCCCTGTTATGCCCATTCATAGACTAAACGAGCAACCGACTCGTCAAGCCGTGCTGGCCGACATCACCTGTGACTGCGATGGTAAAATTGACCACTTCTGCTACGAAGGTGATATTCACCGTACCCTCCCCTTGCACCCCTTGAATAACGAAGGCGAGTATTACTTGGGCGTATTCTTGGTCGGTGCCTACCAAGAGACTCTGGGAGATTTACACAACCTGTTCGGCGACACCAATGTTGTTAGCGTTCACGTTAACGAGGACGGTAGTTTTGACTTCCGTCGCGAATTCCACGGCGACAGCATTGCTGACGTTTTGTCTTATGTAGAGTACGAACCCAAAAATATGCTGGAACAGTTCCGTCGTAATGCCGAGCAAGCAGTGCGCGATGGTCGTATCAGTGTTGCCATGCGTCAAGAAATGCTGCAGGCATTTCGCGCTAGTCTTTACGGCTATACTTTCTTTGAACGGTAAGGAGAACTCACTATGTCAAAAGTACTTATCATTGGCGCTGGCGGTGTCGGCGCGGTTGTTGTTCACAAGTGTGCGTCTCTACCTGAAACGTTTTCTGAAATCACACTAGCATCTCGCACCAAATCTAAATGCGATGCGATTGCGGCGCAGCTTTCACGCCCCATCAAAACTGCGGCGGTAGACGCTGACAACGTAGCGGAGTTGGTCGCTCTGATCCAAGCCGAGCAACCCGCATTGGTCATTAACGTGGCATTACCTTACCAAGACTTAACAATCATGGATGCCTGTTTGGCTACAGGTGTTAACTACCTCGATACAGCAAACTACGAACCTTTAGATACAGCTAAGTTTGAATACAGCTGGCAATGGGCTTACCAAGACCGTTTTAAAGAAGCGGGCCTTATGGCTTTGCTAGGAAGCGGCTTTGACCCCGGTGCCACTAACGTATTTACGGCGTACATTGCCAAACACTATTTCGATGAGATTCACGAGCTGGATATTATCGACGTTAATGGCGGCGACCACGGTTATCCTTTTGCCACTAACTTCAACCCAGAAATTAATATCCGCGAAGTCACCGCGGAATGCCGACACTACGAGAACGGCGATTTTATAGCGACCCCAGCCATGTCTCGGAAAGCATCATTCACTTGCCCTGAAGGTGTGGGCACTTACAACATTTATCGTATGTACCACGAAGAACTGGAATCGCTGGTGGTCAACTTCCCCTCTCTTAAACGTGCACAATTTTGGATGAGCTTTGGCGAAAGCTACCTCAAGCACCTTGAAGTGTTGGGCAACGTCGGTATGACCGGCATTGAGCCGGTTAAGTTCCAAGGCCAAGAAATCGTACCTATTCAATTTTTGAAAGCACTGTTGCCAGACCCAAGCACCTTGGGTCCTCGCACAAAAGGCAAAACTTGCATTGGCTGTGTTGTTAAAGGCCTTAAAGACGGCAAAGAAAAAATCGTTTACTGCTATAACATTAAAGACCATCAAGATTGCTACCAAGAGGTTCAATCGCAGGCTATCTCTTACACCACTGGCGTACCCGCAATGATTGGCGCCAAACTTATGTTAGAGGGCACCTGGCTAGGGGAAGGCGTGTTCAATATCGAGCAAATGGACCCAGACCCCTTTATGGAAGGCCTAAACACTTACGGTCTTCCATGGACCGTCATTGAACTAGATAGCTTCGAGTTAGGCGAATAATGAACCCCATGCTCACCGACTTCAGCCGGCTCGATTTAAGCCGGCTGCCTTCACCCTGCTGGGTCGTTGACGAAGTCGCTGTGCAGCGCAATTTGGATATTTTGCACGAAGTAGGTGCTAAAAGCGGCGCGAAAGTACTGGCAGCTCTTAAGGCATTCTCGATGTTCGAGCTTGCCCCCCTTTACCAAAACCGCGTCTGGGGCACCTGCTCGAGCGGTTTGCATGAGGCTTTGCTTGCCAAAGAGTTTTACCCCGGCGAAGTCCACGTGTTTTCTGCAGCCTACTCACAAGCCGATCTAGAGCAAATACTAAAAATTGCAGATCACGTGGTGTTCAATTCGGTGCAACAATGGCGCCGGTTCAAGCCGTTATGTCAGTCCGCACAAGCCCAGCGCGCGCACTTAAGCATTGGGCTTCGCGTTAACCCCGAGCATTCAGAGGGCGACGTACCATTGTATGATCCTTGCGCGCCAGGGTCTCGTTTGGGTATACCGCGCAGTCAGCTGCAAGCCGAAGATTTTGAGGGTATCTCGGGATTACATTTTCATACCTTATGTGAACACCCATTCGAGCCTCTTGCGCGCACCGTAGCGGCGTTCGAGCAACGTTTCGGTGATTTATTATCTCAGCTCGAATGGGTCAACTTTGGCGGCGGACACCACATTACTGCGGATGGGTATGACCGCCTGGGACTCATCACCCTAATTCAAAATTTCAGCGCAAAATATCAGGTGCAAGTGTATTTAGAGCCGGGCGAAGCCGTTGCGATTGGAACTGGTGTGTTGGTCAGCGAGGTATTGGACCTTACTTATACCGATCGGCCCCAGGCCATTCTTGACACCTCAGCCACTTGCCACATGCCTGACACTTTAGAAATGCCCTATCGCGCTCTAATTACCGGTTCAAGTGAAGCTAGCGAGCTTAACCACACTTACCGATTGGGCGGCTTAACTTGCCTTGCAGGCGATGTGATGGGCGATTACAGCTTCGCTAAGCCCCTAGAAGTCGGCCAGCGCTTGATCTTTGAGGACATGTCGCACTATACCATGGTTAAAACCAGCACCTTCAACGGCAGCAAGTTGCCGGCCATTGCGGTGTGGAATTCAGAAACAAATTCGGTACGTATCGTTAAAACATTTAATTATCAGGATTTTCGTGACCGCTTGTCTTGAGCTTAGCCAAGCTAGGCAACAGTATCGAGCGGCAGCATCACATTTAAGTCAGAGCTCGCTGCAGCGCTGAAATCAAAGAGTGAGTCTTAGCTTCAACGTACTCTTCGCGGACTCCCTGCCCCCACACGGGGCCGGGCCAAGCAAGGTCGGTTTCAAATCGTGCAATGATGTGCAGATGAAATTGCCGTACCATGTTACCCAGGTTCGCCACGTTAAGCTTGTGCGCGCCCGTCAGCTCTTGAAGCACGGTCATTACACGAAGTTGCTCTTGCAATAACTGCTGTTGATCTTCGGTGGAAAAATCCAGCCACTCAGTGCAGTCCGCTCTACGAGGCACCAAAATCAACCAAGGGAATCTCGCATCATTCATTAATAGCACGCGGCTAAGAGCCAGATCTGTTACCGAGTAAGTATCTGCATCTAAACGTACATCAAGCGTGAAGGCGGTCATTTTAACGCTGTTAACTTAAAGCCGTGACGGCAATTTCGCGAATTTTTGATACCATAGCCCTTAACCCATTGCCGCGTGTAGGCGATAAATGTGTGATCAGTTCTAAGCGATTGAAATACCCATCTATGTCAAAGTCTAGAGCCTGCCTAGGCGTTAGACCTTGATACGCTGCTAACACAACGGCAAGTAAGCCTTTCACGATAAACGCATCGCTATCGACGCTTAGGTTTAAGTTACCCGATTGCAGGTCTGCATCTATCCACACTTGACTTTGGCATCCCCGCACCAGGTGCTCGTCATCGCGTTTGTTTGCGTCAAACTCAGGCAAGGTTTTACCTAAATCAATAATGTATCGATACTTGTCTTCCCAAGCATCAAAAAAACTGAGGTCATCCTCGATCTCTTGCGCGCGCTCTGTACTAGACATACCTAACCCTAATAAAACATTCCCGTTACTAGCTGGGCTTCTTCCGACATCATCTCACGACGCCATGGCGGACTGAATACCAAATTCACCTCAACCATTTTCACATTTGGCACACAGGCAACGCGGGCACGAACATCACCAACGAGCACATCACCCATGCCACACCCTGGCGCAGTTAGCGTCATGGTAATACCTACAGAACCATGCTGTTGATCAATCGCGACATCGTAAACCAAGCCCAAATTCACCAAGTCTACCGGCACCTCGGGGTCAAAAACCGTACCCAAAGCCTCCCACACATATGCCTCAATGATCGAACCATCTTGCGGGTCTTCAAATTCAAGGTCCAAGGGCTCTAACCCCAGCGCATCGGCATCGGTGCCATCAATGCGGATCATGTTGCCGGCGTGCACAATGGTGTAGTTACCACCCAAGGCTTGAGTCAACGTCACAAAGCTGTGCGCAGGCACCGTGACTGCAGTACCTACTGGCACCAGACGACCCAACACCTCTCGCTGAGTCGTTAATAGGGTTCGTTCTTGGCTACTCACGAGTACGAAACACCTTCTTCAACGCTAAAGCTCTCACCACAACCGCAGGCGGCTGTAACATTTGGGTTGTTGAATTTTAATACCCTATTCAAACCTTCAAATACAAAATCGACTTGTGTGCCACGCAGAATGGGTAGACTATCTGGATCAAGCCACAGATTCAGTGCGGCCTCTTGCAGGGCGATATCCGATGGCTCCCCAGCATCAACCTCGTCCATCACATACATAAACCCAGTGCACCCACTCTCTTTTACGGACAAGCGAATACCCTTTTTGCCCGACAAGCCTAGCTGCTTAATCAAGTGCCGCTCAGCCGCCGGGGTAATGGATATTGGGGCCACTTTCACATCAAAAACTTCTACACTCATAACGACTCCTAAACTAATAGCCCACAGGCTTTATCCAAGGCCTGTACAAAGGCATCGATATCGCTTTTGTTGTTGTAAAAGCTAAGCGAAGCTCTGGCTGTACCCGGGACATTTAGATACTGCATTAAGGGCTGGGTGCAATGATGCCCAGTGCGAATGGCGATGCCCTGCTGATCTAACAACATACCAATATCACTGGGATGTGTACCCGGCACCAAAAAGCTGAAGATACCTACGGACTGTTGGGGACTGCCGATGCGCTGCACATTCGCCAACCCAGAAAGAGAATCCAACAGATAGCGCATCAGCTCTTTTTCATGCACGACTGCAGCTTCTAAGCCTACAGCTTCCAGATATTCGACTGCCGCTGCCAAACCTATAGCACCTGCAATGTTTGGGGTTCCCGCTTCAAACTTAAAGGGCACTTGGTTATAAGTTGTACCGTCAAAACTGACGGTTTCGATCATTTCTCCGCCGCCCTGATAAGGAGGCATGGCGTCTAACAGTTCTTTTTTGCCCCACAACACACCGATACCGGTAGGGCCGCAAAGTTTGTGCCCAGAAAACACGTAGAAATCCGCACCCAAGGCCTGTACGTCAACCAAACTGTGCGCAACACCCTGAGCACCATCGATCAAGACCGCGGCACCCGCCGCTTTGGCTTTAGCGGTGATATCGGCCACGGGATTAATGGTCCCCAAGGCATTCGACACTTGGTTGACTGCCACAATCTTGACTCGGTGCCTTGAAAGCAGGTCGTCAAACGCAACGAGATCAATATCGCACCCTTCGGTTAAAGGAATTGGAATAATTTTGGCACCTTGAGCTTGAGCCACCATTTGCCATGGCACGATATTGGCGTGATGTTCGGATACCGGCACCAAAATTACGTCATTCTCTTGCAGCACCATACGGCCGAAGGTTTGGGCGACTAAGTTAATACTTTCTGTGGTGCCGCGGGTCCAAATAACTTCTTCCACTCGTGCTGCATTTATAAATTTGGCAACACTCGCCCTGGCCGCCTCAAAGGCACGTGTCGCTCGATCTGCGACTGCATGTGCACCACGGTGAACATTAGAATTATCCATCTGATAATAGTGCTCAAGGGCTTGTATCACGGCGCGTGGCTTTTGGGTCGTTGCTGCATTGTCTAGATAAACCAAGGGGTGGCCGTTGACCTCTTGATCCAGTAATGGAAAATCGGCGCGCACCAAATCCGCATTGAAAGACTTATTCACTGGGATCACCTGCTACTAGGGCCAGACACCGCTGCTTGGCTTGGTCGCTCAACCATTCACGCAGCGGTTCGTGAGCAATGCGATCAAACAATGACACCACGAACCCAACGCCAATCAACTGCGCCGCAACCGCCTCTGCGATGCCGCGCGTACGGCAGTAATGAACTGCCTCATCGTTGATTTGCGCCACGGTCGCACCATGAGCGCACTGCACGTCATTAGCGTAAATTTCTAGTTCAGGCTTTGTATTTACCTGCGCTTGATCTGAGGTGAGCAAATTCTTATTAGACAATTGCGCCACTGTTTTTTGGGCATCCGGATGTATATGAATACGGCCGTTAAACACTGCATTGGCCTTGTCGCCGATAACGCCTCTAAAGGTCTCTTCGCTGGTACAATGCGCCGCCGCATGTTCCAGCGTGGTATGAAAATCGACCACTTCGCGCCCGGTAGGTAAGTAGATACCATTCAGCTCGACGTGGGCGCCCTCTTCCGCGAACACCGCGCCCCACTCATTGCGGCAAACTTTTGCTCCAGCAGCGTAGGCAAACGCATTCAGAGTCGCGTCACGACTTAATCTTGCAAATACACCCCCCAAAAACGTCTGCGTGTTGATGTGCGTGTTAATTCGGCAGTAATCCAGTTTTGCGCCCGCTGCCAAAAACAATTCGGTGACGCTGTGCTGCTGGGATGGGAGGGATGTGCCTATGCCAAAGTGTTCGATAATGTTTGCACGACTATTGCGGCCGGCGGTGATCAGCACACGAGCCGACAGCCAAGTGCTATTGTCCTGCCAAATCAAATGTAGTGGCGCGTTTATATCGGCATTATCAGCAATATCAATCCATAAGCCCAAGCCGAGCGTCGCATCGCTTACGGTACTAATTAAGCCACTGCGGTCTTTGGCTGCCGAACCCATTAACGCCAGTACACGACCGGCATCCGCCTCATCTAACTCAGAAAACGATCGGACCTCGACACCACATGGCAGTTGATCCGAACCTAATCCGCTAACCTTTATACCTTCAAAGGTCGCAACGATACGACAAGCCCCCAGATCGGGTGACGCTTCTGAGTCTACAGAGCTATTGTCAGTTTGAAGATCTGGCAATGCCAAGCCTGTTAAAGGCGCGTACTTCCAATGCTCGCTTTTGCGATTTGGAAGAGCCGTCGCCGCCAAAGTCATTGCAGCCACATCGATTTTAGGCCTTAACCAGCCAGGCGCGTCGGACCGCGCCGCGGCAATAGCAGGCTCAAATACCGATCCAATCATGCGGCACCGTCCAACCAAGCATAGCCTTTGCTCTCAAGTTCCAAGGCTAACTCTTTACCGCCCGAGCGAACGATTTTTCCGCCGGCGAGCACGTGAACAAAATCAGGTTCAATGTAGTCCAGCAGACGCTGATAGTGCGTGACGACAATGAAAGAGCGATCGGCCGAACGCATTGCGTTCACACCCGCAGCGACGACTTGCAAGGCGTCAATATCCAGCCCGCTGTCCGTTTCGTCTAGGATGCAAAGCTTAGGCTCCAGCAGCATCATTTGCATCAGCTCATTGCGCTTTTTCTCACCACCGGAAAAGCCCTCGTTAACACCACGCTTTAGGAAATCAACGCTCAAATTAACCGCTTTGGAGACTTCTCGGGCGCGCTTCATAAAACTGACACTATCTAAGGCTTTCAGGTTGTTGGCTTCGCGCACGGCATCGACACTGGCTTTTAAGAATTCCATATTACTGACACCGGGAATTTCCACCGGATACTGAAAAGCTAAAAACAGACCCGCTTGGGCTCGCTCTTCGGTTTCCATTGCTAACAAATCTTGACCGTCAAACTCAACCGACCCAGACAAAACCTCGTAACCGGGACGGCCCGACAACACGTGACCTAGGGTACTTTTCCCGGCACCATTAGGGCCCATAATGGCATGTACTTCGCCAGGACCGACGTTTAGAGACAAGCCTTGCAAAATGGCTTTATCTTCAACCGATGCGCGCAATTCTTTAATCGATAACATAATTTCCTCAAATCATCCCTGTGGTTCCGGTCCGCGCCCTAGCCCACCGAGCCTTCTAAACTAACTTCCAATAATTTGCCGGCCTCCATGGCAAACTCCATGGGCAGCTCTTTAAAAACTTCCTTGCAAAAGCCGTTCACGATCATCGACACGGCTTTTTCCGGCTCTATGCCTCGCTGCTGGCAAAGATACAATTGATCGTCACTGACCTTGGATGTCGTTGCCTCATGCTCCACCACAGCACTGGGCTGCTTGCTTTCGATATAGGGAAAGGTATGGGCTGCGCAGCGATCACCAATCAACAACGAGTCACATTGCGTGTAGTTCCGCGCACCCACGGCTCGGGGGCTCATCCGAACTAAACCGCGGTAGGCATTCGAGCTTTGGCCCGCGGAAATACCTTTCGAAATAATAGTCGACTTAGTATTACGCCCCAAATGAATCATTTTGGTGCCGGTATCCGCTTGCTGATGATTATGAGTTAAGGCCACAGAATAGAACTCGCCCACACTGTCGTCGCCTTTCAATACGCAAGACGGGTATTTCCAAGTGACCGCCGAACCCGTTTCAACTTGGGTCCAAGATATTTTGGCGCGAGTATGAGCCACACCGCGTTTCGTCACAAAGTTGTAAATGCCGCCTTTACCCTCGGCATTGCCTGGATACCAGTTCTGCACTGTTGAATACTTTATTTCGGCATCGTCTAAAGCGACCAGCTCAACCACCGCAGCATGCAGCTGGTTTTCGTCCCGCATAGGCGCGGTGCACCCTTCAAGGTAACTCACGTGGCTGCCCTCAGCCGCCACGATAAGCGTTCGCTCAAATTGTCCGGTATTGCTCTCGTTAATACGGAAATAGGTCGATAACTCCATCGGACAACGCACACCTTTTGGGATGTAAACAAATGATCCGTCGCTGTAGACCGCACTGTTAAGGGCCGCATAATAGTTGTCTGTTTTAGGCACGACCGAACCCAAATACTGCCTGACCAACTCTGGGTATTCCCGAGCCGCCTCTGAAATCGAGCAAAAAATCACCCCAGCCTCGGCCAAGTTTTCGCGAAAGGTAGTCGCCACCGAGACAGAATCAAACACTACATCTACCGCTACGCCAGCCAACACGGCTTGCTCATGCAAAGGAATTCCCAACTTTTCATACGTCGCCAACAGCTCCGGATCAACTTCATCCAGACTCTTGGGCTTATCGGCCATTGATTTTGGCATAGAAAAATACGAGATTGCATTGTGATCGATCGGCGGATATTGCACTTGCGCCCATTCAGGCGGTGCCATTTCCAACCACCGTCGGTACGCATCTAAGCGCCACTCCAGCAGCCACTCGGGCTCTTCTTTGCGCGCCGATATCGTCCGAATGACAGACTCATCCAAGCCTGGTGGCAAAGTGTCTGATTCTATGTTCGTCGTAAAACCGGGCGTATATTCCCGCTCGATCACTTCGTTAATGTGTTCATTCGCCATACTTACCTCTGATACTTGGCGCTTAGTCGTGCAATAAGCTCGTTACACGGTCAATAGTTATCTGAATTCTTTCATCTTGAACCGATGCTATTTCTCGTATTTCGTCGCGGACGACCAAATCGGCCAGAGTTATACTACGCAAGAACTCGCGTATCTGATCGCTTAAGCCCGTCCAAAGATGGTGCGTAAGGCAGGTCGCACCTTTTTGACAGGACCCTTTGCCTCTGCAACGCGTAGCGTCGGTATCTTCGTTGACCGCCTCGATAACGTCAGCAACGCTTATGACATCAAGCGCTTTACCCAAGTAATATCCGCCACCGGGGCCGCGAACACTTTTAACCAAGCCCTGCCTGCGCAATTGAGCAAATAACTGTTCTAAATACGACAGCGAGATATCTTGTCTAGTCGATATTCCCGCCAGCGGAATGGGGCCATGCTCGCGGTGCAAAGCCAAATCAAGCATCGACGTCACCGCGTAACGCCCTTTCGTAGTCAAACGCATGCTGGATTACCCGTGTAGCTATTTCCCGACTATTTTACTCAGGTTTTATCTAAAGAACAATTATGCCCAGGATAAAACCTCATAAAGGCATCCAAATCTTACCCGAAAGACTGCATCAAAACTGGAACGAGAGCCCAAATTTGGTTAGTCTCGCGGTACTATAACTAGGAGCTTCATGTGCTAATCCACCAAGCGATCGACTACCATGCTCGGCGACGTCCAAGCCACACAGCGCTAATAACTGAAGGCACTCAATACGGTTATCATATTCTTCAGCAACGCAGTATTAATCTTGCGCAGTTCTTTCTTGTCCAGGGAATAGTCCCAGGTGAACGCATTGGTCTGCTGGGGCAAAATAGCATTGATCACATGGTTGCATTCACCGCATGCAGTCGTATAGGTGCTGTCTCGGTACCACTAAACTATCGGCTCGCACCTCCCGAAACTGCCTACGTTTGCGACGATGCCAATATTCGACTGATTTTAATTCTCGAACCCTCGGTTGAAATCTTAGCTTATGCTATTGCCGAAGCTCGCGATGGCACGTCTGTATTTGTGTCCGATTTGAACGAAACCCACTTGTCGCTTAATAAAGCAATGATAGAACCACCATCGTTACTGGTGGATACTCCCTCAAACTTGAACGAGCAAGACGCGACGCTACAGCTCTACACGAGCGGTACAACCGGCAAACCCAAAGGTGTCGCGCTGAGCCATCGCAATTTAACCGCGCTAATGAATAATTTATCTAACGCGAACCCAGGCGTGCTAGGTGTCGACGGCATGGACTTAGTCTGTGCACCCATGTTTCATATTGGCGGCGCTGGCTCTACCATCGTGCCGTTATTGTGCGGCGGCGCAGTCGTCATGCATCAATCCTTTGAACCCACAACCGTGCTAGAAGCCATTCAAAAACACCGCATTCGCGAAATGTTTATGGTGCCGGCCATGATTTTGTCTTTACTACGCGATGTCCCAAATTTTGACCAATACGACTTAAGCTCATTGGATGTTATAGGCTATGGCGCGGCGCCAATTTCCCCCACCTTACTAAAAGAAGCGGTCGAGCGGTTTAAGTGCGGATTTAATCAGTATTATGGCATGACCGAGACTTGCGGCACTGTAGTAGCCTTATCACCCGAGACGCACCAGCGCGCCCTGCAAGGTGAACCCGAATTGCTACAGGCAGCCGGCCAAACCTGTCTTGGTGTCGAAGCTAAAGTCTGCGATGAAAATGGCAACGAAGTGCCTTTGGGGGAGACAGGAGAAATCTGGCTACGGTCGGCCAACAGCATGTTGCACTACTTCAACTTACCCGAGGCTACCGCGAAAACTCTGATTGATGGCTGGGTACTAACCGGCGATGCAGGCTTTATAAACGAAGAAGGTTTCATTTTTCTTCGGGATCGAATTAAAGATATGGTGGTCAGCGGAGGCGAAAATATCTACCCCGTCGAGGTTGAAAATGTGCTCGCTCAGATGACAGGTGTGCGTGAAACAGCCGTTATCGGTGTACCGGATGAAAAATACGGTGAAGCGTTGTTAGCCTTTATTGCTTTGAATCAGGGTTTTGCGCCACCATCCACACAGGCGATGATCGATTTTTGCCGCGACAAACTCGCAGGCTATAAAATCCCGCGCAGACTTGAAATCATCGATGCGCTGCCGCGCAACTCTACAGGTAAAATCCAGAAAATGGTTCTACGAGAACCCTACTGGCAACAAACTGACCGCCAAATCGGTTAACAGGAGCAAAACAATGACCACACGAACTTTATTAGGCGCCGCAGTTCTAGGAGCCACCCTAGCACTTGTGGGCTGCCAGCCCGGAACCGATACCGCCAACACACCAACAGAGCAGGTGGCGCTGAGCGAGTCCGAAAAAGCTAATGCCCTGTTCGAAGAAATGTTCATGCAGAGCGTCATGAGCTCTCCAATGTCACAAACCTATCTGGGCATCAAGCAGGACTACGACAAACTCGATGACTACACTGAAGCGGCATCAGCCAGAGAATTAGAGCGGGCCAAAGTAAACCTAGCAAAGCTTCAAACCATTAGCGTAGCGGCGCTGGATGAGCAGACGGTACTGAGCTGGAATTTAATGAACGACCAGCTGAATCAAGAGATCGAAAGCTATCGCTGGCGCTATCACAACTACCCCGTTAATCAGATGTTCGGCATGCATTCGGGCTTACCCTCGTTCATGATCAACCAACACATCGTGCGTTCAGAGGAAGATGCGCAGGCCTATATCAGCCGCTTACGTGAATTTAAACGTGTGCTTGGTGAACTCGAAGCAAACCTCTATAAACGGGCAGAGATTGGCATTTTAGCGCCCAAGTTCGTCTACCCCTACGTGTTAAGCGATATTAGTAATATCGTCAGCGGGGCACCGTTCTCGGACGGCGATGACTCAACCCTTCTAGCCGACTTCAAAGGTAAGCTCGAGCAGCTGGAGCTCGACGAAACAAGAAAAGTCGAGCTTCTTAAAGGGGCGGAAAAAGCCCTGCTCGAATCTGTAGGCCCTGGCTTTGCCAGCTTGAGCGACACAGTAACGGCCATAGAAGCACAAGCCGATACCCGCGATGGCGCCTGGAAGCTCCCTGATGGAGCAGAGTTTTATAACTTCGCGCTTGCCCGCACCACGAGCACCGACATGGATGCCGACACGATTCATGAGATTGGCTTAGCTGAGGTGGAACGTATACACGAAGAAATGCGCACGATCATGAAGCAAGTGGGTTTTGCAGGCGACTTGCAAGACTTTTTTGAGTTTACGCGAACCGATCCACAGTTTTACTACCCCGAGACCCCCGAGGGCAAACAGGTCTACCTCGATGAGGCCACTGCCCTAATCGACGACATGAAGACTCGCTTGGATAGTCTATTCAAAGTTAAACCCCAAGCCGATCTGGTTGTAAAAGCGGTTGAGCCGTTCCGCGAAAAATCTGCTGGCAAAGCATTCTATCAACGCCCAGCTCCCGATGGCTCGCGCCCCGGCACCTACTACGCCAATTTGTATACCATGCAAGCAATGCCTATTTACCAGATGGCTGCGCTGGCATATCACGAAGGTATCCCAGGCCACCACATGCAAATCGCTATTGCACAAGAGCTTGAGAGCATACCCAAATTCAGAAAATTCGGCGGCTACACGGCCTACACCGAAGGCTGGGGTTTGTATGCCGAGTTACTTCCTAAAGAAATTGGCCTGTATGAAGACCCCTATAGTGACTTTGGTCGCCTGGCGATGGAGTTATGGCGCGCGTGTCGCTTGGTTACCGACACAGGATTACACGCTCAACGCTGGTCGCGCGAGCAAGCCATCGATTACTTAGTTGAAAACACGCCCAACGCTGAATCGGACATCGTAAAGGCCATCGAACGCTACATTGTTATGCCCTCGCAAGCGACCGCGTATAAAGTGGGCATGTTAAAAATTCTTGAACTGCGCGCGCGAGCTAAGTCGAGCCTTGGAGACACTTTTGATATCCGCGAATTTCATGATGTGGTCCTAAAACAAGGCGCCCTTCCGCTTGCGACTCTCGAGTCTATTGTGGACCGCTGGATAACCACCAAACTGGAACGCTAATCGGATGCAAAACTCATCGTTTCACCGGGCCGTTTTAGATGCGTCCAGAACAGTCACTCTGGTCATCGGCATAGATGGCTCAGTGATATTCGCGAGTCACGGCATACAAGATATATTAGGCTACCCAGCGGCGTGGACCGAGGGCCGCAACATTCTGGACTACATTCACCCGGAGGATGTCTCTAGAGTGGTGGAGTCCTTGGCCCTGGCTGATGATAACCGTGAAATACGCTACATACCTATGACTTTGCGTATTCGCGACAATGAAGACAATTGGGTGGAGGTTGATATCGTTAGCAGCAATCGACTCAGCGACCCAGAAATCTCTGGCATCATTGTGAACATTCAAACGGTAGAGTGCCGACCTGCTTACAGCGATCCAATTACTGCGATGGCTAAAAATGAGCCACACGCCAAAGTTATGCAACTAATCGCGCAAGGAGTCGGTCGTGGCGGGCATGTCAGGCGTCCTTCGTTTTTCGTATCGAGAGACGCCTCTGATGATTCTGGAGTTATCTGCTCGATGTCAGACCAACCCATCTCAGAGCACTTTAAACCAGAGATTTTCAAGTTATTCGTGGCTACTCCGATCGACAAAGTCGAGGTCTCAGAAGCCGGCGAACTACTGTCCGTGAAGCGCTCCGAATTACCAGCCAGTACTCTGAAGCTAATGGACCGTTGGGACATTGCTGGTATTCGCTTTGGCGCTATAGCACCCAACGATACACCGCATGAAATTACTCACTACCTCGTTTCGCTTGACTATGCCCTACCAGAAACACTTTGGATGGATGGCATTTGGAGCCCGACAGGTGTTCAGCAGTGGCAAGAACTCATGCAATATGCCGGCATTGCCCTCGCGCACGAGCGCAACCGTTTAAAACTGCAGCGAGCCGCCTCGCGCGACACATTAACAGACCTGTTTAATCGCTCTGAGTTTCATAAAGAACTTACACGACAAAATCTTGGCACTGAAGGCAGCGGCGTTCTGTTCATAGACCTCGATGACTTTAAAGCCATTAATGACAAATATGGACACAACATTGGCGATATTGCCCTTGTCAGTATGGCTCAAAACATCAAGAAAGCACTGCCAGAACTAGGGGCTGCCTGCCGCATGGGTGGAGACGAGTTTGTAATTGTAACGCCCTGCAACATTGATATCGATGCGTTGGCGCAATCTTTGATCAACTCCTGCGCTCATCCTTTTACCACAGAACCTGAGCCCTTAACTGTTTCCGCCTCGATTGGAGTCGCACAAGTCAGAACCAACGAAACCCTAGAACAAGCCATTCAGCGCGCTGATATTGCCTTGCTGCAGGCAAAGCAAGACGGCAAACACCGACTGATAAGGTGTGACTAATTATTATGGATCTAATAGTATTCGATTTAGACGGCACGCTCTTAAACGCCGAATCCCAAATTTCGGACTACACCAACCAAGTACTTGGCAAAATGGCCGATGCTGGCATCGCCTACACTGTGGCGACCGGACGCACCCTACATGGCGCTCACGCAGTGGTCAGCGGTCGTGGCTTTCACCTGCCCCACATCGTCAAAAATGGGGTGTTGATATGGAACCCAGCATCAGACAACTACAGCCGGCAGTGCCTACTTACCCAAGAGGAAATTGCCAAGGTGCTGTTGGCGTTTACCGACGCGGGGGTAAGCCCCTTCGTACACACATTTGAGTCCAATGAACATCACGGAGCCTATCATGCCCCGGTGATGAAGGACTACGAGCACAAGCTCGCCGCCTTTATTGAACGTGAACGCGGTAGCGCTCTCAAACCTTTAAGTGCCATGCCACCCGAGGCGCCTATTGCCAACTTCAGTGGGCTGGGTAGCCAAGAGGCAATTGAGTCTATAGTCGCTCAAATCGCCCAAGAAGAGCACCTTATCGCTTACGGAGGTCCGGCATTTGAGGGGCAAAACCTGTATTGGCTGGATGTGCACCACTGCGACGGCAATAAAGGCGCGGCGGTGCTTGAGCTGAAACGCGACATTGGGGCCGAGCGAATTATTTGTTTTGGCGATAGCGATAACGACTTGACCATGTTCGAGATCGCCGATGAATGTTATGCGCCCGGCAACGCCAAACCGGAAGTCAAAGCGGCTGCGACAGAGGTTATTGGGCACCACGATGACGATGGAATAGCACGTTTTCTAGAGGCCCGATTCCAGCTCTAGCTAAAGTGTTTACCGGCGTCGAATCACGAATTCTAAGCGCCCGTCTTTCATTAGCACGCTTTTATCAATTGCAAAATCGGGCAGGCATCGCGATAAAGCACCGCGTAAATGCCGATAAGGAAGCACGCTGAGCCCTAATTCGGCTTCTAGCTGATCTCGTCCTGCAATACCCCACCGTTTCGTCGCCATGCTGCGAGTTGCGTTATGACACAAAAACCCATGTGCCACACCGTCGTAAGTCAATATCGCATCCAACCAGTCGTTCAACCAATTCAAGTTAGCTTCGCTTAAATACAGAGCAAAGTCCCACATAAGCACTAAATCGTAGGCTTGTCCTATGCAGGGTTCGAAACTGTCTTCAAGAACCTTTACTCTCTGCTCGGTAGCTTCTTCGTCACTGAGTAAAGCATTTATTTCGACCGCCTGACTGATCAAATCCAGTACGGTAAGACGCCCCCAAAAACTCGACTGCAAATAGGCTATGGTCGATGCGTGAGCCGCACCAAAATCGAGTATTTTCTGGGGCCTTGTTTGACTGGGTTCAGGCATGACACTCGATATCAAACTGCTTTTGAACAGCTCAGTGTTCACACTAGGGTGCCGCATTGCTGCGGCATGATTAGGGCTCACCTAGCACTTACTCTCCAGTGCTGTCGCCGCTGGCTGCGACTTTCGCACTGCTCACAACACCAAAGCTTTTTACAGGCGCCGCTTCGTTCATATCGATACTGCCTTTGAACTTACTGCCATCTTCTAGAATGACACGCGGCGCTTGAATGTTTCCTCGCATAGAACCGTTCACGGTGATCAGAACGCGTTCACTGGCTTCAACATCACCATGTAGTTCGCCCTCGACCTTAACAGCCTTGGCCGTAACATCGGCATGTACACGACCAGAAGAACCAACAACCAACTCGTTGCTTTTGAGTACTATGGTACCCTCAACTTGCCCTTCTACCGTTAAATCTTCTTCGCTGTGTACTTCACCTTTAATTTTTACCGTTGCCCCAATCACAGCCCTTCCTCCTTTAGATGATGAAATCGATGCAACCTCAGACACCTGTCCAACAGGCGCTACCGGCTCTGCGACCGCAGGGGCTGGCGTATTTTTCTGTGATCGCTTATCAAAAAACATTGTCATTGCTCAGTTCAATCGGAATAACATAGTAGCACGAACATTTCATATTCCTAGCCCCCAGCGAATTCAGGGCCTATAAGAGCCCACATCTCCGGCGGCGGCGCGTTCCTTCTCGTCAAACAAAGGCGCATGCAAACGTTCCGCAGCAAAATTTTCCGCCTGATCAGCGAAGTGACTCGAGTCTTCAAGCATCGTAGCAGATCCGTAATGATGCACGCCCTGAACCGAGAGTTTTTGCTGGGCATCCCATGCGACCAAATAGTAGAGCCCATCACCAGCGATGTTGGTTAAATAACCGTTCTCCTCATAACCCATGCCATAAATAGCGCGCAAGGTATCGGGACCGCCTCCCACTGGCACATTGATCTTACCTCGAATATGCCTATTGATATCTCCCCACAAAGGATCGATACGACCAGAGACTTCGAGCAACTCATCAGCGCAGGTTTGCAGCACTCCTCCAGCGTCTGGCGGGGCTAGACCATCTTGTTCCGCTCGCCACTCTGCGCGAATTACACACACACCCAAGGCCGCTTCACGACTCTGAATATTTGCTGCCAAATCCCATTCTGCCAACAAGGTTTGTGCTTCTAACTGATGCGGTAAAGCATTGGGCAGCTCAGCCTCGATTGCGGCTTGAATATAACGGCCGGCTCGGCTTGATGAGGCATACGCTTTGTCGTGTTTAATCGCCCAAAAATCGTCAGCCGAAATAGGTGCTAGTGATTCGAACAGCTCGAATGCTCGGTCTGCGCGGTTGGTCATCCGAGTTTGGTAGCCGTCTGTTGGACTAAAGGCTGATGGGTCTGGATTGTCGTTCTCGTGAGCAACCTTAAATGGCGTTTGGTTTGTACTAGCAAGATAGCCGTGCTTAGGTCTAACGACTTGCGGCAGTTGCTTGAATGGCAAATAGCTGTCCCAGATCAGATTCGACTGATCCCCTGGTAAATATTGACTCCAGTCGTAACCAGATTCGCGCAGCGGCGTTAAACTATTGTGAATAAACGCGATCGTACCCTCCTTGTCGGCGAAGACGAAATTAAACGATGCAAAACGGTGTTGCGCCATGGCCGCATACCACTCGTCGAAGCTCCTAGCACGATTCATGGCATACCACTGGTCCACTTGGCGGATTTCGTTTTGGCCACCAAAGCGGAAAGCGTAGCTACCGTGGTCCGTTTTCATCACGGGCCCGTGCTTTGAACGATAAATCTTGCGCGTAAAGGTCCAATACAAAGGGCCCCACAACTTAACACGCAAGCTTGCATCTTCGACCTCGAGGTCTAACCATTGGCCATCTAAGCGATACTGATTCTCGTTGTCTGGATTAATTTCTAGCACAAAAATATCGACCAGATCAGGCTTGTTAACAGTGACGCCCCAGGCGATATCGTGGTTAAATCCAAGACTAATCAGCGGACTACCGGGAAAAGTACCGCCCATAATGTTCAGCCCTTCATCACTACTGATGTGAGCCTCGTACCAAGCTACCGGACCATCTGTTGGCTGGTGCGAATTAATCATAAGACGAGTGGCACCATCGTCTGTTGCTGCAGGTGAAACCGCGATAGCGTTTGAACCGATTGGGGTATCGCTCAAACCCAGATCGGCGACTAAACGCGACATCTCACGGGCTCGCTTTGGCCCCATAACTTCTTTAACGGCTCCGTCGAATCCGTAAAACAACAAGTGCCGGACCACAAAACCGGTAACTATGTCCGTGGTCGTCACTGGCAGAATATCGCGCTCTATCCTGTCTGGGTGTTTTGCTGCAAAGTGGTTCAGGCCGTCGGCATAGGCCTGAACTAATGCACGTGCTTCAGGACTGATTTGATTGTCATATCCGCTCTTGACCCACTCCCGAACCCCAAGCCATTGAATCATGTAGTCAGCAGGCGCTGCATCCGCTCCGTTGTAGCGAGCCGATTCGCCGCGATAAAATGGCAGTGTTTCTTCAATGAGCTCCCAGCCATCTTCGGCCTGAGCATAAGCAAACCCAAAAGCAGTATCCGCATCGGTTTTGCCATGAATATGAGGAATACCCCAGCGATCACGCTCGATCTTTACATCGTATCGCGACGGGTCTATCGGAATCTCGGGGGCACGGCTCGAGCAAGCAGCTAGAACAGCTAACAAGCATGAAATAACCAGGTTACGCATTGTTGTTCCTTTTATTGTGAGCCGAGCGATCAGCGATTGCTTAGGGCTTTTATGAACACCTCTTGAAGTGCTTGAATACTATCCAACTTGGGATAGGTCGCGCGCATTATAAATGCAACTTTGCGATGCGGCCCACGTTCGTCCAGTCGGGCATACCGTAGCCGCTCGTCACTGCGAACTAACTGATCCAGCGCCATTTCAGGAACTAATGTTGACCCCAAGCCCGCAACCACCAACTGAATAAGAGTATTCAAACTGGTCGCGCTCATCGAGTGCGCCACTGCATTCGAGAACTTACACGCCGCCAAAGCGTGGTCTTTAAGACAGTGTCCTTCTGATAAAAGCATCAAGTTTTCTCGTGATAACTCATCAGCCGTGATTCGCTCCCGGACCTCTTGTTCGTTGGCACTGGGCGCAACCCAGTAAAAATCTTCTTCCCAAAACGGAAAGCTCAATAAATTATCGCAATCGAAAGGAAGCGCTAATACAGCCGTGTCGAGCTCTCCATCGCGCACTCGCTCGACTAATTCTTTCGACTGCGCCTCAACGATTTTTAGTTTTGCCCTGGGGTAGCTCGTCGCCACTGCGGGCAACACCAGCGGCAACAAATAAGGCGCAATGGTGGGTATCATGCCGATCGTCAGAGGTGTGCTTAAAGGCGTTTTGTCAGTTTGTTGCAAGCGCATAATATCGTCCATCTGGACACTAACAGAGCGCGCTTTTTCTAGAAATATATGCCCCATGGGGGTCACCAGCACTTTTTTGTTATCGCGCTCAAATACTTGAAAACCTAACTGAGCTTCCAACTCGTTTAAAGCGGTACTCAGAGCCGACTGGGATACAGCACAGTTGTCGGCGGCTTTGCGAAAGTGCAATGTTTTTTCGACCGCGAGTGCATAGCGAATTTGTTTTATTGAGATCATAACAACCGAGCCGTCAATCAGCGCCCCTGTGGCACTTACTATTTATTCCTAAGTCTAATCAAATTTGCCGAAAAATCCATTATCTCTTACCGCTTTCAATCTAAAAAAAGAATCATAACAATCAATTCATTCAAATTTAAAGATCAATATAGGTTAACTATAGTGGACTTGTATTCAATAAAACACACCAAGGAGAGACATATGACCTCAATCAACTCAACCATCAAACCCTTTAACTCAACGGCTTACAAAAACGGCGAATTCATTTCCATTAGCGAGCAAGATGTAATTGGCAAATGGGCGGTATTTTTTTTCTACCCCGCCGATTTCACTTTCGTTTGCCCTACTGAACTCGGCGATCTTGCGGACCACTATGCTGAACTGCAAGCCCGAGGCGTAGAGGTGTACTCGGTATCAACCGATACGCACTTCACACACAAAGCGTGGCACGAGTCTTCGGACACTATCGGCAAAATCCGATATCCAATGATCGGCGACCCAAGTGGTGCAATAACGCGCCAGTTCCAAGTTATGCGAGAAGACCAAGGTTTGGCCGATCGTGCCACTTTTATTGTAGACCCCGATGGCGTGGTACAAGTCATGGAAATTACCGCCGAAGGCATTGGCCGTAACGCCGAGGAGTTGGTTCGCAAGATAAAAGCCGCACAATACGTCCGCAATAACCCGGGCGAAGTGTGCCCAGCCAAATGGCAAGAAGGCGAGCAGACGTTAGCGCCGTCTTTTGACCTGGTTGGAAAAATTTAAACCCAAGGGGGGCAACCCCCTTTTTTTTAGAATCAGGAGACGTGTCATGTTAAACCAAGAGCTACTAAATAATGTCAAAACCTACACCGACACCATCTCACGCACGGTAACCTTGGTTATCGCTGCAGGCAATTACTCTAAGCGGGATGAGCTGGTGGCCTTTTTGCGACACATAGCGGATTTGTCGGACAAGATCCGTCTTGAAGAGCGTGAGAGCAGCAATTTGCGCAGCCCTTTGTCTTTCGCCTTAGAAGTCGATGGGCTTGATACCGGCGCACAATTCTCGGGCATTCCGAGTGGCCATGAATTCAATTCATTCATTTTGGCCCTGCTCTATGCCGGCGGACGGGAGCTTAAACTCGACGCAAGTATACAAAGCCGTGTTAAAGAGGTAAGAACGCCTATTCACTTTGAAATCTTCGTGAGCCTCAGCTGCCATAATTGCCCTGACATTGTTCAAGCCCTGCACCAGTTTGCTCTGCTAAACACAAATATTAGCGCAGAGATGATCGATGGCGGTCTTTTCCCTAAGCTAGTTGAAGAACGTGATCTACAGGGAGTACCTGCAGTATTTGCCAACGGCAAACCCTTTGCCAACGGCAAGACGGAAATCAGCCAATTACTGGACAAATTGCAGCAGATCGCACCTGAGGTGAAAGCATCAACCAAGACCTCATCCGCGGTTCTACAGGATGTCGTGGTGATCGGTGGAGGCCCCGCAGGCGCAAGTGCGGCGATTTACAGTGCTCGTAAAGGGCTGGCGGTGACCTTACTTGCCGAGCGATTAGGCGGTCAAGTCAAAGATACTCAAGGGATCGAGAACTTGATCTCAGTCAGTCACACCACCGGATCGAAACTGAGTGGTAACTTGCTCGAACATATGAATAGCTACCCCATCACTATCCGCGAAAACATCAGGGTCGAGAGCATCAGTGGCGACGATCTGCGGACCATCACACTGAATACAGGCGAGCAAATACTGGCGCGAAGTATCATCGTAGCAACTGGCGCTCAATGGCGAAAACTGGGAATTCCCGGAGAGGAAGAAAACATTGGTTCGGGTGTGGCTTATTGCCCACACTGCGACGGTCCGTTTTTTGCTGGCAAAGACGTTGTGGTCGTCGGCGGCGGCAACTCCGGCATTGAGGCGGCCCTTGATCTGGCTGGGATCGTCAAAAGTGTCACCATCGTGGAATTCATGGGGACGCTAAAAGCCGATAAGGTATTGATCGATCAAGCGCAGCAGCGCACTAACATATCGATCATCACTAACGCTGCCTGCCAAGACATTATTGCCGAAAAGGGTAAAGTGGTAGCGCTTGAGTATCTCAACCGAGCCGACAATAAGCGCACTCGCTTAGAGACCGACGGCGTGTTCGTGCAAATTGGCTTGAGCCCAAACAGCCAGTTTGTGGCCGATCTGGTCGAGCGCACAGCACACGGCGAAATCATCGTCGACAACAAATGTCGCACTACGCAAGCCAACGTATTTGCCGCGGGAGATGTTACTACCGTGCCCTATAAGCAAATCGTTATCGCGATGGGTGAAGGCGCTAAGGCGGCGTTATCGGCCTTTGAGTATTTACTGGCAAACCCGTTAGATCAGACAGACAACAAACGTCAAGCGGCTTAGCATCATTGCCCCATTCCGTGAATTTATTCAGTAATCACGGTCTCACTTGCAAAGCGCTCGCGCAAGAGCGCTTTTTGCACTTTCCCCATGGCATTGCGGGGCAGACCATCAAGCAAAATGTATTTTTTTGGTCGTTTAAAACCGGCCAAAATCTCTTGCATGTCCGACCTAAGCCTGCGCTCCAATGCCTCCGAATCTAAAGTGCCGTCAGGCACAACAACCGCCACTACCTGCTCACCAAAATCATCATCTGGCAAGCCAATTACCGCAGACTCAAGAACGCCTTCACAGCGGTCAATAGCCAGCTCGATTTCTTTGGGGTAAACATTCAGCCCGCCGGTAATGATTAGGTCTTTAGAGCGACCGACAATTGCTACGTAGCACTCGGGATCGATACTTGCCAGATCACCGGTCTTAAAGAAGCCGTCTTGGGTAAAATCTGCCGCGGTTTTTTCAGGCATGCCCCAATACTCTTTAAACACATTAGGGCCCTTGACCAGTAAGTTTCCGACCTCGCCTGCCGGCACAGTCACACCGTTGTCGTCTTCTATGCGCAACTCTACACCTGGTAGAGGAAACCCCACCGTTCCCGCTTTACGCTCGCCGCTCAAGGGATTAGAGATACTCATACCTGTTTCTGTCATGCCATAGCGCTCTAAGATGCGGTGCCCTGTGCGCTCTTCGAACTCGGCAAACGTGCTACTCAAGAGAGGAGCCGATCCGGAGATAAACAAACGCATCGACCCGCAAGAGTCTGCATTGAACTCTGGCAATGCCAGCAAGCGCGTGTAATACGTCGGCACACCCATCATCACACTGGCGCGCTGGAGTTGCGCCATAGCGCTATTCGCCTCAAATGCACTATTCCAAAGCATAGATGCACCGCTCATCAATACACAGTGACACGCAACAAACAGGCCGTGTACGTGATAAATCGGGAGGCAATGCAACAACACATCATCAGCACTAAAGCCCCATAACTTCACCAAGACCTCGGCATTGCTGGCCAAATTTTGGTGTGTTAGCACAATGCCTTTTGGACGCCCCGTCGTCCCTGACGAATATAATAAGGCTGCCGATGTCGAGAGCTCGACTGAGAGAGGGTCACAAGTTTGACCGGGGGGCAGGTCCTTCATGAGGCTGCCATTACCTTCAATATCCAGTGTTAAAGTCGCTTCAACCCCACAAGCCTGCGCCAATGCGTTCAAAGGCTCTTCGTTCTCGGGCGAGCAAATCAACAAGCGCGGCGCGGCGTTTTCCAAAAAATACTTCAATTCAGCTAACGAATAAGCTGTATTCAAGGGATGGTAAACAGCGCCTATCCGCAAACAGGATAAATACAGCGCCAGAGCTTCTGGGGACTTGCCGACTTGTACGGAAATACGATCGCCTAGCCGAACACCTAAATCCAGAAGCTTTTGTGCCAATGACTGTGCCATTGCACTGAGATCACCATAGGTCCAAACCTTCCCGTTTTCTGTCTCTAGTACCGCCAATTGCGCGCGCTCAGGCTTGTCGATACCCAACCGAGCGTACAGGTTGTTTTCGATTGAGTTGCTTGTCATGGCTTCACGCGATAATCCAGTGGTGGTTGGCGATCATCCAACAATGCTCTGTACTCGAAGTCACTACCGCGCCGTTCGTCAAACTCAGCCTTGATAGCGGCTCGAAGCTGCGAATCCGTCAGTAAATCCTGTGTCGTCGCGGCCAAGACTTCGGCTGCCAAATGCATGCCTTTGTGACCGATTGACATACCGCTAGCCGCGACGGCGGCCCAAGAATGTGCTGGTGTACCGGGCACCCATGTTGCGGTACTGATACCGTGGGTAGGAACCACCCAACTCACATCACCAACGTCTGTTGAACCCCCAAGACTAGCAATATCGTCACGCCAAGGTGCAATCGTTGCCGCGCTGCTTACCGGCTTACCTTTACCGTTAAAATTAGCCTGCAAGGTTTCGGCAAACTTTGTCTCGTCGGCGCTGTAATCTACGCCGCCAAAAGCACTCAAGTGCTCGTGCATAAGGCGGGCAAGTGTGCTGTTGGGTAAGAGGCTATGGTTACCATGAATCACCTCCCAGTTTACTTGGGTGCCAGTCCCCAGGGCACCAGCCCTCGCGGCATCTTCTAATCTATCCCAAATAGGTTCGAGCTCCTGCGCCGAGGGCGCGCGCAGGTAGTAATAAACCTCAGCATATCTCGGTACGATATTTGGCACGTCACCACCATTACTAATCACGTAATGGATTCTGGTGGTGCTGGGCACATGCTCCCGCATGAGGTTAACCATGAAATTCATCGCTTCAACACCATCAAGCGCAGAGCGCCCGCGTTCGGGCGCAGCAGAGGCGTGGCTCGCAATTCCCTCAAACTTAAATTTTGCCGACTTGTTGGCCAAGCTCGTTGCTGCTAGCGATTGATTGCTGTCAGCAGGATGCCAGTGCAAGGCAACATCGACATCGTCAAACAAGCCCTCACGCACTAGATAAACCTTACCCGAACCACCTTCTTCGGCGGGGGTCCCAAACACCCTCAATGTTCCTGCAACTTGGTTTGCCTGCATCCAATCTTTTACGGCCAACGCGGCACCAATGACGCCACCGCCAAATAAGTTATGCCCACAGGCATGCCCCGCTTCGGTGTTTCGTGTTGCTTCCTCGGGTAGCGCTTGCTGCGACGCACCCGGCAAAGCATCCATTTCCGCCAACAGCGCAATAACGGGCTCCCCTGCCCCGTATTCAGCGACAAAAGCCGTATCTATGCTGGCCGACCCCGATTTGACTCGGAATCCGCCATCTCGCAACACATCCTGCATCAGCCCTGAACTGCGCTGCTCGAGATAACCTAATTCACTCCATTGCCATAACTTAGCAGCGATTTCTTCGGCGGCTTGCTTATGCTGTTCAGTGTAGCTAACGGATGTGGCCGCGAGGCACAGCGGACTTGCAAAAAAGCCAATAAAAAACAGGCGTAAGCAATGCTCAAACCGCATAGTTTTGTTTCCCTGAAGACAAAATCACAATGTAACACGACCCCGGATTATTTGGGATTAAATGACCGCGTCATACCGCTACTAGAACTGCTATACTCGGCATCAATAATTAATAACGAACCCTTGAGGAATCTCATGAATACTGAACAAACCTTGCGCGAAGACCTAGCCGCCCTTTATCGAATTTTTGACCACCTAGGTTGGGGTGAGCTGATTTTTAATCACATCACGGTGAAATTGCCCGGCGATGAGGGGCATTTTTTAATCAACCCCTACGGCCTGCATTACAGTGAAGTCACGGCTTCAAACCTAGTTAAAGTTGATATTGAAGGAAACATCGTAGAACCCACAGAACACTTCGTGAACCCCGCGGGCATGCTAATTCATAGCTGCGTACATGAAGCCCGCCACGATATCATCTGCATAGCTCACACCCACACGACAGCGGGAATGACCGTTGCCTGCCAAGAAGGTGGATTACGTCCCGACAACTTTTACTCAGCCTTACTGCATGGCCGCATCGCCTACCACGACTTCGAGGGTATTACAGTCGATCAAAGCGAGAAAGAAGGACTCGTTGCCAACCTCGGCTCTGAAGCCATGATGATGATTTTGCGCAACCATGGATTGCTGGCGGGTGGACGCACAGTTGCAGAGGCCTTTTTAAATATGTGGGTGCTAGAGCGCTCGTGCCAAATTCAAACCTCTGTTGACCAAACGGGCGTCCAACAAATTCAGGTGCGCCCTGAAGTGCTGACTCGAACCGAGGAGCTCACGAAAATTCAAGGTATGGGGCAACCCACAGGCTCATTAGAATTTGCGGCCATGAAACGTATCATCGAAAAGAAAGATCCATCCTATAAAAATTAGCACTCACTCTATGGGTAGGCATCAACTTAAGTGATCCCTACCCTGCCTCGCCTGCGTATAACTTTAATAATCACTCAAGACTGAGAGCACACTATGAAACCAATCCTAATTGCCATAGGGATTATCGTTGCGTTCACGGCCTTGGTTTCAACAGCCAGCATGGACGCCTACGGAGTTCCGATCTTCGCGGCGTGCGTAGCCTTGGCCTTATTCATTCAGTGGGCAGCATTCGTGCCTGCCTACAAGCAACAAACCGAGCGGTATTACGACCTAATGGGCAGCACGAGCTTTATTCTGGTCACGATGCTAGCGCTTGTCTTGGCGGACCGCTACGACGCACGCTCTATAGCGCTGAGCGCAATGATCATCATCTGGGCTTTACGCTTGGGCAGCTTTTTAGTCCGGCGTGTGCACGCCGATGGTGGCGACGACCGTTTTGAAACCATCAAACCCAACCCCAAGCGATTCTTCCTAACTTGGACACTTCAAGGCCTTTGGGTCAGCATCACTGCTGCCACGGTCTTAGCCACGATCAGCGCAGACAAAACCTCTCCTCTGACGGTCTATGATCTTAATGCTATAGCGATTTGGCTAATAGGTTTTATGATCGAAGTTATTGCTGATCGACAAAAGCGCATGCACCGAGCGAGCGCAGGTAAAGAGGAATTCATCAGCACGGGCTTGTGGGCCTACAGCCGGCACCCCAACTACTTCGGCGAAATTATGCTCTGGATCGGAATTGCGCTGCTTGCCCTTCCTGCGCTGGAAGGCCTAGCCTATCTGAGTTTATTATCGCCCGTATTTGTGTATCTCTTGCTAACCCGAATCAGCGGAATACCTATGCTTGAGAAAAAAGCGGACAAGAAGTGGGGGAACAGGGATGATTACCAAGCTTACAAAAAGCAAACTCGCCTGCTGGTGCCCCTCAAACGGTAATCTCAGCGTCGATCACAAAACGTTTGTCACGATGCGTTGCTCCGCTCAGCAGCTTAATGCGCGTTCGGGGCACATCAAAGTAATCGGATAAGACGCGCATCACGGCCCGATTGGCTTTCCCTCCCTCGGGCGCAACCGTTACGTAAATCTTTAGCACGCGCAACCCATCTATGTCTTCAACTTTCACCTGAGCCTGTTTAGCCTTGGGTGTTACGCGGACGTTAACGATTGTTTTTGACATAGATACGGCACGTTCGAAAAAATAGCACCTTACTGCAATCCATGCATCAAAGGCAAAGTCGATAAACGCTAATCTGAAATCGCAAGGTAAGACAGTAATTCCTTCTGTCGCTGTTTTACTAGGGTTCGATTGCGATCTTTCACATGTCCAAAGCCGCGTAAGCCCCGAACGCTTTCCAATAGCACTACGGCTTTTTGATAGTCCAGCCCGATCAAAGGCAGGATTTCTTCATGCATAAGCTGCAGGTAATCTAAGATATCTTGGCGCTCGGCCCGTCGTTCATCAGTATACGAGAACACATCGAACACCGTGCCACGAATAGCCCTGACCGCCGCCAGTAGTTTAAAAAGCGGCAGTATCCATGCACCAAACTCGCGCTTTTGGAGCTGCCCTGTGGCTGGATCTTTTTTCGCGAGCAAAGGGGGGGCGAGATGGAATCGCAAACGGCGCTTACCGCTAAACTGCTGATCAAGCATCGCCGTAAATTCAGCTGAGGTATGCAAACGTGCAACCTCATACTCGTCTTTTATCGCCATCAGTTTATACAAGCCCCTAGCAAACGCCCGAGTTGCCATCTGATCTTCGTGCTTATCGTATTGCCGAAGATGAGCCACGCGACGATAATACAAATCAGCATATTCTTCATCTTGATACCGATACAAACGCTCGTGGTAATCTTTGATCAAATCATCAAGGCTTTGATAGCTCTCTGGCTCGTCTGATTGGGCCAGTAAAGCTTCAACTCGGTGCGGATTATGGTGCCACAAACGACCCCATACAAAGGCTTGTCGATTCATTTCGATACCGACCCCATTTAGCTCAATGGCCCGATCCAGGGCTTCACTTGAAACAGGCAACCAACCGGCTTGATAAGCCACACCCAACAAAAAGCAGTTGCTGGCAATCGAATCCCCCATCACTTGGGTGGCAATTCGCGTCGCATCTAACCAAACTAATTGTGAGGTATCGATCTCTGTTTCCACGCGCCCCGTTAAACTCGCATAGGGTATGCTCGCATCTGGGTTTGTAATTAAGTCCGAAGTTGCAGTCGCTTGTCGATTCAACACAGCGTGAGTTCTTTCATGCGCCACTTTCGCCAGGGTTTCATCGCCACAGGCAACAATAAAATCGCAACCCAGCAATAAATCGGCCTCACCGGCGGGAATTCGTACGGCCAAAATATCACTTTGCCGACGGGCAACCCGAACGTGGCTCACCACAGCGCCAAATTTTTGCGCCAAGCCCGTTTGATTTAGTGTGGCGCATCCTTTGCCTTCCAGATGTGCGGCCATGGCAATTAAGGCAGTAATCGTCAGCACACCAGTACCTCCAACGCCTGCAACCACAGTATTCCATGGCTGCTCTAGCGCTGGCAGGGTTGGCTCAGGCAAATCTTTAACGAAGTCATCGAGCAAAACTTGATCAACCGAGGATTTGACCAGACCAGCATCCAACACAGTCACGAAACTGGGGCAAAAACCATCAACACAACGGAAATCTTTATTGCACGAGCTTTGGTCAATCTGACGCTTGCGCCCCAAAGCGGTCTCTTTGGGTACGACCGACAAACAATTAGACTGAGCGCTGCAATCGCCACAGCCCTCGCAGACTTCTGGATTGATTACAACGCGGCGTGGTGGATCAATTAATTGTGCCTTTTTCCTCCTGCGGCGTTTCTCTGCAGCACAGGTTTGCACGTATATAATCACCGTTGTACCGGCAATATCACGCAACTGGGTTTGCACCGCATCGAATTGCTGGCGGTGCTCTAGACCTACACCGAGCTGCTTAGCTAAACCGCGCCATTGATCAGGCGCATCAGACACTACGACTAGCTTCGATATACCCTCTGCCAACACCTGCTTAACCAGTGATTCGACGCTTAAGTCACCGTCGATAGGTTGACCACCAGTCATGGCGACTGCATCGTTGTACAAAATTTTATAGGTGATATTCACCTTGGCTGCTACCGCAGCGCGCAAGGCCAAAATACCCGAGTGAAAGTAGGTGCCATCACCTAAGTTCTGAAATACATGCTGGGTTTCGGTAAAAGGCGCTTGCCCAATCCACGCTGCACCCTCGCCTCCCATTTGCGAGAAGGTTTGGGTATTCCGATCCAGCATCCAGGTGGCCATGTAATGACAACCGATCCCACCCAGCGCCCGACTACCTTCAGGGACTTTCGTCGAGGTATTGTGCGGACACCCCGAGCAAAAATGTGGCACCCGCTCGGTCTTTTGGTAAGGCTTGGCCAAAAACGCTTCTTTGTTCTTGATCCATTCAACCCGCTTGCGCATGGTTTCGGAATCAAGATATCGCGACACTCGACTGTATATCGCCACCGCAATCATTGCTGGGGTTAGTTCGCCCGCATTGGGCAACAAATCACGACCTTGTTCATCGAATTCCCCCACCACACGAGGCCGCGCCGCCACCGGATTGTTATAGAGTTGTCCTGTCAACTGATCCTCTATGACCGAACGTTTTTCTTCGACGACCAAAATTTCCTCAAGGCCCTCAGCAAAATTGTGGACACCCACAGGTTCTAGAGGCCACGGCATTCCTACTTTCATCACGCGCAACCCTAACTGTCTGGCAATGGGTGCATTGATCCCCATGTCGTCCAGAGCCTGCATAACATCGAGATAAGCCTTACCCGCACACATAATACCGAACCGAGCATTGGGCGAATCAATTACCACAGGGTTTAAATTATTAACGCGAGCAAACTCGCGAGCAGCGTAAATTTTGTATTTATTCAGCCGTAATTCTTGGTCTAGCGGCTTGTCGGGCCAACGAGCGTGAACTCCATCGGCGGGTAGTACAAAACTATCCGGAATAACAATGTTCATTCGAGCGGGGTCAATATCGGCCGATATCGCTGAATCCATATTTTCAGTGATGGCCTTCAAGGCCACCCAGCAACCGCTGTAGCGCGAAAGTTCCCAACCAAACACGCCCAAGTCAAGCACCTCTTGCACATTCGCAGGACTCAGCACAGGCACTGAAGCCGCAATAAAATTGTGCTCGGACTGGTGCGGCAAAGTCGACGATTTGCAGGCATGATCATCCCCTGCAATAGCGAGAACACCGCCGAATTTTGCCGTACCAAACGCATTCGCATGTTTTATGACGTCCATCGAACGGTCAACCCCAGGGCCCTTGCCGTACCACATCGAGAACACGCCGTCGTAGCGCGCACCTTCGAATAACTGCGTCTGCTGCGAGCCCCATACCGCGGTTGCGGCAAGCTCCTCGTTAACTCCGGGCTGGAAGGTAATATTGTGCTTAGTCAGCCATGGCTTAGCCGACCACATCGCTTGATCGACCCCCCCCAAGGGAGAGCCCCGATAGCCAGATACAAAGCCAGCGGTATTCAGTCCTCTGGCGACATCGCGTTGATGTTGCAACATCGGCAGACGCACCAAGGCTTCGATACCGGTCATATACGCTCTGGTGGTATCTAAGGCGTACTTATCATTCAAACTAATTTTGTAGTCGACACTCATGACTGGCGCACTCGAAAGGCTTTGGCTAATTCTGCCTAATTCTTCGCGAAACTTTTTGCCTATTTTTAATGATAAAATCGGATTAATTGCATAACATAGTTATTTTTAGTCTCTATAATAATTAATTTATGCAAGAACTTACAAAATCCGATCTGAAGATTCTTGAACTACTGCAAAAAGACAGCACACTCAGCACCGCTGAAATTGCCGAGCATATTGGCTTATCGCAGTCGCCCTGCTGGCGTCGAATTCAACGATTAGAGCAAGCGGGCCTTTTTGAGGAACGAGGGATACGACTGAATCGCGACCTACTAGGACTGGATCTTGTCGTCTTTGTTACGATTAACCTACGGCAAACGGGGACGCAAGACTTACTGCAATTTGAGCAGGACATCCGCAAACATCCCGAAATAGTCGAGTGCTATACCATGACAGGCCTATGGGACTACATGCTGAAAATTGTGGCTAAAGATATCAAGTACTACGAAAGCTTTGCGAGGAACGTACTGATGGCCTCACAAAGCATTCGCGAAATGCATTCACACATAGCAGTAACTGAAATAAAAAATACGGTCGCGCTACCGCTGTCTCAATTAACAGGATAAGACTATATTCGCTTTAGGCTTTTGCGGCGGTGCTAACCCGATCAAGCGCCTCTTCATACTCAGCCCTAACCTTGGCCAAAATATCAGCAACTGATTCAACGGCATTGATGCGTCCGCACACTTGCCCGGTCAGTGGTATCGCCGCTTCCATATCGCCGCCAAAATACAGCGCCTTAGGGTCACCGAAGTCAGCCATTCCGCTTTGCGCTTGATCTATCTCTAAGCGACTGGTTCGTTCGGTGCGCAAGGCACGTAGTGCCGGCGGTGCAAAACGCGACAAAAATACCGTATCGGTCTCTTTGGCATTCACGATCGCCTGCTTCCAGTTTTCGTGTACCGGTGATTCTTGAGAGGCAACCATGCGCGTACCCAGCTGTATTCCATCGGCACCCAAAGCGATAGCTGCCGCTAAGGTCGCACCATCATGGAAGCCGCCCGCTGCAATAATAGGTACGTCGAGATGCGCCCGGATAAGTGGCAACAATACTAAGCTCGCGACGTCCTTAGGGTTTTTAAAGCCGCCGCCTTCGGCACCCTCTACTACCAAACCGTCAACCCCACAGTCTACCGCCTTTAACGCCGCCGACAGGCTGGGAACCACGTGATAGACCGTTAGCCCCGCAGATTTCAACTGACCCGTAAAACGCTCGGGAGAGCCCGCTGAAGTTGTAACGAACTTGACCCCTTGATCAATAATAAAGGGCACCACATCGGGGTCACGAACAAAAGCCTGAGCAATATTAACGGCAAAGGGTTTGTCCGTGAGTTCTCGCATCTTAGCAATTTCGGCCTTGATGACATCCAGCTCACCCGAGCTGGTTTCGATAACACCTAAGCCGCCTGCGTTCGATACTGCCGACGCCAACTGTGAACGAGCAATCCAGCCCATCGGGGCTTGAACGACGGGAATATTAATGCCCAAAGCTTGGGTCAAACGGGTGTTAAACATAGCGGCTCCTTTTTATTTGAAGCCGCAGGATAACGTGGATAGTGCCCGCCATCTAGTGTTAGCAGGCGAATCTATCTAGCTAGTGTGTTACCGAGTGTAAAGGAACGCCAAACAGATTATTTAGGCCCTTAGCGTAAAACTGACGATAGTAGTTCACACCCAGGCGATCGTCCAAAGCGCGCAGAGTAGCGTGCAAATCTGCTAGGAGTCTCGTCGAGTAATCTTGTTCTAATGCTTGTGCTAGTGTGGCCTTGATTTGGTCTTCGTACAGAGCGGCAAAAATCGATTCGACGTTCACGAAATACTGGTACAAAGAGCCCATAGCGATACCCGCAACTTCGCAAATTGTGCTGGCTTGCACATCGTCAGTACCGTAGCGATCCACCACAATTAGAGTCGCCTCTTTAATCGATTGAACTAGAATTTTAGAGCGCGTTTGCTTGGGCTGCTTGCGCGCACGAGGCGGGGCCGTGATGTCGGGCAGCACACGGCTTTCAATCATCTCCGGCGACAGCCGAGGCCATTCGCAGAAAAAACACTGGCTTCGATAATCGAATACAATGCGATTTGCTTCTAAGTTCATATTGGCCTCGCGTGCTTTTATGACATTGCGTTTCTAGAAAGGCTGTAGTCTGCCCGCTTGATACTTTTGGTAACAGGTCCGTAAACCACAAAAAAGCTCACAAAAAACATCACCCAATAGCGATAAAGAGGATTTTTCTTGATATGATCTTCTAAAACCTCACAGAAAATCACCATGGCCACGATTTGCAAACATCATGTTTTAAGCTCGATGAGCGGACTCGGAGCGCAAAAGCGTCAGCAATCTACCCTGTTGACTCAGGCTGGCATTAATCCATCAAGTTTAATTTCGGAAGATGCCCGAGTGCATACAGACCAAGTAGCCCGCTTGTTTCAGCTAGTCATGATTACCTTAAACGACGAATTTATGGGTTTTACTGAGGTGCCCTGCAAAATGGGAACTTTCGCATTAATGAGCGACTTGATCCCCCAATGCCTAACCTTGAAAGACCAGCTTAAACAAACCTCGCGTTTTTACAATCTGACCCATCCCAATATCGATTTTGATCTTAAGGAATACCATAAAGATGCCGTGTTCAGTATCTCGTTAACCGACAACGGTTATGATGCCCAACATTTTTTACGCGAATTTCTCATGGTTATTTGGCACAGGTTTCCAAGCTGGTTAATTGGTGAGCCTATAAAGCTTCGCTCGATAGAATTTAGTTTTGCATGTCCAGCGCATGAAACAGAGCTCAACGTTATGTTCCCAGCCAATATCTCTTATAACCACAAGCATAACCGGTTAATTTTCGACCGTCGCTACTTAAGCAAACCCATCAGTCGAACCCGCAGTGAAATTGAACAGTTCGTTAGGCGATCCCCTTACGATCTGATGACTATTCCCGGACGCGAACAAACCTTGGAGTCCCAAATCGAGCGTTTAATGGCGCCACGCGATGCTGATCGAATGAAAAATATCACTCTGAATGATGTTGCAGACCAGCTGTTTATGAGCCCCCAAACCATCCAAAGACGCTTAAGTGACCTCGGCACCAGCTTCAATACCATCAAGGAAAACTGGCGTCGTGAGCGCGCTATCAAACTACTTCAGAACAATCAACTTTCGATTGAAGCCATCAGCGAGCGACTTGGGTTTTCGGAGGCGCGCTCTTTTACCCGGGCCTTCAAAACTTGGACTGGCTTATCACCGCGCAAATATCGACAGATGTTTTTTTGACCGGTATCGTGAATAGCGTAACACCAGCTCGATTTAATCGATCCAGCACGCGGCGAAGGTCAGTTTCAACACATCGGCTTCAACATTTGAACAGGAGAATAACTATGCACAGTGAAAACATCGAGTACGCCGCCAATGAGCTGACGCTAAAAGGCTACTTCGCCAGACCATCGGCTCCGGGGCCTTATCCCTGTGTACTCGTCGCCCATGAATGGTGGGGCTGCAACGACTACGTGCGAAGTCGAGTGGACATGCTGGTGGCCGAAGGTTTCGCCGCTATGGCTATTGATTTGTATGGCAACGGTAAAACGGCAGCTGATGGCGGCGAGGCAGCTGCTCTAATGAACGCTCTACTGGAAACACCTGACGGTGTACTCGATCGCTTTAACGCCGCCCTTAACTTGGTTAAGTCACGCAGCGATGTAGATACTTCGAGTATTTCGGCGATTGGCTATTGTTTAGGTGGCGCAGTGGTATTAAATATGGCTCGTGCCGGTTTAGATCTTAATTTCGTCGCCAGCTTTCACGGTAATTTAAGCACCCAACACGCTGCATCAGAGGGCCAGATCAAAGCAAAAGTCGCTGTATTCCACGGCAACGACGATGTCATGATTCCTTTCGAGCAAGTTTCTGCTTTTAAAGCCGAAATGGATGCAGCCAAAGCGGACTACCTATTCGTAGGTTACGATGGCGCCATGCATGGATTCACCAATCCACTGGCCACCGAGAGGGGGCAGAAGAACAACTTGCCGCTGGCATACAATAAGGCAGCAGATACGGACTCTTGGAGCCAGTTGTTGGAACACCTGCGGGGTTGACTGCTGGTATTGGGGTGACGGGAAACCTACCCGTCACTCTGCATTAATACTTACAAGTGGGCGTAACGTTGTATAAAAGCAGTATGATCCGGCAGCTGCGCCATACCCTGATCGACCCTCTCCATATTTTTTGCCAAAAACTGCGACAGCTCCGGTCCCGACATCTGATCAACAATTGGGTGATAGGTTTCCGGAATTAGGCCTTGTCCCATCATGACTTGAACCCAAGAGTTTTCAGCGAATACGTCGTCCTGCAACTTGTAAACAGTGCCAGTTTCGCGGAATAGCTCCATACGATGCTTCAATGTGTCGGGAATAGTCATTGTGCGGCAGTGATTCCAGAACTCGGTATCGTCACGCTCCGTTAAATGGTAGTGCAACACGATAAAGTCGCGAATGTGCTCGGCCTCGCGGCGCAATTTAGCGTTATATTCGTCCCTGACTGAGGCTGCAATGCCCTGACTCGGAAACATTAACAGTAACCACAATAGGCCATTCTGGATAAAGTGGATGCTGGTGGACTCCAAGGGCTCAATAAAACCGCTAGATAGACCGATGGCGATACAATTCTTGTTCCAGTATTGTTTGCGCTGACCTGTTTGAAAGCGGATCAGACGCGGATCCGTAGTTGGAGCTCCTGTCGTATGTCGATGCAGCAGCGCCGTTGCCTCATCATCACTTAGGTAATCCGAACAATACACCAGACCATTACCGACACGATGCTGCAGAGGTATACGCCATTGCCAACCACTACCATGGGCGATCGATCGCGTGTAGGGTATGGGATCTGCTTGCGATTCTGTTTGCATAGCCACTGCCCGATTGCAGGGTAGCCACTCGGACCAATCATCATATCCCGTCTTTAAGGCATCCTCGACAAGCAGGCCCCTAAAACCGGTGCAATCAATGAACAAATCCCCCTCGATGTTTTGTCCATCAGCTAAACGTAACGATTGAATATCGCCGGTGTCAGCCATGACCACATGGTCAATCATACCCTCTACGCGCTTTACTCCCGCTCTTTCAGAAAGCTTTCTTAGATAAGCAGCATACAGGGTTGCATCTAGGTGATAGGCGTAATTCACCTTTTGCTGGCTTAGCAAACCAAAGCGGTTAGCCTCGGCGGCCTTCAGCTCCAAACAGTAATCTCCGTAGGGTTTTGCGTAACCTTCGTTTAAACCTCGTCGCCAAAAATGGTGAAAACCAGCGGCCCAGCAACCTGATCCTGTGTCGCCGAACGAGTGAATGTAGCGATGACCTAATTTCCGCCAGTTTTCAAACGCGATACCCAGTTTGAATGTCGCTTTAGTTTCGCGCAAAAACTCAGGTTCTGGGATTTGCAACAAACGATTAATCGTCAATATTGATGGAATGGTTGCTTCACCCACACCGATGGTACCAATCGCTTCTGACTCAACTAACGTTATGTCTAGTTTCTGTCCTACCAATTTTGATAAGGCGGCTGCGGTCATCCAACCTGCGGTACCACCACCAGCAATGACAACTTTCTTAATGGCTTGCATAGAATCTCCGGAAACCGAATTACCGTTTGAGTTGATTTAGCAGTAAGGCCCTGGTGCGCTTCGCTCGAGTTTCATCCATCGCACCTAAACGCCCCAAGGCGTTCTCAGGAATATGCTGATGTGTTAACTCATCGGCATCAAAAATGTAGTAATCAAAAAAACGCCGCCAAGCGTCTTTTTGCGCTTTGGGCAAACTGCGAATGCTGAGCATAGCGTGCAACAAGGCGTCACCCGGCGCACCTAAAAACTCGGGCACGGTTGACCACCAATAATTCACCAAGATATTAATATCATCCAACGCCTCGACTTGGTGCCACCACATACTAGGCACAAGTAGTGCATCGCCGGGTTCAAGATCGGCCACTACGGCTTGCTCCCACGCCAACTTGGCCTTTGGAAACCGCTCTTCATCGATATCATTGAAGTCAACCATGCTAATAGGTTGCCCTGCGGGGGTCAGATCAAGTGGGCCGACGTATAGGTTCTCGATTTGCTCGGGCGGAAACAGTGTGAAACGACGCCGACCCATTACACAACAGGCGATATTCTGTGGCAAATCAAAATGCGGGGCAACACGTGTTTTATTACCGATCCATAAGCTCGCAATTGGATCTAGAGCATCAATTGGCAAATCGTTCTGCGCACGAAATCCAGGCAACCAAGCGTCTAGATTGGTGGACCCAACATAAATCGCCGGCGCATCGGTGCCACCGCGATATTCCTTCAACTTAGCTATAACATCGTCTAGGCGGGCTTCAAGCTGCAAAAAGTTAAAACCTGTTAACTCTTTGTTGTAGAAGAAACGGCCCTTTATGTCTGCTTCGCCCAAAAAGGTACTGACAGGTCGCCCTGAGTAACGGTCCGCTAACATCGATAGCGCTGCATCTAGATCCTGCTTCTGCTGCGACACGCTGGGCCAAGCTGCGACTAGACCACGCAGCACTACTGGCTTTGTCGCGGACAGCACTGATTCGGGAATATCGGTCCAGCTCTGCGCATCGATGAATTGTATTTCTGCGACCGTCATAAAATGCTCATTTACAAGCGCTGACTACGACGCCCAATAAGCGACTGCAGCTGCGATAATGAGGCGAGCATCATGTAGGCCGGCAGGAGCCAGCCTTCTTGACGTAGCTTAGTCAGCACTTGGTCATCGGCTTTCTGTAGCGCCTCGTCATCTATGGTGTAAAAGTCTTCCAAAGCGTACTCGCTTCCATCTTTTAAACGGATATTTAAGGTGACGGACTGAATTAAATTCTGCTCTGAGAGGGCCTGCATAAACGCCTCACTGGCCGCCTGGGCCTGAAACAACCCCTCAAGCATAGATGCTGTTTGTTCCAAAAATTCCGTGGTTCCACCTTGAGGTAAAAATAGTGACTCGCCCTCTTCGCTATTCACTCTTGGGTGTTCAACATCAATCGCCACAACGCGCTGTCGCTCACCGCCGTTACCTGGCTCTTGGCCCACCATAAAAGGTTGGCGTCGAATCATGGCCGGCACGTACGCTGCGTCCCAGTCACCCCCTTTCAAGAATAGGTTTTCGCCGCGCTCGAACCCCAGCAAAGCGACCGGGGCTAACTTGCCACTGTTAGGGTCTTTGTAAATCAATATGGGGTAATGCGCTTGTATCGCACGCATTTCACCCGGAAAAGTCATAGCAAACATGACATCGTCGCCAAATTCCGGGCCATAACCTGTTTTTACTCGAAGATCTTGATGGTCGACGTTGTTCAGTTTTTGGATATTGGCCATTAGAAATCCTTAGGTATTATTTAACTCGCTCGGAACTCGCGAGTCATTAATTGCTGAACCAATTCCCGATTCGTGGGTAGGAGGCTCAAGTACTGCTGTTCTTGTTGATAACGCTGGCGGGACACTTGTTCAAAATTGGGAGCTCGCCGTTTGAGATGTCCGTTGTTCTTGGTCCCAAACCCCATACCATACAATACATATTGATAGCTTGCCGAGGGAAACAGGTCGTCAACACGACCCTCGTCTTGATGCCAAGGCGCTCTAGTACGCCACAGTTCTAGTAGCTCTATCAGATCGTCTGGACTGTTAGCTTGCTGTCGATGAGCAAGCCAATAATCACTGTCGCTACGATGGCTTAGTACGTAATGAAGCTTTAAAAATCGTACGATCTCGTTCCAACGGTAGGTAAATTGTTCATTAAAGCGCTTGGCGGTAATGGCCATGACTTGCCTATCTACTGGCATATGATCACACAAAAACTTGGCCCCTAGCTCAACCAAGACTAGAGCCGACGCCTCTAAAGGCTCTACAAACCCTGCAGACAATCCTATAGCAACACAGTTTTTGTGCCAGAACTTATCTCTAAATCCACTTTGAAACTTTATTTGACGAGGATTTAGATCATCAAAGTTGACGTGAGGCGCTGTCTGATTAACGTATTCTCGCAAACCAGTTTCAGCTTCGTCGTCGGTTTGATGAGCACTGCTGTATATGCGACCAACACCCCTGCGATGCTGCAAGCCGATATCCCAAGTCCAACCAGCGGAGTGAGCCGTCCCAAGTGTCACAGATGCAATGGGTGACTGATCGCTTTCATAGGGTAATTGAACCGCTAGCGCTCGGTCATTAAACAAGTATTTGGCTGGTTCAGTGTTTAACCCAATACCGTAGTAGCCACTCAGTAAAAAGCCGTGAAAACCACTACAGTCGATAAATAAATCGCCCTCGATCAGACCGCTCTTTTCACCACGAACACCAAGCACAAAGTCATCAGCATCAGTCTCGACACCCACCAAATGGTCCACCACATGTTTAACGCCCAGACGTTCGATAGCGTGCGCGCGCAACAATTCGACGAACTTACCGGCATCAAGATGATATCCATAGTTTAGCGCGTACGCATACCCTGGCATCTCGATTTGCTTGGGGGCTTTACTTGCCTCGCATACGGCCGCTTGGCTACTCACCGTGTGCGCGAAGTCGGTTTCAAGGTTAGCAGATTGCCACAAATCCCATGGGTTAACGCCCACATAGTGCTCTGGCAGCGAGAATGGATGGTAGTAAGACTCGCGTTGACCATCACGCCAGCCTCTAAACTGCGACCCCTGCTTGAAGCTAGCGCCGCACTTGCGCACAAACTCGGTCTCGCTGATACCTATTTTATTCAGGGTCGTGCGCATTGACGGCCACGTACCCTCCCCCACTCCAATGGTGCCAAGGGTGTCTGACTCTACTAGTGTCACCGACAAGCCGCTGTCAGAGGTATCAAAATGTGCCGCCAATGAGGCCGCAACCAACCACCCGGCGGTGCCTCCGCCGACGATAACTACACGTTTTACAGGTAAATTATTCTGTTCGATCATAAGGCATTATAGTCAAATCAGTGTCTTCGAACCTAACAAGAATTGAGCACTCATAATAAAAAAACCGCTCCGAAGAGCGGTTTTACGGATTACCCGATCACCCAAGTGAGACGGATTTAGTAGACGTAGCGGAAACCAAACTGATAACGCGCTCCGCTTTGACCTACGTTGTAGAGCTGGTATGAGCTACGACCAAAGCTACGGAACGTTTCGTTGGTCAAGTTAATACCTTCTACAAATACAGTGAACGAATCGGTCAATTCATAAGACGCGTTGGCATCCCACTGCTCGTATTCTTCCTGGTATCCAGGTTGAGTTACACCACCAGTGAAGAACTCGTCACGCCAGTTGTAAGCAACACGCACCTGAATGCCGTACTTGTCGTAGTAGGCAATAAAGTTACGAGTATCACTTAAACCAGGCAAAGCGAACTGCGGGTCGTTTGATAGGCGATTGAATACAGCCGTACCATCTGCAAACGTAGCGTTAGCAATAAAGCCAAAACCTGTATCTGCAAAATCGTGCTGCCATGCAATTTCCCAGCCGTCAATTTCAGCAATTTCTGCTGAGTTCAAGCTAGTATCCACATCAAAGTATGCCGGATCGTCTCGACCAACTACACCCGTAATGGTCTGAGCTGCAACATCAACGCCAGGCTCATTCGGGAAGTTGGTAAAGATGTAGTCACGAATGTCAGCGTTAGAAGCCGTAAGACCCAAGGCGTCAATTGCTGCCGAATACAAGGGGCCCAAAGCCGGGTGCGCCAAGTTCGGGAACAAGACAACATCTTCTTGCTCACCCGCCGTCACGAAATTCTCAACGCTCTTATCAAAATAGCCTATCGAGACGTAGCTTGAATCACCGTAGTAATACTCTAGCGAGAAATCCCAGTTTTCAGCTTCGTGGGGCAACAGGCCTGGGTTTCCTACGAAACCATCCGCCGTGTGCTCGCCCTCTACTACACGTAATACTGAGCCAATCGACAAATTGCCGACCAAGTTCGAGAACGGCGAACGAGCAATCGTTTCACTGTAGGACGCTCGGAACTTGATATCTTCGGTTACATCAATACTAAAGTCGATGCTTGGCAAAGTGTAATCGTATTTACCCGTCAACGCCGAAGGAATTGTATCGTCAGAAGGCACAGCTGAAAATTCGTTCGTGGACGCCCATTCAATACGCACGTAGTCTTGCGATTCTGCGCTAGAGCTAACATCGGTTTCTTCATAACGAACGCCTGCGCGCACGCTAAAATCACGATCAAACATGACTCCGTCGTAGTTCACTTGAATAAAGGCTGATTGCGTTTCTTCGCGGAACTGGTTCCCGAATCCTCTGTTGCTGTCCGCACAGAAACCCGTGCCACAGTCACCACCGGCAAGGGCAGTTGCAAGATAATACGAGTCAGTCGATGGCAGGCTCTGCAAAAACGCTCCTCGCTCTGCAACGGCCGCCATATCGAACATGAAGAAGTTATTAGTAACCGCGTTACCGCCACTCAACTGCTTATAAACGCCCTGAAGCGATGCCGGGACCATTAAATCAGCAATAGCACCGAACGCCGAGGCTTGGTTCTGCCCCCAACTATTCCGCTGTACGATGCTGCCTGACTCAAAGTTATCCAGATCCGACTGGCTAACACCAAAGTCGATCGATAGTGACTCGTTAAACTCAAATGAACCGTTCAAACGGGTCTGTTCGATATTCATTTCTGCCCAGCTGTTAGCAAAAACGCTACCCGTGATCTGCATATCATCTGGCGACAAAGGATCGTTGCGAGTGATCGTCGTCACAGGAATATCCTGCGAGAAATCTACGGTTGCCGCTTCGCGTCCAAACGCAGCGATGGAAAGATTGGCAGAACTGCCATATGGGCTATTGGGTGATCGCTCAGCCTTAGAATCGTGATGATCAAGCTCAAGCGTTAAACGGTCACTAACATCCCATTGTAAGTTGAACCCTAGCGAAGACCGCTCATTTTTGGATGCATCAACACCCGCGCCCATTGGCGTATCAGGCTGATTAAATGACTCTGTGTAGACTAATGGCGAGGCAATTGGCCCATCGGTCCACGTTGCCGATTGACCCGTTGGGCTAAACCAAATCGACATATTGTTATAGCGATGGTCTAGCTCTAACTCCGCTACGGTGTAGTCCAAGGTCGCCGTAACAGACTCGACGGGGCGCCACTGGAGAGTCAACTGACCATTAATACGAGTGCGTTCCCACTCATCTAGCTGGTAAACCACTTGCTGAGGTAAAGCAGCTAAATCGCCCTGACCTGGCTTATTGGTTTGCTGGCCATTGTCAGCAATCGCTTGACCGGGGCGCTCAAACCACTGCGTATTGAACGCACCGGCCTGACCGTTGTTACGCTCTTGGAACGAACCCGACAGTGCAACACCAATGGTGTCATCGAAAAACGTCTGGCTAATTAAACCCGAGATTTCGGGGGTATAGTCATCGCCTTCAGCAGTAGAAAGGTCATGTACAGCTTTTGTGCTAAAAGCGACTTTCAAGCCCGGATCATCTAAAGGCTTCGCTGTTTTGATGTTAATGGTCGCGCCAATACCACCGGTTGGCACGTTTGCCTGACCGGTTTTGTATATTTCGACGCCAGATACGCTTTCTGATGCTATATCACCGAAATCAAACGAGCGACCACCGCCCGAGTGAGTCGGCATTTGACGGCCGTTCAGCGTTACCAGGTTAAAGTCAGCACCGAAACCACGAACGGTTACAGTTGAACCCTCACCACGCGAACGCTCAATAGCTACACCAGTGATACGCTGCAAAGACTCCGCGAGGTTAGTATCGGGAAATGCACCGATATCCTCCGCCGTAATTGCATCAACAACACCGGCTGAGTCTCGCTTAGTATCCATAGCGCGCTTCAAGCTCGCCTTAATACCGGTTACAACAACTTCTTCCATGACGGGCGCACTGTCCTGAGCAACCGCGCTGGTCGCTCCGAGTGCGATGCCCATGGCGACCGTTACTGCAGTCGCCATCGCATTTTTGTTAAAACGTGTATGTTGCATATTGGTTACCCCTTGCAAACTATTTTTAATATCGTTTCTGCTCATGTTATTGCGGCGTAGCCACCCGGATGTTCTTGATTGTGACAGGTTGGTCGCGCTCTACGATGTACATTAGGAACGAACTGTAGGTCTGAGCTGCTGCCTGTGGCGGTATCGCTACAGCATATTCCGTTTCAGTTGTACCTGTGACCGTCACAGTTTCAGTCGTGAAATTAGGATTCACATCGGGGTAAGGTGCATTTTCGAAAACGAATCGGATACCTGTATCCGCAACGCCCTCACCCAGTGCAGCAGTAAATCGCACCTCTCCTCCTTGACCAAAAGTAAAGGGGTAGAGGTCGGTATTGTCATTCGCAAAACCACCCCAGACCTCAGCGCCTGAAGGGAACGTATAGACCTCCCCAGTTTCAACAAAGGTGCCACCGAAAACGCCACCGAAGTCTGCAGGAGCGGATTCAACTAGAGTCACCGCTGGCTCCGCACCATTGGCAGTTACTGTTACGTTAGTAATAGTCACTGGCTGATCATTCTCGACGATGTACATCAAGAATGAACTGAAGGTCTGACCTTCGGCCTGGGCGTCAAACTCTACTTCGTATACTGCCTCACCGCCACTGACCAACACATCTGCGGTACTGAAGTTAGGATTGGTATCTGGGTATGGCGCGTTTTCAAAGACAAACTTAACGTTAGTATCTACACCACCATCAGGAATCGCCGCCGTAAAGGTCACCTTGCCACCATTTGGGAACTCCATGGGATACATGTCTGCATTTTCGTTCGCAAACCCACCCCACACTTCAGCCCCTGTTGGGAAGGTGTAGGTTTCGCTGGCATCAGAGAATGCACCACCAAAAGATCCACTGAACGCTGCTGGGCCGTAAACGGTACCACCTGCACCAGCGGGCGGCTCACTGCCGGCCACTTCGTAACGCACGTTAGCCACTTCGAAAGACAAACCCTGCTGGTTACCCCAAGTTGGGAACAGCACAATACCCGCGTTTACCTTGGTTAAATCTAAGCCCAGAGACTTAAGATCAGACACTGAAACTTCGAAAGTTTTCCAGGTACCAGGCTCGTAACCTGTCAGATCCAATACCTGATCGCCCGTGCTACAGGGATAGAAGCAATCGACTTTGTAAATCATGCCTGCTGCTGCAGTAGCTGCAGGAATATTTAAGTCGAACAACAGCTTACCTTCCGCCTCGAACTCGCTGACGTCTACCCCACCGGCGGAGCCGAAGAAGAACACACCATTAGCGCCGTTGGTTCCGAAATTCACGAGTAACGAACTACCGATATCGGGATCGCCAGAGTCGGTAACCGTCCATGTAATTAGGTTAGAAGAGTTGCCATCGCCACAGTAATCACCATTGACCGTCGTATCGTAGCCACATGCGCCACGATCCCACAGAGCGTTGATTTCGCCGTCTACAAAGACGGGCGCTAACGCACCATCGACTTCACCGCCTGGAGGCGTGATTCCACAGCCGTTGCGTGAAGGGTGACCACAAGCAAGAATGATATTGTCGACCATCACGTGTGCAGAACTCGTTGGCTCTAACACGAACAGACTGTTGACCTTGCTAGTATCCAAGCCGGCTTGATCAGGCAATGAATTCGCCAATAGATCATTTACTTGAACGCTATAGGTAAACCACTCGTCCTTTGGCAAATCGGCGACTTTTAGCTCTTTTTGACCCAACACAGGATAGCCGCTATCCATTTTAATGAATATAGAGCTTTCTAAATCAGTGCCGGCACTGTCGATATACATATCGAACTTGATTTCACCGGCATGGATTTCCCAGAAATTGGGGTTGTTTCCAAATCCAAATAGATTCACCGTTGAAGCGTCGGTGGTGTTTAGCGAGATATTGCCCATGTTCGACGTCGTCACTTCAATCACCACGCCGCGCCCGTCGACTTCAGTTTCCATGAAGCTCAACGCACCGTCGTTGTTCCAAAATGAGTTGACCGCTAATTGTTGCACGACTTCTTCGCCACCAATCATCCAAGAAAACGCACCGGCAGCATCGGTATACATCGGAAAGCTTGCCTGGAATGGCTCTTGAGCGTCTGGTCGCTCTAACGTGCGATCTGCATTACTGTTACATCCACCGCCGTCAGCCTGCCCATAGCTACACTCATAAACGCGAATGTAGTCGATAACCATCTCTGACGGAATATCGCCAGCAGTCACGTCACCAGGCAAATTTCCACCAACCGCCAAGTTCACAAGCAAGTGGAACTCGGTATCAAAGGGTGCTGTCGAAGGTCCAGAAACATAACCCGTTGCTGTGTCTTTGTAGTAGTAGCTGTAGTAGTGGTCAGCACCTACCGTTTTTACGTGAACGCCGTCTACGAACCAACGCAGCTCATCTTCTTCCCACTCTAGCGCGTAGGTGTGAAAATCAGACGCAGGGCTTTCAAGCGAAACATCTAGACCGCTTAACTGGTTTAAAGGCCATGGGAAGCCATGGTGGACCGTGGTAAATACGCGCTGACCATCGGTGCCTGCGTTGACCACTTCCATGATGTCGACCTCGCCACTCGAGGCCCAGTTGCCGTATGGCGAATCGGTAGGCAGCATCCAAACAGCAGACCAAAGACCTTGGCCTTCTGCCGCTTTGGCTCGCACTTCGACGCGACCGTATTTGAAATCAAACTTTTCTGCGGTACGCAAACGAGCTGAAGTGTAAGGAAACCCTGCTTGAACCTCTTCGGCTTTTGCCGTGATAGTCAGCATTCCATCCGCTACGGTTGCGTTTTCTCCTTGATACCACTGAAGCTCGTTGTTACCCCAGCGGTCCAGACCGTATTCACTACCGTCTCCGACCTGAGCTTCCCAAATTGTCGCGTCTAGCGAAGCACCATCGAAATCCTCACCCCAGACAAGCGTCCACTCGTTTTCGGGCTCAGGATAAAAGGCATCAGTTACCGGTGATTTTGCACTATCGCCGCCACCGCCACCACAGGCACTCAGCACAGCTATCGCTGCCGCCATACCTAGATAACGTTGCGTCCTTCTAATTGGATCAGACATGTATAACCCCGTTTATTTTACGTTTATGCATTTAGGCAGAGTCGTTATCCCACAAACGACTGAGCAATTTAAGCTGTACGCGACATAGGGGATTTAAGATGAGATAAAAGGGAACTTGCTTCCTAATATGGTGTCATGGGTCGGTGCACACGGCCAAGTTTGGTGGTTAATTTGATAACAGGGTGGGCCCGTCGAAGGTTGACGGGCACTAAACGGCGCTTTAGGACTTCTGCTCCGTTAGAAGCTTTATAGCAACGAGGTTGATTATTGCAAACACCACTTCTGGCAGAATAAAATTCAAAGCAAGCGACGCATCATGGAAGGCCCAAGCCACAGTCCGACCGATTGCTGCGAAAACAACTAATAAAGTGGGCGCATAAAACCAGCGGACGTCACCTTTGAACAGGCCCAAAAGCATACATAACGAGCCCGTAATGAACAAACTACTGATGTCACCGATTTCTGTGCTTAGGCCAGTTCCCGTTGACAAGGTCATGCCGAATTCAACTGCGGAGCCCGCTGGATCCACCCACCAACGTAAACCCATCAGCATGAATGCCGCTGCCATTATGAACACCAAAACCCGCACTGCTTTTACCATTACTTTCTCCTTATTGCGTAAGAAATTTTAAAGCCATACTTCTTCGTTATCGTTAAAGCGTATTCTTCGGGTCAGCCGAGCTTCCACAATAGACCGCATGTCGCACTGCTCTAACATGGCAAGCACCGAGGCGCGATCTTCTCCTGATAAAGCGTCGAGAGCGTCCTGCACACGCTGTAGCAAGTAAAAGCGATAAGGAGCTGACACCCCTTCAAGGGTCTGTCCTCGCAATTCAAAGCGCGCTGGCGCCATCATGCGATCAACCGGTGCACCGGGCTCGGGCGCGTTATTGGCTAACCAATCGTTTATGACCTCTGCTTGGGCGAGTGTCTCGGGCACAAAGTCTTCGGCGATGACTTTTAATACACTGAATAAGGTCTCGGGGACCTCATCCTCGACTAGCCAGTCGTCCGTCGCGTAAAAGAACTCTGGCGCATCTTGATCAGGACGATTCATACGCTCGACCCATCGATAGACTTTTATCGCCCGATCTTGCATGAGCTTAAGCGGATAGGGGTCCCGCCCCAAGTGGGCGAACAAAGGCGCTATCATGCCGTAGTCGCCAATGCACGGCTTGCCGCCCAATAAATAGGGCATGGTGAAAAAATGCGCATCCAAGGCGTCAAGCACGTCGCAATAGTGCGCCTCAACGACGGGCATTGTTGTTTCATTAACACCCCATAGCTGCGCGACATGACGCATTCTATCCATCATACGCTGGCACTTTTCGTCTTTACCCGGCATGTCACGCTGTACATGCATAAAGTGCTCTAGCAAAAAATCCAAGTTCGTTTCAGGGAAGTTCCAGCGATAGTGCATCGCCGCACGCAGTAAACCCTCTGCACCGATAACATCGAACAATAGGCTTACGATATTTTGCTTGGGTGTTGACGGATGACTCTGATAACCACTAATTCCCTCGAAATACTCAATGATTTCAGCCCCATCGCGCACAACAGTTCCGTCGGGTGTGGCCAGGGTTGGAATCGTGGGCTTTTTGCCAAGCGGCAGAATTTCGTGTTTAAACGACTCGTGTCCTGACGACAGCTCTTTGAAAGGAATTCGCTGTTTGATCATATATGAGCGAGCGCGCCCTGCAAACAACGAGTGGCTGACCGCGTATAGACGGTAAATTTCTAACACCAGTGACTCCATTTGTTGTTTTATGCTTAGGCACAATAACTGCCAAAACACCACAACACAATGTCTTATCGCCAGCTTCAAACTTCCTGCACACCGCTTAGCAGCAGGCCCCGCTCGAACCCGATCACATAGGTTCTGACGAAACAAGCCCAGGCATCGATGATCAACGGTGCAATTGAAATACCGCTCTAACGACTCTATTTAGGCCAAAGCGACGCCAAACAAGTAGCCCACCACCCAGGTAAAGCCCATCGCAGCTGCACCCCACAAGGTAACTCGAATCACGCCCAACCCTATGTTGGCACCGCCCAAACGGGCACCGGTAGCACCCAGAACACCCAAGCCCAGTAGAGTCACCAGGATTACCGCCATTGCTACATGGGTCATTGGTGACAATAACACCGCCAATAGCGGAATGATCGCGCCTGCAGAAAAAGTCACGGCAGAGGTCACAGCTGCTTGCAGTGGCCGAGCGGCCGTCATGTCCATAATACCCAGCTCGTCTCGAGCGTGGGCACCCAAGGCATCGTGTTCGGTAAGCTGCGTCGCAACTTCCATCGCGGTGTCACGCTCCACCCCGCGTGCAACGTAAATTTCGGCAAGCTCTTTTAACTCGGCTTCCGGCGCGTGCTTTAACGCTTCTTTTTCTTTCGCGAGATCAGCGCGCTCTGTATCTGCCTGCGAACTAACAGAGACATACTCCCCTGCCGCCATCGACATGGCGCCGGCGACCAATCCTGCAGTGCCAGCAAGCATTATCTCTGATAAACCAACGCCAGATGCGGCAACACCCACGATTAAGCTGGCAGTAGATACCAAACCGTCATTGGCTCCCAACACGGCCGCACGCAACCACCCTACTCGATGGATATAATGATGTTCTGGATGCGACATAGCAGAGTTCCTAAAATTTCGGGCTCTATTATAGACGGATTCAGTGCAAAATGTGGAACATTCAAGCCAAGCGTAGGCGCCCGACAGACCTGGCTCTTGCTGCTACCTAAGACACGGAGAACATCGCATTGCAAGCTACACGGCGTGCTTGCGAACCCTGACGAGTTACGACTTTTCGGGTACGCTATTCAAAATTTAACCACTGTGTGCTTGTGGTCGCTTCTAATGCACTCAACTGCGAACCACAACACCACAGCATGTTCAGTTTCTTGGGTCAGAATATTCCATAACCTCTGATATCACAGGCATAGTACTATTGGTTCTTAGCCAGTTGGCCCAATTTAAAGGCTCAAATCGTCCTTCTGATTCAACATCAAACCGAATAGGCTGTCCGGGACGCACATCCAGGACTTCCGAATCTCGCACCACGATTTGGCCGTTCACAATAACCCACGGAATTCCGTCTGAAGTCAGACCATTTTCACCTGCCCGATAAGTGGCCCGAGGCCTTACCTGTGCCGCGTCAAAAATTGTAATATCAGCGATCATCCCAACTTGTAATCGACCACGCTCTTGCATGGCCTTCAAACCCGTATCACCAAGATGTTTGGCATTCCAATAACTCAGCTGCGCCAAGGTGAACATTAAGGGGACATTGTGCTGACGCGCCAGCTGCAGCGTCGTTGCATAAGAAGATACTGTGCGAGGATGCCCAGAGTAAAGAGAGGGGTCGGCGTTATAGGGTAAAAGTTTGCCATCCGCTCCAAACCCCATCATGGCGTCGGAGCCAATCACCATCTCGGGCATATGGAGCCAATACTTAAGCCATTCTTTACGTGCGGGCATGAATACTACAATCGCTCTACCCGGGTCAGTCTCTAGCTTTTCGAGATACTCTGTACGCGACAAAAAGCGGTCCAGTGCTGGATCGAAGAGTGTCTCTTCGTAGTGGTAACCATATTTCTCCTCCCACGTCGCAGGCTGCAAGAAATCGGCACTAATAAAGGTCGACCCGGCCGTGAAAGGATAATATTCACCCCAAACGTTATACCCCTTGTCTCGGGCTAATTTCAGTTTTTCTTGATGCTCCCACCAGCCGTAGTCATTGTCATGCGCGATCAGTAAAGGGGCATCAAGCACCATCGCATTCAGCAACACTTCGTCTACACCGATAGGCGCTTCGGTTGGCGCTTCTGTGCCCAGATGAAATCGCGTATGCACGGAAGTAAGACGCCCGTAACGCGAAGCCACGCGCTGCACTTCAAATTGTTCGTAACTAGTCATGCCTTTCTGGATATAGGCGGCACCAACGCCTACACCTATAGCACCTTGGCGAAGATCCTCATCGACTATCTTCATAATGGCGTTTATGTCATCGACATCGCTGCGTTTTGTTGACCAACCCGAAACACCGTCTTGAGCCGCTTTGGCGACATACTCAAACAAAACAGAAGCATCAAGAGGACGGTTTATTTCCAGCTCTGGGTCATGAATTAACATCCTAGTCGCCGCCAAGTTCGACGTGACGCCGTAATTAACCTGCCAGCCCTCTTCAAGCTTTTCTTGGTACCACTGCCCTACCATCGTAGCGCCTGCCTCTAAATCCATTCCGGTTGTTATGCCGTCCTGAACCGCAAGTTTTGTTGCAAAGCGGTCTAGCGCATGAAAATGAGTATCAATAAAGCCTGGTGCCACGACCAGTCCTCTCGCATCAATAGCTTGTTTACCAGACAATTGATCTTGAGTTATCACCACTATACGACCATCGCGAATTCCAACGTTGGCTACTGAATCGTACATTGTCTCCGGGTCCATGACGCGGCCATTCTCTATTACCAAGTCGAAAGATTCTTTGTCTGAGATTGCATGAGAACTAAAAAACATAATCAAAACCAACGATACAAACTTATTTTTCATGCTGATCCCGCCCTATGACTATAAAATTTAATATAACGTGCTTACTAGCTAATTTTTTCGTTTTCGAAAAAATAAAGGTAACCGACTGGGGCGAAAAGCGCAAAAAAAAGCACCCGAAAGTGCATTATTGATGATGCCGGTGGAGGGTGAGCCAGGGTTTCGAGCCGCACAGCGGCGAGCTGGCGAACGCCCGCACACGGATGTGCGGGCCGGTGGTGTTAAAAACATTGTTGCAGTGCCACGGATGGCAACCATAATTTCACTTAGTGGCTTTGATGTTTCGAGCCGCACAGCGGCGAGCTGGCGAACGCCCGCACACGGATGTGCGGGCCGGTGGTGTTAAAAACATTGTTGCAGTGCCACGGATGGCAACCATAATTTCACTTAGTGGCTTTGATGTTTCGAGCCGCACAGCGGCGAGCTGGCGAACGCCCGAAAGCTATGCTTGAGGGCCGGACGCTCGCGACGACACCGCAACGAAAAAAGGCACCGATAGGTGCCCTTTTTGAAGATGGCGGTGGAGGAGGGATTCGAACCCTCGATACCGATTAAGGTATGCACCCTTAGCAGGGGTGTGGTTTCAGCCACTCACCCACTCCACCGAATTGTGTTGGTCAACTTGCGTTAACCGAATCTCGTTTTCTCATCCCTCTCGTCGGGATGGATTCGAACAGCATTGCCTCTGCTGTTCTCACCCCTTCGGGGCGCCGTCGCGGTGCTCCTGCGTCCAAAACGCTGCGCGTTTTGTCGAACCCTCGATACCGATTAAGGTATGCACCCTTGAGCTGTGGTGTGGTTTCAGCCACTCACCCACTCCACCGAATTGTGTTGGTCAACTTGCGTTAACCGAATCTCGTTTTCTCATCCCTCTCGTCGGGATGGATTCGAACAGCATTGCCTCTGCTGTTCTCACCCCTTCGGGGCGCCGTCGCGGTGCTCCTGCGTCCAAAACGCTGCGCGTTTTGTCGAACCCTCGATACCGATTAAGGTATGCACCCTTGAGCTGTGGCGTGGTTTCAGCTACTGCATACTTCACCAAAATTCGAGGCGCGATTCTATCACATTGATCAATAATTCAAAGGGCAAATCGCGGCTTATACTAATTTTCCTTTGCTTTCACTTCAGCATTAGCTGGCTTAGCGTTAGACAATTCAGCTCGCGTAATGGATACGTTTTTAGGTGCATCAATACCAATACGCACTTGGCCACCTTTGGAGGCCACCACCGTAATAGTAACATCCTCACCAATGGTAATGCTTTCGCCGATTTTCCTGGTCAGTATTAACATCCTGTACTCCTGCAACCTTATCGGTCTAAGCGGTCTATTCCTCTACCGGATCTGCATCTAAGCCAAATGCCGTGTGCAACGCGCGAACGGCTAGTTCAAGGAACTTTTCTTCGATAATCACCGAGATCTTAATTTCGGAGGTAGTAATCATCAGAATGTTGATGCCAACGTCCGCTAAAGCAGAGAACATCTGGCTAGCAACGCCTGCGTGCGACCGCATACCCACGCCCACAACAGAGACTTTAGCGATTTTACTATCACTTTCGACGCTTTTTGCTCCAATTTCCACCCCTACGCCCTGCAAAATTTCTTGCGCTCGCGCCAAGTCACCGCGCGCCACCGTAAAGGTGAAGTCGGTCGTGTTGTCATGACCCACGTTCTGCACAATCACATCGATTTCGATGTTGGCCTCGCCTATCGGACCCAGAATTTTATAGGCAATGCCAGGCATATCTGGCACGCCCGATACAGTTAATTTAGCTTCATCGCGCGTAAATGCAATGCCTGCAATCGTTGGAGTTTCCACGTCATTAAGCTCCTCGATGGAAATCAGGGTACCAGGCCCCTCTTGAAAACTGTGCAGTACCCGCAAAGGCACTTGATATTTGCCGGCGAATTCAACTGCACGAATCTGTAACACTTTAGAACCCATGCTCGCCATTTCGAGCATCTCTTCGAACGTAATCCGATCTAGACGCTGAGCACTGCTTACAACCCGTGGGTCAGTGGTGTAGACACCATCCACGTCGGTGTAAATTTGGCACTCGTCGGCTTTTAAGGCAGCCGCTAAGGCAACGGCCGTGGTATCTGAGCCACCGCGGCCTAAGGTCGTGATATTGCCCTTCTCGTCAACGCCCTGAAACCCTGCAACGACCGTGACGTAGCCCGCCTCCAAATCAGCGCGTAAATTCTGGTCGTCGATATGCTGAATACGCGCTTTAGTATGCGCGCTGTCGGTTAAGATCTTAACCTGCCCGCCCGTGTAAGACTTTGCTTTCACACCGCGTTTGGTAAGCGCCATCGACAACAGTGCGGTCGTTACCTGCTCACCAGTCGAAACCAGAACATCCATTTCGCGAGGCACAGGACGCGCCTGAATCTCGTTAGCCAAAGCAATCAGCCGGTTGGTTTCGCCGCTCATAGCGGAGACTACGACGACGACCTGATGGCCGTCACCATGAAACTTTGCGACCTTATCAGCTACACTCTCGATTCGTTCGATTGTGCCCACTGAGGTACCGCCAAACTTTTGAACAATTAAGCTCATTGAGCCCTTTGCCCCCTTCATAAAAGGCGCGCATTAAACAATATTTATGCACGCTTGAAAACTATTTAACTCAATTTATGGCAGCTGAGTATCAACCCACGCTGGCACTGCGCCTAACACATCGTTTAACGCCGCCACATCAGTGCCTCCGCCTTGAGCCATGTCGGGCCGGCCGCCCCCCTTGCCACCCAGGCGCGCCGCAACCTCGCGCATCAAATCACCGGCTTTTACTCGATCGGTTACGGCTTTTGAAACGCCAGCCGCTAACACAACTTTGTCATCAACCACCGAAGCAAGCAGAACAACTGAATCGCCAAGTTTAGACTTCATTTGATCGACAGCTTCTCGCAAGGCTTTCGCATCAGCGCCATCTAAGCGCGCGGCGAGCACTGGAACACCGCGCACATCAATTGCTTGCGAGACCATTTCACCGCCCGCGGCCTGAGCCATTTTCAGCTTCAACTGATCAATTTGCTTCTCGAAGTCGCGAATTTGAGCTCGCATCGACACCACCCGGCTTACGACGTTGCCTGGCTGCGCTTTAAGTTCCTGGCAAACGCCCTGTAAAGCTGTATCAAGCGCATCAATTTCAGCCAAAGCACCGACACCCGTTACCGCCTCGATCCGACGCACACCGGCCGCAATACCACTTTCGCCGACAATTCTAAACAACCCTATATCGCCAGTTCGATTTACATGCGTTCCGCCGCAAAGTTCAACCGAAAACGAATCTTTCCCCATGGCTAGGACCCGAACTTCGCTACCGTATTTCTCCCCAAACAGTGCCATAGCACCCGCTTTTACAGCCTCATCCATATTCATGAGACGCGTCGATACTTCTGTGTTTGCCATGATTTGCGAGTTCACAATCTGATTCAACTGCGCCATTTCTTCGGCAGTGACTGGTGCGGCATGAGAAAAGTCAAAGCGTAAGCGCTCGGCTGTAACCAGTGACCCTTTCTGCTGAACGTGGCTACCTAACACCTGCCTTAAGGCTGCATGCAATAGATGGGTTGCCGAGTGGTTCGCGCGGATCTGGTCCCGCAAGTGCTCATCGATTTGCATCGACACCGACGCCCCTACAGCCAACTCTCCTGATTCCAAGTGCACGTGATGTAAATGCAAGTCAGCTTGTTTCGTTGTATCCAGAACTCGAGCAGTTAAACCCGGAGCCGTTAGTGCGCCTGTATCGCCCGTTTGACCACCCGATTCCGCGTAGAACGGTGTGCGATCGAAAATCACAACGCCCTGCTGGCCAGCTGCCAGATTAGAAACCTTCTCACCGTCGACAATGATAACCTCGACCCTGCCACTGGCATTGACATCCGAGTAACCCAAAAACTCGGTGGCACCTTCAAGCGCAATAGTTTTACTGTAATCAACAACAAACTTTCCACCTTCCTGCGAGCGAGCACGCTGCTTGGCCATGGCCTCGTCGTACCCTGCCATATCCAAGCTCAGCCCCTTTTCACGAGCAATATCGTTGGTTAGATCGACCGGAAACCCATAAGTATCGTATAGCTTGAATACAACATCTCCGGGAATCTCGCTGCCCTTTAGCGCCTGCAAACACTCTTCGAGAATTTGCATGCCGTTATCAAGCGTCTTGGCAAACTGCTGTTCTTCTTGCAACAACACCTGAGAGACACGCTCAGATTGGTGCGCTAATTCGGGGTAAGCCGCGCTCATCTGAGCACTCAAAACATCGACCAGCTTATGAAAGAATGGCTCGGTCGCACCCAACTTGTTTCCATGCCTTACGGCGCGTCGGATAATACGACGCAGCACATAGCCACGGCCTTCATTGCCTGGAAGCACGCCATCAACAATCAGAAAGCTACAAGAGCGGATATGGTCAGCAATAACTCGCAGCGAGTTGTCTAACAAGTCGTTGCACTTCACCGCCTCTGCGGCGGCTTTGATCAAGGCCTGGAATAAATCGATTTCGTAGTTGCTGTGCACTTTTTGCATAACCGCGGCAATACGTTCTAAACCCATTCCAGTATCTACGGAAGGTTTAGGTAACGGGTGCAACTCACCGCTGGTATCGCGATTGAACTGCATAAACACCAAATTCCAGATTTCTATATATCGATCTAGGTCATCGTTCTCTGATCCGGGCGGGCCGCCAGGCACATCGGCTCCGTGGTCATAGAAAATTTCAGAACTGGGGCCGCAAGGACCGGTATCGCCCATCTGCCAGAAGTTATCTTCGTCGAGACGCGAAAACCGTTCGGCACTGACGCCCATTTCCTTGATCCAGATATCGGCGGCTTCGTCATCAGAAACGTGCACCGTAACCCAAAGGCGCTCTGCTGGCAGCCCCAACACCTCGGTTAAAAACGTCCATGCAAACTTAATAGCATCGCGCTTGAAGTAGTCCCCAAAGCTAAAATTACCCAACATTTCAAAAAAAGTATGATGTCGGGCGGTGTAACCTACATTCTCGAGATCGTTGTGTTTTCCACCAGCTCTCACACAGCGCTGTGAGCTAGTTGCTCGCACATAGTCACGCGGCTCAGACCCTAAAAAGGTATCTTTAAACTGATTCATGCCAGCGTTGGTAAACAGCAAGGTGGGATCATTGTCTGGCACCAAAGAGCTACTCGTGACTCGCGTGTGAGCCTGACTTTCAAAATAAGACAAAAACGCTTCGCGTATTTCTACGGTTTTCATAGGTGGTCTCGGTTACTTAGTTCGTTAGGGCGCGAGCTGCGCTTCGGTAAAGTCGCGTCCAGCCAACAAGTGCAGATGCAAATGGAAGATTGTTTGGCCACCGCCCTCGCCGTTATTCACGATCAGACGGAACCCCTCGGCAACGCCCAACTGGCGCGCCACATCACCGGCAACCAACATAAGGTGACCCAGCAAGGCTTGATCGTTTGACTCCGCGTCGGCCAACTTGATAATCGGCTTTTTCGGGATAATCAGGACGTGTATCGGGGCAACGGGGTTAATATCGTTAATGACAATGCAGTGATCGTCTTCAAATACGATATGCGACGGAATTTCGCGCGCGATAATTTTTTCAAAGAGAGTGCTCATACCTTAGTCCAGTTTCTCATCAGCCGTTAGCAAACGCGCTTCGCTCTCCAGCATTACAGGGATACCGTCTCGGATGGGATAAGCTAGGCCACTGGCCTTACACACTAGCTCCTGCGCCTGCTCATCGTATTCCAAAGGGGCTTTGGTGACAGGGCAAACCAGAATTTCTAGCAATTTTTTATCGACCACAGGGCCTCCACGACACTAGAGTAAACATACTCATCTAAACAACTCGTAAGTATAGCGCGAATTTTAGGGCGCGGGCACTAGTGAGAACAAGGTATTCGGGTCAACGCGATCATCAAGAAAGTTCATTCGCCAATCAAGATGAGGGCCAGTCGCTCGCCCCGTCGCACCAACTGCCCCAATCCTGTCGCCCTGAGTGACGACATCACCCACTTTCACACCAACCTCACTCATGTGTAAAAAAGATGAGGTCACGCCATATCCGTGATGAATAATCACCGTGCCACCGGAATAGTAGAGGTCGGGTTCGGCCAAAACCACGAGCCCCATCACTGGCGCTGAAACCGGGGTACCCTTAGGGCGAGCAATGTCTAAACCATAGTGCGGATTGCCGGGTTTGCCGTTATAGATGCGTTGACTGCCATACACACCGGAAATCCGCCCAGTTAGCGGCATTTTTGTGGCCGATAAAAGCTGTTCGATGCACGCATCACACTCATACACCTGTTTCTTTGCCGATCGCACCAAAGCACCCTCTAGACGGATTCGCTCCAAATCCTCTTGTGGCGGTGTCACCGTGCGTTGGGGAACCCCCTCGATGACCGAAACGTCGTACTCCCGCTTTACCAGCACAATGGACTGTTCGCAGACTCTACCGTCTTTAAACTCGACGCTGAGGGTATTGTCTAGCAAGGCATCGCGCCCTAAACCCGCCCAACTCAGACGATCATCAATAAGCGGCAGTAGCTGACCATTAAAACTCACCGAACTTAGTTGGGGCGCCTCAAACCTCAACCAAGCGCCTTGTGTCATCTCGCCACGAACATCGACACAATCAGCTGATGCTGAAGTCAGGCACAGGGCACAACCCAAAAACAATAATGTTGACCAATCACGCATAGTTTTACCTCGTTACTTAGGCTAGAGTTTACTACGCAATTCCGTCAACGCAATTCGGAGCAACCAGTGTCACGCTATCGCCCTCCCCGCCCGCCGAGCGCGCCCTATATTACCGCTGCTGGTGCGGCCGCATTAAAATCGGAACTTGATGAGCTGTGGCGACTCGAGCGACCTAAAGTCACCGATGCAGTGCGTGAAGCGGCCAAAAATGGCGATCGTTCAGAGAACGGTGACTACATATACGGGAAAAAGCGCCTGCGAGAAATCGATAGCCGCGTTCGCTATCTAACCAAGCGATTGGAGTCAGTCAAAGTCATTAGCGCCCCGCCCGCAGAGCTCCACAAAGTATTTTTTGGTGCCAGCGTAACACTCGAAGACGAAGCCGGATCTTTTCAAATCCTTCACATTGTCGGCGCCGATGAGATCGACCCAAAAATTGGCAAGATTAGCATTGACGCCCCCATTTCGCGCGCCTTACTCGGCAAACGAGTTGATGACGAAGTGGAATATCAGGCACCCGCGGGACCTCAAGTACGCTACATTACCCATATCAGCTACCAGCTTATCGATGGCACAATCTAAAAGCCTAACTGCGGTCAAACCACCATCAGGCTCCCAATTATTCACCAAGAAAATTAACCGTATAAGGCTACATAACGAGTGCAAATCGTTATAATGCCGCCTTTCATTCACAGCCGTATGCTGGTGGTGCCGCTACGCTGTCAGCCTCGAGGGTCATGAGCATGTCAAACGCAACTTATGAAGCGCTATACAATCGCAACGAGTTTCTAGATCGCCATCTTGGCTTAACCGAAGCGCAGCAGCTTGAAATTGCCCGAACGCTAGGGTTTGAGTCATTGGACGAGCTTATCTCAGCCACTGTACCTGGCAGCATTTTAAAAGACGACCTCATGCCGCTTGACAGCGCACAAACAGAGCGTGACACGCTGGCAGAAATGAAAGCGATTGCCCAAGAAAACAAAGTCCACCGTTCTTACATCGGCTGCGGCTTTTATAACACGATTACGCCAAATGTCATTGCTCGCAACGTGCTAGAAAATCCAGGCTGGTACACAGCCTACACCCCCTATCAGCCGGAAATCTCTCAGGGTCGCCTCGAGGCCTTGTTAACCTATCAGCAGATGGTCATTGATATGACCGGAATGCCAATGGCCAATGCGTCGATGCTAGACGAAGCCTCGGCTGCCGCAGAGGCCATGACTCTGCTGAATCGCGTCAACAAAAAATCCAAATCTGACACGTTTTTGATCGCTGAAGATTGCCATCCACAGACTATTGCCGTGGTGCAAACTCGTGCGGAGCCCCTGGGTATCAAGGTAGTAGTTGGTGATGTCGCCGAGCTTGTCAAAACCGAAGATGCCTTCGCAGCGCTGGTGCAATACCCAGGCACCTATGGCGACGTTCGTGAACTTGGCCCACTAGTACAGAGCGCACACAACAACAACGTATTGGTTGCCGTCGCTGCCGACCTTATGAGTCTTGCTTTGCTGAAATCCCCGGGCGCCCAGGGTGCCGATGTGGTGGTAGGCAACACTCAACGCTTTGGTGTACCGATGGGCTTTGGTGGCCCACACGCTGCCTATTTCGCAACTCGTGAAGAGTACAAACGCTCTACGCCTGGGCGCATAATCGGCGTATCGATCGACCGCAGTGGCAATCGTGCTCTGCGCATGGCAATGCAAACCAGAGAACAGCATATCCGCCGCGAGAAAGCCACTAGCAATATCTGTACTGCGCAAGCATTACTGGCGATTATGGCGGGATTTTACGCGATGTATCATGGCCCTATAGGCGTGAGGCGCATCGCTGATCGCATTCATTTTCTGACCGCAACTCTTGCGGCGACTCTTAAGCGCGAAGGCGTCGAAGTTTTAACGCAAGACTACTTTGATACCCTTCAACTGCACGTTGATGATAGCGCAGCCTTGTTGAATGAAGGTTATCAACAAGAAATTAACCTGCGCCCTATCAATGCGAATCGGGTGGGCCTGTCGATAGATGAGACAACGACCCTTGACGATATTCGAGACTTAGTTGCCCTTATCACAGGAAAACAAAGCGATTTAGCCGAGCCCGAGCAAGCTATTCCTGCTGCACTTGCACGCACCGTCGACTATTTACAGCATCCGTTATTTAACGACTTCCATTCCGAAACGGACATGTTGCGTTACATGCGACGTTTAGAGACAAAAGATATAGCGCTGAACCAAGCTATGATCCCACTGGGCAGCTGCACCATGAAGCTCAATGCAACCGCCGAGATGATCCCTGTTACTTGGCCAGAGTTTGCCAACATGCACCCGTTTGCGCCAGCGGATCAAACCAAAGGGTATCAGATCTTACTTCAGCAGCTCGAGCAAATGCTGATTACCTGTACAGGGTATGATGCCATGTCGCTTCAACCAAATGCTGGCTCACAGGGGGAATATGCAGGGCTGCTCGCGATTCGCCGTTATCACGAAAGCCGTGGCGAGCATCACCGAACTATTTGTCTGATTCCGTCCTCAGCCCATGGCACCAACCCCGCCAGCGCTGTAATGGCAGGAATGAGCGTAGTTATTGTTGCCTGCGACAACCACGGTAACGTGGACATGACCGATTTGCGCGCGAAAGTCGAACAACATTCAGAAACGTTAGCCGCAATCATGGTCACTTACCCCTCAACGCACGGCGTGTTTGAGGAGGAGATTGTCGCTTTGTGTGATTTAATCCATCAACATGGTGGGCAGGTTTACGTGGACGGCGCTAACTTAAACGCACTGGTGGGTATTGCCGCTCCAGGTCAATTTGGTGCTGATGTATCGCATCTTAATTTACACAAGACCTTCTGTATTCCGCACGGTGGTGGTGGCCCCGGCATGGGACCTATAGGTGTTGGCGCTCACCTAGCGCCCTTTCTACCTTCGCATCCCGTAAGCCCAGTGGGAACGCTTCCAGCCACCAACGATACGGTGTCCTCAGCGCCCTTTGGCAGCGCCTCTATTCTGCCTATCTCATGGGTCTACATCCGTTTAATGGGCGCGGAAGGTTTGCGCTTGGCTAGCCAAGTCGCCATATTGTCGGCTAACTACATTGCACACCGTCTGAAAGGACACTACCCGGTCCTGTACACCGGCAAGACCGGCACCGTGGCACACGAATGCATTATCGATATTCGTCCAATTAAAGAGCAAAGCGGCATCAGTGAAGAAGATATCGCCAAGCGATTAATGGACTTTGGATTTCATGCCCCGACCATGTCGTTTCCAGTGGCGGGTACGCTGATGATCGAACCTACCGAATCGGAATCTTTGGCCGAACTAGACCGCTTCTGTGACGCGCTTATCACTATTCGTAATGAAATTCGCAAGGTAGAAAATGGCGAATTCGACTCCGAAGACAACCCACTCAAAAACGCACCGCATACAGCTCTAGAGATCACTAGCGATGATTGGTCACACGCCTACACCCGCGAGCAGGCAGTGTACCCCTTGCCCTCTTTACGGCACGCAAAATACTGGCCTCCGGTCAATCGCGTAGACAACGTGTATGGCGACCGTAACTTGGTGTGCTCTTGCCCACCCATCGAGTCGTACGCGCAGTAAGCTTGGCTTCAAGTAGACTGCAGAGCGCCACGCCTCGCGCTTTGCAGCCTCTACAAGTCTCGCACTTCATCGGCATCGTTCAGACCAAAAGTCTCAGACCATGCATCAATTAGGCCGTGTAAATGCTCTTGCGAACGGAGCTTCCGGCGATTACCACGGGGCACCAACTTGTTGGTCTGCTCTTCGTCTAACAAACGTGCTTTGGCTCGGTCGCGCCATTGTAACTCAAGCACATCCAAAATTAGCTGCTTGGCCGCGGCGTCGTAAACTGGGCAGGTAACCTCGACCCTGAAATCAAGGTTGCGAGTCATCAAATCTGCCGACGAAATAAACACTTTCGAATCGCCCGCATTTTCGAACACAAATACCCTGGGGTGCTCCAGGTAACGGTCGACGATACTGATCGCGCGGATGTTATCGCTTAGGCCTTTAACGCCAGCCTTCATGGCAAACATGCCTCGCACGATCAGTCGGATTTTAACGCCAGCTTGACTGGCTTGATACAGTTTATCGACGATAGGTTTATCAACCAAGTTATTACACTTAATGAAGATCCCCGACTTACGCCCTGCTTTCACGTTGGCTATCTCAGCGTCGATCAAAGCCATTAAGCCAGACCGGTTAGTATTCGGTGACACCATTAAATGACGGTAGCGGAATCGGCGGTAAGTATGACGAATGAAGTCAAAGACATTGGCAACCTCTTTGCCAATTTCTCGGTTCGCCGTTAGCAAACTAAAATCTGTGTAAAGTCGAGCGGTGCTCTCGTTAAAGTTTCCGGTACCAATATGAGCATACTGGCGTTCTTCGTCATCTTCTTGGCGGTTTATTAGAATCAGTTTTGAGTGCACTTTAAGCCCGGGGATACCAAAGATCACCTGTACGCCCGCATCACCAAGTACTCTTGACCAGCGGATATTCGCGCTCTCGTCAAAACGCGCCTGCAACTCAATAACGACGGTTACCTGCTTCTGATTCCGCGCTGCATTGATTAGGGCATTAACCACGTGCGAGTTCGATGCCACACGGTACAGCGTCATACTAATCGAGGTTACCGCTGGATCTAGTGCTGCCGTATGCAACAGGTCTTCGATGTAACGGAACGAGTGATACGGGTAATACAGCAAAATATCTCGCTCGCGAATCTTTCCGAAAATACTCGACCCCGGGCGATCTAAGTAGGGCAACCGCGACGGTTGCATGGGATCAAACTCCAAATAATCGGGCCCCAAATTAGGAAACTTCATAAAGTCTTTAGAATTGTGATAGCGTCCACCGGCGATAAAACTGTCGTATTTTCCCAGATTAAAGCGCTTCGCCAGAATTTCTAGAAGATCTTCAGGCATATCACCGTCGTACACAAAACGCACGGGGTCGGCCTTTTTGCGCCGCGCCAAGCTGCCATCCACCTTATCAATTAGACTTTGTGTAATTTTTTCATCCATCTCCAATTCAGCATCGCGTGTAATCTTAATGGTGTACGCCTGCGCCTCTTCGATATCGAGTACTCCGCGAAACACCTCTTTCAGGCAGTGTCGAATAATATTATCTAATACAATAATCGCTTTTTTGCGACGCGAGCCTTTAGGTGGGATATACACAAAACGGTCTAGGCGATCTGTCGGTAGCTCAAGTAGCGCGTATTGTACTTTCCCGCTGGTCAGGGCCATTCTTATAGCAAAATAAATAGATGCATCGTTTAACTCAGGTAGTTGAGTTGAACCTTTCAAAAACAGAGGCGAGAGCTCGGGTAACACGTTATCGCGAAAGTACTGCTCGACAAACGGCGTCTGGTCGGTTCGCAATTGCTTTTCATTAATTAAATAAATATTTCTCCGACGCAACGACAGTAAACATCCTTGATACACCAGATCAAATTTTTGCTGCAACTCACGAACTCTAGACTGAATTTGCTTAAGCAAAGTGCGAGCAGCCTCTTTGTCCTCTCCCGTTGAAAACGCCGCCAAGCGACGCACATCGGCGACTCGAACACGGAAAAACTCATCCATATTATTGGAAAAAATCCCCAAATAACGTACCTGCTGAATGACCGGCACGTCACGGCTCGAAGCTTCCTGTAACACGCGTTCGTTAAAAGCCAACCAGCTCAGTTCTTTGGCTACATACTTATCTTCATCTGTCATGCTTTGTCATCTTTTTGTACTTGCGTTTTCATACTAACGTCATATCCTTGCTGTTTTATGACAAGATTAAGGAGCCAGACTTTGTCGTCTGACCTGTATGCAGCGCTAGACTTAGGTTCCAACAGCTTCCATTTACTCGTCGGGCGACTGCAAGACGACAAAATCGAAACGGTTGATCGCGTTAAAGATACTGTGCGCTTAGCCGCAGGTCTACAAGCGGATCGAAGTTTGTCGGAAGAAGCCAAAATACGGGCACTGGAGAGTCTGGCGCGGTTCGCACAGCGCATTGGTGGTATATCTCCTAGCCAGGTCAGGGTAGTCGCAACCAACACTTTTCGGGTTGCATCAGAATCTGGGAAATTTCGCAAACAAGCGGAAGCCGCCCTAGGTGTCCCTATCGAGATTATTAGCGGGCAAGAAGAAGCTCGACTGATCTTTTTAGGGGTCGCCAAAGACTTTGCCCCGGACCGTCAAAAACGCCTTGTTGTGGACATTGGAGGCGGATCCACGGAACTCATCATCGGGAAACGTGAACCACAATTACTCGAAAGCTTGCATATGGGCTGCGTGACCTGGACTCAGCGCTATTTCCCGAAAGGCATAGACGGCAGTCGCTATAAAAAAGCCGTCATCAATGCCAAAAGTATACTCCAACCTTACGTAAAACAATTTAGCAGTATAGGGTTCTCTGACACCGTGGGATCATCCGGCACCATCCGGGCTTTAGGGGAGCTCATGCCTTTGGTCGGCGGCAACGTTCATGAAATAACATTAACGGGACTTCAGGATCTCGCAGATCGATGGATCAACAAGCCTGAAAAGCTTGATTTATCTTCGGTTTCAAGCAGTCGCTTAGCCGTGCTTCCCGGCGGCCTGGCGGTGCTACAAGCCTTGCTGGAGTCTCTTCCGATCGAGACAATGCATACCTCGGTGTACACGATGAAGGAGGGCGTCTTGTATGATCTTGCGGGCAAACGAGCGCACCACGATCGCAGAGAGCGCACCGTGAGCCGAATGATGAGTATGTACAACGCCGACGTCGAACAGGCCGACCGCGTTTACGACAGCGCCGAACTACTGTTAGATCATGTCGCCGATCATCTCCAACTAGAAATTGACGTTGCCCGAGAGTACCTCGAATGGGCCACCGATTTACATGAAATTGGTTTCGCAATTGCTCACGGTGGGCATCAAAAACACGGCGCTTGGTTAGTAGAAAACTCTGACATGCCAGGATTTACGCGCCGCGAACAAGCCACATTAAGCTTTTTGATACGCAACCAACGCAAAACTATCACGCCTAACAGCAGTGATTACGGTATTGTCGAAGACTGGGCTCTTGTCTTGGCGCTCCGTCTCGCGATTTTACTCAACCGTAGCCGAACACCACAGAAAATGCCCAAAATGGAATTTAAACTCAAAAATAAACGTTTCGAACTTCACATAACTAGCGCTTGGTTGAACGATCACCCACTAACGCAATTTGACCTTGAACGCGAAAGCAGCTACTGGAGTGCCGTAAATATCGACTTTAAAGTCTGCGAAATCTAGACAAACGAAGTAGCCTAAATCACGCACTTCAGTTAGACCTGATGAGCACTCAACTTAGCGTGCTCGCCACACCATCTATCGTATCTATGCGTCGCAGGTTTCTATGCTGTCGTACAATTAGCGGTCACTGACAAGCTTTGCTTTTAAGGGTTAATAATGTTGAAAAAATGGCTCAAACGTCTTGCCCCTGTTCTCGTACTTGCCTGTGCCTTTGTCATATTCGGTGCACTGCAAGCCAACAAACCTATGCCCGAGAAAAAAGAGGCTCAGGCCAGAGTGCTTCAGGTTTACACTACGCCCGCCGCCTTGGAGTCGACCTTTTTTGATGTCTATGCCCAGGGCGAAGTAAAAGCACGCACGGCGATTAACTTAGCAGCCCAAGTCGGTGGCCGAGTTGAGTGGGTCTCTGAGCAGTTTATCCCCGGCGGCTCGTTTCTAGCAGGCGAACCGATCCTGCGACTTGAAGCGGTAGATTACCAACTGGCACTGAACCAAGCAGAGGCATCATTGGCCAATGCCCAAGTTCTTTTAGAAAAAGCCGAAGCCGACGCCGATGTGGCACGCAAACAACTGGCAGGGGTAAAAAACCCATCGCCTTTGGCCTTAAAAATCCCTCAAGTAAAAGAAGCCAAGGCTTCACTAAAAGCAGCACAAGCATCGGTAGAACGCGCTCGCCTGAATTTAAAGCGCACCACTGTGAGCCTACCCTATGACGCACGCATTACTGCCGTAAACGTTCAAGTGGGTCAGGTCATCGCCATGGGACAGGCTTTGGCCGCAGCATTTTCTATCGATGAGGTAATGGTTAGACTCGCGCTAAAACAAGAAACTCTGGGCTCGCTCGGCTTACCTATCGGTTTCGTTGCTGAGCCTAACCAAGAACCTCCGGTCACTTTCTCGACCGAGATTGCCGACACGCCTTATCAATGGACAGGCAAGCTCACTCATATCGAGGCGAACATCGATCAGGCAACGCGCATGGCGCATGCTACAGCCACGCTTGATAAACCTTACGAGATGGTCAACACCAGTAACGGTATGCCGATGGCTGTGGGACTCTACGTAGACGCGCATATCCAGGGTCGACAAGTTGACAAAATAATCTCCATCCCAAGGTCCGCTCTGCGCCCGGGTAACCGGGTCTTTGTTATCGAGAACGAAACCCTCCAGGTCGCTGAGGTCACCGTCGCCCATGCGAACGAAGACAAAGCCTACATTAGCAGTGGCTTATTCGCGGGCGCCCAAATTATTACCTCTCCTATTCGCAACCCTATTGCGGGCATGGCAATCACATCGATCAAGCCGCAAGCAAATGTTGAAGCAGAGTCAGTGCAATGAAAGGACTAATCGCGTGGTGGACACGTAATCCCGTTGCCGCTAATTTGTTAATGGCAGGTATTCTGATTGCAGGCTGGTTGGGCTTTAACAACATGGAACGCGAAGTCTTCCCCGTTGTAAAAGTAAATCAAGCTACCGTTGAAGTCTCGTGGCCCGGTGCCAGTGCGCAGGATGTTGAAGAGCAAGTGATTGCGCGCATCGAGGAAGCTGTTGAAGATCTAGAAAGCGTTTACCGGATCTATTCGACAGCTTACGAAGGCTACGCCAACGTGCGGGTGGCGACTTATCCTTACATTGAAATCGAAACCTTCGTAAACGACGTCAAAAACGCCGTTGACTCGGTCACCTCCTTCCCTCGCGATATCGAAAACCCCAGAATAAAACGCTTAGAATTCCGCGAGGAAATGATTCGAGTGGCACTCTATGGAGACCGCAGCGAGCGCGAGCTTACGCGACTTGCGGAAGAGCTGCGACAAGAGCTGGCTGCCCTGCCTTATACCTCATTGGTCGAGCTGTTCGGTGCGCGTAACGAAGAAGTCACTATCGAAATTTCAGAGGCAGCACTGCGCAAGTTTGGATTAACCTTCAGTGAAGTAGCCAATGCCATTCGCAGCTCATCGCTGAACACTTCCTCAGGTAGCGTGCGAACCGACGTCGGTACGTTCAGCATCAAGACTCGCAACCTTGCCGACAACGCCGATGATTTTGGCGATGTTATTATTCGCCAGACATCCGACTTTGGCACAGTACTCTTAAAAGATGTCGCAACCATCATCGACGGCTTTGAAGAGAACGAGCTGCTGGCCACAGTGAACGGCCAACCCACAGTCTTACTGCAGGTTAAAGCCACCGAAAAAATGCAGGTCGTGAAAGCCAGCGACGCTGTCACGGAATGGGTTGAAATGCGTCGTAAAACCCTCCCAGAGGGTTTAGATCTAATGATTTGGTTTGACACAGCCGACATCTACAAAAGCCGTATGGAAACTATTGGCAACTCGGCCTACATGGGGTTGATACTGGTATTTATTATTTTGATCGCCACTTTACGCCCTCGCGTTGCTTTATGGGTCACCGGTGGCATCGCCGTCGCGTTCATGGGCACCTTTGCCTTTTTACCCTCTGCGGACGTATCGTTTAACGTAATATCAACCTTTGCCTTCCTGCTGGTACTTGGCATCGTGGTCGACGATGCCATTGTGGTGGGTGAGAGCATTCACGCGCACAGCGAGGCCAGTGGTGGGGGCGATAACGCCGCAATAAACGGCGCGTATGCCGTTTCGAAACCCGTTATCTTTGCGGTACTGACCACGATTTTAGCGTTTGCGCCTTGGTTTTTTGTGTCAGGCGAAACTGCGCAAATCACACGCCAGCTTTCTATTGTTATTACCCTCGCTCTAATCTTCAGCCTGGTCGAAGCATTTCTGATTCTGCCGTCGCATTTACGAGACCTTAAACCTCGGGACATGACCAAGCGCTTCGCTAAACATCAAACCAAAATTGAACATGCTATCGTCAGTTTTGCTAACGTCCAGTACCGATCTATTATCAAGACCGCCATCAAATACCGTTACATCACGCTGTCCTTTTTTGTGGGCTTATTTATTGTAAGCATTGGCGTATTCAGCAGCGGCTGGGTCAAGTTCAACTTCATGCCGCAGGTAGAAAACGAGCAAATCTATGTCAGTGTGGACCTGCCCGCAGGCACACCTTGGGAGCGATCGTTGGAAGTACTCGAGCAACTGCAAGATGCCGAGCGTCGCTTAATCGATGAAGTGGAGGCCGAAGGTGCCGCCAATGGTGAAAAAGTCCATTTAATCGAGGGCTGGTATACTCGCTCTCGCTGGGACAATGTGCTTGCGATCATTCGTTTAGCGCCACCAGAGAAGCGTGCCCTATCGGCCCGAGAAGCGGCAGAACGCTTTCAAGAATTAGTTGGCGATGTGCCCGACGCCGAAGCGATTTCCGTAAACTACACGCTGAATGACGGTAATCCGCGGGTGACCTACATGCTACGCGGTAATGACTTAAACACGCTGCGGCAGGCGAGCCTAGATATTCAAGCGCAGCTTAGAACTTACCAAGACGCCTTTTTTATTCGCGACAGCCAGCGCGGCGAACGCGAAGAAATCCGTCTGAACTTAAAACCCACGGCGACAGCAATGGGCCTAACACTGGCAGAGGTCTCACGACAGGTCCGTCAAGCCTATTACGGTGAAGAAATACAACGTCTCCCCCGAGAAATTGGTGACGTTCGAGTGATGGTGAAGTATCCAAAGGCGCTTCGAGAAAACTTAGCCTCGCTGGATGAGTTTCGAATTCGCACACCAAAAGGAGACAGCGTACCACTAGCCTCAGTCGCCGAGTTTGAAGTTGGTGCGGGTGTGCAAAGAATCGAGCGGCGAGATGGCCAGCGGGTTATTTATGTCACGGCCGATGTAACAACCGATACCATGAGCACCATTGGTAAAGATATGCGCGAAAACTTTATCCCCACCTTGGAGCAGAAATACCCCACCGTAAAATTTGGACAGGGGGGCTCGCAAGAAGAGGAGGCTGAGTTTTTGGGTGAAATCCAAGCGCTATACATTGTGGCAATGTTCATGATGTATGCCCTAATTGCCGTAGCGTTTAGGAGCTACTGGTTACCTATGCTGATTATGACCGCCATACCCTTTGGCTTTATGGGCGCCATTTACGGTCATTTATTATTCGGCATTCCTTTAGCGCTGTTTTCATATTTTGGTATTGGAGCCGCAGCCGGCGTTGTGGTTAACGACAACTTGGTTTTGGTGGACTATATCGGTAGGCTCCGAGAACAAGGCAAGTCCGCTCTTGAAGCAGTCGTCGAGTCAGGTGTTAATCGCTTCAGACCAATCCTACTGACGACAGTCACCACCTTCATTGGCTTAATGCCGATCATGGCAGAGCGTGCCACCAGTGCCCAATTTTTGAAGCCGGCAGTACTGTCCTTGGCCTTCGGAGTTCTGTTCGCCCTGTTTGTGACCTTGTTGTTAGTACCTGCGCTGTACATGATTGGTGACGACTGGCGGCAGCGTACATCGAAGGCAAAACAGCTGGTTGCTAAGGTCTACACCGACTAACCATCGCTGCGGCCTGCTGATCGTTATTTAGCAGGCCGGTCGCCGCTGATCAAGTTCGAACAACCTTTGGGTATCTGGCGGACAGGACTTCGGAGCCGGTGCTCTGCCTATCCCTGCCCACAGAAGCCAGCAAAAAGCGCAAATTAGTCTAAATCGAGCACACCACAAACCTCACATTGACACCAGTTTTAGTTTATCATCGCCTCGCCTAAAAACTTAATAAAACGCTACTCCCACAAGGCTTGAATATTATCTAGCTGTTCATAGTCTTTAACGATTGTTTGGAGAACCCCACATGTCACTGTTTGTTTGCCGCACAATATTCTCGTTAACGTTTACTGTATTGACGCTATTAGTGCCTCAGTCCTTGCAGGCCCAATCGTTCGATATCGTGATCGAGAATGGCCGGATAATGGACCCTGAAACAGGCCTAGATGAGGTACTCAACGTCGGTATTGTTGGGGACACCATACAAGTGATTTCAAGTGCCCCTTTAAAGGGTAAACGCACTATCGATGCGACCGGTAAAGTTGTAGCGCCGGGTTTTATCGACACGCACCTGCACGGCAATACCCCGGCCTCTTACAAGCTTGCTTTGCGCGACGGTTTAACGACAGCGATGGATTTGGAGTATGGCACCCGAGGAAGCGCCATTAACGAATGGTATGCCGCACGCGAAGGCAAAGCCCAGGTAAACTATGGTACGGCGTCAAGTCATGAATTGGCACGCTCGCTAGTCTTAGACGGCTTTAGAGCTATCGACGTAACCGAGGGCGCTCTAAGTCGTACAGCAGGGAATGGCTGGGCGACGGGCGTTGCAACCAACGAGCAGCTGCAAGCCATCTTAGCGGAAATTGATGCCGGCTTAACCGCTGGCGCAATCGGATTGGGGTCAACCGTTGGCTACATGCCCGGTGCAACATCGCGCGAACTTTACGAAGCGCAAAAAGTAGCCGCGCGCTATGGTCGAATAAGCGGCGTACATACTCGCCACACACCTGGCACTGAATCGACGGTCCCTAATGGCGTTCAAGAAGTCATGGCCAATGCCGCAGCACTAAACGCGCCTTTGCTTGTTATGCATTTCAACAATCCGGGGTGGGAACTGGTTCAAGAGTTAATCGTCGGTTTACGTGCCGAAGGTCATAATGTTTGGGGCGAAATTTACCCCTATGCGGCAGGCTCCACCTCGCTTAATGCGGTATTTTTGCGACCCGAAACCTGGGTTAAGCAACTTGGCAACCGCTACGAGGACACACTGTTTGACCCTATTAACCAAACGTTCTACACCGAAGAAAGCTACCACGAAATGATGAAAACCGATCCGGGCCGAGGTATCGTTCTTTACAAAATGCCACCCAGCAAAATACCCGAGTGGCTGAGAATGGAAGGCATCACCATGGGCTCAGACGGCATGCCTATTCCAACCAGCTACGACTGGGATACGCCCTACGATGCTCTTCCTAACATGCATCCCCGCGCCGCCGGCTCGCGCGGGAAAACGCTGCGCATTGCGCGTGAAAACGATATTCCTTTGATGCACATATTAGCGGCATTGAGCTACCGCCCCGCTAAACACCTGGGCGCTACGGGGCTTAAAGCGATGGACCTACGCGGCAGGCTGCAAGAAAACATGGTCGCGGACATCGTAATTTTTGATGCCGACGCCGTTACAGACAATGCCACTTACGAACACGGGACACGCCCAACCACAGGTATAGACTACGTCTTGGTCAGCGGGACCGTTACTGTTGATCAAGGGGTGGTGGCAAAAGAGGCTTCTGCAGGGCAACCTATTCGTTTCGAGCCCATGTAATAATAGCGGGCATAGCCCAGGCCCCGAGCATACCGGCGAGGGGCTGGAGATCCCGGCGGCGTAGCCATAAAAAAACCGCGTGTCCGCGGTTCTTACTTTGGTGGAGCCAGGCTCGGCCGCTCTCGGCCATCCGTGGCCTCCGCGGCATTTGCACATCCTGTGCTTCATCGTACCGCCTTCGGCGGTTCGAACCACGTATCTGCCAAATAAAAAAAGCCACCCTGCAAGGGTAGCCTATAAATCATCGCTGCCAGGCTCGGCCGCTCTCGGCCATCCGTGGCCTCCGCGGCATTTGCACATCCTGTGCTTCATCGTACCGCCTTCGGCGGTTCGAACCACGTATCTGCCAAATAAAAAAGGCCACCCTGCAAGGGTAGCCTATAAATCATCGCTGCCAGGCTCGGCCGCTCTCGGCCATCCGTGGCCTCCGCGGCATTTGCACATCCTGTGCTTCATCGTACCGCCTTCGGCGGTTCGAACCACGTATCTGCCAAATAAAAAAGGCCACCCTGCAAGGGTAGCCTTTTTTATTTGGTGGAGCCAGGCGGGATCGAACCGCCGACCTCAACACTGCCAGTGTTGCGCTCTCCCAGCTGAGCTATGGCCCCGAATCATCGAGAAGGCGCGCATTTTAGTGGGCTTAGACCCCGCTAGTCAAGCGCGTTTCACGCAATTGCGGCATATTCCTTCTCTAAACGCTTGGCGGCCTTTTTAGAAACACCACCAAGCAAATCGATGGCGTTACGCAAGCGTGCACGCGTCATATCAGGCCCTAGCAAATGCATCGAATCAACCACAGAGAACGAACTACTTGATCCCGCAATGGCGATAAATAAGGGAGCCAAAAAGTCTTTAATTTTGACTTCGTTGGTATCGGCTAAGGTCTTAACGCCATCCCAAATCGCATCGCGCTCCCAAGAACCAAGAGCTTCCAAGCGCCACAACGCAAACTGTAGATATTTAACCTGCGTTTCAGTGTCGGTTTTGGGGTCTGCAAAAGCTTCTGCACTTAAGGGCAGGTCGCCCGAGGCTAAGAAGGCAACCGTAGGAATAAAGTCGCTTAAGGTTTCTAAGCGCTTTTGCACATGCGGCAGCAACCTAGCTAAGTTATCGCCATTTAAGGCCCAGTCAACCAAACGCTGTGCTAAAGCTTCCCGGCTAAGATCTTCACGAATCCATAACCCGTTTAACCAACGCAATTTCGCTAAATCAAAAATAGGGCCGCCCAAAGACACGCGTTGTATATCAAAGGCTTCTTGCATTTCTGCTAACGAAAACTTCTCGCGCTCGTCAGGCATGGACCAACCCATACGACCCAAGTAATTCAGCAAAGCCTCGGGTAAATAGCCCATGCGCTCGTAATACAGGATACTGGTCGGGTTTTTACGTTTACTTAACTTAGATTTGTCTGGGTTACGCAGTAAAGGTAGGTGACACAAGACCGGCATATCCCACCCAAAATACTGGTAAAGCAACTGATGCTTTGGCGCCGAGTTCAGCCATTCTTCGCCTCGCAGAACGTGGGTAATGCCCATTAAGTGGTCATCTACAACGTTAGCGAGATGATAAGTAGGTAATCCATCAGACTTCATCAAAATTTGAGCATCTACCATGCTCCAGTCCAAGGATACCGTGCCGCGCAACAAATCTTGCACTTCGCAGCCACCCTCTTCCTCTGGGACCACCATACGAATGACCGAGGGCATACCTGAAGCTTCGCGGCGTGCGACTTCAGTGTCGTCTAACTTCAGATCCGATGGTTTAAGCGCTGTACTCAAGCCAGATTCGCGCCGTTGCTGACGCAACTCTTCGAGTTCTTCGGGGGTCCGGTAACATCGAAAGGCCTTGCCACTTTGAAGCAATTGATCAGCGTATTGAACATATAGCTCGGAACGCTCACTCTGACGATACGGTCCGCACTCACCCCCAACATCGGGGCCTTCGTCCCAGTCCAAACCAAGCCAGCGAAGACTATCCAGAATAGCTTGTTCAGATTCGCGTGTGCTACGAACTTGGTCGGTATCTTCAATGCGCAAAATAAATTGCCCGCCATGCTGGCGAGCAAAGCACAAATTAAAGAGTGCTATGTAAGCGGTGCCTACGTGGGGGTCCCCAGTTGGCGATGGAGCGATGCGAGTGCGCACAGTAGTCATAGTACGGCCTTAGAAAATCAAAGGCCGCATTATACTAACCTATGCCTCTATGCGCACGGGCTTATCGATAAGCCGGAGGCAATTCAGACTTTAGGTCCAAATATCGATCACGCAACTTCGTTTGGCGATTACTTAAATCCATAACCTCACCTTTAATTAGGACATGGCTCGGATAAGTATCAAGCTCTAAAGGGTCGCCATCCCAAACCACGACGTCAGCAATAGCGCCAGCTCGCAGTTGACCCACATCCGCGTCAAGGCCGAGCAAGCCAGCAGCAGATCGAGACAAGGCGCGAATAGCCTGTCCCCACTCTAATCCGTGAGCAACCGCTAAACCGGCGACTTGGCGCATGTTACGGGCGTTGTGCGTCGTCGCGTTTTCGCCGCTAAAGGCAATTTCTACACCCGCACGGCTTAGAATTGCGGCACTATCAAGACGCGCACCCAAGTGATCAAAGCTCACCGGCAAGTTATTTTCACCGTTTAAGATAACGCCAATATTCGCATCTGCTAGTTGAGCCGCCACTTTCCAAGCTTCGGCACCGCCGATAATGACCACGCGAATACCAAATTGCTGCTGTATTTTTATGGCTTGGGCGATGTCAGCAACGCGATCTGCATGCACAATCAGAGGTAAGTCGCCTTTAGCTACCAACGCAAACTGGCGGACATCCTCAGCAGAAAACGGGGCGCCTTCCAGCGATTCAGGTAGCGCAAATCGTTTACTCGCAGCGCCAGATTCATTGTAGAGTTTGCCTGCTTCCAGAGCCGCTCGCAAACCTGCTAATGCCGCAGCGCGTGAACCGCCCGCGGCGTCTTTACCGCGGTCGCCTAAGTAGGCTACGACACCAGCGGTGCGCACACGAATAGAATCTAACTGCCCACTCAAATCCGCCAACGCTGCGGTACCAGCAAAGATTCGATCATACGCACCTTCATCACCATCGTTACTCAAAGAGGGCATTATCAATGCCGAGGTAATGCCATCGGTACGCGCTACTGGGATCAGTGTCGATGCCGCGTTAAAGGCATCCGCCACTTCAAATGCTGCAGTTAACTGCTCATGCTTAGTGCGAGTATCGACACTGTCGCCTACGGCGCCCACCTCTTCTAATCCGAGGTTACCCGAGGCCGCCACGAATCCTGAGGTCACCCAGCGCCCCTGTGCGTCCACAAGATCCATGTCGTCGGTCACTGGAATATTATCGCCAATGGCTTGAATAGTGCCTTGGTCGACAATAATCGTCACCCCCTCTTGAATAACACCTTCTGAACTGACAATGTTGGCGCCTGTAATAGCCAGAGGTTGAGCCATGCTCCAAGATGACACTACAGCCGCTGCTAAACTAAGACCTAAAATTACTTTGGTCTTCATTGACCACCTCCAATGACGCCGTTACCTACACCAAAATCCATCATAGGCTGTTTAGATACATCCGAACGATCAAACACCACTGCTCCGTCGATATACACCTGCTGTGTCAGCGCATAAACGCTAAAGGGATCTTTATCCCAAACTACGACATCCGCCATTTTTCCGGGCTCTAAACTACCTGTCATAGCGTCAATACCCAGTGCTTTTGCAGCGTTCAAGGTAATCCACTGTATAGCTGTCGCCTTGGGTATGTTTATACCAGCGCGTTTTGCAGCCCCCACAACCTTCGCTGTTTCTTGATTGAGTCGCTGAATTCCGTGGGCGTCGTCACTATGCACGATCGCGCAGGCGCCTGCCTCGTGTAACAATGCTGCGTTCTCTTTAATGCCGTCATAGGCCTCCATTTTAAAGCCCCACCAATCGGCCCAAACGGCTGAACACACGCTTTGGTCGGCCAATAAATCGGCGATTTTATAAGCTTCTACTGCGTGGTGGAACGCCGTGACTTTGTAACCAAACTCTTGCGCCACATCCAGCATAGTGGCCATCTCGTCAGCACGGTAGCAGTGGTTGTGCACCAAAATTTCACCGTCCAACACACCAATCAAAGTTTCTTTGGCTAGGTCTTGCTTGGGTAGCGGATCCCCCTTTTCTTTGGCTTTTCCGATTTTGGCTTTGTAATCGAGAGCATCAATCCAAGCTTCTCGAAACCCTGCGACATTACCCATACGAGTCGATGGTGCACGACCTTTGTTGCCGTAAACGCGTTTGGGGTTTTCACCGCAGGCCATTTTTAGACCATAAGGTGCCTCTGGGAATTTCATGCCCGCTACCGTGCGCGAGGGTACGTTTTTTAAAGTCACAGAACGCCCGCCAATCAAATTGGCCGAGCCCGGAAGAATTTGCAAAGCGGTAATACCACCAGCCAGTGCGGTCACAAATCCCTGATCCTGAGGCCACACGCTGTGCTCAATCCATACGTCAGGTGTGGTGGGCGCGGTCATTTCATTCACATCTGAATGGGCACGCACACCCGGCACACCACCAGCACCTAGGTGCGAATGCACGTCTATAATACCGGGGGTCACCCATGCGCCATCTAACTCGACAACTTTCACGCCACGAGCCTTCAGGTTTTTACCCACTTTGGCGATTTTACCGTCTTTGATGAGCACATCGCCGTTTTCGATTTGCTCGCCCGTACCCGTAAGAATGATACCGCCCTTCAACAGCACGGTTTCTGACGGTAGCGGTGTGTAAGTACTAGGATAGGGCTCGGCTTGTGAGAGCATGGGTACAGCCAATGCGATCACGCCGAGCCAGCGTTTGGTTATCTTCACTTGGGATCTCCTTAATTGCTGTGTTGCGCTTTTGTGTTTATGCGTTTTTCCACATGCCGGTAGAGTACGCGGTTTATATCCTGTCTGACCAGAGGGTTTTGGCGACGCTGCCAATAAACCGCCCGGGCCAGTCTGTGCGCTTCAGTAATATCCACGACAGGATTGGGGTAATTCAAATCCAGACACTCGCGATCTATAGGGCCTAAAGCCCAGGGGGTATGGACCAGGGAAGGCGGTAATTCGCTAAGTTCCGGCACCCACTTTTTAATAAAAACCGCCTCTGGGTCGTGGTCTAGACCTTGCTTCACGGGGTTATAGATACGCAGAGTGTTTATACCAGTCAACCCTACTTGCATTTGAATTTGGGCGTAGTGAATACCGGGCTCAAAATCTAAAAACCACTGCGCCAGCTGACGCGCAGCAAATTGCCAACGCCCTTGCATTAAGTGACAAAGGGCGCTCACAATCATAGCTCTGCCTCGAAAGTGCAAGTAACCGGTATGCCGCAAACAGCGAAGACAGGCGTCTAGATACGGTATTCCTGTAGCACCCGCTGCCCACGCTTGTTCATTCGTCGAGCTATATTCATCTTGAAATTGGTGATAGCCAAAGTTCATGGGCTCGAACTCGATACGGTCTTCCGACTCAAATTTCTGTATGAAATGGCAGTGCCAATGCAACCGCGAATTAAAGGCGCTTAGCGCTGTACCCCACCCTCCGCGGCGGCGCTCTCGCTGTAAGCGCTGATACACTTGACGAATACTTACGTTGCCCCAGGCTAAATAGGGCGATAAGCGCGAACAATGCTTACGACTCAGCTGCGGTTTGGATAGGGCTTTATGGTAAATCTTACCGCGCTCAGCAAAGAAACTGTCCAGCGCATGTTGCGCAGCCCCTACGCCACCCAACTGCCACGCAGGGTCACGAACACTCCAGGAACTCAATAATTCGCTATCAATGGCATACTCTGAAAGATGTGGCTCTTGGTTCTTAGCCACCAGCAACTGCCTCCACACAGGCTCTGCCAGGGGCTCGGACATCGCTTTGTGCCAGTCTTTTGCCCATCCCTCACGTGAGGAGCGACCGCGCTGCACTCCATTCGATTGATACTCTTGCCAATTCACATGACTCTGCATGCACCACGCTGCAACCGCTTTATCCCGCTCGTAAGTCACACTCAGGCCGGTCTCTTGGTAAGACAACAAACGTGCGATTGGGGTGTGTACATGAATAGCAGCCAAAATCTCAAGAACAGAGCCTTGCAGTATATGGATCCGCTGATTCAAAGTTTGTAAGCGGCCATTCATTTCCAGCAAACTCTGTGTGACAAAGCGCCAGTGCCGTTCGCTATAGTGAGGGTCGCTAATAAGCTCAGGTTCGAAGACATAGAGCAGCAGTGTTGGCTTACCATTTGCCGCGGCGGCAAGAGGTGCGTGATCTTCCAAGCGCAGATCGCGCTTAAACCAAACGACCTGAAGCTCCTCGCGTGCGCTCATAAAAACCGATTACTGACCGCAACGAGGTCGCCATTTTCATCGATCTGATGCAGCGCAACGCGATCATTGCGTAAAAAACTCAATAAAATACGATACGCGTCGCGATCAACCACCTCATCCCAATCAAAATTAGCCTCTACACCAGCCATTGGGCGCTTAAAGGAGCCTAAATAAGTCCAGTAATGAAACACGTGCCAGCTTTGTGTCGCAGATCGATCAACTCTTAAGTCCGACTGGATCGGCTCTTCCCATTCTTTTACCCACAAAGGCCTTTGGTAGGGCCAGACCACCAACTGAAACTGGCCAAACAAATCCAGAAGCGACGCATTATAGGCCTCGTCACTTTGCTCACCACAACAGGCCCCGTCGCAGCGTTTAATCTGACGACCAAAACAACGCCCCTTTCCCCGATCAAGACCCAAACGCTGTAAGCACAGACCGTGCTCAGCGGCATGATTCCTGAGCCAATTCTTTAGCTGTGTTTGGTTCGAGAAAAGGCCATAACAATAACCGAGTTGCTCGGCCTGCTCGACTTTGCGGGGTATCACGGCAAAATAGCCCTCGTCGTCCGCTCGTAAATCGGCCGTCCACAAAGCGCGCTTTTTGCGCAAACGACGGTTGAATAAGGGCTGTTCATTTTTCACTGCTTGACTCTCTACCAACAAAGCCGATAGCTCACCGGCCGTGGTTTGGCACTCAATGCGGGAGACGCCTTGCATCAACTTTGCATGCCTGGGCTCTTTGCGTGCGGTCTGAAAATGCGAGCGAATACGCGCCTGAAAATCAATGGTCTTTCCAACGTATAACAAGGCGCCTTGATCGCTATAAAAACGATACACACCGGTGGCTTTAGGAAGGCGCTCCTGGGCTTTGCCATCGACCCAATAGCTTGGCTGCATCACTCTAAAAGTACTCTACTTAAAGAAAACTCCTTCGCGTAAAGCAATACTCAGAATCGCAGCGTACACCCCAACATTCTGATCCAAGGAGTGCCGTTCTAACTTATCAAAAGTATCGTCTGGCGTATGGTGATAATCGAAATAATCCCAACCATTTTGCAAAGGTGTTATTACCGGCACACCCGCCTGAGCCAACACCGAAATGTCGGGGCCGCCCGTAGCGCCTGGTTTACCCGGAATGACACCCCAAGGCGCCAGCACGGTCGTCATGCTTTCAATTAGGGGTAATGCCTCATCGGCAACACCGTGATCTAACCTCCAGATATCGCCCGCTCCAAAATCAGATTCAAAGGCTAATACGATCTTTTCCAACTCAGCCTGGTGCGCCTCTGCATAAGCCTTAGCGCCAATCAGACCTACCTCTTCAGCGCCAAACAGTACAAGGCGTAAGGTGCGCTCCGGGCCCTCAGGCATCGCATCCATCAAAGCTTTAGCGGCGGCTACGACAACACCGACCCCTGCACCGTCATCCAGTGCGCCCGTACCCAAATCCCAGGAGTCAAGGTGCGCGCCAATAATTACGACTTCGTCAGGTCGTGTACGGCCCTTAATTTCGGCGATGACATTACCCGACTGGGCCGCGGGCAAATACTCGCTAGTAAGCACTAGTTCCACCTCTACAGCGTCATACCGATCGAGTAACCGCCCTAACTGATCAGCATCAGCGCCAGATACTGCCGCCGTCGGCACAACTGGCAAGTCAGATGTTCCTGCACGCCTCATTTGCCCGGTGTGCGCAAAGCGATGACCCGAGGTGCCAACACTTCTTATAAGTGCACCCACGGCACCTAATCGGTAGGCTTGCTCTCCCGTCTCACGTCGCTTACGGACCGCAGCACCGTAACCGGCACCGTCTTGAGTACGCCCCATAACTTGGTCTACAAAAACGATCTTGCCCTTTGCTGAACCATCAGGCAGAGCCTGCAGTGCCTCGGGCGATTCGACACGCAGAATGGCGCCCCTCACACCCTCATCACCAGTGCTGGCACTACCGCCCAATCCGACCAATACCAAGGGTTGTTCTGCGGGTGCAATAATTCGGCCACGCTCGATATGTCGCTCCCACAGCGGCACCTCAAAAGGCTCGACAGCGACGGTGTCAAATCCCAATGTCGTCAGTTCAGCAATCGCCCAATCTCGAGCGAGCGCTTCGGCTTCAGTGCCGGCTAACCTTGGCCCAACTTCGGTCGTTAAGGACTCGACAACAGAGTACGCAATATTGCTGCTTGCGGCCTCGTAGCCAAGGGCGCGCGCTTGATCCAGCCACTCTTTTGGTAGCGAGTCGGCAAGGGTCGCACATGTCCACAAACTCAAAGTCGCTATGGCTGTTCGATAAAATCGCATGTTGTTATTTCCTCTAAATTTATTGTCCGCACAACCGCGGTCAGAATTGTTCTTGCCATACCTGACCATTATGGGAGTATACGTAGTCATTCACCAAGCAGTTCGATACACTTGCGACCTAGATCGAACGGCAAGCCAAATGACAACGAAAAGTCCCCCCACAACCCCTTACACAGAGTCAATTCGACTCAGCACCGCCCCCATGATGGAGTGGTCGGACCGTCATTGCCGTTACTTTTGGCGTTTAATTGCTCCGCAGGCCTTGTTGTACACCGAGATGGTGACCACCGGCGCCCTGCTATTTGGCGATAAAGACTATCATTTAGATTTCAATGATAGTGAACACCCCATAGCCCTGCAACTTGGCGGCAATCAGCCCGACGCCCTGGCGCGTTGCGCCGAGCTGGCTCAAAAGCGGGGTTATGATGAGGTCAACCTTAACTGTGGTTGTCCCTCTGACCGAGTGCAATCAGGCGGATTCGGTGCCTATTTGATGGGCGAACCAGACACTGTAAGCGCCTGCATTAAGGCGATGCAGAACGCAACCGACCTGCCCGTCACGGTCAAGCATCGTCTGGGCATAGACCATCAGGACTCCTACGAGGAGCTCCTCGAGTTTGTACAAACAGTTGCAGCGGGCGGCTGCCGCCATTTTGTAGTTCATGCCCGCAAGGCCTGGCTCTCGGGCTTATCGCCAAAGCAGAATCGTGACATCCCACCCTTGAACTATGAGTGGGTCTATCGTCTTAAACAAACCCTTCCAGAGCTGACTATCGTCATAAACGGCGGTATCACTCGGCCAGAAGAGTGTATTGAGCACCTACAGTTTATCGATGGCGTGATGATCGGACGAGAAGCCTACTATCACCCGTGGCATTTGCGCGCCATTAGCCAAGCGGTGTACGGCGAACAAAACCTATTAAGTCAGTCTGAAATCATGGCTCTTATGGTGCAATACTGCAAAGAGCAACTCGAGAGAGGTGTTAAACTCAACCATGTAACTCGTCATTTGATAAACTTTTACCAGGGTTGCCGTGGTGCCAAACAATTCCGGCGTTACCTCAGCGAACACGCACACAAGCCCGGAGCCAACGAACAGATACTTGTCGACGCCCTTGGCCTAGTAGAATCAGACGAAGTCGACCAAAAGGAAAGCGCATGAATAAGCTAGAGCAATTAAAAAACATGACAACCGTGGTGGCTGACACGGGCGATATTCGCTCGATCGCTCAATACCAACCCCAAGACGCAACCACCAACCCGTCTTTGCTACTCAAAGCTGCGCAAGATGCGCACCTTCGCCCCTTATTAGATCAAGCGCTTAAGCAAGCCTTAGCGCAAGCAAAAAGCAATGACTCCGATGCCCAGCGTATTGCGCGAGCAGCTGATGAATTTGCCGTGCTGATTGGCGCTGAAATCGCCAAACTCGTGCCGGGAGTTGTATCTACAGAGGTGGATGCACGCCTGTCTTTCTCGACCGCCGAAACCGTGAACAAAGCTCTGAATTTAGTCGAAGCCTACCAACGCTTGGGCCTTGGAACAGACCGCATTTTGATTAAAATCGCGGCTACCTGGGAGGGAATCCAAGCCGCAAAGATCCTCGAAGCTCAGGGCATACACTGCAATTTGACCCTGCTATTTGGTTTTGGCCAGGCCCAAGCTTGTGCCGATGCAGGGGTGTTTTTGATCTCACCTTTCGTTGGCCGAATACTAGATTGGTACAAACAACATTCCAACATCGAAATCGCTGACCCTCTCGACGACCCAGGTGTCCAATCGGTCAGCAGAATTTTTAACTACTATAAAACACATGGCTACCAAACCGTGGTCATGGGCGCCAGCTTCCGCAACCAAGGCCAAATTGAAGCCTTGGCTGGCTGCGATCGCTTGACCATCAGCCCGGATCTACTGGCATCCTTACAAGACGATCAAGGCCCACTGACGCGAATTTTAGAGGCCAATACAGCTGAATCTGATGCACCCAAACAAACACCTTTTGAAGCAAGTTTCCGCTATGATCTGAACGCCGATGCCATGGCGACCGATAAGTTATCGGACGGAATTCGCCGCTTTATAGCCGACCAAGAAAAACTGGAGCAACTGATTAAGTCATGCTGATCAAAGCATTTAAAGCCTTATTTGAGAATGGTGCCACCCAGAGCCAGCAACAGCCAAAGCATACCTTGGCGCTCGTAGCGGCGGCACTGCTATACGAAGTCGCACGCGCCGATTTTGAGCAAGACGCCGATGAAGAAGCAGCCATGACACAAGCTTTGCAAAAAGCTTTTGACTTAGATTCGAAAGCGCTGATCGACATCCAACAACAGGCCAGCGCGCAAGTAAATGAGGCCACTTCGCTGTACGAATTTACGCGCATCATTAATGACTATGCTGAGGCCAGCGACAAATACACCATTATCGAACTTATGTGGCAAGTTGCTTATGCTGACGGTGAAATAAGCAAATACGAAGAACATTTAATTCGCAGAGTGGCCGAGCTCATTTACGTTGCACATTCCGATTTTATTCGCGCCAAGCACACCGCTCTGCAAAGCTAAGTTGCCTCAAGCTCTACTGGACTGACTCTAAGGCGTTTAATAAATCTTTAAATCGAGCTTCGTTTTCCGTGGACAAGGACATCAGGGTGCGGTGTGCATCTACAACTTTCGCGTGCATCTCTTTTTCATCGCTGTTATGCACCAATAGTTCACTGGTCGTGCCATCGGCGCAGCACAACTCCTCGTGGATATGAAACAGCTGACTAAAACCCATCGACCGAATTAATCGGCTGATACCGGCCTTGCAAGAATAAAGGTCTGGCCGCACGTGGAACTCGGCATCTATCCGTAGCGCTACCTTCGCGAGCATACCTAGCGTTGTGCTATCCAGATTATCCGCTTCACACAAATCCACGATAAGGTTTTGAAACTTCGGGTCTGCCACCATGGCATCCAGATAATCGTCTAAGGTTGTAGACAACGTCAGACGAACATCGCCGCAAAGCCTTAGCAAATACGCTCCAGATTCGTTCGCTGCTAGTATTTGGGCATCAGCCATTGGTCGCCGCTCGCGTAATGAACAATGCCGCGATATCGTCGGGGATTTCTCGCGCCTGGGCAACACCTAAGTCTTCGAGTACCGCCTGATAATTGCTCGCACTGCCGCCAATAATAGATTTGAGCTTAGACTCCTTGGCAATCAGATCTTCACCCTCGATCAGTTCTAACACTCCATCAGAAAACATAACCAGCATAAATTGCGATGGCAACTTAACCTGATGTACGACATATCGTGCATGCTCCATCAGCCCAACCGGAGCACCTTCTCCATCCAAATAATCAGCGCCAAGAGGAGTCTTTAGGATGGGTTGCGGCAAATGCCCCGCTACGCTGTAGTCTAGGGTATTGTTTTTGATATTTAACAGACCGACGATCATGGTGGCGTACTTGCCGACCGCCAAATCCAGTAATTCTTTATTGGCGTACTCTAACATCGCGCCCAAATCCAGCAAGGTATGGTCATTCCTGCGGATAAAGTCCGAACGTTTGCGGGCAAACAAATTTTTCAAAAGTACTGTGGCAAACGCTGATGAGCTGCCATGACCCGACACATCTGCCATAAAAAAGACGACGTGATCATCACCCACCGTGACGTATTCGACAAAATCGCCACTCAGAAACAGAGAAGGATACATGCTGTGGCGGAATTCGTAACCGTTCACGGTCAGGGGAGAATTCGGCAGCATTCGCAGCTGCACTTGCCGCCCGGCTTGCTGATCTTGTTCAAGAACTGTTACGGCATCGCGCAACTCGGTGTTGATCAGTTCCAGCGCTCTTTTCGAGTCGCTTAATTCTTGTCGTATACGACGCCGCTTTACACAGCGCTCAATCGAGGCATCGAGCGCATTCAAATTGCGGATGGGGCGCACAAAAAAATCACTCACGCCAAGACGCAGAGCCGTAAGAATGACCTGAGCTTCTGCTTCATCTGCCAACATGATAGCGGGCACATGAATATCAAGGGCAAGAATGGCATCTTTAGCTTCTTCCCACGAGAACTGGGTGAGCTCTGTTTCACAGACGAGTAAATCGACGTCGCTGCCGTAATCAAGAGACTCATTGACACCAAACGGATCTTGAATCACCCGAACGCTATGTCCCAGTGACTGTAGAAGTTCGACGGACGCTGCGGCTCGCGCTGAGTCGTCATCTATTAGAATAATGTTCGCGACAATATCGGTCATCGACTTCGCTTACTATAGGCTTGATCTATGGTAGCAAAACACCGCTGAGGTGCAATGAAATGTCACAAAAATGCGACTAATCACCGATTTTCACAAGGGATCGTCTTCGAAGTCTTCATCAAGCCAATCGTCATCAAAATCAGAAAACACGTCTTCAGGATTCTTTGTTTCGCTCTCGATACGCGCCGAACGTCGCTGCAAGTAAGCGTCTCGCAAAAAGATATATCGATCTCCCGACAAAAGCGCATCGGCATCAAGCAACTCGGCGCGTTCGTCTACCACTCGTAAGCCGTACAAACCATTGCGACCGTGGGCAGAATCGATGTAAGCCTCGGGCGATAAATAGATATCGCCTATAGAGCCGACGCCGCTGCGAAGCGTTCTGGGGCCCAAAAACGGAACCATCAAATACGGGCCTTTTGGCACGCCCCAAATGGCTAGCGTCTCACCTAAATCGGTCTGTCTGGACTCCATTCCCATCGGGGTTGCAACATCGAACAAGCCCACAATACCAAGAGTCGTATTAATAGCAAAACGCCCCCCGCTCGCGAGAAACGCATCGACTTTACCCTGCAATAGGCTGTTAACCGCGGAATTGAACTCGCCGAGATTAGCAAAGAAATTACCGATACCGCGCTCGGCGACATCGGGCGTTACTTTGCGGTAGCCTTTTGCCGCGGGCCTTAAGACCCACTGATCCAGCGTGTCATTAAAAACAAACACTACACGATTCACATCCTCGAACGGATCGGGGTTGTCGTTTTCTTCGACTGGATTTACCGCCGCTGCTGGCCAGGCCAACACCAACAACAGCAACGCCGCTACGTACTTAACCATGATTGCCCTGTCACACCTACCCCTAAGGGTTCTTACAAAGGGTTCTCTATAACCCACTGTTTTACTTTATCCCACTGCTGAACGAGACGCTTCTCTGATACCGGCATCTTTGTACCCAGCTGTTGCGCGAACAACGACACGCGAAACTCTTCTAACATCCAATGATACGCGCACACCGGCTCGCACACCACAGTCACAGCGGGCCTTTTTGATACTATTTCACGCCATTGCTGCTCTAACGGCTCTAATATTTGCACTGACTTCTGATCCTTCGGAAGCTGAGATTGCAGGCGCTCGAGCCGCCAAGCCAAGGCTTTGGCGTAGCGTGGCAGTTGCTCAAACATCGCCTCGGGCCAATCCAGCCAGCGCTCCACCGCTAACAGTCGCTCTAGGTGCTGACGAGCATCAAGACTGGATACTTTAAGATCGTTATAAGAAGGCACTTTGGCAAGCAAGGCTCTAGCTGAGCCAAGGTGGGCCGCTGCCTGCAGCAACAGCTTCTCGTAGCGTTGAGTCCGATCAATAATGGTACGCTTATTCTCTGCCACTGCACTTTGAAACTCGGCCCTAGTACGCAGCAATTCACCCGACGGTTTTCGCAAGCTGGGCAGCAATGCCATTGAGATCATCGCTTCCAGCAATACGCCACGCTCAATGCCAGTGCTGACTAGAGCCTTTTGCGCTTCTGTCGATCGGAACGCATGCCGCTGCAGGTCACGCACCATACCACGATCGCTGGTTTTCGCCAGACGCAACAGGCCTAAACGATGCGCCACTTCCGCCGTCTCCGGGTAGTCAAACAACTCAAGACTGACACTATCGCCACTGTCTTTTAGTGCCGGAAAACTTGTAATTAAGGTGCCCGCTTGTTTGAACTGAACTTTCGACTGTAAGTCTTCAAAATCCCACTGTGTATGCCCGCTAGACGGCTCCGGCCTGTTGCTGGGCTTGACTGACTCCGCTCCCTGGCTCGATCGCAGGCTCTCGATCAAGGCGCTTAGATCACGTCCTTCGATGTGTATCCGACCCTCATCATCTAAGATCTGAATATTCATCTGGTAATATGGCTCTAGCGATTCTGTCGAAAAATCTTCCGGGTTTATGGCGACACCAGCGGTTTTTCTTAGAGCCTCCCCTAAGGATTGCAGCAGCGGCTCATCTGCAGGCTGCATCACCTTCATCGCAGCCGCGACCTTATCAGGTACGGGCACTAACTGCTTGCGCAGCCGTTTAGGTAGAGTTTTCACCAAGGTAATCAGCTTGTCTTGCAACATGCCAGGCACCAACCATTCAGGCAGATAGCGCGGCAAACGGTTTATCAAAGCCAGAGGCACAATCAAAGTTACACCATCACGCTGCTTGCCGGGTTCAAACTGGTATTTCAATCGAAGGTTTAATTCGCGCCACTGCCAGATATCGGGAAACTGGGCAACATCATTATCTGCCACCGTATTCACCAACAGCTGCTCGCGGCTGAATTTTAGCCGCTCGTTCAACCCCGTATCGCGTTTTAGAGCTTTACTTAGGGTCGCCCCACTGTATATGCCAGAAGGTAATCGTTCATTGTAGAATTCAGACAAAGCGTCTTCGGTCACCACTAGGTCGCGCCGACGCGTTTTGTCTTCAAGTTCTAGCACCTCGATCATTAACCGGGAGTTATGTCGCAAAAAATTGGGCGCAGGTTTTATCCGTTGCGCAACCAGGGCATCGCGAATTAAGACTTCGCGAGCCGCCTGCGGATCAATCGGACCAAAATGAACACTTTGCTTGTCGATTAGAGTCAGGCCATAAAGTGAAACACGTTGGTAAGCCATAACCCTTCCCGAGCGCATCTGCCAGCGGGGTTCGTAATAGTGATGCTTAAGTAAACCGGGGTTAACGTCTACGGCCCACTCGGGCTCTATGACTGCACAGCTCCTTGCATAGACTTGGCTTGTTTCGACAATTTCTGCGGCCATTAGCCATTTCTGCCGCTTTTTGTGTAGAGTCGATGCGGGAAAAATACGCAGTTTTTGCTGCCGCGCACCCTCGTATTCTGGTCCTTCATGGTGCGTTGCGATAAACCCCAACAGCCCCGTCAACAAGCTGCGGTGGATCGCCTCATAATCCAGCTCGTCGGGCATTACTGCAACGCGCCACTGATTGGCCTTGCAGGCTAAAAGCAACTGACGGTGGGTATCTCGCCATTCTCTGACGCGCAGATAATTAAAAAACTCTTTCTGGCAAAGCTTTTTAAATTGACTGCCGTTGAGCTCTTCGCGCTGGGTTTCGAGATAGCGCCAGGTGTTTATCCACGCCAAAAAGTCCGAGCGCTCGTCCTCGAAACGCCGATGAGAGGTATCCGATTGCTCACGTTTGTCGTTGGGGCGCTCTCGAGGGTCTTGCACGGCCAGGGCGCTAACAACAATCAAGACTTCAGCAAGCACCCCCTTTTCAGTAGCCGCCAGTACCATACGACCCAACCGTGGATCCAAGGGTAACCGGGCCAGCTGATAGCCTAAAGCAGTAAGATCTTGTTTTTTGTCAACCGCCCCTAACTCCTCCAGTAACCGAAAACCATCACGTATCAACCTGGGGTCGGGTGGTTCTATGAAGGGAAATCGCGTTACATCGCCCAAGCGCAGTAAACGCATCTGCAAAATGACTTGCGCAAGATTGGTGCGCTTGATTTCAGGGTCCGTAAATTCAGACCGCGACTCAAAATCGTCTTCGTCGTATAAGCGTACACAAACGCCCTCGGCTACGCGGCCACAGCGACCTTTACGCTGATTCGCACTGGCTTGAGAAATCGGTTCGATCGGCAAGCGCTGTAACTTACTTCGATAGCTATAGCGACTTATGCGAGCCAAACCCGAGTCGATAACGTAGCGTATGCCAGGAACGGTCAAAGAGGTTTCGGCAACGTTAGTCGACAGTACCACTCGGATACCCCGTCTAGACTGCGTTTGAAAGACACGATTTTGCTCACTGGCACTTAAGCGCGCATACAGTGGCAACACGTCGTACTGTTCGCCGCTCTTCAAGGCCTTGGCAACATCACGGATTTCGCGCTCTCCCGGCAAAAACACCAACACGTCACCGCGTTTGCCGTAGTGACCCTGGTCGATTAGATTCAACTGATCGACAACCTGATCTGTCAACTCCACGCGCTCATCTACACCCGGCGCATACTGCACTTCAACCGGAAAGGTTCTACCTTCCACCTGGATAATCGGAGCACCGTTAAAGTAGCTAGAAAAGCGCTCTACGTCGATTGTTGCCGAGGTGATGATAATTTTTAAGTCAGGCCTTTTAGGTAGTAAACGGCGCAAATAGCCCAGCAAGAAATCGATGTTTAGGCTGCGCTCATGAGCTTCATCGATAATCAATGTATCGTAGCGTTTTAACAGCCGGTCATGCTGGATCTCGGCCAGCAAAATACCATCGGTCATTAATTTTAGTCGGGTTTGTTCAGTGACCTGATCGGTAAAGCGCACCTGATACCCTACGGCGCCGCCCAACTCACACCCAAGCTCACTACTTATTCTTGCAGCAACCGAACGCGCTGCCAGTCGGCGGGGCTGGGTATGGCCAATTAAACCCGCTTCGCCGCGCCCCATCGACAAAAGCATCTTGGGAAGCTGTGTCGTTTTTCCTGAGCCTGTCTCACCCGCAATAATAACCACTTGATTGGACTGAATAAGGCGCTCGATATCCGCTTTGCGCTCGTTAATCGGCAAATTCAGTGGGAATTCGAAGTTTAGCGTTGCTACTGACATACTCAGAACGAAGCTCTATGAAGTTTAGACAAAGCGCGAATGGTAATCGACCAGAGCCAGAAATCCCAGCACACAGACGAATGCGAGTCGACCGCAATCTTAGGGGGCGTTATTCTAACGGCCAAACCAAACAGGAATTACACTATGGCAACTATTACCAACATCCCTTTCTCAAAACTGGATTTAGGACTTTCGACCCAATACAGTAAAATCGTCACCGAGCAGGATATTCAGCTGTTTGCTTTACTGTCTGGCGACGCAAATCCAGTTCACCTGGACGCTCAATACGCAGCAACCACACAATTTGGCGAACAGATTGCTCACGGGATGTTAACAGGCGCTGTGATTTCGGCCGCCATCGCGATGCAAATGCCTGGTCCCGGTACAATTTACTTAGGCCAAACGCTGACGTTCAAGCGTCCTGTCAAAATAGGCGATACCGTCACGGTTACTCTGACGGTTGCCGAGAGACACCCAAGTAAACCTCGAGCAACGCTAGATTGCGTGGTAACCAATCAAAATGGCGTAACCGTCGTTGAAGGACAGGCGAATGTACTTGTTCCTACCGAGGAGCAAAGCCTGACCATTCCCGATTTGCCGAAAGTGACCTTGGGATAAAATAAAGCCCACCTCAGCGAGCGTTAAAGTGTGAACTATGGGGGCTCGCTAAGCTCCCAGTACTCCAGCACTGTTATCAGCATTTTGTACGAACTGATCTGGCGGCAGGTACAGTAGTTTTAATAAAATTTCAGCCGATGTGGGAGACACTTCTGCCGACAGTGCCATAACGTTTAACACCTCGCCGTGAATGCTGGGCGCGGTAACGCCAAATAACATTTTGTGCTCTTCGCCCTCGGCCCGAAAAATTACGGGCTCTTTTTCGGCGTTCATGGTCTCGACAAAATTTGCCAGCAGCAGAGTTACGCCGTCGCGAAACATCGAGTAATTTAGTTTGCCTTTGTACTCTTTAGTATCTATCGCTAGATCAAAACGCACGGTAGACCCATCTTCCATTTTAACCGTCGTAATAGAGCGTCGCTCACCTTCAAGCAAACCTTTGTATAGATTTTTAGAGTGGGTTCGCGTGGGTTCTATTAATGCTTTGTGAATCAGATTCACCGACATCGTTATAAACTGTTTGTTCGAGATTGTTGCGTTTGATTGCGCCATAATAGCCACCTTATGATTACGTGCGAGAGTTTAGCGAGCGAGACGCACGATGGCTACAACCCACAGACGAAATTTAAGGGATTACTGAGTGTCACATTCAAGTCCGCTATGGCAAGCCTTACCCAGCGCCGAAATTGACTGGAACGGTGACACCCCGATATCGAAAAACTTTGATGATATCTACTTCAATCCGGGCCATGGCTTAGCTGAATCCCGCCATGTTTACTTGCTAGGAAATGAGATCCCCTCACGCTGGAGCCAAGCAGCTAAAGACCGCTTTGTGATCGGCGAGCTTGGATTCGGATCTGGCCTAAATTTTTGTGTGACCGTACAAGCATGGCTTGCGGCCCCCGCGCCCAAGCCTAAGCTGCATTTTGTTTCGGTGGAGGGCTTTCCTATGAGCGCAGCGGATTTAGATCGCGCTTTGTCTCACTGGCCCGAGCTACGCGAAATAAAACAAACTTTACTTTCTCAATATCCTGACCCAATCCCCGGGACACACAGATTGGCATTTTGTAACGACAGCATTACCCTAGATTTGTGGTTCGGCGATGTAATCTGGGCTACGACCCAATGGGCCGAACTAGATTTAAGGGTTAATGCGTGGTACCTAGACGGTTTTGCACCCAGCAAAAACGCATCTATGTGGGCAGATCAAGTCTTGGATAATATTGCTCACTGCTCACCCGCGGGGTGCACCGCTTCAACTTTTAGTGTCGCGGGTAAAGTCAGAGCACTGCTGAATGAACGAGGGTTTAAGATCCAAAAAAAACCGGGATTTGGACGCAAACGCGAACAACTTTTTGCCCTAAAGCAAGACGACGGCGACCACTTTCAACTGAACGCAACGCCTTGGCACAAAAGCGCCAGTAGCAGTCCGAGACCTGAACATGTGGTCATAATCGGAGCCGGACTCGCTGGCAGTTTTGCAGCCCACGCACTGGCAAAACGCGACATAAAGGTTAGTGTTATTGACGCTAACGGAGTGGCAACACAAGCTTCGGGTAACGCCCAAGGTATTGTGTACTGCCGAATTCCAAAACGCCACGCGCCCCTGGGCGACTTCGGCGCACTTGCGTTTCAGTACGCGACAACACTATATCAAGAGCTACTGGCGCAAAGCTTTTTGCGCGAAGGTATCGATGCCAGCTTATGCGGCATGTTGCACACTTTCCCACAAGACACAGGCTCAGAGCTTCAACGGAATCTACATGGGCTACCCAATCTGGCTCGAATCGTATCCGAACATGAGGCTAGCGCCATCTCTGGGCGCTCGCTATCGGAGCCAATGCTACATTTTCCCCGATCGGGTTGGATAGCACCCCAAGCGCTTTGCCAAGCCCTACTCTCGCACCCAAACATCACATTGGTAGCAGACGTCTTTGAAAGACTTGTACCCAGTAATGCGAGTCTGCAAGTGCGATGCGCCCTGCAGAACTTAACTGCCGATTGCGTTGTATTTGCAGCGGGTACTGACACCAAGAACCTAGCCCGCGACGCATTATTACCGACCAAAGCAATTCGGGGTCAAACGACACAAATTCCGGCAATTAACACCATCAAATCAGCTTTATGTCACGAGGGTTATATTGCGCCTGCGGTAAATGGACAGCACTGCATCGGTGCTACGTTTGATTTAGATGACAAAGACACGAACCCTCGATCAGCGAGTGACCAAGAGAACTTGACTAAACTCGAGGCCTTTTTGTCGATTACCCAAGGCCGCGTACTGGGGCAACGTGTTGGCTTTCGCTGCACCACACCTGATTACCTTCCCATTGTGGGCCCCTTGCCTAATAACGATGCCCTTCACAATGTATATCAACCATTAAAGTTTGACGGCAAGCGGATCATCCCCCACGCATGCCCAACCCAAGCGGGCGTTTACGTGTTGACCGGCTTGGGGTCTCGAGGCCTTACTTACGGCCCATTAGCCGGTGAGTTCTTAGCCTCATTAATAAACCAAGAACCCTTACCACTTGCTACTGAACTGGTCAAAGCCCTGTCTCCCGCGCGATTTGCCATTCGACAATTGAAGAGGCGCTCATGAGACTAACCGTTGGCCTGTGCGCCCTCATATTTATTGCCCCATATTTAAGTCTCGCCGACCCAGTACCGCAGCTATCTTTCCGAATTATGGACAGGCAAAAACAAGACCGTGACGCTTTCGTGCAAGGTTTCGCTTTCGACCTATCCAATCTCTATTTAAGTACGGGTGGCTACGGGAGTTCATATATCGCCAAAATACTCCCTGCCAACGGACAAACATTAGTAAAAGAGCCTTTACCTGATCGCTACTTCGGTGAGGGTATTACCGTATTTGGCGATTTACTGTATCAAGTCACCTGGCGCTCTGGCGTGGGATTTGTCCGAAACCGAGAAACGCTCCAAATCATTGACCAGTTTAGACTTGCGGGTGAAGCGTGGGGCATAACTCACGATGGCACTTACCTGATAGTGAGCAATGGCAGTCCAAAACTCACATTCTATGAGCCGGAAGACATGAAGCCTATTCGTGTAATTTCAGTCACAGAAGCAGGTCGACCACTTAGGCGCTTGAATGAATTAGAATATATCGACGGGCTGATATGGGCCAATATTTGGTACGAAGATCGTGTCATCGTTATCAATCCGGAATCGGGTGAGGTGGTCGCGTCTTTGAATCTTGACGGGCTTCTACCCACAGAGGAGCGCCGGCCAAACACCGATGTATTAAATGGCATTGGCTACGATCAGGGTAACGATGCCATTTGGTTCACCGGGAAGCGCTGGCCCTGGCGTTATCAACTTGAAATTCTACCCGAGCGCCCCCAAATCCTCCCTATACAGCCCTAATAACGCTATACTTTGGCCGCGCTTAAAGGAGAACTCAATGACGCAGGCTATGCCCCACTATGAAAGCTTTGAACACCTAAACACCCAGCACATACCTTCGCTGGATATCACCGTTGGGCATTTTCGCCACAAAGTCACCGGCGCCGAGCACTATCATTTGGCTAGCAACAACGACGAAAATGTATTTTTGGTGGCACTTCGAACCGTCCCACAGGACTCGACCGGCGTGGCTCATATCTTAGAGCACACCGCTCTTTGTGGCAGCGAGAAGTACCCCGTGCGAGACCCCTTCTTCATGATGCTAAGACGGTCGCTCAACACTTTCATGAACGCATTTACGAGCTCCGATTGGACCGCATACCCCTTTGCAAGCCAAACCCCTAAAGATTTCGAAAACCTGCTACAGGTTTATCTTGACGCGGTATTTTTCTCAAATCTTGACCCCTTAGATTTCGCCCAAGAGGGTCACCGAATTGAGCTTGAGAATAACGATGATCTGAACTCAGACCTCGTTTACAAAGGCGTTGTTTTTAATGAAATGAAGGGCGCTATGAGCTCGGTCAACAGCACGCTTTGGCAAACGCTATCGGGCGAGTTATTCGACAACACGTACCACTACAATAGCGGCGGAGAACCTGAGTGCATTACCGATTTGACCTACGAGCAGCTGCGGGCTTTTTACCAGACTCATTACCATCCCAGTAACGCCATTTTCATGACGTTCGGCAACATGCCGTCCGATTACCATCAGCAGCGCTTTGAAGAATGGGCCTTGCACCGATTCGAACGTTCGGACGCTCGTATCGAGGTTGAACTAGCAACACCCTTTGAACAGGCCAAACGCGTCGAACATGCTTATAGCTTAGATGACTCCGACGATCTGAGTGGCAAGACTCACATTGTTATGGGCTGGAAACTGGGCGAAAGCCAAAACCTGATGGCGCAGCTAGAAGCTCACCTAATCACAAATTTATTGCTTGAAAATAGCGCGTCGCCCTTGATGGCAAAACTCGAAACCAGCAGTCTGGGCAACGCGCCATCGCCGCTTTGCGGTTTAGAAGACTCGATGCGAGAAATGGTGTTTTGCTGCGGTATTGCAGGCAGCGAGCCAGAACATCAAGAAGCGACCGAGCAGCTTATTCTGGGCGTACTTGAAGAGTGCGCCGAATCCGGATTCAGCGACGACGATATCGAGGCGGTCTTACATCAGCTTGAACTGCATCAGCGCGAAATCACCGGCGATGGCATGCCCTACGGCCTCAATTTAATACTTCAGGGCCTTAGCGCGGCGACGCATTATGCGGACCCCGTGAAAGTACTCAACCTTGAGCCAGCTCTAGCGCAACTCAAAGAAAACATAAAAGCACCGGGCTACGTACAAAATCTCATTCGAGAGCGCTTGCTCGATAATGCTCATCGAGTCACTTTGGTCTTAAAGCCTGACACCGAATTATCAGCTGCGAAGATCCAAGCCGAAAGAGACAAACTCCAAACCATTAGAAACACCCTATCAGAAGAGGACTTGCGCGCTATTGCGGGGCAAGCCAAGGCCCTACAAGAGCGGCAGAACGCGCAGGATGACAGCTCAATACTACCCAAGGTGACCAAAACTGATGTCGCTAAGCACCTGCATGAACCCACCTACAGAACCGCTACGGATGCATCCTATACGCTGTACCCTGCTGGAACTAACGGCTTAATTTATCGGGAAGTCGTTACCGAGCTCGCCTCACTAAACGCGCAAGAACTGCAAGCACTGCCCCTTTACGCCGACTTTTTGACTGAAGTAGGGCTGGGATCGCAATCCTATCTCGAAGTTCAAAAATGGCAGTCTGCTGCCGTTGGCGGCATTCATGCGCACGCCATGATTCGGGGCAGGAAAACTCATCCTGAAGAGCTCGAGGCTTACTTCGCTCTGTCATCGAAGGCACTGATAGACAAAAGCGAGCAACAGCTTGAGTTAATGCACAACACCCTTACCTCACCGCGCTTTGATGAGTTAAAACGCGTGCGAGAACTCATCAGTCAAAGAACACAACGACGCATGAACGCAATCACAGGCAACGGGCACAGCCTGGCAATGAGTGCCGCAGCCGCTGCTCACGCGACGCTTGCAACGGTGCAAGATCAGCTTGGCGGCTTGCCCGCAACCGCATACTTAAAAGACTTAAACAAACGCGTCGATAACAACAACGATCTACAAGCCTTTGCCGAAGAGCTTACCAAGCTGCACCAAAACGTGCGCACAGGCGCATGGCAAAGCTTACTGATTGGTGAAGAACAGGTCTTGGACTCACTGCAAGCATCGGTGCCGCACGCCCAATTGGCTCAACCTCAAGCGACAACTGGCCTGCTGTCCTCGCCTTTCAAGCCTGCAAGCCCTCGGCAACTCTGGTTAGCGGATACGCAAGTCTATTTTTGTGCCAAAGCCTATGCCTCGGTCAGCTCAGACCACCCTGATGCACCTGCGCTTACCGTGCTAGGTGGCTTGCTGCGCAACGGGTTCTTGCATCGAGCGATACGAGAGCAAGGCGGTGCGTACGGTGGAGGCGCCTCACAAGATGGTGGCACCGGTGTCTTTAGGTTCTACTCGTACCGAGACCCACGATTCGGGGAAACCTTAGACGACTTTGACGCCTCGATCACGTGGCTGCTGTCCAATACTTTCAGCGACGAAGCCCTCGATGAGTCCGTGTTAGGTGTAATAGCCGCGCTGGACAAACCCGCATCACCGGCAGGCGCCAGCAAGCAACATTTTCACAACCGCTTGTTTGGGCGCACTCATGCCGACAAGGAGTCTTTCCGGCAAGCAGTACTTCAGTGCACACGCGACGACGTACTGCGGGTGGCACAGCAGTATTTAAGTCCCGAAGCCGCCTCCATCGCCGTAATCGCGCCCAAAGGCACCGACAGCAAAGAGGCAACACTTGTCTCGGAGCTGGAACTGCAGCTGAACAAAATTTAACGTCTTTAAGCCCGCCGCCTCAAGCGGTGGGCTTAAACCACAAGGCTTTTACAGAGTCGCTATTAACCCAATCGCGTAATTCCCTGAAACTTACGTAGACCCGCCCCCAAGACGGGTCAGACAGCCAAACACCTTTCTCCGAACCTTGCGTCACTAACGTAAAGTGGGGCTGACCGAACGGCTCTACGTAGATCAATAGCGGTTGTTTTAATGTAGCCAATGATACAATGGGAACTTGCAGTCCCGTCGCACGATACCCCAAGGGTCCACCCAGCATTGCGATATGCCACAGGCTAAAACCCTCATCCACAAACATTTGCAAACTCAGCTCTTCCTGACTGAATTGTGCCAACCACGCGTTAAGAACATCGGACTCGCTGACTTCACGCCCCCAATGATGAGTTAGCAAGGTCGCCACGGCAGCTGCACCGCAAGAGTAATCGCGCTCTTGCTTCACAACACCCTGATCTCGCTGTTCTACCCAGCTCGTCAAAGCCTGGACTTGAGAACATAAAAGGCTTAGGGCTAAGGTGGCAATAATTCGAGACATCGGTCGGCACTATTCCTCTGACAGCAAGCGGCCGTCAAACCAGACTAGGCTTGCAATCACAACACCGTAAACCAGGCTTGCCACAAACCAAAACAGTAAATACTGCATCTGCGGCGCCAGACTTTGCTCGGCACCCAGACCTACGCTGCTCCATACCATCCACGCCAAACCCGGCATCATGCACAAAGCCCATACCAGAGTAACCACCCCAAAAAAACTGACTCGCGAAGGCCCAATAGCAACTTTTTTCATTCCAAGCTCCTTTTTTATTAGCAAAGGCGCCCTGGGGCGCCCTTTCAACGCTAACTTAGACACCATTGGTTTTCACGCAAAATGTGTCACAAGATTTTGCATCCTGTTGTGATTTTAAAAAATCATCATAAAGTTTTACTTCATCAAGACCAGACGCGGGAGCAGCAGTCGTATTCGAGATCTCCTCAGCACCTTTAGAGTCTTGAATAATCACATCGTCTTCTCCGACAGCGCCATCTTTGGCAGCGACATCGATGTAACTACCCCACATAACCGCCGTGAATGCCAAATCGACTGCGGCTGCCGCCAACACAAAACCTAGCAATTGCATGAACTCACCCTTGGTCTGCTGCATTGTGGTTTGCGACAGTGGCAGGACTTGCGTGTGCTGCATGTCTGCACCGAAAAGCTCGCTAACATTGGCTTCAGATATAGGCGCTGCGTTGACGGTACCTACGCACACACTCAATAAGGCTGCACTCAGCGATTTCGTTACTAATTTATTCATAGTTATTTCCTCATTCCTTAGAAAGTTACCCAGCTTCATGCTGGCGTGATCTGCAGAGAGCTAAAACCGATAGCGACCCTGAACAGATAAGGTTGCAGCAGACTCGTCGGCAAGACCAAAGCCCAACGTTAAGGCCAGCGAAGAGTCAGCGCTTAAGCGATAAGATCCACCCAAATTCAGACGCTGCCATATGGCGTAGGTACCAGACTGACCAGATAAGTCATGGGATAATTGATACGAGGTATACAAGCCCACCACACGGTTTACAGCGAAATCCAGACCGACACTCCAATTCATGCCTTGCGATCGGGGGCTTACGTCCCGGCCTAACCGCCAACGGCTACCCCTGAAGTAGGCAATACTTGAGGATAGGACCAATGGGTCCAAAAAGCGGTACGCCTGGATGCTAAGGTTGTGCGCGGGACTTGCCCAAGCCAATCCAGCCGCACTGTGCGAGGCCAGAATTTCTCGATGTGCAGAGATGCTCCACTGCCAGGCCCCCTCTACTGGAAGCCGCCACCTAAACCCTAAGGCCTGAGTACTGGCATTGAAGCGCGTGTCGTTTTGCGCCAGTCGCTGACCTGAATATTGCCAGCTAATTACGAGCGCGCGACTAAGACCGTAATTTAAGGCCAAACTACTATTCAAAGAGCGTGAAGCCCCACTACTATCCCCGATATGATCGGTGCCTACGCCGAAACGAGGGCTTAAAGTCCATTGCTTGGGCTCGATCAGGAGATCTTCGATCGACAGTACCGCACTTGATTTCTCTTCTGCTTGGCTCCAGTCGGCCGCCCCAAATAGGCATAACACAATAAGTAAACGCAACACACGCCCTCCTTGGCAGCTAAGTGTTGGGTTTATTGTGAAACCACTTTCGCAAGAATGCGCGAGCCTATTTCATCAAAAGGGATCTTTGGGATTCAAAACACAGCTCGAACAGCAACTAATAAGAGCTAGAAAGGGAAAACCCGCGGTATCAACGTGAGCGCCACCGCGGTGTACGCCAAGGATACGGGCGCACCAATTCTCAGGTAATCGGCCAAACGATAACCGCCCATATTTTGAACCATTAAATTGGTGGTGTAGCCAAAAGGGGTCAAAAAACTGGCGCTTGCACCAAATGCTACAGCGGCGGCAAACGGCATTACATCGACTTGCAACGCGCCGGCAAACGAAGCAGCCAGCGGAAATATCAAGGCAGCCGCGGCAGTATTGGTCATTAACTCAGTCATTATCAAGGTAACCAAATAGACAGCTACGAGCGCATAAATGGGATTCAAGTTGCCTAACATGTCCTCTGCTCCTGCTAATATTAGGGCAATCAAACCCGTATCAGCTAGCGCCTGCGACACACACAATGCAGAAGTAATAATTAACCACAAATCGAACGGAAACCGCCTTCTAAGCTCTCGAACAGACACCGAGCCAGTCGCCAACATAAAGGTCAATAGTAAGGCCAAGCCTGAAACCAACTCAAACCACCCTAAGGCCGCGCCAATAACGACCATTGCAAGTCCAAGAAGCATTCCTGAACTCTGACTACCGCTGATTCGACCGCTATCAATCTTCGAATCGATTACGACAAAATTGCGGCGCAAATTATTACGACGCCGAAAATCAGGTCCAACCGCCAAAATTAGACTATCACCAGCGCGCAGTACAATTTCCCCGAGTTTGCCTGATAAGGGCAGACCAGCTCGGCTTACACCAACGACAGCGGCATCGAACAAACTTCTAAAGCCAGACGCTTTAATCGTACGTCCTTCCACTGTGGCACCTGGTAATACAATCACCTCGGTCAAGTTTGACCGCAGCAAGCCCTCTTCCATGGCGAACGATCGCAACCCGTCGAACTCATCCAGCACATGCAAACGCGTCACATCACCCGAAAAAATTAGCTTATCAGACGCATGCAACACTTCCCGTGGGGTAACAGGGGTTATAAGCTGCCCATCACGCACGATCTCGACCAAAAACAAGCCGTTCAAATCGCGTAATCCGTTGTCGGCAACAGACTTTCCAATCAAGTTGGAATCTTCCGTAACTTCAGCCTCTAACAAGTAATCGGTAATAGCTTTATCACCCACTGTGTGATCTGGAAGCGTTTTAGCAAAAACAGCTAAAGTAAGCAGACCCGCCAAAGTTGCCACGGCGCCTATCGGGAAAAAATCAAATAAGTTAAAACCAGAGCCGCCTGAATCTAACAAAAAACTATTCACAATCAAGTTGGTGGAGGTCCCAATTAAAGTCATCGTTCCACCCATAATCGCAGTATACGACAGCACGATCAGCAGCTTAGAAGGGCGATGTATTTTGTTGCGTTGAACTCCTCCTGCCAGAGTAGCCACCACCGCTGTATTGTTAAGAAACGCTGAACTTAAGGCTGTTACCAAACCCAAACGCAAAATTGATATCCCTAAGTTTGGATGCAATAAACGATTAGATAAGCTCGTCAAGACATTGAGTTTTTCCAGACCCAGCGAGACCAATAGTAGAGCCAACAGTGTCACGACTCCCAAGTTGGTGGCTTTATTAAGCACCTGCTCGGTTGTAATAAACCCAGTGAAATAAAGTACGCCAAGAGCTGAGGCAAAGACCTTTACTGGGGATAGCCGGGTTACCACCAGTCCTGCAATTAAGCCTACAACGACGGCGATGACAAAATAGGCTCCCACGTTACCTCTCCTTTTAGAATTGACGTATGGTAAACAAGTTGTGCGCCCAGAGCCAGCGCCCCAACAGCAGGCGTTTATGACACGTTAATGTTTAGTCTTACAAAGCCTTAAACGAAAGTTGTTTTTTTATTCAGTCTTTGTACGCTAGACTACTGCGATGGAAAAAATAAACAGATCCTTGGCAACTCGGCGGGCACTCACCAAAGCGGCCCTGCACTTGTTTGCAGAAAAAGCCTACGCTGAGGTCAGTTTGCTAGAGATTACCGAACGAGCCGGGCAGAAAAATCGCAACGCATTGCAATACCACTTTGGATCCAAGCGTGCTCTATTCGAGCAAATTCTGCTAGCGCATGCTGAAGAGATCGACACCCTGCGGCAACAACTTATTAATGCTTTACCGAAGCAAGACACGATCAGCGTCGAAGAAGCCATCGATATCTATCTTGAACCTTTTATACAATACACACGTCGAACCGAAAACGGCCGTCTGTACGCCAAGTTCCTAGCGCATTTTCTGCGCACACCAGAACGCGTAGAAAAAATACTGAACCCTGAAATTCCTATGAGCACGCCACCAACGTCACTCGCGGAAGTTCTGATTACAATTACCCCAAAACTCACACCTGAAGATCGTGAGCAACTGCTGTTTGTGTCCAACTCGATGATGATTTACTCCGTCGACAATTTGGTGCGTGCCGAAGAGCAAAATATTTTGACTCTAGACAGCACGATGGGACGGCACATCCTGCGAGCCTTACACGCATCGCTCGTCACTCTTTGGAGCGTATAAAGTTGTTGCTTCTTAAGCAGTAGCGTTTAGACTTCGGGCAAACACTAATAGCTCGAGGTCGTATGACTGTTACGAACAACACCCCCGCAACTCTTGATGTCTTAATTGTTGGCGCCGGCCTATCTGGCATCAGCGCCGCAGTGCACCTACAGCGCGAGCACCCTAGCTATACATTCCACATAACTGAGAGTAGAGCAAATGTAGGCGGCACTTGGGACCTGTTTAAATACCCTGGCATTCGCTCTGATTCGGATATGCACACATTAGGTTTTGACTTTAAACCCTGGATCGCAAAAAAATCGATAGCAGATGGCCCGGCTATTAAGGCTTACATTGAAGAAACGGTTAAGGAATACCGCCTAACCCAAAAGATTACCTTAAACCAAAAAGTCTTGTCTGCAGCCTGGGACAGCGTCAGTGCCCGATGGACTGTGAACTTGGAATCAGAGGGACGCACTCAGGAAATCACCTGTCGCTTCTTGCAGCTATGCTGCGGCTACTACAACTACGACAGCGCCTATAAACCGGAATACCCCGGCGAGTCGAGTTTCACAGGACCCGTTATTCACCCACAGTTTTGGGACCCCAACTTTGACTACACGAACAAACACATTGTGGTTATTGGCAGCGGTGCCACTGCGGTCACGCTAGTACCGTCACTCGCCACCAAAGCGGCCAAGGTCACCATGCTGCAACGATCGCCGACCTACATGGTGTCACGGCCATCGCAAGATGGTATTGCCAATGCCTTACGCTCATTCCTACCAGACAGCTGGGCCTACAACATCACGCGTATTAAAAACATTGGCCTACAACAGTTCATATATCAGCGCTGTCGCAAGTTCCCCGAGCAGGCCAAACACCGCATTATCGATATGGTGCGTCCTTTGCTCCCGGCTGACTATGATGTCGACAAACACTTTACGCCCTCTTACACTCCCTGGGAGCAGCGTTTATGCCTAGTGCCCGATGCCGATATGTTCGACGCTATTAAATCAGGCAAAGCCGACATCGTGACCGACACTATCGCTCAGTTTGATGAGACGGGCATAGCCTTGAATTCAGGAGCGCACCTTAACGCAGACGTTATTATATCTGCTACCGGCCTAGAATTGCTGTTCTTAGGCGGCATTGAGATCACAGTTGATGGAACTGCACTGGATGCCCCAAACCGCTTTGTGTACAAAGGCTGTATGCTGTCGGGCGTACCGAATATGTCATACGCCATGGGCTATACTAATGCCAGTTGGACACTAAAATGCGACTTAACACACCGATACTTTAACCGCTTAGTGACCTACATGGACGCACAAAAGTTTAGGTATTTTGTGCCGCAAGAGCCAACCAACAAAGACAATATCGACGGCTTTTTAGACTTAAACTCGGGGTATATTAAGCGGCATGAGCACGAATTGCCCAAGCAGGCATCCGAGTCTCCGTGGAAGCTGCACCAGAACTACTTTAGAGATTGGTGGATGTTTAAGCGTGACCCACGCAAAGAACAAGGGCTTGATTTTCAGTAAAGCGGGCTCGCATTCAGTAAGCTAGTCGTCGTAGATATCTTCTGCGGCGACGACCGCTGATATCACTCCCGAGGGGTAACCCCGATAACTTAAAAAACGCATACGTTTTTGCAACTCTTTGCGTCGCTCTGCATAATCTAATGGCTGACCAATCGCTGTTGAAAACTTTTTCTTAAGCGTTTCTTGAGCACGATCAAACCAATCGACCCCTAAAGCGTCCAAAGCATCACTCAACTGCTGCTTATTAAGCCCTTTTTCCCGCGCAAGCTGCTGCAAAAAATTTGGCCCGTAGCCCTTGTTAATGCGGCTACGGCATAGGCTCTCGGCAAATCGTTCATCACATTGCAGTCCTTCATCAGCCAGAGCCGCAAGGGCTTTTTCAATTTCGATTTCAGCGCTCGCCCCCAAGCGTTTTAGAGCTTTGGTCCGCAATTCGTGCTGACTGTGCTCACGTCGTGCTAGATAATCCATTAACACAGCGCGAACTGAAATAGTCGTTGAATCGTCCTCTTGCATGTTTAAACGATATTACTCGCTCGCTTTCTCAGCCGCTGCAACAGGTGCAGGAGCAGTCGAAGGCTTCGCTGCCGTCAAAGTTTGGGCACGAATTGCTGCTTCGATTTCGTCGGCGACCTCTTTATTATCGCTTAAAAATTTAGCCGCATTTGCTTTACCTTGGCCAATTTTATCGCCCTTATAGGCATACCAGGCGCCAGACTTATCGATCAACCCGAGCTTCACGCCCCAGTCGATCAGCTCGCCATTGTGAAAAATACCCGCCCCATACATGATCTGGAATTCAGCCTGTTTAAAGGGCGGAGAGACTTTATTCTTCACGACTTTGACTCGAGTTTCGTTACCCACAATTTCATCGCCCTCTTTCACAGCACCAATGCGACGAATATCAAGGCGGACAGACGAGTAGAATTTTAGAGCGTTACCACCCGTGGTGGTTTCAGGACTACCAAACATCACACCGATTTTCATGCGGATCTGGTTAATAAAAATCACCAAACAGTTCGTTTGCTTGATAGTCCCCGTTAATTTGCGCATGGCCTGGCTTAACAAGCGAGCTTGCAAACCGACATGAGAGTCACCCATGTCGCCCTCGATTTCTGCTTTGGGTGTTAGCGCTGCGACCGAGTCTACGACCAACACATCGACGGCGCCAGAACGAACCAACATTTCCGTGACTTCAAGAGCCTGCTCACCCGTGTCTGGCTGAGACAGGATTAAATCGTCGACGTTAACCCCTAAGCGCTCAGCGTAGATCGGATCTAACGCGTGCTCTGCATCGATAAAGGCCGCGGTACCACCAAGTTTTTGTGCTTCGGCAATCACTTGCAGCGTTAGGGTGGTTTTACCTGAAGACTCCGGTCCATAGATTTCGCAAATACGGCCTTTGGGTAGACCACCAATACCTAAAGCGATATCTAAGCCCAAAGATCCCGTAGAGATTGATGGAATTGCGACGCGCTCGCTGTCACCCATACGCATTACGGTGCCTTTACCAAATTGACGCTCGATTTGCGCCAACGCCGCTTCTAGTGCTTTTTGCTTATTGGGATCCATAGCCATACATCCTTAAGATATTGAATTAAACGAACCTTACCACGTGTTATTTATACTGTACATATCCTCAGTGTTTTTAATTTCTCCTGCAACATCACTACCCACCAATAATCAGCTTACAAGGCCTAAACCATTCATACCTGCTGGCACCATCAGTGGGGTGCTAAACCATCGCGCATGACATACAATACGCCAACGATAATATCTTCAAAGGTTAGGTCAATGCGTGACCCCGCGGCCAACAACAGTGGCTGGCAAACCTACAAGCGCCTACTTAGCTACGTGAGGCATTTTTGGCCTGCGCTTATTTTGGCGATTTGTGGTTTTGTTGTGTACGCGCTTACTCAGTCTGCGTTCGCAAGCTTAATGCAATACGTGCCCAGTGCGTTCGAGCCAGATGCTAACGCTGCCAATCTAAGCGACTGGGAACAGCAACTCGGTTTGGGAACCCGAGAAGGTATACGTTTATTCCTTCCCATTGCGATCATCACTGTCGTATCTTTTAGAGGTATCGGGAGTTACTTGGGTGGTTATTACATTAGCTTTGTTGCGCGCAATGTGGTGAATCGAATACGCCGCGACGTATTCGAACATCTGACCGCTTTACCGTCGGGTTTTTTCGGTCGCAACAACTCGGGGCAACTCATTTCGACACTGACGTTTAATGTCGAACAGGTGGCGGCGGCATCGTCTAACGCTATTAAAACAGTAATACGCGAAGGTCTCACGGTAGCGGCCCTGCTAGCGTATTTACTTTATCTGAACTGGAAGCTCTCGCTGCTGTTTTTTCTGGCGGCGCCTCTTATCGGACTCATCATCCGTGTCGCTAGCAGCCGCTTTAAACGCTATAGCAAGCGCATACAACAATCGATGGGTGGTGTGACTCACGTCGCCTCAGAGGCGATACGAGGGCAAGCGATCGTGCGTGCCTTTGGCGGCGAGGCCTACGAAAACAAGCGCTTTGAAGATCGCTGCCAAACAAGCCTTAAAAACGAACTGAAGCTTGCCCGCGTCAATGAAATTAGTACTCCTATTATTCAAATTCTGACGTTTAGTGCCATCGCCTTACTGTTCTGGTTTGGCCTGGACCCGAACCTGTTTGACGAGCTCAGTGCCGGTGAGTTTTTGGCCTACATCACTGCGGCCAGCTTGGTCGCTAAACCACTGCGTCAGCTGACAAACGTGAACGCCTCTATTCAACGCGGTATTGCTGCAGCAGAAAGTATTTTCGAAATTTTAGACCAGCCCCTAGAGCATGATAATTCAGGTCGACCCCTGGTGAATTTTGCGGGTGGCTTATGCCTTAACAACTTATCGTACAGCTATTCAAATTCCGACCGGCAAGCTCTCAACTCCGTAAGCTTCAACGCGGCGGCCGGCCAACTGGTTGCCCTAGTCGGTCGAAGCGGCGCTGGTAAAACGACACTGATCGACATTATCGCAGGTTTTATCAAAGCGCCTGCCGGCACGGTCTGGCTAGACGGTAACGATGCTTCAGACATAACACAACACTCTATTCGCCAGCATGTGGCGATAGTGACTCAGGATACCGTTCTGTTTGAAGACACTATTCGAGCCAACATCGCCTATGGTGAACTGGCAGGGGCATCGGAGGAACAAATCATTGAAGCGGCTAGAAGTGCGCATGCGTGGGAATTTATACAAAATCTCCCCCAGGGTTTGGATACTCAGGTCGGCGAAGGTGGTGCCTCGCTGTCTGGCGGACAAAAGCAACGAATTGCCCTGGCTCGAGCTTTTTTAAAAGATGCACCGCTACTGATACTTGATGAAGCGACTTCAGCGCTCGACAACGAATCTGAGCGCGCTATCAGCGCCGCCATGCCAAACATCACGCAAAACCGCACTACCATTGTCATTGCGCATCGTCTAGTCACTGTAGAAAGAGCGGATCTGATCATCGTCATGGACCAAGGGGAAGTGGTCGAGCAAGGGACTCATGTCGAGCTCCTCGCCAAAAACGGGTTATATGCTCACCTACATCGCTCCCAGTTTGATGAATAATTCCCCAAAACATTGGCTGTATTTACACGATGGCAAACCCGGGCATTTTAATCAGCTGCTCGGACTCAGTGAGGCGTTGGCGGCCAAAAATCCCGCTCACACCAGTTCTTGGTTGAACGTGAGCCGTCTAACTTTCGCCAACAAAATGTTGGCGACAGGTGCAGAGGTAAGATCTGTTCCAGCCGCGGACGTGATTGTTGCTGCCGGGCACAGCACTCACTGGCTTACCTTGATATTGGGCAAAAAATTCGGCGCGCACACCGTTGTCGTCATGCGCCCATCTTGGCCTGTGGCCTGGTTCGATTCGGTCATCATGCCAAAACATGACGCTGCCAACAGATCACTCGCCTCGAACATTCATGTCACTGAAGGGGCAATGAACATCTTGGGCAGCCAAAGCTACCAACCAAACAACAAAGGCTTGGTGTTATTAGGCGGCGACTCCAAGCACTTTGACTGGCCGAAAGAGCAAGTCACTAGTCAAGTCTGCACCATTATGAAGACCCATCCCGGACTCGAATGGACGGTTGCAGATTCGCGCCGAACGCCTCAATCCCAGCTTTTAAACATACAAGCTGTATATCCAAATGCCAGCCTACAAAGCCACAGCAACTGCCCAAAGGGCTGGCTAGTAGAGCAAATGCGTCAAGCAGATGTCATTTGGATTAGCCCAGACAGCGTATCGATGGTGTACGAAGCTCTGAGCACCGGCGCGGCCGTTGGTCTAATTGAACTGCCTCCAAAAACCAAAAACCGAATTAATCGCAGCATGCTGAAGCTTATTGCCGAAGGCAAAGTAAACTCAGTGACCAAGGACTCTCAAATAACGCTTGCCAACGCCCCCTTACCGCGATTAAACGAGACTGAAAAAGCTGCGGTCTGGTTACTCTCGCGTGTGTAGTAACTTCCTTCAACTCGAACTTGGTTACGAGGCCATGCTATTCTAGCCCCATTCAAACGGTAGAGATTAACGTGTACAGACAAATCCACATCGTCGGATGCTCGCCACGTAGCGGCACAACACTGCTTTACGAAATGATGAGCGCGTGCTGCAGTTTCGACAAGCTCTACGGCCACGAAACACGCTTTAACCGAACGCATGCCAACAGCGGAGAAACTCTGCTGACAAAACGTCCAAAAGATACACAGTTCATGCCCCGAGTTTTGACCAGCGTACCCGAGTTTTGGGTGATATATTGTCTGAGAGACCCGCGGGATGTCGTCGTCAGCAAACACCGCATTGCCGAGAATAAATACTACTCTAACTTGCGCCTTTGGCGCGAACAACACGCGTTTGCGAAACAAATGCAAGCACACGAACGTTGCATCACGGTGCGCTACGAAGATCTAGTCAGCGATCCAGATGCGGTACAAGAAATGCTACAAAAAAAAATCCCATGGCTCATCAGCGCACACCCATTCTCGGAATATCATCAACATGCCCAGCTATCCGCGCAATCCGAGCGAGCCATGCACGGCCTGCGCTCTATAAATACCGATAGTATCGGTCGATGGCGGGATAACCTGCCCCGTATCGCGGGGCAGATAGAGCGTCACGGTGATATTACTGAGCAGCTCATAGAGTGTGGCTACGAGACAGACGCAGGTTGGCTTGAAGCATTGACGGGGATCCAACCTGACTACAGCCCCAGCCGCTACCCTGACCGCAAAGGTTTGTGGAATCAACTTCGTCAGAACGCTAATATTGCTTTAAAAGTTGCGGCCTACCGCTTCAATCGTTGGTGCAAAGGCCAACTCTAGGACGCACAATGATCATTAGCCACAAATACCGTTTTATTTTTATCAAGACTCACAAGACAGCGGGCAGCTCTGTCGAAACCATGCTGTCGCAACTTTGCGGCCCCGATGACATTGTGTCGACCATGGACCCTCCGGCCCAGGATCACGGGCCTCGCAACTGGATCGGCAACTCGCCACTCGACAAGCTCTACGCAAAATACGAGCGCATGCGCAAACTGATTCATAAGGACAGTTTATTTCTAAATAAACACTACTACCAACACATGGGTGGCGCTCGTATTAAACAACTGTGTGGCGATGAGGTTTGGAACTCATATTACAAATTTTGTTTCGACCGGAACCCCTGGGACAAAGTGGTATCATTTTACTGGTGGAAAATGCGCGGCAAAGCCGACAAGGTGCCTTTTAGTGAATGGTTGCGTATAAAAAAACTACCGCTCGACCATCAACTCTATTGCTTGGGCAATGAGGTTGCGGTCGACTTTTTAGGCTGCTATGAAACACTCGACCAAGATTTACAAACAGTACTTAAACACATAGGCATCGAAAATCCGCCAGAGCTCCCCCAAGTAAAAACAGGCGTTCGCAAAGATAAAGCGCATTTCTCTGGCGCCTACGATCAAGCGGACCGAGAATTTGTCGCCGACCTGTTCGCCAAAGAAATCGAATTATTGGGCTACGATTTTGAGGGCTGTATGCAGCCAAGGCCCTGGGTCAAAGGACCTTAAGGTCTGCCAGCACGGCGCCGATTTGCGTCTGCCAGAAACGATCGAGTTGTGAATCGGCGATGTCGTTATTCTGGTCCAAAATGACTTCGTCACCAACAAGCCTCGTAATCATACCCCGAGACTCTAGACGGGTGATCAACGATGCAACGCGGGTAGGTAATTCGGCACTCTGGGGGCTAAAGACCAACGGCATAAAGCCCGCCGAACAGGCTTCCGCAATCATAGAAACCGAATCAACGGTCACCAGAACGGCATCGGACGCCGCCAAATATTCGGCCATACAGCGTTCCTCGAACTGATTGAACCATACGGCTTTTTGTAAGCAATCATTGGGAATGAGCTGCTGCAAACTCTTCTCGTTATTTGATCCTGTCCGGCGCGAGGTCGATAACAGTATGGTGTGTGATTCATCGGCGGCGAAACCTCGAACGAGCTGAGCTAGCCGCGTCCAATCCTTCAAAGTGTATTGACAACCCGCGCCATCACCACCAACTAAGACCGCCAACACCTTTTGTTTTTCTGCCACACCCCAGCCCGCTCTAACCTCTCGTTTAACTGCTTTCGGGACGGCCCCATGAGCTGACGGCGGCAGCGGCATTTGGACCCATCGATCCATAGACCCGTCAGCATCGGTCGCAAAGACCCAACCTAGCCGGTCTGGTCTGAGCCCCCGAGCTGAGCCCAAAAACACTCCGGTTATGCCCTTGCTCGCCTGACAGGCCGCCAAGGCAAATGACGACTTCCCTCCAGCAGCCAAAACGAGATCAGGCCGAACATGCTCGAGCGATAATCCATACAAAAGTAAGACTGCACGGCGCCAAAGTATGGTCGGAAAATGATTAATAATTAACGTCAATAATGGACGCATGATTGCCGCAACGGGCAGGCCAATTGTCGCTTCACTCACCTGTATTTGCGCGGCCTGACGCAAATAACGTACAAACCCATTGGGCTTGGTTTCATGCCCCGGTTTGCCGTCGCGCAGTATCAATACCCGCAGTTCTTTTTGATCCAGTTCGGTCATTTTTTAATGTTCTTCAACGCAGGTCTTGCATACTCTTGCCAAGCCCCGAGCCATATGTTCTGATCTGGTCAGTATAAACCAGAATAGAATCAATCCCAGCATGAGTGTGAATATAGACCAATTGACACAACTTCTTGGCCCGCGAGGCACTCTTCTTGGTGACGACGTAAAAGCACGCCCAAATTATGCCTGGGGCATGGGCTCGTGCCCCGCGCGAGCCATCATACGCCCAAGCAGCACCGAGGCTTTAGCCGACGCCATGGCGATGTGTTACGACGCCCACCAAACCATGGTGCCCTGGGGTGGCTTGACGGGCTTGGTGAATGGCATAACCTGTGCTGAGCAAGATATTGCGATATCGCTAGAACTCATGAATGGCATTGACTCATTCGATGCCGATGCGGGGGTAATGGTTGTTAAAGCAGGAACCCCGTTACAAGTCGTACAAGACGCGGCGCGCGAAAAAGGCTGGTTATTCCCGGTAGATCTCGGAGCGCGAGGTACGGCGACCATCGGCGGCATGATAGCAACCAATGCTGGCGGCAACAGCGTTATACGCTACGGCATGATGCGCCATCAAATACTGGGTATAGAGGCCGTGCTTCCCGACGGCCGTATTATTGATGCCATGAACGAAATGCTAAAAAACAATACCGGATACGACTTAAAACATCTACTCATTGGTGCCGAAGGTACACTTGGAATTGTGACTAAAGCAGTATTAAAACTGCAGCCCTCCCCTTTGCGGACATTCACCGCTATGGTGGTATGTGATGATTTTGGGGGCGTGAAAAAGTTGCTTAAAAATGCCTCGACACAATTAGCCAGTAGCCTGACAGCGTTTGAAGCCATGTGGGGCAATTATTACGATTTAAATGTCGCTGAAACCGGCCGGCATCAAGCGGTACTTCCCCCTCATCAAGCCTTTTACGTATTGCTAGAAAGTAGTCACAGCGAGATCACCGAGACTAACCCGCTTGAAGTGTTTTTGGAAGAGCAGCTCGGAACCGAGGTCATAAGTGATGCAGTCATAGCTAATTCGGCTCAGCAGGCCGACCAGCTGTGGGCCATTCGCGATGACGTTGAAGCTAAGGTCATAGCACATAAACCCACCATTGGCTATGATGTCAGCCTGCCCTTAAGGCATATGCAGGCTTATACCGAGCAGCTAGAGCGCGCTTTGCGGGAATGTGACCCCAATGTGAAGTGCGTGATCTTTGGGCACCTAGGTGATGGCAACATCCATCTAGGCATAGGCCCTGCCCCTGATAAAAAAGCCATTGACGATATCGTCTACAACTTGCTGACCCAATTTAAAGGCTCGGTATCGGCTGAGCACGGTATCGGATTGGACAAAAGAGCCTATTTAAACTTGTGCCGAACCGAAGCAGAAATACACGTCATGAAAAGTATTAAAGCCGCTATTGATCCCCGTGGTCTTATGAATCCCGGTAAAGTATTCGCCCAATGAAAAGACTTATCAGCTTACCACTAGCCTTGTGCCTTAGCGTTATTGCCTATAGAGCGTCAAGCCAAGTCACCGGACCCGAGGAGCTGGGCCCGGCACTCGTTTGGACTGTGCAGGGCGACTTTAGAGATGTTAAGCAGGACATCGTAACCACTATAGAGGCCAAAGGCCTAGTGGTCTCTTACACGGCCTACGCGGCCAATATGCTGGCCCGAACATCGGAGGCAGTAACCGACGCAAAGCCGGTATATGACCAAGGTGAATCGATACTATTTTGCAAAGCTGATCTAAGCCACGAATTGGCACGGCAAAACCCGCACAATATTGTGCTGTGCCCTTATTCCATCAGTTTATATACTTTGATTGAAGCCCCGGCTACCACCTATGTCAGTGTTCGATTGCCAGCACTGCAAGTGCCTGCCTATATCGCAGTCCACGATTTACTCGAGCAAATCGTAGAAAAAGCCTTAGAGTGGTACCGCTGACACCTTAAGCAAGTTTGCCCAGGTAACTTTCAAGACCCGGATTATCTGCTTTGACGCCTTTAAGAACAGGCGTATTCATTTTATCGACTTTCACAGTTTTGGCGTCGCGAAGGTAATCGGCGACCACATCCCAAATGGGTGCGCCCGGCGACTGCGAGCCCACAGTTGCCCAACCAGCAACTTTGTAATTCTTGGCAGCTTCGATTTTTTCACCGCTATCTAAGGTCATATTGGTGATACGCGAGCCGAATTGTCCTTGAGGCTCGATAACGTAGTTCAAACCACCACAACGCACCATATCACCACCCTGCTGGTAATACGGATCACTGTTAAACAGGTTATCCGCCACGTCCTCTAAGATCGCTTTTAGATTTTCTCCGGACATTTCGCGAGCATAGGTCTCTGGGTAGGTCATACAGGTCTGGTCCATCACGCGGTCCATGGTAATAGTCTCACCCGGCAATACCGTTGTGCCCCAGCGAAAACCTGGCGACAGTGAAATTTGCGCGCCTAGCTGTGTGCGCAAAGCATCGCAAATTACTTGGTCAAAGGTGCCATTAAAATTCCCGCGTCGATACAGCAAAGAATCAGCGACAGCCAATTCTTCGTTCAGTATGTCTAAATACGGCGCCCGAACACCGTCAATAAAGCTCTTCATCTCAGGGTCTGGGGCCAGGAGTTCCGAAAATACAGGTAGCAAGCGATAGCGGTAGTCTTTGACGCGTCCTTTACCTAAATCCAAGTCTAGCACGCCAACGAACTTGCCGTTGGAACCCGCGTTGGTAACCAGAGTGACACCGCCTGAGTTCTTCACTTCTACCGGCACAGGCACGCCATCGTGCGTATGGCCACCCAAAATAACATCGATGCCCGAGACTTGGCTTGCCAACTTGAGGTCGACATCCATACCGTTATGAGACAGCAGAATAATAGCATCCACGTCTTCATTGGCACGAATATCATCGACCAAGTCGGCCAAATCGTTCTCTCGGATACCAAAGGTCCAATTCGGTATAAACCGTTTGGGGTTGGCAATTGGGGTATAGGGGAATGCTTGGCCAATAACAGCCACGCGTTGCTCGCCCATCTCTTTAATATCGTAAGGCTTAAACACGTGCCCTGTCATATCATCGTAGACGGGCACGCCATCAAACAGAGCCTCATCACTGGCATAGGTATTCTGCGCCACAAAAGTGCCATTAAACTGTTCGACATTGGCTAAGATTTCATCTTCTAAGTAGGTGAATTCCCAATGGCCGGTCATGATATCCACGCCCAGTCTGTTCGTGGCCTCGACCATATCCTGACCACGCGTCCAATACGCGGTACCTGAACCTTGCCAGGTGTCGCCACCATCAAGCAACAAACTACGCCCGTCGGGCACCGAGCCGCGCAACTGATCGATTAGTGTTTTGAGGTGTGCAAAACCGCCCACCTTACCAAAGCGGCTGGCAGCTTCCTCGAAGTTCAAATAGGTCAACGCATGTGATTGCATCGCCGACGCGTCACTAAGTTCAGATAATAAACTTTTCCCCACCTTATGAGGCCACCGGCCGTACATACCACCGAACCCTAAGTTGACATTGGGTTCACGAAAGTAAATTGGATTTAACTGCGCATGGGTATCCGTAATGTGCAACAGACGAGCAGAGCCAAACGTGGGAACATCGTATAACGATGCAGCCGCGCTAGACCACGCTTTTGAACTTGCTGATAAGCCAACACCCGCCATACTGAAAGCGGCACTTGAGCGCATCAGCAAATCTAAAAACTCGCGACGATTCATACTGACCTCTGTTATTTAGGTACGCGGGATTGCCAAGCCGTATTTTCATAGTCTGCTTGCTTCATCGCAGCGTTCGCGGTGTCTAGCGCTCGTTGTGCATGAATCATAGCGTCTAAACAAGCATCTACGGTGCGCTCGGCTTTGGCATCGGCTAAGTAGGTTTCCGTTGGCACCCACGCAAAACCGCGTGCATCAACCGCAGCATATGCGCCTTGAGCCTTTTGGATTAAGCTGTCTGCCTCAGCGCAGTCTCCTGCAAACACGCTGGAGCTTGATAGCAGCACACCCAAAACCAGCGTGCCCGTGAAATTAGGAATCATTACCATCACCTTTGCCTTATTTGCGAGTGGTTGGGCCATTCAGTGGAAGACCATTGCTCATATAGGTCAAGAAATATTCTAGATTGCGGTATTCAACGCTTTGTAAATCAAAAGCTTTGGCCTTGACCTGATCGTTACATTCCATAAAACGCTTGTGCAAAGGGCCCACCTCATCCCATTTCGCGCGATAGGTCGGCCAGTGAGTCACGTGACCTAAGGCTGCACTTAAGCGTTCAGACCGCAACTTATTACCCGCCATCTCTAGGTGGCAGGAGCTGCAGGCAAAATTCAACTGCCCACGACGCTGATAATAAAACGCCTTACCCTCTTCGTAAGCTGCCATAGCTTGGTCATTGGGAACGTCAACATTAATCGCCTGGCCGCGCGATTCAAACGCTATATAAGCGGACAATGCCACCATGTCGTAGTCCGCATAATTTAGGGCCTCTTCACCATTGGCTTCACGGCAATTATTAAGTGCCAATTCCAAAGTCACCACGCCCTGCTGTTCGTCCCACATAGGGTAGCTTTGCTTCACAGCTGCAGAGCCGCCAAAACAGTCAGCGTAAGGGCCATCATCCCACAGAGCCTCGCCATCGAATACAGCGTCTTCGTATGGAGGGAAGCCCGATTCTAGCGCCTCCCATTGTTTACGCTTGTCTTCATCTAAAGCATAAGCACCGTTGATATGCTCTTCCACTGCAACACTTGGAAAGCGCTTTTCAAAGAATTGAACAAAAGCCGCTCGATCTTCCTCTGGCCCTGCCGAAGCTGACAAACTTAAGCTTGCAAGAAGGGCTAGCGTTACTAAATGCTTCATAGGCTACCTCTAGTGCTTAACACCATTAACGACTTTTATTTCTTTTTACGGCCTTTGACGACTTGTTCTTCGGTGTCGCTAAAGCCTTGGTTGTCTGTCCACGATAATGCAAAGGTATCACCGGCTTCCACGCCTTTAACCGCAAAGTTAATGATCGGGTCTTTTGATACCGAACCACTTAAGTCCGCTGCTAATACGACTTCACCATTGACCTTACACTCCCAGCCCACCAAGTGGTGTGTCTTGTGCTCCAGTATCGACACCTTGCCATCTTTGATGACTGGGTTATCTTCTGCGTCGCGCTCGATACCGGGGGTCATCGGATGCACCACCATCGTCATCACCGACAGTACGTTATCGGCTGCATTGTCGGCTTCTTTCAAACGTAAGCGAACACGAGTGCGCGGCTTGTAGTTTGCTATTTCTTCTGAACGTGCATGATCTGCCATGATTTTCTCCTAATCCTGTTTAGCCGCCGCAACCGCCAAGCGTTGCCTTAACTTCTTTACTGGCTGAATAAAGTCCTTTGTCCGTCTCGACAATCGCATGCACCATCGTCGTGCCTGCCAACTTGATAAAGGTCTCTAATTCAGGCTCGACCCTAGCGCTAAAATAAAATTTAGCCGATATGGGCGTCGGGTTCGCCTCCGCCATAAAAGTAATACTTTTTAAGGCGCCTAGCTTAGACTCGTCCACCGTCACTTTGACGTTGGTTTTCGCTGGACTTTCAGCAATATCGGGCAACTCTAAGGTAATACCATCAGATCCGTCGGTGATATCTTGACCACCAAACATCGTGCTGCGTGCTTTGGCAAAGTCACCCAAACCAAAAGCTTCTGAATTCCGTGCGAACGCACTTAAGGGCATAGCGACTAGGGCTGCGGCGGCCATTAAACCTTGTACGATACGACGTCTTGAAAATAACTTAGACATACTACTCTCCGTTGCTGTTATAAAGAGTGGACGAAATCAACCATCCACTCCAGTTCTTGATCGGTTAATATGTAATGCGCTCCGTATGGAGGCATATTGGTATTCGGGTTTCGGACTCTTGGATCGGCAATTTGTGCTTTCAACTGATTCCGATCAGGGTAACGCAACTGCATCATAATTAAAGCTGGTCCACTGTTACCGGGTTGCTCAGCACCCTCAGCCATGTGGCAAGAAAAACAGTTGCCCGCGTTCCGATCGACTGCCAAATCGTAGCCTTTGGCAATGCGTTCTTCCAGAGTTAACTCTGCGGCGCCTAGGCTGACGCTGCAAAGCAGCGCAACGGCAGTAAATATCAACTTCAACTTCGGCATTACTGACTCTCCTGTACCATATAGTCCACGGCTGCTTTAACTTCGTCGTCGCTAAGGTTCATAAAGCCGCCTTTGGCTGGCATGACGCCTGCTTCACCTTGGTAACCCTCGATCGCGTGTTTGTATAGCGTAGCACTACCTACAGCAACACGACCTTGCCACTGCGCCACATCACCTACTTTGGGGGCGCCGGCCAACCCGGAACCATGGCATAACATACAGCTTTGGTCATAGACGCTCTTACCCACAACGGCAAGCTGCGCTGGCGGTTCCACAGTCTCTGCAGTCTCTGCAGCTTCTGCGGCAAGCTCGTCAGCGAGTGATGGCGTGGCTTGCGATTTGATTTCAATCGCCGCTGGATCTCGACAATCAGTCATACAGCGCGTGTTGGCGGTATCTGGGCGCTCATCTGGAATGAAATTAGGTTCATTTGGCAAACGTACTGTAGCCAAGGTATCTTGATTTAATTCGAACGTCTCGTCGTCGATAATGTAATTCATGAACAACAAGTAGGCCGTCAAAGAATACACCTCATCGGGTTCTAATGATCGAGGTGCAGTGTAAGGCATCGCTCGATTGATGTAATCGAACACCGTACTGGTGTAGTTCCAATACGAGCCAATAGTTTTGTGCGGACGCCCGTCACCACTTAATGTGCCTTCACCCCCAACTAAAGATGGATAGCCATCGACACCCTCACCAAAACTGCCGTGACACGAGGCACACTTCTCCTCGTAAACCCACTCGCCATCTTCTGCTGTACCACTACCCTCGGGCAGACCCAGACCATCGGGGCGGACATCGATATCCCAACCGGCAATTTGCTCGGGAGTAGCTGTTTGGCCGTAGCCGTAATAGCCCGTGCCTTGTTCGGCCTGAACATAACCAGCACCCAACACCAAAGCCGCCATCAGCAAACCAGCTGGCACTAACATTGTTTGTACCTGATTAGGAGATTTGAACATTGACGACACTCCCATCTGCATTAACTTTCCATGTGTGAATCGCGTTCTTGTGATAGATCGAGTTCTCGCCCCGCGCGGCGCGCAACTGGCCATACGTTGGCTGCACAAAGCCCGTTTCATCAATTGCGCGACTCTGGATCATAGCGGGCTGGCCTTGCCAGTCCCACTCTAGCCCAAATCGAGTCAATGCTCGCGGAAACACCTCGCTGGTAAACTTCGCTTCACGCCAGGTGACACCGCCGTCAAACGACACGTCGACATGCTTAATTTTGCCACGACCGGACCAAGCTAAACCCTCGACCCACACTTTACCTGGCTTCATCATGGGTTTTTCGGGGCAGGGATTAGTCACCACAGAGTTACACTCTTGCACAAAAGTAAACTCACGTGAGCGACCATCAGGCATTAAGTCCGTGTACTTCGATGTTTCTTCACGGTGGTACCAAGGCTGATCACCAACTTCTAGGCGGCGCAACCACTTAATACTGGTATTACCTTCCCAACCGGGGTTCACCAAACGGACAGGATAACCCTGCTCGGGTCGCAACATTTCGCCGTTCTGAGCGTATACGACCAGTGTGTCGTCTAGTGCTTTTTCCAGCGGGATACTGCGGCTCATGTGAGAACCATCTGCCCCCTCGGCCAAAATCCATTTACCTTCTGGCTTTACTCCAACTTCTTCAAGCAAGGTCGACAACAAGACGCCAGTCCATTCCGCACAGCCAATCATGCCATGCGAGAACTGCAAACGATTCATTTGCGCACCTCGCCATTCCATTCCGCCATTGGCTGGGCATTCCACAAAATGAATTTTGCTAACCGACGGAAAACGCATCAAATCGTCCATCGACAGTATAATTGGGCGCTCTACCATACCGTGAATCATTAGGTGATGCTCTTGCGGCTTTACGTCTGGCAACCCGGCGTGATAGCGCTCAAACATGACGCCACTCGGCGTAATAATTCCTTTTAAATCCGCTAAGGGCGTGAAGCTGATCGACGAAATGCGATCAGGCGTGAGCCACTCTACGGTTCTGCGCTGCACGTGCGATTCATATTTAGAAGGCGAACCGTAAGGGGCAAATAATACGGGCTTACCCAACGTCTTGCCGTAAGCAGGCTCTTCTGGAGGCAGTGCTGCTTTTACCGTGGGCATATGCCCTGCAGCTGCGGTGGCGGTCGCGGCTCCTAAAAAGGTGAGCCCCTTGCGTAAAAAATCGCGGCGATCGGTGCCGGTTAATTTTTCGCCCGAAACTGCAACTTGTTGTAGTAAACTGTCCAATTCTGCTTGTTTATTCATGCGCCAACCTTGATTATTTTATGAGCGACACGTAAGTTGAACTTACAGCATATTATAAAATTCTTAACTAAAGCAACCACCCTAAGGAAAAGCTAACTGTGGAACTCGACAAAATGCAAGCATCGGCGAAGAGTGCGACCGATATGCTAAAGCTCCTTGGACACCCCGATCGACTCATGGTCTTGTGCCAACTCAAAAATGGTGAAGCCTCGGTCGGCGAGCTTTCCCGCATGCTGAACATTAAGCAATCACCCTTGTCGCAGCATTTGGCACGCATGCGCCACGAAGGTGTGGTAGAAAGTCGGCGCGATGCACAAACAATTTATTATCGCTTGTCCGGCGACAAGGTCGCTCAGATCGTCACGGTACTGTACGAACTTTATTGCGCCACCGAAGACGA
>JAHEKX010000001.1:0-179243 GCA_024644535.1 Gammaproteobacteria bacterium
TGGTGCCGGAAATAGGAATCGAACCTACGACCTTCTCATTACGAATGAGCTGCTCTACCGACTGAGCTATTCCGGCTTAAAAGACTTGATGAAGCGGCGCTTGATACTCCTTACGCCGAGGCGCGCATTTTAGCCATTGCACTCTAGATTGCAAGCTTTGTAGGGCCATCAAAACATTAAGCCTAGCTTAAGAATGGGCACCTACTATTCAGCCATAGTAAGCAATGACTATAGGCCTAAAACGATGCATATATTGGGCTATGGTATTCGAATGCTATCAGCACGCGGGTCTGTTTTATCGGGTCGCACAAAACCTAAGCGTCGGAAGTGAATCCGCGCCTTAGGTCAACGACCTTAACGATGTGATGCTTGCCCCCGGCACAAAGTGCAAGTCATGTGTTCGGTATGTACCTAAACTTGAATGGCGCGCCCACCAGGATTCGAACCTGGGACCCACGGCTTAGAAGGCCGTTGCTCTATCCAGCTGAGCTATGGGCGCAATGCGGTGACCACAAGAGATTGTGGCCAGTAAGACAGGGCGCGAAGTATACTCCGTTTCACTGGTATAAAAAACCTCTACAGGGGGCAACATAAGCTCTGATTCGCTATTACTCATGACCCTAACGGTTGTCTTCACGTCCACCTTTGCCGGCGCTACCGGGCTCGGTGGCGGGCTTATGCTTTTATCAGTACTCCCTAACTTTCTACCGGCGACTGCCATCATTCCTTTGCATGCGGTCACCCAGTGGGTCAGCAACGCGTCTCGCTTATCGATGGGCTTAAAACACTTAGATAAAACCCTAGTTCGACCATTGATTATTGGCGCAATTGCAGGCGCCTCACTGGGGGCTTCGCTATACAGCCACTTGCCCACGGACTACTTACCCCCGCTTTTGGGGCTCTGGGTGCTGTGGCTCACTTGGATGCCACAACCTCGGGTACCCATACCGGAAAAATTTACCTTTGTATTTTTAGGTTTTTACCAAAGCGCTATCAGTATGGCTCTGGGTGCTACTGGCCCACTAGGAACCGCACTATTAATGCGCCACTCCAAAGACCGAGAGTATTTGGTAATTAATACAGCGCTGTATATGAGCATTAGCCACACATGCCGAGTTACTGCGTTTACGCTGCTGGGCTTTAACTTTGTCGATTGGTGGCTGGAACTTGCGATTTTGTGTTCGGGCGCCGTGCTGGGCTCTTGGTTGGGCACGCAAATTCGCCCTTACATTCGGCAGGAAATAGCGCTCACACTGCTGAAGGCCATACTGACGATACCTGCACTTAAGCTAATCGTTTCAGCTGTACTGTAGAGTAACTTTAAAATCGATGGGGTGACCGATGGGTCTCGAACCCACCACCTCCGGAGCCACAATCCGGTGCTCTACCCGATGAGCTACGATCACCATCGAACACGAAAATATCACGCACTTTTTTGTGGAAAAAGTGGTCGGGGTAGAGAGATTCGAACTCCCGACATCCTGCTCCCAAAGCAGGCGCGCTACCAGACTGCGCTATACCCCGACATGTGATTTGTAGTGACCTACGCCACTACATTTCAGGTCGCGAATAATACGCATCCACCGATGTCTCGTCAACGCTTTCATTACACTTTTACCTTCCTTTTCAGCCGTGCGACAATACGCGCTTTTACGGAGACTAAAAATGACAGCCATTCTTCTTGACGGTAAAGCGGTTGCTGCGCGGACCGAGGCAGAGCTATCGGAACGCGTCAGAAAAATTAAAGCACAAAGTGGGCAAACGCCTATTCTTGCTACCATTTTGGTGGGCGATGACCCCGCTTCTGCAACGTACGTTAAAATGAAAGGCAACGCGTGCCGTCGCGTAGGCATGGAGTCCGTGGCGGTCGAATTACCGGCCAGCACAACGACCGAAGAATTGTTGACCACCATTACAGACTTAAACAACAACCCCGACGTGCACGGAATTCTGTTGCAACATCCTGTACCCTCGCAAATTGACGAACGTGCTTGCTTCGACGCTATTGCTTTAGAGAAAGACGTCGACGGCGTGACCTGTTTAGGCTTTGGCCGCATGGCGATGGGGGAACCAGCCTACGGCTGCGCCACGCCTCAAGGCATTATGCGCCTACTACAGGCCTACGATATTCCCATTTCAGGCAAACATGCGGTGGTCGTGGGTCGCTCGCCTATTTTGGGCAAACCCATGGCCATGATGTTACTCGGCAAGGATGCGACCGTGACGATTTGTCACTCACGGACCCGGGATCTACCCTCTTTAGTCGCCCAAGCCGATATTTTAGTCGGTGCCGTTGGAAAGCCCGAATTCATTAAAGCCGAGTGGATCAAAGACGGGGCTGTAGTGGTGGATGCGGGCTATCACCCCGGTGGCATTGGCGACATCGAACTCGCGCCTTTGGTCGACCGCGTGGCCGCCTATACACCCGTACCCGGTGGCGTTGGTCCTATGACGATCAACACTCTTATCCAGCAAAGCGTCATGTCGGCCGAAAAAACCTTGGCTTAGTCACGTAACGATGAATATAAAAAAGGCCACCTAGGTGGCCTTTTTTGTTCAGTTCGGGTCTAACCTCGGCGCCATGTAGTGCCACTGGGTGAATCTTCTAAAACGACGCCTGCTTCGGTAAGCTCTGCACGAATTTCGTCAGCACGCCCATAGTTTCTGGCCGCTTTCGCCTCGACTCGCGCTGCGACTAGCGCGTCGATAGCCTCAGCGCTTAAACCGCCGCCGTCATCACCGCGAAGCCAATCAGACGGCGCGCTCTGCAATATCCCCATCAAATCCGCACAGGCCATGATACGCCCTTTTAGTGACGCCTTGTCAGAATCATCGGCTTTGTTCAGCTCGGAAACCAACTGATGCAACGCACTGATTGCCAAAGGTGTATTCAAATCATCGCAAAGAGCCGCATACCAACTTTCTTGCTCGACCGACTCTGGTGCTACAGCTTGAACTGCCTCAACCTTACGAAGCGCGTTATACAAACCATTTATGGCGTTCTCGGACTGATCGAGCAATTCCTTAGAAAAGTTCAGGCTGGAGCGATAATGCGCACTGAGTAAGGCAAAGCGCAGTACCTCGCCACGATACAAGCCCAGCAGCTCGCGAATCGTCTTGAAGTTACCCAAGGACTTGGACATCTTCTCGCCATCAATATCGATATAAGCGTTGTGCATCCAGTAACGAACGTAAGAACCACCATAAGCACAGCAGCTTTGTGCTATTTCGTTTTCATGGTGCGGGAAGATCAAATCGCGACCCCCACCGTGGATATCAATTTCTAATCCTAAGTGCTCGTGAATCATCGCCGAACATTCAAGATGCCAACCTGGCCTACCCCTGCCCCAAGGGCTATCCCAGCCGGGCTCCTCTTCTCCGGCCGGTTTCCACAAAACAAAATCGCCCGAGTGACGCTTGTAATCGGCGACTTCGACTCGTGCACCGGCAAGCATGTCGTCTAAATTACGGCCCGACAGTTCGCCGTAATTGGGCATACTGGTCACCGAAAACAGCACATGACCGTCGGCTTCGTAAGCGTGGCCTTTGGCCAACAACACCTCTACCATCGCGATCATAGGGCCCAAATTATGGGTCGCATGCGGTTCAAGTGTTGGCTGCAAAGTACCTAACGCGCCGACGTCTTCACGGAATTTTTGGGTAAACTCGCCTGTCACCGCTTCGATAGGTTCGTTTCGCTCTCGCGCCGCTGTAATGATTTTATCGTCGATGTCAGTGATGTTACGCGCATAGCGAACAGTCTGATACTGGGTCTGGAGCAGGCGAAACAGCACATCAAAGACAACCACTGGTCGCGCATTACCAATGTGCGCTAGGTTGTACACAGTGGGCCCACAGACGTACATGGTGACCTCACCGGGAACCCTAGGCTTAAAGCGCTCTTTTTTTCGTGCCAGCGTGTTGTATAGATTTATATCCATGTTTCTTAGGCGCCCTCTTGCCAAGTATCGCGCAAACCAATGGTCCGGTTAAATACTGGCGCTTCTGCCCTGTGGTCAAATCGATCCGCTACGAAATAACCCTCACGCTCGAACTGGTAGGCCTGTTCTGGCTCGGCATTCAGCAAACTGGGCTCTACGTAAGCGTTTTCGATAACCACCAGCGAATCGAGGTTAACGACCGTCATAAAATCGCCATCGGCTTCGGGTTCGGCCTGTGTAAAAAGGCGATCGTACAAGCGAATAGTGGCACGTCCTCCTTCGCTTTTCGAGACCCACTGGATCACCCCTTTGGGCTTAACACCGTCTTCAGGATCTGTGCCCACCGTGTTCTCGATGACCTTAGCTAACACTTCAACGATCTGGCCTTGCTCGTCTTTAACCACATCGTAAGCCTCGATGACATAGGCATTACGCAAACGCACACGTTTGCCCAGCACCAAACGCTTAAACTTTTTGTTGGCTTCTTCACGGAAGTCGTCAGCATCGATCACGACCTGCTGCGTGAACACCAATTCACGTTCACCCAGTGCCTCATTTTGAGGATGATTGGGCGATAACACGATTTCTTTGTGATCTTCGCTCAGGTTGGTAAGTGTCACCGTCAGCGGGTTTAATACCGCCATGGCACGAGGCGCATTGTTGTTCAAGTCATCTCGAACCGCATGCTCCAGCATGGCAACGTCTACCGTACCATCACTGCGGGTCACACCAATCATGTCGCAGAAGGTGCGAATAGCGGTGGGCGAATAACCACGACGACGCATGCCTGCAATCGTTGGCATTCTTGGGTCATCCCATCCGGCAACCACAGCGTCATCAACCAACTGCTTGAGCTTGCGCTTGCTAGTCACCGTGTAGTTCAGATTTAGGCGACCAAACTCGTATTGATGGGGCTCACTAGGAACCGGTAAGTTGCTAATAAACCAATCGTACAGTGGCCGATGATCTTCAAACTCTAAAGAACAAATCGAATGTGTAATGCCTTCGATGGCATCACCCTGACCATGCGCAAAGTCGTAGGTTGGGTAAATTACCCACTCGCTGCCAGTCTGATGATGAACCACGCGGCGAATTCGATACAAAATCGGGTCGCGCAAGTTCATATTGGGACTCGCCATATCAAGTTTAGCGCGCAGCACTTTGGCGCCGTCGTCAAACTCACCCGCACGCATCGCAGTAAACAGTGCTCGGTTTTCCTCGACACTGCGCTCACGATAGGGACTGTTTCTACCTGGCTCCGTTAAGGTGCCACGGTAGTTACGAGCCTCTTCAGCGCTTAAATCACACACATAAGCCAGGCCCTGATCGATTAAGCAGCAGGCCCAATCATACAGCTTCTGAAAGTAACTCGAGGCATAGCGAATATCGCCTGCCCACTCAAAACCCAACCAGCGAATATCGGCTTGAATCGCCTGAATAAACTCATCGCTTTCTTTTTCTGGGTTGGTATCATCGAAACGCAAGTGGCAATCGCCACCAAAGCGCTGAGCCAAACCAAAATTTAAGCAAATCGATTTCGCGTGGCCCACGTGTAAGTAGCCGTTCGGCTCGGGAGGAAAACGCGTTACAACCTTATCAATTTTGCCCTCTTCTAAATCTTTGGCAACCAAAGTTTCTAAAAAGTGCATAGGTCTAGATGGCTCAGACACAAGAGATTCCCAGTGATAGATAAAGCCGCGCATTATACCGCCCACAGGCGCGAATCGGTAGGCATTACTTTCGTTAAAGCTACACAGTTGGTTTTTTTGCCCCCGCACTCGAAAGTCAGTATCATTGCCCTCCCAACGTTGTAACAGAAACTGAGTTTTTTATGATTAAAATTTCCACGACCTTCGGCGATATGACTCTTGAACTTGATGCTGAAAAAGCACCAAAAACCGTTGCCAACTTCTTAGATTACGTTCGTGAAGGATTTTTCGACGGCACCATTTTTCATCGCGTTATTGATAATTTTATGGTTCAAGGCGGCGGCTTTGACACCAACATGCAGCAGAAAACGACTAATGCGCCTGTAGAAAACGAAGCTGACAATGGTTTAAAAAACGAGTTTGGTACGATTGCCATGGCTCGCACCATGGATCCGCATTCAGCGACCGCTCAATTTTTTATTAACGTCAGCAACAACGAGTTTTTGAACCACAGCGGTAAAAACATGCAAGGCTGGGGCTACGCGGTATTTGGCAAAGTCACCGAGGGCTCTGAAGTCTTGGATAAAATCCGCGCTGTCGCAACTACGTCTCGCAACGGCCACCAAGACGTACCTGTAGACCCTGTTATTATCGAGTCGATCGTAGAAATCGCGTAATCCCATGGAGCGGCTTTTCATCTCAGACCTGCATCTGAGCGAGGCCGCTCCCGATCTTTTTTTAGCCTTCGAAAATTTTCTTCAAGACCATTGCAGAGATATCGACGAGCTCTACATTTTGGGCGATTTAGTCGATGCCTGGGTTGGCGATGACGATGATTCGCCCTTTGCAAAGCAATTAAAGGCAACGTTAAATAGCGTTGTTGATAACGGCTGCTCGCTGTTTTTAATGCAAGGCAACCGCGATTTCTTACTGGGGGAACGCTTCACAAAAGCTATTGGCGCAACGCTGTTACCCGATGCACATGTGCTAACACTGGCGGGCGAACAGACACTGCTGATGCACGGAGACGCCCTTTGCATAGACGACACCGAGTATCAGCAATTTAGAGAACAAGTCAGATCTGATGCTTGGCAGCAAAATCTGTTGGCTCAACCTTTGGAACAACGCCGCGCGCTTGCGCGACAGCTGCGGGATATGAGTCAGGCGGAAAACCAGGTCAAAGCCTACGACATTATGGACGTTAATGAAGCCGAGGTTGAGCGGGTAATGACGCATTATGACGTCACTGTTCTGATTCACGGGCATACTCACCGCCCTGCTAGGCACCCAATGCCAGAGCTTAAAGAACGCGTCGTGTTGGGAGATTGGAATGCCAGCCGCCCGGCTTGGGTCTGTAGAGCAGACGACCACAGCATCGAATTTTTGCACCTACCCTTGCGCTTGGCATAGCAGCTGAGCAGATCACATAGAGACTACGCTGCGACTGGAACGCCAGAGTGAAACCGAAACTCGGGATCTGAATCGGCAATCAGCGCATTCTCGACCCGCAATAATTCTTCGGTTCGCTGGGCGACCAGAGCATCGTCGGCGACCTGCCTGGCCAAGGCCAAATAATCCATAAAATGACGCGACTCTGACTTCAGTAGCGAGCTATAAAAATCATTCAGCTCGTCGTCTAAGTGCGGCGCTAAGGCGGCAAATCGCTCGCAACTGCGGGCCTCGATAATCGCCCCCACAATTAAGGTATCGACCAAACGCATGGGTTCTTGCTTACTGACCTTGTCGCGCAGACCACCGGCGTAACGCGAGGCGTTCAATTGCGGGTAATCGATATTGCGTTTACGCATAATCGCGTGCACTTGCTCGAAATGCCTTAACTCCTCGCGCGCCAAGCGCGATAACTTTTGCAGTAGCTGCGGGAATTCAACATAGCGATACATCAAATTTAGAGCCGTAGAGGCTGCTTTTTTCTCACAGTTGGCGTGGTCGACCAACAGGACATCTTGGTTTCGCAAGGCGCAATCTATCCAAGCCACCGGTGTTTCGCTGCCCAAAAAATCGATGATGGGCTGAACATCTACCGCCTTACCTTTATTCACCAACTACCCCTTGCAAAAAATAACGTTCGTAGTGCGCCTGTGATAACTGAAAGTATTCTTCATCGACTTCGTCGCGCAACTGCTTCAAATTTTTACTCTGGCACCACGGTAACACAGCAAAGCCAAACAGCGAGGGGTCTGTAATTTGGTTTGCGCCGGCTTTAAGAATCGCGAACACCCAACACAGAGGGGCGTGGGTGTCGTCGTAGCGAATAAGCTGAAGCTCTAACTGTGCTTTCAACACCCGCTCATCAGTCACCTCAAACCGATTAGCCATGCATTGCGCCAAAAACTGGGCCAGGCGCCGATCAACAATTCTTTTCTGAGGAATCGAATAACCATTCCAGTCCACCACTTCGTGCACGAAACGCTTACAGCCACGACATACCAGATCGCCGATGCCGGTCGAGCACACACCGATACAGGGAGTTTTAACAGGCCGATCTAACATTTGCGCAGGAGTCTCCAAACTAAAGGCGCAATACTAGGGAAACAAAATCCATTTGCCAAACGTATTACCCATAAATTTGACGCTGATATCACTTAGATGAATACGTGCTATCGTGTGCAGCGAATTCCCCCACGAACCTGCATGCGGTATAATGCCGCGCAAAATCATTAAACCTTTTATAGACCATCACCGAGGAGTCGTTCGTGTTAGAAGCCTATCGCGCCCACGTTGCTGAACGAGCAGCAGAAAATATCCCGCCCAAGCCACTAAACGCCGAGCAAGTCGCTAGCTTGGTTGAACTTCTGCAAACGCCACCAGCCGGCGAAGAAAACTTTTTAGTTGAATTGATCAGCACCCGCGTGCCACCCGGAGTTGATGAAGCCGCCTACGTAAAAGCTGCGTTTTTAAGTGCAATCGTTACGAGCGAAGCTGAGTCTCCTTTAATTAGCAAAGCCGATGCCGTGAAGCTACTGGGCAATATGCACGGCGGCTACAACATCGAAACTCTTGTCAATTTGCTGAATGACGCTGATCTAGCTGAGCTTGCTGCAGAACAGCTAAAACACACGCTGCTGATGTTTGACGCCTTCCACGACGTAGAAGAACTGGCCAAAGGCGGCAACAGCCACGCGCAAGCCTGTATGCAGTCCTGGGCCGACGGCGAATGGTTCACTTCTCGTGACAACGTACCAGAATCCGTTAAGGTCGCCGTATTCAAAGTAACCGGCGAAACCAATACCGACGATTTGTCGCCCGCACCCGATGCGTGGTCACGCCCTGACATCCCGCTTCATGCTCGCGCGATGTACAAAATGACCCGAGACGGCCTGACGCCAGAAGAACACGGTGCCGTTGGCCCCATGAATCAAATCGACGCAATCAAAGCTAAAGGCCTGCCCGTTGCCTTTGTGGGTGACGTCGTGGGAACAGGCTCTTCACGCAAATCAGCGACGAACAGCGTACTGTGGTTCTTTGGCGACGATATCAATGGCGTACCCAACAAGCGCGCTGGCGGTATTTGCATCGGCGGCAAAGTTGCCCCTATTTTCTACAACACCATGGAAGATGCTGGCGCTCTGGTATTTGAGGCCCCCGTCGACGATCTAAACATGGGTGACGTGATCGAAATTCTTCCGTACGAGGGTAAGATCCTAGCAGAAGACGGCAGTGTTCTGAGCGAATTTGAATTGAAATCACAGGTGCTTCTGGACGAAGTTCGTGCCGGTGGACGTATTAACCTGATCATTGGCCGCGGTTTAACCACCAAAGCACGCGAGTCATTAGGCCTGCCTCGCACCGACCTATTCCGAACGCCAGATCAGCCCTTAGATACTGGCAAGGGCTACACTCTAGCTCAGAAAATGGTGGGCAAAGCCTGTGGCACCGATGGAATTCGCCCCGGCACGTACTGCGAACCCCGCATGACGACTGTGGGCTCGCAAGACACCACTGGCCCTATGACGCGCGACGAGCTAAAAGACTTAGCGTGCCTGGGTTTCTCTGCCGATCTGACCATGCAGTCGTTCTGCCATACTGCGGCGTATCCAAAGCCCGTAGATATCGAAACTCAACACACACTGCCTGACTTTATTATGACTCGTGGTGGCGTTTCCTTGCGCCCCGGCGACGGCATTATTCACTCGTGGTTAAACCGCATGTTGTTGCCCGACACGGTCGGCACAGGCGGCGATTCGCACACCCGCTTCCCCATGGGTGTTTCATTCCCTGCGGGCTCTGGCCTGGTCGCCTTTGCTGCGGCAACGGGCGTTATGCCCTTGGATATGCCAGAGTCGGTATTGGTGCGATTTAGCGGTGAAATGCAACCCGGCATTACCCTGCGTGACCTAGTACACGCTATCCCCTACTACGCCATTCAACAAGGTTTGTTAACCGTAGAGAAAAAAGGCAAGAAGAACATCTTCTCTGGTCGCATTCTCGAAATTGAAGGTCTACGCCACCTGACAGTCGAACAGGCTTTCGAATTGTCTGACGCCTCTGCAGAGCGTTCGGCTGGCGGCTGCACAATTGATTTGTCAGAAGAATCGGTCTCGGAATACCTGCGCTCTAACATCGTCTTATTACGCTCGATGATCGCAGACGGCTACGGCGATCCACGCACACTCGAGCGTCGTGCCCGCGCTATGGAAGAGTGGCTAGCCAATCCATCATTAATGCGTGCCGATGCCGACGCAGAATACGCAGCCGTCATCGAAATCAACCTTAACGAAGTCAAAGAGCCCATCGTGTGTGCGCCTAACGACCCAGACGATGCGCGTCTACTGTCAGAGGTAGCGGGCGATGGCGTTAATGAAGTATTTATCGGTAGCTGCATGACCAACATCGGTCACTTCCGCGCTGCAGGTAAGTTACTCGATGCACACAAAGGTGCCATGGCAACTCGCTTATGGCTGGCGCCACCAACCAAGATGGACGAGCACCAGCTGATGGAAGAAGGTTATTACAATATCTTCGGCCGCGCGGGAGCCCGCATGGAAATGCCAGGATGTTCGCTTTGTATGGGTAACCAAGCGCGTGTTGCGCCTAATTCGACGGTATTGTCGACCTCGACGCGTAACTTCCCCAACCGCTTAGGTGATGGCGCTAACGTCTACTTAACCTCGGCGGAACTTGCGGCTATTGGTGCGATCTTGGGTCGTCTGCCAACGCCAGCCGAGTATTTAGAGTATGCGGACAAGTTAGATTCGATGTCCTCAGAAATTTATCGCTACATGAACTTTGACCAGATGGCATCGTTCCTGAAAAGCGCGGAAGACGGCAAGCGTATCGGTGCGGTCCAGATCGATCAGGTAGCCTAAGCCGTAACAAGCTGACCAAACCGCCCTTCGGGGCGGTTTTTTTATACCTTAAAACTGCGCCTACACTCACGTAGCAAGCGCTTTAACTCGCTAACGCTGATGTATTGAGTTTTGTTCGGCTGATACCGAAAAGCGCTATAGGTGTTTAAAAAGGCGCCTGCCTCTTTCGCTCCGCTAGGATTTTCTGCCGAAATGCGGCCTTGCAAGAGAGCAAGAGACTCACCGGGCTTGCGAACAAAACCGTAACGACTCATTAAATTCAGAAAATCACGTAATACACGATCGTGCGGTGCGACACGGGGTCGCTCCGACAACCACAGACGTACCGCAACAGGATAGGATTGAGCATGTTACCTCCCTCATCACACTATCCTGCCAATATACACGATAAACCGTGCTTAAGATCATCCTGAATATCTTTTAGTGACTCTAAGCCCACCGAGATACGAATTAAGTTTTCGGAGATACCGGCCGCTTCTCGCTCTTGATCGCTCAGACGGCCATGCGTCGTTGTCGCTGGGTGCACAATGGTCGTTTTGGCATCGCCTAAATTAGCCGTTAAGCTAAGCCAACGCACTCCATTGATGCAGGCCCATGCCGCTTCACGCCCGCCTTTTACCGTAAAGCTTAAGACCCCGCCAAACCCACTTTGCTGGGCTTTGGCCAAAGTGTGCCCTGGGTGATTTGCCAAACCGGCGTAGTTGACTGATGTAACCTGATCTTGCCGCGATAACCATTCCGCCAAGCCCTGAGCGTTAGCACAGTGGCGCTCCATACGCAGACTCAAAGTCTCTAGTCCTTTTAGGAAGACCCAAGCATTAAAAGGGCTCATGGTTGGCCCGCAGGTACGTAAAAAGGCTCGAACTTCAGCCATATCCGCATTTGACCCCACAACCGCGCCGCCCAACGCACGCCCCTGCCCATCGAGATATTTTGTAGCTGAGTGAATAACCATATCAGCACCGTGCAGCAGTGGTTGCTGCAAAGCTGGCGTGCAAAAACAATTGTCGACTGCCAAGCGCGCACCCACGCGTTCCGCCAAATTAGCAAACGCGCGTATATCGGCCACTCGGCACAAAGGGTTCGAAGGTGTTTCTAGGAAGAGTAGCTTGGTTTTGTCATTGGCCGCGGCTTCCCAGGCGCCAATATCACCTAAAGGCAGATAATGGGTTTTTACACCAAACTTGGCCATGTACTTCGAAAACAAACCCGTAGTGGACCCAAACACATCGGCCGAGCACAGTACCTCATCGCCGGCAGACAAAAACGCCATGCAAGTCGACAAAATTGCCGCCATGCCGGACGAAGTTGCCACTGCCTCTTCGCCACCTTCTAAAGCCGCCAAACGCGACTCGAACAAGTTAACCGTTGGATTTGTGTAGCGTGCGTAAACGGGCCCCTCAGCCTCGCCACGAAAGCGCGCCGCGGCATCTTCAGCGCTATCAAAAATATAGCTCGAGGTCAGATACATGGGTTCGCTGTGCTCACCGTGCTGACTGCGTTCAAAACCGGCTCGAATTGCTAAGGTATCCGCGTCAAACTCCGAAGGGTCAAAGTCAAAAGGCACGGGGGCTCTCCTAGGATTGATCATCGTTGTGGATACCAATCACAGAGCGCCCAGCGGCTTCCGCCGCGCGGCGTTCTTCCTGAGCGCTATCGTTGCGTGCATTGTGTACTGACAGCAAATATGCATCGTCGACGTCACCGGTCACGTAGTTTTTATCAAACACAGAACAGTCAAAGCCATCGACCTTGGGGTTACCCTCCATCGAGCATGCAACAAGGTCGTCTAAGTCTTGAAATACCAGCCAATCTGCACCAATAGCCTCGCACACTTCCTGTTCAGTCCGATTGTTTGCTATCAACTCTTCCGCCGAGGGCATGTCGATACCATAGACATTGGGATAACGTACCGGAGGACACGCACTGGCAAAAAACACTTGTTTCGCTCCGGCATCGCGCGCCATTTGAATAATCTGCCGACAGGTCGTACCCCTAACAATCGAGTCATCAACCAGCATAACCGTTTTGCCTTCAAACTCTAGGGGCACGGGGTTTAGCTTTTGACGGACCGACTTCTTACGCTCGTTCTGGCCAGGCATAATAAAGGTTCGGCCGATATAGCGGTTTTTCATGAACCCTTCGCGGAACTTAATGCCCAACTCATGGGCCATCGCCTGCGCGGCAATACGGCTTGTATCGGGAATGGGTATAACCACATCGATGTCGTGATCGGGCCGCAAAGCCATGACTTTTTTGGCTAGAGCCTCGCCCTGGCGCATGCGGGTCTTGTAGACCGAAATGCCATCCATCATGGAATCTGGACGAGCGAAGTATACGTGCTCGAAAATGCATGGCAAGAGCTTAGGTTTGGCCGCGCACTGTCTACGGAATAATTCACCCTTCTCTGAAATATACACGGCCTCGCCTGGGGCCACGTCGTCAACGAGCTCAAAACCTAACACATCCAGCGCCACGCTCTCTGAAGCCAGCATATACTCGGTGCCTTCTGCTGTTTCACGCTGCCCCAATACTAAGGGACGAATACCCCAAGGGTCTCTAAAGCCAACAATACCGTAGTTTACAATTAGAGAAATGGCTGCGTAGCCACCCACACAACGCCGATGTACACCCGCTACCGCGGCGAAAATATCTTCGGCACTTGGAAACAATTGCCGCTGAACTTGCAACTCGTGCGCGAATACATTCAATAACACCTCTGAATCGCTGTCGGTGTTCAAATGACGCAAATCACTCTGAAACATCTCGTGTGTCAGCTTGGCTGAGTTCGTTAAATTGCCATTGTGTGCCAGCGCGATACCATAGGGCGAATTCACGTAAAACGGTTGGGCTAAGGCTGGACCGCCACTTCCAGCGGTAGGGTAACGAACGTGGCCTATACCCACAGCACCGCGCAAACGCTGCATATGATGTTGGCGAAACACATCGCGGACCAACCCCTCTGATTTACGCTGGGTAAAACGCCCCTCGTAAGAGGTCATAATGCCCGCGGCATCTTGGCCTCTGTGCTGCAGCACAGTCAATGCATCATAGATATCTGGCGCGACGTCACGTTTGCCAACAATACCCGCTAATCCACACATAGTTGTTTCCCAGTAATATTTTTAAGGTTCAGATAGTCGGCACACGAGCGTCTTGCAATTGCGCCTGGCTCCAATTCAAGATCGTATCAACGTGGGGCATAAGCACAGCTTGATCCATAGCATCCTGCGTTTGCGGCGCGAGCAATTTTAACGCGTAAGCCATGATAAGCAAAACAACAACGCCCCGAACAAACCCAAAAGCCGAGCCCAAGATACGGTCAAAAAACGACAGCCCTGCAGCTTGAATAACAGATTGAAGCAACCGACTCAGCAAGGATGTTGCGATTAATGTGGCAACCATCACACCCAAAAATGCTACAACCTGACGCACCATATCGCCGCTAATCACATCATTCAAATAACTCGCCAGCAATGGCGAATAGCGACTGGCAAAAATAAACCCGGCAACCCACCCCACCAAGCTCAAGGCCTCACGCACAAAACCACGCCACAGACTCAAAAAAATCGACACACCTAAAACGCAGACTATGCCCCAGTCCACCCAATTAAACGCTGTTGTATCGAGCATGTAATCTCCTATGGCCAATAGCGCACAATCAGCGATTTAACCGAAAGCGCCTGATCGACCGCAGTTTTTACCGGTGCCAAATCTCGTTTTTGATACTTAGGCCCCACATAAACGCGATATCGAATACCCTCAGGCCGATCCACCTCTACGACGTAAGCTTTGTACCCAAGCTCTTGTAGTTTTAGGGATACTGAACGGGCATCGTCTTTGCGCGCCATGCTGACTACCTGCAGTGTGTAGGCAATAGGACGTCCTTTGTCGTCGAGTTCAATATCCTCGGCCGGTTCAGTCAAATCTTTGTTGGTTATGGCAGCGGCGGGCAGCCTCGCCTCGCCCGATAACAATTCAGCTGTTTTTGCGGCATCCTCTGCAACATCAGGCTCATTGGAATCCGCTTGAGGATTACGACCTGCATCGACCTCGATTGCAGGCCACTGAAATTCGCTTTCATCGGCTGGGGCTAGAGGCTCATAGGTCTCGACGCTCGGCACCTGAAGACGTTCAGCGGGCGTTTGCAGCGACTGGTCTACAAAAATAATGGGCCAAAACACCACACCCAAGGCGGTTAATACTAAAGCCCCCACTAAACGTTGTCGCAACATATTGGTCTTAATTCTCCGTTTCGTCCGCCCAAACCTCAAACGCGGCCACAGTCGTAAACGACCCAATTATCAGTAATAAATCATCTTGCTGTGATTCTTGCCACATAGCCTCGCAAGCTTGTGCGACAGTGTCGTAACAGCTGGCTATAGCGCCCATTGTGCCAACTAGAACATTTTTTAAATCGAGCGCTCTAGCGACTCGAGGGTTCTGCGACTGATTAGGCAAATACCAGTGGCTAATTGTATCTGCTGCAAGTGCGAACATTGTACCAGTGTCTTTGTCGATCATGGCAGAAAATACAGCACGACAGGTTTTCTCGGCAAAACGCGTTTGAATATATTCATTCAAGGCATGAATTGCGGCTGGGTTATGGGCAACGTCAATCAGTACGGTTCGATTTTGGACCACACGAACCTCGCGGCGGCCTGGCACTTGCAAGTCTGTTAATAGAGTAGATGCATTGCGTGGCAAATCATAGCCCAGGCTCAGCACAGACTGTACCCCAGCACCTAAATTCGAGGGTAACAGTGCGCTACGAGGCACACCACCCAAACTGACTTGCCCTTCAGACGATTGCCACGTACCCGACCAATGCGCTTGCTCAACAGTTAGTTCATATTGGGCATTGACGCAGACACACTCAGCACCAATGCGTCGCAATTGGGGAAGTAAGCTCTGCGGCAAATTCGATTCGGCGACGACACAGGGTGCTCCTGCGCGCGCGACACCTGCTTTTTCTATCGCGATCAGCTCTCTGGTGCCACCTAAATAATCTTGATGATCAAGATCGATACTGGTAACAACAGTGACATCGGCATCAAAAATATTGACCGCATCCAAGCGCCCGCCAAGCCCAACTTCCAGTATCCAAACATCGACCTTAGCCCGCTCAAAAATAGTCGCGGCGGCCAGAGCGGAAAATTCGTAATAGGTCAGCGAGATATCGCCGCGTGCTCGCTCGATTGCCTCAAACGCATCGACAATGGCTTCATCGCTGGCACAGGTATCATTAATCACAATCCGTTCGTTAAATGACAAGATATGCGGCGAGGTGAATACACCAACTTGGACACCCTGGGCTCTCAGCAAAGCGTTAGCCGTAGCCACCGTCGAGCCTTTCCCGTTTGTCCCCGCCACCGTCAAGATTTTACCGGCGGGACGCAAATGCATGCGCGCCGCCACCTCGGCAGCACGCTCAAGACTTAAATCAATGGGCTTTGAATGGGCGTGCTCTAAATGCTCGAGCCACGCCTCAAGCGTTTTCGCTGGCATCGGAGTCAACAAGCTCGTCCGCAGACACATCACCGCGGGTAGAGGCCGAGTGAGTGAACTTTTGCAATAGCCCACCCAGAGTCTCGCGCATATCATTGCGATGCACAATCATGTCGATGGCCCCATGTTCCAACAAAAACTCGCTGCGTTGAAAACCAGGAGGCAATTTCTGACGAATGGTTTGCTCGATAATATTAGGGCCTGCAAAGCCGGCACGCGCATCGGGTTCGGCGACATTAATATCACCCAATAAAGCTAAAGAGGCCGACACTCCACCGTAAATAGGGTCGGTCATTACCGAAATGTAGGGAATACCCTCTCGCTTCATACGCTCAATAACCGCTGAAGTTTTGGCCATCTGCATTAAAGAAATAAGCGCTTCTTGCATACGCGCACCGCCCGAGGCCGAAAAGCACACTAAGGGCTGCTTCTGCTCAATGGCAATGGTAGCCGCGCGAGCAAACTTTTCGCCGACGACGTAACCCATAGAGCCGCCGTGGAAGTTGAATTCAAAGGCCACTGTAACCACAGGCAAAGCCAACACTGTACCCTGCATTGCGATCAATGCGTCACGTTCACCTGTCGATTTTTGGGCGGCGCTCAAGCGATCTTTGTAGCGCTTTTTGTCTTTAAATTTCAGCCGATCAATAGGCTCAATATCGGCCAAAATTTCGCGGCCACTGCCCTGATCCAAGAACAAGGCCAGACGACGTCTAGCACCAATGCGCATGTGGTGGTCGCACTTTGGGCAAACATCGGCGTTGCGTTCAAGCTCGGGACGATACAATACCGCCTCACATTTAACGCACTTTTTCCATAGGCCTTCCGGCACATTGGCTCTTTTTTCCGAGGTGTCTTTACGAACACCGGTGGGCAAAATTTTATCTAGCCAGCTCATAGTCCCTCCGTAAGACGCAAGTATACGCCGGTACGGTAATGCATTAAAGCCTTGCTATACGCCACTGCGAATGTCACCCAGCAACGACACCGCCGCTTTAACGCGCGCATCAATGGTATGTGACTCATCGCCCAGAAGATTCACTAAGGCACTTCCAACAACTACCCCATCGGCCGCCGCGCCCACACGCGCTGCCGACTCTGCGTCTTTAATACCAAAGCCAACAACGACGGGCAGTTCGGTACCCGCCTTAATTTGAGTAACCTTTGCAGCGACTTCTTCAGTGTTTAAATGCCCAGCGCCAGTCACACCTTTGAGTGAGACGTAGTAAATAAATCCGCTGGCTTGTTCTACTATCAGCGGAATGCGTTCATCGGGTGTCGTGGGTGCAATCAAGAAAATATTGTCTATGCCTACGCGCTTCAACTCTTCGTTCATCGCAGCGACTTCTTCGGGTGGAAGGTCAACCGTAATAACACCATCCACTCCAGCTGCTGCTGCTGCATCAGCGAAAGGCCCATAACCCATGTGTTCAATTGGGTTAGCATAGCCCATGAGGATAATGGGCGTTTCCACATCCTTAGCACGAAACTCCGAGGCCATCGCCAAACATTTACGCAAGCTGACCCTGTGTGCCAAGGCGCGTTCATGACCTTTTTGTATCGCCGGACCTTCGGCCATTGGGTCCGAAAACGGCACGCCAAGTTCAAGCATATCGGCGCCTGCCGCTACTAAATCATGCATTAAACCAACCGTTACTGCTGGATCAGGATCGCCCCCTACCACATAGGGTATAACCGCTTTTTTACTTTCGGCCAGCAGCAGCCGCCACTTTGCTTGAATTCGACTCAATTTATTTTTCTCCGAAAATATCCGTGCCATCTACTTCGGCTACGGTGAAAATATCTTTATCGCCTCGACCTGACAAATTCACAACAATGCTTTGATCAGGCGTCATGGTCGCGGCCAACTTAGCGGCATAGGCCAATGCATGCGATGTCTCCAATGCGGGCATAATACCTTCTGTACGCGTTACCTTATGGAAGGCTTCCAGTGCTTCGTCATCGTTAGCTACCACGTAGTTCACTCGACCGATATCTTTTAACCACGAGTGTTCAGGCCCCACGCCCGGATAATCCAGACCTGCAGACACCGAGTGTGTGTGCATAATTTGCCCATCTTCGTCTTGCATCAGGTAGGTACGGTTACCATGCAACACACCGGGCGTACCGGCGGTAAGCGGTGCTGCGTGCTCATTCGTCTCGATACCATGACCACCTGCCTCAACACCGTACATCGCCACGCCCTCATCCTCTAAGAAGGGGTGAAACAAGCCAATCGCGTTACTGCCGCCACCAACGCAAGCAACCAAGGCATCAGGCAAGCGCCCCGTTTGACTTAGGCTTTGCGCGCGCGCTTCGCGACCGATCACACTTTGGAAATCGCGCACTAACATAGGGTATGGGTGTGGTCCAGCCACGGTGCCAATAATATAAAAGGTATCATCTACGTTGGTAACCCAATCGCGCATAGCTTCGTTCATTGCGTCCTTTAAAGTTCTTGAGCCGGAGGTTACCGATACCACATTCGCACCCAAAAGACGCATTCGATAGACGTTCAGTGCTTGGCGTCGGACGTCTTCCTCGCCCATAAATACGTGGCATTCCATACCCAGACGGGCGGCAATTGTTGCGCTTGCGACACCGTGTTGACCCGCGCCTGTCTCCGCAATCACACGTTTTTTACCCATGAACTTAGCAAGTAAGGCCTGGCCCACTGTATTGTTCACTTTGTGGGCGCCCGTATGGTTTAAATCTTCACGCTTAAAGTAGATGCGTGCGCCACCAATCTCGTCAGACCAGCGCTCAGCTTCGTACAACGGCGATGGGCGACCTATAAAATGCGCCAGATAAGCATCGAATTCTCTCTGGAACTCTCGGTCTTCTTTTAACTGTATGTATACACTCTCTAGCTCCGCCAGAGCCGACATCAGGGTCTCTGAAACAAATTTGCCGCCATAGGGGCCAAAACGCCCGTTGGCATCGGGCACCTGCGCATAGACGCTAGGATCGAAGGGCTTATTCATGTCGATTTACCTTATCAAATGAAACTACAGTATTAATGAATGCGTGAACTTTGTCTGGGTCTTTTACACCTGGGCTAGACTCAACGCCACTGCTAACGTCAACAGCACTTGGACGATAGTGCAACAAAGCCTCGACGACGTTTTCAGGCTTCAGGCCACCCGCCAAAATCCACGGCCGATCTAATGACTGCGGCATGGCGGACCGGTTGATTTCATGTCCAGTGCCACCGGGGATACCATTGACCCAGGCGTCTAACAGCAGTGATCTGGCGCTCTGAAAATCATTGCTAGCACTGATCACATCCTGAGCACTTCTAACTCGAACCGCCTTCCAATAGGGGTGTCCAATTGCACGACAAAACTCTGCTGTCTCGCTACCGTGGTACTGAACGATATCGGGTTGTACCTCCCGAATAATTCGCCTCACGGCGTCAGGAGAGGCATCTACCACTAAGGCCACCACCGTTAGCATGGGTGATATCGCCTCGCGTATCTGCCTCGCAGTTGCAATCGAAACTGACCTTGGGCTTGGCTCATAAAACACCAAACCAATGGCGTCAGCACCCGCAGACTCTACCAGCAAGGCATCCTGTACCGAGGTGATTCCGCAGATTTTTATTCGAGTGACCAGAGTTTACGCTCCAAAAATTTGGCGCGAAGCATAACAGATTTAAGCAATTGAGTCGCTAACTCTAAGGCAAGAATATGGGCCCACCTACCGCGTCAGGCAGCTGATACTTCGACGGATAAGCCACGCCCGTCAAGTACAAACCATCGGGGGGCGCTGTATCAGCCGCGACCTTTCGATCTTTACCTTGTAAAAGTTCGCTAATCCAGTCGAGGGGCTTTATGCCGCGACCTACCAGACTCAATGAGCCCGCGATATTGCGAACCATGTGGTGCAAGAATGCATTGGCCTGTATCTCCATAATCACAAAAGGCCCCTGACAGATAACGCTGACCGAGCGCACTTCGCGAAACGGTGTATTCGACTGGCAGCTCGCGGCACGAAATGCCGAAAAATCTTGCTCACCCAACAAAGCTTGCGCCGCTTCGTGCATGGCTTCCCAACACAAGGCATTGCGAGTCCAAGTGACCTGCTTTAACAGGGTCGTGGGTCTAACCTCCAGCACACACCACAGGTAACGATAGGTTCTGTGCGTCGCCGAAAAACGAGCATGAAATTCATCGGGAACCGAACTCGCCCAGTGCACCCGAACCGTCGGTGGCAAGACCGCATTTGAACCAATCGTCCAGGCTTTAAGACTTCTTTCTACCGGAGCTTTAAAAGATACAACCTGAGAGGTTGCATGCACGCCCGCATCGGTCCGGCCTGCACACGCAACACGAACATCATGATTAGCAATTTGGCTTAAGGCGTTCTCTAAAGCTGCCTGAACCGTTTGGTCGGTACCACCCTGGCGCTGCCATCCATGAAACTGGCTACCGTTGTACTCGATGGCTAGCGCAAGGGTTTGCCCGACGGCTAGCGGGGTATCGCTAAAACTCACAGCAGAGTGGTTAGTAAGGCATCTGCTTCACGTCGCTGTGCATCGCTGCCTGTTTCGACCACATCCTCAAGAATGCTTCGCGCTGCGTCGAAGTCTTCCATATCAATATAGGCGCGCGCCAGATCCAGCTTCGCAGCGGGAGCGTCTTCACCTTCTGCCACAAAGATCTCGTCGTGTTCAAATTGGTCAGCACTAGGTGCTGGCTCAAGCTCAAACAAATCATCTGTGTCAGCTTGTTTGTCAGATTCGTCTTCAGCTAGTGCAAAGTCAGACAAATCGATCTCGTCGGTCATATCAGCAGGGCCGCTCTCGAGATTCATGCCCGAAAAATCAGGCGACTGCACATTAACTTCATCAGAGACTTCACGGGGTTCAACTTTAGGAGCTTCCCCGGCGTCTTCAGACTCGATGTCATCCATTAAATGGGACAAATCGAATTCTTCTAACAATTCGTCGCTGGCTTCGGCAATTGCTGCTTGCTCGTCATGATCAAGACTGATGTCGTCAAGCTCGTCGCCCTTAGAAGCTGTCTGCTGCGCTAGTTCTTTTTCGCGAGCCCGCATCTCGGCTTCGCGCTCTTCGCGCAACCGCGCTTGCTGCTGACTTTGTAACTGATCAAAAAATGCGTCAACCTCATCCGGGTCATCGCTTGAGGCTTGCTCTTCAGCACCGCTACTGCTATCAAAGGCTGCGTCTACAGGGACATCTGCAAGCACTTTAGCAACATCCTCTTTAAACTCCGACAAATCAAACTCACTGACATCATCCGAATTATCCACTTCGGGCTCATTGTCGAATGCCGCATCACCTAATTCAGCGGTGCCTTCCTGTTCCAAGGACTCGACTGCTTTGTCCTCGGCCTGGTCTGCACCCGTCGCAGCTGCGAGCATTTTGTTATCGAGTAAGCTATCTAAGGCATCACCGAAAGGCCCAAACATCGAAGAGTCGGCCCCAAGATCAAAGACCTCATCGGTGCCCTGCGCTTGCTCTTGCTGAATGAAACCGGCGCGCATCATCAGTTCATCGGCGCGAACCACGACATCGCGGGAGCAGTTATCCAGCACACCTTGATACGCGTTACGGGCATCGTCTTCGCGCCCAACGTCTACCAATACTTCGACTAATTTTAGGCGACACTCATCGGCGCTCGGATTTTTTTCAAGCGAACCCTGCAGCAAATCGATGGCTTGGTTAATACGACCATACGCGATATAGATATCCGCTTCCGCCAGAGCATCTTCAATATCCATATCAGACGCATACTCATTGGTCGCTGGAGCTGCACCTTTAAACGAATCGACAACGTGCGAGGGTAAATCGTCATCGTTGGAATCGTGGTCGATTTCCAGGCCAGAATCGCTGAGATTCACGCCGGCGAAAACGTCGTCATCTAAGTTATCTGATAGATCTGCAATATCGCGCTCTTCGTGTAACGAAGAGCTGCGACGGCGCTGCCAATACAACCCCAGTGCCGCCAACAGAGCAGCAATACCCACCCCGCCGGCGATCAGGGAAATTGACAAGCCCTGGGCTTGCCCCGGCGCATCTGTGGTGACGCTAGGCACAGCTTTAAGCTGCGGAGCACTCAGATCGACAACCGTTGCGGGAGCTTTGGTCTCTGGCATTGCTGACTGGACGGCCGTTTCTCGAGGTGGTTTGGCACTTGACTGTTGCTTTTCACTTAGCGCTGAATCTTTGTTGGCAAGCGCATCGCGCAACAGTGCGATCTGCTCGTCTTTGGTTTCGATAATCGCCTGCATCACAGCCAACTGATCTTCGATGCTGGCCAACTGTTGCTGTAGCTGAGCTAAACGCTCATCGTTTACTGCAAACCCGGAATTGCTTGTTTGGCTTGGTGTGCGATCCTTGGTCGTAACGGCACCAGCCGACTCTGAATCGGCATCAACGCTATCAGCTGCAATTCGCAGTTTGGCTGCTGGTTGCGATACTCGCCCAGCTCGCCAATCTTGGTTTTGACGCCGAATATTAGCCAGCACCACTTCCCTGTCACTTAAACTGGCATCCAGCTCTGTGGGCAGGTAAACCACACGCCCTGCTTTCAACAAGTTGATATTGTTGTTAATAAAGGCATCTGGGTTTTGACGCTGAATTTCAAGCATCGTCGCCTGCACTGAAGACCCTGGAAGCTTTGCCTCTAACGCGATCTCCCACAGCGTTTCACTGGGCTTCACTCGGTAATTTTGGCCTGCTTGCGCGCGCTCCCCGATGCTTTCTTCGCGGGTTGATACCATCGTATTACTAGACTGACGAGACGAGGTCACGCTTTGCTGCTGTTTACGGTCGCCGCCGTTTACTACGTCGGTCGCTGAAATGACAATACCATCATCAAATAGAGGGGGATCTAATAACACAGTGTATTCACGTAGCAAACGGCCACTGGGCCATTTGGTCTCTAGCACAAAATCAAGGAAGGGCTCTCTAACGGGTTCGCGTGTACTGACCGCCACATAACTTTCGCCACCAGTATCGACCACAACCTGAAAATTAAGGCCCGTTAGGAAAAAATTGCGTTCAATGCCAACTCGCTCAAAATCTTTGTCAGATGCGAGTTTAACCAAAATTTGAGTCGGCAACAGGCCTTCGGTATTCAAGATTTCGATACGAGCACTAAGCGGCTCATTCAAATATGACTCGAGCTCGATATCTCCAAGCCCTAGAGCCGAAGCAAATTGTGTCTTTAGTGCAGTTGCCGCCAGTGCAATAACGAGCAGTTTTCGCTTCATAATGAATGCCTTGTTTAGGTCAGCCAAGCTGTACCCATGACTTTGGTCTGTTTATCTAGATAACAACGTACCCCAGTTTCTTAAAACAAACTTAGCACGTTATTAAAGTATCATTTATAAATGCTCTCTGATCAAGAGCTCTGCAATTTGCACACTATTCAATGCCGCGCCTTTTCGCACATTATCAGCCACAATCCACAAATTAAAACCGCGGGGATGTGAGATATCCTCTCGCATGCGCCCAACATAGACTGGGTCTTGCCCAGCGGCCTCAGTCACGGCCGTCGGGTAACCACCCGCCTCTCGCTCGTCTAAAACCACCACACCGGGGGCATTCTCGAGCAATGCGCGAGCTTCAGCTAGAGTTAGTTTGTCACGAGTCTCTATGTGGACAGCTTCCGAGTGACCAAAAAATACCGGAATACGAACACAAGTGGGGTTAACCTCAATCGCGTCATCTTCAAAGATCTTCTGGGTCTCCCAAACCATTTTCATTTCTTCGCGAGTGTAGCCATTGTCTTGAAATGTATCGATGTGTGGCAGTGCATTGAAGGCGATCTGCTTAGGATACACCTCGGCCTCGGCAGCCTGACCGTTTAACAGCTTGACGGTTTGTGTCGCCAGTTCTTCAATTGCTTCTTTTCCGGTACCAGATACAGCTTGGTAGGTACATACGTTAATGCGCTCGATACCCACCTTGTCGTAAATAGGCTTTAAAGCCACCAGCATTTGAATAGTCGAGCAATTAGGGTTAGCAATAATGCCACGATTGGTGTAGCCAGCAATCGCGTGCGGATTCACTTCCGGCACGACCAGAGGAATATCTTCTTCGCGACGAAAGTGCGAGGTGTTATCAATTACGACACAACCGGCAGCGGCCGCTTTCGGAGCGTACTCTTCCGAGATACTACCACCCGCCGAAAACAAGCCAATTTGTGCTTGGCTAAAGTCGAACTCAGCCAAATCGGTCACAGTTATGCTGCGACCCTTAAAACGAATGGTCTTGCCGGCCGAGCGTGCGCTTGCTAGCAGGTACAAATTATTCAGCGGAAAATTGCGTTGCTCGAGTATCTCGATCATGGCTTCACCTACAGCCCCTGTAGCACCGACAACCGCGACATTAACTCCTTGACTCATTAGATCATCCTACCTTACAAAACGTCTTCGAGTGCTGCGCGGACCGCCGCACCCATTGTTGATGTTGAAACTGATTGTTCACCCATGGCGGCGATATCGCCCGTGCGGTAACCCTGATCTAAAACCACCCCGACGGCCCGCTCAATGGCATCGGCGGCTTGAGGTTCATTCAAGCTATAACGATACATCATGGCTGCTGACAAAATCGTTGCCAGAGGATTAGCAATACCCTGCCCTGCAATATCGGGCGCCGAACCATGACAGGGCTCATACATACCGCGACCGGCTTGATCCAAAGATGCTGATGGCAACATGCCGATGGAGCCTGTGAGCATGGCTGCGGCATCGGACAATATGTCGCCAAACATGTTGCCGGTAACCATGACATCGAACTGCTTCGGCGCACGAATCAGCTGCATTGCCGCGTTATCTACATACATATGACTTAACTCGACGTCGGGGTAATCTTTAGCTACCTCGTTCACGACTTCGCGCCACAACATCGTCGCTTCTAACACGTTAGCTTTATCGACTGAACACACACGACTACCGCGTTTGCGAGCCAATTCAAAAGCCAAAACCGCAACTCGGCGTATCTCGCTTTCGGTATAAACATAGGTATTGTAACCGCGGCGCTGACCATCTTCGGTTGTGTCAAAACCGCGAGGCTGGCCGAAATAAATACCCCCGGTCAGTTCTCGCACAATCAGAAGATCCAAACCCGCGACCAAATCAGGCTTTAAGCTCGAAGCTCCGGCGAGCTGTGGGTATAGAATTGCAGGGCGGAGATTGCCGAACAACTGCAGATCGGAGCGAATACCCAACAAGCCTTTTTCAGGGCGAATGGATCGGTCTAATCCGTCCCACTTAGGACCACCGACAGCACCCAGAATAATTGCGTCAGCCTGGTGTGCTTTTGTGGCTGTCGATTCAGGATAAGGCACGCCCTCAGCATCAATAGCGGCGCCACCCAAAAGCGCCTGATCCAGAGCCATGTCGATACCTAATTTTTGATTTACCAGCTTAATCACCGCGACGGTTTCCGCCATCACCTCTGGGCCGATACCATCTCCTGGTAAAACAAGTACTCGATGCGTCACAATGTTCCCCCTACTTTATTACGTCAAACAACCATGGCGAATGCGCTCGCCATTTCTCTTCAAATACACGTATGGCCGGCGCCTGCTCCAGTGTAAGACCGATATCATCTAATCCTTTAAGCAAGCATTCTTTACGAAAAGCATCGACTTCAAATTCATAGACAGTACCGCTAGGCGTGATGACCGTTTGAGCCTGCAAATCGATATTTAAACGATAACCTTCGGTTGCATACATTTCGTCAAATAGCGAAGAGACAACGTCGGCGTTTAACACAAGGGGCAACAAACCATTTTTAAAGCAGTTGCTGTGAAAAATATCCGCAAAACTTGGCGCGATAATGGCTCTAAAACCATAGTCAGTCAGCGCCCAAGGTGCGTGCTCACGCGAGGATCCACATCCAAAATTCGCTCTAGCCAGCAGTATCTCAGCGCCCTGATAACGTGGCAAATTAAGAGGAAATTCCGGATTCAACGGGCGCCGGCTGTTATCCGAATCGGGCTGCCCTTCGTCTAGGTACCTTAGCTCATCGAATAAGTTGGGGCCAAAGCCCGAGCGCTTAATCGATTTCAAAAACTGTTTTGGAATAATGACATCAGTATCAACATTCGCGCGATCCATCGGGGCCGCTAAGCCGTTTAACGCTCCAAACGGTTTCATGCTTGACCTCCAAAGTCTCTTACATCGACAAAATGCCCCGCGATAGCCGCGGCCGCTGCCATACCAGGACTGACTAAGTGCGTGCGTCCACCTATACCCTGCCGACCCTCAAAATTACGGTTCGAGGTACTGGCACAATGCTCGCCGGAACCCAATTTGTCGGCGTTCATGGCCAAACACATAGAACAACCGGGCTCACGCCATTCAAAGCCGGCCTCCAGCAAAATAGTATGCAGACCCTCTCGCTCGGCTTGTGCTTTGACCTCACCACTACCAGGCACGACCATGGCTTGCTTTACATTTGTAGCGACTTTTCGCCCCTTCGCCACTGCCGCGGCCTCACGGATATCTTCGATCCGTGAGTTGGTGCAAGACCCTATAAATACACGGTCAAGTTTAATATCGGTAATTGCTTGACCACCTTGCAACCCCATGTATTCTAGGGCGCGCTTGACGCTGCTTTTACTAACCTCATCTGCCTGTGCTTCCACAGTTGGCACATTGGCATCCACGGGCAACACCATTTCTGGTGACGTGCCCCATGTGACCTGTGGCTTGATGTCCTCTGCGTTTAGGACGATTTCTCGATCAAATAGGGCGTCGGCATCTGAATGCAAGGTGTGCCAATAGCTTTCAGCTTGATCCCACAGTGCGCCACTTGGCGCGTAGGGACGACCCTTCACATAATCTAGGGTCACTTGATCGACAGCGACCATGCCCATTCGAGCACCGGCCTCAATCGACATATTGCACAGCGTCATACGCCCTTCCATGCTCAAAGATTCTACTGCACTGCCAGCGAACTCTATGGCGTAACCCGTTCCTCCAGCAGTGCCGATCGTACCGATGATCGCCAGCGCCATATCTTTGGCGGTCACGCCTGCAGATAACTGTCCCTCAACTCGTACGCGTAAATTCTTCATTTTTCGTTGAATCAAGCACTGAGTAGCCAAAACGTGTTCAACTTCAGAGGTACCAATACCGTGAGCAAGTGCACCTAAGGCACCGTGAGTCGAGGTATGCGAATCGCCACAAACCACTGTCATGCCAGGCAAGGTTGCACCCGTCTCTGGGCCCACCACGTGCACAATACCTTGGCGCACGTCGTTGATCGGAATTTCGACAATATCGAAGGCTTCACAGTTGTCATCTAGCGTTTGCACCTGCAAACGCGACACGGGATCCACAATACCGGCTATACCGCCCGCACGCTCTTCTGCGTCGGTCGGCACATTGTGATCGGGTACCGCTAGATTGGCATCGCGACGCCAGGCCTTACGTCCGGCAATTCGCAAACCCTCGAAAGCTTGTGGCGAAGTCACTTCATGAATCAAATGACGATCGATGTATATCAGCGCGGTACCGTCATCGCGCATCTCGACTAAGTGGCTGTCCCACAATTTGTCGTACAAGGTCTTGCCTGCCATGCCATTCCCCTATTTAAAACCAGCGCGCAAGTCTATGCTGAAGCGCCTATTTTCTCAATTCTGATGGGCTTTTTTGAGTGTATTTATTTAAAAGATTCCCATTTTTACGCCCTCGCTTAACCCCTGCCCCCAATCGCGAGCATAAGCCAAGCTCTTCTGGCTGGGTTCGCCCAGTAAAATTTCAGTCGGGGCCATAAGTTTTAGCGGGAACCCCTTTGCGATTCGATCAAACTGCACGACAGCGCCACGTCCATCGTTACCAGCACAAATTAGCGTCGCGGCCAAAGCCACTTTGTCTTGCTCGTAAAATGGGTACAACGTTCGATCCAAAAACGCCTTGAACTCGCCCGCCAGACTTGCTGAGTTTTCTGCAGCCACCAATAAAACGGCATCAGATTTCAACCACACGTCCACACCCGCATCAACTGCACGATAAACAGTGCACTGACTGGCGGTTTGCACGCCCTCCGCCACTTTTTGCGCTATCTGAGCACACCGCCCCGACTGCGAGTGATACACCACACTGATCATGAGTCGCGGTGGCGCAGCGCCCACGCCTGATGAATTCTCGGATTGCGCTCGAAATCAGGATCTAAGGTTTGAGCGCTGATATCGCGAACCTCATAACGCAGGCCGAGCTCATCGTCTAATTTAAATCCACGACGGTTGTTCGAAAAATACAGAACGCCCTTGGGCTCGAGCACCGACATAGCGGCATGCACCAAAGTTAGTTGATCTCGCTGCACATCAAAGCTTTGCTCGGTTTTTTTAGAATTTGAAAACGAGGGCGGATCTAACAGAATCAGGTCAAAACGTTCTTTCGTAGCGTCCAGCCAAGCAGCCACATCGGACCGCACCACGACATTCGTTGCTTCGGCCAAACCATTGAGGGCCAAATTCTCGCGATACCAAGCGGTGTAGGTGTTCGACAAATCGACACTGACTGTGCGCTTTGCTCCAGCCAAGGCCGCATGAATACTGGCTGTACCGGTATAGCAAAACAAATTTAAAAATCGACCACCTTTGGCCTCCGCCGCAATTCGCGCGCGCATGGGTCGATGGTCCAAGAACAATCCGGTGTCTAGATAATCCTGCAAATTAACCAGCAGCTTGGCTTTCCCCTCTCGTACGACCTGTTTACGACCCTCGCTACCACGCTTTTCGTATTGCGATTGTCCCCGCTGCCGTCGCCTTTGTTTTACCGCAATCTGCGATGGGGCAACTTTAAATTCAACGCACAAAGCATGAATGGCATCTTCTAGCCGCGCTATGGCCGCGTCTTCATCGACATGTTTAGGCGCTTGATACTCAGCGAGATGCAAACTTCCATCGTAGACATCCACCGCCACGGCATATTCAGGCATGTCGGCATCGTAAAGACGATAACACTGGGTTTGCGTCTGCTTTAACCAACCTTTTAAGCGTTTTCTATTCTTGCGAACACGATTCAAAAACATTTGTCCGCCAGCGGTTAGTGTACCTTCAGACACCACGATACCCGTGGCGGCAGTCCCCTTAGTCTCATCGACATTCTGCTGAGCGGCACCTAAATCCTTCCAGCGGTTGTCGTCACCAAGGGAAAACAAGGCTAAGTGCACCGCCAACGCGCCATTATACAGAACGTATTGTTTATGGCTGCGAAGCCCAACCGCTTTCGATTGCGCAACCTCACCCGCCAGCACCGCCAGCTCCCAACCTCTGAATTCTTGGCTTGCTCGCTCGCCCAGCTGGTTGTACAAATAGCGCAGAGCGGCGGCCTCTCCCAAGCGCTCACCATAGGGCGGATTACAGACTACCAGGCCTCTATTTAATGGCCTGTGCGTAGGCTTGGCGAGCTTTGCCAGGGGCTTTGTCGACACACGAATATAGGCCGACAACCCCAATGTCTCGATATTTTCCTCGGCCGCGCGGACCGCACGAGCGTCGGCATCGTAGCCTCGAATTTCAATGTCCTGCAGCCGCTCTTTGCCGGCTTCGGCACGTTTTTCGGCTTCCGATTTTAAAATACGCCATTGCTCCGGCATAAAATCCGGCAGCCGTTCAAAACCACATCGCTTTCGGCGCAAACCCGGCGCGATATCAGCAGCCATCATCGCACCCTCAATTAACAGGGTGCCGGTTCCACACATCGGGTCGACCAGGGCACCTTGCTCTTGCACCAGCTCAGGCCAGCCGGCTCGCATTAAAATGGCGGCAGCCAGGGTTTCTTTCAAAGGGGCCGCCCCGCTTCGCGTTCGATACCCTCGCCAGTGTAAGCTCCCATCGCCGTAGTCAATACCAATGCTCAGACCCTGCGGCTTGAGATGACAGTTAAAACGAATATCGGGTACCTTGCGATCGACGTTAGGCCGAGCACCCAAGGTCGCCGACAAACGGTCGACAATTGCGTCTTTGACCTTTTGGGCACTGAATTGGGTATTGCGCAAAGACTCGTTGGTACCATGAAAATCAACCGTCAGACTCTGATTCGGTCGAATCCACGCCTGCCAATCTTGCTTGACGAGTTGCTCGTAAAGTTCATCTGCTGTCTTAACCGAGAAGACACCCAGCAACCTAATAACCCGGTTGGCGACGCGACTCCAAAGCACCATGCGCAAACCGAACACTTGCGGCGCTTCGACATAAACGCCTGCGACGACTTCACGTGTAACTCTACCCCCTAAACTTTGAATTTCAGTGGCCAATACTGGCTCAAGGCCTTTGGCACAACTAACAAACCATTCTAGCGGCGTATTTGTGGATTTTTCGGGGGTAAACATGCGTAGTCTCAGCGAATTAAGGCGTTATTGTATCAGCGAATGCCCTTCAAGGCGCGTGCCGATGCAAGACATAAATCATTATTCCCAGAATAAATACTCGCTATTGTCATGCCGCCAATGCTGATGTTTTATTGCAAAAACTGGTAGCCTTAATGTTTTGAATAGGAGATCACTATGACTGGCGCTTTTCACCCCCCAATACGCACCTTAATGGGCCCTGGGCCTTCCGACGTGCCACCGCAGGTGCTAGAGGCCTTGGGGCGCCCAACTATTGGTCATCTAGATCCGCAGTTCGTAAACTTAATGGACGATATCAAACGTTTGCTGCAGTACGCTTTTCAAACCAAAAATGCGCTGACATTACCCATTTCAGCTCCAGGTTCTGCAGGCATGGAAGCAGCTTTTGTTAATCTGATTGAGCCTGGCGACAAAGTCATCGTGTGTCAAAACGGTGTCTTTGGTGGGCGCATGAAAGAAAACGTCGAACGCTGTGGTGCCACCGCAATCATGGTTGAAGATACTTGGGGTACAGCTGTGTCACTAGAAAAAGTTGCACAAGCATTCGCTGATAACCAGAACATTAAGGCATTAGCGTTTGTGCACGCAGAGACATCGACTGGCGTCCGCAGCGATGCCAAAGGGCTGGCCGCATTAGCCCATAAAAACAATGCGCTTGTCATTATGGATACCGTTACGGGCCTTGCTGGCATTCCGGTAGAAGTAGACGCCTGGGGTATTGACTGCGCCTATTCTGGTACGCAAAAGTGCCTGTCTTGCACGCCAGGCATTGCACCCATAACTTTCAGTCAAAAAGCCCAAGACGTCATTGCCAACCGAAGCACCAAGGTTCAAAGCTGGTTTTTAGATATGCAGCTGATTATGGGGTACTGGGGTGCCAACACAAAACGCGCGTATCACCATACGGCACCGGTTAATGCCATGTACGCGCTGCACGAGTCATTGCGCCTGGTAGAAGCCGAGGGTTTAGCCGCGGCACATGCCCGCCATGCTTTGCACCACAAAGCCTTAGTGGCTGGACTTGAAGCCATGGGACTAAGCATGGCCGTTGCCGTCGATATTCGCTTACCACAGCTTAACGCCGTGAATATACCTGAAGGCGTTGATGATGGCGCCGTTCGAGCTTCGTTGCTAGAACAATTCGATTTGGAAATCGGAGCAGGTCTGGGCGCACTCGCAGGTAAAACTTGGCGAATCGGCCTTATGGGCTTTAGTTCAAAAGCCGTTAACGTGCGTAAATGTTTGTTAGCGCTAGAAACTGTGCTTAACGCGCAGGGTGCGAACATCGCATCAGGAAAAGCTCTGATGGCCGCAGAATCGGTTTATAAAGCCTAATCGATATCCTCGCCAATAATCATTGCCCACAAAGTGGGCAATGCGGCCCTGGAATCGCCACGGTGCATTTGATACGCCACGTGCACGTCCGAGGCGGCACTAGGATCTAGCTTGATACTCCACAAAGCGTTGATATCATTTGGCAGAAGCGAATACCTCATATCAATCACCCGATTAGCATCTTGCTGATCAAGCGCCAGATAATCGTTACTAAACCAGCGAAATCGCTCGATATCCTTAGCCTGCTGCGATTCGGAATCGAGCCAGCTAAGATTTCGACCGACATCGAGCTTGGTAACCGACACACCTTCGTAGATTCTAGCGTCGAATCCCACATGAACGGCATCGACATAAAATCGATTATTCGCTTCATACACCGTTTTAAACACCAAGAGGTTTGCAAAACTGGGCTTGGCCTCTAAGCGCACGGGGGAATGCCCTCGCGCCTGTGCTAACTCCAAAGCAACGGCTTCGGCTCGATCACGTTGCACGGTAGCCAGAGCGAGGTAGCTGCCAAACCAAGCTAAAGCCAGCAAAATTGCTGCCGAGGACTTTGACCGCAGCGTCCAAAAAATACCTGCAAGTAAAGGCAGCGTCACCAAGGGGTCAATAATAGATAACACATTCCAGGCGACTCGTTCGTGACTAAAAGGCCAGAACAACAAAGTACCGTAGGTTGTGCACGCGTCTAGCAGTCCGTGGGTGGCATAACCCAACAAACAAAACAGATAGACACTCGAGAACTTCAGTTCAAAGCGCTTACCCAACAAGGGCGATAAAACCAGAGAACACAGCAAAGCACCCAAAGGAATAAACAACAAAGAATGAGTAAACTGACGGTGATATTCCAAGAACAAAAGCGAGTCAGTGCCGGATCGGATTAGCACATCTAAATCAGGCGCCATACCACCTAAAGCGCCAAATAATGCGGCCCCTGCAACCTGTTGGGTCCGAGCTTTAGTCAGCGCAACAGCGGCCCCTAAAGCGCCTTGTGTAACTGGATCCATATTAGACCTCGGCTCGCCCCCAAACGTTGTAACCCGCTATTTTTGGTGTTTTCGGTAAATACATGGTGTCGATCTCCGGCACGGAAATCTGCGCAGCAGCAAACAATCCAGCGATATCTCGATTAATATGACAACCACCGGCAATTCGCTTCCAAATGGGATTAATGCGATTCTGCCACTTCATTACACTATCTTCGCATGCCAGCCCATGCTCAGAAAAATGAATGGAACCACCCGATTTGACCACGCGCTTGAGCTCAAGCAAGGCCGCCACAGGATCTGGAATGGTACACAGGCTGTAGGTAACAACAGCCGAATCCATAGAATTTTCGTCTAAGGGAATTTGATCACCCGATAAACCTCGGTACTCTACATGAAAAGGTACCGCTCTTACGCGCGCTTGGGCGAGCTCCCAGGACTTCTCGCTCGGATCGATTCCGATAACACATTCAATCTTACTCGCGTCATAATGAGATAAATTTAGCCCAGTGCCAATTCCTATTTCGACAACCTTGCCTTGAGCCTTAGGTACGACCTTGTCACGCTGTTTGTGAAAAGTACCAGAGCCACAAGCGCAGTTGATCATGTGTGGTAAAATACGATCTTCGTAAAAGCTCACTGCAATTCTCCCTCGGGCCTTAACTCAATATTGTTGGCAAGCGCATGCATATTCACATAATCACTACCGGCGGCACAATCGACAAAGTTTATTTTGACGCCAAAAGCACCTATCAAATTGGCCAGCCCGTCATTGAACGCCTGCTTAATGAAATGAACGTTGCTTTTTCACACACGCTTATCCCACTCATGCGGATTGATAGCCTAGACATGAGCGACGAGCACCGTCAGTCGCTGGCTGAGTGCATTGCTGAGCTTCCGGCTGGCGCGCGCGTTATTGTTACCCACGGGACTGACACCATGACTGACTCTGCACGCTATCTGGGAGAGTTGGCCGACAAAACAGTTGTCTTTACAGGGGCCTTACAACCTGCAGCCTTTCGAGATTCAGACGCCATATTCAATATTGGGTGCGCCTTAGGCGCCGCTCAAGCCGCGGCACCTGGCGCGTACATCGCTATGAATGGACAAATATTCAGACCCGACCAGGTCATCAAAAACCGCGACGCCAATCGCTTTGAGCCCGTAGATTAAACGCTTAAGCCTCTGCCTGATAAGACTCTGGGTCCAATTCGCGCATTTTCGCCTCGACCCAGTCTTTGACCTCCTGCATTAGGTCATCTGGGGTCCGTCCTTGGCAAGCAATCGGCTCACCAACCGCCACATCTATAGTGCCGGGGGTCAGAGCAAATGAGGCTCGGCGCCAACAGCGACCAGATGTGAGCGCAATGGGTACCAGCACAGCATCGGTAGCTACCCCCAACCTACTCGCGCCTGTTTTGTAAGATGGAGTAGCGCCGGGAACGGTTCGTGTCCCCTCTGGGAACATAATTACCCAATTACCCTGATCCATTAGGATCTGGCCCTGTTCGGCAACTTTATTCCATGCCTCTTTGCGTTTTGAACGATCGATGTAGATCATATCCAAGCGATAGAGCGCCCAACCAAATAAAGGTATCCAAAGAAGCTCTTTCTTGAACACATAAGACAAGGGGTTTGGCGCAATAGTAGGTATAAAAAAGGTCTCCCATGTAGACTGATGCTTAGGACACAAAATGACTCGCTGTTTAGTCTTAGCAAGTTCTTCAAGTATTTCTTGGCCTTGCACACGATATTTAACGCCACCAATAATACGTGCCGCTTGGATTACCCCATTTAAGTAGGGCACCCCTAGACGCCAATAAATGAAGTCCCCCTTTTTCACCAACGACACCAAAAGCAGCAATGAAGCAATAGGGATCAGCGTAGCCACCAGATAAGCAAACACAAGAGTCGAACGGACAAACTTAAGCAAAATTACAGCCCCCTACAATTAAGGAGCTCATTAAACCAAAAGCTGATCCACTTAAACAGCACGTTTTACTATTTACAAACCCGCGCGTGAGGGACACACTGAGTGGTTGTATCAAATTCTATCCAAAGGCATGCTCAACCTAGCTCATGAAAAAGATTCCCACCAAAGCTGACGCCCGAAAAGCCCTTCACGCCCAAGTGCAGGCTTATATCGCCTCAGGCGGTAATGTTAGCCAAGTCCCAGCAGGCCAAAGCGGCAAAGATGCCACCCAGCCCGAACGCCGCAACATGCGGGAGATATTTACCGGCCCCAAACAAGAGCGCACCCCTCTGGATCATGTCGTCGCCGAACTGCAATCTCGCCGCCAAAGTGCCAGCTCAGCAAAACCTAAAATTAAAAAACGCCCCAAGAAAAAGGTCATTTACGACGACTTTGGCGAACCAATTCGAACCGTCTGGGTAGAAGAATAAGGAGACCATTATGACAAACACCCCAAAATCTTTGCGCATCGATATTGCTGAAAGTGACATTCAAGACCTGAAAACACGCCTTAACAATACCCGCTGGCCAGAAGCTGAACTGGTTGACGACTGGAGCCAAGGGGTTCCGCTGGGTTACTTAAAAGGCTTGGCCAATGACTGGGGCTCGAGCTACGACTGGCGCACATGCGAAGATTGGATTAACAAGCAGGGGTTGCAGACACTGACCATCGGTAGCCAGGATATCGCGTTTTTACACATACGCTCCGACAAGCCTGACGCCAAACCACTGTTGTTAAGCCATGGCTGGCCAGGATCGATTCTTGAATTTAAGGAATTGATACCACGCTTATCTGAGGGAAACGACGGCGAACAAAGCTTTCATTTAGTCATTCCCTGCTTACCCGGTTTTGGTTTTTCGGGTAAACCCACACAAACAGGGACCGGCGTCGCAGCCATTGCCTACTTATTCGACCAACTGATGAAGGTTATTGGCTACACAGAGTACTACGCCCACGGTGGCGATTGGGGCAGCATCATAACCCAGACGCTACCGCTAATACCCGGCACCGGCGTGAAAGGCATTCATATCACCATGCCCGTCGTGCAACCCGACCCTGAGACCATGAACGACCTGACCCAAGAAGAGCAAGACGCTTTGGCTGCAGGCGCTCATTATATGCGCTGGGACAGTGGTTACTCCACGCAGCAAGCTTCTCGCCCGCAGACCATTGGCTACGCCCTAACCGACTCGCCCATAGGCCAGCTCGCTTGGATTGCCGAGAAATTTTGGTCATGGACGGACTGTGAACGCGGCGGTGTCAGCCTGCCAGAACATGCCGTTGACCGAACCACCATCTTAGATACCGTATCGTTGTATTGGTACACCGCTACTGCGGCGAGTTCCGCACGCCTGTACTGGGAAAGTTTTCACCCAACCGAAGAACTGCCGATTGTTACGACACCGACCGGTGTTAGCCTGTTTCCTAAAGAAATTTTCAAAGCATCACAGCGCTGGGTTGAGCAGCGCTTTGTGAACGTGAAATACTGGAATAGCCTGCATGCCGGTGGTCACTTTGCTGCGCTAGAACAACCAGATACTCTAGCGCGGGAAATCAGAGCCTGTATCGCAAGCTTTAACTAACGGCGGTAAATGGTTACACCACCAATGACCGTGCGTTCGACTTTCAGCTCGTGCACACGATCTGCATTATCGACTGGGTTACCCGACAAGACCACCAGATCAGCAAGCTTACCCGGCTCAATCGAACCCAGTCTATCCTCCTGCCCCACCTGCCATGCAGCATCGATGGTTGTTGCACGCAACGCGGTCATGACATCCGTACGCTGCCCCACGCCCAGCTCTGCGCCGGAACTCGTTAAACGATTTACCATTACAGAGACCGCTCGCAATGGACGCATTGGCACCACTGGTGTGTCTAAATGTGTGGTAAAACGCACGCCATTCCGAATGGCCCACTGTGAAGGACTAATATTTTCGGCGCGCTCTGGCCCCATAAAGATATCGCGGTGCCTGTCACCCCAAAAGTACACGTGAGCTGTGAAGAATGATGGCGTCACGCCTAACCGAGCCATACGCTCAATTTGATCTAGGCGTGACATTTGCGAGTGAATCAAAATTGTTCTGTGATCTTGTGCGGGAAACTCTTGCAACGCCGCTTCGATAGCATCTAAAGCGTCATCGATAGAGGCGTCGCCATTGGTATGAATAGCGACTTTGTAGCCGTGCTTAAAGATTTCACGCACTTGCCTGAACAGATCGTCACGCGCCACTCGCGCATAACCGCGATACTCTTCGTCACCCTTAAATGGCTCATGGTATGGGTGGCTTAAGTAGCCGGTGTACCCTTGAATACTGCCATCGGCGACAATCTTAAACCCAATGACATCAAAGCGATCAGTGTCCCAATCAGCTTCATCGAATGTGCCTTGTGTAATCGCTTCGTCGTTCTCGGTTTGTAGCGGCAGTACGGTCAAACGTTGAGGTATGACGCCCCAGTTTGACATCGTGCGCATGCCTTGCATCTGCTCTATGGAGGCTGCGCCCATATTCGCGGTTGTAACACCATGTTGCGCGTAATCTTTAACAGCCGCCTTGGTCATTAAAAAACCGTCGAACACCCCAAAGCTAAGCACGTCTTGCATCAGACTCATCATGGCGTTTTCTTCGAGGACGCCAGTGGCATTTCCTTGATCGTCACGAACAATGACACCACCCTCAGGATTAGGAGTAGTCGCATCAATGCCCAGTAACTCTAGGGCTTTGGTATTCACGGTAGCAAAATGCAAAGAACTGTGCAGCGCTACAATCGGATGCTCGGTCGAAGCTTTATCCAAATCCTGACGCGTTGGATGCCGGTGCTCTGTAATTGCGGTATCGTCATAACTTAAGCCAATTACCCATTCACCCGTCGCCTTAGATTGAGCTTGCACACGCAAACGTTCAACCAGCATCGCCATATCCACCACGTCACCAACAGGTGGACTACTAAGATTTGCGACTAAAGAATACATCCCCGAGCCCGGAAAGTGCCCGTGGGCATCGATGAATCCGGGCAACAGGGTTCGGCCGAGCAAGTCATGGACTTCGGTATTTTCAGTCACCAGGGCCATGATCTGTTCGGTGCTACCCACCGCCTCAATCGTGTCACCGCGCACTGATACCGCCTGAGCAGTGGGTACCTCTGCGTTCATAGTCAGTACCGTGCCGTCAATAAACACCTGGTGTTCAGGCGGCTCAGGGGTTCGTGTTGCCATTTGAAACAACACGTACAAACCACCGAAAAACGCTAGGGCAACCAAGCCCCAAGTTGACTTGCTCATACCTTTCCTTTTTTGTTATGCCGCTGCCGGGCCAAACACAATATCTGCGAGTTTAGCGCGATGCCACATAGCGTCCCCGTACAGCGCCTTGCTGTGCATCTGACGTTTAAAGTACAGATGTACATAGCATTCCCAGGTAAAGCCTATACCGCCGTGCATTTGTACAGCTCGGCTCGCCGAAAAATCTGCCGTATCGGCCGCTGAGGCCTTGGCCAAGTGCCCCGCTTTGGGGGTATTAGGCTCGTCGCAGTCGTAGGCGCAAGCCGCGTTGTAGGCCAATGACTTAGTTTCATCAATCGCCAACATCACATTCACCAAGGGGTGCTTAACGCCCTGAAAAAAGCCCAACGGTCGATCAAACTGCTTACGCACGCTCACGTACTCTACCGTTGTTTGCAACAACCACTCACCAGCACCTGCGACGTCCGCCGCCAGCAATGCAGCAATAGCCGGCTGGGCGGCCGCAAACGCGGCACAAGCATCAGAGCCAAGCTTAAGGCCTGACACCTGATCAAAACTAACGGTGGCCTGATCACGAGTTAAATCAATAATCGCATCTTGCTGAACGGCAACACCCGCTGCAGACTTATCAACCCAGTACCAATTAATGCCTTGGCCTGACTGCGCGGCAACCAGTAATGCATCGACTTTACCTGCCTCTTGCACGAAGTAAGCGGTTCCGCTCAAGACATCACCGTCAGCCTTAACTTGCGTCGTACTTGGTTCGTAACTACCGTGCTGATCGGCAAAGGCCAGCGCTACCGATTTACCCTCTAAAATCGCCTCAAACCCAGCGTCTGCCTGATCACAATGTGACAGTACAAGTCCTACATTTAGGGTTTCCAACAAAGGGCTTGGACAAGCCGCTTTACCTTGTGCTTCGATTAAACCTGCAACCGCCACCAACGGCAGACCCAGACCGCCTTTGTCTTCAGGTACCGTTAGGATAGACCAACCCAATTCAACCATCTCGGTCCAAATTTCGGGCTTCCAATCAACCACTGGCTCGCGCTCTGGGGTCGAGTCATGCGCCACCAATGCGTGTAATTGATCAACAGGTAAGCGATCGTTAAAAAACTTTTCGGCTTGCGATTTTAGAGCTGCGGCATCTGCGTCGTAGCCAAAATTCTTTGGTTGTGCCATGGTCAACCCTCCTATTTAGACTTAGGTAGGCCGAGCACACGCTCGCCCAGAATATTACGTTGAACTTCGCTGGTACCGGCGGCAATTGTGAAGCCGAATGAGTTCATGTACCCCAAAGTCCACTGCCCGCCCTCAAGAGCTGCTTCATCGCCCAGATACAGCGACCCTTTAGCACCACCAACTTCCATCGCTAGATTAGCTGTGCGCTGGTGCATCTCACTCACCTGCAGCTTGCCCTGCAAAGGAATACGCATGGGGTGATCGGTTAACTCGGGTACCCGAGCGCGGCGCTGGGTTTGTATAAAGCCCTCTTCCTTGACCAGCTCTTGCATAATCTTGTCTCGCATGACCGGATCTTCAGATACAGACTTACCACCACGCATGGTTTCTTTTGCTAACTTAGCCACCGCGCCTACTGACGTCGTAAATGATGCTTTAGAGGTCATACCTCCAGCACGTGGTGTGTCGAGGTTACCTGCACCACGCTCAAACAGCAGCGTAGTCATGGCTACTTGCCAGCCCTTACCGAGCTCGTCTAAACGCATGCGGTCGTCGACGACCAAGTTGTCGAACAACACCTCGTTAAAGCCTAGCTCTCCGGTCATCTTAATCAAAGGACGCACAGTAACGCCTTTACCAAGCGCCGATTTAATAGGTACTACAAAGTAGCTAAGACCGTCGTATTTGTGGGATTTATCAGTACGCACCAAAATAATCATCCAGCTCGCAAAGTGAGCCAAACTGGTCCAGACCTTGTGGCCGTTAATTAGCCATTTCCCATCCCCTGTAGGCTCTGCAAACGTTTGGACTCCAGCCAAATCGGATCCTGCGCCTGGCTCACTGAAGCCTTGGCACCAGATATCTTCACCAGACAAGAGTCTTGGCAGTAGCTCAGCCTTGAGCTCATCGCTAGCGTGGTTCAAGATGGTGGGAGCCGCCATACCTAAACCAATAACATTAGGCAGAATTGGCGTCTTAGCACGAATCATCTCGTCATTCGCAATCCGTTGAAAGCCCGTGTGACCGCCACCACCACAAAATTCCGGATAGTCACATCCAATCAAACCGGCGTCATAGGCCGATTTTTGCCACGTCTGCAAAAAGTCCATTTGATCGCTGTTCATGATCTCGATTGCGCTTTGGGGCAATCTCACTGGCGGTTCGCCAGGGTGGTTGGCAACCAACCACGAGCGGCAGTGTTCTCTAAATGCTGCCTGTTCAGGGGTATCGACTCGAGCTCCGTCGCTCATGCTATTCTCCTTTATTGTATGTCAGGGTCAGTAATGTGGGGGGCGTTCTACCGCACTGGTCTCGCCCCATTGCGCGCTTGCTGTTTCAAGCTCGCCACGTAATTCATCGAGCTGGCGTTTTAATTCACGAATTATCACGTCCTGCCGCGCAACAATGTCGTCGAGCTTTGCATGCGCCTCTTCCGCAAAGACTAGTCTAGTTTGCAGCTCTACGATTTGAGCCTCGAAAGAGTAGAGATCAGGGCTTGGTTTTGTCTCGGTCATTTCTCGCCAATTGTGTCCTGCAGGTAATCCTGAATAATAACGATGATTAGCCTGCGTAACCACCAATGCGTTAAACTTTTGACTTTAATGATATCCATACTCGCTAATTCAGGAAGACACGATGGGAAAGAGATCTGGTTTAGTCTATTCGACCGAGCACGGCAAACTTTGCTCGAGCTGTGGCCAACCCGAAACACGGTGCCAGTGTGGATCCGCGACCCCACCTGAGGGCGATGGTTGGGTCCGAATTATGCGCAGCAACAAAGGGCGTGGCGGTAAAACGGTGTCAGTCGTAAGCGGACTAGGCTTAGTAGGCGCTGAATTAAAAACCGTGGCCAAGCAGCTTAAGCAACACTGCGGTGTGGGCGGTGCTATCAAAGATTTTGATATCGAAATTCAGGGTGACCAGCGCGAGAAGATTAAAACGTATCTTGAGTCCAAAGGGTATAAGGTCAAATTGGCGGGGGGCTAAAAACACTCCATCACTAGCATAACAGAAAGTTTTTCTTTATATTAAAACCTTAACGGCGAAGGTGTTTGTTAGGCGATGAGTTTACCCCCCCTCCGAATTTAAACCATAAAAATCAAATAGTTACATGCGTATTACTCGGAGACTGCCGAGTCTGCGGCACACTTAAAGTCGCGTTACAGCGGCAGCACCGGTCATGGTTGGAAAAATGGCGCTACGACGCCAAGTATCAATGCCCTACTTGCGACACTATTTATTTACGTCATAAAAATTGGTGAGGCTCGAGGGCTATCGAGAGCCAACAGAACGTATGTGCTTGGGGTACGCACCCTAGTGCATTTGGCCCGCCCTTCAGGATTCGAACCTGAGACCTTCCCCTTAGGAGGGGGACGCTCTATCCAGCTGAGCTAAGGGCGGAGCTTTAGAACAGGTCGCAAGGTTATCACAAGCTTCGGATCGACTCACGTCTACCCAAAATGTTGCGCTACTCGCGACAGGTTCGCTAATAAGCACAAGAATGATTGATATTTGAGCAAACCATTACTAGCTGAACTCTGCGTATTTAGCACAGCTTACTTTGCAGCCACCGAGATAGACTTCAAGCCACGCCCTTGGACAGAGGCAAAGCTGCGCGGCCGCCCCACTCCGACCACGACCCATCATACACTGACACATCACTAATACCACACTCGTGTAACGAGAGCGCCAGCACGCAAGCGCTGATACCGCTACCACAGCTGGTAATTACCGCCGACGCTTGGCCAATGCCTTTGTCTTGCCAAATCTGCTTTAGGGTCTCGACTGGGAGCAACTCACCTGCATCATCGAGTAAAGAACCATAAGGCACATTGCATGAACTTGGAATATGTCCACTGCGTAAGCCAGCTCTTGGCTCCGGCTCGGCGCCACTAAAACGCCCTGCCGATCGAGCGTCGGCTATTTGCGCAGTGCCTATACCCCGAACAAGGTCCAACACTTGGTTAGCATTTACAAAACCAGACGGAAGAGCGGTCGCCCGATAATTCCCCTCTGAAATTTCAGGGACACCAGGTTCCACGGGCAAGCCTTCGCGCAACCAAGCGGGTAAACCACCGTTTAGCACCTTGACGTCGTCGTGCCCAAAACTTTTAAGCAACCACCAAAGCCGCGGCGCCGAAAACATACCGGCACCATCGTATACCACAACCTCAGAGTCTTGGTTAACACCACAAGCCTGCATGCCTTGGGTAAACCATTCAGGCGAGGGCAAAGTGTGAGGCAGATCGCTGTTGGGGGCGCTCCAATGGTCTAAATCGTAGTAAGCCGCGCCTGGAATGTGCTGCTTCTGATATTCAGCCAAAGGATCGCGCCCCATTGCTGGAAGATACCAGCTGGCGTCAATTACACACACATTGCCAAAAGAAAGGCGCTCGAAGAGCGCCTTAGAGGAAATTAATGCCGAGTCCAAAGCAGGCATCCTAGCGTAAGCTCTGATTAATTTGCTCTAGCACCTTGCTGCCCGGGCACAGCTCGGTTTCGGTAAGCTCGTTTAAAGGCCGCTTGGAGGTCGCTAATGCCTCGTGCAAATCACGAGAGTGCTTGTCCATGTACAGCAAGCCCGTCAGGATTTGACCCGACTGACGGCTCTTCTCCAATGCCACCATCGCTGACATTCGGTCAAAGGGATCAAAGCTATCGTCGACTTTCTTCAAACGGACAACAGACCCATCGTGCATGGTCACATCGCGCGTTTTGCCTGGGTCGTACTTGGTCGTAATTTCTTCATGCATGGGCACAAAATCGACTGTGCCTGTCGCTTCCATGTGCTCGCGAGTGTACTCGTAGCTTTTGGTTGACCCAGCAGTATTATTAAAGGTCACACAGGGGGACACAACGTCGATAAGCGCAAAACCTCGATGCGACATGGCTGCCTTAATTAATGGAACCAACTGCTCTTTGTCGCCCGAAAAACTGCGCGCCACAAAGGTGGCGCCAAGCTGCAGCGCAACCGCGGGTAAATCGATGGAACCAAAGGGGTTGGGCTCGCCCTTTTTACTGATCGAGCCTTCATCAGCCGTTGCAGAGTCTTGACCTTTGGTTAGCCCATAGCAGCCGTTATTCATGACGATATAAACCATGTTCAGGTTACGGCGCGCTGCGTGGCCATATTGCCCCAGTCCAATTGACGCGGTGTCGCCATCACCCGAAACACCCAAATACAGCAAGTCCCGGTTTGCCATAGCGGCGCCGGTTACAACCGAGGGCATACGGCCGTGCACGCTATTAAAACCATGCGATTTACCCAAAAAATACGTAGGCGATTTCGACGAACAACCAATCCCAGAAAGCTTCGCAATCTTATGAGGCTCGATGCTTAGTTCATGAACTGCCTTAATAATTGCACCACTGATGGAATCGTGACCGCATCCTGCGCACAGGGTCGAAATTGCCCCTTCATAGTCCGCTTTGGTGTAACCCAGCTCGTTCTTGGGCAACTCTGGGTGACGGAATTTAGGAATTTGATAACTCATGCAGCACCCCCTTGTGCGCGACGAAAGCGACGCTGGAATGGCGTCACGTTAGAACCGGGCAATTGTTGCTTTATCTGTTTCTTAATATTACGGGCACTGATGGGCGTGCCATCAAAGCACAACACTGATTTTAGTTTGTCTGGACCAAATTCAAATTCAGCCATCAGCAAAGTGCGCAACTGTGCGTCGCGGTTTTGCTCGACCACAAACACGCGATCATGCTGCGCGATAAATGCTTCAACATCGTCATTAAAAGGGAACGAGCGCACGCGCATAGCGTCTAGGTAAACACCTTCATCGGACAAGTAATCCAGCGCTTCTAAGGTCGATGCTTCGCTGGTGCCATAATAAATCACTCCCAAATTGGTTTTTTGCGAGGCGACTTTAAATTCCGGCTCTGGCACATACTCTTTAATGGTTTCCCATTTGCGCATTAAACGCAGCATGTTCTTCTCGTATTCTTCACCTTTTTCAGTGTAAACCGCATATTCATCGCGCGACGTGCCGCGAGTGAAGAAAGTGCCCTTATTTGGGTGAGTACCTGGATAGGTTCGATAACAAATCGCGTCACCATCCACATCAAGATAACGACCAAAGCGTTCCATGCTGTCTAGCTGCTCAGCATTCAATACTTTGCCGCGATCGTAGGTGCGTTGGTCGTCCCACTTTAAAGGGGGCGACATATTATCGTTCATACCCAAATCCAAATCGGTCATGACGATAATTGGAGTCTGCAAACGCTCGGCCAAGTCAAAGCTCGACGCGCCAAATTCGAAGCATTCCGCTGGCGACGACGGGAACAGAAGCACCTGCTTAGTGTCACCGTGGCTTGCATAAGCAGCTGACAGCACGTCTGATTGCTGTGTTCTTGTTGGCATACCCGTGGATGGACCGGCCCGCTGCACATCGATTAATACGGTCGGAATCTCCGCAAAATAGGCCAAACCCAAGAACTCACTCATTAACGACAGGCCGGGGCCACTGGTCGCCGTAAAGGCTCGCGCGCCATTCCAACTGGCACCGATCACCATACCAATAGCAGCCAACTCATCCTCGGCCTGCACAATCGCGTAGTTATGTTCGCCGGTACCCGCGTTAATACGCATGCGCTTAGCATACTTGTCAAAGGCATCAACAACCGAGGTGGAGGGTGTAATTGGATACCACGCTGCCACCGTCGCACCGCCATAAACGGTGCCCAAACCCAGCGCCGTATTGCCATCCAGCAAAATATTGTCGCCGACAACATCTCGCGTCTCGACTCGAATACTTAAAGGGCAACTAAAGTGCTCTCTGGCGTACTGGTGGCCTAATTCCAGGGCGGCAATGTTAGGTAAAACCAGTTTTTCCTTGCCCTTGAACTGATCGCTGACTAAAGCCGTTAACACTTTAAAATCCATGTCGAGCAGGGCTGCCAGCGCGCCTACGTAAATCACGTTTTTGAATAACTGACGCTGACGAGGGTCTTTATACTGCTCGTTACAAATCGCAGTCAAAGGAATGCCGATAAATGTGATGTCTGCGCGGTGCAAGCGCAGATCCAAGGCTTTGGTGTTGTCGTAAATGAAATAACCGCCCGACTCCACCTCTTGAATATCGGAAGCCATGCTCTGTGGATTAACGGACAGCATGATGTCCACTCCACCGCGGCGGCCTAAGTAACCTTTTTCTGAGACGCGCACCTCGTACCACGTCGGCAAGCCCTGAATGTTCGACGGGAAGATATTTTTGGGACTTACCGGTAAACCCATTCGGAATAGAGCCTTCGCGAACAGGTTGTTGGCGCTAGCCGAACCCGTTCCGTTAACGTTGGCGAATTTGATTACAAAGTCATTGACCGCTTTGATCGGTGCTACTGACGCATTCATGCTGCTTGCCCTGCTTTAGAAACCGAGTAAAAGTACTTTTGCATATCCCATGCCGTGGTCGGACAGCGCTCGGCGCACAAACCGCAATGCAAACAAATATCTTCATCTTTGACCATAACGCGTGCTGTCGGCAAGGCCTGAGACACATACAAGTCAGTCGTCAAATTGTGCGATGGGCCGGTTAACTTCGTACGCAATACCGCCTCATCTTCTTCATTAGTGGTGAAGGTAATGCAGTCGGTGGGGCAAATGTCGACACAGGCATCGCATTCAATACACCGCGCCTCATCGAACACCGTTTGAACGTCGCAGTTCAAGCAACGTTCCGCTTCTTTAAAACCGGTGTCGCGATCAAAGCCAAGCTCGACTTCTACTTTCCGATCACTAAGTGCCTTGTCTAAATCGACTAGAGGCACGATATAACGGTCATCTGTCTCCACCGCGTTATCATAACTCCACTCGTGTACACCCATTTTAGTGCTGACCAAGTTTGTGTGCGGGTCAGGTCTTTGCAGTAGGTTTTTGCCCTGGCAAAACAAATCAATACTGACCGCAGCTTGGTGTCCTTGTGCTACTGCCGTTATGACATTTTCAGGACCAAAAGCGGCGTCGCCACCGAAGAAGACGTTCGGGCGGGTCGACTGAAAGCTCACTTTATTAAGCTTCGGCATTTCCCACTGATCAAAGTCAATGCCTAGGTCGCGCTCAACCCAAGGAAAGGCATTTTCTTGTCCGATCGCCATCAGTACGGTATCCGCTTCCATAAACACCCAATCCTCACCCGTGGGTACTAGGCTACGTTTCCCGCTCTCGTCATAAACGGCTTCAACCTTCTCGAACAACATGCCTTTGAGCTTGCCGTCCTCGACCACAAACTCTTTCGGCGTGTGATTATCATAAAAGGGAATACCCTCATGCTGGGCATCTTCTTTTTCCCACGGCGAGGCCTTCATGTCCGCATACGGGCTTCGTACTACGATGCGAACGTCTTCCCCACCCAATCGTTTGGCGGTTCGACAACAATCCATCGCCGTATTGCCCCCACCCAGTACAATCACCTTTTTAGCCACTTGTTCGGTGTGCCCAAACGCAACATTAGCTAACCAATCAATCCCCACGTGAACGGCACTACCCGCTTCTTCCAAGCCAGGTAAATTCAATAACTTACCGCGCGGCGCACCGGTACCCACAAACACAGCGTCGTAGTCTTTTTCAAGAATCGAGGCCATGCTGGTGACTTCCGTCTCAAGAAACGTGGTCACGCCCATGTCTAAAATAACGTTGACCTCTTCGTTCAGAACTGTCTCAGGTAACCGAAACGACGGAATTTGACTGCGCATCATGCCACCAGCAGCGCGCTGATTGTCGTAAATATCGATGCTATACCCCAAGGGCATCAAATCACGTGCGACCGTCAAAGAAGCCGGCCCTCCGCCGATACACGCAATACGCTTGCCATTTTTCTGAGTTGGGATTTCAGGCAAGAGATCGGCAATCGATTCCTTATTGTCAGCCGCGACCCGTTTTAGACGACAAATGGCCACTGGCTCTTCATCGACTCGACCACGACGACACGCGGGCTCACAGGGCCTGTCACAGGTTCGCCCCAAAACACCCGGAAACACATTAGATTCCCAGTTAATCATATAGGCTTCTGTGTAGCGTTGTTGGGCAATTAAACGAATGTACTCGGGCACAGGAGTGTGCGCTGGGCACGCGTATTGGCAGTCCACAACTTTGTGGAAATATTCGGGGTTGCTTACATCTGTAGGATTCACTTCGCTACCTGTAGGTTGGGGGCGATATTTACTCTAATTATGAGGGGACGAATCGCCATCGGTACCCCCGTATTTTTAACGTCGCATTGTGACATATTCACACATCTGTTTTACAGCCCTTTTTGATCGCTTTTTGTGCAACGTTTGGACTAGACATAAACTAAAAAAACCAATGGTTCATATTAGAAAAAACGAATTATGTGTGCGAAGTTTCGCCTGATATGCTTACGCCGTTATCAGATTCACCGGAAAAGCTAATGAAGCTATCGCATACCTACCTGACACAGCCCCACCAACTGTATAAAGAATGCAAGCCAACCTCGGTCGCAAACCCTGGGCTACTGGGCTATAACAGCCAGCTCGGTCAGGAGCTAGATATTTCAGAATCTTGGGCAAGATCAAGCACTGGGCTAGAGTTTTTCGCTGGCAATTCAATGCTCGAGGACTACACTAGCGTCGCGACCGTATACGCTGGTTTCCAGTTTGGCCAATACAATCCCCAACTCGGTGACGGACGCGCATTGCTTCTTGGCGAAACCCAAGACAGCGAAGGCCAAGTGCAAGAATTACAGCTAAAAGGTGCGGGGCCCACACCCTACTCTCGCGGAGGCGACGGCCGTTCCGCACTGGGCCCCGTGATTCGTGAATACCTTGTCAGCGAGGCCATGCACGCATTAGGTGTGCCCACCACTCGCGCTTTGATGGCTTTGCGCACCGGAGACACAGTTGTAAGAGATAGACTGCAACCCGGGGGTATATTGGTGAGAGTCGCCCCCAGTCACATCCGGTTTGGCTCGTTCCAATTTGCCGCGGCACGGCAAGATGAGGAGGCGCTGAAGGCCCTATTAGACCTAACCTTCACAAGACACTACCCACACATTGAAGCGGCGTTTAAAACACCGCAAGACCTGCTTGGACTCGTTATCGAGCGCACCGCACTGCTGGTTGCCCAATGGATGTCGCTTGGATTCATTCACGGTGTTATGAATACCGACAATATGTCTATCGGAGGATTGACTCTAGATTACGGACCGTGCGCGTTTCAAGATGATTTTTCGTGGCAACGAGTGTTTTCTTCGATTGATACAGGCGGGCGTTACCGTTACGCACAGCAGCCTAACATTGCCCTGTGGAACCTTGCGCGTCTGGCTGAGGCATTACTGCCCATTTGGCCGGGAAAAGAAGATCAAAAAATCGTCGAGGCCGAGGCCTTACTGCACACGTTTGCGCCGACTTTTGAAGCGCACCGAAGCGCACTCTTTGCCGCTAAGCTAGGTCTAGACAACAGCCAAAGCGGGTATCAAAACACTATCGAGCCTGTCTTAAACTTTTTGGAAGAGCATTCGTTAGATTTCACTCTAAGCTTCGCTCTCATTGAAGCCTCTTCCAAGTGTGATATGAAGCGTTTGAATTTGATTCGAGCCGCCCTGCCAGAACATGCAAAACTCGAAAAGTTTTGGAGTACAGGGTCTTACGAGCAGGGACATTGGCAAAAAGATGTGATCAACCCACTCATCATTCCAAGAAACCACCAAATCGAAGCGGCTATTACAAGCTCAGAGCAAGGGAACGACAGCAAGGCTTCGACGCTATTTGCGCTTTACACCTCAACTCCATTAGTAGAAACACTTACAGCGGAAGATATTCGAGGACCCGAGCCCAAAGAATGGCTTGAGCGTACGTTCTGCGGCACCTAGGCCTGAGAGCTAAGTGCCGCCGCCATCAGGCCATGCAACACCATCACAACGCCCGTCAGCCAAGCCCGCATGCGGCGGTACTCAGGCTCCTGCTCTAGCACTCGACGCTCGTAGCCCAAAAACACCAAATAGGCTAAAGCTAGCAATATTAAAGCCCAAAAAGGGTTAGCCGTTAGCATCGCTAGCACAGCAAAAACCACAATCCCGTTACTTATAAGCAGTTGAATAGCCCCTTCACTGGGCCGAGCAGCCTGGGCCCAACCCCACGTGGTGCCCGCCAAAAAAGAAATAATAGCGAGCGAGTAAAGCAAAAATGCATGTTGCCCAAGCGCTTTTGGGTAATCTTCTAGGTAGGTAAACGCCAACAGTCCTGCAGCAAAGGGAATAAGCCCCGCGCCACCCAACAACCAACTTACTCGCGGCACTACCTAGGGTCCTTGCGAATAACCAAGGTAAGCTCGCCAACTTTAATACCGAACTTACGTAAAGCCGATTCGTTCAGTAGAGTCGCCTCGTCAATCAGGTACATTCGGTCATCAACGGTCAAATCTAAGGTACCTTCGCCGTAAGGTATTCGCAACACGTACTCCAAAAACAGACTATTACCCGCAAACTGTAATTGCGCCGGACCCACTACATCACCTGCGGTCCCAATATAGGACCCTGAGCCGTCTGGCGTTAGGGTCCAGACTCGGCGCTGTTTTTCACCATCATCAAACGTAAAATATTCATCGAGGGTGCCTACGCCGTTGTCGCTCCAGTAAGCATCGATATTGGCTACAAACCGGCGGGTAACCTCGCCTTTAAAATTTTTAAGCATGCCATGCGCGACCAAACGACCATTGAAAAATTCCTTGGCCACAAAAACAGGTTGATTATTCGCGTACTGATTCACACCAACGCTGCTGCAGGCTGACAACAACATGGCTAACAAAACAGGTAAAGTTTTCATGCGGAACTCCTTACAAAAAAAACCCCGGCATCGCCGGGGTACAAAGCCATCTCTCAAAAAAGGGGGGGGGTGGATGAGATGGCTGTAGGGAACTTGCACTTGTTACGCCGCCGATATTTTAGTGGATCACTACCCCAATAATTTTTTTACTTCGGTTTAGCGTAAGGTAATTTCTCGATCAACTCGGCGTGGTAATAACGATCCAGGCCAGACAGAGCCACCACCCCGGCTTTTTCCAAATCCAGGTCGCCGTTCTCGCTGACCAAGGAATCACCTACAAACAAATGAACGACTTCGCCGATAATAAAATGCGTACCGTTAAGCTCTAAGGGTATTTCTTGCCGCAATTCAAGTCCGATCTTGATCGGCGCCTCTGCGACAAATGGTGCCGCAAAATTAGCAAGTCGCTGCGGAGTTAAGCCGACCGCATCAAACTCTGAAACCTCATCTGGATAGCGCGCGGCCGTTTGATGCGCAGCCTTGTAAAAATCGCGGGCGACGTGATTAATCGTATAGCAACCGTTGCTGCGAATATTGCGCAGCGTGTGGCGGTCGACGCTGTCGGGGCGTATGACCAGGCCGAGTAAAGGTGGCGCTGCACCTAAGTGCACAACCGAGCTCATAATCGCCAAATTTTCACCCGAGGCCGCATCATCAGTACCAATTAAATTTGCGGGCTTATAGCCGCTGATACTGTTCACCAAAGATGCTCTGAACCCTTTCTCCCACCTTGTAATTGCCACACCATCGTACCACTGCCCTACCACGCTATATCACTCCCGTCCCAAGCTTTGAAAGAACCACTGTCGTCGGTCTCTAATTGTTTAATGACATCCAGCAAGTACTTGCCGGCTTGCGCGCTGCTGAATAATTTGCCCTCGGGTACCGAGGCCTGAAATGGTGTCGATAACTGTGAATCGACTGTGCCCGGATGATACGCAATAATGCTACTTAGCGGGCGGGTACGTCGCCATTCAACGCTGATGGTACGGACAGCCATATTCAAGGCTGCCTTGGACACGCGATAACTTAACCAACCGCCCGCCCTATTATCACCAATAGAGCCTACCCGCGCGGATAGGGCCACCAATGCAACCGCTTGCTTGCGCGAAAAGCTCCGTTCAATTGCCTGCGCAAGAACAATGGTCGAATACGTATTGACTTCAATCGAATGAAGTAGCGCGTCTTTATTGACATCTGCCAGGCGCTTTTCTGGTCTAAACTCATCGCCGTGCAAAAACCCAATGGTGTTAATAACGCAACAGGGGTTGCATACGCCCGCAAAGATATCGGCTAGCGTTTCGGGACAATTCACATCCCCTTGCTTGAATTGCACTCGCGGGTCAGCGTGCTCATGTATTGACCGGGACAATACAACGACCCTTTCGACTTCGGTTCGTTGCAAAACGCGATCCAACACGCCCGAGCCAATTCCTCCGTAACCGACGATCACGTAGTGTCTAAAGTCCATACTAACGCTCGCAACCCAAGTCGGCCGAACAGCCGTAAAGTTTTTCGTAACGACGCTTGGCCCATCGCGCATACACGCTTTTTGCAAGTGGCGCGATAATGCGCCACTGCAAGGGGCGAAGTATCCAACCGAGCGAGGTATAGGACCACGCCGCAACCGACGCCTCTACTCCCAATAAATAGTTACCCGGTGCTATTTCCAAGTGTAATACCTGCAACCGCGCGGCTTTTTCGTCATCGCTTAACTCGGCTGCGTGAATATCCAAAAGTTGCAATGAATCTGACTTCCAACGCCGTAATACGCGCATCTCTTTTGCGCACAAAGGGCATAAACCGTCGTAATACAGTACCGCTGACATACTTCCTCCATTTGTGACTCTATACGCACGATTGGCGCAAACAGACCTATAAATGACCTGTTACTGGGTTTAGACTCGATCGATAAATGTTAACAATAAAGAACATTGCCTACGGTTGGAGGTAACAATGGCTGAAAGAAAATTTGAAGATATCAACAATTTCCCGCGTGAGGCGGTCTCGACTGACCCTTTCACGATTCCAATCAACGAAGTTGACCCGGCCAACCCTTTTTTGTTCGAGGCAGGTAAAGAATTACCTTGGTTCGCAAGACTCAGAGCAGATGACCCGGTTCACTTCACACCAGACTCCAACTTCGGACCCTACTGGTCGGTCACTCGCTATGAGGACATAATGGCGGTGGACTTGGCGCATGATGTTTTTTCATCAGAACCTATGATCACCATAGGCGAGCCTCTTGAAGACTTCGACCTGCCCATGTTTATCGCAATGGACCGACCTAAACATGACCATCAGCGCAGGGAAGTCGCACCCGTTGTTGGACCTGCTAACTTACCGAACTTCGAAAAGCTGATTCGCGAACGCACGCAATCTGTGCTGGACGAGCTCCCTACTGGCGAAGAGTTTGACTGGGTCGACAAAGTCTCCGTTGAGTTAACAACTCGGATGTTAGCGACCTTATTTGATTTCCCCTACGAAGAACGCGCCCGATTAAAACGCTGGTCTGACGTAGCAACAGCCACCCCTGGAACAGGCATTATCGAGAGCGAAGACCAGCGTAAAGCGGAGCTGCTGGAATGCGCTACACGGTTTATCGAACTGTGGAACGAGCGCATCAACCAACCACCCAAGTTTGATTTTGTGTCTATGCTAGCACACGGCGAGAGCACCAAGAACATGGATATGATGGAGTACTTGGGCAACCTTATCCTTTTAATTGTGGGCGGCAACGATACCACCCGCAACACCATGTCCGCGAGCGTACTGGCCATGCATCAAAACCCAGATCAGTTCGCCCAAGTTAAAGCCGATCAGGGTTTAATTGAGAGTATGGTTAGCGAAACGATCCGCTGGCAAACGCCACTTGCGCATATGCGGCGAGTTGCAAAAATGGACACCGTATTGGGGGGCAAAAGCATCAAAGCGGGTGATAAAGTCGTGATGTGGTATATTTCTGGCAACCGCGATGAAAGCGTATTCCCTAATGCCGATCAGTTTGATTTAAACCGCGACAATCTTCGCCGCCATTTAGCCTTTGGATTTGGAATCCACCGCTGTATGGGGAATCGCTTAGCTGAAATGCAGCTTAAAATTCTTTGGGAAGAAATCCTCGCTCGGTTTGAGCGCATTGAGGTTGTCGGCGAGGCGACGCGCGGCCTCAGTGTCTTTGTACGAGGAATCACTGAGTTACCCGTGGTGCTGCACAAGAAAGCCTAAGCGCTCTGCAAGCCACTGCATTGCGGTGGCCTACCCTTTCATACCTTTCATCGTGAAATAAGAGAACCCCACGTAAGAACCTTTTATCACCAAAATTAGAGCACTTAGGTTGGCAAGGTTTTTAAATTAGGTCAGCAGGCCCACCCTTCTCTGAGGCCGACCATCGCACACTCCTGCAACGATGTGAGCGCCAGAAACACCGCGCAAAAAAAAAGCCCGCCGAAGCGGGCTGATACTAAGTTTCTAGCTTAGAACCGGTAGGTAAAGTCTAGGCCGTAAGCTGCTTGTGCTGATGGGTGGTTAAAGGTACCACCGAACTCTGGCGCAGGAATTACTTCTTGCAAATAAAGTTCGTCGGTAATGTTCTTACCCCATGCCGTCACGGACCACTGTTCACCAGACAAACTGATGCGAAGGTTAAGCGTATCGTAAGCGTCGCGCTGAGCATTCGAGCCCGTGGCTGGATCTAAGAAATCCGAGTTAAAGCCTGGCCCAAAAAACGCGTTCCAAATGGTTGGTGACTCTTCACCTTGCAACGTATGGAACCACATGGCGCCCGTATACTGCCAATCGGCACGCACACCCAACTCCAGACCGTCGCCCAATTGCTTGACGTATTGAGCACCCAAAGTCGCGGTTTTTTCTGGCGCCTGAGGCACCTCGTTACCGACACTTAGTGGACGATGACGGTTCGCTTCGATCTCTGAAGTCATCAGACCAATGCCACCAAACAAACTGATCTCTTCGTTCAATACAAAGTTAACATCGGCTTCAAAACCTTCGATATATAGCTCATCGATGGTTGTCACGCTGCGCAACAAACCAAATGGGCCCGCGAAGAATTCAAAGAATTGGTTATCGTCAACATCGGTGCGGAATAAGGCCGCATTAACACGCAAACGACGATCCATGAATTCACCTTTTGCGCCGAATTCAATGTTAGTCGAGATCTCTTTATCGTAAGCATCTGGCACCGAAATTCCCGCACCAACGGTCTCACCTGGACCACCGTAGCCGGCGTTAAACCAGAAATTTAGCGTGTCTTCGGTACCCACCGAGTTAAAGCCGCCGCTGCGGAAGCCTACCCCATAGCTGGCGTAAACATTAATCTCGTCAGTTGCCGCCCAACTCCATGTCACCTTGGGCTGTAACTGCGAGAATGACTCGCTACGATTGGGAATGCCATTCGGAAAATTAGACAAGGCAGCATTAATTGGAAGCGCTTGGAAATTGCCGTCCAAAAGATTCACGTTTAAGCCGGAGCCTGCAACATCTGGTACTTTATTATTTACGTCCCGTGACTCGTAGTCATAACGTAAAGCAAACGCCAATTCCATGGAGTCATTAATATCAAATTCCACCTGGCCATAAACCGAAGCCACTGAGGTGTCAAAATCATCCCAGAACAAAAGATCTGTTGGGTTAGGTCCGGTTGCTGGAACGTAAGGCTGACGCAAAAAGCCAGCGCCAGTATCCGCACCGTAGGCGACCACGACTTCACGTTCGATTTCAGCTAGATAAAAACCTGCGATCCAACGAACATCGGAGTCTTCTTTGCTGGTAAAACGCACATCAATCGACATATCCGTTTGGTTACGTTCTTGATACTGATAGCCATCACAGCTTAAAGGCGTGTAGGGCCCATAAACACCGGCAAAGTTGTTGGCATCAGCAAATGGATCATAACCCGCGCCGCTACCCGAGGGCGGCAGAACACCGAAAGGCTGGAAGGCTGGACCAAAGAAATCACTGGTAAAGCTATTCAAGGACGCGCGATCAGCCAAACACGCAGGCGTGACTTCGTAGCCGTAAAACGTGGCTGCGGTGCCATCGGATAACAAGTATTCTTCTAGGTCGTTGTACGAAAAGCTCGCCGTCATGTCGGCAAAACCAGCATCCATATCCAGCTTAATTGCCAGATCCATAGTCTCCTGCTCGTTTTCGCCGGGGACATTAAACGCGAAGTTAAATGGCTGGTCGTTTACATCAACGGCAAAGGTCGGGCTGCCAAACACGGCCACAAACTGAGGAATCGCAAATGCGGCGTTAAAGTTAATCGCACCACCCTCTGCTTTACTATACCCTGCGCGGATATCTAGACTCGTAGTATCACTGATGTCCCAAATTACTCGACCGCGATAGCTTTGATCTTTCAAAAAATCAACCGCATCGTCTCGGCCGGTGAACGTATTTTTGTAGAAACCATCCGTCTCGCGGTTACTAAACGAAAAACGACCGTAAACAGAATCTTCAACGATAGGGCCGCTCACTGTGCCACTCACCTTTGTGGCATTGTTGTTGGCAACACCCCCGGTGAGTTTAGCTTCGAATTCGTTCGAAGGCTTTTTAGTGGTGACTAAAATAGCACCCGCCACCGCGTTACGACCGTACAAAGCACCCTGAGGGCCTTTAAGCACTTCGATCTGCTGCACATCGAACAGCTCTTCGTTAAAGCTGTTAGGATTCGTGCTTAACACACCGTCAACAACATAAGCGAAAGTAGATTCCGCGTCACGAGTCGATACGATACCGCGAATGCTGACCTGGGTATCACCGATGTTTGCGGTATCAACCAAAGTCACGTTGGGAATTAAACTAATGTAATCGTCAGCACGCTCAATACCCGCGCGCGCGATGGTGTCTTCACCTAAGGCGGTGACCGCAATAGGTACTTCTTGCAGGTTCTCAGCACGTTTCCGAGCCGTTACCACTACTTCTTCTAAGGTAAATCCCGATGCCTGCGCCACTGAAACACCGCTGTATCCGGTGGCCAATAACGACAAAGACATCCCCGCTAGTACTTTTTTTCTAAAGTTCATGGCATCCTCCTGCCTAGTTTTGGGTGTTGCTCCTAAAAATCTTTCTTCTTATAGACCTTTTTCCAAGGTCCTCAAGCGCCGCCACAAGGTGGTGGTGCTTATTCCTAAATGCTCGGCAACCGCTTGACGGTCTCCGTCGTACATCTGCATTGCGGACTCGATAGCCCGCAGCTCATTTTGTCTCAGCGCTCCGGGGGCAGTGAACGCCGCGCCGTCTCGAAACAGTTCAGGCAAGCTCCCGCGAAGTAAGGCATCGGTCACATCGCCCGAGGGCTCGACCATCAAAGCTACGACCACACGCTCACAAAAACTTTCGAGTTCCCGTACGTTCCCAGGCCAGCGGTAGCGCTCGAAATGTGTGCTTAATTTCAAATAAACCGCCTCGGCTAAAACACTCAAGCCATATTGCTGAGCAAATACTTCTAGGTAATACGCAGCAATTGCTGATATGTCTTCTTTTCTCTCTCGAAGCGGCGGTATTTCCAGCGCAAAAGTATTTAATCGATAGTATAGGTCTTCGCGAAAACGACCCTCTTCCACATCCTGAAACAACGGACGGTTAGTAGCAGCCACCACTTTTAAATCCAGTTGAATACTTCGTTCACTTCCGACGGGGCGCAGCACCTTATCCTGCAAAATACGCAAGAGTTTAGATTGTTGCGCCAACGGCATTTCCGCCACTTCATCAAGGAATAACACGCCTTTGTTCGCTTGCTCCAATAAACCTCGATGACCACCTCGACGAGAGTTCGTAAAAGCACCCTCCTCGTAGCCGAACATTTCGCTTTCAAAGAGCTCAGACGGCAAGCTTCCACAGTTAACCGCAACCATCGGCCCATTCGCATGGCGACTATGTCGATGAATTTCGCGAGCTATGTGCTCTTTGCCTGTACCTGACTCGCCAACAATTAGCACCGCACCATGAGCCACGGCATAGGTTTTTGCTAAGGAGGCCACTTTGCCCATTCGCGGTGAACTGACCACAAAATTAGCCGCTTTAATTGCGGGAGCCTTGACCACTGCAAGTGATTGTGCGGGGCGATAACGCACTAGGTAACCCAAAGCATGATCGTTATGTTCTAGCACGTCGACAACTTGAAGATAACGCTCTTTTGCAAACTCTACCCAGCGCTCGGTATGCAGGTTTTGAATATCATTTAAATGCCAAGTCTGACGCAAGCGACTGTTCAAACGTTTGGCAAATCCGAGTGCCTCTAAGGCACTCGGATTTGCTTCTAAAATATTCTTTTCGGGATCAAGTACTAATAGTAAATCGCTTGTTTGCTCGAACAAATGACTCTGCAGATAGGTATGTCGCGCTTGCAACAGCGAGTCTCTCGCTACCGTGATCGCTTGTTTGACCAGGTCCTCAGCCGATTCTCGGCTGTAAAGCAACATCGATGGAATGCCTTCTTTCTCCGCCATATGACAGCTGTAACTCGGACCCACGACGATCTCTGGTTTCTCCGCTATGGAAAGATAAAACAGCTCTGACACTTCATCTGAGGTTCGATATTCTCGATGGATCACACGAACACCCAGCAACTCGCTGAGCTGCGCAATTAGCCTGGCCTGAATACCGGTAGGTTCAGCGTAGGTAAACAAGTGAATTTTTGACGCAACCTTCTTCGCTTTGATACAGGCCTCGACAATATCTGCATCACGCACTGGTTGACTAACTACTGGTACCGTCAAAGTGTCGGCAAGGTATGCTGCATTGGCACCTGCGCTCATTACTACATCAGGATGATGACGGTCCACTAGGGCTTGGAAGTCAATTTTATTGGGCGCCGCCAGATCGTGAAAAGACAGTGCAATCTGATCAGTGTATTTACCGCTAACGGAATAGACCAATTCACTAAACCGGCGAAAGCCCAGAATTAATATTCTAGGCTTTGTGGTGCTTAGACCGCGACTCATGGCTTGTCGCCTTCGGCTAATAGCTGCAGGGTTTCTTCCAACGACATCACGTCTGCGTACTTCGCATGCAAGTCGTGAAGATTGGCATCGTGGGCTTTGAGGTTTCTATCTCCCACAGCTTCTTTCACGACCACAGTTGGATAGTTGTGGGATAGCGCATCCACTGCTGTAGCGCGCACGCAACCACTAGTAGTTAGCCCTACCACAATCGCTGAATCTGCGCCTTGCGCGCGCAGGTGCCGATCTACTTGGGTACCGACAAAAGCGCTGGGATAATGTTTTTCTGCCAGCATATCAGAGGTCAAGGGTTTAAGCCTGGGGTCAATATCCACCCACGCGCTGCCACGTTTCAGAATATTCAAGCTAGGCAAACGCGCTCGAAACACTGAAGCATCTTCGTCTCGATCGTACACAACCGTGGTATACACAATGGGAAAATCTCTCGCACGGCAGACTTCAACCAAGGTGGCAGTCGCTTCTATCACCGAATCGAAATGCCCACCCAAAGGCGATTCGGGTTGAGTAAAACCCAAGCTCATATCAACCACAATTAGCCCGGGTTTACGGCCTAAACCAATGTTCCTGCGCGAAAGATCAGCCACTTAAGTTCCTAGGCCCGACGCTGAAAGACAGGCTCAACTGGAGGCTCAAGGTGCGTTTCTTGTACGCAGCGAGCCTTGATCTCTTCAATACTACCGCCGAAATTAAAGACCTCGGTGATAGGACCGCGTTGTTCAGCTAATTCAGCCCGCAGCGCCTCGGTGGCGGCCGTATCCAACGCACCATCAATCAACACAACACCATAGGCTCTAGCGCCCGCCTCGGTAACCAAACCGCGCGCCACGTCTTGAGCAACCAAGGCAGCGTCTCGTGCTAAAGGATCGCCCCAGCCACCGCCACCCCATGTGTTGTAGTACAACAAGTCACCTGCCTTAACCTTTATCCCCTCGCATTTCGAGGGTAGCCACTCTTCCGATCCTTCGGCACGAACAATCCGCTTCGTGGAACGCATGCCCGGATCGCCACCGTTAACGCCCCAGGGATAGGTCAACCAGCGCTCATCGTGGATACCAATCTCGCCATCAACCAAGAATCGATAAGCCACCGACAACCCATTTCCACCGCGATGCAAGCCTGCTCCACCCGAGTCCGGAATAACCTCATAGCGTTCAATACGCAAGGGGAAGTAGCTTTCGATAAACTCGTTGGGTACGTTAGTAAAACCCGGCCACAAGCTGTGACCGTCTGGTCCATCGCCAACTGGACGGCCCGGAACACCACCAAAACCAATTTGGAAGAGCTGGAACCACTCGTCATTTTTGCCAGGTCGCGTGTCGTAGCCCGAGTAGAACAAATGGGGGGAGTCCGAAAACCCAGCAGCATTAAGCAGCTCGTTGGGGGCACCCATACCTAAGAGCGCTCCAAGAATATCGAAAATTCGACCCAGTGCGTGCGTGCGACCAGATAAGGCCGCTGGGTACTTGGGTTTCAATAGCGTACCCTCGGGTATGCGAACCTCGACTAAGTCGTAGAAACCATCGTTAAACGCAATTTGCGGGTCGACTATGTTAATCGTGAAAGAACCGAAGAACATCTTGAACATATCTTCATTCAAGAAAAAGTTCACCGAGCTTTGTGCTTGAGGTGCTGTTCCCTCAAAGTCAAAAATCGCTTTGTCGCCTTCGCGCCACATGGTGCAGTGAATTTTGTAGGGCCCTAAACCCATACCGTCGTCGCACAAATAATCGGTAAACTCACGTTTCTCTTCGGGCACTATCATACCAATAACGGCTTTCATGGCATCGTAGTTACGCTGTAGCATTACGCCCATAGTGGAGTGGAAGACGTCGTCACCAAAACGCTCAGCCAATTCTACACAACGTTTTGATGCGGTATTGCAAGCAGCCACCAAGGCGTTCAAATCAAACCGATTCCACTGAGATGTGCGCACATTGTGCAGCACAAGCTCAAGCAAATCTTCTTGCAGAACGCCCTTTTTATACAACTTCACCGGCGGAATTCGAATGCCTTCTTGAAAAATATTCGTCGCATTGATCGGCATTGACCCGGGCACCATACCGCCGTTGTCAGACATATGACCAAACATGGCTGACCACGCGATGTGTCGACCGTCTTTAAATACCGGCACCAGGACCAGCCAATCGGGTAAATGCGACACTGCTGCATTACAAAGGTAAGGGTCATTCGTTAAGATAATATCGCCTTCTTCGATGTCCGCATCGTAAACCGACAGGAATGGCGCAATAAAAGATCCGAACTGACCAACCACCATCTTCCCATCTTTATTCGCAATCATAGGGAAGCAGTCGCCCTGTTCACGAATACCCGGCGACATTGCGGTTCTAAACAGTACCGCATCCATTTCTTCGCGAGCGTTTTTCAGCCCGTTCTCAATGATATCGACGGTGACGCTTTCCACTTCAACCTTGGCGAGTGGCGTGTTATTCGTTTCAATAATTCTAGCTGGCATAATCGCACTCCCCTTTACGCATGAATGGGTTCAATAAGTAAGTTACCTACAAGGTCTGTGCGAGCTTGGAAGCCCGGCAAAATCAGCGTTGTAGAATCCATTTCAGTAACAATGGCAGGTCCTGGAACGGTCAAGCCAGAGTACAACTTGTAACGTTCGTAGATCGTTGCATCATACCAGTCGCCTTCGAAGTAAATACGAGTCTCGTGAATCGCGCAGTCTTTCAGTGTGGCCGATGTATCTTCTTGGCGTTTGATTTCAAGGTTTTGCGCCTGAGACGCAACCACCGCACGGATCATGACTATCTCGTGGCCATCGCCCAACTTGAAGGTAAACAACTTCTCGTGCTCATCATCGAACACATCAGTGATAACGCTCACACCTTTGTTAACCAAGCTATCGCTATCAAAGTCCACACTAATCTGGAAAGCCTGACCCGCATAGCGCACGTCGGCCTGATAGGTCACGTTCAATTGATCTTCAGCAATACCATCTGCCAACAATGCTTGAGCCGCGCGATCTTTGAGCGCCACCAAGTCAGCGGCAAGCTGGTCTTTCGAAATGTCGCTGGCAAGTGCACCGTAACTTCTTGCAGCTTCATCTTGTAGCTGAGTGGTCGCATCACCGTAGGCGCACAAAACACCTGGCCCCGGAGGAACAATCACTGGGAACGAATTTACCAGTCGTCCTAAAGCGTTAGCGTGCAATGGACCTGCACCGCCAAACCCAACTAGGCTGAAGTCACGTGGATCATAACCCTGCTCGACCGATACCAAGCGCAAAGCGCCAAACATGGCTTCGTTAGCAATGCGGATAATACCCTCGGCCGCTTCCATGACATCAATACCAAGGGCATCTGCCACTTTTTGCACGGCTGCGACAGCGGCATCACGATTGATCGCCATCGCGCCACCTAACTGAGCATCACTGGGCAAATAACCCAAGACCACGTTGGCATCGCACACCGTGGGCAATTCGCCGCCTTTCATGTAAGCCGCCGGGCCCGGAACAGCACCCGCCGATTCTGGGCCAACACGCAATGCTTTGGTTAACTCAGCGACAAAGGCGATAGAGCCACCGCCTGCGCCAATGGTCCTAACATCGACCGAGGGAGCGCGTACGCGCACATCACCGACGATGGTCTCGCGACGAATATTCGTTTTTGCATCTTGAATTAAGGCGACGTCGGTGGATGTCCCGCCCATATCAAAGGTCAATAAGTTCCTGTAACCGGCTTGCTCACAAAAGAACAAAGCTCCAGCCACACCACCCGCTGGGCCAGACATCAAGATGTTGACGGGCGAATCTGCCGTCGCGCGAGAAGAAGCCAAACCGCCATCAGAGCGCAAAATCGATAGCTGTGTATCGCCACCTAAGCGCTCTTCTAAGGAGGTTTGTAGGTTGTTCAAGTAACGCGAAACCTCGGGGCGCACATAGGAGTTCACCACAGTGGTTTCGGTACGCTCATACTCCTGCATTTCAGGGACAACGTCAGATGAAATAGAAATGGGTATATCCGTGAAAAATTCGGCGGCAATGTCAGCTGCTCGACGCTCGTGCTCGCTATTAACGTAAGCATTAATAAAACAAATCGTCAGCGCCTCGACTTCATTTTTAGCTGCTAGGGTGGCAAGTTGAACTCGCAGCGCATCCTCATTCAAAGGGGTCGACACCGAGCCATCGGCATCGATACGCTCAACCGCACCAATAGTTAACTCTAGGGGAGCCAGCAGAGGCTTTTTAACAAAGCTTACCCAACCGCCCAAACCGCCTGGGCAAAAGCTACGAGCAACCTGAAGAGTGTGTTCATAGCCTGAAGTTGTAATAAGGCCCACCTTTGCGCCCCGACCGGTTAACACCGCATTAGTCGCCACCGTGGTGCCGTGCATCACAAATTTAATATCAGCAGGATTAATGCCCGATTGGTCACAAATTTTGGCAACACCATTTAACACCCCGATCGAGGAATCCTCGGGGGTTGACGGCACTTTTGCTGTAAACGTTTGCCCTGTCTCCTCATTCATGAGTAGAAAATCGGTAAATGTACCCCCGACGTCCACACCTAAGCGATAGGTCATGCCTAGTCTCCTTTATTATCCGACTACTTTGTCTAAATGATTGCTCAACCAATAATGCGCACGACCGCCTTGGGCCGTACCCGTTAATTCTTTCACTAAATCTACTGCGCTCATCAACGCAGAAAAATCAATTCCCGTGTCAAAACCCGCCTGCTGACACAACAAAGCGACGTCCTCGGTAGCAACGTTACCAGAAGCGCCCGGCGCGAAGGGGCACCCGCCCAAACCACCTACGGATGTATCAAAATGCCGCACCCCAGCCTGTAACGCGGCATAGGTATTCGCGAGCCCCATGGCCCGCGTATCATGAAAGTGACAGGCTACCCGATTGGCTTTGACACCCAACAACAAATCACGCAGCAAAGCCTCTACAGCAAACGGGTTTGCTGCTCCAATCGTATCGGCAATTACAATGCGCTGAGCGCCCCAGTCCGCTAGGCGTGTTGCCAAACTAACAACCTGCTCTGGAGCGACCGAACCTTCGAATGGGCACTCGAAAGCTACCGCTACGTATGCATTTACCTTAACTCCATCCGCCACGGCAGATTCAATAATCCCCTGAGAAGCCGCCATAATCTCTACGGTGGTCATGTTGATGTTTTTGCGGTTCATAGTGTCGGTGGATGACACTACCACGTTAACCTCTTTGCAGCCCGCGGCCACAGCAAGTTCATAACCCTTGCGATTTGGCACCAAGGCATTCAATGCAAGGCCAAGGTTTTGCGTCAATGCATAACTCAAAACTTGGTCGGTACCGGCCATCTGGGGCACTGCCTTGGGCGAGACAAAACTGCCAATTTCAAGACTTGAAACACCCGTTTTTGCAAGTTGATCGAACAGACGACAGCGTCCTTCCACACTCAGATGCTTTGATTGCGCCTGAAGGCCGTCTCGGAGACCAACTTCATTAATATGAACTTGAGGGATCATCGAATGGCCCCCCCCGCCTTTAATGCGCTAATACGGTCTTGGGCGTAGCCAATCTTTGCGAGTATCGCATCGGTATCGGCACCCAAGGCAGGCGCTGGCGCGTAAGAGTCCTCGTGCCGAGATAGCTTAATCGGGTTGCCCGGGCCCTTAACCGACTGGCCCTGATCGTTAAACAGATCAACCACCATATTGCGGTGCAACACCTGTTCGTCGCTTAAGGCCTGACCAAAATTGTTGACGCGCGCACACGGAATACGTTGCGCCTCGAACAACTCGATCCAGTGCTCGGTGGTCTGCGTGATAAGGATCTCGCTCAAGCGCGCTTCAATAAACTGCTTATCAGCTAAACGCCCCGGTTGACCTTTGTATTTGTCGTCACGAAACTCTGGCACACCCAGGACATCGACCAAAGCATCCCAAAACTTATCAAAGATAACCGCTATGATGATGTGCCCATTAGCCGTTCTGAAGCTGTTGTAAGGCACGTGCACGAAATGGCTATTACCTATTGGCTCGGGGTTCTTGCCAGACATAAAATACATGGTGGCCATGTAATTTAGCAGCGAGACTTGAACATCCAGCATCGAAATATCAACATGCTGGCCCACGCCTTTCTGGTCGCGTTCACGTAGGGCTGCCAAAACACCCATTACCGCAAACATACCGCCGCCCAAATCACCAATTGGGATTCCGGCGCGCATGGGTGTGTCTTTATCTAGGCCCGTAATGGACATACCACCACCTAAAGCCTGAACCACTTGGTCAAAGGCCGTACGTCGATATTGCGGACCATCGCTACCAAAACCTGAAATTGAACAGGTAATAATTTTGGAGTTCACCTGCGACAGATGGGCGTAGTCAATTTTTAGCTTGGTGGTGACATCCGCCGCAAAATTATCCAGTACGATGTCGGCTTCACGCACCATATCGTAAAATACCTCAAGGCCTTGAGGCGACTTTAAATCTATCGCGACGCTTTTTTTATTGCGGTTAAGGGTTATGAAATACGCGCCCTGATCACCCAACGAGTACTCTGGGTCTGACTGCAACAGCTTGCGAGTACCCTCACCCGCCAGGGGCTCAACTTTAATTGTTTCGGCGCCCAGATCAGCCAAAATCATGCCGGCATAAGGACCCGACAACATGTGGGTCAAGTCGATAATTGTTACGCCTTCTAAAGCGGTCGCCATAACTTCCCCGTCGTTAATACAATCTCAGCGTTTTAAACGCACGTTATTCGTTTCTTAGCAGATTCCGGGCCAACCTTAATATCCTCAGAAAAAATAATAAAAAAATAATAGAAATCAGTACATTAAAAACACCCAACACAAAAAACGCCTTGGTAGCATATAAGTCAGACAGAGGCAGGCAGGCCTTTGTGTTTCATTTTGAAACAAATCTATTATAAATTTCAATATGAAACACACTCATCGACAAATGAGAGTAAGGCGCGCCGATCGGTCGGCCGCTCTTGAGTCTTCTTACTCAGGTAATATCGCCGCGCCTGCCGATCTAGAAACAAACACCCGCTAATGCCATCCAGCGAGCTATCAGCCGCCATCCAAACCATGGTATCGGCACCCTCTTCTGGCGATCGCAAAATCCATTGCGTAAAACGACGAAACGTCGGCAACGCCGACTGCACCCCAGGAGTATCCGCCCATCCAGGATGCATTGTATTTAAGAAGACTCCCTGCTTTGCCCATTCCTCATGCCACTCCTGCGTGATAATCGCCAGAGCACGCTTTGCCTGAGCATAAACAGCGGGCCCATCGTAGCGATGTGCAAAACCCGAGCGGAACCATGACATCGACAATCGCTGCGTGTACATGCCGCCGGAAACAATATTCACCACTCGCGCGGATCCAGCCGCTTGCAATAATGGCTTAAGACCTTGCATCAGCATGACCGGGCTAAGCAGCAGTAATGAGGTGCTTTGCTCGATACCTTCTATAGTTTCGGCTCGAATATTGAATAAGGCGCCGGCATTATTGATAAGCACATCAATGGGCTCATCTTGGACAAAAAGCGTATCAATCACGCGCCGAGTATCTTCCAACAAAGCCAAATCGGCGATGATCAGCCGGCAACAGCGCGCCCCTAAGCTTTCACACTCTTGCTGCAGTGCACGGCCTTTTGTGGCATCGCGGACCACCAACGTTAATTTAGCGCCGATCGCTGCCAGACTTTTTGCGGCCGACAACCCCAGCCCAGACGTCGCACCGGTCAGCACAATATGCTTATCGGTAGACCACTCATTTCCGGCAAATCGCTTTCTCGCTCTCCTGTATCCGGGACCTGTAAAATCCCAAATTTCCCCTATCAGCGATTTCCGGACTGGCTTAGCAAACGTACTCATATCTTAGTATTTCCCTTATTCACGTAATAAGTACGCTCTACGCAGCTATTCAGGCCACTAACCTTCCAAAAGCTTGGCTAAATGCTCAGTAAACGCCTCGGCTGTCTGTTCAAAACGAACTGTAGCCATGCTGTCTGCACGGGTGGGCCCGGGGTTTACAATAGCGAGCGAGCCCCCATTTTCCAGGGTCAATCGGCACAACCGAAAACCGGAATACACCTTAAGCGAGCTACCCAATACGACTAAAACACGGGCTTCTCGAGCTAAGGCCTGAGTTTGCTCAGAGACCCGTTTTGGGATATTGCCCCCGAAAAATACGACATCGGGCATTACGACACCACCACAACTCGGACAAGCTGGTACGGTAACTGTTTGGATAATGTCATCAGGCAAGTCGGCATCACCATCGGGAAGCTGGTCCACGCGCAACTTTCTAAGGTGCGGATTCACACGCGCAAGTTCGAGCTGCCAGTGGTCTCGGTGCATGGGTACCGCGCACTGCAAACAAAGCACTCGGTCTAGGCGCCCATGAATATCAATGGCTCGGTCAAAACCCGCCTTTTGATGCAGACGGTCAACATTTTGAGTAATGAGGTCCGGTAGCAACCTCTGCTGATGCCAAAGCGCTAGATACCGGTGGGTTTGGGTTGGTTGGGCACGGGACGTCAGCGGCCAGCCAACAAACGAGCGTGCCCAATAGCGTTGCCGCATGCTTGGGGATTGACGAAATTGGCTGTCCGTTATCGGAGTGCTTCGCGCCCACTCACCATCGCGCGTACGATATGTAGGTATGCCAGCACCAACGCTAATACCTGCCCCCGTCAAAAATAGGGCCTGTTGCTGCCGCATAAGTTTCGCAATGTCAGATAAAGTCATAGTCGCTTATACGAGCAAAACGTAAAACCCGATGATGAGTCCAAGCAGCTGGGTCTGGCGTAAACACGTTTGGAGGAATGACTATGCATATTTTACTCACCGGTGGCACTGGCTTTATCGGACAAGCGCTGGTACCGCATTTGCAATCAATGGGCCACACCGTGACGATTTACAGTCGGCAACGGCGATCAAGTACCGCGCAGTTAGCCTATATCAAAGCGTTTGACGAGCTGCCACAGTTAGAACCCATCGATACCGTCATCAATCTTGCAGGGGAGTCGATGGCTGGTGGCCGCTGGACAAAAACTTACAAACAAAAGCTACGCGCAAGCCGCATTGATCTTACCTACGATCTCATTCAGGCTTTACGGCGATCGGGACACAGGCCAGACCATTTTATAAGCGCCAGCGCTATTGGCTGGTACGGTAATTGTGGCGCTAAGAGGGTTACTGAAAGCCATGCTGCTGGGTCGGGCTTTGGCGCTGAACTCTGCAAGGACTGGGAAGCCGTAGCCTCGTTAGCAAAGGAAACGCTTGGGGCTATGGTGACACAGATGCGCATTGGTGTGGTGCTAGACCGAGACGGGGGCGCTTTTCCCCAAATCTTTATGCCGTTTCGGTTTGGCGTAGCAAACTGGCCAGGGACCGGCAATCAATACCTCAGCTGGATACACCGGTCGGATCTTATTCACGCCATTGGCGAACTGGTGCAGCGGTCGGTTGAAGGACCGGTTAACTTAACAGCACCAGAACCGGTTACGTACAAAACACTGGCAGACGAAATATCGAAACTAAAAAGAACCTGGATCCAGCTGCCTGCCCCGGCGCTAATCATGCAGCTAGCCTTGGGCGAAATGGCCAGCGAACTACTGCTTAATGGTCAACGTGTTATTCCCGCCAAACTCCAAGCAAAAGCCTTTGTGTTTCAATATCCTGCAATCAATCAAGCGCTGACAGCGATACTTAGCAACTGACCCGAGCCAAACGCTATCGCGATCGTCAATGGCGGGCCATGCAGTCAACAAAGGCCCGAGTTGGGGCACAAAAAAAACCCGAGCAAGCTCGGGGTTCCTGTGTTAATAGACCAAATGATCTTACAAAGTGCCGGGTAGTACCCAGCCAGCCCACCATGGATCTGACCCGTCAGGATCTACTGCGCCAATATAATCGGTTGCATCCAAGTAGTTCGTATCAGCGACTGACTCAGAAAAAGCACCGTTAATCGCGGTCCAGTCAAGAGGCGCGGCTAAAACTGCTTCAGGTGCCAGCGACTCATACAACGAGCCAAGAGCAGCGGGTACAGCGCTTACCGAGGTAGTGTCGAAGTTTACATTGGCACTCGACAACGTACCTTGATCACCCTCGCCGACAGCACAGTCTTGGATCCAGTTGTTGATGACCAGTGCTGTACCAACAAGCGCCTCGGCGTCCGCACCACTTACATTAATACACGTCGTCAGAGGAGTAGTGTTGGTGCCAGCCACTGTAACCACGGTGTTGTGGAAGAAACCACCAGAGCCCGCCTTAAAGTTCAAGATGAAGTTATCGTCTGGCGTCTTCTTATCGGCGACGATGGTTACGTTCGCCAGCGTCGGCTTTGACAAGAACAAGTTAGTACCCTGCGTATCCATCTCGAATGCTTCACCCGAGCCGTTAGGTGACTGTTTAACAATGATGTACTGCAGGTTACCTTGGTAGCCTTCATCCCAATCAACCGAATCGTCTAGGTTGTTAGTAAATACACCGTGCTTAACGTTCACCGTACCGCCGTAGAACTCGATACCATCGTCAGAGTTACCCTGCACTTGGATGTAGTCGATTTCAGTGCCGTTACCTACCCCAACCAACGAGATACCGTTAATTTCGTTACCTGGTGCGAACTCATAACCGCCCTCAGCCACAACCACATAACGCAGGGTTCCGCTGCTGTCTGCTGGATCGTACCCACCGGCAAAGCCAGATTCACCTTCAGAGTCGATGTTACAAACAGTGCCACCCTCAGCACACTCATTGTGAGGCGCGTAACCGTGTAAGATTAATCCACCCCACTCACCAGCATCGTCATAACCAGCGTCATCCGAGCTAAAGATAATGGGTGCTGACTTAGTACCCAGGGCTTCGATTTTGCTACCACGGGTAATGATTAAGTTTGCGAACGTGCCCGTTTTGCCCTTGACTTCAACGCCCGCTTCGATCGTTAAAGTTACGTTAGCGACAGGGGTTCCGCCTGCAAGCGAGCCGCCTTCTTGAATCTCTTCGTTGCCGTTACCAACTGTTACACGACCAACCATTAAATACTCAACACCAGCATTCAAGGTCAAATCAGAACCAATGTTGGCAGGCAATTGACATACGCCCGCTTCCACTTCAGTAGTACCTGTAGGACAGGTAGGCTCGGCAATTTCCGGTACACCAAGCGTACCTTCAACCGTCCAACCAGCCCACCAGACATTGGTACCACTTGGGCTTACCGCGCCAATGAATGGTACTGAATCAAGGAAGTCGGCGTCTGCAGAAGACTCTGGAAGCGCAGTATTAATCGCATTCCAATCAGTTGCAACAACGACGGCCTCGGGCGCCTGAGACGCTAGATTTGCATCCAAATCGGCAAACACCGCGTTGATTGTACCGTTATCCAAGCCATCAACGTTGGCCAAAGTACCTCTGTCACCGACACCAGCCGCACAATCTTGAATCCAATTATTCAAAACTAGAGCACTACCTACAAGAGCCTGTGCGTCAGCGCCACTCACGTTCACACAACGTGTTAAAGGCGTAGCATTGTCGGCAGCAACAGTGACAACCGTATTGTGAAAGAAACCGCCAGAGCCCGCTTTAAAGTTTAGGATGTACTCGTCATCAGCCGCTTTTTTGTCAGCGATAATAGTTACGTTCGACAAGGTAGGCTTTGACAAGAATAAATTGGTGCCCTGGGTGTCCATTTCAAAAGCTTCACCCGAACCGTTTGGAGACTGCTTCACGATAATGTACTGCAAGTTACCTTGGTAGCCCTCGTCCCAATCGACAGAGTCGTCTAGGTTGTTGGTAAATACACCGTACTTAAGGTTCACAGTGCCGCCGTAAAACTCGATACCGTCGTCTGAGTTTCCTTCGACCTGGATATACTCCATTGTCGTACCTGCACCGACGCCGACCAACGAGATACCGTTGATTTCATTTCCCGGCGAAAACTCATAACCACCCTCAGCCACAACAACATACTTCAGTACGCCGCTATTATCATTGGCGTTATAGCCGCCAGCGAACCCTGATTCACCTTCTGAGTCGATATTACAGACCGTTCCGCCATCAGCACACTCGTTGTGCGGGCCAAAACCGTGCAGGATCAAACCGCCCCACTCGCCCGCACCGCTGATACCCGCGTCATCGGAACTAAATACGATAGGCGCATCTTTAGTACCCATAGCCATGATTTTGCTACCACGTGTAATCACAAGGTTTGCAAAGGTGCCCGTCTCGCCGTACACATTCACTCCCGGCTCGATTGTCAGCGTCACATTCTGCAACGCAGAACCGTCGGCCAATGTTGTGCTACCCGTTAACTCACCGTTACCGTTGCCGACAGTCACACGACCCGTCATCAGGTAATCAACGCCAGCAACCAGTGTCGCATCACTACTTATGGTGCTTGGAAGCACACACTGGCCGTTAGCGGCCTCGGTCGTGAATGCAGGACATTCAACTACTGGGTCGGTCACACCACCCGTATCGGTGCCTGCGTCCGTATTTGTATTGGTGGTTGTCGTGTTGTTGCTATTAACCACATCGTTACTTGAAGTCGGCGCGTCGATGTTAATTGTCGCGCTGTCTCCCTCCGAGCAGCCTTGCAAACCACCTAAAGCGCCTAGCGTGATTAACGCCGCGGCAAGTTGCTTTCTCATCATTACACTCCTCATTGGCTTTCACCCTTTAGCACTGCGTGCATTTAAAATTTCCAGTCGACACCAACCGATAAAGACATGCCTTTTTCGAACGCCTGGAAGGTCTTCCCTCCCTGCGTATATTCATATTCGCTATTCAAAATATTGCTGAGTTTGGCCTTCAAAGTGCCCTGCTCAGCAAACTCCCAGCGATACACTACATTCAAATCTAAGCGCGGCTCATAGATCACATCCGGTGCGCCAGAGACGCCGACATCGGCAATCGACTCGCCGCTTTGGTTCAGCAGCAAAGTAAGCTGCTGCCCGCTGGTGAAGTCGTCGTAGCCAATCACTAGGTTAGCCGTGTATTTGGGCTGCCCCTGCAGTGGGCGGCCAGTGCTGCCACTGCCGAAAGTCACTTCAGATTCGATAATCGCCGTGTTGAATGAAACAAAGATCGAATCGTCGTAGTCATTGCCCAACATGAATTCCTTACGGCCCTCGATTTCCACCCCGTAAAGTTCCGCACTGTCTGAGTTAGTAAACGTGCGCGAATTACCCGCAGTACCCGATGCGGGCTGCACAACGCGTTCAATAGGCTTGTCGAAGTCTTTGTAAAATAGGGCCACAGATAGGCTGTCTTGCTCGTCGAAGTACCATTCCCAGCGCAAATCGGCGTTCATAATTGTCGATATCTGTAAGAAAGGATTACCACGTACACGGAAGTTAAACTCGGTGTCATAGAAGGTTGCGTTGGCGGCTTCTTTAAAATCTGGGCGCGCGACCGTTTCAGATACCGCAAAACGCAACTGGTGCGAATCGTTGATAAACCAGTTAACACCAAGTCCTGGCAACACTGAGGACTCGTCAATTAATGATTCAACCGGTGCTTGCGTACCCTGCAAAGAAAACGTTTTGGTGGTTTGCTTGTACGTTTCGTAACGCGCTCCCACTAATACCTGCCAAGAAGTGTTGAAGGTATGGTCATACGAAAAATAGACGCTGTTGTAATCGAGCTCAGCATCGTAGCTGTCACTGGCGAGTGTCTTATCAACAAAAACAAAACCGTCATTCGGATTGTCGGCAATGGTATCAAGTTCGGCTGACACACCTACAACCAGGACTTCTGAAACAAGCATGTTATCGGTGTTTAGTAAATCATCGCGCGCCTGGTTAATATTAAAACCGTAGGTCTTGGACTCAGAATCACGCTCACGATAGATGCTTTGCGCGCCGAACTGCAGCGACGAGAACGCTTCGCCATCGTCAAAAATATCCCAAGTAAAATCTAGGGTTCCATCGAAATTGGCATCGGTTAATTCGTCATAGCGCTTAAACGTTGTGCCCGGCTCAATGAAAAACCCGTTCAAGCCCACTAATTGTTGGTCATTTAATCGGTCAAACGCAAAGCCAGCTTTGAGCTCGGTTGCATTGGTTTGCGACTGAGAGGCCCGAAACTCAGACTCACGACGCTCGGGAGAATCGCGACGCGCCTGACTGGCCGTAAACTGCCAGTCTAAAAAGAGTGAGCCGCTCTCATTCAAGGTGTGGGTACCTAACACCTGCTGTGAAATAAACTGCCGCTCAACCCATTCGATAGTCTGCTTATATACGGCTTGTCGTTCGTCACCCTCTTCACCCACCGAACGTTCCACCGCACTTTCAGTCACGCGCGATATTAGGGTATTGCTCTCGATGGTGTTGTCACCGAAGTTCCAACCTACAGCAATCAAACCGCTCAGCTCAATTTCGTTCTTAATGCTCTGGTACTTGAAATTGTCTAAAATTTCTCCGGTCGGCGTGTAGCTGTTGCGCACACCGTTGTCTCGCTGCGCCCAGCTGTTCGAGAAGTTTACGGCAGCAAAGTAACCAAGTTCATGATCGCCCAAATAAAAGATATCGCCATAATCCGCACCGACATCGACGTCTGGCTGCGCTGTTGTCATTTCAAGATCAAAATTATCTTTCAATATCGTTGCGCCAAGCCGACGCAGCTCCCCCTCGATCGCATCGTTAATCTCGAAGGTCGTACCGTTTTTTGTGTCTTCCACAACGCCCAAATTCAGAATTTGAGTAATGGCTTTAAGCGTCGCCGGTTCTGGCCGCTCAGTCGGGTCCCATCCAATAAAATCAAAGCCGTTATCTACGGGGTCATGTGCAACATCGCTACCGATTAAACCGAAGACGCCACCGGTGCCAAACGACACACCACCGCCGGGCTCATCTGGAAAGGTTTTTGTGTTAATAACCAAGTTACCACCAGTGGATTCGCCTGGCATAAAGCCTAAAAACGTCTTCTTGATATCGAGCTGATTCACAAAACTGCTAGGGAACAAATCAAGAGGTACCGTTCTTTTCGAGGGATCGGTGCTGGGTAAGGTCGACCCGTTCAAGGTCGAGGTTATGTAACGTCCGCCCAAACCGCGAATAAAAATAAACTTATCGTCTTGTACCGAAATACCGGGCACTCGGACAACAGCAGCAGCCACGTCGGCGTCCGAAAAACGGACCAACAGCTCGTTATCCATAGTGTCAACAATGCTTGACGTATCGCGCTCGGACACTTCCATGCCGCCGGGATTAAATGTACCCAAGACCACGACTTCTTCAATGGAAGGCATGGCGATTTCAAAACCGCCTTCTTCACCCGGTAAGTCAAAATTCACAGCGCGCGTGACACCACCTAACACACGCAGCGTACGAGAATCATCACCGTATTTAACAGTTAGTGGGCCGCGTGGTACTTCCACCTCAGCTCGTCCCTGCATATTGGTCGACACAGCGCCTACGCCCGACACCATGACAATTTGGTTCGCCGCAGGCTTAACCCCTTTGCGAACGCGAATTTGTAATGTGCCTTTGGCCGCGCCCCGCTTTTCCGCAGCGCTCTCGACGGCCGAGAACACATCGAGATAGTGGATTAGCTCGTCGCCGTTTACGGTTACCACTAGATCCGCTAACTGCCCGTCGCCGGAGGGGAACCTGAGCACTTTTTCCTGGCCTTCTGCCCGAATAATTAGCACGTGACCACCCGCATCAAGGTCAGCCACCAAACTACCGTCGGATTTGGTGTTGCCCAAGGCTTCGCCGTCAAGCACGACTTCAACACCAGCCAAAGCGCCCTCTTCGTCGTAGGCCTGAATAACAAGCTCATTATCCGCCACAGCCGATGTGGTAAGTGCCGCAAGAGCAAGCGACAAAGCCGATCGACGAAACGCAGACAAATTATTCATTTTCACCCCATCCATTAAATGTGCCGGGGAGGTCTATGAAGCTCCCCATTCATGCGATCATCGTAGTGGGAAATTGCGACAATATTGTTACGCAAGCGGTTTTTTTACACCTCAACCTCTTTAGGATGGAGCGATTTTAAGCCCTTGTTTTGTATCGGAATAAGGCTTGTTGAGGTTCTGCAATTGTGACAATGCCGTGACAAATTTAGAAAAAATGACAAAATGACAGTTACGCTATTGACTCTGATTTCAATGGCGACTTAAGCTCAGCTGCAAGACTTTCGGAGGTGGAGAGAAGCGTCAAGGTAGGGTGCAGTAAGTGAAACTTACCGTCAAAATCCTGAACCAAAGCGGTACAGTTTTCCACCCAATCGCCGTCGTTGTAATAAGACACACCTGCACGCTTTAGCATCGAGGGATAATGAAGATGTCCACAAATCAAGCCATCTACGCCCTGACGCCTGGCGTAATCTAAACCGGCATCATGGTAAGCTCTAATAGCGGCGTCTGCTTGCGCCACATTCGTCTTAACCCATTTCGCCAATGACCAGTAGGGCCAGCCCAAGCGCTCTCTTAGCACATTTATCCAACGATTAAGGGCCATGACTCCATCGTAGGCGGCATCGCCCAGCCAACGATTAAGGCGCGAATAACGCACCGCAAAATCCAACTCATCGCCATGCATGACCAAGAAGGTCTCGCCCATTTCGGTTTCAAATCGAACATCGCGCGCTATATTAATCAAGCCGAATTCAGCCCCACAAAACTCGCGAAAATTGGCATCATGGTTGCCAGGAATATAAGTCACTTTAACGCCCTGTTTGGCCATCGACAGAAATTTACGCAACACATTGTTATGAGCTTGCGGCCAATGCACTCGTTTATGCATTGCCCAAACGTCAACGATATCGCCAACCAAAAACAATTGCTCGCAGCGAAGGCGCTTTAAAAATGCTAGCAATTGTTCTGCTTTACAGTGACGACTACCCAAATGTACATCTGAAATGAACACAGTCTTGTAGTGATAGTCGTACTTACGCTTCACCAGAACCGCCCTGTTTCATGTAGCGTTTGCGCCGACTGTTCTTTAAGTAATTTAAATCCACCACGACCAAGCCATCGACACAGTCTTTAAACTTTGGATCTACGTTAAAACCACTGAAACCTACGCCACCGACCTCCGCCACTTCAGTGTAATATTTGTACAAGGGAGGCAAGCTTTGATTGTTGTCTTTGAAGAACCGTTTTAACGCTTTAAAGTCTTTTTTGTAATCGCCAGCTGCCAGCACAGGATGGCTCGACAACCCCGCCCCCAAATGACCATGGTACGCGCTGAAGGGCTCGACACCTGGCCAAAGTGGCTGAAAATAATGACTGTAAAACAACGTCAAGGCCTGCAGACACTCGGCTCCCAGATCTTTACTGACTGACACAGGACCATACAACAGCTTAATGTGCGGCCTCTGCATCAGCAATGCGCCTATGCCACTCCAAAGTTCATCGAGTGAGTAGCGGTCGCGGTAGGCATGTTGAATAAAACTGCGTCCTAACTCTAAACTTCGCTTTAATTCTCGATTCCGCACTCCACTCAGATTAAATAGAGTGTTGGCATACAAGCCTTGCAGCCCCAGACTAGGCAAGATTTTCGACAAATCTGCGACCCGATAACCACCAGCCACTTGACGTGCCAATGGATCCCACAACAATAGGTGCTCGTAGTGATAGTCGTAATTATCGATATCTCGGGGCAAGCCCGAACCCTCACCTAAAGCCCTAAAGCTCAGTTCGCGCAGACGACCAAGCTCACGAATCAGGCAATCACCAGGGGTCGCCCGATACAGTCTAATTTCGCGGCCGCGAGGAGTGACGCCAACCAATTCACAGCCCCTTATCTCTCGCTCCAGTAACAGTCTATTTTCGGCGGGCGCTATGGTTTGCTCACCTTGAAACAGGGGTGTTTTACCCCTCGCCAGGCGATACACATGGCGCTTAAACCGTTGTGCTGTCACCTTCGCAGGCTCGATTCGGCTGTAGTGTTCCAAGGGAATTAACTGACCCACGCGCGCATCGACTGTGCGATGACACTGTTTAAACATCTCTCGCACTAACCAAAGAGTGGCTAAGGGTTTTGCCAAAAATGAGAGGCTGTAAAAGAACACCGAATTTCGACCAGCGACAAAAATGGGCAAGATGGGAGACTTGGCTGAGCGAGCAATCTTCAAAAAGCCACTCTGCCACTCACCGTCTCGAACCCCTTGCGGACTAAAACGAGACACCTCACCGGCCGGAAAGATAATCACAGCACCATCGTCTTGGAGGTGTGCCTTAATTTTTTTTAAGTTAGCTTTGGGAGTACTGCCGTCCATATTATTCACAGGCAACAGCAAAGGGCTTAGCGGCTCTATGGCCAGTAGCACATCGTTAGCCACGACCTTGACGTCGGGGCGAACATCGGCGATCAGCTTTAGTAGAGCTAAGCCGTCGAGCGATCCGATTGGGTGATTGGCAACCACCACAACTCGGCCCTCACTGGGTATCCGATCGCGCTCATAATCTCGTATTCGCAGCGAAAAATCGAAAAATCGCAACACCGATTCCACGAAATCTAAACCGCGTGAGTGCGGATGGTCCAGCTCAAACTGCTGTAGCCGCGACTCATGAAACAAAAAGCCCAAAAACCTTAACAGAACCGGTCCGATTCGAGTGTGACGTTCGAAAAACTCAGGAAAACGTGTCTCTAACGCCGCCTTGACGCTCAACATAGTTTAGAAACCCAGCGAATCAAAACCCACTTCAATACGTTGCCATAGTGATTGATGCGCGGTTTTGATTTGGCATGGACGATAATGACTCTCCAGCGTTTTAATCTCGCCACCCGCTGCAAGAAAACGCTGAACTTCTTGATTTAACTGATCCCGTAACCGTTGCTTCTCGTGTCTTTTATCGTTTTGCTGCAGTTCCATAGACCCATCCTCATAGATTGGATGGATACAGTGTCTATTGAACTTATGTCAATTCCGAGACACAGTAATGAAAATTTGGTGACAATCGACGCATCAAAGCTTCGCTAAAAAACGATCTAACGAATTCGCAAAGTTTGCTCGATCACGCTGCGATAACGGCGGTGGCCCGCCCGTTTGAACACCCGAGCTGCGCATGGTATCCATAAAATCACGCAGATTCAGGCGACTTTTGATATTTGCTTTTGTCAGCTCTTCACCGCGCATATTAATCACTAAGGCACCTGCGGTAATCGCTTGGTCAGCCAAGGGAATATCATTACTAACCAATAAATCGCCCGGCGAAATATGCTCGGCGATATAATCGTCAGCGACGTCAAAACCACTACTTACCTGCACAAAGGATGAGTAGCTTGTACTCGCGATACCCAGGTTGTGATTGGCAACAAATATGGCTTTCACAGCCACGCGGTTGGCAGCTTTTAAAATAATTTCGCGCAGAACTTTTGGGCATGCATCGGCATCTACCCATATCCTAGCTGACTCATCCATACACTTTATTTCGCTCAGCGCTCTGCTAACAACTCTTGCGCCATTCTGGGGGCCACCCAAACTGAGGTCAATAAAATTAACGAGACGGGCACGGCGGTTATTACGATAAAGGACTGCAAGGCCGACACCCCCCCCGCGCCAATCACCACTAAAATCATAGCAACCAATCCCATGAGCACGCCCCAAAACACGCGCAAAGCAGTACTTGGGTGTTCATGACCCGTCATTGCCATCGATACGGCATAGGTCATAGAGTCACCGGTGGTAGCCACAAAAATTGTCGTCAGGATTAAAAAAAGCAGAGAAATCACAAACCCATTAGGCAATTGTTGCGTTATAGCTAACAAGGCGGCGGGTAAATTGAACCCTTCGAAAGCATCGCTCACCGACCCGGGATTCATAATTTCATAACCAATACCTGCGCCGCCAATAATGGTAAACCAAACCGTTGTGACCAAAGGCGCAAGCACGCTCAACACCAAGACCAACTCGCGAATGGTGCGACCTTTCGAGATACGCGCCATAAAAATCGCCATCATTGGGCCATAACCAATAAACCAGCCCCAAAAAAACACTGTCCAACCTTCCAGCCAAGCTTCGTCTGAACGATAGGTTGCCATGCCGACGAAGTCACTTATGTAAACGCCCAAGCTCTGCACGTATTGGTCGCTGATAAAGGTCGTGGGGCCCAGCACCAAGACATAGGTCATTAAACACACACCCAGCACAACGTTAATACTGCTTAGTATTTGTATGCCTTTGGTCAAGCCCGAAATGGCCGATATCGTGTAAATACCCATTAACCCCAGAACGATCATAATTTGGGTAGCGACGGTATCCTCAAAACCAAACAAAGCAGCCAAACTGTAGCTCATTTGTAAACCCAAAAATCCGATGGGTCCCACCGTGCCAGCAATGACCGCAATTACTGAAAACGCATCGACCGCTCCCCCTAGCCAGCCATAAAGTACCCTGTCGCCGAGCACGGGGTACAGCAGTGTTCGCGGTTTTAGCGGCAACCCTTTGTGGTAATGCAGGTGCATTAAAGTGATCGTTGATAAACTACCCAGTATGGTCCAAGCCAAAAAGCCCCAGTGCATGAAGCTTTGCGCCAGCGCCGCAGAAGCGGCCTGGGAAGAACCCGCTTCAACATCAAAATAAGGCGGACTATTAAGAAAGTGCGCAACGGGCTCTGCGGCAGCCCAAAATACTCCGCCGCCAGCCAACAAGGTACACATGATAATGGCGACCCATTTAAAGTTGCTCAGCTCTGGCGTCTTGCCCCCAAGACGCAAAGGTCCTGCTCGACCCATTGCTAATACCAGGGCAACAATAAAAGTCGCCAGCATTAGCAACTGCCAGAACGCCCCGAACATTAAAGAAGACCAATGCGAACCGCTTCGAACCCATATCGCTAAGGTATCAATATCGATAAGCGCAATAACAACAAAGGCCAACAGAAAGCCCGCGCTGATAAAAAATACCGGTCGATCTACGCTGTTGAGTAGCCCTAGATCCCGCGTGTTTAGATCCGTCATCGTGACCTCTTCTTCGTTAAATTGGATAACGCTGTAGCACCGATCCTAACGCCGTTGTCAAGGGCTCAAGGTAGGGCTCAAACTTGCGCCATTGATCCACGCCAGTTCGGTAAATAGGTTGACGGACCTGCTCTGAACTTGGGGTTCGTACCGACCGCTTGGTCTTGTAAAATTCTACACAGGCCGGTTCAAAGTCTAAACCACAAAATTCTAGAATGCGTCGCACTTGGGTTTCTAAATCATCGACCACATCCTCGTACTGTACTCGCAGCACAAACCCAGGTATCGCTTGATCCCAATGATCCATCAATTCAACATAATCACGATAGTATTGACCAATTTCGGTTAGACCGTAGGTAAACTCCTGGCCTTCTGCGAACAACTGTTTGTAACCACTAAAACAGCAAGCCATGGGATGCCGCCTAGCATCAATGACTTTGGCATTGGGCAAGATGGTTTTAATTAAACCAATATGGCGAAAATTGTTCGGCATTTTGTCAATAAAATACGGCGCATCAGCCCTGTGAATTTGCGTTTCAGCAATGTATTGCTCGCCCAAAAGCCTAGCCTGCTCAGACTCTAGCTCTTGCAATACCTTAGGATACTGGGGCTCGTCGTAGATCATGCGCCGACCGTCGAGCTTGTGGGCAATAGCAGGAATATTTTGTAATTCCAAAGTCCCATCGACCTGCGAATGCGACGCCAAAATTTGTTCCAGCAAGGTCGAGCCCGCTCGAGGCAAGCCAACGATGAATATTGGCGCCGGATCTTTGAGGCCAGAGCCTGTAATTTTACTAAAGTACTCGGCATTACAATGGACCTGCTGCAACTTTAGCTGCTGCGTCATTCGATCTGCGTCGTAGGCTGCATCTACACGCTTTAACTCATTACCACGCTGATACCACTTGGCAGCCTCTTCGAACTGCTCGCCATCTTCAAAGGCTTTACCTAACGCAAAACAAAGATGAATACGGTCATCGATGCTAATTGCAGGCCCGGACTCCTCAGCAAGCATTTGTTGCCTTTCGGATTCGGTAAATCGATAGGTCTTTAAGTTGGCCAAGCTCCAATAAGCATCGCCGTAATCAGCTCGTGCCTTATAAGCGGCGCGATAAGCATTAATGGCTTCGTCCACTTGTCCGATAGTCTTTAGAGCGTGGCCGCGCAATAGCTGCAACGGTGCGCTGTTTGTTGCCCGAGTCGCTATATCATCATAGACTTCCAAAGCCTCTTGGAAGCGTCCTACCGCCACCAATTGGTTGGCAACCGACGTCCGATGGCGATCATTACTTGGATCTTGAGCCAAAAGAGTCTGGGCTTGCTCAAGCGACTGCGCGTATTTTTGCCGCTGGTGCAGAACGTTAATGTAATCAAAGCGGGCAAAGGTGTTTTCAGGCTCGAACACTAGGGCGCTTTCTAACAAGAACTCTGCGTCATCGAGTATGCTTAACTTGACACCAATATCAGCCAGCAGACGCATGCCCTCGACATGTTTAGGGTTCTGCTTCAGAAATGCTCGGCACAGACTTTCCGCTTTAAGCAACTTACCCTCGGCAAGAAAGTTTCGAACACCCAGCAAAGAACCGGGCAATGAACTTAAGCGCCGATACTGCTCTTCGGCGTCTTTGCGCAGGGTAAGGTCACCCACTTTACTCGCCAAGTCGATCAGCTGCCGCCACGTCGCCAAAAGCGAGTCATTACGCCGAACTGCGTCAAGATAGGCGCCAATAGCGTCATGAATATGCCCTTGGGCTAAGTGTAAATGTCCATATTCCTGATAGGCTCGTCCAAAGCTTGGGTCAATTTCCAAACAAACTCGCAAGGACTTAGCCGCCGCTTCGGCTTGGTTTGTGTAGCGCTGACACACGGCTAAGAAATACCACGCTTCGTGTTCTTCGGGCGATTGCGCCACTAAGTCTTCTAGCTGTTTGATCGCCAAGGCAAAGTTATTGGCCTTCATGACCTCTTTGACCTGTTCCATCGTGGCGTCGACGCGTTCCTGAGTGGCTTTATTGTCAGCCATTAAAACTCCGTTACTCTATTTTTTCGTAAAACCACAGCACTATGGCCTTACGAAAAAAGGCGAGCAAAGCCCGCCTGTAATCGTCACACGTTAGGTGTTAGAACTCATACTTAATGCGTAAACCAATGGTTCTAGGGCGATTGGTCGTTGTCCGCTCGATAAAGTCTTGTCGGTTGATGTGCAGCTCCGCTCGCTCATCTGACAAGTTGCGAACGTAGAGCTCAGCGCCCCACCCGTCTGGGCTAGTAACACCTGCCGACGCATTAAAGATCGCGTAAGAATCCTGGTAGGTATTTGGCTCTTCAGGCGTATCCACAATAGAGTTCAGCGCTTCGTCAGCATATTTGCCACTCAACTGCCAGAACGCGTCTAGCCCACTGTCCATAGTCCATACATAACGACCACGCAGGTTACCCTGAAACTCAGGGGTCAGAGGCAGTGGGTTACCTTCGTCTTGCACAACAATAGCAAAACCAGGGTCCACGCTGGTCAATTCAGTATCGTTAAACGACGCCGCACCATAAAGCGTGAAGTTCTCGGTCATGGCCCACGCGAAGTCGACCTCAACACCGGTAATTTCTGCGTCACCGCCATTGTCGACTACTGTTAAGACCGAAATATTCTGCGAGTCAAACTGACTAACCTGGATATCCTTCCAATCAATCCAGTAAACCGCACCGTTAATTCGAAGCAAACCGTCTTGCAAGGTTGCTTTCCAACCAAACTCTGCGTTTTCTACCGTGTCCGACTCGAATACGTAGGGCAGGCAGTAGCCGGGGAACCCTGTGGCGGCGTTAGAGTTGATTGCCACATCGGTACCACATTGCAATCCACTATTGGTCACATTATTTGCGGAGGCACTGTACTGCCCCCCTTTCTGGGCCGCCGCACGGTTAAATCCACCTGGGCGATAGCCCTCGGACATCGTCGCATACAACAAAATATCGGGGGTTGCCTCGTAGCTTAAGGTCACTTTGGTAATGGTATCGTCAGTTTTAAGTGGCTGCAGCTCAGCAAAGTTCACCTCGTACTCGCGTCCTCCGGTTAAGGCTGGGCGAATATCGTTGGTGGGGTCAGCATCATCAAGAAACAGAGGCTGGTTGCCGTAGCGCCATGCGCCATAACCTGTAAAGCCGTACTCCAGATCGTAGTAACGAGCTGACACTGCCAACCTAAGCTGCTCGGTAATATCAAAGGCGATCTCACCGAAAAACGCGATTTGCTCTTCCGTTCGCGTGTTGTCGTTCCGAAACTGGGTTGCAGCTGTAACCAAGCCGCGAGCATTGGCTTCTGAACTATCAAAAGTTGATGAACTATTAATATCAATTGGCGCCCAGCCGTTCGCAAGAGGGGCACCATAGTTGAAGTTACCCACATGCAGAATTTCAGAGTCTTCGTAGTACACACCCGCTAAAAAGGATGTGCGGTCATTAATGTCACCGCTTACTCGCAGTTCACTGGTAAAGCGAGTCTGCTCGTTGTCAATCTTGGCGTTATTCACGGGGGTACTACACTCGACCACACCGGTGTTTCCACGGATAGTCGGATCCCAAGTGTATCCAGTGGTGTAGCCGTTGCTAAGGCCGTGGTAGTAAGATCCAACCAGGTATTCACATTGATAGCCCGCAATGAACTTACCAATGTTCGTGTATCCCGTATAGTCGATTTTCGCGTGCACTTCACGCTCAAGATAGGCACCGGTGTAAATGACATCCAACTCACCCAAGCGGCCCTCTAGGGTCCAAGCGGCCTGATCAAAGGTGTCCTCTAAAGAATCTTCGCTAAAACGGCTAACGTTTAAATCGCCCTTATCGGGATCATAGTCAAATACACCGTCAGTCTTCAAAGTTTGCGTTGTAAATTGCGCTAGAGCAGACCAGTCATCGTTAATGAAGTACTTAATACCCAACCTCGCACCAGCGTACGAGACATCGTTGAAATCATCCTCGACCATCGCGCTGTTGCTTGCCACTTCTTTGATTACGGGCACTGTAAGACCACCCGCGCCCACCGTCGTGCCGTTTGCAAATACCGTACCTTCAGGATAGAACACGCTACTACCGGGGAACGCTATATTAACGTTCTCGTTCGCTTGAAAGGTGCCTTCGACATTATCGATGTAACCGCCTCGATTATCCGAATAAAACGCACCGCGAATCGCCAATGTATTCTCAATTAGTGGAATATTGATCATCGCTTCCACTTTATTGCTATCTTCACCTTTGGCTGTTTGCGAGTACTCTGCCGAAACGCTTCCTTCAAACTCGCTGACATTTGGCTTATTGGTAATCAATCGCACGGTACCTGCCTGCGAGCTCGCACCATACAATGTGCCCTGCGGCCCTGGCAAAACCTCGATACGTTCCATGTCAGAGATGTAAACATCAAGGTTACGGCCACCTGCGGTGATGGGCTGCTCGTCTAAGTACATCGCCACGTTGGGCGCCGAGCCTTGAGATTCGGCTACGGTAATGTTGATCGCATCAACAGCGGCTCCACGAATATAAACTTCGTTTTGGCCTGGGCCACGTCCACCCATATTCACGCTGGGTAATTGCGCGACGTAGTCTTCAAAATTGGTTACGTTTTGCTCGCGAAGTGCCTGACCAGACATCGCCTGTACTGCAATCGCGACGTCCTGCATGCTTTCAGACTTCTTGGTCGCGGTGACAATCACTTCCTCAAGCATTTGAGCCTGCGTTAGCGCCGATTGTGCACCAAGCGCACCGGCCGCAACAACAGAGACAACCGCTCGGTTGATGATTTTCTTTTGAAACATACATTGCTCCCTTAGCATTTCTGTTTGTGTCGTCTTTGAACTCAGATTTTTATGACAATAGAAGTTAAGACCTAGCTCGATCAACGGATATTCATCGATCAGCGCCCTATACTCTACCGAAATTTTACTTTAAGGTCAAAGTAGTTTGACCTCAACAGAAAACCTAAGCCATGCAAAAACAAACAAAAAATGGTATTAACAATAATTAAAACAGTAGGTTGCAGAAATACATATAAAAACCTCTAACAAAATCGATACCTTAATTAATTTGAGATCAATACGATGTTGATACGCAAAAGACAAGTCGCACTGGCTTTGGCATCACATCAAGTTCTCACGATTTCAAAGCCAGCACCCCTTAATACCCGGGTGTTCTAAAACGATATTTTTTAGATCAAAAAAATGTTCGACTACAGCAAGTAAGATATGATTCCCTGAACTTCGCTTTGTGATCAGCGCAAGCTGAATCCCTAACCACAAACCTCGGCTTTGCCGACAAGGAGCGTGTATGAAAAAACACAAGCGTGATGTCTCTAACCGCCACTTCGACCGTGGCTATATTGCAGGAAACCAGGGGAAAAGCAGGGACGACTGTCCCCACTCGCAACAGAACCACCGCGAACAGTGGCTAGCGGGATGGCGGGATGGCCGAACCGACTATTGGGATGGCGTTACCGGATCAGCCACGCTGCCCAGAATGCACTCGATCTAATTAACCCAGCAATTTTGCTTGCTTGAAACCGCGGGCGGCCGCGCTTATTGCATCCGATCCGCGATAGATAAACCCAGTGTATAACTGAAGCAATGAGGCCCCCGCCTCGCGCTTCTCTGCCGCCGATCGTTCATCAAATATCCCGCCAACACCGATGATAGGCAACTCACCCTTTAAATGTCGGTACAAGGCATTTACGACTTCAGTGGACCGCTCGCGAACAGGAAGTCCGCTCAAGCCTCCTGCTTCATCAGCGTATTGATGACCCGCAACCGCGTCGCGTTCAACGGTCGTATTTGTTGCAATAACACCATCAACCGATGACTCCATTAAAGTATCGGCGACCGACAACAAATCGTCCAGGCTCATATCTGGCGCAATTTTAACAACCAATGGTACCCGTTTTTCGTTGATGGCATCCAAGCGATAACACTGCTCGCGCAAACTCGACACCAAGCGTTTTAAAGGCTCGCCAAACTGAAGTTGACGCAGATTAGGGGTATTGGGCGAACTCAAATTCACAACGACGTAATCGGCATAGCCATGCACAGCCTCCAAGCAAAGCTGATAGTCATGCAGTGCGTTTTCAAGCGGCGTAGTGGCGTTCTTACCAATATTCACGCCTAGCACACCGGTGTATTTTCGGCATTTTATACGCCTGAGCATATGGTCCAAACCTTTGTTATTAAAGCCCATTCGATTGATAATAGCTTGATGTTCGGGCAAGCGAAACAAACGCGGCTTGGGATTCCCGCCTTGAGGTCTAGGCGTTACCGTTCCAACTTCGATAAACCCGAAGCCCAAAGTGCCCAATGAGTCAATATGATCGCCATTTTTGTCAAGTCCAGCGGCTAAACCGATGGGATTATCAAAGCTTAAACCCATGACTTGTTGCGGATTGGGTTTTAAGTCAGAGGCTATCATCCAACTCATGCGCAAGGCGTGATACATATCCAAGCCCAGCATGGCTGCCGAGTGAGCCGCTTCAGGTGGAAGCAGATGCGTAAATTTGGTCGCTAAAGACATAGATACACCGAATAACCAAACGAGGCGCGCATGCTACTGCGCTTGAGCTGCGCGGGCAAGCTCCGAGAGCTCTCGCAGCACCACGGCATAAACTGCGAAGTCAGGAGCCTGCACTGCTTTCAGTTGCGCCACGACATCCTCCCATCTTTTAAGCGCGATTCGTTGGTCTTCACTCCACTGCCTTATTACCCCTTGAGCCGTGAACTTAGCTTGGGTGGTAGCCGAGATGATCGCTCGACACAAAGACAGCTGAATATCGACGATCTGCTCAAGATAGGCATCGCGCGCCAACACCCGCCACTCACTGTCGACAGAAGTATTCAAAAGCGTTCGGGTTAAAACATCAAGCTCCAGTGTGCGGTCTAGGTCGAAAAAAAGCTGCGCAAGATCTTCAAGACTGCAGTTCAAGGCCGCGGCATCTTGCACTAAACCTGGGTACAGGTGCGCATAATCACTGTGGCTTAACAGATTGCACAATCGCGGGTCATCAATAAGACTTTGCCATTCTAATTGCCGATGACGGCGCTGATCTCCTATCAACTCAGTATTGTTTAGGCTCCCGACCATGAGCAATGCGTTGATACCTGATTTAAACTTGGCAACAGCCTCGGGCAAGGCTCCTGCTTCGACTGGATTTCGAAGAAACCATCGAAATGTCCGCTTCAAAAGCTGGCTCAGCTGCATCAAACCCCGATACATTTGCTCTGGCGTATCGAACTTTACATCCTTAACGAGCATCGACCATAAATGCTCTAAATCAAAAACGCTCAAAGCCATTACATAGCATCGCGCAAACTCCTCGGGTGAAGCACCCGTAGCGTGCAACTGTCGAAAGTAAACATTCGGCCCTAACCGATTCACCATATCATTAGCCAACTGAGTCGCTAGGATCGATGTATACAAGCGGTGCTGCTCTAAATAAGAGCCAAACTCGTCGATTAAGGCGCTGGGGAACGACCGCTCTACCCAAGGTAAGAAGGCGTCGTCTTGCGCCAACTCATCGGAATGCAGCAAGCGCTTTAAGTGCGACTTACTGGCTGACAGCAACACGGCGAGCTCGGGCCGAGTGAGGCCCCGCCCCTGCGCCCGTCGCTCGGCAATTTCATCATTGCTTGGCAAAAATTCCAGTTCGCGATCGAGCACATCAATGCCATTCAGCTCTTCAATCAGCTGCTGGTACTCTAGTACCCGCTCATGAGAATCTTGAGCAAGTAAACTCAGAGCCAAGGTTTGCGAGCGATTATTATGCAAAACATGACGCGTTACCGCCTCTGTATACGATTCAAGCCTCGCCGCTCTTGCTGTGGGATTCAATAAACCTTGTTCGACCAACGCATTCAAAAAAATCTTAATATTGACCTCATGGTCCGAGCAATCGACACCACCGGCATTGTCAATAAAATCGGTGTTACAGCGCCCCCCGGCTAGGCAGTATTCAATTCGACCTCGTTGAGTCATACCCAAATTACCACCCTCACCAACGACCTTAGCGCCCAACTCAGCACCGTTGACCCGCAAGGCATCACCTGCTTTGTCGCCAACCTCTAGATGGCTCTCGGTAGACGCTTTCACGTAGGTGCCAATACCGCCGTTCCACAGTAAATCCACCTTGGCCTTTAACAACAAGTGAATCAGCTCGTTGGGGGTAAGCGTCGCTGCATCGGTTTGCAATAGAGCCTGCATAGGTTTGGACAGAGATATTCGCTTAGCACTACGCTCAAATACGCCACCCCCATCAGAAATTAAACTTTGCTTGTAATCCGCCCAACCATTCGTCGACTCAGTGAATAAGCGCAGGCGCTCTTCGAAGCTCGTGGCCGCATCTGGGTTGGGATCTATAAAAATATGCTTATGATTAAATGCCGCGACAAGCAACAGAGACTTCGACAGCAACAGTCCGTTGCCAAAGACATCGCCCGACATATCGCCAATGCCGATGGTCACAACAGGGTCGCGTTGAACATCGACACCCAACTCATGAAAATGCCTCTGCACCGAGACCCAAGCGCCTCGCGCCGTTATTCCCATTTTTTTATGGTCGTAACCTACGCTTCCACCTGAGGCAAATGCATCGCCCAACCAGAAGTTAAAGTCAGCGGCCATTTGATTAGCAATATCCGAAAAAGTGGCTGTACCTTTGTCGGCAGCCACCACCAAGTAGGGATCGTCGCCATCGTGAGCTACCAGATCAAGATTGCGAACCACCGCGCCCCCAATTTGGTTATCGGTTAACTCCAATAAGGCCCGCACGAACAATCGATAACAAGCTATCCCCTCTGCGTTACGCTGCTCGCGACCCATGCTCGAGTTAACCTGCCTGGCAACGAAACCGCCTTTTGCACCCACAGGCACGATAACGGCATTCTTGACCTGCTGAGCTTTAACCAGACCCAGGACTTCCGTGCGAAAATCTTCGGTCCGATCGGACCACCGTAGCCCCCCGCGTGCCACTGGGCCACCGCGTAAGTGCACTCCCTCTACGCGAGGCGAGTACACGTAGATCTCGCGATACGGCACTGGCTTTACCATATTGCCCAGTAAGGCGGGTTTAAATTTAAATGCAAAATGAGACCCAAAAGCAAAACCATCGCTCAAAAAGAAATTGGAGCGCACCGTCGCCTCAAGCAAGCTCCAATAATGGCGTAATACGCGGTCCTCACCCAAGTTTGCTACTTGGTCCAGTCCCTGTTCGAATAAGGCAGTAAAGCGCTCGGAAGCCACACTCCACTCAGATGCCGAGTCTGGATCGAACTTAGCATGAAACGCTTTAATCAACAGCGCAGCCAATTCCATATGCTGACAGAGTGTCGCGGCCATGAAATCGGGGTTGTAAGAAAATAAGATCTGCTTAGAATAACGAGCATAAGCACGTAAAACTGCAACGTCTCGCCAAGACAAACCGGCGCCAACTATCAACTGATTAAAGGCATCAACTTCAGCGGTACCCTGCCACATCGCCAGGAAGGCAGATTCGACGTCAACCTTAACATCATCGACTATGATCTCGTGCGAGTAGCGATACTGCAGCGTAAAATCTTGTATCCAAAATTGCCCCGCCGCTTCAGTGAAAATTCTATAAGGGCGCTCGGACAACACTCGAAGCCCCATTGATTCTAGCACCGGCAAGACATCAGAAAGAGGCAGCGAATCGCCACGATGATACAGCCTTAAGGTTAATTCTCCCATGCCAGCGCTTGACGAATACAGTACCGGCGTTAAAGGCTCATCCGCACTGAGTTGATCTAAAATCAGTACGTCATCCGCAGCGATATCGGGCGCAAAATCGCTTTGATATCCCAAACTAAAATACTGACCGTACCGACTCACCAAGCTCTGCGCCTGCTTTCTGCCACACAGATCGCGCAATCGAGCCTGTAAGCGCTCCATCCAGCCTTGAGTAATGTCTTGGACTTCAGATTCCAAATCTGCCGCAGAATAACGCGCTAGCTCTACCGGATCGCAACGGAAAACAAAGTGAACTCGAACCAATACAGATTCAGAGAATTGTGTCGAGAATTCAGCCTCTGTGGCGCCAAGCGCCAGCATTAAGCTAGCTTGAATACGCTCACGCAACTGCGTGTTATAAAGCTCTCTTGGGACATAAACCAAACAATTCGCAAAGCCTGTCTTTACATCGCGACGCATAAATAAGCGTGTTTGCCTGCGCTCTTGAATGCGGTTGATTGCGGTTACATTTTCTAACAGCGCTTGCAGGCCTGACTGAAACAGTTCATCGCGGGGGTATAACTCGATGACGCGCAACAATTCACGCCCTTCGTGCTCTTGCTCATCAAAACCGGCCCGCTCTAATAAGTCAGTAATTCGACCGCGCAACCACGGAACGTCACGAGGATCTTGACTATAGGCTGCGAAAGTCAGCAGGATCAAAAAACGGTGAACACGTCGACATACGCCGGTTTCATCGGGAATAGCGATATCTATCATGTCCGGATAAGCCCACCGATGCACCCTGCTACGGGCCGATGATTTACCAAAGCGAATCACGCCCGCCTCGCCGATGAACTCACCCAGACACTCTGGACTGGCATCTCGGCTGACATCACTGTGAGCGGGGTATTGCAGCAAGCCAAGTGCCTCAGAAACAGATATTTGCCCCAGCTTAAGCGCTTCAAAATACTGGTACCCAAGCAAAGTTGCCTTACCTTGAGCGAACCACTTAAGCAATTCCGCGATCTCGGTACTGGGGGTGGACCTCGTCAAAATTTCTTCTTGCGCGGCGGCCAGTTTCGCTTGAATGGGCCCAAAGCTCGACACAACGGCATCCACCTCTATTATCACATCGGATAACTCAGGCAGTACAACCGTGTCCAACACCGCAGACTCCTGTTGCTCTACTTCAAAGTACAAAACACTGATGGGTGTGCCTTTACTGGTACCAACGCGTCGTTTGTGGGTGTTCGTGCCCTCAACTAGAGAAATCGTAAGGTTGCATGAAGTAAGCCAATCAATACTGATATTCAGTCGGTGAAGGGCGCCGCGCACAGACGCCGTGCAAAAAGGCATCTGAGGGCACACCACAACAATTGCGCTATTGTCACCACCCCAACCATGATTATCACGATCGGGCGTAAACGCCTGAATATCGATTGAGTCATCGACCCATGTGTTAATTTGACTCTGCAACCATACGACTCTTGCGGCCAAATCCTCTGTAGAATGGCGACCCAAATCCTCAGAACCCAAACTCTCATATAAGGCATGCGCTAACTTTATCTGCGAGCTTTGAGTCTCGTGACTTTCACTCCGGCATCGCAAATAGTTTACTAGCTCATCAAGCCTTTGTTCTTTTGTCAGCAGCGGAGACATAGATTTCATTACCCTTAACCGACAATTCGCTAGATAGCGCTTGATTTTTGACTTACAACCCTCATAGTACCTAGAACTTTTTGGGCACATCAGAGTCATAACAAACACATGCTCATAGGGACAAGGGCATGCGCTTGTACTGGTACAAATCATACGCCCGAAATCACAGGCATGAAATAGGAGATACTGTGGCACAGTCGGAAATCCGCTCACTCGAAAACTGGTTATCGCAGCAAATTGTCGGCCAAGCGCATTTAGTTAATCGCCTCGTCATTGCCCTGCTTGCCGACGGTCACTTATTGGTAGAAGGTGCACCGGGGCTTGCGAAAACGCGGGCCATAAAATCATTAGCAGACGGTATCGAGGGTGACTTCCACCGCATTCAGTTTACGCCCGACTTGCTTCCCGGAGACGTGACAGGCACCGAGATTTACCGTCCACAAGACGGCACCTTCCAATTCCAGCAAGGGCCCATTTTTCACAACCTCGTACTCGCCGATGAGATCAACAGAGCGCCTGCCAAAGTGCAATCGGCGTTGCTCGAGGCCATGGCCGAGCGACAGATTTCTGTCGGCAGTCAAACTTATGCTTTACCCCCACTGTTTCTTGTAATGGCAACACAGAACCCCATCGAGCAAGAAGGTACCTACCCGCTTCCAGAGGCTCAGCTTGACCGCTTTTTGATGCACGTTAAAGTCGACTATCCCAATGCCGAGGCCGAGCGGCAGATCTTGGCTATATCGCGGCAAGAAGCCAAGGGGGCACCCGACTTAACACAGCTGGAGTTAAGCCAAACCAGTATTTTTGCTGCCCGACAAGCGGCGCTTGCGCTTCACATGAGCGAGGCCGTAGAGACCTACATCGTGCAACTCATCATGGCAACTCGCCAGCCCAGTGCTTATTCGCCCGAACTTGCCGCATGGATTGAATTTGGGGCAAGCCCTCGTGCCACAATCGCCTTGGACCGCTGTGCCAGAGTACACGCTTGGTTAGCGGGGCGTGACTTTGTAACACCGGAGGACGTTCTTGCCATCGCGCCAGACGTGCTCAGGCATCGCATATTGCAAAGTTTTGAAGCTGAAGCCAACGGCATAACCACAGACATCATTATCGAGCAACTACTGCGCTTAGTACCTATTGGATGATGAGATATCAGGAACTCTCGAGTACGGCACCCAAAGGCGCGCACTGCGATTTGAATGCTTTGCTCGCAACCCGATACCTTGCGCGCAACCTTAACCTACACGCACGCAAGCCTGCACTGGCGCTACTAGCCGGTCAGCAGAGCAGCGCACGCCGTGGCCGTGGCTTAGACTTTGACGAAGTCCGTAAGTACTACCCCGGTGACGACGTCCGCTCTATTGATTGGCGAGTCACAGCGCGGACCGGCGACGCCCACACTAAGCTGTTCAAGGAAGAACGAGAACGGCCGGTGCTGATCGCCGTAGATCAACGCAATAGTTTGTTCTTCGGCTCACAAACCTGCATGAAGTCAGTGTGGGCCGCCGAGTTTGCGGCGACTGTTGCCTGGGCGGCCCTTGAGAATGGGGATCGCATTGGCGGCTTAATTACCGGGCAAACAGAGCACTGTGAATTGCGCCCTAAAGCCTCGCGCAGCGGAGTGTTACATTTTCTTCAAAACTTACTCACACTCAACCAAGCCCTGCCGGATCAATCAAGTCAATCCACCGGCTTGGACTTTACCGAGCAACTGCTGGCTTTACGACGTATTAGTCGACCTGGAACGCATATCTTTATTGTCAGTGATTTCGCGGATTACGCGAGCTCACAACACTTACCTCACCTCAGCTATTTAGCCCGCCACAACCGCATCACTCTATGCCTGGTGAGCGACCCCTTGGAGGCTGTGGCACCACCCCCAGGGTACTATCAGCTCACAGATGGCGAGAGCACCGCGGGGCTCGATACAGACTCGGCTAAGGTGCGGGAAGCCTATGCGCTGATTTTTGAGAATCGGCTTAGGGCCCTGCGCGACGATTGCTTGAAGACAGCAATTCCACTGATCGAGGCCAAAACTACCGATGCTGTGACGGAGGTGTTACGGCCCCTGTTCGGAGCACGTCGATGAACCCACAAGACCCATTGGCCCAGTTGCGGCCGCTGCAATTGCCCGAGGCTGATTTCAGTTGGCCTTTAGCGCCAGGCTGGTGGTTACTTGCGGCGCTTACCTGTATTGCCCTGATCGCGGCAATCTCAGCCCTATCCCGCTACTATCAGCGCCGAGCTGTACTTCGCCAAGCGCGGGCCGAACTGCGAAAAATCGCTGACCGCTGGTGCGATAGCGCGAGCAGCGAAGACGCAGTAGTCGCTATCAACGCGCTATTAAAAGCCACTGCTCTGCACTACCAAAAGGATCCGACTATCGCGTCTTTTGCCCAGAAACAGTGGCAGGAGTGGCTTCAAAACACGACCGTTAAACGACATCAAGATACCTGTAAATTCGACTTTGCGTCGCAACTATACTCGGGAAATCAAACACTGCTGTGGTCTAACCGCGAAGCCACTTTACAGGACTGCGAGCGCTGGCTGGCGGGGCACAAGGGGCGACACTATGCTTGAGTGGACTTGGCCCTGGGCGTTGGCACTGCTTCCCCTACCTATTCTACTGATCTTTTTGCGGTCGAGGGAAAGCTCGCCAGATGCCGCGCTCTGGGTACCACAATTCCGCTTGTGGCAGTCAATTGGTCATGTGTCTAGCGGGCCAAGCTCTCTATTCAAACGGCACAATTTTTGGCTGCAACTTGTGATTTGGTGCGCTCTAGTTGTGGCTTTAGCACGTCCACACTGGATTGGAGAACCCATTTTGCTGCCACAAAGCGGACGCGACTTATTGTTGGCGGTAGATATCTCGGGCAGCATGCGTGTTGAAGACATGGTCATTGCCAATCAGGCCGTACGCCGTATTGATGCAGTGCGCGATATCGGAGCCGAGTTTATCGAGCGCCGCGAGGGCGACAGGGTCGGATTAATCCTGTTTGGCAGCAGAGCTTACATGCAATCACCTCTTAGCTTTGACCGCGACACCGTGAAGCAGTTTTTGGCCGAAGCGCAAATAGGCTTTGCCGGCAGTGAAACGGCAATCGGCGACGCACTAGGCCTGGCAGTAAAACGTCTGCGCGACAAAGAGGATGGCGATCGGGTGGTGATTTTGTTGACCGACGGCCAAGATACCGCCTCTAGCGTTGACCCGTTAGATGCCACCGCACTAGCCGCCAATTACGGCGTAAAAGTCTACACCATTGGCATCGGCGCTGACGAAATGCTGGTGCCGAGTTTATTTGGTAATCGGCGGGTTAACCCGTCGGCTGAACTTGATGAAGAAACTCTGTCGGCTATGGCAGAATCTACCGGAGGGCGCTATTTCCGCGCACGCTCGCCCGAAGAACTGGCTAAAATCTACGATTTACTCGACCTACTTGAACCGACTCAAACCGACGGCGCAACTTACCGTCCGCAGCAGTCTATGCTGCATTGGCCACTCGGTGCCGCCTGGCTGTTCAGCATGATCTGGCTTCTGAGCCAAATCAATTTGCAGCGCACCGTAAAAGGAGATGCGAATGAGCGTGCCTGATTTGCATTTTTTACGGCCTGAGTGGCTGTGGTTACTGCTACCCACTGTGTTTTTTGTTGTAGTTCTGTTACGCCAAAAAACGCGACGCAGCGCTTGGTCTGATATTATCGCGCCGCACCTACTCACGCACTTACAGTCTGCCACACACACCAAGCAAACCCAGCACATAGCTAAGCTGTTGGGGCTGGCGTGGTTGCTCGGCATTATTGGTGCCGCAGGCCCCTCTTGGGAACAAACACCGGTTCCAGTATCGCAGCAAAAAGCAGCTTACGTTATTGTTCTAGACCTAAGCTACTCGATGTACGCTGAAGATATTCAGCCCTCCCGCATCGTGAAAGCGAAACAAAAAATCCGCGATCTTTTGAGCCTTCCACAAGACACACAAGTTGCCTTGGTCGCATACTCTGGCGAGGCGCACGTCGTGACTCCCCTTACTGATGATTTGGGCACCATCGAAAACCTAATACCAGCGTTAAACCCCACTATGATGCCCGTTCCCGGCAGCAACCCTATAGATGCCTTCGAACGCGCGAAAGAGCTGCTCAGCTCATCTGGTGTGCCCGGTGGTAGCGTCTTGTGGCTGACCGATGATATCGAAACCAGCCAAGCGGCTGAGCTTTCCGACTGGCTAGATCAAGCGGGCACCCGTTTGGTTACGATGGCAGTGGGAACACCCGCGGGGGCGCCAATCCCACTGGGTAACGGCGGCTTTTTGCGCGACCAAAATTCTGAGATTGTGGTCCCTGCTGTGCCCATCGCGCGACTGCAAGAGCTCACCGCGAGCCATGGTGGCTTGTTCTCTAACTTGACGCTAGACGATACCGATGTTCTGGCAGCGGTAGAATTTATGAGCGTCGCCGAAAAGCTTAATCGAACTGAAATCGAACGTCAGGCCGATACCTGGGCGGACGCAGGCTTTTGGCTGATCATACCGTGGGTAGTTGTCATGTTAGCTCAGTTCGCACGCAACCCCAGCGGTCGCCTCGCGGGCATCATGGCAATAGGCTGGCTTGCTACCCTATTCCACCCCTTAGAGGTACAAGCGCAAGACTGGCGGTCGCTATGGAAAACACCTAACCAGCGTGCAGCAGAACTCCTCCCTACCGATCCATCGGCCGCCGCTGAAATTTTTGAAGACCCAACATGGGCGGCCATTGCCGCTTACCAAGCAGAGGATCACGAGCAAGCGAAAGCACGTTTTGAAGCTCTTGAGACTTCATCAGCCACCGATTGGTACAACTTAGGTAACGCGCGGGCGAAAGCGGGCCAGCTAGAGGCAGCCTTGGAGGCTTACAACCAGTCGATATCGCGGTCGGAAACGGAGGATGCTGTGTTCAACCGCGATTTGATCCAGCGTCTCTTGAATCAACAGCAGCAACAGCAAAACCAGGATATGGATCAGCAAGGAGACGGATCACAGTCGCAGAACGATCAGAACAACTCAGAAACCGATGGCAGCTCTGGTCAGCAAGAGCAAAGCGAAGATCAGAAGTCGGAGGGCGAGTCTGGTGCCAGCGACGGCTCAGAGCAAGCTTCAAATCCGGAACAAGACCAACAGCAAGAAAAGGCCCAAACTCAAAGCCAGCAAAATCAGAATGGCCAGCAGGCGCAGGACAGCCAGCAGCCAGCTCAACAGCAAGCTTCCGCCCAAGATTCTATCGACCAAGAACAACAAGCTATGGCCCAACAAGCCATTCAAGAAACGCGCGAAAATCAAGAGCAGCAGCAGGCTATGGAGCAATGGATACGACGCATCGAAGATGACCCATCAGGCTTATTACGCGAAAAATTCCGTTACGAAAGTGAACGACGTCAAAATCAAAACAGGCCAAGAAATGACAAAAAGATTTGGTAATTTCACCCCAATTTTGTGGATAACCAGCTTCTGTTTGCTGCACTTCAGCGCATTATCCGATGCTGCAATCGAAGCGCGCCTAGATCGAACACAGCTCGCACTGGGCGACATCGTTACCTTAACCATCAGCTCTGACGGTTCTAACGATCTCAAGCAAATCGATCTTGCGCCACTCGAGCAAAATTTTGAGGTCTTGGGTCAATCGAGTTCCAGCAACATGCAAATTATTAATGGGTCGATGTCTCGCTCGGTTACTTTGCGTTTAGACATCACGCCGAAACGCCAGGGCAATTTACAAATACCTGTGCTCCAAGCAGGCTCTGATCTAACGCAGGCGATTGCAGTCAGCGTTGGACCACCTGTGGTCGCAACCAGCGGCGACTCTACCTTAAATTTCCGCGCCCAAGTCGATCAACAAGCTGTATACGTGCAAGGCCAATTACATCTGACGGTGACGATAGAGCGTGCAGTTAACCTTGATGATTTAAACGTCTCGGAGCTTAACATCGAGAACGCCTACGTTCACACGCTCGAGCAACAAACCTTTCAACGAACAATTGCCGGCAAACCTTGGATTATTCACGAGCTACGCTACGCGATCTTCCCCGAACGCTCGGGAACGCTGACCATCCCGAGCTTACGCCTAAGCGGCCGTGAAATCGTGGGCGGCGGAGGTTTGTTTTCTCGTTCTAGATCAGGCCGTTTGTTAACACGCAATACTGAACCTCTGATTATCGAGGTAAAACCCATACCCTACAACTACCCCAACGATGCACCATGGTTGGTTGCCGAGCGAATTACACTTAACGATAGCCTAGACGCAGTAACAGAAATTACTGCGGGCCAAGCGCTGACACGCACGATTAAATTGTCGGGCCAAGGAGTGCAGGGCGTGCAACTACCCCCTATCGCGCAGCAGCTTCCCGATCAACTAAAGACCTACCCAGACCAGCCCATCATTCGCGATCAAGAAAGCCGCGACAACCTTCAGGCGGAGCGCATAGAAAGCACAGCCATTATTGCGTCTGGACCCGGCAACATTACCCTTCCCGAGATTCGTGTCATGTTTTGGAATAGCAAAACCAATGCCCTAGACAACGCTGTCTTACCATCGCGCACACTGCAAGTTCAGCCCAGAGCGGACCAAACCCCCAATGGCGAGCGTCCGCGCGATGCTTTTGTGATGGGTCCACCTCCCGCGCGCGATGCCAACCCGAGCGAGGCATTGGCGTTCGATGAAACAACGTTAGTCGAACAAGACAAGGCCAAACTATGGCGGTGGGTAAGCGCTGCCTTAGCCGTCATCTGGCTAATCACACTTATTTGGGCTCTGCATAGCCGTAAACAAGGCGTCGCTAGGCCAACAAGTCAACCCAACAACTTAAGCACCAACAGCCCTTTACAAAGCGCCATAAACGCAGCTAGAAATAACGATGCCGGCACCTGCATACAGCAACTCCACCGCTTGACCAAAAATATCAGCGCAGAGCAACCTGGGCTTACGCTTGAAGCGCTGGGTAAAGCCATTAACTCAGCCGAGCTTGAACAGGCAATACAAGTGCTCTTAGCGTCTCGGTACGGCACGAACCCGCAGGCTTGGAAAGGCAACAAACTTGCGCAACTGCTGCGAGACAAGCGGCAATCTCTGCAAAATTTGCAGCTACAAGGGCAAAACAAAGGCGCCTTAACTTTGTATCCGATGTAAGGCCCACAGTGCAACGCTTTGCACTGTGGCACCAAGCACTTAAACGGCCAGAGACTTGGAGACCACCTCAAAGACGTCTTTCGACAAATTGTCTTGCGCGGCGATACGCTCGAGCTCTGCCTTCATGCGCTGAGCGTAGGCAGGATAATTGCGCCATTTGGTCAAGGGGGCCAACAGGCGCGACGCAATTTGTGGGTTCTTCTTGTTTAGATCGATCACAACGTCTGCCAAGAGCTGGTACCCCTGGCCTGAGGCCGTATGAAACTGAACCGGGTTCGCCGAACAAAAGGCCCCCACTAACGAACGAATCTTGTTCGGATTAAGACTGTCGTACGCTGGGTGAGCGAGCAATCGTTTTACCCGCGCAAGTGCGTCACCGTAGGGGTTCATTGCTTGTATTTGAAACCATTGGTTAACCACTAGGGGTTCGTCCGCAAAGCGACGATAAAACGCTTCAAACGCTACCTCCGCCCGCTTACCACCCACAGCTCCTAAGGTTCGCAACGCACCCAATCGATCCGTTAGGTTGTCCGATTTTTCCAACAGGCTTACAGCGATATCGGCCGCTTTATCAGGCTCAACAAAACGCAAATAATCTAAAGCGGTAAGACGTAAAGCCCGCTCAGCGATCGCTGCACCTTCGGGCGCATAAGCGCCTTTAATAACGATATTCGCAAGCGTTTCGAACTCGCCGGCTAAGGCCATCGCCAAAGTGGCTTTCACAGATTCACGAGCTGCGTGAATCGCTAAGGGGTCAGCGCCCTGCAACTGGCTATGAACTTCAGCGATATAGTTTTCACTCGGCAAGATCAAACTCGTCGCCAAAACAGCGCGATCACCACGCTGCTGTAACATTGACTTAATGCTGGCAATTAAGGCGTCTAAAGCGACACGCTCTTGCCTCGTGATAGCCTCATCAACGGCAAGAAGTGCTAGAGTTTGCAGCGCATCCCAGCGTAAAAAGCCGTCTTCTTCGCAGGTTATCAAGCGCTGCAAATCATCGATGGACCAATCCACTTGAATGCGCACAGGCGCTGAAAACCCTCTAAACAAAGCGGGTACTGGTTGTTCATCGACCTGCTCGAATACAAAGGTCTGCTCTGATTCCGTAAAGCGCAACAAGGCTTCAGTGTCGTTGCGCTGTACTGAAGCTGAATGGTTAAGACCGAACGTTAAATTCCCTTGGCCTCCCACTAATCCCATCAAAACAGGAATATCAAACGGGTCCTTCACGGCTTGGCCCGGTGTTGGCGGACAACTTTGCGACAGTGTTAGGGTGTAACGCTTTGCCTCAGCATCATAGGAACCGTGTGCCTTAACAACAGGTGTGCCCGACTGTGAATACCAACGCTTAAATTGTGTCAAATCTATACCGCTTACAACTTCCATCGCTGCGGCGAAGTCATCACAAGTAACGGCCTGCCCGTCGTGCCGGTCAAAGTACAAGTCGGAGCCTTTGCGAAACAGGTCAGGGCCCAGCAAAGTGTGAAGCATGCGCACAACTTCCGCCCCTTTTTCATACACTGTTAAGGTATAAAAATTTGATATCTCGATGTAGGAATCAGGTCGAACGGGATGCGACATAGGCCCTGCATCTTCAGCGAACTGGGCGGTTCGAAGCAAGGTCACATCTTCGATGCGCTTGACAGCGGGAGAACCCATATCCGAGGAAAATTGGCTATCTCTAAATACCGTAAAGCCTTCTTTCAGACTTAATTGAAACCAATCTCTGCAGGTTACGCGGTTACCCGACCAGTTGTGAAAATACTCGTGCGCCACAATCGCTTCAACCCGCTGATAACCTTGGTCAGTCGTTACATCTGGGCTTGCCAATACCGCCGAGGTATTAAAAATATTAAGGCTCTTGTTCTCCATGGCCCCCATATTAAAATCATCGACCGCAACAATATTAAACAACTCGAGATCGTATTCACGACCGTAGACTTGTTCATCCCAGCGCATCGACCGTTTTAACGCGTCCATGGCAAAATCGCACTTATCCAGGTCTTTCGGCTCGACAAAAATACGCAAGGTCACCGCATCACCAGAAGCGGTGGTAAAACTATCTTCAATATGAGCTAAATCGCCGGCGACCAATGCAAATAAGTAGGCAGGTTTTTTATGCGGATCATGCCACACGACACGATGACGGCCCGCCTCAAGCTCCGTCGACTCGATCTGGTTACCATTACTCAACAGCACGGGGTAACGCGTACGCTCGGCGGTAATGCTCACGGTAAATACCGACATAACGTCTGGCCGATCAAGATAATAAGTGATTTTTCTGAAGCCTTCCGCCTCACACTGCGTGCAAAACATGGTTCGCGAGCGGTATAGTCCTTCTAGCGAAGTGTTCGTTTCGGGGTGTATCTCAGTTAGAATTTTTAGCTCAAACTGGTCGGGAACGTTTGTAATAGTTAAAGAGTCAGCGCCCACTGCATACTCATCAGTATTTAGCTCACGTCCATCGACAGAAACCGACAGCAGGCTTAGGTCCTGACCATCTAACACCAAAGGCGCGTGCTTATCTCCTTCCCGAGTAAGGACTAACTTTGATTTTACGAAAGTGCGATCATCGTATAAATCGAAATCGAGAGATACGCTCGCAATTGAAAACGCCGAAGGCTGGTAATCGGCCAAACGAATGGCCTGTGGTTGTGCATCACGCATGCTGTACTCCTAGTAACTCAGGCGCAGCTCGTAGCCGCCGAATTTACGAATATTTAGAACGCCGGTGTCAAATATTAGATACTGGCCTTTAATGCCCAGCAGGCATCCTTCGACAGTCACTTGTTTGTCAAAATTCAGTGCTTTGACTTTTTCTGGATAAGCCGTCACGGGAAAGCGAATATCTACGGGATTTTGATCTTCTAACCACTGAATCGACTGCAGGCCATGTATGTTCTGCAGCTCATCTAACTCAGTGGCATAGAGCTCCTTGATCTCATCGCGTTTGGCGACCAAACCAATAGATTCTGGCGCCCCTTTTAACATAGTTTGCCAGGCTGTTTTGTCGGCGACTGATTTACCGATTTGCACTTCCAAAAGGCCTGATAAGTAGCGGCTACTCACCCGCGCAATCGGCAGCGCCTGCGATGCCCCCTGGTCAATCCAGCGGGTTGGAATCTGACTGTGTCGCGTTATGCCCACTTTCAGACCTGAGGTATTAGCAAGGTAAACAAAATGGTCAATATTACAATTGGCTTCGCCCCACTCCGGCTCGCGACAGGTACCGGCCGCAAAGTGACAGCGTTCGGGGCTCATGATGCACATATCGCATTGCGCCAACTTTTTAAAGCAGGGATAACAATACCCCTGATTAAAGCTTTTTTTAGTTAGGCGAGAGCACGCGACACATTGAATGAACCCCGTAAACTCAAGCCTTACCGTCTGTCCGATCAATGGATTCAGAGCCACCACCTGATCCCCCAAGGGCAAGGCATATTGCACTACATCGCCTAACTCAGTTCGCATCTTTGCGACGCAGCCCTCATTCTGGGTCATTGTTATTACTCCAGACTAAGGCGACTTCATCGTCGCATTGCTCGCCGGCCTTGTGACCCTTGTCTATGTAGCCAATACGTTCTTCTGGTGGCAAATTCAGCTCACCATACGCAATAACAGCCTGCATAACGTGTTCGCGCTGATGGGGCTCTAGTACGCTGCCATCGGGCCAGCGCCCAAGCTCAAGAGCCGTAACAAAACGGCGATATAAATCGGGGCTCAGTCGCGCGACGGCGTCCTGGTAAGAATCGGGCATAATTTTCCCTAGCTACGATTATTGTGCTGCAAAGAGAGTACGGTCCGAATGGCCAAGGCGATCATTACCCCCGCCAACAACCCGCCCACGTGCGCATGGTTAGCAATACTGCCAAACCCTAACACATCAATAAGGCCGGTTAAACCAAGTATGAGCCAGCCGACCATGAAGTACAGAAGAGTATTCGAGGGCGGCAGGCACCACCTAGGAGGCAACTTCCCCCCCAGCCAAACGAGGGCGAGCAAACCATACACAAGCCCCGATAAACCACCAAATATTGCGGGCTCTGACAGTTCTGCTTGGGCCACATTAGCCACAATAGCAACCGTTAGGTAGACGACTATGGTCCACGCTCCTCCTAACGCATATTCTACGCGCCGCCCAAACTCCCACACCCACAGAGAATTAAACACCACATGCATCCAACCAAAGTGCAGAATGGCGGGTGTAATCAAACGATACCATTCCGCCGGCTCTGCACTTAAGACCCAACCTTGATCCGTCACCATCAGGGGGTAATAGGTCAATGCACTTAGCCACGACCACTGCTCAAACACATGAATCGCTATAAAAACGACTAGGCTAATCAAAATAATGCTTAAGGTCACAGGTGCCCGAAGAAAAGCGTTAATCACGCCTGTTACGCTACTCGGTTGCGTTTGCGGCTCTGCCACGATGCCAGCTCGCATGTCGGCGTATAACCGTCGTGCCACATCCACGTGTAAAGGTTGCAACACGTACAAGGTGATCTGATCGGTTTGATGCACCCAGTGATGGCCAATTTTATAAGCCCACAACAATTTGCTGAAGGCCTTCACTTCAACTTCTGAGTACAGGGACAACACTTCAAAACCTGAATTCAATTCACTGTCCTAATCTACCAGAGCTGCACTCCAGCGCAGCTTATCTCTGCAACTGGCGTAAAAACTGTGACCCACAGGATGCAGCAGGGTCAATCGATGCGGCTTTTTTCGGATTAATACCGAGTCCCCCGGACGTGCTGTGATATTTGTCTGACCATCGCAGGTCACCGGCGGATGAATCCGATTGCGGGGTAAGATATCAATACGTATGTCCGAGTTTCCGTCTACCACGATGGGCCGAGAGCTCAGCGCATGAGGGAACATAGGCACCAAAACTACGGCATCTAGCGAGGGATGCATAATAGGCCCGCCGCCACTTAAGGAATACGCGGTAGAGCCAGTGGGTGTCGATACAATCAAACCGTCGGCGCGCTGGCGATAAACAAACAAATCATTGATGTATAACTCGTATTCGATCATTTGGGCCGATGCTCCTGAGTTCACGACCACATCGTTGAGGGCATCTGCTTTAGCTACAGCCTCCCCGTTGCGCAAAACACAGGCATCCAGCAAAAACCGTGATTCAGATTCATAATTACCATCAAGTATGAGCGGGATTGCATGGAGCAGCTGATCGGGGTTGATATCCGTTAAAAACCCGAGCCGACCCCGGTTAACTCCAAGTACCGGCACTTCATGACGCGCAAGCGTTCGTGCTGCACTCAGCAGTGAGCCATCGCCCCCAATCACAATCGCCAAATCCGCTTTGCCGCCTATTTCCGACCGCTCAGCATAACTGTAGCCTACATTGTCTGGCAGTCCTGATCGCAAACGATCTTCCACAATCAACTGATGACCACGCGCACTCAACATCTCAAGCATAGCCATAAGAGCAGACGCGAAGTCTGCGTCATGGCTGCGTCCTAATACCCCGATTGTTTTAAATGGTGATGGCATAAATCTTATTATTCCGCAACGAAACCGCAGTTTAGCCTTTAGGAAAGCTCAGGCCAACGTTGTTGCCCTCTAGCACCTGTTCAGCCCGATAACTGGATCGCACCATCACACCAGAGACCACCTCTAAAAAGCCCATCGACAAACCCAGCTCCCGGTAATCTTCAAACTCTTCAGGTGTCAGATAGCGATCAATAGGGTAATGATTACGCGTGGGTTGTAAGTATTGCCCGAAGGTGACGATATCCACCTCGGCCGCTCGAAGATCATCTAGACACTCTTCCACCTCTTCGCGGGTTTCGCCCAAGCCTAACATCAAGCTCGTTTTGGTTAACACATCCCGACGGTAACGCTTAGCGTGGCTCAACACCTCAAGTGTTTGTTCATAACCCGCGCGCGGATCCCGTACTGGGTGCGTCAGCCTTTTTACGGTTTCCACATTTTGGGCAAACACCTGAAGGCCCGAGTCTACGACCACCTCAACCGCTTTAAGATCCCCCAGAAAATCAGGCGTCAAGGCTTCTACGGCCGTTTCAGGATTGAGTTCTCGAACAGCCTTAACACAAGCCGCGTAATGCGCTGCGCCGCCATCTGGCAAATCATCGCGATTTACTGACGTCAACACCACATACTTCAACCCCATTAGCTCGACCGATTTTGCTGTGTTTTCTGGCTCTTCTGAGTCTAACCAACCCTTAGGATTGCCAGTATTTACCGAGCAAAAGCGGCAAGCTCGAGTACACACCTCACCCATTAACATGATGGTAGCAGTACCACGGCTCCAGCATTCGCTCATATTGGGGCATTTAGCCTCTTCACAAACCGTTGCCAAACGGTGCTCGTGCACAATGCCTTTTACAGCTTCGTATTTTGGCCCACCCTGAGCTTTAACCCGCAACCAAGACGGCTTTTTAAGCGGCGTGTACTCCGCGTGGCTTTTCTTGATACCGTCTTTGATCGCCTTAAAACCCTGCGGTGTCGTGTATTTCTCACCACTGTGTATTTGCACCACTGGAATTTGATTCTGATCGCTCAAATCTCACCTCTGCTATTGGCCAAACTAGGCTTCTAGAAAAATGGTATTGTACTGGCTTTTATCGGCAATCGGTAATCGAGTTTTCCAAAGCCAACCCACCGACGAATACCCACGACAGAATCGGGTGTCAGGGCAAGCACAAGGCGCTCACGTTTGCACTGGGTCAATACCTAATATTCTTATAACAGGTGTTCGAAATTCTCTGCAGTAATATTGTCTTTATAAGATTGCGCGAGAACCTTACGGGCTTACCTACACAATTATTCAGAGCGCCGACTTTAGCGACTGCGCCCTGCAAATTGATGCTTTCCTGTCACCAGGGAAGCAGTCGGTCTTTTTGCTCGCCACCTCGGACAACCCCTGGGATCTGAACGAAGTCAACGGCTGGTTAAAGCACGGCAAAACGCCCCTAGCGGGCGGCTTTTTCCCGGGCGTGACTGCAGCCCAAAACAAGTACCAACGCAATACCATTGTCGTGCTAAGCAGCAAAAATCCGCTGCGCAAATGCCTCGTTAATGGTATTCGCAAGTTCGAAAGCTTGATCGTGAAGTAACTGTCGCATTAATTAGCGCCATGGCAGAAGGACTTGAAACGCAGGGGGAAGCGGACGCCTTAATCGCCCAGGGAAAGAGCGTTTACAGGGGTTCCTATTTTCTAAACCGGAACCCCTGGAAACATTTCTGGCTGGCTACAAGTCGTAGCCGCGCTCATCGTGTAGCACTAGGTCTAGGCCCTGCGTTTCGTCTTCTACATCCACACGCAAGCCTAACAGCGCATCAACCAACTTCAGCAAAATGTAAGACATCACCGCGGTAAAGACTAGCGTGCTTACGACGCCAATCGCCTGAACACTCACTTGCCCTCCGATTGACGAAATACCGTCAGAAAAGCCGTTACCCGACAAAATCCCAATGCCAGGGGCGCACAAAACCCCGGCCAGTAAAGTGCCGAGAATTCCGCCTACTCCATGCACGGGAAATACGTCTAAGCTGTCATCAATTTTCAAACGTAACTTAATAAACAGAGTCGCATAGTAGCAAACAACACCGCCCGTGAGTCCAATCAGGACACCACCCGCGGGGCCGACGGATCCAGATGCTGGGGTAATACTTCCAAGGCCTGCCACCATTCCGGTCACAATACCCAGAACCGATGGCTTACCGTGCTTAACCCATTCCATAGTCATCCACGCAAGTGCGCCAGCGGATGCCGAAAGATGCGTCACTAAAATGGCCTGAGCCGCGCTACCGTCGGCCGCTAACGCCGATCCACCATTAAAACCAAACCAGCCCACCCACAGCATACCAGCGCCAGTTACAGTCATTGTTAAGTTGTGTGGAGGGAGAGGCTGGCTCCCATAACCTTTTCTGGGGCCCATAACGATGGCTGCGACGATAGCCGCTACACCAGCCGTAATGTGCACGACGGTACCACCGGCAAAGTCCTGAAGCCCCATGCCTTGCAGCCAACCGCCACCCCAGACCCAATGGCACACAGGGGCGTAAACAAAAATGAGCCACAGCGAGCTGAACAACAGCATCGAAGAGAACCGCATACGCTCGGCAAAACCACCCACAATCAGTGCTGGGGTAATGACAGCAAATGTCATTTGAAACATCGCAAAAGCCATTGAAGGTATAGAGCCCGAGACAGATTCACCCGACATAGCCGCCAAAAACACGTTGCCCAAATCACCTACCCAAGGGCCTTGGTTATCAGTGCTTCCAAAAGCCAGTGTGTAACCCAGGGCAAACCAAAGCAGCGACATTAAACCGGTAAGCGCAAAACACTGCATCAGCACAGATAACACGTTCTTAGAACGCACTAGGCCGGCATAAAACAATGACAATCCGGGTATCGTCATGAGCAACACCAGTGCGCTGGAAGTTAGAATCCAGGCGGTATCACCCGATGAGATTTCGGCATTAGCCGAAGGAGCTACCAATAACAAACCTAGCGCCACAGCTACAGCATAAGCTGACTTGAACATAGACATTCCTCTTGCGGAGACCTTTATTTTGTTCTGAAGTGTACGAACAAACACAGGAAAATCCAGTTTCGGGGCCCAGGAATTCAAAATGCACCAAAAGGTTGCACGATAAGGGCGACTTGCACCACGATGACGCCATTTTTGTTATATTTTGGTGCGATCACATCAAGATATTCAGTGCTATACTGCACTTTTTTTCTGAAGGACTTTAGGCATGCAAATTGGCAAAAACTCGGTCGTGACATTCCACTACACGCTATCCAATGTGGGTGGTGAAGAACTTGAATCAAGCGATGAAAATCAACCTGCTTTGTATTTGCATGGGCATAACAACATCATGCCAGCACTTGAAACAGCGTTGGAAGGCAAGCAAGCTGGAGACGAGTTTGCAGTAACATTGGAAGCCAAAGACGCTTACGGAGAGCGACGCGCAGATAGCGTACAACGCGTTCCCTTAAAACACCTTGTTAATGCTCCAAAACGTCTACGAACAGGCATGGCAGTGCAGGTAAACACGCAATCAGGACCGCAGACAGCAACCGTACTTAAAGTGGGCAAATTTAACGTCGACGTCGACACTAACCATCCCTTAGCGGGCATGAGCCTTAGCTTTGCGCTGCACGTCGTTGATATACGTGAAGCAACGGCAGATGAGATCGCGCATGGCCACGCGCACGGGCCCGGCGGCCACCATCATTAAGTAGCGATCACCCCAACACCATCGGGGCCAACCACATGGCCACGATGGTGAGTAAACCCATAGAGACCAAGTTTAAGTAAAATCCTGCTCTCACCATATCGGGAATTCGGATAAAGCCCGAGGCAAATACAATGGCGTTGGGTGGCGTTGCCACTGGCAGCATAAAGGCGCAACTCGCCGCTAAGGTCACCGGCACCACCAACATCAACACATCAATGCCCGACTGGGTGGCAATCGCACCAATCACCGGCAAAAATGTCGCCGCCGTGGCTAAATTGCTGGTCAACTCCGTTAAAAAAATCACTAACCCAGCCGCCGCTAATATCACCACAATAACGCCCAGACTCGACAAAGGCGATAAGCCCTCACCTAACCATAAAGCCAGGCCGCTTTGCGAGACTGCCGAAGCCAGACTCAGACCACCACCAAACAACACCAACACGCCCCATGGTAAGCGCCCCACATCGTGCCAAACCATTAACTGCGCCTGTGTAGGCGAACCACTTGGCACCAAAAACAACAGCAACGCCGCCGTCATAGCAACACCGGTATCACTTAAACCCGTCAGGCCCGTCGCTTCGGTAATCATACGCCGAAACATCCACCCCAAAATCACCAAAACAAAGATCACCGCGACACGCTTTTCCGCGCTCGACATCGGCCCTAGCTCAGCGCGCAAACGCTGAAGGTGAGCTTTAGCGCCCGCGCTTTCAGGAATATCAAAGACAAACGCCCAACGCGTTAAAATCAACCACGCCAACGGCAGCAAAACAATACTGACTGGCACCCCCACCAACATCCAATTCAAAAAGCTAATCTCGATACCATAAGTGTCGGCCAAAAAACCCGCCAGCAGGATATTGGGCGGTGTACCCACCAGCGTAGCCAACCCACCAATCGTGGCAGCGTAGGCAAGACCTAGTAGCAGTGCTATCTGGAAATTACGCTTATCTCTATCCGAAACACCTTCCATATTGTCAGTAACAACCGCAGCAACAGACACCGCAATCGGTAGCAACATCATCGTGGTTGACGTATTGGTCATCCACATCGACAAAATTGCCGCCACGACCATAAAACCTAAAATCAAGCGCGCACCATCGGTACCTGTCCGAGCCAAGATCATCAATGCTATGCGCTTATGAAGATTCCAACGCTCGACCGCCAAGGCCAGCACAAAGGCACCTAGAAACAAATAAATAATCGGGTGGGCATACGACTGTGCCGCTTTGGCGATCGGCGCAATACCCAGCAAATCAAAACACACTAAAGGTAAAAATGCGGTTGCCGGTACAGGAATGGCCTCGGTGGCCCACCATATACCCATCCACGACCCTACCGCCGCCACACGCCAAGCCGTTTCGGGCATAACCGTTTGGTCAACCCCCATCAACATCATCACAGCAAACAGCAAAGGGCCCGCTATCAAGCCGATATTTTGATATGACAAGCGCTCTTCTGGAATCGCAGCAGAATTCATAACTCACCTATAGTGGACTAACCGAAACACCGAGGGGCCAAAGGCCCCTCGGATAGAACTACCAACTAGAAGCTCGCGCGAACGTCTAGGTACATATAACGACCGTAGTCGGTGTGGGCATCAGAGAAATACCCGAAGTAACGATCCGCCAAAGGCGCGCGCTCGTCAGTAAAGTTTTTAACACCCAAGCGGAAACGCGTTTTGGTACCCATAACATCCGTGCGGTAGTCAAAGGTCGCATCGTAGGTCGTCATCGATGGAACTACGTAGCGAGTACCATCAGCCAAGGTCAATGAACTTTGGTAAAAGTCGCCGATCTTATACGCTGACAATGACGCACCATACTCGTTCATGCGCCAGCTTAACTTCGCGCACAGAATGTCGCGAACCCCATAGGCGCGATATGGTCCGCTTCCATGCTACTAGAGTACAGCCGCAATACGACTCGGACACACCAGGAAGCGTCAGCGGATATTATGCGTGCGATTCAGGCGACGCTTGCCGGCAACATCCTAACCAGAGATTTGGGCGGTAACGCATCAACTACAGACCTAACCGATGCGCTGCTTGATCACCTTAAACAACATAACTGATGTGCGTCCAACAAGTAATGAGCAACCAGACCTGACTATTTAAGCCGTTAAACTTAAGAACAATCCGTAAGCACTACCAAGCAGGCAAATCACTGTGGCAAGCAGACCGACACTGAACCCAATTTCACGTTTACTGGGCTCTTTGTAGTAGCCCAAGGCGTACAGTACTCGACCAACAGGGTAGAACACACCGACGGCAGCGGCAGCCAAATCTGACACCGTCAAGGCAAAGAGCCACAAGGCTGGCAGGAACAGAATTAAACCCTCGATAGTGTTCAAGTGAACGCGGACTGCCCAGACGAAGGGCTCGGGACCCACCATTTCAGGCACCTTTACGCCATGTTTGCCCCGCGCGACACCGACCATTGCCGTCACCCAGAACAAAACAAATAAACACAGCAAGGTCACAAAACCGGTAAGCGGATACTCAAACATATTGCTAGCCCTTTTATTTTTGAAGGACACGTAGCTTGCAACTATGTCAGTGGAAAAAGCAAGCTCCCCAGAACAGAATTTTAATGCGCCATTCTATTGATGCAGGTTTCTGCTAGACCGGGGCACTAAAAATAGCATAATGAAAAAATTAAATATCATTATGCATATAAATTAACAGCGACTCGCACGAACCGGGAGATCCCAGATTCATGTTATTTGCCGCCTTGGCACTGGTTCTTATTTTGATCGCGCTGCTGATTTACTTGATCGCATCGCGCACGGCGCGCGAGTCGGCCGCACGCACCAATGCCAATGCCAAACGAAAACGAGTACGTCCTATCGCCTCGAACCGAGTCGCTAGTGGTGTCTTCGAGGTCGGTGGCCGTGAAGCAGAAAACACTCCCACGCCGCCACTAGCAGCTCCTGCCGAGTTGCAAGACTTTAGTTTGTATACGATCGACAACGTCGAACTAAAAGGGCGTCAGGCTATTCAAGCAATTTATCAGGCAATGCCGCCACCACACCCCATTCAGACACAGCTTGTGGGAGGTCTAGATACCCCCGAAGAGCTAAAACAGACGGTCGTACTTGACGCCGGGCTTACCGCCGCCGTCCTCAGAACAGTCAATTCCGCCGCATTTGGCCTGTCATCTCCCATCACCAGCGTGCAGCACGCTATTACTTATTTGGGCGTCACGGCAGTAAAAGGGCTTGTAACGCAAGCCGCTTTTTCAGAACGTGCACCCACCGGCACCCCGCGACAACAAGCCAGCTTGGCCAAAATTTGGAAAGCCGCTCGCTATTCCGGCGCATTTGCCCAAATGATAGGTCAAGAATTTGCGCTACCGAGATTATCCGTGGTCGCGACCAGTGCGCTACTGGCAAATCTCGGTGACGTTGCCCTGGCAACAACCACTTTAGATTCGCTTGAGGACTTTGAAGATAACAACACGTTGCTAGCCAGAGCTAAACAGCAACAGTCGAAATTTGGTTTTAACAGCTTTATTGTGGGCAGCGCACTGGCCAAACACTGGGGACTTCCACCCGAGCTTGCGCTATCCATTGCATCCTCAGGGCTTTTATTAACAACCGCCCCCAAAGACTACCCGCTACTCAAAGAAACACTACACCAAAATCTAATCATCTATACCGCCTGCAGGATTAGCGATGCAATCGCGTACTGCAAAATTGAAGATATCGAGGATTTTGGTCTTGACGACAACAACGACCTGTTTTAATGGCGTCAATACCTCGAGCTTGAGGGTTTATCGCGCACGAAGGACTTATTTAACGATAAGGGCTTTAAACGCAAAGCAAACCGTTTAATCAACACCTTAGGTTAGTAAACGTTGGGGCCTGCCATTAACGCGGCAGACCCAAGTCAGCCATTTAAGCAGCCGCCTCTTCGATCCCCAGAGCTTGCAGAGCCAGCTTCTTGGCCGTTTTGTAGTCGGCCTTTCCGTTCACAGCTCGGGGGACCGCATCTACCCACACGTAATGCCGCGGCGCCTTATAATCCGCGATCAAACCGCGCACGTGTGCTTTAAGCTCAGTAGAGCTTTGTGCACCTGCAGGCGCCGAATATACGGCGGTTACCGCCTGGCCAAATTTATCATCGGCAACACCCACAACCAGGCAGTCGTATACATCAGTATGCGCTTTCATGGCTTCTTCGACCTCTTCGGGGTAGATCTTTTCACCGCCGCTATTAATGCAAATAGAACCTCGCCCAATCAAAGTGATAGTGCCATCGGCCTCTACCGTGGCGTAATCCCCCGGTACCGAATAGCGCACTCCATCGAATTCTTTGAACGTCGATGCACTTTTTACTGGGTCTTTGTAGTAACCCACTGGCACCAGGGCTGCGCTACAAATTAATCCCATTTCGCCAGACCCCGGCGTAACGGGCGTCCCATCTTCTTTTAACACCTTGGCAAATGGCGACAATTCAAACCTTGCGGTTTTGTATTCGTTAACGTTTTCTCGGTTGGTAATACTCGTAGCAAAACTACCCTCGCTTGCGCCCATACTATCGACAATATTTGCGTCCATGTGTCGCAGTAACCCTTGCTTGACCGATGCTGAAAACATCACGCCTGAAGATCCAACCAGGCGTACCGGACTTAAATCCATTGGCGTGCCTGCTTCAACGGCCTTATCCAATGCATCAACGATGGGCTTAGCAAAGGCATCGCCAACGATGACCAATTCTTGGACTCGCTCACGCTCAACCAAACGCATGAGTTCATTCGGATCAAAGGTTTGGTTGTAGTAAATAACCGCAGCGGCGCCTAATGACTGAGGAATAAACACGCCGATCCACATGCCCGTGCCGTGCATTAAGGGGCAGGCTGGCAAGCTGCGTGACAAAGTGCCTTGTTCAGCGAACTCTTTCACACTAGGCACTAGATCGGCTGGTGTTTCTGGAGGGGGTAGCCCTCTGAACGCCGACGCCATGGTCGCCAACACTTTGGCAAAGCCACCCTGTTCATACATTACACCTTTCGGGTTGCCCGTGGTGCCGCCTGTATAAAGCATATAAACATCGCTGGCTTCGCGCTCTATACGCGGCATAGCAGAGCCCGAGATTGCGTGTTCAAAGCTGATTGCATTAGGCAAGGCTGATGCACCAGGCGGATCGATCTCTACGAACACTTTAACGGCGGGAATGTCGCTCAAAATCGCTTCCAGCCTTGAGGCAAATGCAGACTCGTAGACCACAGCTTCAGCATCACTATTATCGATAATGTAGGCAAGCTCAGCCTCCAAGTAACGATAGTTAACATTCACAGGACACAAACGCGCCTTAAGAGCACCAAACTGCGCGATCAGATATTCCGCTCGATTGTAAGAGTAAATGGCAACTTTCGAACCTGGCTCTAAACCCGCATCGACAAAGGTTTGCGCCATGCATGCGGCAGCGCGCTCGTATTCCTGCCAGCTTAGATTAAGTGTATCGCTAATAATGGCTGGCTCTAATGGGATGGTATCCGTAACGACTTCCCAAACATTAGCTAGGTTCCAAACGCTTCCTGAATTCATTAAGACCTCTTATTGTTGTTTACCGTTTACTATGGTGAGAAAGAATACCAGACTCACTGTTCAATAGTAGGTCAAGGCTAGACAGCTTGCGAGGCTATTTCAATGACACCATCGTCGAAACTGCAGCCAGCCATCTCACCAAAATAGCGCTGGCCATTGCTCTGACCTTCTTACCAACTGTGATCAAAAAATAGAATATGGCTTGCAAAGCCCGTGCGGAGTAGACTGTGGCCCGGCGTTTGGCGTGCGGCACGTAAAGCCATCTAGCAGAAAAAAGACCGAGACTGTTAGGTAAAGGTCATGCCCCCTCTACGAAACTTAACGCGGGTTGAAAATGGAGACTTTATGGATTGGTCAGTTGTAGGCGGCGTTGCCGTCGTATTTATTATTATATTAATCGCCGTGTTGGCATCAAAGAAAACGGACTAACATCAACGCAGATACTGCAGGGGATGATCAATACATAGTTAAGCAACAACGCAATCGCGCATGTTCCGACGAGTCGATCTGGCGGCTTTACGAGGCGAAACTGGATGGCACGCTATGAAAACCGCACAGTAACCACTGAGGGCTTATAGGTACTTCTGGAGGCTTGCAAAAATGGCGGAGCGGACGGGACTCGAACCCGCGACCCCCGGCGTGACAGGCCGGTATTCTAACCAACTGAACTACCGCTCCAGGTAGACGCTGCACTAGTGCAACGGTTGTTTTTTCGGACCCAATTTTATCGAGAAAATTGGTGGGTGGTGACGGGATCGAACCGCCGACCCTCTGCTTGTAAGGCAGATGCTCTCCCAGCTGAGCTAACCACCCCGAGCCGAGAAGGCGCATTATAGAGAGTTACATTTTAGTGTCAACGCACAATCCCTGTTTTTTTAAAGTTTTTTACTCGCGACCAGGGCCGTCTAAAAATTTCTGTTCCGACTTCAATTTGTAGCGTCAGATGAGTTCAAGTTTCGACCGTATGGATATCGTATCTGAGATCGGTAATAGGTAAACTTAGAGGATTATAATCTTATCGAGATCAAACCGTATGCAAATCTATAAAGACTTTCACTTTGAGGCGGCGCACCGTCTTCCGAACGTACCCGAAGGTCATAAGTGCGCCCGCCTGCATGGACATTCGTTTCAACTTAGAATCACAGTGGCAGGAGAAGCGCCACCTCCAATGAATTGGATTATGGATTTTGGCGACCTCAAAAAAGTCGTCAACCCTATTATTGACCAGCTTGATCATTACTACCTAAACGACATCCCTGGCTTAGAAAACCCCACCAGCGAACGTCTGTGTGAATGGCTTTGGGAAAAACTCTCACTGACCTTGCCTCAACTATATTCAATTGAGCTAAAAGAGACCTGCACCTCCGGATGTCTCTATAAGGGCCCCAACCTCGTAGACTAAATGACCATACCGGACTCTTTCCGACATTAGAACACGATCAACCGCGAATGACCCTGCAAGCAAGGCCGTTTTGCTTGCTTACCAGCTGAGCCCGACGTCCGCGTACCCAGCGTTACCTAGGGTTACCATAAGTAGCAAGTCAAGTTTTTTATACACAATTGCTCGACGGGTTCACAAAAACGTCATGTTACGGAATAATCGCAATCAAGCACTCTAGGTAGCTATCATAAACCTTTGTTTTTATTCGATTTTTTGTCATTGGTTAAAAATTAAACAATTTAAGTAGGATCTTAAGATTACTGAGCTGGAGCCCCGATTAAACAAATTACCCACCAACTTATCCACAGATTCTGTGGAAAAGAAAGATGGAATTTAGAAGCCAAACCATCTTGACATAGAGACAAAACTTGCGAAGCAAGGCGCTAAAACCCTCTTTGCAATTACAGGCACAATTTATGCTAACAGACTAAACCTCAGATCTGAAAGATCTTAAAGATCTTAAAGATCTTAAAGATCTTAAAAAATACTGCAGCATCCCCATCAGTTCTTCAAATTTTTGCGCGTGCGGCCAATGCCCAGCTCCCTTTAAGGTCACTATGCGGCTGTTAGAAAAGAACGACTTTATCGCAACTCGACCCTCTGCTGCGATGTAGTTCGAGAGCTCTCCCGCAATAAACAGACTCGGCGTCTCGTTTGAGTCGTCTGCTACAGGCGCCGCTAAAAATGCCGCATAGTTATCCTGCAACGCTAGCCAATCAAACTTCCATTGAAAGTGCCCAGCATCGCTCTTATGCAACTGAGTCGATAAAAAATCGATGGTCATGTTATCGGAGAGCGTTTCGGCCATGCAATCTCGTACCGCCTGTCGGGATATAAGCGCCGACTTGGCCACCCGACCTATGGCACCAAACGCTGTTTGATGCGACGCAGCATACGCCACTGGAGCAATATCTAGCACCACCAAGGCTTTGCATTGCAGCCCCGCTAACACGGCACTCATTGCCACTTTTCCGCCCAGAGAGTGCCCAACGACGACGGGCATAAAAATTGAGTTATCTTGTATGTAGGCCATGACGTGCCGAGCCATTGCCTCAATTGAATTGGCACGCACCAACTTTGATTTTCCGTGTAGTGGCAAGTCGATGCTGTGAACCGTATACGTATTCGCTAATTCGTTTGCAACGGCCCGCAAATTTGAACCGCTCGCAAACAAACCATGAAGCAATACCAGCGGGGGGCCCGAACCGCGCACCTCGGCCTGCAGACAATTTTGAGAAGAAAGTTCAACAGCCATAGTTTTTTTTGCTAAAGTCAGAGTTTTTACGCCTTAAGAAGTTTACTATGAAACTGAAGACAACGTTACGCTGTATCAAATCCATTGCACTCGCTTTGTTAACCGCGGGGCTTATCGCCTGTAGCTCTGGCCCTAGCTACAATCCCACGACCTTCAATTCGGAGTACAATAAGGCCACTGTAGACGCAGCTAATATTAAAAACGTTATTATCACGCACGTGAACATCAGTGGCCCTTCAAGATCTTATCTAGAGCGCCATGAAGCCCGAGTCGACGCCAAAGTGTCTCAGCGCTTAAAAGAAGCTGGCTACAAAGTGCTTCCACAACGCTTATTCACACAAGAGTGGAACACAGCAATCCGAGCCTTTGGCGACCCGTTTGATCCAAGCACGGGACGAGTCAACATGAAGACGTTTGTTCTAATTATGAACTCGATTAAAGATCAGCTGGTAAGCAAGTCAAATGTTGATGCCTTTATATTTACCGATTTGATAGAGAATCAAACGGCCTTTAACAACGGCATGAACCACGAAGCGCGCTGGGATGGCGTTAGCCGCAAACCAAGTTTACAAGGACCCGGCACTAGTATTCCCGCCGGATTTGATTGGAATCAGCTAGCGTCGGTTGTCAGCCTGCAAATCGTAGCGTTTGACCGAAACCTAGAGCGCATTTTCTTGGGTAGAGGTGGTATCGACGCCACCGATGCCATTGACGCCAGGTCTGGTACTCGCTTTGAGCGCCGCCGAAATCTATTAGAAAGCGACAAATATATCTCTGAAGGGATAAATCTTGCGCTGCACCCCTGGGTTCCTATGCAAAACTGGCCCGGCTCGCAACCTTAGATACCCAGAACGGACAAGCCTCGTTCATAGCACCACATCGCGGCCACACCGCCCATCGTGTATATCGCGATGGGCTGTATACGATCTTGCCAGCTCGGGAAATACCGGCGCACTGCAAAACCGGCGACTAACACGATTACGATGAAAGCAATTTGGCCCAGTTCGATACCGATATTAAAAGACAATAGCGCCAAAGGCACCTGCCCCTGAGGCAACCCTACCTCACCGAGCGCACCGGCAAATCCCATGCCGTGTAGCAGACCAAAACCCACCGCAACAGCCCATGGAAAACGCGCAAACCAACCCGGCTTTGCGGCGTTCACTTCCAGTGCCAGCATAAAAATACTGAGCGCAATAAAAAATTCGACTAAGGCCACAGGGTAATCAAATACCCCTAGAGTGACCATAGCCAAGGTGACGCTGTGCCCTACCGTAAAGGAAGTCACTGTGACCAACAAAGACTTGAAGCCAACAACAAGTAACACCAGGCCCAGCACAAACAGCAAATGATCTGGTCCCGCCCAGATATGCTCGGCACCTAAAACAATGTAACTACTGAGTACCCCACCGGCCGTGGGTGCCGAGGGAATAGTGACCGTCCCGACCTCGGTATTCAGCACTTGCTGCCAGCTTCGGCCATCCAAATACGAGTATATCAATATGGCACTGGCTTGATTTTGCGCCAAACCATCTACACCAACCAATGCGCCTACCAGACCTTGAGACAGGGAGGAACAATCCAGTGACCAGCGTTTTACCACCCCGGTTCCCTCTATTTGCGGCTCGCTTTCTTGCTTAATACTGCACCCGCCGGGCAATGCGGGTCTTAACGGAATGCTAGAGGCGGTCTGTAAGGGCGTCTTCCATAAAACTTCATATTGCGCGTTTTCACCCTCGTAGATCTGTAAAGATGAGGGCGCGAAACGATGGGCATGCGCCACATTCGGAAGTAACATGATAGCGCAAATCGCCAGCAGAGCTCTCATAGCATGATCTCGTAATCTTGTCGCAAGACCGCCTTAGCATCGTCAAGTGCTTTGGCGCGTCTTTCGCGCTGCAGAGTTGCCACAATATTTTTTTGGGCCTCTTCTAGCGTTAAGGTCCGCCCCATCTCCTCGCTTTGCAACCAAACAAGATGCCATCCAAAAGTTGAAGCAATAGGCGCCTGCCATTGCCTAACCGCAGGAGGTAACGCAAGAAAATTACTAACAAATCCAGCACCAAACTGACGCGCCAATTGCTCTGCTGTTTGTCGCGTGAAATGATACCCCGGCAAAAATGGCGCGCCGTAATTTAAGGCTTCATCAAAGTTTTCTATTTCACCGCCCAGCTTAGCTGCAAGCTGGCGCATATCCTCTTCTCGCTCTCGGGGGAAAAATACATGGCTAAAAGTATAACGCTCGGGCGCCCAAAACTGGTCTTGATTGTCAGCGTAATAATCGAGGATATCTTGGTCTCTTATTGGGACTGGCGGGCTATTCAGCAACAGCCACTCTTCGGCCAATTGAATTAAACGCCGCTTAACTACCTCGTCGCCCAAATGCATGCGCATTTCCAAGGCGGACTGAATTTTTTCAGCGTCACCCTGCTCAGCATAGAGCCCTAAAAACTCCACGTTCCTAAGCAGACGTTGAGCAATTACCGGATCGACCAAATGTAATTCCAGATCGAGCGCTTTCTGGAACAGCATGTCTCGGTCAAGCTCAGCAACCAGCAAACCTCGGAGCTCAGAGTCGGTCATTGTACGACCCATTAAGCCTTGCCATTCATCGACCAGCGCCTGAATACGCGTTTCTGCCAATGGTCCGACCGCGGGCTTTGGTTCTGGAAATAGGAACTGGCTTATGGCGTAAAACATAGCGCCAAGGACTAAGAACGCCACAACTCTAGATCGCAACAGCCTTTGTATCACCTGTAAAACTCCCCACCCGCATTTCTGGGTTGGAAGCTTACGAGTTCACTTACACCAACGCAACTTTTAGTCGCAGATGTAGTCGTTCAGGCTCGAAGACAGAGGAAAAGAACCAAAACCATCGATAGTGACAGTGCTGTCTGACACATGAACTCTAGTGTCGCCTATAACATCGTTGTCAAACAAATATCGCGTAGGCTGCAAGGCTTTAGACATGGCGTCATCGTACACTTGTGCCTGCGCTTTAACATGCTCACGACGACTTTGATAATCTAACCATACCTCTTTCGTGACTTTTGCACGCATAAATTTTTCGGCATACGCGGGACTCAGGACCAAGGCCGAGGCGTTATTGCCGCCGAAGCCTTTCGAATTGAGCACCGCAAAATCAAGACCGCTAGAGTCGATGGTCTTGTGGTTTAACACAAACTCAAGCCCTTCTGTTTCCACATCAGCCGCAACCGATTTGGTATGTTTAATACCTGGAATAATTCCGTGCCGCCAAACACCCAGCGTCGCCACTAACTGATCGGCCGATGCAGCACCCAAAGAATGTCCTAAATAACTTTTGATTGCAGCAACCGGCCATTGCTCGACACCAAAAGCCTTAGCGACTCGGCTCAGGATCATGCCCTCAGTAACGCGATTCTGAGGTGTACTAGTGCCATGCGCTTGCACCATGCCGCGGTGTCGCACCGATTCTTCACCCAACAAACCTTTGGCACTGGCCAACATTTTTGCGACGGTCAGGTAATTGCCCGCACCCGGGCCAGAGATGCTCTTCTTGAAACCGTCGGCACAAACTTCTACTAGGGGCGCAGCTCCAAAAATTTGGGCGCCAGAACGCAAAGCCAGCTCATCAGACATTAACATGATCACCTGTGCCGACTCACCGATCGTAAAACCGCAGTTCTCGCCAAAGGGTCGACAAATAGAACGCAAGTCCAACTGATCGGGACTCACACCATCAATAGCAGCCATTGCCTCGGCGGTTGCAAGCGCCCCCATAGCGGCGTAACCATCCATGACCTCAGGTACGACAGGAGCGTCGGCCCCACCGACAAAGGCAATATGCGCCCGTCCCGACTGGATATCCTCGATACCAGTGCGCAAATTGTACAAGAACGAAGCACACGCACCGAGGGTTGCGCCAGTACGTCCCATGTGTCCTAGCACATAAGCATTGATAAAATCAGCGGGCATTTCGGCAAGCGACAAGGGACAGTGCTTTGAAGTCACACGAGCGCCACGTGCCCTCGCTGACAACAAGCCGCCACCGCCGTCGTAGTCAAGTTGGCCCATCGCACTTCCGACGTAAACGCTGACTTGATCCGCGCCAACCAACTGCTGCAAAGTGGGCCAATCTAAACCCGAGTATGCCAAGGCGTCAGACGCCGCAAATAAAGACATCTGCAAGCCCTTAGGATGACTTCTCGAGGCATATAAGCTTGAAGGATCAAAACCGTCAGGCAACATACCCGCCGTTTTCACGGGGAACTCGCGTATCGTCGGTGCCAACAAAGTTTGTTCGCCGACCAGAGCCACTTGAACTTTATCGTCAACTTCAGTTATGACTCGCCACTGTGCAGGAAGTGGACTTGGCAGTCGTTTTGCGTGCATCCAAAAGCTCGACTCCCCCGCTTGAGCATCAATCCGCACTGGCGCATTCCAGGACACTGCGAATGGGTCAAAATATTGCGAGGTAATCCCACGTATCATCGTGCCGGCTTCAATCGCGGCGGCATCGGGTGTGCCCATCCCCATTAAAGTCGCCATCGCCTGAAGGTTTTTTGCTCGGTCGACAGGGTTTAGTTCAGAACGAACCATACTAAGGTAAGAATGAAAGCCCGAACTTCGCCCCGCCGCACTAATACCACCTAAACCCACAATTACGGGTAGCGCTCGTCTCGTCATGGGATAACACCTTTACCAGATAGATGACGCATTCTACGACTTGTTATCCACATAAAATTATGCAAAATTAGCCAAAAATTTATCAAAAAACCCATCATGATTACAGTATCAGCGCTCGTAACAGCTCAAAGCCTCGCGTCAAGCCTTACCTTGCCGCTTGAAATCTGGATGGCAGCCGGGCAAGTGCAACAAGGCCTAACCCGCTCTTCGAAAATCCAGGTCCAGACCCACACCGTGGGTCTAGATACTCAGCCCATTACGCTGAATAGTGGCATTACCATCACCCCTGACTATTGCGTTAACACAGCGCCAAAAGCTGACGTCTGGATTTTACCTGCGCAGTGGCGCAATCCGCTTAAATTAAAGCAATTCAGCCAAGCCCTGGCGCCGTTAATAAAAAGCGCTCTGGCTGATCAATCACTCGTCTGCAGTGTTGGCACGGCCAGTTTTATACTCGCTGACATGGGCTTATTAAATGCCAAACCGGCAACGACTCACTGGGCCTATTTGGATTTATTTCAGAATCACTACCCCGAAGTACACTTAAAACGCCGCCATCTCATTACACAAAGCCACAATTTATACTGCGTTGGCAGTGTTAACTCCATTGCTGACCTGATGGTGCACCTAATCGAGAAAAAAATGGGAATTACGGTGGCTCAAGCGGTTGAACAACAATTTTCCCCCGAAATTCGTCGAAAATTTGAAGCAGCAGCCTACCAAGATCAGAGTGGGACTGCGCATCACGATGAATTAATCCTAGAAGCGCAAATTTGGCTGGACGCCCGATCTTGCGAAGATATCACCATAACCAAACTGGCCACTGATATGGAAATTAGCGTTCGCAACTTAAACCGCCGGTTCAAAATGGCAACTGGCACCACTCCCGCTGATTATCACAAAAGGCGACGCTTGGAGGAGGCGAAAAGTCTATTAAAAAACTCCAACGCCCCGCTCGGTGACTTGTCGTGGCGGTTAGGGTTTAGCGACCCTGCACAGTTTAGTCGCTGGTTCAAAGGTATGTGCCATCTCACGCCCTCACGCTACCGCCAGGCATCACGAGGAAAATTATTCACGCATACACTGTAAAATTTGGCGATAACATTGAGTCACCTGTCGGTCTGTGGCTAAATGACCGCCTCTTACTACGACTTCCGGACAGGCATTTATTATGGCTCAAGAAAACATTGTCATTGTTGACGGCGCACGGACCCCTATGGGCGGCTTAAGTGGCGCCTTATCAGATGTTACAGCTCCAGAGCTTGCAAGCACAGCGATTCGCAAAGTTCTAGACCGTACCGGCATTGACCCAAGCCTAGTCGAAGAAATTTTCATTGGCTGTGTTTTACCCGCTGGTTTAAAGCAAGGTCCAGCCCGGCAGGCAGCGCGTGGCGCTGGTATCCCTGATTCAGCCGGTGCAGTGACGTTGAACAAGCTGTGCGGTTCAGGCATGCAAGCCACAATTTTTGCGGTTGATTCGATCGCCTCAGGTACTAACACCATCGCCATGGCCGGCGGCATGGAAAGTATGACTAATGCACCCTATGTCATGCCAGGCGCTCGTTCAGGGCTGCGCATGGGCCACAAGCAAATCTTCGACCACATGTTTCTCGATGGTTTAGAAGATGCCTACGAAGGGCGAGCTATGGGCACCTTTGCCCAAGCAACAGCCGATGCCTATAACATTACCCGAGAGGAAATGGACTCATTTGCGATCGAGTCGCTGACACGCGCAAAATGCGCAATCGACAATGGTTCCCTTGCGGACGAAATGGCGCCTGTAACCGTATCGACCCGCTCTGGTGATGTGGTCGTTAGTGACGACGAACAGCCGCACAAAGCCAAAGTCGATAAAATTCCAAGCCTACGCCCTGCGTTTGTCAAAGATGGCACCATCACTGCTGCAAACTCTAGTTCAATTTCAGACGGTGCATCTGCATTACTGCTGATGACCGAATCAAAGGCCAAAGAACTTGGATTAAAACCCTTGGCTCGCGTCGTCGGACACGCTCGACATTCGCAGCACCCCTCAGAATTTACCCTTGCTCCGATCGGCGCGCTCAGCAAATTATTCACTAAGATCAATTGGCGCCCAGCAGAGGTAGACTTGTTTGAAATTAATGAGGCCTTCGCCATGGTCACCATGCTGGCAATGCGTGAAATGGAATTGCCCCACGACAAAGTGAATGTGCATGGCGGTGCTTGCGCTCAAGGACACCCCATCGGCTCTACTGGATCGCGTATTATCGTGACACTGATGCACGCACTTAAAAACCAAGGAAAGCACCGCGGTGTCGCCGCCCTATGTATTGGTGGTGGCGAAGCGACTGCATTTGCAATCGAGATGATCGCGTAAACGGAGACTAACGTGCCTACTAGCAGCATAGCGGAAATCATCGAAGACATTCGCCAAGGTAAAATGGTCATCCTAATGGATGACGAGGACCGCGAGAACGAAGGTGATTTGATTATCGCGGCAGACGCCGTAACGCCAGAAATTATTAATTTTTTCGCGTCTGAAGCCTGCGGTTTAATCTGTATGCCCATGACAGCCGAGCGCGCCGCTCGCTTGAATATTCCCCTGATGGTAAAAAACAATCGGTCGCAACATGAGACAAACTTTACGGTGTCAATAGACGCCGCCGAGCGACTCGGCCCCGGAATCTCAGCGGTGCAGCGCGCACACACCATCAAGGTCGCGAGCTCACACGATGTAAAAGCCTCTGACCTGGTACAACCTGGCCACATCTTTCCGCTAATAGCCAAACCAGGTGGTGTTTTAAGGCGAGCTGGTCATACCGAGGCCGGTGTTGATCTCGCTAGAATGGCGGGATTTGAACCCGCTGCGGTCATCGTTGAAATCATGAACGAAGACGGCACCATGGCGCGTCGCCCTCAGCTCGAAGACTACGCAGAGAAATGGGGTCTAAAAATGGGCACCATCGCAGATTTAATTGAATACCGTGCCCTGCACGAGCATTCGATAGAATTATCGGCGCAGCGTGACATCCAAACTGAATTCGGTGCCTTCACACTTTTCGTCTTTAAAGACACAATCGACAATGCACTGCACTACGCCTTACGCAAAGGAGCGGTTACTCAGGAACCTACTCTTGTTCGCGTGCAAGCCATTAATACTCTGCGCGATCTAATCGGTACACAGCTACCCGATCACGCTAAAGGCTGGTCGTATCGCAAATGTTTGCAACGAATTGCCGATGAGGGCTCAGGAGTCTTGGTTCTGCTTGACGAACAGGCCTCGCCGGAGCGCGTCATCGAAGATATTATTTTGTACCCAGACGCCAGACCAGCAACATCCTATGACGAAAGTGGACGCCAAAATTACCGGCTAATTGGCACTGGCGGACAAATATTGAAGTATTTGGGCGTGACCCAAATGCGCGCAATGTCCGCTCCGATACATTACAACGCCCTGTCCGGATTCAACTTAGAAGTGGTGGATTTTGTCGAGGCTGATCAATAGACAGGAGCTTTCTTTAGGTTACAGCGGCTTGATTTGGAACCTAAGGTATATGACCTAACGATAGTCGCTCTACCACACCAGAGGGTAATCGAGAGCATTTCGTTCAACAAATGCAAGCGCTGTCGCAGACCGCCGACACACTGCAATCTCGACTAAATTTACTAGAACAAGACCGCTACGATCTGTTTAGAAAAATTCCGTCCATGACGCTCGTGTGCGACTAAGACAAAAATATCGTGGTTGCAAGCGATAGGTTTTTGCGAGCAACAGACTAAGTGCTTGAAGACCTTGTTCAGAAGAGCTTCAGTCAACTTCTTGCTGTTCAAGATCAAGAAAGAACGCGCTCTTGGAACCGCACTACAGCGTTTGGGCCGCACAAGTAGTTGCCAGCTGAAAATTTTAAACGCGAACGGCGAGGGCCTTTATGTCCGCTGCGCCACGAGCCTTAGCAAACTGCAATCAACCCAAAGTACTGCGTATCTCTTCGTGACACCTTAATGCGTTAGCGCTCGTGAAATATCACCAGATCGCTAAAATTCGCTCTATCGGTAACACATTCGTTAACAGGTTCGTTCATCTTAGGATAACCAAACGACAGTCCGAACATCAGCTTACGGTCATCGGGAATATCGAGGGTTTCCTTAATGGTTCCTGCATGAAAGCCCAACGCCGTTTGCGGGCAACTACCCAAGCCCTCGTTGACCAAACCCAGCATCACAGTCTGGGCGAACATACCCAGATCGCAAGCCTCACGCAAACCAAATTCTGCTGGTAAATAAAAAAAGGCCACATGGGGCGCATCAAAAAACGTAAAGTTACGCATAAAGGCTTCGTGACGTTTTACTTTATCTTCTCGCGCGATGCTCAAGGAATTGTAGAGCGCTTGAGCCGCTGCATATTGCCGAACTTTAAACTCATCTTGGTAAACACCCTCGTAGGGATAATCCAGATGCAGTTGCCCCGACATGAATTTCTCGGGAAGTGAATTCCGCAAAGACTCAATCTTAGCACCCGACACAATATGCACGTACCATGGCTGCGTATTGCAGTTGCTGGGCGCCTTAAGACCGAGACTAAACACACGCTCGATAATTTCAGTGGGTACAGGTGTCGATTCGTAGGCGCGTATCGATCTACGGTTAGTCACTACATCAGTAAATTCCATTGCGAACCCTTAGTCGTATTTTGACTACAGTCTGCCCACTATTATCGGGCTTGTCACCCGTATTTAATGACTTAAGCAGACCGCTAATTAGCTTTATGTCGTATTACGCTTTACACTTTGCTAATCAGTCACTATCCATCGAATCGCAACCAAACAATGACCTTAAGTCGTGCTATTATCAGACCCGTTTTGTTTGCTTGCTTTGGCATAGCACTCAGCGCCGCTATACTCTCCAAATTGTACTACGATCACACGTTTAGCTCCTTAACAAGTAACGAACTTCAATATCAAGAACTTGTCATTCAAAGCTTCAAGCCTCAACTTGAGCTGGCAGCACTACCAGATTCGACGGACGCTTATCAAGACCACCTCACTGCTTTACAAGCTAGAATGCAGCTACTCGTCAATACCCCAGACTTCTGCTATATACCCGAAGCGGTGCAAGTTCAAGACTCATTTAGCCGCCTGTTAATGATGGATACCAAAGACGCGCGCTCGAGCAATCAGTTCGGGTCACTGGTGACGGGTGTTAATAGTGAACTCGATGCGCTGCTGCAGAGCTTAGCGGGTAAAGATGCGTATATTAACCAACAACTTCAAAGTCAAGAACTCAGGGCTCAACAAGGTCTTATTGTCGCCGCCACTGTTACGTCTATTTCAATTCTAATGGCGTGGTGGTGGATTCGACGTTTAGTTCTAAGGCACCGTAATCGACTAAACCACCGAATTCAGGCTCTTTGCACCACAGGAAAGCCGACAACAAAGTCCATATCGCCCTTAGCTTATGAGTTGGAAGAGACCCTCAATCTAGTAAGCAGCCTAATTTGGCAAGAAAATCAGGTACTGCACCAACAATTCGAAACCGCAAGAACACAAGAATTGGCGACTCGGTCAGCACTTGAAAACAGTATCGACGAAGCCATTAAATTAATTGATACGCTAAATGCGCCTATTTTTGCGGTGTCCAAGGACGGGAGTATTACACTGTGGAATAAAACCATTGAAGCCGCCACGGGGCTTAATGCTGACACGGCCTTTGGTCAGAATTTTTTAGATGCACTAAGTCCGATTTCTGACACTACCCAAATCCGATATGCGTTTGAGGCAGCTCAGTCAGGCAGAAAATCGAGGGGAATCGAGCTCAATATAGCTCTAAGGCGATTTACACCTTTGGCAACAATTTTCAGTGTGGCGCCAATGACAGGAACATCATCAACACAACGAGGAGTGATTTTCTTCGGCCAGGATGTTACCGCCCTGAAACAAGCCAACACAGAAATTTCCGCCTCGGCGACGCAGCTACAACTCTCGCTAGACCGCTTAGACGTCGTATTGCATTCCGCCAACGCTATTGTTTGGGATTGGAACCTGAGCTCGCAGGACCTGGAGTTTATCGGGCAAAGTCGGGACACCTTAGCGCTGGATTTTGTGAACAAGCCTATGTCAACGCTTGCCGATTTAAAAAGTCTGATACACACGGAAGAACTGGATGCTTTTGAGCGCGCCATCGCAAGACACATTAGCAAAGACAAGCCGCTTGAAATGCATTGCCGGCTGCGACAGAAGGATGGAGGTTAGCGCTGGTTTCTACTGAATGGTCAGCTCCTGACGAGCGGCAAGTCAGGAAACCAACATATTGTCGGCTCGTTATTAGACATGAATGATCGCATCGAGCAAGAACACCAAATTTGGCGTATGGCACACCTCGATGCCCTAACCCAACTGCCCAATCGCTCTTTGTTTAATCAACGGTTTGAAGAAAAGCTTGGCGTGAAAAATAAGCGCCCCAAGCCTTTCTAGGTTGCGATTCTTGATATCAACGATTTTAAACAGATAAACGATGCACGTGGGCATGTCGCAGGCGATCGTTTGTTGACCGAGTTTGCCAAGTTGCTGCAGTCACATATCTCAGGAGATGACAGTTTAGTCGCTCGATTAGGCGGTGATGAGTTTGCCATGCTAATTAGTCCTGCGCTTTCCGATGACGACTTTTATACCCTCTCCGATCAGCTAATCAACGAATCGCGACAGCTCGTTTATACCGATAGCGGTGATCGCGGGGTGCAATTCAGCTTGGGCATGGCGAGATATCCTGAGCATGGCATCTCGATGGAAGATTTGCTTCGCGCCGCCGATACCGCTATGTATCGCGCAAAACGCGACAAAATAACCGGTAGCCGCTACCAGTTGTTTCATGCGGGAATGGATGAGACGCGCATTCAAAGGGCTCAGCTTAGGGATCTTGTGGCACAAGGCCTAGAGAATGACGAGTTCAAACTCATGTATCAACCAATTGTTGCTCTAGGCTCCGGCGACGTTGTCAGTGCAGAAGCATTGCTGCGGTGGCCAGCGGGACCAGGCGTGGCCATTCCCGATATTATAAGCGTGGCTGAAGACTCGGGGCTAATTCTGAAGCTTAGCGAAATAATTTTTGACCAGGCTTTTGGGCTGCTAGCGCGCCTGCAAGATCAAGGACTCAAACAAACCGTCGCAGTAAATTTGTCGGGCGTGCAATTCCGCTACCAAGACATTGCCGCCATTTTGACCAATTATGCAAGAGCACATGGGGCAGACACTCACCGCTTGATAATTGAAATCACGGAATCGATTTTCTTAGACAATATTGAAAAAACTCAGCAAACCATTCGTGAGCTATCACAACACGGAGTTCGCGTTGCAATTGATGACTTTGGTACCGGTTATTCGAGTCTGGCCTACCTGCAAAAACTGACGGTCGATTGGATTAAGGTCGACCAATCATTCATTACCAATATCAACGAATCGAATCCAAACTATCAAATCGTGAATGCCATCGTGCAAATGGGGCAGGCATTGAATATGGGCTTAGTTGCCGAAGGCGTAGAAAGCCTTGCTGAACTCGAGCAACTCGCGGCGATGGGCTGTGAGCGCGTTCAGGGTTACTATTTCTCTAGACCCTTAAGTGACAGCGATTTTATTGAGTTAGCCTCGAAGCAAGCTCACCCATGGCAAAGTATCGTACCCGAGCCTAAATTACTGCCATAATGTACGAACAAGACTAATCGGCTCCCCTATCAGCACTGAATAACGCGTTGTCGATTTCACTTTACTGATACAGCAGTTTAACTTCGACGGCGCCCTGTAACTGAGTCAATGCCGATATAAGCTCATCACTAGGATGTATACGATAGGCATCTCCTAAGATGATCAAACCGCCAGCATCGTGCCGCTGATAATCGATCACAACAGGACACGAGCCTCCGATTGAGGGACTCAGCACCTGCGCCAGCTGCTCGACTAAGGTCACGGTGGACTTACCATTCAGGGTGATACGCAGCTCGCTAGCATAAGCACCCCGGGCTTCATCTAGTGACAAAATACGATTGGCACGCATAGATAGCCCCCCGGAGTAGTCATCGTGTGCCACACCACCTTCCATTACAATAAGGGCGTCTTTTGTCAGTGCCTCTCGAGAAACTTGAAAGGCCTCAGCATAGACCGTAGCCTCGATGCGCGCCGACCGATCATCTAAAGTCACAATCGCCATTGTATCACCGCGCTTAGTCTTCATTGTTCGAACCGCGACGATCAGACCCACAATACGCTGGCTACTTTTGCCGTCAGCCCGCAGATTAGCGATCTTAGTTGGCACGAATTGGCGAATCTCACGCTCGTAGTCATCAATAGGGTGACCGGTGACATACAAGCCTAAAGTGTCCTTCTCACCGCTAAGGCGCTCACGTCCAGTCCAAGGACGTGCTGATCTAAAACCGGCATAGACATTACCATCCGAACTAGGCTCAGAGGGAATAACTTCACCGAAAAGGTCATCGATACCCGACGCCGTATTACTGGCTTTTTGTTCTGCCGCTTTAACTGCATCGTCAACAGCGGCCATGAGTACCCAACGAGGTTCCAACATAGAATCAAAAGCGCCAGCGCGTATCAAAGCCTCTAGGGCGCGTTTATTCAAAAGACGACGATCGGTTCGCGCACAAAAATCAAATAGATCACTAAATAGTCCGTTAGCATCTCTCTCGCGTAAAATGGCCTCTACCGGACCTTCACCCAAACCTTTAATCGCACCTAAACCGTAAACGATTTCATCCATATCGTTTACCGTAAATGCATAACGCCCTTCGTTTACATCAGGTAATTTTAAAGGCAGGCCCATGGCTCGGCATTCTTCGATAAAAATAACAATCTTGTCGGTATTTTGAAGTTCCGAGCTCATAACAGCCGCCATAAATTCGGCCGGATAGTGCACTTTTAACCAAGCCGTTTGATACGACACCAACGCATAGGCAGCAGAGTGCGACTTGTTGAATCCATAGCCCGCAAACTTCTCTACCAAATCGAAAATCCGGATAGCAAGTTCGGGATCTACCCCTCGCTCTGCTGCACCTGACTGAAACACTTCACGCTGTTTAGCCATTTCTTCCGGCTTCTTTTTGCCCATAGCGCGACGCAACATATCGGCGCCACCCAGAGTGTAACCTGCCAGCTCCTGAGCAATCTGCATAACCTGTTCCTGATACAGGATAATGCCATAGGTGGGATCTAAAATTGGTTTTAGCGACTCGTGCTGGTAATGCGCATCGGGGTAGGCAATAGCTTCGCGGCCGTGTTTTCGGTTAATGAAGTTATCAACCATGCCCGACTGCAGTGGACCCGGTCGAAACAAAGCGACTAAGGCGATGATGTCCTCGAAATTATCTGGCCTAAGGCGCTTAATAAGATCTTTCATGCCCCTAGATTCCAGCTGAAAAACAGCCGTTGTATCGGCCTGCTGCAACAACTGGAATACCGCAGCATCGTCTAGGGCAATGTGATTGATATCGAGCGTTTCTTCACCCTGAGCTTCGCGGCGAGGGTTAATCATTTTAAGTGCCCAGGCGATAATCGTGAGGGTTCTTAGACCCAAGAAATCGAACTTGACCAGCCCCGCATCTTCCACGTCGTTTTTATCGTACTGAGTGACCAAGCCACTGCCGGTCTCATCACAGTAAAGAGGCGAGAAATCCACCAATTTTGATGGCGCGATAACCACACCGCCCGCATGCTTCCCAACGTTACGGGTAATACCCTCAAGCTGACAGGCCATATCCCAAATTTCTTGTGCTTGTGAGTCGTCTCTTAAAAAATCTCGCAAAGCCTCTTCCTGGTCTACCGCCTTTGCAAGCGTCATCCCCACCTCAAATGGAATCAGCTTCGATAACTTGTCGGCCAAGCCATAAGACTTGCCTTGTACTCGCGCGACGTCTCTGACCACCGCCTTGGCTGCCATCGTCCCGAAGGTAATAATCTGTGATACCGCATCACGACCATAATGGGTTGCCACGTAATCGATAACCTCGTCGCGACGGTCCATACAAAAGTCAACGTCGAAGTCGGGCATCGACACCCGTTCAGGGTTCAAAAAGCGTTCGAACAGCAAGTCATACTGCAATGGGTCTAAGTCAGTAATCAGCAATACATAAGCTACTAGCGACCCTGCACCCGAACCCCGACCTGGTCCCACGGGGATATCGTGCTCTTTAGCCCATCGAATAAAGTCCATCACAATCAAAAAGTAGCCGGGAAAACCCATTTGGATAATGATGTCTAACTCAATATTTAAGCGGTCGATGTAATCTTGGTGCGTAAAACGCGGGTCAGGTATGCGTTCGCCCAGAGTTCCAATACGCTGCGCCAAGCCTTCGTGTGATAGCTGACGAAAATACTGATCCATTGTCATAGCCGATGGCACTGGGTATTCGGGCAAGTATGGCGTACCCAAATTCAGAATCAGATTACACCGCTTGGCAATTTCTACCGTGTTTGCCAGGGCTTCGGGTAAATCTTGAAACAGCTCGGCCATTTCTTCTGAGCTACGAAGATATTGCTGATCGGTATAATTCCGGGGCCGCCGAGGGTCGTCCAGTGTTCGTCCCTCACCGATACACACACGCGCCTCGTGGGCCTCGAATTCGTCAGCCTGCAAAAACCGAACATCGTTAGTAGCAACAATTGGGCACTGCAAAGCCGAGGCCAGCTTAACGGCTTGGTGAATATAAGGCTCTTCGTTATCACGCCCCGTACGCTGCACTTCCAGGTAGAACCTCCCCGGAAATAAAGCCATCCATTGAGTTGCATGCTCGAAAGCAAGATCCTGTTTGTTGGCTAATAGTAATTGACCTAGCTGGCCATCCCGACCACCAGAAAGCGCAATTAAGCCCTCGTGAAATTCAGCCAACCATTCATATTCGATATAAGGAACACCCAGCCGCTGGCCTTCTTGGTAGGCTTTAGAAATTAGGCGCGTCAAATTGGCGTAACCTTCTAGGTTAGTCACTAGTAGGGTAAGCGGCAGTGCACGATCGGTTTCAGCTAAACCAGCCACTAAAAAGTCTGCACCGAAAATGGGCTTTATACCTGCCCCCAAAGCCGCTTTGTAGGCTTTCACCAACCCGAAAAAGTTGCAAAAATCGGTCACAGCCACTGCCGACATGCTCAGCTCAGCGACCTTGTTCATCAATGGTTTGATACGAACGATCCCATCGATCAGGGAATATTCAGTGTGCAAACGTAAATGAACGAAGTCAGTCATCAAATTCTCTTATACCGATAAACAGCTTTTCACGGGGCCAAAACTTTTGCGATGCTCCAGCAACACCCCATGATCAATCAGAGCTTGCCGATGTTCAAGTGTGGGGTAGCCCTTATGACGTGCAAATCCATACTCGGGATGACGACGATCGAGCGCTACCATTTCAGCATCTCGAGCTACTTTAGCCAGTATACTTGCAGCCGCAATACACGCGTGCGTGCCATCGCCCTTAACACATGCCGCTGCGGGCATAGTTAGCTGGGGCGGTATTCTGTTGCCATCAACCAGCACATGCTCTGGCGAGAGAGGCAAGGCACTGACCGCACGGCTCATTGCTAGCATGGTTGCATGCAAAATATTTAAATCATCGATCTCAGCTGGTGTAGCATGCCCAAACGCAAAACATAAGGCTCTTGCTTGGATGTCTCTGTTTAAAACAATAAGCTGTTTTTCAGAGCACTTTTTTGAGTCTTTCAACCCCTCGATGATGTAGGCTGGGTCCAAAATCACGGCTGCTGTAACCACATTGCCCACCAGTGGACCACGACCTACTTCGTCGACGCCCGCCACTAAACCTATCTCGTACGAAAGCGGCATGCTAGCGCCCCAAGGTGTTCACAAGGATACTCGCACAATGGTCACCAAAGCGTGTATCCAAGGCGCTCAATATCTCTTTGAAGGCGGCTTTTTGGTCTAAGGCGCCTCCATCCAACAGCGTCTGCACTTCATCAGCCAAAGCGCGCGGCGTTAAGTTTTCTTGAATCAATTCGGGAACCACAGCTCGATCGAGCATAATATTGGGCAAGCCTGCGAACGGGGTCCGAACGAGGCGCTTGATAAAGAACCAGCTTAAAGGTGACATTCGGTAGGCGATTACCATTGGGCACTCTAGCAAGGCGGCCTCAAGTGTTGCCGTTCCCGAGGTAACAATCGCTTGCTCTGCTATTTTTAACAATTCTCTCGATCCGCCGTTTACCACGCGCGCCTTAATCGTGAACGTCGCCAGTATCGATTGTATAAGCTCGAAGTTCGCATCATTACTGGCGGGAATAACAATTTCGTGTGGCAAATCACACAGCTCTAAGGCCGCTAGATAAACCGGCAACAATGACTGGATCTCACTTCTACGAGAACCCGGAAGCAAGGCAAAAACTGGCCGATCGGTCAGATTAAATGCCACGCGAATATCGACCTCAGATGGCAAGTCATCCAAAGCCTCGACCATTGGATGCCCAACAAAGTGCGCGCGAACATTGCTCCCCTCAAACGATGGGGGTTCAAAAGGAAATAAACACAACACATCATCGCAGGCTTTGCCAATGGTCTTAATTCTACCCTCTCGCCAAGCCCACACTGTTGGACATACCAGATGCGCGGTCGGTATACGCTGCGCTTTTAGCGCGGTTTCTATATTCAAATTAAAATCAGGCGCATCGATACCCAAAAACAAATCTGGCGGGTGCTTCAACCAGTGCTTCTTAAGCTGTTGACGCATACTAAGCAATTCAGGCAAGCGCTTCAGAGGTTCGACTAAGCCCATCACCGCTAAGCGTTCCATGTCGAACCAAGACGAAAACCCAGCGGCGACCATTCGAGGGCCACCAATGCCCTCGAACTCGATGTTTGGGACCCGCTTTTTTAGGGCGCCGATGACCTGCGCACCAAGAATATCGCCAGAGGTCTCGCCCGCAACCATCGCGATACGTACAGATGACATGATTAGCGAACAATGCCTCGTTCGGAAGCTTCGATACTTTCAATTAACATGGCCACCTCAGGTGTCTCGATAAGCATACCGCTTAGGCGCTGTAGTGCGATATCTAAAGTTAGACCCTGTCGGTACACGATTTTAAACGCGCGCCGGAGTTGACTGATGGCCTCTACACTAAAGCCACGTCGACGCAAACCCTCGGTATTAATGGCTTTGGCTTCGGCCGGAGCGCCAGTGACCGTCACATAGGCAGGAACGTCCTTACCTATAGCAGTTCCCATACCACTAAATGCATGGGAACCTATTTTGCAAAACTGGTGCACCAAGGTGTAACCACTTAGTATTGCCCAGTCACCCACATGAACATGTCCCGCGAGCGCCGTGTTATTCACCAGAATTGTATGATTTTTAATAACACTGTCGTGCCCGATATGCACATAGGCCATTAACAAATTGTTATTCCCAATAACCGTTTCACCACGATCTTGCACCGTACCGCGATGAATCGTCACGTTCTCGCGTATAACATTATCATCGCCAATAATTAGCCGCGTTGGTTCATCTTTGTATTTCAGATCGGGGGTACGTTCACCGATACTAGAAAACTGATAGATATGGTTTCTTTGGCCTATGACGGTCGGACCACGAATGATCACGTGCGGTTCAATAATCGTATCTTTCCCGATCACCACATCGGGCCCAATATAGGTCCATGGACCTACTTCAACGCCTTCGGCAAGCTGCGCTTTGGGGTCTACAATGGCGGCCGGATGAATGTTCATCTACCGATCTGCACACAAAATCGTGGCCGAAGCGGCTTTCTGGCCCTCGACATCGGCCGAAACCTCGAACTTCCAGATACCACGCTTTTCTGACACGATTTTGGCATGCAACATCACCCGATCACCCGGCACACACGGACGTTTAAAGCGTAAGTTATCGGCGCCGACAAAATAATAAATTGAGCCGTCCTCTGGCGTTTTGTTCATCGTAACAAAACCGAGTACGCCCGCCGCCTGCGCCATGGCTTCCACCAACAAAACACCAGGAAAGACAGGTTCTTGCGGGAAGTGACCTTGGAAAAACTCTTCGTTAATAGTTAGGTTCTTGTAGGCTGTAATCGACTCGCCAGGTATCAGATTAACGACTCGGTCAACGAGCAAAAACGGGTACCGGTGAGGTAAATATTTTCGGATTTCATGAATATCCAACATTGCTATTGATCTCGAGTTACCATGTTCAATAATCTTTCCAGTTGCTGAACTCGCTTGTTCAAGTCTTCCAACTGGCCCATTCTAACCGCACTTTTACGCCACTGAGCAGATGGCATCATCGTGGTACCAGACGAATAAGAGCCCGGCTCATCAATCGACTTGGTCACCATACTCATCGCCGTCACATGAACGTTGTCGCAGATCTTCAAATGGCCAACCACCCCTACGCCACCGGCCAAAGTGCAATGGCGACCAATGACCGTACTACCCGCCAACCCCACGCAGGCAGCGATTGCGGTGTGATCGCCGATAACACAGTTGTGGGCGATCTGGACGAGATTATCGATAATCACGTTGTTGCCCAAAACAGTATGCTGCAACGCGCCTCTGTCAATCACAGTATTGGCACCAATGTCGCAGTCATTACCAATACGTACGCCTCCTAGCTGCTCGATTTTTACCCAGCCCTCAGGGCTTGGTGCGAACCCGAATCCATCGCTGCCAATGACCGCGTTGCTGTGTATACGACAGCCTTGTCCGATGTGTACGTCTGAGTATAGCACTACGCCGGCCTCAAGGCGGCTACTCGGCGCTATCCTGCAGTGACCACCGATACTCACGTTCGCACCAACCACCACATTTGCCCCAATCTCGGTACCTTTGCCAATTACCACATTGGGGCCAATAGATGCACTCGCATCGACTCGAGCCTCGGGGTGCACCTGCGCACTGGGGTGCGTTCCCACCAACACATGACTCGCAGCTGCAAAATAGTGGGTCGCACGAGCAAATGCTAGATAAGGGTCAGACGCCAAAATTGCTGCGCAGCCCTTCGGTACCTTGTCCTGCCACTCGGGCTTGACAATAACGACTCCAGCATCGGTTGACGCCAACTGACTTAAAAATCGTGGCTGAGAAACGAAAGCGAGCTCTGTTGAGCTCGCAGTCTGAATTGGGGCGATGGCCGAAACATCAAGGTCATCTCCGATCAACTCAAGCTGTAAATCCCTCGCTAACAGGCTCGCTAACACAATAGCTTACAGTGCTTATTTAGCCGACACTTCTGCTAACTTCTGGTTTAGCTTGTCAGTCAGTTTCGCCGTAATGTTGTAGCTGTTATCGGCATGCATCACAGCATTAGCTGGTAAAAGTAGCCCAATGCTTTCTGTAGTAATTAAATCACGCAACACTTCTTGTGTAGCCTGACTCATGTTACGCAGAATCATTTGCGCTTCCATTTGCTGTGCTTCTTGCAGTTTGGTCTGATGTAACTTGATTTCATCTTCCTGGTCTTTCAGAGACTTAATCTTTGTCGCTTTTTGCTCGTCGGTCAGTACCGCTGAATCTTTTTGAAACGCCTCTGCATCCTTCTCGTACTTCACTAAAAGATCGTCAAATTTTTCTTTACGCTCTTTAAAATCGGGTTTATCAGCTAAGGCCTTGAGCGCAGACTGAGCAGAGTCTGTGCTTAGAATTGCAGTCTCAATATTAACAACCGCAATACGACCTTGCGCAGCGGCGTGAAAAGACGCCAATAAAGCCGCAACGAATACCAATCCTTTCGTTATTTTTAACACAATTTTCTCCTAGCAATTAAAATTAAAATCCACGACCCAAAGTAAACTGAAATGCTTCTTCGCGGTCGTCTGGTCCTGCGTTCATGGGCTTTGCCAAACTGAACGTCATCGGTCCAAATCCTGTAATCCAGCTTACTCCAACACCTACAGAATAGCGGAGCTCACCGGCATCAATATCGAAACAATTCAACTGAATAGCCGAACAATTAGTATTGAATACGTTACCTGCATCAATGAAGAAAGCCGAGCGTAACTTACTACGATCTTCAATAAAGGGCATAGGGAACAAAAGCTCTACGCTGCCCTCGAAAAGCACGTTGCCACCGAAAGGATCAGGGTCATTATCTTGAATTGACGTGTAGGCCAGTTTACCCGTTGACGGATCAAGTATATACCCAAACTGGGTACCATCTGGCCCGCCTACTTCTGTTGGAACGCCGTCCGCGTCTATACCAGTAACCGGGCGAGAGATCGTATAAGTAGCTGGTGGCGTACTTCGAGGGCCGAGCGTATTATTTTCAAACCCACGCACCGAGCCAAAACCACCCGCGTAGAAGTGCTCAAAAAATGGCAGTTCTGTGGTACTGCCAAATCCGTCCCCGTATCCTATCTCTGTTCTGAGGCGCAACGTAAACAGCTCCGACAGGGGCAGGAATAGCTCGCCACGATAATTCAACTTGTAAAACTCAAGGTCCGAACCTGGCAAAGAAACTTCCAAAGACACCGACTGTGACGCACCTCGCGTAGCCAGCCTGCCTCGGTTTAAAGTCGACTGTAACCAAGACGCGGTAATGGTGTAGTTAAAGAAATCATCGCCGTTTTCATCCAAAAACCCGGTGACGTCAGCATTAGTAAGGGCCGATTGAGGCAGGGTAGCAATCGGATTAAAAACCTCTACTGCTGTGTAGGCTCCCGCATCATCCCGCACCGCTTGTTCATACCAACCGTCGACACCGACTTCCAGACGCGGACTCGCCTTAATTTCCTGCACCGCGTAGCGCCCTGCAGTGATAGTCGTGGAGTTAACGCCAAAATTCAGCCCTATCCGCTGCGTTTCCTTAATCGGATAACCGAACGAGATCGCGCCACCGATAGTATCCGTGGTATAACTCGCGACGTTAATTTCGGACAAATCAGTCGCGCGGTAGAATAGGCTGAAACCGCGGCTTACTCCGTCTTCCGTAAAATAGGGGTTCGTGTAAGAAATATTGTAGAGGTCTTGATACTGCGAGCTGTTAATCCCTAGCCCAATGCTCTTTCCACTACCTAAAAAGTTCGCCTGTTCTAGATTCAAGCCAAGAATCAAACCCGCGTCCTGAGCGTACCCTACACTACCCGATATAGAGCCCGAAGATTGCTCTTCTACCGTAAAAGCAACGTCGATTAAATCGTCTGTACCTGGCACAGGAAGTGTTTCGACCTCAGCTTTACTGAAATAGCCCAATCGCTCTAGCCGCACACGCGATTGATCGATCATAGCTTGAGACGCCGGCGCACTCTCCATTTGACGCATTTCGCGCCGCAAAACTTCATCAGAAGTCAGCTCGTTACCCGCAAACGTAATGCGCCGCACGTAGGTGCGTTTACCGGGATCGATGAAGAATTTCATGTCTACGGTATTATCTTCTTCGTTGATCTCGGGTAGTCCCGTTACCTTGGCGAAGTTGTAGCCTTCGTTGCCAAGCCGCTGCGTCAAATATTCTTCTGTCGCCGTAACCGCGGCTTGATTGTAGGTTTGTTCCTCTTTTAACAGAACAAAAGGCATGAGCAAGAGTTTGTCGACTACCAAATCACCCGACAGGTCGACAGATGCCACAGTAAACTTGTCACCCTCAGTAATGTTCGCTGTAATATAGACCGCACTCTTATCGGGAGATACCGCAACTTGAGTTGAGTCGATCGCGAACTGCAAGTAGCCGCGGTCCTGATAGTAAGAGGTTAGCTTTTCTAAGTCGCCCGTCAATTTCTCTTTGGAATACTTATCATCACTGGTGAAAAACGACAGCCACCCGCCAGTCTTAAGCTCGAAGTCTTTGGTTAACTCATCTTCATCAAACAAAGTGTTACCAACGATATTGATGTGCCTTATCCTAGCTGGCGTTCCCTCGTCGATGGTAATTTTCACAGAGACTCGGTTACGCGGTTCCGGAATGACATCGGTCTCGATCGCTGCATCGTAGCGCCCTTGCTGCACATACTGCCGCTGCAGTTCCAACTGCATACCTTCCAAAGTAGAGCGCTGAAACACCTGACCCACAGCCAATCCCGAGCCACGCAGACCGTCCAGCAGCGCCTCGGTCTCGATCGCTTTGTTACCATCGATGTTAATTTCACTGATACTCGGCCGTTCAGCGACAATAATTACCAGTACCGACCCATCACGGCCGATCTGGATATCATCGAAATTACCGGTATTAAACAAGTTGCGACTCGCTTGCCGCAGTGCCGCCGGTGTCGCCGTGTCGCCCACAGCCACAGGCAGCGCCGCGAAAACACTGCCCGCAGAAATACGTTGCAGACCTTCCACACGAATATCACTAACTTGAAACGCCTCTGCACTGGCAAATTGAGCCAACACAGTCATCCCTACAACAGCGAGTACTTTAGATAAAAATTTCAAGGTAACCCTTATTTTTGTCACTCGTTCACGTTAGACGCTTCGAGATTATTAATTTCCCTCAGCCCAATCGAGCCACATCATTATACAACGCAAATACCATTAAGCAGGTAACCAAAAATAAACCGATTTGGTACCCCATTATTTGAATTCGCTCGGGCACTGGACGCCCCGCCATCCACTCGGCCGTATAATACAGTATGTGCCCCCCATCAAGCACGGGAATAGGTAACAAATTCAAAACACCCAAACTCACGCTCAGCAAGGCAATAAACTCAAGGTAGCTCACCCAGCCTCGCTCCGCCGTCGCGGTCGCCACTTTAGCAATCGTAATCGGACCGCTCAAGTTTTTTGGCGATATCAAGCCCTCCAGCATTTTCTTCATGGAATCCAGTGTAAATACCACAAGTGAGCCCGTACGTTCTATGGCGGCGTAAAGCGACTCGACTGGTCCGCGCTCTATGTTCCGGATCATATTGGGAGGGAACTCAACTGGGGCCGGATACACACCCAATCGCCCGATTGAGTTACCGTCGACCACAGCTGCCTCGATTTGCACCGCAAGCGTTAAAGGCAAGTCCTCTCGCAATATCCCTAAGCGACGTTCCTGACCAGCTGACTGCTGTATTTCTGCCACTAAAGCCATCCAATCGGAGATGGAGCTTCCGTCAATCGACACAAGTTCATCGCCGACTTTCAGACCGGCCTTGACCGCAGCGCCGTCATCCGCCAAGCCACCAATGATGGCCGGAATTTCAGGTCGATAAGGCTGTATTCCTAATTCCCCGATAAGATCAACATTCTCCGCACCGGCTAACCACCTATCCAAAACCGAGGCAGAGGTATAGACCTGCTCGCTCGGAGGATAAATCACGGAAAACTCTATAGTCCCTGAGTCACCTAATCTTTCTAATAGACCGAAATTTACCGCCTGCCAAGTCGACGTCTTCTGTCCATCGATCGCAACAATTTCCTGCCCTGACTCCAGACCTGCCATCTCAGCAATACTGCCCGACTCGACCTGACCAATCACAGGAGCAAGTCCGCGCTCCCCAACCAAAAAGAGCGAAAAGTAAATCACGATGGCAAGTATAAAATTAAAAACCGGCCCCGCCGCCGCTATAGCGATGCGCTGCGCAGGCGGTTTATTATTAAAAGCCTGCGCTTTTAAATCGGCATCTATGGGTGCTTCGCGCTCATCTAGCATTTTGACATAACCGCCTAGCGGCAGCGCGCCTATCGCATATTCAACGCCGTCCTTTCCTTGCCGAGACCACAATGAACGCCCAAAGCCAACCGAGAATTTCAATACTTTTACACCGCATCGCCTAGCGACCCAAAAGTGACCAAACTCGTGTACCGTCACAACGATACCTAAGGTAAGGGCAAGCATGAAAACTGTTTGAATAATGTCGAACACGATCAAGCTCCCTTGCTTATACGCTCAACTTCAGCCGCGGCACATTGCCTAGCCAAACTGTCCTGCTTTAAGACCACGTCTATCGACACAGGTTCCTGGTTGGCGAGCCCGGCCAAGGTATTTTCGACAACTATGGGAATATTACCGAATTCAATGCGCTGGCTTAAAAACGCCTCGACCGCCACTTCGTTTGCGGCATTGCAAATAACGCTCGATGTACCGCCTGCCTGCGCAGACTCTCTTGCCAATCTCAAACAGGGAAAGCGTGCTGTATCAGCGGCCTCGAACTCCAAGGGACCCATATTTAAAAAATCCAGAGGTTTAACACCCGCATCGATACGCTCAGGCCAGGCCAAACCGTAGGCGATTGGCGTTCTCATATCCGGATTACCCAGCTGAGCGAGCACGCTACCATCATCGTAGCGCACCATGGAATGAACGATACTCTGTGGGTGCACCACAACTTCTATCCGGGACGCCGGCATTCGAAACAACCAGCTAGCTTCAATGAGTTCAAGCCCCTTGTTCATCAAACTGGCCGAATCAACTGAAATCTTAGCGCCCATATTCCAATTCGGATGCGCTATCGCCTGGGTCGGCGTCGCGCTATAAATAGCATCAGCGTCCCACAAGCGAAATGGGCCGCCCGATGCCGTCAAAATAATCGAATTCACGCCGTCTAAACTGGGAACAGCACGATCATTACTGTCTAAACACTGGAATATCGCGTTGTGCTCGGAGTCAATGGGTAAAATCACCGCTCCCGATGCCTCTGCCGCATCCATCAGCAAAGCACCAGCCATCACCAGCGACTCTTTGTTTGCCAACAACAGTTTTTTTCCGGCGCGTGCTGCTGCAATGGTTGAAAGCAAACCGGCGGCACCGACAATCGCAGCCATCACCACGTCCACTTCTGGGCTCTGCACCAAGGCGCAAAGTTCATCTGCTCCAGTCATGACTTGGGTATCGCAATCGGCAACAGCCTCAGCCAAACGCTCGGCACTATCGCTGTCGGCCATATGGGCATATCGTGGTTTGTGCAAACGGCACAAGCTCGTCATATGATCGACGGAGGTGTTGGCAGCCAGCACGCTTACCTTAAACCGATCGGGATGGCGCACCAGTACATCCAAGGTACTGGTGCCTATAGAACCCGTTGCACCCAGTACCGCAACGAACTGCTGAGACCGCCCTTCCATCACCAATTCGCCAGCATGTAACCTAGAGCGAAAATCGGCGCCGCGCCACAGATACTATCGAGGCGATCTAAGACACCGCCATGGCCTGGCAACAAATTACCACTGTCTTTATGTCCACTTTCCCGCTTTACCATGCTGACCATCAAGTCACCCACAACCGACGCTAAGGCCGTAGTTAGTGTTACTGCTAAAATCGCGGACAGATTTAAATGCGAGATTTCAACGGGACGCAGCCACCACAGTAAAACACCAAAGCCGGCACAAGCAAAAAACCCACCCCAGAAACCTTCCCAAGTTTTACCGGGACTCACGTTTGGCGCGAGCTTGTGCTGCCCCAGCAATTGACCCGAAAAATACGCGCCCACGTCCGCTACCGCTACCGTTGCGACCATACAAATTAAAACCACTCGCCCCAGAGGAACGCTCAGCACAAACATAACGGCAATCCAAGCGGGCACGAGCATGAGATAACCCATAACTAGGCGCATGATCCGGCTACGCCATAAAATTGCGCTACTGGGATACCCTTTAATCCAAAGCATCGCCACTGCCCAGGCCAAGCATGCGACCCCCATGACCGACTGCACATTCAAGCGCTGAACTTCCGCGAGCAACTGCAGCTCCGTGCTGCCCACAACCAGACCTGTAGCAATCAAAACCAAAAATAGACATCGTAAAGTTAATGACTCGAGTCCGGACAGACGTGTCCACTCCCAAGCTCCCATCAATACAAACACACCAAAGACAAACGCGAGCACAAAAAAAGGAGCGAACAATACCAGACCAACGAACATAAGCGCCAAAGGCACTCCTGTCACAACTCTAGCCTTCAACATGAGCAACCCTCTCATTCCGACCACCAAAGCGTCGATCTCTGCCACCGAAATCAACCAAGGCCCGTTCAAAGGCAATGCGGTCGAAATCAGGCCACAACGTGTCAGTGAAGTAAAATTCAGTGTAAGCAAATTGCCACAGCAAAAAATTACTAACCCTAGCATCACCGCCGGTTCTGATACACAAGTCAGGCTCGGGCAGATGCCCGGTCGCCAAATATCCTGAAAACATCTCCTCATCGACGCTATCGGCATCAACGCGCCCAGCCTGAATATCACTGGCCAGGCTTGCCGTCGCCTGCGCGATATCCCAACGACCGCCGTAATCTACAGCTATCACTAGCGTCGAGCGACGATTATCAGCCGTTAGAGCTTCGCTTCGCTCCATAAGCTGCACAACACGTTGGCTTAATCGGTCTCGGCGACCTATAAACTTTATCTGAACGCCGTCTTCATGTAATTCCTGCACTTCGTTACGCAGATAGCGCATCAACAAGGCCATCAAGGCTCGCACTTCAAGCCTAGGCCGCCGCCAGTTTTCACTGCTGAAAGCAAACAAAGTCAGCACGTCGATTTGGTGCCGTTTACAAGAGTCTAAAACACCTCGCAGAGCCTCTACACCGGCTTTGTGACCAGCCGAACCCGATAAATTACGACGTTTTGCCCAACGATTATTGCCGTCCATGATAATGGCGACATGTGTAGGCTTGGGTAATAGCGCGGTACTCGTAGGTACGGCATTGTGATTGGCAGCGACCATGCAGATGTTTATCTAGATTTCCATCAGGTCGGCTTCTTTGACCGCCAACAGTTCATCAATCTTTTTTACCATCTTATCGGTTAACTTTTGGACTTCATCTTGACCACGACGCTCATCGTCTTCGCTTATTTCTTTTTCTTTTACCAAATCTTTCAACATACTCATAGCATCACGTCGAGCAGTTCGAACTGATACACGCGCAGCCTCAGCTTCAGCGCGAGCCTGTTTGATATAGCCTTTTCGTGTTTCCTCGGTCAGCATCGGCATAGGAATGCGGATTACCTCACCAGCGGACGAAGGATTCAAACCCAAATCTGACTTCATAATCGCTTTTTCAACCGCAGGAATCATGGTGCGATCCCAAACCTGCAAAGACAATGTCCGAGCGTCTTCAATGTTGATATTGGCTACTTGGTTCAGCGGAGTGTCAGATCCGTAGTACTCGACCTTGATCCCGTCGAGCAGGCTTGGATGTGCGCGACCTGTCCTAATTTTATTGAAGTTATGTCCCAAAGCCTCGATGCCTTTCTGCATTCGCGCTTGCGCTTCTTCTCTAATATCGTTAATCACTTCGTCACTCCGTTATTTCTATTAGCTAGCAGCTTCAATTAGCGTACCATCGGTGCCGCCTCGTACTATATTGAGTAAGGCCCCTTGCTTTTCCATTTCGAACACCCGCACAGGCATATTATGATCTCGACACAAACAAATAGCGGTTAAATCCATAACTTCAAGCTTTTTATCGAGAACTTCATCGTAGGTTAAACGATCATATTTTACCGCATCGGGGTCTTTGAAAGGGTCGGCTGAATAGACACCATCGACTTTCGTTGCCTTCAGCACTAGCTCAGCGTCTACTTCTATACCCCGCAAGCAAGCTGAAGAATCCGTCGTAAAAAAGGGATTCCCTGTACCCGCGGCGAAAATCACGACATCTCCGTTCGACAAGGCTCTGATCGCTTTCCGGCGATCGTAATGGTCAACCACACCACTCATTGGGATAGAGGACAAAACTTGAGTCGCAATATTGGAACGCTCTAGGGCGTCTCGCAAAGCAAGTGCATTCATGACAGTGGCCAGCATTCCCATGTGATCGCCGGTAACGCGATCAAGACCCGCTCGCTGGAGTGCTGCCCCGCGAAAGAGATTACCGCCACCTACGACAAGCCCCACCTGAACACCAATACCAACTAACTGCCCAATTTCAAGCGCCATCCGATCTAAGATCTTGGGGTCGATACCAAAAGCTTCTTCCCCGGTTAGCGCCTCGCCACTTAATTTTAAGAGTATGCGTTTATATTTTTTTTCTGCAGAATTTTGACCCATGAGCCCCTCCTAAGTGATATCTATATTAACGCACTAACTTCTCTGACCCTAGTCCTGCACAAAATAAAGACGAGACTAAGTCAAAAAATTTCTAGCTACAAAAAACCCCGTAAAAACGGGGTTATCTGCAACCTTAGATTCGAAAGCCCGCTTAGCCTTTAAGCTGAGCCGCAACCTCATCGGCAAAGTCGACTTTCTGAACCTCAATACCCTCGCCCACTTCAAAGCGAACGAAAGAAAGCACAGATGCGCCAGCAGAGCTAACGAGCTTACCGACAGTGGTCTCGGGGTCTTTAACAAAAGCCTGCTCAACTAAGCTGTTTTCAGCCAAAAACTTTTTGATACGTCCACCGATCATTTTTTCAACGATTTCGGCTGGCTTACCGGATTCAAGAGCCTGCGCTGTATAGATTTCTTTTTCTTTCTCGATCAAATCCTGCGGCATATCGCTAGGCGATACAACCTGAGGATTCACAGCCGCAACGTGCATTGCGACGTCGCGCGCCAAGTCCTGATCTCCGCCCTGTAAAGCCACCAACACAGCGATACGATTGTTGCCGTGCACATATGCGCCAACAACACCCTCGCCCGCGTCTACAGCATCAATACGGCGCACGCCGATGTTTTCGCCGATTTTTTGCACTAGCCCTTCTCGGGCTGCTTCCAGATCTCCGGCCATTACAGCCGCGACGTCAGTCGTGCGCGCAGCCAAAGCCGCATTGGCTACGTTATTCGCGAAGCCCAAGAAATTATCATCGCGCGCCACAAAGTCCGTTTCACTGTTTACTTCGACCAGCTGGCCGTAGCTGCCGTCTTCGCTAACACGAGCCAAAACCACGCCATCCGCTGCAGTACGACCGGCTTTTTTCGCCGCTTTCATGCCTGAAGATTTACGCAGTTCTTCAATCGCTTTTTCGATATCGCCGCTTGCTTCGGCGAGTGCCTTTTTACACTCGAGCAACCCTAAACCGGTACGCTCACGCAACTCTTTTACAAGTGCTGCTGACATAATTTTCTCCTAGTTGGTCTAAAAATCTATCGCCGCGGGCGACTTGCACCCGCGGAACTCGGTAGTGTTTTATTCAGCCGCTGGCTCTTCTTCAGCAACGGCTTCGACTTCTACGAATTCGTTTTTGATAGCAACAGCATCACCAGTGCGCCCCGCAATGCAAGCGTCTGCGATGGCTTGTGCATAGAGCTTTACAGCTCGAATCGCGTCATCATTGCCAGGAATTACATAATCAACGCCATCTGGATCGCTGTTGGTATCGACAATACCAATAACAGGAATACCCAACTTGTTGGCTTCGGTGATCGCAATACGCTCATGATCCACGTCGATCACGAATAATGCGTCAGGCAAACCGCCCATGTCTTTGATACCACCGATAGAACGTTCTAGCTTTTCCATCTGACGCGTGCGCATTAATGCTTCTTTCTTGGTCAACTTAGCAAAAGTGCCATCGGCCTGCTGAGCTTCGAGGTCACGCAACCGCTTAATTGACGCACGGATCGTTTTGTAATTGGTCAGCATACCGCCCAACCAACGATGGCTTACGTAAGGCATGCCAGCGCGTTCGGCTTGCTCTTTCATCACTTTGCCTGCAGCGCGCTTAGTGCCAACGAACATAACTTTATTTTTGTTCGATGCCAATCGTTCTACCATGGCCAATGCATCGTTCAATGCCGGCACGGTATGCTCTAGGTTGATGATATGAATTTTGTTTCGGGCGCCGAAAATATAGCGGCCCATTTTGGGGTTCCAGTAGCGGGTCTGGTGACCGAAGTGCGCGCCAGCCTGCAGTAACTCTCGCATCGTTACTTGCGTCATGATATCTCTCTCTGTATCGGGTTAAGCCTCCACAATCCTCGCTACCAAACCGTTTTCACGGCACCCTGGCAACGGTGTCGGACTGTGTGCGTCGTTTAGTTAATCACTACTCTCTTGAATAGCGGCGCGCTTTATACCACGATTCCTCCACAAAGAGAAGCGTCGCTTCCATTTTCGACGCCAATTTCAGTGGCGCCACTCGGGCCTCCTGCGTTACACTAACGGGCTTTCGCGTCGACAAGAGCCCAAATTTTAAGCATGAGCGTTTCCATCAAATCACCCGAAGAATTCCAAAAAATGCGCATAGCGGGCAAGCTTGCGGCTGACGTCTTAGAAATGATTAAGCCCTACGTGAAACCTGGCGTAACAACGGGCGAGTTAGACAACATTTGCCATCAATACATTGTGGAAGAGCAGCAAGCCATTCCTGCACCATTGAATTATCACGGCTTTCCACGATCTATCTGCACTTCAATCAACGACGTAGTGTGTCATGGCATACCCTCGGACACAAAAAAGTTAAAAAGTGGCGATATCGTTAACATTGACGTAACGGTCATAAAAGATGGATACCATGGCGACACCAGCATTATGGTGGGCGTCGGTGACATTGCCCCCCATGCGGAACGTTTGATTAAAGTGACTCAAGAATGCCTCTACAAAGCCATTGACATCGTAAAGCCTGGCGCGACACTGGGCGATATTGGGGCTATCATCCAAGAGCATGCAGAAAATCATTATTATTCTGTTGTCAGAGAATACTGTGGACACGGCATTGGTGCGATCTTCCATGAAGATCCACAGGTGTTGCACTACGGCCGCAAAGGCGAAGGTATGCCCCTAAAACCGGGAATGACGTTCACTATCGAGCCCATGATCAACGCCGGAAAACGCCACACAAAACTCAATACCAAAGATGGCTGGACCGTGACGACCAAAGACGGAAGACTCAGCGCACAATGGGAACACACCTTGGGCGTAACTGATACTGGCGTCGAGATCTTCACCTTACGCAGCGACGACACCATAAGTCTATAAATGTATGTCAACTAACGCCCTTGCCGTACTTAACGAAATACACTTGGGTAATATTCCGGGCTTTAACCCATTTAAAGCAAGCGCCACAGCAAAAGCTTCTTTAAAACAGGTGAGCGATGCGCTTGATCGGGCCTTCATGGCGGGCGCGAAGACCGATCTATTGCTGCACGCTAGGACGCGGGCCGTGGATAGCGTTTTAGTCGCCCTTTGGGAGAGTTGCGATTGGCCAACTGAGGCCATTTGTATCATAGCCCTTGGCGGGTATGGGCGCGGCGAACTGCACCCCTATTCCGATATCGACTTAATGATCTTGTGTCAAAATGACCCGGAGCAATATCGAGACTCGATCGAACGCTTCGTCACCAGCGTCTGGGATTCTGGCTTGCAATTGGGCCATAGCGTGCGAACAGTAGACGCCTGCTTAGAAGAAGCCAGGAATGACATCACAGTGCTGACCAATTTAATGGAAGCCAGAGTGCTGGCAGGTCAGGCAGACTTAATGGCTGCTGTTACGCGCGGCATTAGCGCGACAAAGATGTGGAACAGCAACGAATTTTTCCACGCTAAACTGCAAGAGCAAAACGAGCGTCACGACAAATTTGCGGATACGGAGTACAACCTAGAGCCGAACGTCAAAAGTTCTCCAGGCGGGTTGCGTGATCTGCAAATCATCTGCTGGATTATCGAGCGCCACTTTAGTGTATCGGCCAGCGAAGCCTTTGGTATTGACACCCTGCTGACACTTGACGAACAGGCACTGTTAGAAGAAGGCCGTGACTTTATGTGGCGAGTTCGCTTCGCCCTGCACATGCTCAGCAAACGACCTGAAGACCGCCTTCTGTTTGACCATCAACGTCAAATTGCTGAACTCTGGGGCTTGAAAGATGATGGCGAGCGACTGGCTGTCGAGCAGTTTATGCAGCTCTACTATCGCTGGGCCCTTACAATAGGGCAAATCAATGACGTGCTTATTCAATATTTCGAACAACATTTGGTCGATGCCGACAATAGTACTACCGAGATCGTGAACGAGCGATTTTACAAACAACAGGGTTACCTCAACGCGGTTGATCTTGAGATATTTACCTCTCAACCGACCGCCATATTAGAGGCCTTTCTGATTTGCGCCCAGCACGAAGATATCGCTGACATCGGCGCCCGAACACTTCGCGCAATCTCGGACAATCGTGACCTCGTTGACCAGAGTTTTCGTGACAACCTTACGCACAAAGCGATGTTCCTAGAATTTCTGCGTTCACCCTACCAAATCACCCGTATGCTGAGACGCATGACGCGCTATGGCTTTTTGGGAAATTACCTGCCCGAATTCGGAAAAATTATCGGACAGATGCAACACGACTTGTTTCACGCTTATACGGTGGATGCTCATACTCTGGAACTCATACAAAATATTCGCCGCTTTCTGACCGGTAACTACGAAGAAAAATTCCCTGTTTCCTCTAGAGTTGCGCGCCGTCTTCCGAAAAAAGAACTCATCTATATTGCTGGCCTTTACCACGATATCGGCAAGGGGCGCGGCGGCGATCACTCGGAACTGGGAGCAGTCGATGCCGAGATCTTCTGTCGCAACCACGGCCTATCTGAGCGAGATACGTCGCTTGTTACCTGGCTTGTCAAAAACCACTTACTAATGTCTGCAGTGAGCCAACGTAAAGACATCTCTGACCCTGATGTGATACAACAATTCGCAAAGCATGTGGGCGACCAACAGCGCTTGGATTATTTATTCACGCTTACGGTCGCGGATATCAATGCCACCAACCCCACGCTTTGGAACGCGTGGCGCTCAAGCTTGTTGCGCCAACTGCATACAGAGGCAAAACGTGCTTTGCGACGCGGACTAGAGAACCCCGTCGATAAAAACGAATGGATCAAGGAGACCCGGGAATTTGCTATCAAATTACTGGAGTACCGCGGCTTCACCCCCGAAGAGCTAGAAGATTTGTGGCTGCAGCGCGGGGATGACTATTTTCTGCGCGAGCGCGCTGAAGACATCGCCTGGCACACCGAAGCCATTGCAAGCCACCACGACCAGCGCAGTCCTCTTGTGTTAGCCAAGCACACTAACGACTCAAGTGTAGCAAATGCCACCCAATTGTTTATTCATGCTCGCAGTCGACCGCATCTATTTTCTTTAATCTGTGCCACTCTGGAACAATTAGATTTAAGCGTTCACGATGCCCGTATTTACGGAGCTTCGGGAGGCATGAATTTGGATACCTTTTTCGTGCTTGACTCCTCGGGCGAAACCATAGAACACGACGCCCAACGCACTCGACATGTGGTTTCTGAGTTGACCACAGCCCTGACCGAAAGCACAAAAGCCGCAGGCATTGCTACGCGGCGAACACCTCGGCAGTTCAAGTCGTTTTCCATTCCAACGCGCGCCCAAATCACACAAGATCAGGACAAAGGGCTCTCGATACTCGAAGTTATTTCTCCCGACCGCCCGGGCCTACTGGCGCGCCTCGGTAGAGTGTTTGTCGAATTTGGCATTGAAGTACAAACCGCTAAAATTCAGACCTTGGGCGAGCGTGTGGAAGACTTATTCTTTATAACAGACGCCCATCAAAACCCGATTACCAACCCAGAACTTTGCCAGCAAATTGAAGCCGCCATACGCGACACCCTTGACTCTCAGGTGAATGCCTCCGCATGAATGACTTTTTAAATGCCCTACAACCGTACCCATTTGCGCGCCTGCGCAGCTTGTTTGAAGGATTAGAACCGAACCCCAGTCTGCGCCCAATTAATCTAGGCATCGGCGAGCCCCAGCATCAAGCACCAGAGCATGTGCTAGCGGCCCTGCAACAGAACCTAGAGACGATTTCAAACTATCCAACGGTTTTGGGACTGCCCCAGCTACGCGAAGTCATCAGCCAGTGGGCCTGCGCACGCTTTAACTTGAAAAAACTGGACCCAAATACTCAAATCTTACCCGTCAATGGCACTCGAGAGGCGCTCTTTTCCATTGCTCAAGTAATTTGCTCGCCGACCATACCCAGCACCGTATTTGCGCCCAACCCCTTCTACCAAATCTATGAAGGCGCCGCTCTGATGGCCGGTGCAAATTTACGCCTGCTGCCCTGCGAAGCCCACTGCCATCATCAGCCTAATTATAGGGCAATATCAGACCAAGATTGGGCAAGCTGCGACCTGCTGTATATCTGCAATCCAGGAAACCCCGCTGGCGGACTCATTGATCGCGACACGCTAACGCTTTTAATTGAGAAAGCCCTGCAGCACGACTTTACTATCGTATCGGACGAATGTTACAGCGAAATCTACCCTGCGGAAAATGCGCCGCCGGCTGGGTTGCTAGAAGTATGCGCCCAGATCGGCAACGAGGATTACCGCAACTGCCTGGTCTTTCACAGCCTATCAAAACGCTCGAACTTGCCCGGCATGCGCTCCGGTTTTGTCGCTGGCGACGCCAGTGTCCTTGGGCCCTATTTGCAATATCGCACGTATCATGGCTGCACTATGCCGGCCTACCATCAATACGCCAGTATTGCAGCGTGGCAAGACGAGCAGCACGTTGTCGCCAACCGCTCTCTGTATAAAACCAAATTCGAACTGGTGCTGGATACGCTCAAGGACTACTACGAGCTTAGCTATCCTGAAGGCGGCTTTTACATCTGGCTACCTACGCCCGTGGACGACGAAATCTTCGCCCAACGCCTATATAAAGAATTTGCTATAACAGCCCTGCCGGGCACTTATTTAGGTCGCAGTGTAGATGGACGCAACCCGGGTAAAGGCTATCTGCGCATGGCTCTCGTTGCCTCTGTTAATGACTGTGTAGAGGCCGCCGAACGTGTCGTCACCTTAACTCAGCAACTGCGGGCCGAGTATGGCTAATTTAAATAAGCCCGCGCGGGTGAACTTAATCTTCGAAACGCTTCAAAGGCTGTATCCTGAACCACCTGTGCCGCTGGATCATAAAGACCCCTACACGCTATTGATTGCGGTTTTACTGTCCGCACAATGTACCGATAAGCGCGTAAATACCGTCACGCCTTATTTGTTTGCAAAGGCCGATACCCCAGAGCAAATGGTGACCGTAAGTGTTGACGAAATACGCCAGATCATTCGACCCTGCGGCCTGTCGCCTCAAAAGTCGAAAGCCATTCATCGCTTGAGCGAGATCTTATTGGAGCAGCACAGTGGCGCAGTGCCCCAGGATTTTGATGCACTCGAAAACTTACCGGGGGTGGGTCATAAAACAGCCGGTGTTGTAATGGCCCAAGCGTTTGGCGTGCCGGCCTTTCCAGTTGACACGCACATCCACCGGCTAGCGCAGCGCTGGGGGTTATCTAAAGGACGCAATGTCGCGGAAACCGAGCGAGACTTGAAACGTTTATTTCCGCGCGATTATTGGAACAAATTACACCTACAGATTATTTTTTATGGCAGAGAATACTGCACTGCGCGAGGTTGTGACGGGCGAGTGTGCCCCCTTTGCCGAGAATGCTATCCAGATCGCAAGCACCCAAAGCGGCTGCACAAAGCCTAAACCTCGGCTGTGATGCCCCCACTGAGTTTGGTATCATGGCAGGCCCCCTGAGGAGATCCTATGACAACAGTTTTTGGTATTAAACAATGCGATACCGTAAAAAAAGCTTGCCGCTGGTTAGATCAACACGATCAGGCCTATGTTTTTCATGATTTCCGTGCCGATGGATTAACATCAGAGCAGGTTACGAATTGGTTGAACGCACTAGGATCCGAAAAACTCATCAACAAGCGATCTACGACTTTTCGCCAGCTTGACGAATCAACCAAAACACTGCTGGAACAAGATCCAACGACGGTCCTATTAGAGCACCCCACACTGATAAAGCGACCTGTGGTCGAGCACGATAATTCTGTATCACTGGGCTTTTCAGACGCTCAATTTACTGAGTTTTTTAACCGCACTTAATCTGACATAAGGAAGTCCCATGCAAAACTCGCCTTTCGCACTCGGCCTAGGTATTGGCACCCAAAACAGTAATGGTGCATGGCTGGAAGTTTATTACCCATCACCCCTACTTGCTCCAGCGCAGGCGCTCGTTGATGTCCTGCAAAAATTCGAATCAGACAGTGCCTTATCATCCGCTGACTTGAACGAAATTGCCATTCTGCTCGATGCAAACGAACAAGGCGAGCTCGCCGACATCGCCGAACAATTGGCTCTATCTGATCAATCTTGCGTTCTGACTATTCTTACAAACGATGAAGCCCCGCAGAGCGTGCCCGAGGGCTATCTAAAACTCCATCTACTGTCGCATCGTTTGGTCAAACCGCACGGCACTAACCTAACGGGTCTGTTCGGTATTTTACCTAATGTTGCATGGACAAACGAAGGCGCTATCGATTTGGCCGACTTAGCTAATCGGCAACTCAAAGCCCGTTTAGAAGGCCGGGTATTGGAAGTAAGCTGCGTCGATAAGTTTCCTAAGATGACCAATTATGTCGTACCTGCTGGCGTGCGTATTGCGCACACAGCCCGAGTCCGCCTCGGCGCGTATCTAGGCGAAGGTACGACCGTCATGCACGAAGGCTTTATCAATTTTAACGCAGGCACCGACGGCCCCGGCATGATTGAAGGTAGAATCTCTGCCGGCGTTGTGGTTGGTAGCGGGTCTGACCTAGGAGGCAGTGCATCAACCTTGGGCACCCTGTCCGGCGGCAATAATGTTGTGATTAGCGTAGGCAAAGAATGCTTACTGGGGGCCAATGCCGGTACAGGCATTCCTTTGGGCGACCGCTGCACGATCGAGGCAGGCTTGTTTGTTACCGCTGGCAGTCGTGTCCAAGTGCTAGACAATAATGGCAAGGCTGTCGAGATTGTTAAAGCGCGCGAGCTTGCCGGAAAATCAGACTTACTCTTCCGTCGCAATTCTCAAACCGGCGCCCTCGAGTGTCTAACCAACAAATCGGCTATCGCTTTGAACAACGAACTGCATGCCAATAACTAAGAGCCAAGTGTTATGAACCCAACCCTCGCTTTGTGCTGTCAGCTGATAGAGCGCCCTTCTGTCACTCCGGAGGATAATGCCTGTCAAACCCTAATGGCCGAACGGCTTGAAGCCATCGGCTTTAGTAGCCGTCCAATGCCTTTTGGCGAGGTAAGCAACCTGTGGGCTAGCAGAGGGTCTGGCGGTCCAACTCTCGTGTTTGCAGGACACACTGATGTCGTCCCTACCGGACCTATAGAGCAGTGGCAATCACCGCCGTTTACGCCCACCGTCCGCGACGGTCACTTATTCGGGCGCGGTGCCGCCGATATGAAAGCAAGCCTAGCGGCCATGATTACGGCGTGCGAGCGTTTTGTCGCGACGCACCCTGATCACAAGGGACGTATCGCTTTTTTGATCACCTCGGACGAGGAAGGTCCAGCGCACGACGGGACTGTTAAAGTTATTGAACAACTCGCGAGAGAAGGTGAAGCGATTGACTGGTGTGTTATCGGCGAGCCGTCAAGTACCGCTCAATTAGGGGACGTCATTAAGAATGGCCGCCGGGGCTCTCAGGGGGCTCGCCTTACCATTCTGGGAAAACAGGGACACATCGCCTATCCACATTTAGCCGATAACCCAATACACAAAGCCCTAGGTGCGTTAAGTGGGTTAATTGAACAACATTGGGATGAAGGCAACGAGTTTTTTCCTGCCACCCAATTACAAATTTCAAACATCCACGGCGGGACTGGCGCGACGAACGTTATCCCGGGCGACGTCGTGGTCGATTTTAACCTGCGCTACTCCAGCGAGACCACGGCAGAAGACCTAGAGCAAAAAATCACCGCGCTGTTAAATACATTTAATATCGACTATCGCATTGACTGGGTGCGCTCGGGCAAACCATTTTTGACCAGACCAGGGCAATTAACTCAAGCTGTCAGCACTGCGGTGCAGAAAGTTTGCGGCATCTCTCCAGAACTCAGCACCAGTGGCGGCACATCTGACGGCCGATTCATTGCCCCCTACGATATAGACGTGGTGGAACTGGGTCCGATTAACGCCACCATCCATCAAATCGATGAATGCGTTGCGGTAGCAGATGTCGAACGCCTCTCACTTGTCTACGAAGAGGTACTTGTAGAGCTACTCGCGTGATATTTTTTACGCTTGGCGCGGAAGTGAACGAACAAAATTCAACGTCGACTCCAGCCCCGCACATTCGCGCAAGTTCAAACCCGCGTTAACCGCTGCAAAGGTCCTAAAACCTTTCAGAGCGGTGTCGACAATCGCCGGAGCGACATCTTGTTCCGGCGCATTAGTGCCCCACATGTAACCAGAGTCAGATTCCGGGGTCGCGACAACCATATCAAGGTCCAACAGCGGAGAATACAATTCTCGCAATACGGACAAAACCAACCAAGGCTTAGACAACACGTCGGGAATGATATCAACCGCGTAATTCAACTCTCGCTGTACGTTGATGTCCAAACAAACTAAGACTACGTCAAAAGGACCAAAGCGGCGCATTTGATCTATTAACTGCCCTCGCTGCAAAGCTTCAGACAAACCAAAAGTGGTACTGTCAGTAACCACCTCAAAATCTGATGAAAGCGCAGCGCGCGCATCTCGCCCTAAATGGGAATCGGCGCCGACAATGAATATTGATTGCATGCTGACTAGCCCCCTAACTGATAAACATCAAAGCGATGTGTCTTACCTTTGATTTGAAATGTTGGCGGATACGATGACAAAGCCTCAGCTTTTACGCTGCGCTTAACGACAACTCTAGCCGAAGCGATATCACAAGCTCGTTCAAACAGAGTCAGCTGATCTTGCTCGGAGTATTTGTCCTGCAACCAGCCTTGCAAAAAGGACATTGATTTGGAGCTCGCAGCCTTTCTGCGGCCCCCAGAAAACATAGGGTCAATGTACACCACATCGATAGGTGCTTGAGTATCGAACTTTTTAGCATCACCAACGCACAACGTAAAGTTCTTAGCAGCCGTCAAACCCTGTACACCGGCGCGATGCAAAGCACTTCGCAACAAAGCCCCGATTAAAGGGTCTTGCTCTACCGCGACAACTTCAACGCCCGTTGCCGCAAGGACCCACGCATCGCTACCAAAACCAGCGGTCGCGTCCATTACTCGCCGCACCTTGTGCTGTTTTTTGTGAAGACCGCACGCTCGAATAAGTAAATCTTTACCGCCGGCTTGTACCCTCTGTTGAAGAGCGGATGAAGAGAAATCGACAGCGATTCGACGTTCGTCGCGACCATGTCCAGCGTATACGCAGATGTCCGTGCCAACCACAACACGAATAGCGAAGCCGCGAAGTAATTCAGCGTCGACTGGTCGCACCACCACCGCTCCGATACGGTGCGCGAGTTCATCGGCAAACCCAGCATACTGGCTATGGTCAGCAACAACAGCAGCACTGTAATGTGTGACGACGCTCATGTGCCAGCTGTCATTGGTGCACCTAGCAGCTGTTTATGCTCCGCTGTCAAAACCATACACTCCAAGTTATAGGCGTAGTGCTCTAGACCATGCTTATCTTGAATAGTAAGCCGCTCCGCATGGCCCAGCTGGTTGCTGGACAGACCAAAATCTAGTCGCTGAATTTGTTGTCCCGCAAGCCTTACTCCTAATAGGGTACCGCATCCGCTCAACGCCTCATCAATGAACGCCCGCGTTCCTAAGGCGCCCTCTTGACCAGTTGCCGAAAACTCTCCTATCAAAATCTGCTCGGGTTTTGCCCTCTCGAGCATACGCGCCAATTCAATGGTCGCATCACCCACAATATAACTGAATACTGTCGGGTTAACCCCCTCTGCTTGGTAAAGCTCGTAGTGCGCTCCAATATGGTAGGCTGCACGAATACAGGGGACAGTATTGCCCTGAGCGGCAGCTCGCGCCGCAGCGTTATCGGCAACGATTAATAACAGAAAATAGAGCAAGTCGCGGCTAGCTTGCTCGGACTGGTCTCGATGCCACACATAGTAACCATCGCCAGTTGTTGTTCGTCGAAATGGCACATCAATACCTACCGACTGCAATTTGTTGTAGGCTGAGTTCATGGAATAACTCAGTGAATTGAGCTGGCTAGCCTGTTCGAACGGGGTGTAAAGCGAGAACCCGGCAATATCAAAAAGTAAGACCGCGCGCCGATCAACAAAACTTAAACCGTAGCGTTGCACTAAGTTGTCGAGCGCCGAGTGGAATGCCGGCTCATCTTGAACGGGGTTCTCGGGCCGGATAAAAGTAGGAGCCACCCCCAATCGCTCGGCGATAGCGAAGAACTCTTCGCGCGCATACTCGCGAGTACCACTAATCAGCTGACGGATAAAAATTTCATTGTCAGATAAATTGGTGTGCTCTGTCGAACCATCCAGAGCGCAGTAATTTCCTAGGAAGTAGTGCGGCACAAAAAGCACCAAGATGCCCCTGCGATTAAAACTCCAGCAAAGCGCAATATTTTGCCCCAGACGCCATTGCTTGCGCAGGGTTTCCTCAATTACGTTAAGGTTTTGACGGCCCAACAAACTCAGGCTTTCTGGCAAGAATTCGCTCACGAAGACTCTCATTTCGATTCGGAGACTAAGATTAGCGGTTTTTGAATTCAGGCTCAATGCTGGGCGAGCGTTGGCAAGGTATCGCTAAGCGTCTACAATGCGCGCAACGCAAAAAGGTGCATTTGATGTCAACCGAACCTCGCGACCAGACAGATCTTAAACTTGTACCACTGGGCTACAAACTTGGCTCGAAACTCCCTCTGTGGGCGCTTCACCTTTGCGCGGATCTCGTCTGGCCCGTTCTTTTTTACCTGATTCGGTATCGCCGCAAAGTAGTCGATCAGAACCTAAAGATTGCTTTCCCTGAAATGCTCCCCAAACAGCGTTCTCGCCTTGCGCGCAAGTTTTACCGCGGTTTTGTAGACACTGCGGTCGAAACCATAAAAGCACTTGATATGCCCGCCCAAGAGTTCACTAGACGCGTCAAGATGATCGATGGTCATATTTTGACAAACGCAATGCAGAATCGCACCCAGCCAGTGATCGTCACCACCTTGCACATGAGCAACTGGGAGTGGATGTTACACGCAGTAGCCCTGCATTTTAATACCATCATCGATCCTGTCTACAAACCATTACACAGCGAAAAAAGTGAGCTATTTATCCAAGCACTGCGAGACCGTTTTGGCGGGAAATCGTTAAAAATGGCTGATACAGCTCGAAATGTCATGCGCCATCGAAAACGCTTCAGGTTAATATCCATGGTGGCTGATCAAGCGCCCAGCGGTTCCGAGCGCGCTCATTGGATTGAGCTATTTGGCCGCGTGACTGGTTTTTATACGGGCGCCGAAACACTTGCCAGAGCGACCAATATCCCGCTCGTCTTTGCTTACTGCCGGCGAGTCACACGTGGATATTATGAAGTGACGTTTAAAGAATTAGCACCGCAACCCATAGAGCGCCAAGCCCAAGGGAACCCAATTACCGAGCACTATCGTAATCTCGTCGAGGAGGCCGTGCGACGACAGCCTGAAGACTGGCTTTGGAGCAACCGTCGATTCAAACGTCAGCCACCCTCTGATGCTCTCGCGGGCCAGTAGTCTGATCAAGCTGAACCCACCCATACCCCTCAGATTGCGACATGTAACGGTGCTTACTAAATGCCCCGCCCAAATCGGCGCGCAGAGCTGCCTCGATATGCTCTCGGGTATTATTCTGCTCGCTAATGTGCGCGATCAATACCGACTTTAGACCTTCATGATCGACTTGTTTTAGCAAGTCTGCCGCCTGCTGATTATTGAGATGCCCTAAACTACCGCCCACTCTGCGCTTTAAAGACGGTGGATACGGGCCTACGCGCAACAACTCAAGCTCGTGATTGAACTCTAGAAGCAGATAATCACAGCCAGCGAAGGATTCAACCACGTGCGGAGTGATGCTGCCTAAGTCAGTCAAAATCCCCACTTTCAATTCCTGATGCTCAATTACATATTGGCAGGGCTGACGGGCATCGTGAGGCACTATGACAGATTGAATATCGAGATCATTAATTCGAAACGCATCGCCGGCATCAAAGCAGACACGTTGATACACATCCTCGCAGCGTCCCGACAAGTGTGTCCCGTGACTCATGTAGACGGGAATATCATAACGCCTAGACAATACACCGACCCCACCGATGTGGTCGCCGTGCTCGTGAGTCACTAATATGGCCGTGATATCAGCACCAGACAAACTTCGCAAGGCCAATCGGCGTTCAGTTTCTTTTAACGAGAAGCCACAGTCGATAAGCACGCACGTTGTATCGGTGCGAACCAAGGTACCGTTACCCTTACTTCCACTGCCAATTGAAGCGAGCTGCATACCGCGCAACACAATCCTAGCTTAGTTGATATTGCCTTTAATGGCGGAAACCAACATTGGCTGACTGCGTTCAGGAATTTCAGAGGGCGTCACGGGATTTAACCGTATTTCCTGCAAATCATCCTGAAGCGTTTTTAAAGTTACCGTAAAAGCTTGGCCAATAAGCGGGTTCCCGTCATCGCTAAACAACCAGCCAAACCACCCGTCATCCTCTTCGGCATTATCGCCTTTGTAAGTGACGTAATAGGTGCCTTCGCTTCGGTTCAAGTCATCAACAACAAACCCCGAGTTCTCGAGGCCTATCTGTAACGATGCCCAGGCGCGATCGAAAGGTAATTCAAGTTGAAGGTAAGCCTCGTTCGCCGAGACATCGACACTGCGCATTTTGCCCTCAGCACTTATTGAGCGATCGGCGATCATCGAGACCGATGCTTCCTCAGTGCTATTGGCGATGTACTGCGCAACGCTTTGTAGTACATCTGACTCGATACCAAAATTATCAGAGGTAGCTGGCCACACGTCATCGACCGCGCGATACATGTGTACCACATGCAACTCACTGGTACCTCGCTGAACGCCCCGCTCGACACGCAACCGGAAGCGCGCCTCGCGCTCGTCATCTTTCAGCGGCAAGTACTGTGTATCGATAATACCTGCTTGCGGATTCACCGCGGCCACGGGCCAATTAACACTCGCTAAAAAACTGCGCACTTGCGGCCATAGCTGCCCAGGCGCTACGTTGACCAAGGCCCAACTCTCTTCTCCGAGTTTTTGAATGCGCACCGTGTCAGAAGCTGTCGCCGCCATCAGCGGTTGTGGGCGAGGCGCCTCAAATTCAACCGGCGACACATAAGCATTCTCTACCGAGGGTATCGAATACACCTCTTCGATATGGCTAGACTGAACGCCCTCGGGCAGTCTCAGTAGCGGCTCTTCCTTCGAATTTTTGTAATCATCTGCCTTGCTGGGGAACAAACCCTGCTCACCAAATAAATATCCACAAGCTGATACGTTAGCTACCAAAAACCCCACCACAGCGGACTTAATAATACGGTTGTTCACGAATTCTCCTTACACGCATCCAGCGCCGCTGCTAACTCAGCATGATATTGTTCACTTAAAGGCGTGAGAGGCAATCGAATACCAGCACCAATCCGCCCAATATGTGCCAACGCCCATTTCACGGGTATTGGGTTTGACTCTAAAAATAAGGCTCGGTTCAGTCCGTTAATGTGCTTACCGATGACATCAACTTCGCCAGCGTCACCACTTAAAGCGGCCTGGCACAATTGCGCCATAGTTTTCGGAATAACGTTTGCTGTTACCGAAATGTTTCCGGCTCCACCGCTCATAATTAATTGTGCCGCGGTACCGTCATCACCTGAATACACGTTAATGTGTTTCGGTGCGCGAGCGACAAGCTCGGCGCCACGAGCCACGTTACCCGTCGCATCTTTAATGGCGACGATACGGGGGTGCTCAAACAAAGTCAGCGCAGAATCGTTTGACAAATCAACGCTAGTGCGACCCGGAACGTTGTAGAGCACCTGTGGAATAGAAATGGCATCGGCAATGGCTTTGAAATGCGCAATCATGCCCGACTGCGTTGGCTTGTTGTAATAAGGGGTCACGGACAGACACGCGTCTGCACCAGCTTCGACCGCCGCAAGCGACAGCTCTATCGCCTCTCGAGTCGAGTTGGCGCCAGTGCCGGCCAGAATTGGGATACGACCTTTGGACCACCGCGCACAAAACCCAATAACCTCACAGTGCTCGGGAACTGTTAATGTCGCGCTTTCGCCGGTAGTACCAACAGCACCTATCGCAGCCGTGCCCGAGGCCAAATGCCACTCCAGCAAAGCTTCCAGGGCCGCCCAATCAATCTGCCCATCATTCGTCATGGGCGTCACTAGGGCGACGATACTACCTTTAACATCAAAAGTTTTCGTGAGTGATGAGGTATCTGTCAAAACTTATTTCCCGTTATAATTGGCGCCGCCATTATGCACTCTGATCAAGCGCAGGCAAACCGCTCGTGCTAAACTCGGAGTTTACCAGAAATGTTAGGTCAATTTCTCAACAAATAGAGAGTGATTATGTCGTTTATCAAAACATTACTAGCCATTGTAGTGGTAGGGGCAATTTACACTGCCCCGAGTCTTGCGCAACCAGAAATGTACGGCTTAATGGATAAACCAAAATTCACCGTCAATGAACTGTCATACCTAGACAACCAGTATATGCGTTCGCAGCGGAACTTAATTGAAGACATCGTTCGCCGTAGTCTGGGTAGCAGCTTTACAGGCGACGCTAGTTTTGACTTGCCAGTGCTTCAGCGCTTACTAAGTGAAGGTAAAGTATTACCCCACCAGCGTCAGGAATTACAGGCGATGGGTATCATTTTGGGCGACCTACTAGCCACAAAATTGGGTATGCGATGGGTTGTTTACGAAGACGACCTTGGCCGTTCGCGCGCCTTGCAGCTTAACGAAACCGACAACTTCTTGTTTCCCGTGACCATGGTTTCGAGACGTATCGAAGCTGGCAACACCACGCCAGTACAGGCCATTTACGACAAAGCGATCATAACGATATCGCCTCTGATACCGCCAAAGCCCTTTGAATAACTTCACTTACTGGTGGGTTAGTCACGAGACTGCCAGCGCACATACAGCATGCCGGCAATAAATATAGATACGATAGCGTCCATTGCTAGCCAGGCTAGCCAGTCAGAGGGCGTAGCGAACAACCGCTCTACCCCCGCAATAAAATACATTAAACTTACGAAGCACAGCCAGATGATGCTGCGAGGGCGACGCTTGAATAAGCCCTGGGCAAATAAGAGTAAAGGCCCTAAGCGACCAACCCAGACAATCCAGGGCTCGCCGTAGACCGCGATTATAGCTAGTTGGTAAACCAGCAGCGCCAACCAAGCCACGACCAAAACAATGTACGCAATTCGGGCGCGCTTGCTCAAATCATTCCAAGGGTTCATTCAATTAACCTCTTCGCCAGTACAGCTACTCGTTTCCCGAGCGCAATCGCCAAGGTGCTCTCATCGGCACTCAGGTCGACACCTCCGGCGTGTCCCGAAACGTGGCTCGCTCCATAAGGAGTTCCGCCGGTCGTTGTGGTCATAAGACTAGCTTGCGTGTAGGGCAAGCCTATGGGTAACATCCCATGGTGCATCAAGGGGATCAGCATAGATAATAAGGTCGACTCCTGCCCCCCGTGCAGACTACCGCTCGAGGTAAATACCGCACAGGGTTTGTCTACCAAAGCCCCTGACAACCACAACGAACTGGTCTGTTCCAAAAAATACTTTAAAGGCGCCGCCATGTTTCCAAAGCGAGTAGGCGAGCCCAAAATTAACCCAGCACAGCATTCCAGATCATCTAACTCGCAATAAATTGGCCCTTCTCCAGGCACGGGCGATAGCACTTCACCGGTCGTTGACGCCACAGGCGGCACAATACGAATTTTGGCCTCCATACCTGATGCCTGCTCAACCCCTCGCGCAATGTCTTGCGCTAACTTGGCCGTGTGGCCCGTTCGGGAGTAATACAGGACTAAAATATAGGGTGTTGCAGCCATGCTAAGAGATCAACTCCAGCACAGTTTCGGGTGGACGACCCACCACAGCTTTGCCGTCCACTACCAAAATTGGGCGCTCGATCAGTTTAGGCTCTACCAACATCGCCTCTAATATCTGATCTTCGCAGGCCGCCTTTAAATTACCTTCTTTAAAAGCCGGCTCCCCCTTTCGCGCCAGCTCGGAAGGCTCCATACCCAAATACCCCAAAATCTCTTGCAACTCTACCTTAGATAAAGGCTCTTCGAGATATAAGCGTATTTGGAAATCGCAGCCTCGCTCTTCTAAAATAGCCAGCGCTTGGCGCGATTTCGAGCAGCGGGGGTTGTGCAGCAAGATCATGTATCCAATTCCTTCTTTCCGACGTATGTAACAATTATAGCCCAATCAAGGATGCAAAAATGACTCAGTTTAGAATATTTATCGGTGTGCTTGCGCTGTCACTATTAAGCGCCTGCACCAGTGATGATCCAATTTCGATATCTCAACACAGAGGCCAATGGGTATTTGTGAACTACTGGGCCGAATGGTGTAAACCCTGCATCAAGGAAATACCCGAGCTTAATCAGCTTCACGCCGAACACGACAATGTTGTTGTACTGGGTGTAAACTTCGATGGTGAGTTGGGTAATGCCCTAAAAGAACAAGAGCAAAAACTTGGCGTAGAATTTCCAACACTCGCATATGACCCGAGCACCGAACTTGGTATCGAACGGCCAAAAGCACTGCCCACCACGGTCGTCATAAATCCAGCTGGCGAAGTTATTGACATATTGATCGGCCCTCAAACGGAGCAGTCTCTCCTCGAGCGCACCAATTAACAGGCAAAAAAAAGCCGGCGGTAAAAAGTACGCCGGCAATGGAGGATTTTTTCCTCCGGGGGATGTGCGACTCGAAACCAATCGAGCCTGAAGGAGCAACACGCCAAAGCAGTATTCACAACCTTGGCACTAACTCAGACACAGGGTTTTGCGTTTAGTTCCCACGAAGTTCCAATTTTTTGTAAAAAATTACCAATTGAGCAAAACTTTCTCATTCAGACGCTCGAACCCATCGCGAACTCGCCTCTTGCCCGGGGCCTGACGCAACGCCCAACTCTAATTCCTGCACCAAAGGGTCGTCAAAATCATCAAGCAAGCGCCGTAATAAAAAGTGTGAAAGCTCTTCTACGGTGATGTTAACTAGCGGTAACACCAGCGACTCGTCAGCTCGGAAGTACATCACTTGGCCATTAAAAACCACTCTAAGCTGATCGCCTTGGGGCTCGATGTCTAAATGCGGTGAGTCTCCCGCGATTAACATGTACTCGTCGTAAGTGTCGCAGAGATCTTGCAAACGTTTTTTGTAAACATTGTAATCTGCAGAAAAACCCTCTGGTCCTATTGTTGCTACGATGCGTAAAGACACAGAGTAATTATGCCCGTGCAACCGTTCACGATCGGTCGCCGAAAAAATGGTAAAATGCGCCGCCGAAAACTTGTGGCTTTGCTTACCGATGCGTAAGGTGATAAGTCGTGACATGTGGATCCTTTGCATAAATGTCTGTGAGCAAGTTTACGAGCCCTGTGTTCGATTGGTTCATTAAGGCTTGGGGATACCAAAGATCGAGCCACTTACAACCAAGGATAACCCTATGCTAGACCTAAGGCCAACTTCGCGAACCCTAGCGATTATCACGGGAGCAAGCGCCGGCATTGGCGCAGCCACAGCTAAAGCATTTTTAGAGCGCGACGACACCGTGATAGCGGTCGCTAGACGCCCCTGCCCCCATACCAAGGCAATATCGATAGCAACAGACCTGACCTCCAACGAATCGATCGACGCTCTTATTCAGCAGATTACGTCACAAATTGACGTTAAAACCCGTATCTGCTTGGTTCACAACGCCGCAAAAATGAATAAAGATAGTGTCGGCGCTTGCACAGATGACGATCTAAGAGCCGTATTAGACACAAATATTATTGGCATCAATCGTCTAAATCAGGCTCTTTTACCTTATATGGACGCCGGCTCTAGTATCGTCTACGTGGGTTCGACGCTTGCCGAGAAAGCTGTGCCCGGATCATTCAGTTATGTCATTTCCAAGCACGCACAGCTGGGTATGATGCGTGCTACTTGCCAGGACTTGATGGGTTCTGGAATTCATACAGCTATGGTCTGCCCGGGCTTTACCGACACAGAAATGCTACGCACCCACCTAGGTGAGGACACCGAAGTGCTTAACACTATAGGGGCCATGAACAGCTTTTCACGGCTCGTCCAGCCAGAGGAGATAGCAAGTGGTATTCTGTTTTGCCATGACAACCCTGCAATTAACGGCAGCGTTTTCCATTTAAACCTTGGTCAGAAAGAGAGCTAACATCATGGTACAGGGGCCCAGTACAGCCATCATTTTTGAGCGGCGCGAACGCGTATTTCTCGTGCTTGCCGGTGTGTTTTTGTCCGCAATGACCTTACTGAATGTGATTGGCATTACGCGTTTCGTGCAACTAGGCCCCCTTGCTTTAGCCGTTGGCGTATTACCCTATCCACTCACCTTCTTGTGCACCGACCTTGTTTGCGAGCTCTACGGGCGCAGCCGCGCTAACTTTTTGGTGAGTGTTGGCCTGGGTATCAATGTGCTAATTTTGTTGGTTTTGACTTTGGGCAATATCGTGCCGTCGGTGCCGACTGACACACTCCCCCCCTGGCAAGTTCTGCATCTCAGCGAACCCGTAGCTCTGCCCAATGGCCAGATCGTCTCGGGATCAATCGAGCTTTACAGCTTAATTTATGCAACCACCTCAGGCGCAGTATTTGCCTCTATGCTTGCCTACATAGCGGCGCAATACTGTGACGTACAACTTTTCCACTTTTGGAAGCGACTCACGAAAGGACGGCACCTGTGGCTGAGAAATAACCTAAGTACTCTAGTGAGTCAGTGGGTGGACGCCACCATGGTGGTGACTGTTACCTTTGGCGCCGCCTTCCTGCGAGATGAGCTAACCTTTCAAACGATGCTGGTGCTAATTTTGAGCAATTATGGCTTCAAGGCCATCGTTGCCTTGCTGGATACTGCGCCATTGTATGTGCTGGTGCACTATCTGAGACGTTATTTGCACCTTGCTCCACTCGAGTTAGCAATACCCTTGGGGCAAGACATAAAGGCCAGCAAGACTCGAAACTAGGGCAGTGACAACTGCCTGCTTAATGATCCATTTCGCTGCAGTACCGTCTTGACCAAAGGTATCGTGATTTTTCGCTGCTCTGTCAAACTCGCCTGATCTAACTGCTCTAGCAGCACAAGCCAGTAGCGGAGATCACGTGGCAGATGATTCAAAATGTAAGGGTAAACATCCTCACTCACTTTTATTCCTCTGAATCTCGCGCGCTCACTGAATATTTTCACTCGCTCCTGATCACTGTATTGAGTCAGCTCAAAAGCAGGAAACAAGGTTAACCGCGATCGAAGATCCGCCAAGGGCGTATCAATATACCTGGGAGAAACCTGCGATGAACATATCCAGCGCCCCCCGCTTACCTGATGCCGGTTGAATAAATGAAACAGAGCCTCGGACCAGGCTTCGCTCTGAGCCAACCGATCGATGTCGTCAAAAATCAGGCAGTGTGTTGTTTCCAGGCCCTCAAGGATAGAGGGGTCACAAGAGGCAATAAGTTCGTCTGCTGGCAAATACAGAAAGGTCTGCTCGGTTACGCAGGCCAAGGCACTAAGAAGATGTGTTTTCCCCGTGGAATGAGCGCCCGTTAGCCAGACGGAGCCCTTGCCCTCTAACTGCTCTCGCACTAACAAACGGCTTTCATTAAACACAAAGTTTTCAAATGTAAATCCATCAGGCAACTGCACATTCAGCGTCAGCTGTCGCATAATACTACTCATTGACCAAATCCAAAGCGCATGCCCAGCTCATTGATCTCGAGATATTCAAGATTCAAAGCATCCTGTAAGATTTGCTTGAATTGATCTCTCGAGGCTGGCGACTCAATGCCCAAAGTTAAGCTTTGCCCCTCGAGACGAATTACTCGAACTGACTCGACAAACACGTTCGCCTCGAGCGTGCGAACAATCTGGCGATAATCTTGAAAATTAGTTAAACCATCGATAACAATGTCAGGCAGGTCTGAATCATCCGCAACAACGGCCAACTCACTACGAATACGCTGAATAAGCAATTCAACCAAAGCGGCAAAGGCTGCCTCTTGATCCGTGTATATAGCTTCGAGCAGCGAATCCACGCGCCCTTCATCTAAAGAAAGAACATTCAGTAGAATTCTGTTATCGCTAAGCTCGGCCCATTTAACGAGCCTTTGCGTCTGAGGTTGATAGCGCAGCATACCTCTCGCCAAAGCCACAGGCTGACTTTGCCACAGTGCTTCAGAAGACACCGTCAAAGTGTCGGTTAGATCGTACAAGGGGATATCAAAATTCAAGCGATATTCGTTTAAAAGGCTTTTTACTCGCTCGACAACAGCGGCATCTTGGTTGACATCGAGATACCTGATATCGCCCTTCAGGTCACGAACGACCCACCACAACAAAGGCCTTGGTCGCTCAACGGGAACCAAACCCAGCCCGGCTGAAAAAATAGCTTGCGTAAGGGCTTGAGCATCAAAGTCGTAAGAAACAACCTGTCTGCTGCTGGATGCCTGGCTCGCCCCCAAGAAAATAGCCTGCTTTAGCAGGGACTTAGTTTGATCCAGAATTGGGGCTAGCTTGGCCTGCTCGGTTTCAAGCGTCATGGCTTTTAAGAGCGACAGCAGGGCTTCGTCAGCACCCGCATCTAACTCGTTAGCTGATTGATTTTCGATTTCTGCTGTCGCGGTAAATACACCACCCTCTTGAGATCGAGCTATCGTACTAAACAACAGGCCGATGGTCATTAAAGCTACTAGTGATATTCGCACAGCGAATCCTGAAAAAATTAAAATCCAAGTGTACCAAGACCCACCGCGTGTGTAACTGTACCGATGTTAGTTCATGCATTTTATGGCGAAAAAACGTAGAATGCCCATTTTCCAGATCGAGCCCTACTCCCCATGACTGAAGCTACAGGTTTTACTTACAAAGACGCCGGTGTTGACATCGATGCAGGCGAGGCCCTTGTCGACCGAATTAAAGACGTCGCGAGTAGAACGCGACGCCCAGAAGTCCTGAGTGGCCTGGGTGGCTTTGGCGCCATGTGTGCAATACCAAAAGGCTATGAAGAGCCCGTTTTAGTTAGCGGTACCGATGGTGTCGGAACAAAATTAAAGCTGGCCATGCAGCTGCAGCAACACGACACTATTGGCATTGATTTAGTCGCCATGTGTGTCAATGACCTAGTGGTAGCAGGTGCTGAACCTTTGTTCTTTTTGGATTATTACGCCACCGGCGCACTAAATGTAGATATCGCAGCGCAGGTCGTAAATGGCATTGGCGAAGGCTGCATTCAAGCCGGATGCTCACTGGTAGGTGGTGAAACAGCAGAAATGCCGGGAATGTATGAGGGCAATGACTACGACTTAGCGGGGTTTTGTGTCGGCGTCGTAGAAAAGTCTAAAGTCATTTCTGGCGACACCGTTGCCAAAGGCGATGTGCTTATTGCCATGGCCAGTTCCGGCCCGCACTCTAATGGTTATTCGCTGATTCGCCACATCATTGATCAGAAAGGCTTGGATGTCAGTGAAGAATTGGATGGCAGCGCGGTGGCGGAGCAACTTATGGCGCCCACACGTATTTATGTAAAGTCTGTACTTGCTTTAATGAAAGCGACCGAGATCAAAGCCATCTCGCACATTACCGGTGGCGGCATCACTGAAAACCTACCACGGGTACTACCCCAAAACTGCGCTGCCGAAATCAACCTGAATAGCTGGAATCGCCCTGCGGTATTTGATTACCTGGCCAAGCACGGTCAAGTGACCGAAAAGGAAATGCTTCGCACCTTCAATTGTGGTGTTGGCATGATTGTTTGTGTGTCAGCTGATGCTTTAGACACCACACTGGCAACCTTAAGGGCTGAAGGTGAAACCGCTTGGCAAATCGGCGCCATCGCAGAACGCGACGGCGCGGCAGTAACCTATACCCTGTGAGACTGGCATTTTTTATATCGGGTCGCGGCAGCAACATGGAGGTTATTCTTGATGCCATCGATCACGGACATATCCCGGCTACGGCAAACCTTGTCCTATCGAACAAGGCAGGTGCTCTTGGACTAACCACTGCGAGAGAACGTGGCATCCCCAGCATTTTTTGTGACCACCGAGACTATGACTCTCGTGAGGCCTATGATTATGTGCTGGCCCACCACCTGCAAGAGCACAAAATCGACGCTGTAATTCTCGCCGGCTTTATGCGCATTCTATCCCCGGTTCTGATCCGAGAATTTCAGGGTAAAATGCTGAACATTCATCCATCTCTATTACCCAAATACCCAGGACTACACACCCATCAGAGAGCTTTAAATGCCGGCGACACTGAAGCAGGTGCCACTGTGCACTTCGTTATCGAGGAACTCGATGCCGGTGCTGCGGTCTTACAAGCAAGGGTCCAAATAAAGGAAAACGACGATGTCGCCAAACTTAGCGAGCGCGTTTTACAGATGGAGCACATTATTTATCCACTGGCAGTTAAATGGCTGGCGGAAGGTCGTATCCATTGGCGCGACGGAGCAGCTTACCTTGATCAAGAACTCATTCCCGAGCATGGCGTACAGTTTACGATGTAACTGGCAGAACGGCCTGTTTTTGGCACTAAGCCTGTTCGTGCTTTCCGCTAGCGCCGAACCACTCAAGCCTTATCATCTAAGCTATAAGACGACCGCAAAAGGCTTATCCATGGACCTTGAACGCTCATTAAAACTGACCGAAAAAGGCGACTACCTGCTAACAAATCAAGGTAAAATTTTACTGGCAGGTTTTATCGAAACCAGCGTATTCGAGCAGCATGAGGGCACCATCACCCCCAAACGCTATGTGTATCAAGGTACGGGTTTGATCAGCCAAAAGCGCGAACTTCTGTTTGACGCCGAACTCAACACCATCAAAAGTTACGATAAAAAAATATGGCATGAACTCGAACTCAGGCCAGCCACTTATGACCGGGTCAGCCAACTCGAACAGCTGCGGTTATCTCTGATTCTAGGAGCCGACCCTAAAATGGGATTCGCGGTCGAAATAGCCGATCGTAAAAAAATCAAACACTACAAACTCGACTTCGCCGGCGAAGAGGTCATTGAAACGGATCTGGGGCCAATAGCCACTATCCGATTTCACCGCGGAGCCGAAGATGACGAGCGAGAATCAAATATCTGGCTTGCCCCTAGCTGGGATTTTTTGTTGGTAAAGACGACTCACATCGAAGACGGCACATTAATTGCGGCCACCGTAAGCGAGGCTTATCTCGATGGCCTATCTTTGTCAGTCACGCCCGCGGAAGAGTGACTCCGCGCTGACCTTGGTATTTGCCGCCGCGATCTTTGTAGCTGACTTCACAAACCTCATCAGACTCAAAAAACAACATTTGAGCAACGCCTTCGTTTGCGTAGATCTTGGCGGGTAAAGTCGTAGTATTCGAGAACTCAAGCGTTACATGCCCCTCCCACTCAGGCTCCAGCGGCGTTACGTTGACAATGATGCCACAACGCGCGTAGGTCGATTTACCAAGACACACTGTCAATACATTACGCGGAATACGAAAATATTCTACCGTGCGCGCTAATGCAAACGAGTTGGGCGGGATGATACAAACATCGGATTCAACATCTACAAACGAGCTTTCATCAAAGGCTTTGGGGTCCACAGTGGCTGAGTGGATATTGGTGAACACTTTAAATTCGCGCGAACAACGCACATCATAGCCATAACTGGATGTACCGTACGATACAATTTTGTCGCCTGCTGCATCTTGCCGCACCTGTCCTGGTTCGAAGGGTTCGATCATCCCGTGCTGGGCAGCCATTTCTTTGATCCAGCGGTCAGATTTAATGCTCATATAGGTATCCTTAAATTATTCGTCACTAAATTGTACGGTAGGGGCGGCTGGTTTAGCCCGCGCCTCGAGAGCTACTAGCAAATTTTTAGCACAGCTTTTATAGAGCTCAGCTTCAGCTGAGTCAGGAAGTGCGACCACCGTGGGCTTACCCACATCGCTGGCTTCACGAATCGAGAGCGCCAAAGGTAAGCTCCCTAGCATCTCTACTCCATAATCCAAGGCGACCTTTGCCGCACCACCGGAACCAAAAATTGCCTCTTGGTGACCACAGCTACTGCAGACGTGTATCGCCATATTTTCGATCAAACCCAGAATGGGCACATGAACTTTACCAAACATCTCGATGCCCTTTTTGGCATCTAGTAAAGCGATATCTTGCGGCGTCGTCACAATAACGGCACCAGCTAATGCGGCTTTTTGCGATAGAGTCAGTTGAATATCGCCGGTTCCTGGGGGCATGTCGACGATTAGAATATCCAAATCACCCCAGAGCGTTTGATCGAGCATCTGGGTTAACGCACCGCCCGCCATTGGCCCCCGCCAAACCATAGGGGTTTTTTCGGTCACCAGGTAACCCATCGACATGGTTTTTAATCCGTAGGCTTCAATAGGGTACAAGTACTGCCGACCTTGCGTTTCCGGTTTGGTGCCCTCGGCAACGCCGAGCATCATCGCCTGACTGGGCCCATAGATGTCAGCGTCTAACAAGCCAACCCGTTTACCCATACCTTGCAACGCTAGAGCAAGGTTCACCGCAGTCGTAGACTTGCCCACGCCGCCTTTACCAGACGCTACAGCGATAATCGCACCAATTTGATTCATCTGCGGCTCCAAAGCGTAAAAAGGACCTAGTATAAGGAGCTAACCGGCCTGCAACAACGTTAGGTTTTGGAAAAAATGCCCAGCAAGCGGTATCATACCCGCCCCGTGTTTAAAGGCTTACTTTATGTCCTACCAACAACCGCGCCGCATTCTTGTCACTAGCGCCCTTCCCTATGCTAACGGGCCGCTACATCTCGGCCACATGTTGGAACAGATCCAGACCGACATCTGGGTAAGATTCCAGCAATCACAGGGTAACGAGTGCTATTACATTTGTGCTGACGACGCCCACGGTACCGCCATAATGTTGAAAGCCGAAGCCATGGGTATTACGCCCGAGCAGCTCATAGAGCAAGTTCGAGAACAGCACGAGCGCGACTCACGGGGATTTTTAGTCAATTTTGATCATTTTTACAGTACTCACAGCGATGAAAACCGCTACTGGAGTGAGCGCATCTATGGCGCATTGCGGGACTCCGGCCAGATTGTTAAACGCAACATCGTGCAAGCGTTCGACCCCGAAAAGGGTCTCTTCTTGGCAGATCGTTTTATTAAAGGTACTTGTCCAAAATGCAAAACGAGCGATCAGTACGGCGACAACTGCGAAAGTTGTGGGGCTACTTACACCCCTAACGACCTCATTGACCCTGTATCCGCGTTATCGGGTGCCAAACCCATCCAAAAAGAATCGGAACACTATTTTTTAGATTTAGCCCAATCGACCGACTTGTTAACAGACTGGATTAACAGCGACCGTCTTCAACCCCAGGTGGCGAACAAATTACGTGAGTGGCTTGATGCCGGTCTACAAGGCTGGGACATCAGCCGTGACGCGCCCTACTTCGGCTTCGAAATACCCGACGCCCCTGGCAAATATTTTTATGTGTGGCTGGATGCACCAATTGGCTACATCGCAAGCTTCGACAACTTCAGCAAGCTAAACAATGTAGATTTTGAATCGTTTTGGTTCGATGGTAAGTCCACCGAGCTCTACCACTTTATCGGCAAAGACATTATTAACTTTCACGGCTTATTCTGGCCGGCCATGTTAAACGCTGCGGGTTTGCGAGCGCCTTCAGCGATTTATGCCCACGGTTTTCTAACTGTAAATGGCACCAAGATGTCGAAAAGCCGAGGGACGTTCATCAACGCCAGCAATTATTTATCGCATTTATCACCCGAGTACTTGCGCTATTATTTCGCCGCGAAACTCGGCCCATCGGTCGACGACATCGATCTAAACCTCGAAGATTTTGTGCAGCGCGTTAATTCCGATGTTGTGGGAAAAATTGTCAATATCGCATCTCGCTGTGCTGGCTTTTTAAAGAAGCGTTTCGATAACACCTTGGCGGCAGAGCAAGAGTCACCCGAGCTACTCCAAAGCTTGCTCGATGCTCGAGGCTCTATTGCCGCGCATTTTGAGGGTCGCGACTACAATCGCGCTCTGCGAGAGGTAATTGCTCTTGCGGACAAAGTGAACCAATTCATTGACGAGAAGCAGCCGTGGGTGCTTGCAAAAGACGAAGCAAATAATGCACAAGTGCACCGCGTCTGCTCAGACGGGGTTCAGGCCTTCCGCATACTGGTTTCGTATTTGGCTCCGGTACTTCCAGAAATGGCAGCTAAATCGGAAAGCTTTTTAAACACCAAACTGACCTTTACCAACCTAAACACTGGTTTGCTACCCGCAGGGCATCAACTCGAGCCGTTCTCGCCCTTAATGCAACGTATCGAAATGAGCGTGGTACAGGCTATGATCGAAGCCGAGAAAATCACCGCACAGGTGCAAGTACCGTCTCAGGAGGCGCCAAAAGCCTCTGACACCGCATCAGCTCACCCGCCAATTGCACAACAAATAGACTTCGATACCTTTGCCAAAGTCGATTTGCGCGTCGCCGATATCGTTTCCGCCGAATCGGTAGAGGGAGCCGACAAATTACTACGACTTACTGTGTCGCTGGGTGACGGCGAACGCACCATTATCGCCGGCATTAAAAGTGCTTACAAAGCCGAGCAACTTGTGGGTCGCCAGATTGTCGTCGTAGCCAACCTAGCTCCCAGAAAAATGCGCTTTGGCATCTCCGAAGGTATGGCTTTAGCTGCGGGTCCGGGTGGGAAAGATATCTTCCTGCTAGCACCTGACTCGGGTGCCGTGGCAGGGATGCAAGTAAAATAATCAGCTATAATACCGCACGGCGGTTAGCGCCCTATTGGCTTACGCTGGGCCCTCCGGGAATTGTTGCCCGGGACCTCAGCGTGCATTAAGAGTAAAGACCCAATGATCGCTGAATTTGCTGCACTACTACTCGCTACTGTTCTGGTAAACAACTTCGTATTGGTGCAATTTTTGGGCCTTTGCCCCTTCATGGGCGTATCTAACAAGGTCGAAACGGCAATGGGCATGTCGATGGCAACGGCTTTTGTGTTGACCCTGGCATCGGGCTGTAGCTACCTGGCCTACCACTTTGTCCTCGCACCGCTAAACCTAGAGTACTTAAGAACCATCACTTTCATTTTGGTCATCGCCGCTGTCGTGCAATTCACTGAACTGCTCATCCGCAAGACCAGCCCCTTGCTGCACCGAGTTCTGGGCGTGTTTTTACCGCTTATTACCACCAATTGCGCTGTGCTTGGCGTTGCTTTACTCAATATCAACAAGGCACACAGCTTTGTCGAGTCCCTTTGGTATGGCTTTGGCGCCGCGCTTGGATTCGCGCTGGTCCTGGTCCTATTTTCAGCGATGCGCGAGCGCTTGGCGGCAGCCGATGTGCCCGCTGCTTTTGAAGGTCCTGCCATTGGGTTGATCGCCGCTGGACTGATGTCACTGGCGTTCATGGGCTTTGCGGGGCTGGTGTAGGTTATGGACGGAGAATCATTAAGCAATATACTGTGGGCGACCGCGGCGCTCCTAGCCCTAGGCGCAGGATTTGGGGCCTTATTGGGGTTTGCATCGGTTAAATTCCAGACTGAAGGCAACCCTGTGGTCGAACAAGTCAATGCCTTACTGCCGCAAACTCAATGTGGTCAGTGTAGCTACCCAGGATGCCGCCCTTACGCCGAAGCCATTGTTGCAGGCGAGGCGATCAACAAATGTCCCCCCGGGGGCGAAACAACAATTCATAGCCTGGCTGACCTACTCAACCTTGAACCGCTGCCTCTCGATGCCGCGCATGGCGAAGAGCAAGCGAAAACGGTGGCCTACATTCGCGAGGACGAATGCATTGGCTGCACCAAGTGCATTCAGGCCTGTCCCGTCGATGCCATCTTAGGCGCCGCAAAGCTTATGCATACCGTTATTGCCAGCGAATGCACGGGGTGTGACCTTTGCGTCGAACCCTGTCCGGTAGACTGCATCGACATGATTGAGTTACCCACTACAGTACAGAACTGGTCTTGGTCTTTACCAAACCGAACCTCACTGATCGCCACAGATAAACTCTATGGTGATGCCGCATGACGGCTATCTACAGTTTTCACGGGGGCATTCACCCAGAAGAACACAAAACGGAGTCGAGCAGCTCACCGATTCAAACGGCGCCATTGCCCCGGTTTTTGATTTTACCTGTATCGCAACATATTGGCGCGCCAGCGAAGCCTGTCGTCTGTGTCGGCCAACGAGTACTTAAAGGCGAGCGTATTGCGCACGCCGACGGGCCGCTGAGCACAGCAGTCCATGCCTCAAGCTCAGGCTATGTCACCGCTATTGAACCACATTTAATAGCTCACCCTTCAGGCTTGAGCGATACCTGTATCATCATAGAAACTGACGGACATGACGAAGCTCTGCCCGCCTCATCGCATCCCAATTGGCGGAGCTATGAGCTCGGGGAACTCTTGGAACTCATTCGCGACCAAGGCATTGCCGGTCTTGGCGGCGCGGGGTTCCCTAGCGCTTACAAGCTCAACAATGACAACATCCAGACGCTGATCATAAATGGCGCAGAGTGCGAACCCTACATCACGGCCGACGACCGCCTCATGCGTGAGCGGAGCGAACTGTTAGAACAAGGGATCGCAATTTTGCAGCACATTACTGGCGCATCAGAAGTGCTGATCGCGATAGAAGACAACAAGCCCGAAGCTATAGAGGCCGTTCGTGCTGCCTGCGAACATCAAGATTGGACGGTTGTGACTATTCCTACCAAGTATCCATCAGGTGGTGAAAAACAACTCATAGAGCTTTTAACTGGCCAACAAGTACCGGGCGGAGGAATTCCCGCCGACCTCGGCATTGTCTGCCAGAACGTCGCAACCGCCGCAGCCATCGCACAAGCCGTGATAGAGGGGCAACCCCTAATATCTCGCATCACCACACTGACAGGTGGGTGTGTTGCAAACAAAGGCAATTACGAAGTTCGGCTTGGTACGCCCATCGAGTATCTGCTGAAACACAGCGGCTACTCGCTTGAGCAAAGCCAAAAGGTCATTATGGGCGGTCCACTCATGGGTTTTACCTTGCCGAGTTTAGATGTACCCGTAGTCAAAACGACCAGCTGTATTCTTGCGCCTAGCAAAACCGAGCTCGCAAGTGAGGCTTGCACTCAAGCATGTATTCGCTGCGGACATTGCGCCGAGGTATGCCCCGCATCGTTGCTACCTCAACAACTCTATTGGTATGCCAAAAGCCAAAATCACGAACAACTCAAGGCCCATAATTTAGCTGACTGCATCGAATGCGGAGCTTGCGCTTACGTCTGCCCAAGCGCTCTGCCTTTGGTCCAATTTTATCGAGCCGCGAAAGCCGAAATCAAAGAAAAGTCCATCGAACAGCGCCAAGCCGAGATCGCAAAAAACCGTTTTGAGGCTCGCCAAGCGCGCTTAGAGCGCGATGCAACAGAGCGTGAAGCAACGCGCGCCGCGCGTAAAGCAGAGGCGAAAACGAAAGCAAAGCAAGACTCTCGCTATGCCGACGAAACCGACCCCGTTCAGGCCGCCATAGAAAGGGCCAAAGCCAAAAAAGCACGGCTTCAACAAAGCGGTGAAGCTAATTCAGTTAGTAATACACTTGAAGAACTCAAAGCCAAGCTTGAGCGCGCAAAATTTGGTTTAGAACACGCGCATGCAAGTGGTAAAGAAGAGAAAGTACTGACAGCCCTGGCCGCAAGCGTTGGCCGTTTAGAAAGTCTCTTAGCCAGCGAGCAAGCGAAACAAGCACAGGCGCAGGAGTCCTCAGAATGATGCTACAGCAGGTATCGGCACCGCATCTGCGTGCCGGTCAGTCCACCGAAGAAATCATGCTGCGAGTATTACTCGCATTAGTGCCCGGTATCATTGCCATGGCGCACTTCTTTGGCGCTGGCGTATTCACCAATATCATTGGTGCCTGTATTGCGGCCGTACTGTGCGAGTCTTTGTGCCTGCGATTAAGAGACCGACCCTTGCTACTCTATCTTAAGGACTACAGCGCCGTGGTGACCGCCGTACTCCTCGCTCTTGCTCTACCGCCCTACTCTCCTTGGTGGTTAATCACAATCGGTACCGTTGCAGCCATTGCACTGGCAAAGCATGTTTTTGGCGGGCTGGGGAGTAACCCTTTCAACCCCGCCATGGTCGGTTACGTTGTGTTATTGATTTCGTTTCCTGTGCAGATGACACAATGGACCGCGCCAAGTTCACTGGCCGCCAACCCTGGCGTCTGGGACAGCGTGCTAGCAATGATCGGATCCGAGGCCTACGATGCGGTCACTATGGCGACACCGCTGGACCTCTTGAAACAAAACGACGGTTTTATGGTGAGCGCGCTATGGCAACAATATCCACAATTTGGTCGCTTTTCAGGCGTCGGCTGGGAATGGATTAACCTTGCTTTTCTGGCCGGTGGTGTTTGGCTGTTACAGCAAAAAATATTTACCTGGCACGCGCCCGTGGGAATGCTAGCTGTTCTTGGCTTAATGAGCGCGCTTTTCTATGACGGAGGGTCATCATCCAGCGGCGGCTCACCACTGTTCCACTGGTTAAGTGGGGCCACCATGCTCGGCGCCTTCTTTATCGTCACTGACCCAGTCTCAGGTGCGACCTCAAATTTAGGGCGCTTAATTTTTGGCGCACTAGTAGGTCTGCTAGTGTATTGCATACGCGTGTGGGGCTCTTACCCTGATGCAGTTGCCTTTGCGGTATTATTGATGAATTTTGCGGCCCCGTTCATCGACTACTACACTCAGCCCAAGCCCTACGGTTATCAAGCAAGGGATGCCGATAAGTGATAGCTCGATCAATTATTAAGCACAGCGCAGCCCTAGCGGCCTTCGCCGCTATCTGCGCCCTAATCCTCGCCTTCACATACGCTAAAACCAAGACGCCTATCGCGCAAGCTAAAGCCAAAGCCAGAGCGCAAGCACTAGCTGAAGTCATGCCGCCGAGCCTTTACTTCGACCCTGTTCTCGACGAGAGTTTCGTTGTCTCTGACAGCAATAGCACTCGTTTTATTACCCCGGGCACAACAATTTTGCGGGCACTCAGTAATGGCGTAGTTGCTGGGATCATCGTTCCCATTCAAACACCCGAGGGATATAGCGGCGACATCGAGTTATTGATTGGCATCGATAGTAGCCTAGCGATTACCGGTGTCCGAGTGGTGTCCCACAAAGAAACACCCGGTCTTGGCGACAAGATACAGCGCAATAAGTCACCGTGGATCGATAGTTTTATCGACAAATCGCTGTCAAACACACATCCTGGCGCTTGGGCAGTTGTAAAAGACGGTGGTAGTTTTGATCAGTTTACGGGCGCCACTATCACACCTCGAGCCGTGGTCCATGCCGTCTACAGCACCGTACTGTACGCTCGAGACAACTATCAGTCGCTGTTCGAGGCGCCTCTACCCGAAACCCTGCACGACATCTCATTCATTACGACCCAGCGGGTAAATATCAAAAGCCAACTGGGTTATTCTGAAAAACCTGTGCTAGGAGCCACCTATGCCGAGTGACCTCAAAGACCTAACCGTAAAAGGCCTATGGAGCAACAACCCAGCTCTGGTTCAACTTTTGGGTTTATGCCCCCTGCTCGCGGTCAGCACCAACGTCGCTAACGCACTCGGCCTGGGCCTTGCGACCTTGTTCGTGTTGGTCGTCTCAAATGTATCCGTATCGCTAGTACGTAACATTGTAAGTAATGCTATTCGGCTCCCTGTCTTCGTGTTAATCATCGCCTCTGCGGTGACCTGTACCGAGTTACTGATGCAAGCCTACAGCTTCGAGCTATATCAGGTACTGGGTATATTTTTACCTCTCATCACGACTAACTGCGCCATACTGGGTCGAGCTGAGGCATTTGCCAGCAAAAATCCTGTGGTACCCGCTGCCTACGATGGCTTAATGATGGGACTCGGTTTTGCGCTGGTACTAGTGGCCTTGGGCTCAATACGAGAACTTCTTGGAACCGGGGTGCTATTTGCAGATATGCAGCTACTGTTTGGCACGCGGGCAGAGGCTTGGCGTTGCATTGTATTTAAAGACTATGAGCCCTTTTTACTCGCGGTATTACCCCCGGGCGCGTTTATTTTTACGGGCTTACTCATTGCACTCAAAAACAGGTTGGACCAGTACTTTGCCAGTAAAAACGTCAAACCCACGGCTAGTGACGCAGGCAGCAAGCGCGCCCGCGTGACAGGTGTTATTCGCTAAGAGACTCTTGGATTAGCTCTAAGCCATCTAGGATCTCATCGATAATGGCATCATCAAGACCTTGGTTCTCTTCGTCACAGACGTAGGTCACAAACAGGGTGAGGCTTTGAGCACGCAACCACCATTCTCGAATCGCAGCGCCTTCCTCCACATAGGCCGTTTCGACGCCATCAAAGTCACCGCAACAACAGCTGCTCCACTCTAAATTATCGAGCTCGGCGTTCAACTTCGCTAGCTCTTCAATACTCAGCTGAACCTCACCCGGCTCGGCTAATAACTGGCTAATCTCGATGGTACCCACCTCATCGCGGTCGGTAATTAGAATACTTTCGTCGTCTTGTTCGGCATTCCATTCGTCAGGCAAACCAAGACGCCACCACTGTGTTTCAAGTACTCTCATTGTGTCTCCAATTTCTTTGACATTAGCACAGCATCTTCGCGGCTACCGTCGGAGTTGGGATAATAGCGCTTTCGCAGGCCGTCTTGAACAAAACCTAGGCACTCGTACAAACCAATAGCGCCGGTATTCGATGCGCGCACTTCTAGCAGGCAGCGCTCGCAGGCTTGATTCTGCCCCCATATTAGCCCTTCTGCCAACAGACGTGCCGCCAAGCCCTTTCTGCGCTTTTCAGGACTAACGCCAATGTTGTAAAGCGCGCAGTTATCGTATTCCTTGGCCATAACGGCATAGGCAATGATACTCGCCCCCTCTCTGAGCACCAGCACAATTTCGCTCTCATCACCTCTACAACCGGGATAAAAGGCTTCTTCAGTCCAGCGCGACTCGCCGCATTCTTTCGCAAGAGTGGCTAAAGCTTTAAGATCCGACAGGCCCGCCTGAGCTAAAACCACACTCACGCAAAGCCGTTGGCAATCAGGTTGCGCCAAAGTGAGCGTTTAAGAGACTGATCTGCGAGCATGGCCTCTAGGCTTGGGCCTATCAAGATCTGTTTATCGGTTGCGTGCTGAACAAACACTTGCGCAAGTTGTTGGCTTAAGTCACCCAGCAATAAGACTCGCGTATCAGTCTGGGCAGTATGCTTGCTTAAAAACCCTGCAAAAGCAGATTTGGCCGCATCTGACTCTTTGGCCGGCACTCCAGGTATTGGCCAGTGGAATTCGAGCACGTTCGGTAAGGCTGCGGCATCTGACTGGCTAGAGTTCGCCGCATGGCAAGCTAAACTGATGTTCTTTGCCAAAGCCCAGTGTTGGGCCTGCAATTGTTCGCCTACCGCCACTAAACTCACGTGCGCATGAGCATAAACTAGAGCGGTGAATTTAGCGGGCAATAAAACTTCGTCTGCACTGGCACTGGCACTGGCACTGGCACTGGCACT
>JAHEKX010000001.1:179343-199261 GCA_024644535.1 Gammaproteobacteria bacterium
GCACTGGCACTGGCACTGGCACTGGCACTGGCACTTATATTTTCATTGTCATGCGAGTCGTCTGCCTCGATGCCTTGATCGTCGGGCTTTGGCATAGCCATTGACAGCGCTTTTCCCACTTCTGGGGACTCAGAGGAGACCTCCGCCTCAGGAGCCGATGGAACTTGAGGACTCGCCGCACCGGACCGAGTTTGAACACCCAGCAGTGATTCTCGAACGGCGGCTAAGCTGGCTGTAGGACTACCATCGGCGACTTTCGCCTGTTGCGGACTCGGCGACAAGGCCAATTCCGTCGTAGCCGATGAGGTGTCAGACGCCACAGCAGTTTGATCATCTGCAGGAACCGCCCTAGGCAATATCGCACCACACTCTGGCTTGCGCACCAAAACTAGAGGTTGAATACCCAAGGCTTGTAAGTAAGCAAGCTTCTGGAATTCTTGTTGTGCGTTCACTGTGGTCATGATGCAAATGCTACCACAGAAGCAGAAGTTTTCGCGCCATAAAAAAGCCGAGCATTAAGCTCGGCTTGAACAACGGCAACCAATCTCTAAGGTATACAGGTAAAGGTTTGAGTGACCGTGGCTGCACCTGGGTTAGCAATGGATACACTCACGGTGTCAGCGCCAGCGGTTGCTGCCACTGACGCAATCTCGATACCAATTTCGTAAGCATTTGCAGCATTGTTGTTGGGCACGGTGAATGTCGTGGGTGATACGATCGAACAGTCGCCTGATGCACTCACCGTAATCGTCGCGCCATTTGCGGGTTGGTTGTTGTACTGATCCGAGAAGTAAGCCACGTAGCTACCTGCCGCGACAGTGTCGACTCCAGGTTCAACCAATACCGACGAATCAGGCGTCGCGCCTACATCAACCAGTGCGATATAGAGATTGTCCGAAGATGAAAAGATCAGCGCGATATTATCAAACACAGACAAGATCGTTCCGGTACACTCGCCACTGGTCAGGGTCGCCGCAGTACACCCGATACCGGTGTAAAAATTATCTCCGTCCTCGCGCAAACCAGAGCTATCGTCATCCACAAAGAATTCATTGATTTGGTAAGCACCATCTTCATTCGCATCGAGGTAAGGCTCGCCAAGATCATGCTGTAGACCAATAAACTCATTCAAGAAATCGCTCATTAAGCCATCACCATCAACATCCAAAAAGCTTTCTTCACCTGTCGTAGTCGCTAGGATGGTCGTACGAGAGCCCTGTTCTATACCTGTTAAACTCGAGGTCGGACAAGGATCGAAGATACCAACAGCATCGTTACTGGCAATTCCATCCCCATCGTTATCGTAATCGGGGCAATCGACTGTCGATAAATTACTACCGATAGGCTTAGGCGCTTGTGATCGCCACACCACCGAACATTCACCCGCTACGATAGAGCAACTGGCATCGATAGCGCCGTATTCCGTTGTGAAGTAAACAACCGATCCGTCGGGCACCACATTATTGTAGCGATCCGCCAAACGGACGAAGATATTCGATGTTTGGTTCACTGCAGGGTACGCCTGAGACACCGATAAATTGTCCGAGAAAATCGTGAACGAATTTTGATCTGGAATCGCGGTCGACACGGTCACAAGCGCCGAGGACACGAGCTGGCCGGTCGAATCGAGCTCAGCAGTAATCACCGTACTTGTCGGTACATTGCCTGAGTTCAGTGTGACACTCAGTAAACCATCAGCGCCACTGAGCGCAGATACTATGGAAAGAGATAGCCCTCCCACTGTGGACGACAGAGAGAAGTTGACCGTCTCACCCTGCACCGGTGAGCCATTGCCATCGACCACGCGGAACTGTGCCACTGCCGCTTCAGACACATTACTCAGGGCCCCCGTACCGGCAATGGCGAGCGTAGTAGGAGTTACGTCTACGAACTCAATCGACAAAGCTTCGACGGCAGCGGCAATGGTCAGCACTTGCGATGCAGTCTGCGCGGTCGCGCTACCACCAAACTGCAGCGTAGCAATCACTTCGTCATCGCCGGTACAGCCCGCGCCTGCAGTGTAAGTCGCGCTCAACTGACCCGAGCTGGTCGTTATCGGACTCGCTGGCGACAAAGTCGACAAGCCGTTATCTAAGCAGAACGAGCTAAAAGCGACAGTCTGAGCAGACTTAATCCGATCCGTATCACTTGCGTTGGTAATATCCAAATTTGAATTCACGATATCCAATTGCAACAGCGCAGAGCCCTGGTTCACCAAACTACCCGAAGCTGGGGTTGATGCGAGATCCGCCTCAGTGAAGTTGATGCCGTCAATCGTTCCAACCAACAAATTAGGAGCAATCGCCTGCACATCGGCCACAACCGATACTGTACCCAGCGCTGAAACATAACTCGCACTCAGTTCACCAATGCCCGAGATGATATCATCGGTGTAAGCTATGATTACGTCGGCAACACCCGTTGCATCGGTCAACACATAACCATCGATTGGGGTCAGTTGGCCCTTAGTACTCACAAACTGAATCAAGCGATTTTCTAGTGCGTTCCCGCCTAAATCAGTCAAAGTGACACTCGACGTGATTTCACGATATAGGTCAGTTGATGACACAATTGCATCAGCGATCGGATCGCCGTTGAAGTCTGAAAAGGTGATACCAGAGAGTCTAAAGGGCAGACCAGCAATGACCACTCTCAAGCTCTGGGTATAGGTGTTGCCATTCAAGGTGTATGACGCTGTAACTAGACCATCGCCAGAGCTACCATCATAACTCAAGACGAAGTTTGTCTCACCCGCAGCATCGGTAACACCGCTGGTTCGGTTCAATGCGCCGATTGTACTACTGAGAGTTACCGTTTTATTAGCTTGCCCCGATCCGCCAGCATCATTTAATCTCACGGTTAAGGTCATAGGATTTCGCTGCGTCACGGTAGTAACGTCTTGGGTAATACTTAGCATGTAAGCTTCTTCCGAAACAGTCTCCACAGACTGAGCATCTACGAAAGTTTCCCCGCCAGCGCTGAACGAGGCTGTCAAGGTACCTGCCCCTACTACATTTGCGTAATTGACAGTAAAGTTCGCTGTATAGCTGCCGGTAATATTCTCTAGAACCCCACTACCGTTACCCACGACAACGCCGAGATCCGTGGTTAGTGTGACGAGCAGGCCTGACAAGTCAGAAGCATCCGTTGCTGCCACTCTTACATCTAAGGTCAATGGATTAGCATCACTGAATACCCAACCGTTACTGCCATTGACAATCTCGATCGCATAACCCACCGACGCATTCGACATCACTGATACGTTGGCTTGTGCCGTCACTACGCCTAGGGGTGTCTCGAAATTTACCGAAACAACACCTGCGCCAACTATGCCCGCCGCGCTTAATGTAAAGCTCGCCTCCCCCAACGCATCAGTCAAGGCACTAGCTTGGTTCAGGCTTCCAATAGTAGCACTCGCAAGCACCAATTCACTTTCAACCGGCACGGCAGCTCCCGTGCTGACATCTTCCAATCTAGCTACAAAACTCAGTGGATTTTCTACTGTCAAGCTAGAGCCATTCAACGGAGTTGAACCGTCTGACTGATAAAGTGTCAGCTGGTAGTTCATATCAGTGGCCATCACCTGCAGATTCAAGGTATCCGTGTAGTCAACTCCGCCCAAAGACGCAGCAATACTGATCGGACCAGCGCCTTCGGTGCCGTTGAACGACACAGTGAAAACAGCGTCACCATCGGCATCCGTCAAGGCCGTATTGTTACTTGGGCTTACGTCGCCAATATTGGTACTAATAGTGACTAGCTCACCACTGATTGGCGTTGCAACGCCATCAAGCGTTGACACGAAAGATGCCGTCAAGGTTGCTGGAGAGCGCTGTGACAATGTCGTTACTGTATCGCCTGTGCTGTTAGTGGCCGCAAGACTCAGGGTGATGACCGGCTCAGTGGTCGGCTCGACAATCGACTGAACATTAAAGGTGTCACTATAGGTCGTGTCATCTAAAACATAGCTTGCAGTAACGGTTCCCGCACCCTCTTCGTCGTTAAAACTGAGCGTGAACTCGGCAACACCCGAAGCATTAGTAAGAGCAGACGCGTTCGCAGGCGTGATCGCACCTACGGTAGACTGCAAATCAACCACTGCGCCCGATACTACGGTGGCCGTATTGGTAGAAGTATCTTCTACTAACACTTCAATTGTTAGGGGACTGGACGCCGAAAACTCGTTAGTGGCGACACCGCCAGCATTTTTACCCGATATGGTCAGTGTGTACGACGGCGTTGGCGTGCCATTATTGTCGGGCAAAAAACCGCCCCCCGAGCCGGCACCGCCACCTCCACCTCCGCAAGCAACAACAACCATAGTGGTCAATGCCCCGATAATCCGCTTAGCAAAAGTTAGTTTTGTCTGGGTGCTCGTCATGTCGGGATCCCTTATCACGCCACACGCGGTACTTTGCCGCATAATATTCCTGTCAAGTTATCATACACTATCACGGTTTACGCCTAAATGCGTACCGCGCATTCCATACAAACTGGTCACAATTCTTCAAATTCTTTACCAACATCAAGATCGCGGTATGATGACAAGAACTACCCCAAGGAAAGCAAAGTGGACCTCGATAAAATCAGACTCACGCAATACAGCCACGGTGCGGGTTGTGGCTGTAAAATAGCGCCCGATGTGCTCGACCGCATACTAAAGAGTAGCTCTGAGCACTGCACTGGAATAAACCACCCGAATTTGCTGGTGGGAAACGAACACAAAGATGACGCCGCGGCTATGGATATCGGTAACGGCCAGGCAATTTTAAGCACTACCGACTTTTTTATGCCAATTGTCGATGATCCCTTTGATTTTGGTCGAATCGCGGCAACCAATGCAATCAGCGATATCTATGCTATGGGCGGGTCGCCTTTAATGGCTATTGCGATACTGGGATGGCCGCTTGAAAAACTCCCTGCGGAAGTTGCCGCACTCGTCATCGCTGGTGGTCGTCAGGTGTGCACTAGCGCCGGCATACCGTTGGCGGGCGGCCATAGCATTGATGCCCCTGAGCCTATTTTTGGGTTAGCCGTGACCGGCATTGTACCCACAAAAAACTTAAAAACGAACGCAAAGGCAAAAGCGGGTGACTTGCTATATCTAACCAAGCCCTTGGGCATAGGCTTACTGACCACAGCAGAAAAAAAAGGCCTATTACTCGACCAAGACCAAAATCGTGCGACGGAGCTGATGTGCCAACTTAACCGAATTGGCTCAACACTTTCGTCCCTTCCCCAAGTTCACGCCATAACGGATATCACTGGGTTTGGCTTGGCAGGCCACTTACTTGAACTGTGTCAGGCAGCCGACCTAAGCGCAGAAATTGACTTCAAGAATCTACCGATACTTTCCAATATCGATTACTACATACGCAAAAACTGTCTTCCGGGTGGCACTCACAGAAATAAGCAAGCGTGCGGTGATAAAATACACACATCTGCAATTGAACACGATGCAATTGTGTTTGACCCGCAAACAAGTGGCGGTATTTTAATTAGCGTAGCACCTGAATACAGCGCACAACTGGAAGCGCTGTTGCATGAACATGAATTACCCCACAAACCTCTAGGCAAAATGGTAGAGCCAATACCCAATACGCCGCGAATTGTGGTGCGTTAATGCCCAGCCAAATAACGGACTTCAAAGCCCTGTTTTTAAACGATACGCCCTTGATTGATACCCGAGCGCCGATAGAATTCATCAAAGGTTCGTTTCCTAAGGCGGTCAACTTGCCTTTAATGATGGACGACGAGCGCGCTGCCGTGGGCACCGAATATAAGCAAAAAGGTCAAGACGCGGCCATCGCTTTGGGACACAACCTGGTCAGCGGATCCGTCAAAGATCAGCGCATTGCGGCTTGGCGTGACTTCACCCTAGCACACCCCAATGGCGCCCTATTTTGCTTCCGGGGCGGTATGCGGTCGCACATAACCCAGCAATGGTTGCGAGAATCGGGGGCAGATTACCCATTGGTTACAGGTGGTTACAAAGCACTTCGCACTTGGTTAATGGAAGAACTAACAAGAACTGCCAACAACCAAAACATTGTCGTTCTTGCAGGTCGAACAGGTGTCGCCAAAACAGTCCTGTTAAACCAAATTCCAAGCCATTACGCGTTGGGCGCATTGGACTTAGAGGGGTTAGCTCATCACCGAGGTAGCGCCTTTGGGCGCCGCCCAAGCCCTCAGCCAACACAAATTAATTTCGAGATTGCACTGGCCATTGCCATGCTAAAGCATGAAGCTAAGGGTTATGACACCTTGATATTAGAAGACGAAAGTCAACTCATAGGTCGATGCGCTATCCCTGCTCCGCTGCTGCAACAAATGCAACAAGCCTCACTTTGGGTTCTAGAGGCGCCAATTCAAGAACGCGTCGAGCATTCTTACCATGCCTATATCCTGAGCAACTTAGAGGAATGGACAATCCAGCTAGAGCCGCAAGAAGCCGCATTTAAAGCCTTTTCCGATTCGCTCGAGCGCTCGGCCTATTCCATTCGCAAACGCTTGGGCGGCATAAGATATGCAGAACTCAACAAGCGTATGAGCCAAGCCTTAGACGAGCACCGCCAAGGCAACCCTGAAGCCCACAAAAAATGGATACACTTTTTACTGACGGATTACTACGACCCAATGTATGACTACCAACTCAGCAAGCGCGGCCACCGTATCGAATCCACCGGCGACCGCGTCACACTGATGTCCAAATTACAGCAATTCAGGGTGTAAACTAACAGCTTGATAGCTGAATTGCTCACGGCTCGCTGCTTTTCAGGGCATTGCAACTCTGATCACTCGAATACGATTTTCACTCCGCATAGATCCGCAGAAAACGCAAATACTGCTTAGGCGCGTAGTGCCCCACAAACTCGACGCGAACAATTTTTAGCGGGGCATACAGGGTTCCTCTAGAGCACGTTTTATGCCAAATACCCAGCGAGCTCAGCGCATTACAGTGGCGCCTCAGCAGATCGACAGGGAATATCGATTCGAATAACATCGTTATCACGAACCAACGCCAGACTTCCTGCTGCCGTAGCTTCAAGCGAGATATGCCCGATAGATAAACCAGACCTAACCCACGATAAACGCCCATTGGTTATCAATGCACAACTACTCGCGAAACCCTGTACCTTTCAGAATAGTCGTCGGCATTAACATGTAATTTTTATCGATATTAATTGGCAAAGTCTTGCACACGTGTCATTGACGGGACAGTTGTGCAAATGAGGATGCACTGCAGTAGAATTGACGTTTGATAACCACATAGGGATACAGAGCCATGAATGGTGCGGAATTGTTAATCAACTCGTTAGCGGACGCGGGTGTTGAACTCTGTTTTGCCAACCCAGGCACATCTGAAATGCAGTTGGTAGCCGCCATTGACCAACAACCCCGCATGCGCGCAGTACTGTGCCTGTACGAAGGCGTCGTGTCAGGCGCTGCTGATGGCTACGGCCGTATGGCCGACAAACCAGCGCTCACCTTATTGCACTTAGGCCCTGGCTTCGCCAATGCCAGCTCCAATTTGCACAACGCTCGCCGTGCCCACTCTCCAGTACTAAACATGATTGGAGACCACGCCACCTACCATTTGCAATACGATGCGCCGCTCACCGCCGATATCGAAGGTTTTGCGAGCCCTGTCTCTGCGTGGATTGGCGTGTCGTCGTCACCTGATGATTTAGCTGCCACTGGATTAGAAGGCTGGGCTAAATCACAAGAATACCCGGGTAAAGTATGCTCTTTTATTGCTCCAGCTAACCACGCTTGGGAAGAAAGCAACACAACAACGAATATCCCTGCGCTAGCGGAATCGCCGAAAGCCAGCGATGAACTCGTTGCCCAAGCCACTCAGGCGCTTTCTAGTGCTGGCGGCAAAGCAATCATGCTAGGTGGTCGAGCACTGCGCGAAGAGGCCTTATTGCAAGCCGGTCGTATCGCAGAAGCTACCGGCGCAAGAATCATTACCGAAACCTTTTACGCGCGCCACGAACGAGGCGAGGGGCGAGTCGCTGTCGAGCGCTTGCCCTATTTTGGTGAACAAGCACAAGACTTTATTAAAGATCTAGATAACATCGTCTTCATCGGCACCAAGCCGCCCGTGTCCTTTTTTGCCTACCCAGAAAAGCCCAGCTGGTTATCGCCAGACGGCGCGAATTTGGTTCAAATGGCCGACGTCAATACTGACGCCTTGGATGCTCTGACTCGACTTGCCGATAAACTTGGCTGTGCGCCAGAGCCCACCAAATTTCAAGAGCGCAACACCTTCGATCTCGAGCAGGGTCCTGTTAATGCGCTCGAACTGGGTAAAATTCTGGCCAATCGCATGCCCGAAGGTGCCATCGTATCTGACGAAGGCGCGACCAATGGCTTATTCGCATACGCTATGACACCCGGTGCCGCCAAACACGACTGGCTGACGCTAACCGGTGGTTCTATTGGTCAAGGTTTGCCACTGTCTATTGGCGCAGCCTTAGCTTGTCCCGACCGCAAGGTCATTGCCCTACAAGCCGACGGTTCTGCCATGTACACCGTGCAAGCACTGTGGACCATGGCACGGGAAAATCTCGATATCACCGTGCTTCTTCTAAACAACAGCTCGTACGCCATTCTGAACATCGAACTTCAGCGTGTTGGTGTAGAAAACCCCGGGCCTACCGCCCTATCGCTGTTAGACCTTAGCAATCCCACTATCTCGTGGACGGATATCGCACAGGGCATGGGTGTCAAAGCGCAAAAAGTTACCCAAGTGCAAGAACTAGACGACGCCTTTGCCGCCGCTATGGCAGAACGCGGACCACATCTAATTGAAGTCATTCTGTAGGAGGTTCTGTGAGTTCGTTAAATCTAGTGCCTGCTTCAACCGAGGACTACCGACGCATTGCGGAGCGTAAGCTCCCTCAATTTTTATTTGACTATTTAGATGGCGGCTCCTATGCAGAAACCACTTTGCGCGCTAACGTTTCCGCCTATCAAAAAATCAAACTGAAGCAAACTGTACTCAAGGATGTCTCTGCCGTTAAGACCGGTGTTGAACTGTTTGGAACTCCCTACGGTATGTCCGCAGGCTTAGCGCCGATCGGTATGGGTGGTATGTATGGGGCTAGAGGCGAACTTCAAGCTAAGGCCGCGGCCGACGCTTTGAATATTCCGTTCACCTTATCTACGGTCGGTATATGCTCGTTAGAAGAAGTTGCCCAAGTTTCTGACAAACCGTTTTGGTTTCAGCTTTACATGCTGAAAGACCGCGGCGCTGTGCAGCAGATGTTGCAACGAGCCCAAGGCGTCGGGGTCGACACACTCGTCTTTACTGTGGACTTAGCGGTATTAGGTGCACGATACCGTGATAAACGCAATGGACTTAGCGGTGGCACCTCGTTAGCTGGTCGCGTAAGAACAGCTATGAATCTAGCCGGTAAGCTTAGCTGGATTCGATCTGTGGGTCTTGGTGGCAAACCACACACCTTTGGCAATCTAGCCGAATATGTCCCTAACGCTAGCCGCCCAGATGACTTTCAGGCTTGGATCACGCAGCAAGTCGACGCTTCCGTCACGTGGAAAGACATCGAATGGTTGCGCGGAATTTGGCCTGGCAAATTAATCGTTAAAGGCATTCTTAACTCAGAAGATGCTCTCGAAGCGGTTCAAGTGGGCGCGGACGGTATTGTAATTTCTAACCATGGTGGGCGGCAGCTTGACTGTGTGGATGCCACCATCGACATCCTGCCGGAAATAAAAGCCGCCGTCGGCGATGCGACCGCAGTGCTGCTTGATGGAGGCATACGCAGTGGGCAGGATATATTCAAGGCCTATGCTCTAGGGGCAGACTTCACGCTGGTTGGGCGACCATGGGTGTATGCACTAGCCGCTGGAGGAAAGCAAAGCATTACCGAACTTCTGACGACCTTTAAGTCTGAAATTGAAATATCGATGGCACTCACGGGCATTACACAAAGCCATGAAATCAACCCTAGTGTTATAAGAACAAGGGCATAATGATGAAACCAACGATTTTGGTCAGCGATATTATTCAAGGACAACTGTTGGCGCCGTTTGAGCAGCTGGGACATTGTGTGCCTCTTACGGATGCCGACACGGCCTTGGATCCTCACATTTTGATCGCGACCGCATTTGATACCCTGGATGCCAGCACAATTGCGAAGCTTCCCAAGACGCTACAAATGATATCGAACATTGGCGCGGGCGTAGATAAGATTGATTTAGAAGCGGCGAAGCGTAGAGGTATAGCAGTCACAAACACCCCGATTGTAGCAGACGACACTGCCGATCTAGCGTTTGCCTTATTACTCGCCACCATGCGAAAAACCAGCTATAGCGAGTACTACCTACGCCAGGGGGATTGGCAAACAGCGGGCAGTATCATGGGGGTTACGCCTAGGGGCAAAACACTGGGGATTATCGGCGCCGGCGCTATCGGCTCCGCGATGGCCCGCAGAGCCAACGCATTTGGCCTTAATTTGTGCTACCACGGCCCCAACCCAAAGCCAGCCCTGGAAGCCGAGTTAGATATTCATTACGAGCCAACACTAACAGGATTATTGGCAAAGTCTGATGTTATCTCGCTGCACTGCCCCCTCAACCAGCACACGCAACATTGCATTAATGCAACCGCAATTGCTGCTATGAAACCAGGCGCATTTGTGATCAATACAGGTCGTGGCTCTCTGATCAACGAACAAGATTTGGTTAATGCTCTCGCCAGCGGGCATATAGCCGGCGCCGGTTTAGACGTATTTGAACACGAACCAAAGGTGCACCCAGAGCTTCAAAACAACCCACACGTGACGCTTACCGCGCATATCGGTGGCGCCACACCAGAATGCCGCCGAGCTATTATTGAGCAAGCAATAAACAATGCTAGTGTGTTTCTAACGACCGGCGAACTATGCAATCGAGTCATCTAGCGATGGTAGACTCTCAGAATCTCTGCGCCCGGCTTGCCAGCGTGAATCGCAAGCTTGTGTCCAATCGTGTACGCCAAGTTTTATTGGTTCGGGATCATCAGCCCGATCGAATCAGGCAATAGACTCCAACCTATTGGGCCGTGTAGCCGCCGTCAACAACCAGTTCTGAACCGGTCATGTAGCGAGACTCCTCTGTCGCCAGAAACAAGGCCGCATTGGCAATGTCTCGCGGCTCGCCCATTTGCCCCATAGGGATCGCCATACCCAGCTTCGCTTCCATCGCTAAGCGGTCTACTTCCGGCATTAAAGCCAGGGCATTCAGCACCATCGGCGTCTCAATAAATCCGGGGTGAATCGAGTTGATGCGTATCCCGTAATTCTGCTGGCAACACCACAGCGCTGCGGATTTAGTCATAATGCGAACACCGCCTTTACTGGCATTGTATGCTGCAGTGCTCGCCTCCCCAATAATACCTTCAATTGACGACAGGTTAATGATAGAGCCGCCATTTTGCTTCATAACCTTGATACCCGCTTGCGTACCCATAAAAACGCCGTCAAGATTAACCGCTTGCGTTCTCCGCCAGCCCTCTAGAGTCTCATCTTCGATCGAGGCAGTGTGCACAATACCCGCGTTATTGACCAAAATATCCAGCGCACCAAAGTCCGCAATAACACCATCGGTAACCGACATCCACTCGGACTCAACCGTCACATCCTGCCTTTTCACGATTACCCGACTCGGGTCCTGGGACAAATTGGCAGTATTTTGAACACCGTCGACATCTACGTCGGTGGCCACCACAACCGCGCCTTCTTCCACAAACCGATGAGTAATTGCTCTGCCCAAACCACTGCCGGCACCCGTAACCAATGCCACTTTACCTTTCAAGCGCATCTTAAATCTCCGCTACTATTATTGGTTAGAGAGTAACCGTAGCCTCACTTCTACCCAAGGTCAATAAACCTCTAAACCGTATGAACACAATTACAGCCAACCTTGTTTCTGAAGCCGTTTCGATAGACACTAACCGCTCAATTGCATTCAGGTCATCTCATGAATAATTACGCTGTCATTACGGGCGCGTCGGCCGGACTAGGCGCCGAATTCGCCGACCAACTCGCTGCTAAAGGGCTCAATTTAGTATTAGTGGCTCGTCGGCTCGACAAGCTGACGCAAACCGCCGAAGACATAAAAAATAAACATAGCATCGACGTCAAAGTGTTAACCGCTGACCTAAGCCAAACGGACGCGGCAGAACATATTTATGCCTACTGCCAAACCGAAGGGCTAACAGTGAGCTGGCTCGTAAACAACGCTGGCATAGCCGGCGACGATCTAATCACCGACCGTAACTGGAGCGATCACGCCTCTTTTTACCAACTGATGATGACTTCGGTCGCGCATATGTGCCATCTTTTTGCGCCTGACATGATCACTAAAAAGCATGGAAACATTTTAAACATTGCCTCCGTCGCTGGGCGCGTACCCCGCTCGGGTGGTTGCAACTACGGCCCAGCAAAAGCATATGTCGTTGCGCTTAGTGAAGATCTTGCACTGACACTCGCGCCACACGGTGTAAAAGTATCCGCTTTATGCCCTGGTTACACACATACCGACTTTCATGCAACCGCGGGGCTATCCGAAATGAAAGCAAAAATGCCGAAGTGGTTGTGGTATGAGGCGTCGACCGTGGTTAGGGAAGGTATTCGAGGGCTAGAAAAAGGTAAGTCTGTTTACGTCTCTGGACGGCTGTATCGTTGGATCGACCCAATTCTGCAGTCGGTTTGGACGCGGAGGTTTTTTAAAATTCCCGCTCGCCTATAGACAAACTTTGGTGCTTTAGCGCATTGGTCAGCTAACGCAGCCCCATGAAGCAAGTGCCCTAGACCCGAAAAAAGCCGCTAGGCGTATAAGCAAGACGTGGCTTATAGAGGACTGGCACCGAGCAATGTGTCAACCAACATGTCGGCATGGCGCTCAATAGCGCCATCGTCGCGCGGGTTAAAACCAAACAACCTGACGCACTCGTGCTCGAACGAAAAAATCGTCGCGCAGGCGCTAATCATAATGTAGTACCAGTGCGCGTACTCTGTTTCATCCAAATCCAAAATTCTTCTGACAATAGGCTCTAACATGGCGCTGCCTGGCTTGATATGCTTGCTGACCAAATAATCGATGCGCCAACTATCCTGCTTTGCCTCTTGACTCATCAACCGACTGAACTCAGGGTGCTTTGCGTAAAAACGCACATGAAACCTGATAATTAAAGAAAGCCCTTCTTTGTCCGAAACATCTCGTAGTACATCGATTCTGGTTTGTCGCTCGTCTTCAATCTGCCGGAAAATAAAATCTGCCACCTCACGCCACAAGGTTTCTTTATCGCCAAAGTGGTACGCCAGCATTCCTCGCTTTACTTCCGCCGCCGACTCTATATCTCTCACAGAGACCGCATCAAAGCCTCTTTCTGAAAACAGGGGTATCCCAGCATTGATCAATCGAGTCCGGGCTAGCTCAGTTCGCTCCTGAACGCGACGCCCCGCCTTAAACTTATTCAAATGAGTAACCGCATCCATAACATGACTATTAACAGGTTCTCAGTATAAAACTTGCTGACTAAAGGATCCACTCCGATTTAAAACCATACTAAAAACCAAGTTAAATTAAAAAAATACGATTGACGGCAGGTTTTTTTAGTGAAAAACTCACTCTGAAACAAATAAAACGCGCTCAAGCGGCGAGAGGAGAAGTGAAGTGAGTACTAAACTAATGTGTGGTCGATTAAAAATCGGGTTGGCTGTTAATGCTGCAGCGCTTAGTTTAAGCGTGATCGCAAATAGCAGTGCTATCGCGGCAACATCAGTCCTAGAGGAAGTTATCGTTACCGCGGAAAAACGCGAGTCATCACTACTGGAGACCGCTATCGCCATTACAGCTCTAACATCCGATCAACTGAAAGACCTTAACGTCGTCACGCAACAAGATGTCGCCAATATTACGCCCAGTATGTCGTATCAAGAGACCGCCGGTGGCGGCGAAGGGAATCGGATTTATCTTAGAGGAATAGGCCGAGAGACCAGTTCATTGGGTACAGAGCCTGGCGTTGGCCTGTATAACAACGGGTTCTACACAACGGAATCTAGCATCCTAAACGGCGCTTATGATCGCATTGCAAGAATTGAGGTCCTGCGAGGCCCCCAAGGTACGCTGTATGGTCGGAACACGACAGGTGGCGCGATCAATGTAATTGCAAAAAGACCCAGCGATACAAATGAAAATATTGTTCGGGTCAATACCGGCAATTACCAAACGCAGGCTCTGAGTCTCACGTCGAGTGGCCCCATATCTGATACCGTGGGCTATCTTTTACACTATTCAAATCTCAAACAAGACAGTGTTTTTACCAATGTTTCCGGACCAGATCCAATAGGCATTGACTCTGAATATTTGGAAGCGCAGCTGGATGTCGATATCACCGAAACTATAAACTGGCACTTTCGGTATTTCAGTGCCCAGTTTGAAAACGAAACGCTAGAGCGCAACAAGCTCGACGGATACCGAAATGAGGTGGGCGCGCCCTCAAAGTTAGGTGCACTGGTGATTAACCCTGAACTCTTCTCGCCGATCGCCGACGCGCCATCCGATCCTTTTTCGCTTAGCTCTGATTTCACAGGCTCAGTTAAAATGGACGGTCAAGACACTTACCAATCGACCGTTACCATTGACTTGGAGGCGCTTCAAATTAAAGTGCTTAATGGTTATCAAACCTATAATTGGTATGGTGAAAAGGACTTCGACGGTACGGCGAGCCCTGTTTCTTATGTCGAAAAAATTGGTCAATACGAAACCAACAAGCAGCACGAAATCCAATTTATCTCTGCCCCCTCTGACCACATTAATTGGGTTGCTGGCCTGTTCTATTACAACGTCCGTTTAGACCAACCTTATACTCTAGCCGATGCCACAAACCTTTATCTCATTAACAACTTATCGGGGCTACCTAACCCTGACGGTATTTTTTATACTCAGACCGGCACCTTGAATTCCACTTCCACTGCGGCCTATGGTCAATTCGACTGGCAAGTTAATCAAAAACTAAGTCTATCGTTCGGAGCCAGGTACAGCAAAGACAAAAAAACAGGAACCGAGACACAGCTTCAAGTCTATGATGCCGGCGTCGATTATTGCACCGAGGCAACGCTCCCGTTTTTGCTATCCTTCGGCCCCTATTTTAATCCAGCACAGCTTTCACCGGCACTGGCAGGCTGCCGCTTCGGACTCGTTGTCGGCGGCGGAAACGCGCAACATAAAGCAAGCTGGGACGCTTTCGATTGGCGATTGAATGCCACTTACCAAGTGTCTGAAGATGAGTTGGTATACGCAACCGTGTCTACCGCATACAAACCTGGCGGATTTAGGCTAGGCGGGTTGCAAGATGACCCTACGACTTCAAAGAATGAATCGATAGTCGATAACGAAGATCTTGTTGCCTTTGAACTAGGCTATAAAGGTAAGCTCTCGGACGCTCTTTCGGTTGCAACCACTGCGTTCTACTACGATTATAGTGACCTTCAAGTAGAGCTCGATATTTTGGACCCGACCTCGGGTATCGTAACCAGTCGACTGGCCAATGCATCAAGTGCAACCATCAAAGGATTAGAAATTGAGTCACAGTGGCAGGCGTCAGAGCGATTTAAGTTGCTTGCAAGCGCTTCACTGCTAGATAGCGAATACACAGACGACTTCTTCGTCTCTGACAACAAGACCAATCAGGTTCGAAATGTAAAGGGCAATGAACTAAACCGAGCGCCCGGTTCCAAGATCTCGTTAGCGGCATACTACAGCTTGCCTATCGCGGGCGGAGAACTTCTGTCCACGGCAAACTATTCTCGAATTGGGGAGCAGTCTCTTACGGTCTTTAATGACGACATTGAAACACTCGCTAGCTACACTCAGGTCAATGCCCGAATTTCATGGCGTCCTCAAAACACACGCTATGAAATTGCCCTATACGGATCCAATCTAACCGATGAGCTGAGCTACGCAAACGACTACGCTGTAAGCGGATTGCAAGATGGCGTGCGTCGCTCGGGCCGGCCAATCAATCCCAAGACATACGGCCTAGAGTTCGCCTTGTTCTTTTAAAACCTCGCTGTCACGCAATAAAGCCACTTCTTGCAAGTCGCTTTATTGCGTCAGATGTTGGATACCAAGCAATGCATAAGACCTCTGCAAAAGAAAAATGGACCTACGCTATTGGGAACGTACCTTTATCAGTAAAAGAGGCTGCGTTCTCTAATTTTGTAGTGTTCTTCTATACGCAGGTCAATGGATTGAACGGGACCTTAGCAGGCCTCGCCATGTTTGCCGCTTTACTGTGGGACGCTATATCAGACCCCCTAGTTGGCAGTTATAGCGATACGTTTCAGTCTCGCTGGGGAAGAAGGCATCCATTAATGGCAGCCGGCATTCTTCCAAGCGCATTCCTGCTACTGGCTTTGTTCGACCCACCCTCGCATTTAGGCGATGTCGGTATGTTTCTTTGGTTATTGGCGATTTCAATACTATTACGCACGGCATTGACTATCTACGCAATCCCTTACACCGCCTTAGGGGCTGAAATTTCTGACAACTATGACGAACGCACGCAAATTGCCACGGCCCGAATAACACTGGCATGGATCGCGGGAATGACGCTACCTGCCATCGCTTATACGTTTTTATTCACAGACTCTGCTAATGGCATAAGCGGTCGCCTCGAGGCCTCCAATTATTGGATCTACGGCGTGTTGTCTACCGTTGTCGCTGCTATCACCGGCATCATCTGTATTGTCGGCACACGTACCTTGATTCCAAAGCTGCCCCAAGGCACGACCGGTCTTTCATTTCGCTGGCTGGCGCCCTACCACGATTTGAAACTGATAGGCAAAAATCGGAATTTCCGAATATCAATTGGGTCCAACTTAGCGTTTGGCATGTGTACTGGCGGCTACGCCACACTCAGCCTGTATCTATCGACCTACTATTGGGAGTTAACCAGCTTTCAGTTAGCTGGATTAGTCCTGCCAACGGCTTTGGCTACGCTAATTGCCTTTAGCGCGTTAGGGCTGCTCAATAAGCACTACGACAAACCCACATTGCTCGCCGGCTTCAGCTTAGGGCTTATTCTTAACGCTACCTGGCTTTTTGGAGGGCGTTTAATAGATATATTGCCGAGCAACCACGAGCCTTCACTTTATTTTTTAATCTGCCTGAACACCTGCATTGGCGTCGTAATGATTGTGGGACTTCAAGTGATTTCTGCGTCCTTCGCAGCTGATCTTATCGACGAAATCGAATTACAAACGGGGCACCGTAAAGAGGGCGTTTTGTTTTCTGTGAGCGCATTTCTCAACAAAGTCACAATCGGTGCGGGCGCGCTTATTGCTGGCATTGTCGTGGATCTTTCGGGCATTACGATCGACGCCCGCCCTGGTGAGGTCGCATCGGACACGTTACAAACTTTGGGTCTACTGACCTTAATATTAGTCTCAGGCTTTGCCTTTATTGGATTCCTGTTCACAAAACGACTTCAACTAAGCCGATCCGATCACCGAGCTATTCGTTTAAAGCTCGACACCAACTCATCAAAACTTTCCTAAGGAATATCAATGGCTACATTTGATCCACCAAAATCCTACATGATGCCGACTTTTTTTGGGCCACGATACACCGGTAACAAATCGACTGGGTGGTATCGCGATGTAACCGCGATGACAGTGGCCTATCGAACTGATCGAGCCAAACTACAAAAGCTGCTACCCGAGGGCTTTACCGCCTCTGACCCAGCAATCATTACCGTTACCTACGCCTGTAATAAGGATATCGACTGGTTAGCAGGTCGAGGCTACAACTTGATAGGCGTACACGCCTCGGTATCATTTGCAGGCAACAACGATCACCTGACTGGCCAATTAGCGCTGGTTATGTGGGAAAACTTGTGCGACCCCATCATCACGGGGCGAGAGTTGCAGGGAATCCCTAAGTTATATGCCAGCATCCCAGAACACAAAATTTTGAACGGACAGTGGTTAGCGCACGCAGAACATTTCGATAACCCCATCGTTAAGATCTCAATCGCGGACTTGACATCCGTACCCTTAGATCAAGTCGAAGCCAACCGAGCACAAACCAAAGAAACTCAAAACCCCATGGGCTACAGGTATATCCCGGGAATGCTCGGCTACGGAGAGGGCTTCGGACATGCTACCCACTTCCCATCGGAAAACCACTTGACCGAAGTGCAGCTGGGCACACCAAGAGTCGACTGGTCGACGCTCACGTGGGAACAAAACCCGACCCAATTTCACATCGTCAATGCCTTGGCAGAGCTGCCTATAGAAGATTATGTGGCAGGCATTGTCACCAAGGGAAGCACCAATCTAATACTGCCTGACCGTCTTCCCCGAGCCCTAAGCTAGGAGCTACCCCAATGCCGAGCGGTATTAAGAACATCACATTCATTGGCGCAGGTACTATGGGTACCGCTAACGCCGTTACCGCCGCTCTCGCCGGCTATCAAGCCTTACTGTTTGATGCCAGTCCAGAGAGTTTACAAAACATCCCTGACCGATTCGCTCAGATTACAGCTTACTTGATTAGCAATGACCTTTGCTCGGCCGACGTGGCTCATAAGGCCATAGCCTCTATCAAGGTGACTGACAGTTTATCGGAGGCGACCAGGGCACCGGATCTCGTTAGTGAATCAGTCACCGAAAATCTAGCGGTAAAGCGGGCAGTGCATGCAGAGCTAGATAGACTAACCCCCGAGCATACCCTACTCACAACTAACACCTCTAACCTGCTAGTCTCCGCCATTGAAACCGCAGTCTGTGCCTCGCGTGCCGAGCACTTTGCAGCACTCCATTCTCACCTAGGCTCAACGCTGATAGATATCGTACCTGGACCACGAACTTCCCAAACCACTATCGATCGCTTAGAGCAGTACGTCAAAAGCTTAGGGGCAACACCCCTTGTTCTGAAGAAGGAGCACCCTGGTTATGTTGTTAACGCCATGCTAGGACCACTTCTCACCAGTGCGTTGTTAATGGTGGGCGAAGGTAAAGCAACCCCTATCGAAATAGATCGAGCTTGGATGGTGGGAAATAACGTGAACATTGGACCTTTTGGCTTAATCGACGCCTTCGGTCTGAATTTAATCCGAGATAGTTGGCTCTATCGCGAACACGACGAATCGAGTCTCCGTAAAAAACCGATTATTCTCTCGGTCTTAAACCCTTTAACAGCCTCCAATCGCTTAGGCCACACATCAGGCGCGGGGTTTTATGACTACCCAGACCCTATATTTAGCCGCCCCGAATTTATCACCGCGGGATACTCAAGTCATCTTTCGACGCTGCTTAACACTGTTACCTTCATTCATGCGGTTCTCATATACAAAGCCGGAGTCGCAAGCGTGGAAACGATAGACAAAGCTTGGACTCTAACGCTTAATTCTGACTCTGGACCATTTGCCCACCGCCGGCTATCGCCAAGCGGCCCTAATCGACAAGAAGATAAAGCGCAGGCATTAACCGACATCGATAGCATTGAGGGTATTGGCTGGTATCCGGGCCATACGCTGGAAACTATCCGGTCGTTCATAGCCGATTTGCCTGAAAGGTGGTAGCGATAAATCTTAACAAACCCAGACTGAAGGACTACCCAAGGGCACAAGTTCAGGTTTTTATTTAGAAGCCTGGCGCCAAGCTGAGCTTGCCCGGCCGCTCGCAGAGCTCGCGTCGTTCGCACGGGCCAAAGCAAAACTGTTTGCTTTGCCTATTTCCGTGCTCACCCAACTCTCTCATGGGGCACCCCATGTAAGACGATTTCCGCGGTCTGTAAATTAAAAAAGGGCCACCCAAACGGGTGACCCTTTTTAATTTAGAAGCCTGGCGATGACCTACTCTCACATGGGGAAACCCCACACTACCATCGGCGATGCATC
>JAHEKX010000027.1:0-19936 GCA_024644535.1 Gammaproteobacteria bacterium
GATTAATAAACTCATCAAAAGCCTCCAGCGCCAAAGCTGCAGGTGTAATTGCTACAGAGTTTGGCAAGGTTACTGTTGTTAGGGTGTCAGAGTTACCCGCTACATCAGTGAACTGGAAGTCCACGGTAACATCGCCACCGGCTGCGACCTCTGAATCTAATGCTGCAACAATGTACGTCGCCGAATAGGTGCCATCACCATTATCGATAACGCCGTCTAGCGCCCTGCCATTAAACTCGGCTGCTGTGAACGAAATACCCGTTTCACCGCTAGATGCTGTCAGCGTGAGAGAGACACTGTCTCCCACGCCATAGGTTCCGGCGGCAACATCGACCGTAATAGTGACAGCCGTATCCAGCGTCAGATTAAGCGTTTGAGTCGCGGTGTTACCCGCCGCATCAGAATGCTCTACCTCAATTTTGTAGCTACCGTCAGTTGTCGGCTCTGTGTAGCTGCTCGCCCAATCAGTCACGACACCGTTGTCAGCGGCATTTAGAATGCGGTAACGGAGTTTGTCGCTGCCGGTATTAGTGGGTGAAGTCATTGATGCATTATCGGTTATACCGTCGGCCGCACTGGTACCGCTATCGGTTGTAATAACCGCATCAGGCATTGTAATCGTGGCATCCAACTCAAATGCAATAGTCTTTACTGTAGAGGTGTTACCGGCTGCATCGGTCTGGCGAACCTGCACTTTGTAGTTACCATCTGCAGTAGGTGCCACATAGCTAGTCGCCCAATCACTCAGCTCGGCATCTGCATTGTCAGCATCAAGCATGCGGTATTCGGTGACGGCTCCCGTCTCTGCGTTTGTTGGCGCGGTGATTGCGGCGCTGTTTGTCAGACTGTCATCAGCAGTACCTGAATCAGTTGCAAGCTGTGCATCGGGTTCAGCAGGTGGCGTCGTATCCAACACAAAGCTGTCGGTAACAGCCGCGCTAGTGTTGCCAGCCTTGTCGGTGGTGGTCATCGACACGTTGATTGTGCCGTCACCCAGCGTTGTAAGGTCGCTTGAGGTTAGCTGTATAAACTGCCCATTGCCCGTTGCTGTACCGCTCTTTTCAAGGCTGTTCGCGCCGTTAGTAAAGGTCAGTGTATAGGTCGAGTCCTCCTCTGCGGCTACGTTGTATAGCCCTTCGCTGGTATTGAGGTCAGTAATTTCAGCATCGGTGAGGCCACCGCTGACATTTGAATTGAGGACCATCGTAGGCGCTTCAGGTGCGGTGGTGTCAATCACGACCGCCTGTCCTGTAGGCGCAGTCTCATCACCAAGAGCGTTTTGGATCTTCATTGAAATCGCAGCTGATGATGCCAGGGTAGCATCATGATATGAAACAGACGTACCAGTGACACTTGAGCTGATATCAACCCACTGCCCTGCGCCATTGAAATACATCAGTTTGTGGCCGGCTGCTAGTTCTGCACTGAGTGTCGCATTGACAGTCAAACCTGAGGTTTGATTGACGATGAAGTCACTTTCTGAGAAATCAGTACTTACAAAGCCACCGAGTTCAATTTTAAACCCGGTAGTAGACATATCGGCGCCGGATCTTTCTTTGACATACAAATTTTTATCCTCGCCAACGCTTGAATTGCTAGCTTGATAACCAGCGCCATAGATGCGTGAGTTCAGTGTGCTGAAAATCTCAGCATAACTAGCATCACCATTCCAGGTCGTATCAAGTCTCGTAATCACTCCATTTGAATCGCTCACAGTGTATGTGCCAGCGCCAAAATCTTCATAATCATAGTAAACCCGATTTGGATCAGAGCTCGTGCGGACATCGGATAGCGTAATCTCACCGGAAACGTTTTCTGTAACCGTGTAATCAAGGCTGTCGAAGGTAATCGTCTGTGTTGGCGTTACAGGTTTGACCTCCTGCAACGCCACCATCACTTCGGTAGTGTTGTTAAAGCCATCTGTGAAGCTAGCTGTTACCGAAATGGCCTCAGTCCCCGCAAACTTCGCATTTACCGCTGTATAGGTATCGATGTTGTTCGCCGTCGACTTCGTAAAGTACGCAGCAAGATCGGTGTCCGTCAGTACGGTACCGTTCACTGTTACAACGACAACCGCATTTTTAGTGACTGTAAAGCCCTCATCAAAAAACGAAGGTGACGTCTCTTGCGAAATTGGCTCTATCGTCGTGGTATCAAAAATGACATCGTCGATCGATACACTGGCGGCACTCAAATCACCCGTTGGCGCTCTAAACGTAATCGACACCAAAGGCTGATCGGCAAGAACATCGAACTTATCAGGGTAGAAAAACGCGCTTACCCCAATAGCGCCGTCGGTATCGACATTAGCTGCGGCCACCGATCCATCGGCGACCAATACATCGGCTTCTAGTACTTGTCCGAACACGGTCTCATCAAAGCTAATCGCCGCATCAAAACTATCTAAGCCCTGAGCCCAATCACTTCGCACCGTCTCAGCAACACGCAGCTCAAGCGTAAATGTGCCATCACCATTATCAACAATGGTTTGGCTTAAACCATCAATTTGTCCACCAGCACCGGTGGGGGTAGAGCCCTCATCATACGAGGCATCATCTGAATTCACTACTGCGGTCAGAACTGGGGCATCAGGTGCTGTGGTGTCCAGAATTCCATAACCTGCGAGAGGAGCGGATGGGTAACCGAGGTTACCCGCCTCATCTGTAAGTGCCGCAGTGATGGATAGGGTTTCTGTACCATCGAAAGCGTCGGCAATTGCTGTGGCCGTATAGGTACCGGCAGAATTTTCGACAATATTGAAGCTATCGGTGATATCGGTTGAATCGTCCATCAACACGACGGTTGCGGAGTCTTCGCCAACGATAGTGAGCACATTGCCGCTTCTCGATAGCGTCGGTAGGATAGGACGATCTGCATCCAAGCGGAAGCTCGCGATATCAGAGCTTGTGGTTTGATTACCCGCCAGATCAGTGGAGGTCACAGAGACGCTGACTGTACCCGTGCCAAGGTAAGCCACATCATCCAATGTCAAAATCAGTTTCTGAGCACTGCCATCATTGGCCGACAGGGTCTTGGTGACTGAGGTATTGCCAAAAGCAGTGCTGGTTAGGGTGACCTCGAGTGTCTCGCCCTGCCCGCCCTGTAGGGTGATCACACCTTCGGGTGCTGTGGCCTCAGCCACGCTTGCCGCGTTATTACTAATCTCCACGGGTATAACAACAGCAGGTGCGGACGGATTAGTTGTGTCTACGACGATATCTTGCGCAGCTGCTGTACTGGTTGCGCCGGAGAGATCTTTCACACGGATTTCGAGTGTGTAAGTGTCATCAGCATTTAACGCGGTCGAACCAAACGCGATAGCGGTACCGGTAATGAAGTTGTCGGCAATCTGGGTCCAGACGCCATCGTTAATACGGTACTCGGCCAACTGCCAAGCCTTTAGTTCAGCACTCAGCGTTGCAGAGATCGTTTGAGCGCCCGTATGCGACGTATTAAAGTCAGTTGCAGAACCATCGGCGTTGTCAGCATTAGACGTATCTGTGCTGATAGAGTCGATGTTAGCAACCGTTGGTAGTGGGTCTGCCACGAGATCAACCAGTGCCTGAACTGCTGACTCTGTCAGTGATGCTAGGTCTTCACCGGTGTCGGTGCCGATTGAGTTATGCGCAAGGATTGCGTTTGCAATCACGACATGACGCTCTTCCAGCGACACTGCAGGTGAACCAAAGTCAGTGATACCGGCCGCTTGGTACTGGGTCAGGGTTGGTGCGGCAACATCTACGCCGTTCGCCTGCGCGTATTCGGCGATCGCAGCAAGGGCTAGCAACTGAGCCGAACCCGCAGTAATCAATCCCTGAATATCATCAAAGCTAGTGTAGCTGCCTGAAGCAGTATTTAACTGCTGCAACACAGCGGTAACTAGTTGATCGGTGATGCGCGATCCATCGCTGAGCTCAAGGCCGGCCTCGCGCAGATCATCTACGTCAGGCGGAGTGTTGTTGCTGTCTGCAATATAAGCCGAGATCTTCGCTAGTGCAGTTGTCTGTGCCGTCACCACGGATGACGCTATTGCTGCAATCTCCGACAGATCTTCAACGTTCGCTAAATCAGTTTCAGCACCCAAAGCCTCATTGAACAATCTCAAGTTAGAAGCCTCGATACTTAAACCAAGCACGGCCATATCGGCCTCTAACAAAGCAACACTGGTCTCATCATTGACCGTACCGATCAGGCGATTAGTGACCGCCGTCAGCGCACCAATCTGCGCCACGGTGGATACATCGCCTTCACTCAAACCTGCAACAATCCCGCTAACGAGGTCGGCTTGCAGATCAGCCTGCGCCGTATCGGCACGCAGGGCTACGCCAACTTTCCTCAGATCCGTTGCGGCGATCGAGCCGGAGTCGTTTGTCGCAACGTCCAGAATGGTCTCCATGCTCTCGAACACAGCTTGGATTGATTCCCCCGTAGTCAGCGCCTCGTTAGTTGATTTAAGCGCTGAGAGCACCGCGCTCTCGCGGCCTGCAGTTACATCCAGACCCGCATCTACAAAGATTTGCGCATCCATCGAACTGGTATCAGCATCTGCATCGCCGCTGACCACAATCAACTGTACGTGCGCGCTAACGGCTGTCGCCATCAGGCTCTGTAGTGATGCCAGGTCAGAGACTGCGCTTAGGTCTGTCTGCTGTTCCAGTACAGCCTGCAGCGTAGAGAGGTTATTTGCGGTGATAGCAGTCACACCCAGAGCTTCAAGATCGCTCTGAGCGATATCAGCTGAGCCACCCACATTTGCAAACAGGGCCGTGGTGAGTAACAGCAGATCGTTAATATCAGCAACGCTAGCAAGCGCATCTTCATCCCGTGCGGCTAACAGGTCGCGCATCAAGGTGAGCTGCACTGTTTGAGATGTTTGGTCGGCAACTGGGGTTAAACCTATTGCAGTGAGCATATCGGCCGACACCGTTCCCGTGTCGCTATCCGCGATATCCAGTAAGCTATTGATGGCATCAACCGCGGCTTGCACAGCAGCAAGCGTCGTTGCACTGCTGTTGTTTTTCAGTGCCGAAAGGGTGACTTCAAAACGCGTATCATCCAGAGCTTCAACACCCATATTGACAAAGGTTGTTGTATTGAGCGCAGAGGTATCCGCACTGCTCTGTCCAGCAATATCCGTAATGGCAGCGAATGCCTGAACGGTGGTGTTCAGTTTGGCCTGAAGATCAGTAAGCGTTGATATTGAATCTATTGCGCCTAGGTCACTTAGCACCTTCTGCAGTGCGGGCAGATTGGCTGCCGTAGCGCCTTGGATACCCAAATCTACATATTCACTATCGGTCACCTGAATATCAGTGTTGCCGGTGGCACGAGTCAGTACGCGATCGACAAGGTCAACCTCAGCCTGTAGATCATCAAGACGCGCAACATTACCGAGTGACAGGGTGGCTAAGAAATCTTTCAAAATCGCGACCTGTGCACCTTGTGCACCGGCTGTCGATGTCAGTTCAACCCCTATGTTGACGAGGTCAGCCTCATTGAAACTTGGCGTGCCAGACTGCGCTGTTGTCAAAACAGCGGTGTAGCTATCTACGAGTGTCTGAACCGCAGCGAGGCTGGTCACATCGTTGCCGGTATTTGCCAGTGCATCTTTGATAGCGAGAGCCATATCAGCTGCGGTTAGGCCGGTGATAGCCTCATCGTTGACGCCATCTACGCCCATTTCGCTGAAGGTGGCCACATCAATTGCATTAAGCGCAGAGGCAGTATTACCGCTCGCTTGAGCCGTTGCAGTTAACAAAACGACTTCGTCAAAAGCATTCGCTGCAGTTTCAAACAGCGTTTTGAGTGAAGCGTAGTTCACTACAGCGGCGCTGCTGGCCTGGTCTGCGAGGACTTTAAGCAGTACTGAGCTTCGGCTGTTGCTGTTGCCATCTGCCAGTAGCTCAGTAAATCCGAGTTGGGTCAGCTCTACGTCAGAGATTGTCACCGCATCAACGTCAGTCGCATCGGCAAGCGATAAAACTTTCTCAACTGTTGCAACGTAGCTCTCAAGCTTGGCAACCGTGTTGATCAGAGCCGCTTGCTCCGCCTCGGACTGTCCGTTAGCAACAGACGCAATAACCCCTTGCAGCAGGGCTACCTGATCCGCTGAACGCGCCGCGCTAAGGTTGGCGACACCAATCGTTTCAAACGCTTGCTCAAGTTGCACAGCACTTGGTTGAGTGCCGGTGGCGTAAACCGTGTTGAACACCTGGTTGTAGCTAGTCGCTACACTATCAAGCTGGGCGAAGAGGTCGCCTTCAACTTCAAACCCATCGCGCACGCGAGCCAATGAGTCGAGCACTGCACTGAGGTTATCACTGCGCACCCCATCCAGACCGATATCGGCGAAGGCTTGCAGGCCGGGTTCAGCCGCATCCGCAGTCGATGAGTAAGCATGGATCAGTGAGGAGGCCGCTGTCACCTTGTTCACCAAGGCCTCAACTACAGCAACCGTCATTAGATCGGTTGCACCAAGTTCGGCATAGCCGCTGTCGGTGTCTGCGGTGACCTGTAATTTAGGATGGCCAGACGCATCTAACACCTCTGCACCGTCGCTATCGAATGCTTTCTCGTAGCGCAGTGCTGTGTTGTTGATGGTACTGGTTGCTGTAAAGGTCGCTGTCCAGTTTATGCCGTCGGTGGTACTCCAGATTGGTGTACCCTCTGCGGCGGTGAAATTCCCGCCGACCACGTCTAGCACATCGTCCGGCAGCTGCCCTACGCGCTCTGGGAAACTGATTGTCACAATGGATGAATCGCCCGCCGCCAAGGCAGCTTTGGTAAAGGAGATCGATGCCTGAGAGAGTGTACCGGCCAGCTCATCGGCCAGCACACGATTGATTGCACCCATCTGCGTGTCATCGACGTTCTGTATATCCAGCGCCTCAAGTTGCACCGTGGTAATACCCGACGAGCCCTCAGGCGAACTGGTAAATGTTGTCAGATCAGAGGTGGTTACCTGCACATAATCGCGGTACAGGCTAATAGTGTCGGTAATCTCACCCACACCCTCCCAAGTTGCCAACAGGCTATCGCCTGACTCACTCAACGAGAGGGTAAATGGCAAATCAGAGTAGCCGCCCGCTGCCTGTAACTGAGCCAGCAGATCAGTGATGAGGTCGCCTTCGAACACCTCTACTGCAAGTACACTATCGCCGAACTCCAGACGGACTTGTCCTGGGAAAAGTGCAAATCCACTTTCAAAAACGGTACCTGTAGGCGCAATAGTCTGCACCGCAAAGCTCGCTATATCGCCGCTTTGAGCGATAGTAGAGACGATTTCCGGGGCCGAGAGCGTCTCAGTCAGGGTCGACTGGATCGTTGAATCTGGCTGCGGACCAAAGGCCTTGTACACCACGTCGATACTGTTGCCATTGGCAACAACCATGTAGTTCTTACCTGCGTAGTCTGACTCAGCTTTAATCGCGGCAACCAGATCGCTCACGGTTGGGTTTGTTACACTCGAAAGGTCCAGCGCGAGTGCGTCACCGCCGATATTAAATGCAAACAGAGCGGAATCCACCGTGCCGTCGGTACTAACAGTCAATGACTGTTGAGCCTGAACCAAGGCATCGGCGGAGCCGGCTTGCAGCGCCGAGAGGTTCTTAACGGCCTGAGCCAAGGTCTGAATTTTATCGCGCGTATCCACAGCAGAGTCGCCGTAACGCGCAGAGAGTCTATCGAGGAGTTCATTCATCACGGCGCGATCATTTGCTGCATCTGCAGGCAAGATAGTATCAACACTGCCGATTATAAATTCGTTACGTGAGGAGCTCTCGGCGGGATTACCTACAAGGTCCGCCGTGCTTGCCTGCACTTCAAATACAGCGCGAGGATCGTCAGCGACGAAGGTCGGCTGAGGGTCATGGGTCTCTGCCGCCGCTACGGAGATGGCGGCCGTCAAATCCATTGCCCATTCGAACTCAACTGTTCCATCCACCGAGTTGTATGTAGCGCCGGTCACCAGAAGGCCCGCAGGCAGCAAGCTTTCATCAACAGTAACAGTACCCGCGTCCTCATCAATCTGAAGGAAACTGGTGTCGAGCGAGTACTTAAGGTTCTCATCCTCCGCGTTGTTCAGCAGCACATTGAGATTGTCGCCAGGGCGAATACCTTGAATAGTACCTTTCACAAGCAGCGGAGCTTCCTGTGTCGGAGCCGTAACCTCCGCAACTGGTGGAACGATATCGACCGCTACCAAGATCGGCGCACTGAAATCCGCGTCTTGCCACACTTCGGTTTCGGTTGCGGCAACTGCGAAGCTGACAGGAATGCTATTCGCATCACCCTGAAGCTCAATAATTTCAAGCGGAACTGGAACGGAAACTGAGCCATCTTCAGAGATATGAGATGTGTCGATTACGACCTCAAAGATATTTGGCTGCCCGTCGTTGTCGCCGCCCACTACGTTACCCCAGCGCACGAATACTTTATGGCCAAGCTGAGCACCTTTGATCGGCAGGGTCGCAGTTCCAGCTTCTGCCAAGCTCAGACCGAAGCCAGAGGCCGCAGCAGCGTCCATGTAGGCAAGATCGATCAGTTCGCGGTTGACCCCTACGGAATCAAGCGACTCTATCTGTGCTGAAGCTTCTAGGGCTTCAACCAGAAGATCGACACCGGCCTGTTGAACAGCAAATCCAGGAGTACCATCGATCGCAGTCACCAGTTCAATCTTTTCAGCAAGTTCTGTCAATGTTGCAGCGACAGAGCCGCTGAAGCTGTCTCGCGCAGACAGCATCGCCAGTACTTGCCCATATTTAACAGATGCTTCTGAGACTCCCGCGTCTCCTGCTTGCATCAAGTCTAGTCCCGTCTGAGCTTCAACATCTGCGGCGTTTGTGACCACCGGCATGATACTAGTGATGTCATCCAAGCCAAAGATTGAACCAATACCCGAGTTAAACTGATCAACGGATGCTACATCGAGCGCCGTTCCCCCACCATTAATTGCAAAAAACTTCGCAACCGCTAACTCAGTCAGCGGAGATACCGTCACATCGACCGCACCCGGCCCGGTAACATTGAACATCGCACGGATAACGGTATCCAGGTCTTTCGCTTCACCGGTGTACTCGTCGATGTAATCTGGATCGGAATCCTCATCACGTACTTCCAGAATGACAGGACCTCGATAACCCGCAGGATAAGCTGCACTTGGCGAAACTACGATGCTCGCTTTACCCGTCGCCGGATCAATATTGATAACAACACCCTGCTCGAGGAGAGAGTTACCCGCTTTATCTAGCAGGTCAATCTGGGCATTCGAGTTGACTACCAGACCGAGTACGATCGATGGGTTCAGCTCGAATGACTGGGTGTCAACGCGTTGCGTATGGCTAAGGTCTGAGTCAGAGAGGTTCTGGGCAAAATCACCCAAGGCATTACTCTCGATACTTACCGTCAAATCGGCATAGGTCAGATCAGGGATTTGAACATCCACGGTAAAGCGCGTCAGATCCATCTGACCTTGTTCGTTAAGCTCAAAGCGGAAGTTCTCGGCAGCCAAACCGGTGTTCCAGCCCGCGTCGGTAGGCGTTGGCGCGGGCATCGCAACCAATTCGCCATTATCTTCATAAGCGCGAGGTGCAACTGCATTGTTTGCAGGTGTCAGCTCGACCGAGAAGAGTTCCAAAATCTCAGCTTCATTATCAGCAACCAACTGCGCTATCGCAGCGGTATCTGACGGATCGACACTCTGATCTGTCGCAAGAATCCAGTCCATCACCTCCGAGAATTCAAAGGTAAAGCTAACAGTCTCGAGCGTTTTAACAACATCATCGCCGTCATCATTAGCAACAAAACTATCGGCAGTAGTCGTCAACTTGGGCGCTAGTGTATCAACAACGGCAGTGCTGTAATTACGCTTGTCTGTCACCATCTCAACAAGCGCGGGGTTACCGGCGCCATCGGTCATCACGGCACCCTGCTCTGCTAGGCCGAGAACCTCAAGATCATCGCTGTTGATATGCCCCTCAGCGACGGTGTATTCAAACCGAAGGGTGTCTGTACCATCCCCCTCGATATATTTCGCTAGTTGGCCGTTGCTGAGCGTCAATACTGGACCGCCATCGACAGCCTCTGTCGTATCTACGTTAATCACGGAGTCGAACTTAACTTCAAACGCAATCGTGGTGCCGGCCTGGTAGTAGCCGTCGTTCACCACATCCGTCGTCTGTGGCGCGCCCGTTGCTGTGGACATTGTCTCGACGATATCGATCGTCTGAACCACAGGCGCATCAGTATCAACGACAACCAAGTTCGCTGATGAGAGCGAACCGCTCTTAATGCGACTCGCGTCGAAAGCATTTCCGTCCAGCGTGTTACCCGCTGCGTCCGCAACCACACCATCATTCATTGAGACTGAGTTTACCGCCAACCCAGTGGCAGACTGGTGGTTATCGAGCACATCGTAACGGAACAGCAACGTATTGGAGTAACTGCCTGATACGTAGCTCGCTACCCCACCGTTGGAAAGCATCAACGTCGGACGTCCAGCCGTTGTATCCACTGATACCCACTCAGTGGTATGCATTTTGATCCAGACAACGTCGCCGGTGTTGTACATACCAATCTGAGCTGGATCCGCTTCGGCGTCGTTGTAGGTCGCTTCAATGGCACTGAAACCGACTAGGGCTGGGCCGTCCGCATCGACAATCACGTTGTTTTGCAGCCGGTTTGACGAACCAAGTTGGGTTTTCGTTGTGTTACCGGCCTGATCAACGACTAATTTGTCATTCTCTAGAAAGGTTAACACCTGAAGATTCGTTACTTGCGCATCACCCTCATTGAAGGTGTATTCAAACAACCAACTGTCAGTGCCTGAACCCGACACATATGAAGCCTGCTCGCCGTTCGAAAGGGTCAGAGTTGGGACACGATCGCTGTCAGGCTCGTCTGCGCGGTTCATCAATGTCACAGCCTCGGTAAACTTCACCTCTAGGCTGAGTGTGTCGCCAATTGCATATGAACCGGCGACCGTCTCTATTCCTACTATAGCCGCTTCAACGGTATCAACCGGCTGCACCAATACGTCGGATGCGAGGTTGGCGTTGAATGCCATATCGGCGACCGCACCATCGTTGACCCGCACTTTTATTGGGTCTGTGCTTTCAGCATCGGGAATTACAACGAAGCTGTATTCACCTTCAGGTCGCCCTGAATTATCCGGTGTTTCCAAGCTTTCAAGGTCAATCGAGCCGTTTTGGACCTGCACCCAACCGAAGTCATCGGTGGAACTCGGAATCGACGCAGTGATGGCAGCGTAACTGACTTCACCCGCAACTGGATCAATGCTTCGTAGTTGCACCGCTTCGGAGAAATTAATAACAATGCGGACTTCGTCACCAGCACCAGCGATACCCTGAAAATCAGAGCGGATCTCTACCGTCGGGTAGGCACTATCGAGCACATAGTTAGCCGCTTCAGATAAGCCCGCACCAAAGTTACCTGCGAGGTCAGACACTTTGGTCATGTCCAGTGTGATTGACTGCCCATCTGCCTGAGTGCCTTTAAGCGGTGTAAATGTGCCCTGCCAGGTGACTCCGCCATCGCTTGATGTCATTGCTCCTAGCGAGCCATTCTCAATATTGAAAAACTCTGGTCGCAACTCTTTGACGGCACCACTGAATTCGACGGTTAGGGTTGCCAGTTCGCCTGCACCGAGCATCGTACTGCCGGTCGCGTCGAGCAGTGCGATCTGTTCAATCTCTGGACGAGACAGATCAATAGAGATACCACCCTCTTCGCTTGCTATCACACCTGCGTTTGGAAGCGTAAGATCGGCTGCTTCACCGGCCACAACCCCTTCAAAGGCGGCAAAGTTTGCTCGAAACTCCTCGATAGACAGGGTTGCAGATTCTGCGTCTGTCGCGCGAATGGTGTAGCTAAATACCAGACGATTAGGGCTAGAGATCGCCGCATTAAACTGAGCAATCTCGCCATTGCTCAGTTTCAGCTCAGGTGTACCCAGGGCCGTATCCAGCGCCACAGGTTTATTCCAGCCAAGAGCGATATCAATGATATCACCCGCTTTGTAGCTGCCAGCATTCGCCGAGATGGTGTTGAAGAATGGCGTTGCTGCATCCACCACCACATCTGATCGATAAGCGAGACGGCTATTGTTACTTAGGATGGCCGGATTGACTTCGTTGCCAGAAATATCTTTGAGAACCGCGCCATTGCCTATTAGGGCATGTACATCAAGGTCAGACGTATCAAAATCATTCGCCTGCACGGTGTATCGGAAATTCAGGTAGGCGCTCTCGTCCCCATCCACATACTCTGCGATAGCACCATTGCTGAGCGCCAAGATCGGTGAGCCGTTCGTGAAGTCGATGTAGACCTTCTCACTAAACTGAACAAAAAGCTCGACTACATCACCCGCAAGATAGAGCTTGTCCTCTGCAGCGGTGATGGTAACGATCACCGGCGCTACACTGTCGATCTCGACTGTACGCAAATCCGCTAAATTAGTACCCTCTGCAATTTGCGCCTTGGCAGCGTTGCCGGCAAAGTCTGTAATAACTGAGTTGTTACGAACCAGAGCAAGCACATCGAGTGCAGCAACCTGATCGTTCTCAACGACGGTGTACTCAAAAATAAGAGTGTCCGATTCGCTACCGCTGACGTAGTCAGCCTCCTGACCGTTGTTCAGGGCCAGGAAGGGTCGAAAACCGGTCGAGGTGTCTACCTTAACCTTCTCATCGTATTTGACAGCGATTCTTATCGTTTCACCTACGGTGTATGGCGTGGAGTCATTCGCTACCACTGAAATAATTTGAGGTGCAATCACGTCCCATGCGCGTGAGAAAGTCTGCTCGGCATTCTCGTTCCCCAACGCATCAAGCACCGAGCCTTTGCGCAGTGCGATGGTAACTTCGCCCGTTGGATTAGCGGCTAGAGGTTCGACCTCAAGCGTGAATACGCGGTTTGGAACGACCTCTGTAAAACCACTCGCCACCTTCAGCCCGTTAGTTACAGTCAAATCCGCAACATCAAAGTTGCTTATCTCTTCACCAAAATCAATCGTGAACAATCGATTGTTGTTGAATAATATCTCTTGGGAAAAGCTAACGACTGGACCGAGCGTATCGATCGAAAGAGGATCAGAAACACTCAACCCCGCGCCGGTGTTACCGGAATCATCAATGACTAGCGAGTTATCAAGCGTCAGTGTAACCTGCCCCGCCTCAATCCCGAGTGCAGGGATAAACACCCCTTTCCAGACTGTGCGCGGCAGCTCTGTGCCATCGACAGCCACAAGCGTATTGAGCGTTCCATTAGCTACAGTGATCGCCGCACGCGGATTGGACACAGGTTCAACAAAGGTTAGAGTGACGCCTACTGTTTCACCGGCGACCACCTCAGTGCTATCGAAACTGATCTGCCCTTCTGGGCGGGCAGTATCAACTTCAATATCGTAATTTGTGGCAACAGTCGTGATGTTACCTAGCGCCAGTGACACCTGATCGTTGGCATCCGCCAACGAAACGAACTGCAGATCGTTAGCATTGAAGCTCAGTACATCAAGGTCAGCGGCGTAAGCATCACCATCTTCAGCCGTGTAGGTGAACTTGTAAGTACGAGCATCTATCTGCGAGGTGTAGCTCGCCGTCGTGCCATTGCTCAGCGAAAGATCGGGAGTTCCCTGCCCTTCAATATCGACAGGCTCTGAGAATTCAACTAGAAACTCAACCTTATCACCGATCGCTCTGACACCACTGGTGGATCGAATCGCACTAATGTAGGGCGAGCGAGCATTAACCTCGACATCATTAAAGGTCGATAGGTTATTTTCTGAATTAATACGTAAGTCTACGCTTTGGCCCATCTCTCCGGCAAAAGAGCTATCATTCTCAGCAACACCCAGTACCTTAAGATCTGGGGTATCACGGTCACTCGGTTTCACGATGTAGCGGAAAGTCAATGTGTTGGTGCCCGAGCCAGAAAGGTATGAGGCAAAGCCACCATTTTTAAGCACGAGCGAAGGTGTTCCGTCGGTGGTATCAACATTAACGACACCCGAGATACGCACTGTAAGGTCTATAATATCGCCAACTACAAACTGGTCGCTGTCATTATCGAGATAGCGCACGCTCTCAATTTTTAGTGGTGTATAGCTCACCTCATCTGGTGCGTCTGGATTCTGATCTCCGAGCGAAACAAACAGTGCATCGGCCAAGCCTGGTACTGGCACTTCACCCAATCCATTACCCGCACTGTTGCCGTCTCCATCAAGGATAGTGCCGCCGTTCAATAGAATAGTGCCGACCTGAAGGTCAGCTACATTCATCGATTCCGTGACCTCGAACGAGAAGGTAAGTGTCTGTGTACCCGATCCAGCCGTATAAACGCCAAAAACGTCCATCAATTGCTCCCCTTCGCTTATTAACGTAAGGGTGGGGATGCCGTTTCGCGCGTTAACGAGAACCGTCTCATCAAACATCACTTTCAGAGAAACTGTTTCACCAGATAAGTAATTGCCGCTAATAACCTCTATCGAACGCGCTTGCGGCACAACGAGATCGTTGTTGCTTTCAACATTCCCTACAATAGCAATTTTATTCTGCAACGTTATGGTATTGTCATTGACAAGATCATTGGGTGCGGACCCGCGCAGATAGACATCTCGATCGTTTAAAGCCACCGAAGTGACACTAGCATTAATTACCCCATCACCGAGATAAAATCCGTTGACGCTCAAGTCCGGGGTCGAGTCATCGGTTTCAGCAACATCATACCGGAAAACAAAAGTATCATTTTTACCCAGTGCCGCAGTTGCTGCCTCATCATAAACAGCCCACCCGCCATTTGACAGATGCAGGTAAGTTGATCCAGAGGCTCCCTGAATAACTACAGCTTCACTGAATTTAGCTTCGATAAATAAGCTTTCGTTATAGTTAGTTATCAGTTGACGAGCAACGAATTGGTTAATGGTAATCGACATGGTACTCTCCAGACACCGACAGGTGTTCCTGACCTCGATTCTGAAACGAGATCAATACAAGCGAACAAGGGGTGTTAACTCAGGTTAATTTAATTTAACTTAGATTTGATCTTCTCTATTTTTCGGTAAAGCGTGCGAACCGTACATCCGAGCTCATCCGCAACGGCTTGCTTATCATCATTATGCTTCACGAGTAGCTCCTCTATCATGAGCAACTCCCGCTCTTTAAGTGACAACTTTTCTTTCTTTAATCGCTGTTCTGAGGGTGGAGTCGAAGAGACTGGAGACCCTAGGTTCCGCGCTGAACTAAGATCATCTCTCGTTTGAACCACCGGCTTTTTTATCGTGCTCTTCTCTACCGTACTCAGGTCATCAAGCGTCTGATTAGTGGCGGAAAACTCATGTAGTTTTGAGTCGACCATGTTTGGATCAAGATCAGTTTCTGTCGCCTTCATCCATCGGCCTTGACGGCGAGCATCTCTAAGCTCGTCAGGTTCTACGATCGGCTCACGGGCCTCCCCCTGACTACTCAGAGCACGCTGTGCGGGTGATCGTTTCAAGCCAACCGAATCATCTATCGACTCTTCCATGGTCGACTCAATGCTTAAGGTGCGATCTTGCAGGTCCTGATTCTGACTGAATATCGACCCTCCTGTAATGGCAAACTGCATCACCTTGTCACCAATAACGTAGCTCGTTGACTGAGAAATCGCTCTTAACAAAATGTTACGCAACTCGATGAGATTACCTGTAAAACTATGTGTCAACAGCCTATTGTACGCCAATTGGTCTAATTGATATGGCTGGCCAGGTGCTATCTCGTGAAGTATGTTTGCAGCAAGAAGGTCAATATCAGCAATACGCTCATTGAGCGTCGGCGTGTTTATCACCATCTGTGTGAGCATGTGGTATAAATCATTGCGAAACCGACCGGCTTCAGTCAACGCCATCAGATTAACCGAAGTTGAGCAAACTAACCGTACATTTGAAGCTATCACGTCGTTAGAGCCTACGGGAGTAAAGACGCCACTTTCCAAATAACGAACCAACTGGGCTTGCATATCCAGAGTAAGCTCTGCTAATTCGTGTAAATACAACGTACCTTCTTCGGCCAAAAACAGAGCCCCTTTGCGCACCATTTCAAAAGCGGAATTCTGCATGCCAAACAGCTCCACACCGAAACGGCTGTCATTCAGAGCCGTACAATTAACCGTTACAAACCGACCCTCCGCACGACGACTGGCCTTATGGATCGAGAGTGCACACTGCCGGCGACCGGTTCCTACTTCACCATTAATTAACACGTTGGCGTCCAATCTAGACGAACGCTGCAGGTTCTCAATTAGTAATTTAAACGATTCACTAGTAGCCATGGCGCATTTCTCCTGATTGCATATTTGTCATATTTGACAATCTATTCCCCTCTGACGAACGTGTCAATTTTTTATTTCTCACCGAACGATTGACTCAGCGTCTTAACAACCGGCTTCAGCAGATATGTCAAAACCGAGCGATTTCCAGTCTTAATATCAACTTGCCCAGTCATACCGGGAATCAGCTCAACTTCTTTACCAATCGACGTAAAAACGGGGTTTGACGGTATCAGCAAGTAAACAATGTAGAATGTTTGCTCCTGCCCGGGGCGATTTCCATCTTCGATCACCGTGTCGCCCGAAATGAACTTGACACTTGCTTCAATTGTCCCATAAATACTTGAGTCAAATGGGTCAAGTCGTAAAGTCGCTATCTGATTCAATGACAAGTCAGCAATGTCTTTGGGCGCCACTTTGGCTTCCAAGAGTAATTGATCGTCTTTGGGGATGATTTCCATCAATTCTTCACCTGCCTTAAGCACGGCGCCCAGGGTCGTCACACTAATGTTTTTTATATAACCGGGGATCTGTGCAACGACATCTGAGCTTTCGACCATATCATTACGCTGACTGAGAACTTGGCTGGATTGAGAGAATTCATCACGAGCATCCGCGAGCTCTGAACTGGCTTTCTCACGGTATTCATTGATTCGGCTTCGCAATTTAGCTTGCGCGTCAATAACAGCTTTCTCAGCTGTAAGAACCTCCATCTGATCAACATCGCCGGTAGATTTAAGTTGATCAACTATGCTTTTCTCACGTTTGGCCAGACTAAGATTGTCGCGTAATGCACTCACATCATTGCGAAGACTTGCCTTCCGACTTTCGTAGAGTGTTCGCTCAATATCGACTATTTCAGAGGCACCCTTGACTAGTTCAGCTTCAAATATAGGCGTTTCATTTGATATCTCTGCAGTCAAACGCGCTATCTTGGCCTTGAGCGCATAAACGCGGGCCTGAATTTCGTTGCTCGAAGCTTCAAATCGTTTGGAATTTATCTTTGCGAGAATCTGCCCTGTCTCGACGAAGTCTCCCTCTTTCACATAGAGCACGTCCAGCACACCTCCGTCGACGGCCTGAATAACTTGCACTCGACTTTGGGAGAAAACTTTCGCTTGAGCTCGCACGAACTGATCTAATTCAAAATAGTAGGACCAAGTGATAAATCCAAGGACCGCAGCGAGAACGATCCAGACTACCGCTGTTCCGCTATATATATCGTTACTTTTAGCCATTACTCACCAACTTAGCGCTTTTAGGGCGCAATTGCACGGCAGAAGCTGGTGCATCATTCGCTATCTGACCATTGTTCATAACAATCACTCGGGTGGCCAAGTCCATGGCCAACTTGGGGTTGTGCGTTGCAAACAGAAGGATATCAGACGGGAGCATGCGTGCTTTTATCGCCTCAACTACAACTGCCTGTGTATTAGGATCGAGAGATGCAGTGGGCTCATCTAGAATCCAAACATTTGCATTGCCCACGAACATCCTGGCAATGGCGACCAACTGCCTCTGCCCTCCTGATAAACCTGCACCTCCTTCGGAAATTTCCAGGTCTAAGCCTTTTTCGCTTCTATCAGCGATCGCGTTGATGCCCAGTCGATTAGCAACGCTAAGTATTTTTGTGTCGCCGATAGGACGACCCAAGGTCAGATTGCTCTTGAGGGTTCCTTTAAAAAGTTCGGGGGTTTGCGATAAATAAGATACATTTTTGGAAATATACTCGGGATCCAGCTCCCACAAGTCTGCGTCACCTAATCGGATGTGTCCTGAACTCGGTTTATACAAACCTGCCAATACTTTTAACAGCGTCGACTTACCAGAACCAATACTTCCAAGCAGCGCTATTCTCTCGCCTTGATTTATCTCGAGGTGCGCTATATTAAGAATTTTTTGCCCTTCCTCGGAATATTTGAACTCAAGGTTATGAATTGAAATTCGCGATGGGCGAGTATCTGGATACACATATTTAAGCGTAGGATTACGTTGCTGGGGTATTGCCCAAAAAGAATCAATCATCCGCATTGATTGCAGCACACTTTCATACTGAACTAAATGTCCAACAGCCTGCCCCACGGGCCCCAGAACACGACCACCAAGAATTGAACAAGCGATCATACCACCCATAGTCATCTCACCTTGACCAATTAGATAGACGCCAATCACAATTGCAACCACATAAGAAATTTGGCCTAGCGTTTGAGACGTTGTTGTTGCGCTGGTCGAAATGCGTTTTTGCTTGAGACTATAATCCGATATCGAGTCGTTAATCTCGTTCCACTCATGCTCAAACATGGCACTAGAACCCATACTACGGATTGTTTCACGTCCACGGATACTGTCTACAAGAACACCAAGCTTTTCGTTCGAACGTATAACCAAGTTTGCAGCCAAATCTTTACAGCGTTTCTGCGCGATCAGGGCCATAACAATACTAGCTATGAGAAACCCACCATAAACAAAAGCGATCTGCCCACCGATTAAGTAGATTACTCCAAGAAACATCAATGCAAACGGCAAATCCACCAAGGAAAATACAATGGTCGACGAAAAAAACTGACGAACAGACTCTAAACCATTGATTTGAGAGGTCAGCGTCCCAACTTGATTGGGTAGCTTATCTAGCTGCACATTTAGTAGATGTCTGTAGATGTCCAAAGAGATTTTTTTGTCGATGTAAGATGAATTATGATCGACAATCTTGGAACGAGCGATTTTCAAGAGCCAATCGACAGCATAAATAATTGTGACGCCGACCACTAATGATGTCAGCGTCTCCATTGCTAACGTCGGCACGACACGATCGTATACCTGCATCGCAAAAAGAGACGAAACCACTGCAAAGAGATTTACAATAACAGTCGCAATCGCGATGTTTATCAGCCAAACGGGATGCGCTTTAAAATTTTTAAATATAAGGCCTTTGGTCGTAATCAAATGTTCTAGTGGCGACTTATCGTAGTTAGTTTGCCTGCGCTCCAACCAAGTGACCACCGTTATCGGTAAATCTTCAAATTCAAACTCCACTTCATCTAAAGTGACTTGATCAATGATCCGATAATATGAACCGCTCTTTTTAATAATTTTCCATCTCCCGTCATGAAAAATGATCCCGGGAAGATTGCCATCGTGCAACTGCGACGTCGATGTGTGGGAGACGTTTAGATCATTAAGACCCAGCCGTTTTATAACGAACTGTAGTGTTTCGAATGGGGTAAAATCGCCAAGCGTTTCCAGGTCTTTAAACGCCTGGTCGAGCGATTCGACATCGTAGATAGAGACGCTATTCGCAAGTAAGACCTTGGTAAGTTCTTTAGTAATCAAAATTCAATCTCACTCTTTGTTATCGTTAGTTTCCGCAATGATCGGTCGATCACCCCGGCTGTTCATTTTTGCCAAAATTTCTCTGGCCTCGGATTTCTCAGCATCTGCGCCATCTCGGGTAATCTCCTCTAAAAGCATCCGCGCCATCGAATCGTCGCCCATATTCATATAGACGATGGCAAGCTGAAGCTTTTCGCTTTTCTCGAAACGTTTAATTGTCTTTGCCGATGGCTTCTCTTGCTGTTTAGACGGAGAGGTTTGAACGCGTGAGGACGCTGACGACGAAGCC
>JAHEKX010000027.1:20036-194184 GCA_024644535.1 Gammaproteobacteria bacterium
AGGTCTTGATAACATGGTCTTCAAAAGATCGCTTAGTAAAGAGTGCTCGTGTGAAGGCATAGGGTATCGAGAATCTTGATTTTTATGCATGAATAAGACCACTACAAACATTGCAACAATTATAAATACGCTCAGGACAACAAGAGTCAAATAGAAAGGATATTGCTCAACGCCGCTAATTATGGGTTGGGCCTGCAACTGTATGGGGGGATAAAATATTGGTGGCTGAGCTCGCATTCCGGTTGATACTGAATCGACTGATTGAGCGGATTGACTAACTGAGTGGTTTAAATGCGGAGCTGATAGCATTCGCTGCACGATAGGCTCTTCTTTTGATTGCTCCTTGTTAGCCACGCTGATTTTTGGCAAATTGATTTCTTCTGGTAACGGATAGGCCGACGCCAATTTAGGCTGAGAAATCGCTGCAATTAATTTTTTTGACACTAACTGTGTGTCAATTACAGGCTTATAATTGACGGCTACTTCACCTGAATTTACTGTCAATTCTACCGGGAAAATACGTCTATAGTTCTCAAACTTCACATCTAGAATAATGGCAAAGCTAGCCATGTCGACAAAACCCTTAGACTTAATCAGATAGCGGCTAGTGCTCATTTTACGCACAATAACGCCATCCAAGAATGCAGGACGAATATAACCGAGGGCTTCGTAATCGACTTCAGACGCTACGCTAACACTTAAAGGATCGGCGGTTGATGTCAAAAACTCAGCAACACCATATATCGGCTTACCTATTGTCGGAAAAATATTTAACCTTAGGTCTTGCGTTGCGCTCGCGCATTCGGCCCCCAATAATAGCAAGACTAGTAGCAGGCGAACTTTGAACAACCGCGCAGAAAAATTCGCGGCCTTTACTAATCCCTTATCCATATATTTGCTCATCACTTTGAATGTTTGGTTGATCGTTGATGGTATTTGTCTGGGTGGAATCTAACCTTCCCAATATTTCACGTAAATCGTTGTCAAGCGCAGAGCCTTCACTAACGTAAATTAGCTGATCTTGCGACAACTCTTGATCGTTAATGAAGATGTCAAAATCTGACTCATCAGTTAGATAATGCGATAAGTCAAGGATTGTAGTTTGTGACAAAAATGCCCAATCCATATTCGATTCCGGAAGGATTAGAATTTGCTCAAACTCATAAAACTTTTCAATTACCAGCGTTAACTCTTGACTGATCGACTGTATAAAAGGGTTATGGCTCTCAGCTATTGCATCAATGGCTTGCTCAATTACTTTATCCAAATTTTCTTGGCTAAAATTTTCTGAGGGGTCGAGCATCGACAAGGTAGAGTTTATACCACCGGTTATGCTATCAAACGTGGAGAGCGCTGCGAGTATTAGCCCATGATGTTCATTAGCTGAAATACCGTCTGAAACATCAAAATTTCGGTCTGTTATAACCTCGACTTCACTTTGTATCGCCTCAAGCCCAAACAACGAATATATTCTATGTGTAACCAGGCGATTGGCATCTTCCAGTGGGATCGAGGTATTAAATTCTGCAATACGTAATGCCAATTCGGTAAGCGGCGTCACAATTATCGGGGCTGTAGGTTGGACGTCGCGATAATCTACTAGTGCACGCAAACCAAAACCGCCAGTGTTAAAGTCAAAGTCTTTTAACTGACCAGTAAACTCATCAAGATAATCTAGAGCAGGTGAACCATCTAAAATATTTATAATTACCGGTCCGCTGAAGCCAAGTGGTATTAAATCATCGTATCTGACAATACTTTTGACAGGATCAAAGTCGGAGGTTCCCAGCAATTCACCTTCGAGATTATAGGCCCTCACAACCAATGCATCGGTGACAAATTCTCCGGCTGTTACCGTGATCCATCCATCGCCATTTGGGTTAACATACTCCGTGCCGTCTGTGTCAACGAGTGTCACTTTGTCGTAATTGTAATAGCCTTCAGCTGTGTTACCCGATAGAGATCCGGCAAGCTGGCTAAGCGTCACATCAAAGACAATATTGGAACTATTCTGGAAGTTTTGTAACGAGATTTGCTCCCCACTATCAACGAGAAATTCTAGATTTTCAGATATCGTTTCTTCATCTCCAGAATTGAATGTCGCGAAGACTAAATCACTATCCAGTAATTTAACGTTAATGACTGTATTAGCAGGAATTATCAATGCTTCGCTATATGTCAGCGTAAAACGATCTGGCTCTAATTCAAGTTGGATTCGTTCAATACTCGGCTTTATATTGTTAAATTCCCACGCTCCACTCACGGAAAGTGGGGAGAATACGAGATCAGCGTTACCACCAGATCCTGACAAGCTAACACCCGAATCCAGACTAATCGACTGAACCTCAACCGATCCAGAAAAGTCGGTTTCTAACGGCTGCGTAACCGTAAAAATTAAATTCCTGGCATCAGTTGGATCAATCGACTGGAGAGAGGCTGAATGACTTTTTGAAATGGCGTTGCCATCTGAGTCGACACCGGTCATCAAGAGCTGAAGGTCAACACCAGATATATCTGAAACAGACATAGCTCGATCGAACGTCACTCTCAGCGGTAATGTGGAACCCGTCAACGTCGTCACGTTCCATTCAGCACTCACCACCTGAGCTGCGCCGACCGCCGAGTCTGAGACCGAAATAGTTATAGTTTTATCATTGTATTCACTACCATTAGCTGCTCTTAGGGTAAAATTGTATGCTGAGCTCGCGTTAGTTTCGTGATCCAAATTCTCGGTAATAGTGAGAGCGCCGGTCTCCTGATCTACAGAAAACGGCACTGAGTTGCTTCCTCCACTATTTTCCAATATTGAGTACTTGATATCCCCCGACACACCTGTGCCCAGTTCTGCAAGTGTCGGCTGGAAAGTGGTGCCTGCTAGTACCTCAGGGGTATCAATCAGCTCAAGTGGGCTGTCGTATTGAGGATTGTTTCCATCATCTATTACGTTGAGGAGCAGCGGCAAATCTTTTGGGGCCCCTTCCTCGTCAATCGCACGAATGCGGAACAATAATGCAGATATCGTTTCGTAATCTAACTCTACGCCGGTCTTAAATGTTAGATCCCAATACTCTGGGATGGCGGACTGCCTCGTGATATCGAAATACTGATCTGCGCCATCCAGAAGAGTCAAAGCTACCAATGGGTCGTCAACCCCCAATATCCACGCGTAATCTGAGAGCTCCGTGTTTTCCTCGAGTGAGCCCAAGCTCAGGCGCATCTCTGACAACTCGATGCTTTCGAAAGCGCCAGTTATTGGATTTCTCGCCTGCAACGAAATAAAGTTCGCTGGCACACCGCTTTCATTGACGTCCACCCTAATAAATTGACTGGCAGATTTCCCACTGGCGCCAGTCGCTACTAACGTAAACGTGTAAACACTTTGGAAATCGTAGTCGGGAGAACTATTTAGGGATACGCTACCCGTTGCAGGATCCACAGTAAGCAACTGAAAGTCACCTGTGCGCTCAAGCGAAAAAACAACGTCATCAGATAGATCTCGGGAAACGTTATCATCAAAAATATCGTCCACTGACCCAGGTATATATACTATTGCACCGTCCTCAGCATACTCTTCAACCGACCTTACCGCGTCATATTCTCCCTCTGCAGAGGGATCAGCCTGAAACACCGGAGCACTTTCATCTACGTTTCGTATACGTACAGTTATAGAAGCTGACGCTCCTATGTTCCCAGCAGAGTCAACCGCGTTGACCGTTAGGTTAATCGCCTTGACATCTTGATCAATCCGCAAATCTTCGCTCAGAGATTCAAAATCAAACTGCCAGAGACCACTAATCGCATCCTGGCGAATACTAACGCCCCCTGTATCTGGGTTAATTCTGAAATACTGTTCATCACCGGAAGCCAGCTGGTACTGAACTGGAGAGGTATCGTCTGACTTAGAAATAAAGAAAAGTGAAGTTTGATACGGTTGATTTTCGAACAGATCCACCTGACCATCTACGATCGGATTGCCATCAACATCCAGGAAGACCGGTTCCGTTGGTGGTGTTGAATCGAAAGTGAGAACTCCCGTTTTCTCGGGCACATTAGCAATTACTTCGTTATTCTCGTTCAACATTCGAACTGTATAACTCAGATTAGTATTATCTAGTTGCTCAGAAACTAGTGCAGGTAAAAGAGAAAGATCGAAAGACGACTCTCCAAGATAACCAGCGCCGGCCTCGCTGCCATCAATATTTGAGATTAGCGGTGAATAGCCATCAAGGGTAAACTCGATTTTAGCACCTACCTCTGAAGCAAAACTGACGACTGTAAACTTGGCGTCGGGGCGGAGAATGCTATCGCCAGAAATAATTCCTATAATAGACGGTCCAGCGCTATAATTTATTACTGTCAGAGCATCGAAAGAGGAATACTGAGGTAATTCATTACCCGCTAAGTCGCGTGCTACCAGCGAATCCAAGAAATATGAAGTCGGAATAATATCAGCATTTATGTCGTCAATTGTGGCACCCTGAAGTTCGAATCGGAGCTCAGAAGTGCCAAGCGCATTATCGGAAGGTACTACTAGAGTAGCCTGGTTAGGCTCTCCAATAAGGTTTGACAGTTGTATGAAACTAGCGTCGCTCTCATCGAGCGTTGTCCAATCTATCGCGGCACTAGAGTCAAGTATGGCGATGATCGTTAAATTTACCTTGCCATCATCACCTAAAGTAGAGCTCACAAACAATTCAGAGAAATATGGGATACTCTTGTCAACCGTATAGTTCCTTTCAAGAAACAGCGAAGTGGTATCTCCAACATTACCACTTACATCAATTTGATAGGCTCTAACCTGCTCCGATATGATTTGTCCTTCAGCCAATTCCACTGCCGTTAAATAGGTATTACCTGAGCGCGTCCAACCGCCTTGCGGGGCAAACTTGTCAATAAAGCTTACCCCTCCATCAAGCGAGTAACGAAGGATGGAGTATTTTTCTAGACCTGATATTTCCACAAGGTCAGAGCGAGTCACCCCATCAGTCGCTGATTCTCCAGTATCGCTAAGACCTAGCACCAAATCTGGGGGCCTAACAGTGTCGATCAGAGGATTGAAAAGGTCTAATAACTCCAAAGAATTTCCGGCTGGATCCAACAAAGCATCCAGAGGAACATTGGCGGAGCCGATGCCGGAAAAGTCATAATCAAGTTCGAATTCCACTGAAAAAAGTAATGGGTTTTGAGAATCGACGAGGGGCTCGGCCGAAAAGCTCAAGCCATTTATTAGAATTTCAGAAAAACTCGGAGGCCATGGATCTAATCGCTCCGAGAAAAGTATGTTGAGCAGATACATGTCCGCATTACTTTCCGTCAAGGTATCTGTTGTATCAATCCACAATTTGACGGTTGGGGGGACTAAGTCAATTGTTAAATCAGCCTGGCTATCAATAGATATTTCGGGGATTGATCCGATCACAGAAAAGCTAGCTGACTGCCCGGCCACAAAATCGGGCCACTCGCCTTCATCAGGGATATCGTTTAGTAAATCGATAGACCAAACGTTATCTATTACTCGAACATCGGTATATTTTGCAATTAACGTTTGTCCGTCTCGGATTTCTACATTCAACGTCTGGCCGGAGGATAACCAAGCCGCCCCAGTAATCAGAGGTGCTGCCGAATTAGAGATTATGGCGTTAACTTGCACGGTCTCATCAAGATCATTGACTGAAATTTGAATATTTTTTTCAACGTAATTCCCCGCTAAGTCTGTCGCGTTTACCGTCAACGCATACTGGTCTTTACTCTCAAAATCTGGTGAATTATTAAAATAAATTTCTCCTGTTTGTTCATCAATATTCACATCGGCTGCATCTGCTCCACTAATCGAATAGGACACAGTACTTTCATCGGTAGCCGAAGCTTGATAAACCAGTGTGCTTACAGGGATATTTTCGTCGAAATTTAGCGTCACCGGGTCTTCATTAGATTCAAACACTGGGCTTGTAATATCAGGTAACTTGATATTTAACTCGTTAGTAGATTGGTCAATCGCAAATTTTGTGCTGTCAAGTTCACTAATCGTCTTAGCTACAATTTCGTAAGTCGAATTATCGGAAAGCGTCGTTAGTGTGCCTTCGCTAGGCGTAGCTATTTCCAAATCTAAAGACCACGTACCGTCTTGTTGAACAGCTACTTCATAAGTGGCACCCGATACCGTTACAAATAACGCTTCATTTTCTGCGACGACAGCGGTTCCTGAAATCACAGGCAGTAGTGTATCCGCATCTAGCTCATTAACTATGGGTATATTAGGGACACTGACCGTATTCTCAACGACATCATTAATCGACAATTGAATTTCTTTGGAAGCGCTATTGCCGGCTAAGTCTGTGGCAACGACTGACAATATATAGCTGGATTTCACTTCATAGTTAGGTGAATTCCGGAATCGGAGTTCACCCGTGAGGCTATTAATCGAAAAATAAGTAGAATCTGCCCCAGTTATGCTATAACTCAACGAGCTGGAGTCATCCGCTACTTCTGCGCCCACGATCATGGCAACTGGAATATTTTCATCGACGGCTATTTGGATAATATCTTCGTCAGATCTAAAGACCGGAGAGGTCGCATCAATAAAAATGGACAAACTCTTTGTGACTGTGGCATCTGATTCGAGCTTAGCCGCCATCGTGTAGCTGCCATCTGCGAAGGACTGAAAAACCCCAGAGGGTATGGAGAAAGATGCTTTGTTAGAAGCGACCTGCGTGGAGTAAGACAACGAATCAATGGTGAGTGTAATAGTTTCGCCATCAGCAATACCCACCGTATTAACGGTGACTAAGTTGGCAATATCAACTTCTTCTGAATTAATTGCTGTGCCAAATGTTGTAGCGATTGAAGATATAAGTTGTAGAGATGACCCTTGGGAAGTATTAGAGCCTATGTTATTAATGGCTTCAATTAATGCTGTTACCAGTGCAAAATAGGCGACTTCATCAAGAGCAAGATCTGTATTGGATGAATCCGTGTTTTCTAAAACAGGTATCTCTACGTAAGACATGTAATTTGCAAGTTCATTGGCATGACTGTCTTTTACGTAAAGACTAAACTGCGCATCTGTACCATCGGCCAGCATGGCAATGATAGATGCTGGAACTTGGATAGAGGTCACATCACCAACTATGCTAACTGGTCCTAACAACTGTCCTGCAAAATTCAAATGAAGTTTGTCACCTTCAGTAGTATTAGTTGTTACCACTGTCATGGTTACCGAGGAACTATCATCAACAATAGGGCTCAGTTGCAAGCCCTCGATGCGGACATTTCTGCCGTCAGGACCCCCAGTACCTATATCACCAAAGCTATCGTTGAAGATATAACTAGTATTCAAACTCTGTAACAACGTTCCTGTAGCGTCAATTGCCGACAACTGATACGGGATGGAGCCTGCGCCCAAGTTATCTATCAAAGCCTTCCCAAGAACAAAAGAAGCGTTACCCGAGGCGTCTACTCTTTGACTAAAAAGCTGACCATTTAATGAAAGCTGAATAATATCGTTTTGGTCGAGATCAGTGGTCACACTCAACAACGTGTTATCCGGGTTTAGCGTAAAATATGCACTGAGAATATGAATTTTGTTTTCTGAACCATTGCCTTCTGTAACATCTTGATTGTACGTATTAGGTACGGAAATAAACGATTGGTAAGTATCCACCACCTTACCTTTTGTATCTTTTATTGTTACCGCGTATGGAACGTCCGTACCTGAACTTAGAGTTTTCAGAACATTTTCAGGGACTGATATTGATGTAATCGAACCCAAAATGCTTACAGGACCAACAATACTCCCTGCGACATTAAGATAAATTTTATCTCCCGACTCGGCATTCCGCGTGCTAACCGACAAGGTTAAAGAAGTGGTATCAGCTTTGATTAGAGGCAACTGTATACCGTCAATTATGGGATTCCTCTCATCCTCTTGATCTTCTCCATCGCTTTCTAAAGAAGATTTGAATACATACCGACCGCCAAGCTCCTCTAAGACGGAGCCATTTGCATCAATCGCCTTAATAATGTAAGGGGTTGAACCCTCGCTCAGCTGCCCTATCACAGTAACAGGGATATCAATTACCACCCTCCCATCTGTGCCCACCGCACTACTGTACACTTGGCCAGAAAGTTTCAGCTGAACAGAAGATCCCTGCCTTAAATCAGTTTCAATCTCAAGAAAAAATGGACTTTCAGGGCTGTCACTTTCTTTAATTACGGAGGATAAAATATGAACCTCATCAGTTCGTTCAGATGAACTCGTCGACAACCCGGTCGAAGTTGTTTCTGACGGCGTGGGCATGATTGTAGCTATGGTTGAACTATCACCATCCAAAGTTACACCAGCAAACAAGCCAGCCAATGCGGGAAACGCCCAAGCATACGAATCAGAATCTGGGAATGGCAAAATCGTAGCATTTGATCCTGAGTTGTAATAGGCAAAACCATCGCCATACTGCACGCTCACTAGTCCTTCGGTCGGCTTATAATCCTCAAAATATACCGACGTCCCGCTGTCAAAACGCGCAATTTCCGTTGCTCGCTCAGGGTCATTACCGAAATACTCATAAAAGTAAATCGACGTGCCATCAGGTAACACTATTTCTAAATCATTACCTATTTTACGTCCCTCGGCCATAGGAATTGGACTCATTGAAGAACCATCGAGCAATGTATAGCTTGCACCATTCTTGGCAAGAAGCCCGCGCACAGTTGCAGCATCGAAAACCTTCGATTCTGAACCGATTTGCTCCCTAATAAGGATCTGCTTCTGATTTTCTTTCATATTGCTGCCAAAACCTTAGTTTTTTGACTCACTAAAAGCTAAAAATGGCCCCCGTCAATCTGCGTTTTACTGCTGAATGTCTGTTTATCCCCATGTGACATACTCATCGGCACTGTGCTCGACACTTGATTCATCGACAGCCTTAACTGTCACTGACCAATTCGGGTCAGTTACCTGCTCTTCAATTTCCGCTTCAATGGTCATAACACCAGCATCAATCTCTTGTTGAGTCGGAGAATCTGTGGCTACAACCTTCCCATCAATAATTAGATCGAAAGAGGAATCAGTATCGAACTCGTTGATTGCAATCTCTAATTCGATAAAATCAACCGAGTTATCCAAATATCCGAGATCATTTTCATGCGCCGGATCTGTTTCGCTATCAAAATAACTGATCCCGTTTATCACCAGGTAATAAGGTTCATCATCGAATGCAGCTGTGCCAGCATCAACGTTTACAATATCTGATGTATCAGTGGAGAGGTCTGATGCCGTGATGTCCGTGATAGACGTCTCCTCACTTACAGTCTCGGACATTCGGCCCAAAACATCCGTTAATGTAGCGCGGACATTCATTACCTCTCCGCCTGCAAAAACCCCATGTTTGGGTTCATATCGGCTGGTACCAGCTTCCTCATTACTAGCAGCAGAAAAGCTTGAAGCAAAGTCCAGTTCGCTCAAATCAACACCATCAAAACTAACAACGAAACTAGCACCTGTATCAATAGTAAATGCGCCGCTGGAATCATCGATCATAATTAATGGTGACGCAGGCTCTCCTGGATCTAAAAAAGCTCTCTGCATTGAGGTTATTTCCTCGAAAGTCAGCGCGCCACTAATTCTATTGATCACCGGCAAGACGCTTGCAATTAATTCGGACGAAGCTTCTTCGTTTAATCCGATCATTAAGCCTTCCAAAAACTCTTGATTGGCCAGATCAATATTCCTCTGCCCCTTTGAAAGATGCGTCGCTAGAAGTTCAATGAAGGTTTCCGCAGCAATTTCGTCCAACTGCGCGACTTCACCTGTTATTAACATCAAAGTAGATGACAGTTTTTGTAGTGCCAGATCCTCTTGAGAAGGCTCTAAGCGCAATGAATCAAATTGCTCTAGACTATCGTCCAACAAGTTTGTGCCAATTTCATAGGGCCAATTCCCGAGACCGACCGGAAAAGATGAGTCCAGGCCAGCTTCCCTTCGAGCCTCAGCAACAATTGACCAGTCCGTCTGAGCGTAGATTTTACTGGGTTCATAAGTTAGGAGTGTTTCACCGTCAGGAAGAGAAATCTCAAAAGCCGAGAGCAATTTCGCTTCAGCTTCTTCGATTGACAAGCCCGATTTATCTGCTATTTCAACCAAGACAGTTGTCAATGGGTTTATGACTGTCGAAGACGCTTTCGTCTTTAACGTCACCATATTGCTGGAACCAGTCGCCGTATTTACGCCTCCTTTAGCCACAATATTTAACCCCGTATTATTCGGATTATGCTGAAATGAGAATCTGCCGTCCTCCGACGTCACAACTCCTTTCAACTCTTGTAGCGTTCCGTCTCCCTTTTCTAGATATAGCTGGGCTCCGGAAATCGGATCATCGACAACGACTCCGCCAGCATAAAACTGGGGGGCGGTCGAAGTTGAGTTCGAATTTGCTAGCAACGCTCCTCCTGCGGCTAAGAAACCATAGGAAAACAGGTTGTCATTTGAGGAACTGCTATCAGCCCCATCATCACTCTGTGACTGCCCGACCTGAGCGATCGGTAGTTCAATGTGGTCAGCAATAGCATTTTGTAATGCAGCGAGAATCTCTTCATAGCTATCTAGACCATTGAGCTTTGCTGCCATACCTCGCAATCTTATAATTCGGCCATCATTCAGTTGAATCCGTACGTCCCGGCCGTAGTATGTTATGAGTGCCTCATCAATAAGATCAGGGTAGATTTTACTTAATTCACTTAGCGCACTCCCCATCTGATCGGTCTGATTATCACCTGACCACAACTTTTTATACTTGTTCAATATTTCCATATCATCACCGTTATCATATTTGACAGAAACGCCTACCGCAACGAGGCGGAAAGCGACAAAAACGCCAATTAAAGACGATATTGTCACAATGTGACTAAAGTGTCAACACTACACCCCGCGCGATCCTGACATTATTGTCAAAAGTCACAACGGCGACTGATATCACCCTTGCTGAAATCGCTAGTTCGAGCGATTTTAAAAGCGGATCAGCTTATGATGTTTGTCGAAGCCAAACTTACCCACTGACACCCTATTTGGTATTTCGATGACTTAATGCCGGCCTAGGATTATCGGGCCATCACCAGCTACTCAAGAATGTATGAAACTAATTGCTAGAATCAAAAGCTTTGCAGATTTCGGTAGGATTTAAACCCGGAACCGCACATCTCTGGTGTTATCCGAGAACAAAAGAAGTGGAAATTCTCTTTCAACAATATAAACAGAAGAATTCGTGAAAATTTTTGGTTACGGTGGGAGATCATTTTACCAATCAAACAACACTGGAAAAAAAGTATCTTTGATATCACACGTTTTAGGTCATACCCGAGAAAAAAAGGTGGTAGAGGTTTGTTTGCGCTTGGTGAAGATAGGCCTCATGTTAGCCTGATCCACAAGCCCTTAAGGCCGCCTAATGGTAACACCCGGTTCTTGCAATCACATCAACTTACCTAAAAAGGAAGGACCGCCTGCACTGGGGCTAGCCGATGAACGACGAAAATCTATGGTTTTCGGCCGGAGGGGCCAAACATACCCTGCCGTTCCCACCAATCAAAAACAAAGAAGGGCTACACTCGGTGCAGCCCTTTCAAAAACGCTCTCAAATAATCGGGAGCAGTTGATAGCAACTTAGAAAGTATACTCTACTCCAATCGTGTAGTTCTTACCGTAGATGTCGTACTGCGACAACTGACTTTTATTACCCCAATAGTAGTACTCGGGACGATTGTTCAAGTTGGCAGCCTCAAAGCGAGCAGTCAGGTTTTCGTTCACTTTATATTTCGCGACCAAATCAAACTGCATGAAAGGCGCCACCCAACGGGTGTTATTGTTGCTGACGTTACCGATGTCGCCATCCTCATCGGCTAACCAATCGATGTAGTCACTGCGATAGTTACCTGCTAAGCGCACGTCCCATGGGCCTTTGTCATACCCGACGCTGATGTTGGCGGCTTTTTCCGCCAACTTGCGGAAAGGGGTTTTAAATACGGAGTTGTCTTCAAACTTGAATTCACTCTCGCTATCGGTAAAGGTCAAGTTCGCAGCCAGGTACAAACCGTTATCCCAACCGTATTGACCGTTCAACTCCAAACCATTGATGTATGAATCACCTGAGTTGATCCATGTTTCAACACCATCGTTGAAAGCAATATCGTTAATGGTCGCGACTTTCTGCAGAGTCGGATAGATCGCGTTCTTAATATCTTTTCTGAAGAGTCCAATCGCCGCATAGGCCATATCGTCGCCGTAGTACTCAAGACTCAAGTCAAAGTTTGTAGCTTCGTAAGGCTTAAGATCTGGGTTGCCTACGCTGCCGCTCACATCACCGGCGGTGCCATAGTTTACCGAGGTAATTGGCGCTGTCTGAGTGAATCCAGGACGACTTAAGCCGCGCCAAATTGCCGCACGTAATTGCACTTGATCGTTAATAAAGTATTTTACCGTGACGCTTGGAGACCAAAAACCATAACTCTTGTCCGACGAAGTACGGTTACCATCTTGGTCATAAGCTTTGCTGTCTGTTTTGGTGTGCTCATAGCGCACACCCGCAATCACAACCGCATTTTCAAGTTCAATAGTATCTTGAACATATACTGCGCTAATGTCTTCATCAGTGGTGAAATCGCGGCTGATCGCGTCTTCAAAATCCACATCCATCTGCGCGACTTGGTTGCGCATTGCATAAACCGTAGCGCCGCTGACGTGGTTACCGAACACTTGGTTGGCAAAGAACCAGTCGTTAACAGTACCCGAATCCCAATCCGCCATCGTAGCGCCATCCCAGGTGTAACCGATAATATAGTCGTTTACATCTTTCGTGCGCGAACGCGTTTTAAAGCCCGCTTTTACAAGACCCATTGACGTTTCTTTTTCAGCATTGAATTCAAAGCTTAATTCTTCGTCGTCGCTGATATTGGCCCACATCTCAATGGCGTCAAACTCTAAGTTGGCCGGATCACGCAAAGTTGCGTCGTAAGCAACCAGATACGGCCGCTTCGGGTTTGTCCAGTATATTTCACCGCCAAGGGCCTTATCGTCATTGCGGAAGGTCACATCCGCGTTGTCGCTGTCATCTTCTTGCGCCCAGCTATCGCCAATCTAGTCGTGCAACATGAATGTGCCTTGGTCCGTTTCCAGCTCTAAGTTCGGCATGACTTCGTTTATACGTATTCCCATACTATCTACCTCTAGAATGAATCACACAACGGCCAATCCATTGCACTTAAGAAAGTATGCACCCAGCACACACGCTTTTATATTAAATAAAACTAATTTACTTAATCGATAAAACCGATAGCAAAAAAATGCTAAGCTGATCGGGTGTTTATTAAACGCTTTTTTATGAATTATCTCGCACACACCGCTCTTAGCCCAGCACAGCCCCAAGCGCTGATTGGGAATTTACTTGGCGATTTCATGAAAGGGGTAGACCCTAAAGCTTTGTATCCTGACATACGTGCTGGCTTAGCTAATCATCGCAAAGTTGACGCCACGACAGACCAACATACCGACGTACTTAATTTAAAGCCTCTTTTACAACACCATATTCGACGCTTTGCCGGAGTCGCTATTGACATCTATTTTGACTTTTTGCTCTGCAAACACTGGGATCGTTACTACGCCTTGCCCTTAGATGACTTTATCCGCCAAACGTATAGGTTGATCGATAGCGCGCGCCATTTGGTTCCCAGTGAACCCATGCGGTTTGCGCTTGGCCGCATGACTTCCCAAAACTGGTTTGCAGCTTACCGCGACGAGGACATGATTTTCAGAGTCATCGACCGGGCAGCTCAGAGAGTACGCTATCGCAACAGATTTGGGGATTCTATTGCCGACATTGAACGCAACCGATTCGATATAGAGCAAGCATTTTTAAAACTTTACCCCGAACTGATGATGATTACCGGACAGAGGTCAAAACAAGCTATTAAAAACCTAGCGACTTATCTTCATGTATCGTAGGGCACGAACCTATGTATCTTTCCAGACACATTGCTCACCCCCTAGCCGTCGCAACTTTATTATTAATTGCACCTTCAAACGCTGCCTGTAATGCAATACCTGTGTCAGAGCAGATGACTTAATCAACACAATCTGGCATTCATGTTGATTGGTGCGAGCATCGCATAGATGACGAGAGTAAGCAGCTACCCCAGCCGGACATTAACGGGCGAGAACACTACACCGACCGTTTCAGCACAGTGCCCCCCAATAAAAAAGAACAAGTCCAGACGCTAAAGAACCACTAGCGCCTCTTAAGACAAGTGTTTAAAGAGTCGCCATGTCGATGACGAAGCGGTAGTGAACGTCGTTTTTCTCTAAGCGCTCATAGGCTTCGTTAATGTAATCCATTGCAATCATTTCGACTTCGCAAGTGACCCCCGTCTCCGCGCAAAAATCTAGCATCTGCTGAGTTTCGGCAATACCACCAATGGCCGAGCCCGACACCGCTTTGCGCCCCATCATCAGCAAACCATTATTCAAGGGGGGCTCTTGCAAGCCGATAGGCCCTGTCATGACCAAATTGCCGTTACGACGCAGGCAACGAACGTAACCGCCCAAATCATGAGGGACTGGCACCGTATCAACAATTAAATCCAGCGTATTAAACGTCGCTTTCATTTCAGCGCGCTCAGTAGAGAGTACAACATGGTGAGCGCCTAAACGCGCGGCCTCCTCGCGCTTGGACTCAGAGGTAGTAAACATCGTCACCTCAGCGCCCATAGCCACGGCAAATTTTAATGCCATGTGACCCAAACCACCTAAACCAATAACACCCACTTTCATGCCAGGGCCTACTTTATGGAAATTCAGCGGTGAATACGAAGTAATACCCGCACACAACAAGGGCGCAGCAGATGCAGGGTCAAGACCTTGTGGCACCCGCAACACAAAATCCTCAACGACGACGATTTTCTGAGAATAGCCGCCTTGAGTGGGCTGTCCATCACGTCCAACTGCACCGTAGGTGCCAATAGAACCTCGCTCGCAATACTGCTCTTCACCATCGTGACAAGAGCCGCAGATGCCGCAGCTATCGACCAAACAGCCCACTGCCACCCAATCACCAACTTGATGCTTGGTCACGTCGCTACCCACCTCGGTCACAACACCGACTATTTCGTGTCCAGGTACTAGTGGGTAATGCGTGTTACCCCAGTGGTTTTTGGCCGAGTGCAAGTCGCTGTGACATACGCCGCAGTAGCGAATTTCAATGGCGATATCTTTTGGTTCGGTGACGCGACGCTCTAACGGCCATTCTCTAAGGGAAGACTCAGGGTCGAACGCTGCGTAACTTTTTACTGTGGTAGACATGATATCTCTCGCTTACAAACAGGGTGGTTAAACATACGCGATACAATGAGTGGGCTCAAGCCACATCACCCTGACAGTAAATAGTAGCATCTGCCGCATAGGTCGATCGTGGCTATTTTGAAGAAAACCATAAACGGCTGACTGGGGCAATCAAGCCTTAAAATCGTGCAGGATTGTGCTCTATTTCTGCTGTACAGTCTCGGGAATAGATCACCCACCAGCTTCAAGCAATGGCCATGAATACCGAATGCTCATTTGACCCAGTGCGTCGTGAGGTCGATAATCGCACCCGCATTCCGACACACCCATGATGCGGTACTTAGCTATCCCCATAGCGCATGCAAGGAAAAATGATGACCACCCAAAATGCGTATTTAGTCGGCTCGACCCGCCAGGTGTTCATTAAAACCGCCTTGCCTATCATTTTAATGATGCTAGTGAATGGCTCGTTCAATCTCATCGACGCGCATTTTTTGGGCGTGTTTGTGGGTGCACAGGCACTCGCTGCGGTTACGGCAACCTTTCCCGCCACCATATTTTTTGTGGCACTATCCACCTTGGTCGCGAATGGGTTTGCTAGCGTCATGGCCAGGACGCTGGGCGCCAAAGATTACATACACGCTCGGGAAGCCTACGCTCAGGCTTTATCTCTGTCGCTGTTGGTAAGTGCCGTGCTAATTGCATTTTTTTTACGCTTTGGACAAAGCTTGACGCTTGCAATCAGCCAAGGACAAAGCGAGCTCGCCACCTTAAGCCATGATTATTTGCTGATTATGGCATGCGCCACCCCCGTCACCTTTGCGCTGGCAGTTAATGGCGACTCTTTGCGCTGCGAGGGCCAAATTCGTTTTATGACGGTCGTATCTTTGGCGACCGTGTGCTTAAACGCGGCACTGAATTACGTATTTATCGTGCAGATTAAATTAGGTGTGGCGGGTTCTGCGTATGGCACGGTGTGCGCGCAACTTGCCGGCCTACTAGCCGTCGCCTACTTCCGCTATGGTCGGAACGATGTCTTGCAGCTCCCATTTATCAAGCTGACTTTGCATTCTGATTTGTGGGGGAGATTCGTAAGTCTAGGTGCACCATCTAGCCTTCGTTACATTGGTTTGGCATTATCATCTGGCGCAATTTTATACAATTTGCAAGCACTTCCACCCGAGCAGTATGGAATTACCGTCAGTGCTTACGGCATCATAAACCGGGTTATGACCTTTGTATTTTTGCCGCTTTTAGGTCTTAGCCTTGCCTTTCAAAGTATTGTGGGTAACACCTATGGCGCAAAGCAGCTTGATCGCGCCAACGACGCTATCGGAACCGCATTGTGGGTCTCGCTATTTTACGGATTCATCATTCAGGGGCTTATCTTATATTTAAGCGCAAGTATTGGCTCTTGGTTCGTTGACTCACCAATGGTGATTGATCAGGTCGACCAAATACTGCCCATTTGGACGGCCGCACTGTTCCTGATGGGACCACTTATGATCGTAGGCATGTTATTCCAGAGTATTGGTGATGCAAAACGCGCCGCCATCATGAGCGTCGTAAAGACCTATTGCTTTTCGATTCCGCTTGTTTTCGCTATTAGTCATTATTTTGGCGTCCATACCATATGGTATTCGGCCCCTGCTGCTGAGGTGCTAGCGCTTGCAGTCGCGCTGGTCGTGCTTTACGAGCGCTCCGACATCAACTCATTCAAATACGGTCTTTTATTCAAAGCTTCCGCGAATGCGCAACCGTGATAGGGATACTGTACCTTTCATCGTGACGGCCCATGCGCGCCCGTCGCCACTGGAGCATCCCTAACACGATCAAAAACCTAACCCTCTAGGCTATCTAGAACGGGTTCAAGGTATAACCACTCTGTTGTAAGACCGCGTGCGCTGTCATTGCTGACAGCGCCATTTGCACCTCAGGCAAGAAATCCGTTTTCGCCATGCCATAAAATGCAGCACTCTGCCCACAGACTATAAATTGCACGCCCTTATCCGCCAGCGCTTTCACCAAAGGTGCGTTCACATTTTTATGTAGGGTCTTTTCTTCGTAGTACTCATCATTACCGACGTCGTCACCTCCACTGCCGTGCACAACGACCACAACGTTTATTTTGTCGGGTGCAAAACCCGCATCCACGTGCATGTTAATAAAACGAGCGGCCGCTAAGATCGTTTTGTTAATCTCGCCAGGCGCTGCCGCCTTTGCTAAGTCGAAGACCACCTTGAACTCCGTATCTCGAGACACCGGCCAGTCTTCTTGGACGCGTACAAAGGGGCCATAGTCTTTGATATAACCGTATTTTTGAATACCCGCCGGCATGGCACCCAACGCAGCAACCGAACACATAATAAACGAAATGCCCAACGCAAGACGCACCATTTTTATAGCCTCTTCAATTTATCCTCAAGATTAACCCAGGGCCAGATCGAAATCGATCAGTAAAGCGCCAAATATTAAGTTCGAGAGCGCTTTTCCCAAATCGACGCGTTCAACAAGGCGGAAAACAATACAAACTTATACCGGGACCACGAAATTAGCCTTTATTTGCCCACAGTCATTAACGCACTCGCATTAACCCCCAATATTTGCCTATGGGACCAAACCCAGAAAATCCCAAACAGGTTATACTCATGGCTTTAAATTAGCACGAGTCGACTATGCAGACCCCCTACCAGCTTTTGGGCGAAGAAAAAATCCGTGAACTTTGCCAGGCCTTTTATCAGGCTATGGATACGCTTCCTGAAGCCTCGGACATTAGAGCCATGCATGCCAAAGATCTTGGCCCCATCAGTGAAACACTAGCCGAATATTTGATTGGCTGGATGGGAGGACCACCCTTGTATCACGAAAAAAAGGGCACAGTTTGCCTGACGGATCCCCACGCTGCCTACCACATCGGCCCCAAAGAAACCGAACAGTGGTTATTGTGTTTCGCTACGGCTTTAGACGCCATTAACGCATCCGATGACGTGAAGAATATGCTGCACACCCCAATCAGACAAGTGGCCGCTGCAGTACAAAATCGAGATCACTCGAACGCGGCCGACCAAGACCCAAATATCATTGCGGTTGGCAGAACCTAGCCACAAATAAATACATAACAATAACGTCGAGATAATACTAATGGATCTACTCGCGAGCTTGTCGCAATTTATACCCTTTGGCCTAATCATTATCATGTTCGGCATGGGGCTATCCCTGACCCTCGCCGACTTTAAGCGCGTCATAACGCAACCCACGGCCTCTTTGGCGGGACTGGGGGGCCAGATGGTTGCTTTGCCTCTCATCGGCTGGTTAACCGCAATCTTGTTTCAGCTTGAAGCTCAAACAGCGGTTGGGGTTATTATCTTGGTGTGTTGTGCAGGTGGTGCCACTTCTAACTTATTCTCGTATTTAGCCAAAGCCGATACCGCTTTGTCGGTAACACTAACCGCGGCTAGCAGTTGTATCACCATTATTACGCTGCCGATTGTGGTAAACCTAGCTCTTAATCATTTTATGGGTACTGAAGCTGAGTTATCGCTGCCCGTCGGCCAAACGATACAAACACTGGCAACTATGACCGTAATACCGGTTGTAGTAGGTATGATTTTGTATGCAAGGTTCCCAAAACAAGTCTCTCAGCTTGAGCCTTGGGTGAAAAAACTCTCCTTACTGGTTTTGGGCCTGATTGTTTTACCAACTCTAGTCAACGCGCCAAATACCGTTGCGGGACACCTTACCACTTTAGTACCAGCTTTATTTTTTCTGAATTTCGCCAGCATGCTGTGCGGTCATGTGATCGCAAAAGCACTGTCACTCAATCCATCGCAAACCGGCACACTCACCATCGAAGTCGGCGTACAAAACGTGGTCACCGCGTTTTTTGTGGCAGCCAACTTGATAGGTGACGTGTCGCTATCGGTGCCTGCGGCCGTTTATGCCATTCCCATGGTGCTGAATGCGGTGCTGTATATTTTGTGGGCACGACGCCAAGTCAGCCCCTAACTCTGAATGTTTATCAGGCCTCTCAGATGCATTGACTCTCAGGTCATTTGAAGCCCAGCACTTTCCTCGCAACCCACTCACGGCCAACTTCGGGTAGCCATCGATCTAGCAAGCTCCAAGCTTTTGACTCCGTTCCAATAAGATGCCCCGTACCGCCCTTTTGAATTGCTTGATCAATTGTTTCCGCCACCACAATAGGCTCGAGCCCGGGTACCGAATTTTCGGACAGGTAAGTGCTTGCAGCGGCGCCCATTTTGGTATTGATAATGGGCGGTTTAACGCAAGTTACAGAAATATCATGGCGCTCCCACTCCAGAGCTAGAGCTTCGGTGAATCCATTGACAAAAAACTTACTGGCCGAGTAAATCGCCAGCGTGGGCACACCGTGAACACTAGACACAGAGCATATGTTTACCAGGGTCGATCTAGGCGTTTCAGCCAACATTGGGAACGCTGCATGCGCCATTCGCATAACTCCAAGCACATTCACTTCAACCATTTTGTTTTGTTCAGCAAGATCCAATTCTTCAAAATAACCCGCCGACAACACCCCAGCGTTATTTACCAAAACGTCCATCACATCGTGGGTTTGCTCTGCAAAATGTTGCAGTGCATAGGTCACCGACTCATCATCGGTCACATCGCAAACACCCCCAAAGCAACGTCCAAATTCGGCTTGCTTTAATACCTCGGCAAGGGCCTCTGAATCCCGATCGTACAGTCCAACACGCCAGCCTTTCTCGGCGAAATAACGCGCCGTAGCTAAACCTATTCCACGCGCCGCACCCGTGATCATCATGGTTCTAGACATAACACACCTTGTTCTTATCGTTTTTAAGGTCTGGTCATCATACTCGTAAGCGACGTTCATACAAGTCTTGATAGTACGGGCGCGCTTGATCAGCCAGCGCTTGCAGGTCCCGGTTTAAGGCAGGCTGAGTTTTTCGCGGTTTAGCAAACCCAGTGGAGGCCCAAACAGACGCGTACCAGTGCGGCGCCCACACACCGTCACTATCTCGTGGACCTGCGGGCCAATTCAGCATTTGGTCAGTAAAATCAAGACCCAAAGCCAAGCACCAAGCGCGCAGCATTGCCTCGGGCTTGGCTAAAAACTCGGCACTATCGATAACCACTGGGCTCGGATCCAAATACTGGCACACATACTGGTATAGCTCGGCCTGTTGTGCAAAACCAATATCCTGAAGCGTTGGCGTCTCGCGGACTTGAGCGTAAGAGGCCACCACCGACTCAGGGTCTCGAATGAGAAAGCAGTGTGTTAGATTCGACATCCATCCCCGATCCACCTCGGCAAGCACGTGGAAACTCATCTGTTTTTGATAGAAAATCGGAGCATGATTCGGGGCCAAACCTTGGCACAAAGCCGTCACGTCACGCCAATCGGTGCTTTGAGAGGCAATCACTTCATCTCTACCCGGATGATCAAGCCCTGTCCGCTTTAAATAATAGGCGTAAAACGGTTCGTCTAAAACTTCGCAATCCACACGGTTTTCCCAGGCACGCATCATCGCTGTCGAGATATTTCTCGGACCAGACCAAACGGCTAGACGTAAATTCATGCTTGAGATTCTTGCTCGATCATCTCTAAGTATGCCGCTTGTAAACACTTAACCATCGCGCCACGCTCGCCAGAACCTATGGTACGGCCGTCGACTTCGCGCACAGGGCACAAACCGGCAAAGGTACCCGTCACAAAAGCCTCATCGGCCCCATAAACGTCGGTCAGACTAAAGTTTTTTTGATAGACCGGAATATCTAATTCGCGGCACAAACGAATGACATTCCCACGCGTAATACCGCCCAAACAGAAGTCTCCACTTGAGGTCCAAACTTCGCCCTTTCGCACAATAAAAAAGTGTGTCGAATTGCAGGTCGCCACAAAGCCATGAGGATCTAGCATCAAGGCCTCGTCAGCTCCAGCCTTCGCCGCTTGAATGCAGGCCGTAATACAGTTGATTTTGGAGTGGGAGTTGAGCTTTTGATCCTGCACATCAGGGTAGCCGCGACGGACATGTACCGTAAATAAACGGATACCGTGCTCAGACGTCTCGGGCAAGGCTTGTTTGTACTCTGGAATAATCACAATCGTCGCCGCTGAAATAGTTACCCTAGGATCTTGATAGGGGGTCGCTTTAATACCGCGCGTAACCATTAAGCGAATGTGCACGCCGTCATGCATGCCGTTCGCTTCTAAAGTGCCAGATAAACGCTCAGTGAGCTGTTCGCGACTTACCCCGACATCCATGTCCAGCGCTTTAGCCCCCTCGTACAGTCGATCTAAGTGCTCGTTTAAAAAAGCGATTTTACCCTTGTGGACGCGTAAGCCCTCCCAAACCCCATCACCCAGAATAAATCCTGAGTCAAACACCGACACCACGGCTTGCTGCCTAGGGAAAAGCTCGCCGTTAATATTAATTAAAATATCGGCGTTACGAGGGTCGTCTAAATAATCATGTGTCCCTTTCAAGCGATTAATCTCCTTCAGGCAGGACAGACTGAATGTCGTCTAGCACATACTCTGCCGCAGGTGTCTCAATTTGGGTCGCAATAATTGCAATAGCGCCCGCGAGTTCATGGGCATTAATTGGGCGATAGCGACGCAGTATAGGTAACCTGCAGAGAGGTGTAAGTAAGCGATCGCCGAGCACCTCACCCAGACGCTCATCTGCTCTTCGAGCTCTTATCAACGAGGGTTTCATAAGCACGGTGGTTTCAAAGCCTAATTTTTTCACTGCCTCATCAAGCTCGCCCTTCATGCGTAAATAAAATCCCCTAGCCTTAGGCGAAGCCCCAGGTGATGAAATGACAAAAATGCGCTTTGCCCCCGCCTCTCGTGCACAACGAGCAAATGTATATTGGTATTCAAAATCTACCTTGTATTGCGCGGCTTTGGAACCCGCTGTCTTCAGCGTCGTGCCCAGACATAAAAAAATATCGTCAGCAACGATTAAGTTCGCCCATTCTTCAGGGCGATCAAAATCGATTACATGTTCCTCAACTAACGCGCTGGTATAGCCTACCAATCTGCGACTAAACGTTTGTACTTTTTCGTAAGCGCCCGAGTCATACAATTCAGTCACCAAATGCTGACCTGTAGCACCAGTCGAGCCGATAATTGCCGCTTTTCTATTCATGAATATTCCATATTCGAATTACTCGCCAATCCTTACATAAGACAACCGAGTTTTGCGACATCTTACCTGCAAAAAGGACTCAATCCACCTAGATTTGATCTCTACTAGGGCAGATACTGTCACGCTAAAACCCAAATCCGTGCAGCTTAGTAAATTCTGGACTATGCCGCACAAGGAAAAATCCGATTGGTACCGATAACGCTCAAGAGTAGTCCTGAAAAAACTGTTCGCTGACCCAATAGACTTGCCACTAATTCTATGAAAATTTTGTACTTAAGCGGCCGCGGTGGCGAACTCCACCAAGGGCTTGGCCGACACCTACAGTCGCTTGCCACCGAATTTGGAGGCATTGCTTTTAACGAGGCGACACTATCACATAGCTTTGGTGAGCAAATAGATGCTGTTGAACAACTAATCGCCAGCTATGCCTGCAAAGACACTTACCTTATCGCCAACTCATACGGTTGTTACGCACTTTTACATGCCCTAATCGGGGCGCCTTCACTACCCTCAAAAACCTTGATGCTTTCACCCTTATTAGGTCGTATTCACCTACGTTCGGAAGGTTTTAGTTCTAGCCCCCCAAGACTCAGGGCACTGAATCAAGCACTGGCCCAACATACCATTCAAAAGCCTGCCTACCTGTCTATGGTGGCCGGTGATCAAGATCCCATTTGCGAGTCGGTTGAGCTACAAGACGTGGCAGACGTATTGGACGCTGATCACTGCGAGTTACTGCATCATCTGGGTCATATGATAGAACACGATGTCATGGACACCGTGCTCGGTAAGTTTTTCGCCCAGCAATAGACAACTCAGTGACAAGACACCAAACGACTTTTCAAAACAGGACCTCAGCTCGATCGCGCTGCCAACCAAGCCTTAGCCCTAGCCGTTTGCGTTTTGGTGGCACTCATAACGGACAACTCGTCAGCCGCTTTGCCTTGTTCACCAATCAACGCAATTTGCTCGTAGTACCAATATTGGGTTGCAAAAGCACCGATGGTTCTAAACAGCTTTAAATGATTTAAAAAGCCAAGCCACGACGGGAGCAAAGACAGGTGTTTTTCGTACCGAGGTAGCTCTGCCTCGCCCGCGAGCAATCGGTTCGGCGCATCAGTCATCACGCACATAGGGCGCCCGACTCCGATTATATCAGCGCCACCTTCGTTTAGAGCTTCTTCCATGGCATCACGCCGGCGCAAGCCGCCTGTCACCATAAGAGGTACTGTGAGTGTTTCGCGCATGGCTTTTGTGAAGTCTACGAAGTAGGCCTCACGAGCCAATGTAGACGCGGCCACGGCTTGCTCCTCGACCGGCTCCACACCTTCTAGGTCGAGCAGTTTAGGCTGTTCATAGGTACCGCCCGACACCTCGATCAAATCGATCCCGGCTTCCTGTAGCCATGTTGCTACTTGCAGGCTTTCGTTAAAATCAAAGCCACCTTTTTGAAAATCTGCACTGTTTAACTTAACCGCTACTGGAAACTCTGCCCCCACAGCCTCTCGCACCGCATCATAGACCTCAAGTAGCAAACGCGCTCGATTCTCGAGCGAACCGCCGTATTGATCATTACGCTGATTACTTCTTGGGCTCAAAAACTGAGAGAGTAGGTAGCCGTGTGCAGCGTGTAACTGAACACCCGTGAAGCCCGCTTGTTTTAGGGTTGCCGCACAGTAAGCAAAGCCCCGAATAATTTCCGCAATCTCGGCTTCTGTTAAAGCTTGAGGCTCGCCAAATTGACCGCCGGGCAAACCGAGTTTTACCGCCGAAGGTGCTTTCGGGTGGGCATTCACAACTTTCTGCGTTTGACGACCTGCATGACTGATTTGCGCCCAAAACTGATTGCCATTTCGTGTTGCGGCTTTTGCCCAAGACGCCAAAGCGTCTCGTTTTTCGTCGGACATCTCGCTATCCACAATCACATTGCCGGGGCGCTCTAAATGATCACGATCGATAATGACATTGCCGGACAACAGCAAACCTGCGCCACCGTCAGACCAAATACCATACAGGTTTTCGAGAGCGGTGGTAGCGCAACCATCGGGAGCAGCTAAACCCTCGGTCATAGCCGCTTTACAGATCCTGTTATGCAAGGAGACGCCGCAGGGCAGCACTAAGGGATCATTTAAAGAAACAGACATAGACTTACCTTCTTGTATTTATAGTTTGAATTTTGAAGATCCTCCCGTCGCTTGATGTCAGTGCTTGGATTGACCTGCGTCAGAGATCTTTTACCCTACTCACGTTATGATGACACAAACATCCTCACAAGGGTCTAATTATGCCAAGGTTAACGCTAGCGAACACCGTACTTGCGATTACAGTCTTTAGCTTCACATCCCTGCAAGTCTCGGCTGACCAAAACAATGCCCAGACCGAACTAACGCAACAGGCGAAGCAGTTAGTGGCCCAGTTTGCGGGCCAATTAAAACCTCAGCTTAAACAAGCGCTGCAATCTGGGGGGGCGGCGCACGCTGTTGATGTTTGCGCTGAGACAGCGCCCGCGATAGCCCAAAATTTAAGCGTCGAGAGCGGCTGGATTATTCGACGTACCAGCGATAAAAGCCGCAACCCAGAAGCTCAAGCTGATACCTGGGAGCAAGCTCGCATCGATGCTTTCAAAGCGGCCGTGCTTGCTGATGACACGCAAGGCTTAGAGTATTCTGAGCAAACGACAGAGGGCTTTCGTTATGCGAAGGCACAACTGACCGAGGGCCTGTGCCTAACGTGCCATGGCAAGCAATTGGCCGATAGCACCAAAACTGCACTAAAGACGTTTTACCCTGAAGATCGCGCTAAGGGCTACGAACTGGGCGAAGTCCGCGGAATTTTTAGTTTAACGAAGCCCGTCAAACCCAAGTAAAACCAAAATCCTAGGCGTCGAGCCAATACACAGGGTCGTCGAGTTGTATAATGGCGCCTTGTTCAACACGACAACAGACGCCTCCTCGCCAGTCTGCCTCGAGGGCGGCTCGCAAGCCCTTGGCTGCTGCATCCATACGATGACAGGGGTCGCATTCATACGATACCCGCAAGCGCGCATCGCCAATAGCCAACACTCGACCAACATCCTCAGGGCCAAAGGTAATACCATTAACCAAGAGGTTGGCACGACGTGTCGTCCACTCAAGATCCTGTCCTATCGCAGCACAGGCTTGCTGCCACTGGGCTTCACTTAAGACCGTTACTTGGCGCTTTCCCGGCTTTCCACGACAGTCACCCGACAAACCCTGGTCGATACTAATCACGCCTTGACGCAGTGGCTCCATCAAAGCTTTAGGGCAAGCTCGACGGGCAATACCTAAAAGTTGCGCTGATATGTTCATGGGTGGCTTCAGCGCTTATAGATTTCGGCAAGCGCCTCGATGAACCGAGGCACGTCTGCTTCGGCCAGACGATTAATACCCGCTGCAGCCGCTCGACCACCGCCCGTTGGGAACTGACGGACTAAAGTATCAGCACCTTCGCGCCGATTAAGGGGCGCGCGAACACTGACTAAGGAATGCTCATCACCTAAATCCGTTAAAATCGCATGCGCTCGATCAGGGTTTTCTTCGACTAAGCTATTGCTAAACACCCCACTGACTCGACGAGCCCAGGTCGCATTGGGTAAGCGATAAATTGCATAATTCTCAGTGGCTATTTCGGGCACTAGAGCGGCGGCTAGTGACATATCTGATTCGTAGCCGTCCGCTAGCGTTTCGAACACTAAGGCTTGTTCTTTCACGAACACCATCGGGGATTCGCACTGCACTACGGCGCGATACAAATCGGCAGGGTGGTAGTACAAATCCTCCAAGCTTGGACCGTAGCCATTGTAATTCAGATACAGTCCCAACCGCTCATACAGCTCTAAGGCGTCCTCGTTCAGGTTTAGAGTTTTACCGAGGGCCCGGGCGCTTTTGTAGAGATTATCACCAAAAGCACCGACCACAGCCCAATCTGCAAATGCCCCCTTAAGCACACCATTAATCAATAGTGCGGTGCAAACTTCCGGTGCTGGGTTAATCACCGTGGTTAAATTCGCATGCTCTGGAACTTCACCCGCAAAATGATGATCGCAATAAAACACTCGCGAACCGACCGAGAGCAATCGTTCAACATCATCGCGATTCTTATCAAACGAAATATCTAAAGCCGTCACCTCATGCGCAACATCGGTCGGCACCTGAGATAACAATGCGATGTCGCGTTTGACACCAGTCACCAACTGGCTATCGCTAGGGCGAGCCAAGCGCCATTGTGCGAGCGCACAAATCCCATCGGCATCGCCATTAAACACATCGTAATTGGCCACGAAATTCTCCCATACCACCGAAAGTAAACATAAGCGCACAGGATAGGGAATTAACCACCAAAGTCAAAGTAAAGTGGCGCGATCCGGGGACCGCGCCATAGAGCTAGCGAAGTACTAAACGATCTCGGTTACGTTCTAAAATCGACGCACCTATACCTTTAACTTCCGCAAGTTCATCAAGGCTAGCAAAGGGCCCATACTGCGTTCGATAAGCAACAATAGCCCGAGCTTTAGAAATACCGACACCCTTCATGACAGTCGCCAGGGTCTCAGCATCAGCAGAGTTCAAATCCACTTGTGTGACTTCCGCAACCTGCATTTTTGAGTCCTGAGCAAACGAAGGCAAAGCAGCTAAGCTTAATGCAGCGACTGTAACAAAGGCCATCAAGGTTTTTGTTAGGTTCAGTGATAACATCCTGTTCATCATAATTCTCCTGTTTTAGTGCGCTTCATTGCGCACATAAAACATAAAAAATCACAGCGCGCTTGCCAACAAACTGACGCTGTAAGATGAACAATGACTGAAAGTGGTGCTTACAAACCCAAGCTCTGATGAATGCTAGTCAATGTCGCGATCGGGTCCGCAGATTGAGTGATAGGTCGACCAATCACCATGTAATCCACTCCGTTCGCAATCGCTCGCTCGGGCGTCATAACACGAGTCTGATCACCCAAGTCTGCACCTCTGGGGCGAATACCCGGCGTTACGGTTAAAAAGCTTTCGCCACAGATGTTTTTTACCAGAGCAGCCTCGAGCGCAGAGCACACCACGCCATCAACACCGCAATCGGCTGCAAGTGCAGCCAAACGCGTAACCTGCTCTTGTGCGTTGCCGGGAATGCCGACTTCAGCCAGCTCACCATCTGACAAACTCGTCAACACCGTCACAGCCGTAAGCAATGGACGCTGCTGGTAGCCCGATAAGGCCTCTGCAGAAGCCGTCAGCATTTTACGCCCGCCGCTGGCATGCACGTTGACCATCCACACCCCTAAATCTGCGGCAACCCGAAGCGCAGCGGCCACCGTATTAGGAATATCGTGAAACTTTAGATCCAAAAAAAGCTCAAACCCCCGAGACTGAAGAGTCTCAACCCATGACGGCCCATAGCGTGTAAACATTTCTTTACCGACTTTTAGCCGACAGAGGGCAGGGTCTAGCTGGTCTACTAAAGCCAAACACGAGGCTTCGGACGGAAAATCCAGAGCCACAATCACTGGCTTGGCATTGTCAGATATCATGTGTTAATCGTCTTCTTTAATCCGATGGGCTTTATCGAGCCCCAGAATTTACAGCCAGGGCAAAACCAATGCAGATGCTGCCCTCTAAAGCCACAATGCCCACAGCGATATGCGGGGCTAGTCTCGGTGAGCTGCCGCATTAACGTCATCGCCACGTCAAGTTTAGACGCCAGCTGAGAACGACTCTCTTCCAATTGCCACAGCATTAACCGATACAAACCACGTAAAGAGGCCGCATCACGCATGGCATCTGTTAAAAAAACGGCAGCGGCCTCGGCACCCCTATGATCTTTGATATGATCCGCCAAGGCGATCATCAAACCCGGTGTCGGATACTTCTCGAGACTTTGGCGAAGAAAGTCACCAAAACGCTCGGACTGCCCCAAGGCCTCGTAGCAGGTGCCAAGTAATGGAACAATCTCTGGCAAAAACTCGGCATCTTGCTGTTCCACCCGCCCTAGCAACTCAATCGCTTTATCAAATTTTTGTTCGTGCACCTCAATTTGAGCGCTCATTAAAGTTACTCTCACGTTAGCCGCATCTTCTCTTGAGGCGGCCGCCAGCGCATCTTTCGCACCTTTTAAATCTTTCTGCTGCAAACACAACTGAGCAACTTCGCAATAAAAATGAGGCAAAAGCACGTTAACCGACTGCTCGCCTGGACCTGCCACATCGTTTTTTCGCCCGCCAAAAAATGTACGCTTCGCTAGCAAAGAACTTGCCATCGCGATGGCTTTATCCCAGTCTCGCTCCATCTGATATATTTCGATCAAATAGCGCCTTGCCCCCAATGCCTTGGCGTCAGACTCCACTATTAAATCGAGCAACAATTGCTCAGCTCGATCTAATAATCCAGCGGCAATATAATCGCGCGCCAACTCTAGATGAGCTTCATGTTGGTAGGCATCGGGCAAGTCCACATGCGCAAGCACGTTTTCGTGCACTCTAATCGCACGCTGAACCTCGCCCTTCTTTCGCAATAAGTTACCCAACGATATATGGGTCTCGAAGGTCTGTGAACTGACCTCTAACGACTCTATAAATTCATCAAGCGCACCATCGGGGCGACCATCCAAGAGGTAATTAAGACCTTTGTAGTAATCGCTTGAACGTGATGATTTGGTCAAAGATCGACGTGAATGTCTACCGAGCAGCCAACCAGTAGCTATTGCCACCAAAATTAAAATGAATAGAGGCGCTGAATTCACTGCGTCGAGCTCTTCTCGTTAGCCTGTTTTTTTAACGCACGCTCCGAGCGCTGAGCACGCCACGAAATACGGGCCACTGATGGCAAAGACAACAACCAGCCCAAGAGTACGCCGACCAAAAGGAAAATAATAAGCCATGCCCCCAAGGGTAGAATCAAAAAACTTAGACCCAAGCCACTAATTTGGGTTTCAATCGGATTAAACTCGACAAAAACTGCCGAGGCCGCAGCAGCGACAGTAACAAGAGAAACTGCAAATAAACGCCTAATGATTTTCATGCGGTGCTCATCACCATTAAGACAAGCTCAACCCTTTGTTTACGCGCTCGCGGAGCTCTTTTCCGGGTTTAAAGTGAGGCACGTATTTGCCATTCAAGTCGACAGAATCGCCCGTTTTGGGGTTTCGACCCAAGCGCGGTTCGCGGTAATGTAGCGAGAAACTACCAAACCCTCGAATCTCGATCCGTTCACCTGACGACAGCGCATCCGACATTTGTTCTAGAACGCTTTTTACCGCAAGTTCAACATCTTTTAATGAAAGTTGAGTCTGTTTCGCCGCAATGGCTTCAATGAGTTCGCTTTTAGTCATTCCGTTTTGTCTTTCATGGGCCGATTAACACAGCTACGATAGCACAAGTCCCTAATTTAAAACAAAAAAAAGGCCCCTTTAGGGGCCTTTTTTAAGGACTTTATTACTGATCTTGCATTTGCGCTTTAATCAGATCACCAATAGTGCCTGGTGAAGAGCTCGCTGCATCTTGCTCACGCAGCGATTTAACCGCTTCTTGCTCGTCTTCGTAGTCTTTCGCTTTTATCGACAAGCCAATGGTACGGTTCTTGCGATCAACAGCGATGATTTTAGCTTCAACGGTATCGCCTTCTTTAAAGGCGCTACGTGCGTCTTCGATACGCTCGCGACTAATGTCTGCAACTTTCAACACACCTTCAACTTCCTCCGCCAAGCTAATAACCACAGCTTTGGCGTCAACCTCAGTTACAGTACCGCTAACGATGGCGCCGCGGTCATTCTCAGCAACGTAGTTAGAGAAGGGGTCATTTTCAAGTTGTTTGATACCCAAGGAGATACGCTCACGCTCAGGATCAATCGATAAGATAACGGTTTCAATTTCGTCACCTTTCTTGAAATTGCGAACTGCTTCTTCACCGGTTTCGTTCCAACTGATATCAGACAAGTGCACCAAACCATCGATATTGCCTTCCAGACCGATGAAAATACCGAAATCGGTGATCGACTTGATGCCACCAGATATCTTGTCGCCTTTGTTGTACTGAGCAGCGAAAGCATCCCAAGGGTTTTGCTGGCACTGTTTGATACCCAAAGAAATACGACGACGCTCTTCGTCGATATCTAGAACCATAACTTCAACTTGGTCGCCCAATTGAACGATCTTAGAAGGATGTACGTTCTTGTTCGTCCAATCCATTTCGCTTACGTGAACCAGACCTTCAACACCCTCTTCTAGCTCCGCAAAGCAGCCGTAGTCGGTAAGGTTGGTGACGGTGGCCATGCAACGCGCACTTTCTGGATAACGGTTTTTGATTTCCACCCATGGGTCTTCGCCCAATTGCTTCAGACCTAGGCTTACACGATTGCGATCGCGATCGAACTTCAGTACTCGAACGTCGATTTCTTGGCCAACTTCAACAATCTCAGACGGGTGTTTAATACGCTTCCAAGCCATATCGGTGATATGCAGCAAGCCATCTACTCCGCCCAAATCAACGAAGGCACCATAGTCGGTCAAGTTCTTAATCACACCCTTAACTGCCATACCCTCTTGTAGGTTCTCGAGCAACGCTTCGCGCTCAACCGAGTTGGCTTCTTCCATAACCGCACGACGAGATACGACAACGTTGTTACGTTTCTGGTCTAGCTTGATCACTTTAAAATCGAGCTCTTTACCTTCTAGGTGCAAAGTCTCGCGAATTGGACGTACGTCAACCAAAGATCCGGGTAAGAAAGCGCGGATTGAGTTGATGTCCACAGTAAAGCCACCCTTGACCTTACCGTTAATAATACCTTTAACCACTTCATCACCAACGTGAGCCGCTTCAAGATCTTTCCAAGACTCTGCGCGTTTGGCTTTTTCACGTGACAATTTGGTCTCGCCGAAACCGTCTTCTACAGTTTCCAGGGCAACTTGTACTTCGTCACCAATCGACAAAGTGCATTCACCGTTGGCGTCTACGAATTGTGACATTGGAATCACACCTTCGGACTTAAGACCAGCATGAACCGTGACCCACTCGTTGTCGATGTCAATCACAACGCCAGTGACAATCGAACCGGGCTCCATGTCGACGGTTTTTAAACTTTCTTCAAATAATTCGGCGAAATTCTCGCTCATGGTTTCTACCTGTTGTTTAACGAGTCGTTCGACTCTCTCCGCGCTCCAGCTCACGCGGGTTATTAAATTCAGCGCACTGGGCCGATACTGGTAAAGCCCTGGTACACTCGTTCTATCTGCTCGCGTCTGCCACTGCCTTTGCAACTATGGCAAGCACTTCCTCTATCGATAAAGCCGTACTGTCGAGCATAATTGCGTCGTCGGCAGGCTTTAGCGGGGACGCCGATCGTGCACTGTCTCGCTCGTCTCGGGCCTTAATGTCCGTTAAAAGGCGCGGCAGACTAACATTTTCACCCAACTCAAGCAACTGTTTCGCGCGTCTATCCGCTCTAGCCTCGGCGCTAGCGGTCAGAAAGATTTTAACGGTAGCGTCGGGAAAGATCGTGGTACCCATGTCGCGACCATCGGCGACGAGCCCCGGATGTTGCTGAAAGGCTCGCTGCCTTTGAAATAAAGCTTCCCGAACCAAGGGCAAAGCAGCCACCTTTGATGCCCCCATGCCGGCCTCTTCACTGCGCACCCTTGAGGTCACATCAGCGCCATCCAGTTCGATCACAACCGCGTGATCGACAATTTGGAACTCAACATCTAAAGCCCGAGCGCAAGCAGCCATAGCTTGCGGATCATCCAGCGACAATGAGCGGTCTATACCCGCCAAAGCTGTCAATCGATACAAAGCGCCTGAATCCAGCAGATGCCAACCCAATTGTTCCGCCATTAAACGAGCGATAGTGCCTTTACCCGCGCCGCTAGGGCCGTCGATGGTGAGAACGGGAATCAACGGTCCGTATCCAAAGTCGTAATTTGCAAGCCCAAACCGCGAGCGAGAGCATCAAAGTTTGGGAACGAGGTCGATACCGGGTCGCAATCCTGCACAATAATCGTATCGTTTGCGCGTAAAGCGGCAATGGCAAAACTCATAGCAATGCGGTGGTCGTGGTGTGTTTGTATAGTCCCACCGCCGATCTGACCGCCATCGATAATAATGCCATCGTCCAAGACCTCATTGACCACCCCAAGCGTTGTTAGCCCTTCGGCCATACTGGCGATACGGTCGCTTTCTTTCACCCGCAACTCTTCTGCACCGCGAAGAATAGTGCGCCCCTGGGCACAAGCGGCGGCTATAAATAGCACCGGAAATTCATCAATCGCCAAAGGCACCTGCTCCTCCGGAATCTCGATACCTGTTAATGGTGCATACTGAACGCGAATATCCGCCACCGGTTCGCCCCCGACCTCACGTTCGTTCTGCAACTGGATATTGGCACCCATCAAACGCAGTATGTTAATCACACCGACGCGAGTTGGGTTAATGCCAACATGTGACAGCAACAAGTCAGAGCCGGGTGCTATAGAGGCCGCAACCATAAAGAACGCCGCTGATGAAATATCGGCGGGCACTTCAATAGAACGCCCCTGCAAGCGCCCTTCTCCACCCAAGGTGACCTTAGCGCCAGCACGCTGTAAGGGATAACCGAAGCCCGCTAACATTCGTTCGGTATGATCTCGCGTCGGAGCAGGCTCTGTGGTCGATGTCTGACCTTCGGCCCACAATCCGGCCAACAACACGCAGGACTTAACCTGAGCACTGGCCATGGGCAGAACATAGTCGATACCAGTTAATGGTTGATTAGCGGCAATTTTCAAGGGCGGACGACCTCCCTCTTCGCTGCTGATAGAAGCCCCCATAAGCGTTAAAGGATCAATCACTCGACCCATCGGGCGCTTACACAATGACACATCACCAGTAAGTGTCGCCTCCAAGCCGGCACCGGCAACAATACCCGAGATCAAACGCATACTGGTACCCGAATTACCCATATCTAATGGCATATCGGGCGACCTTAGGCCATGTAGGCCGACCCCATGGACTGTGACGTGCCCGTCGACAGGGCCCTCGATGTGGACACCCATGGCACGAAAAGCTGCGACCGTGGCCAAAGCATCTTCGCCTTCTAGAAATCCCGAAATTTCAGTCACACCCTCGGCAATAGAACCGAACATAATAGAACGATGCGAGATCGACTTATCACCCGCAACCCGAGCTTCGCCAACTACGGACCCACCGGGCAAACATTTAAACTCCATCTATTTAGTCCTTTTTAGCGTTCTGCTTTACCAGAAACGTATCTCGCGAATTTTTCGCCCGCTTAAAAATTGTCATCATTCGTTCGCCATCTGAGCTCGCAATGGCAGCTCGCAAGTCGGAAAGCCCATTGCTAAAAGAATCGATGGCTCTGAGCAATTCATCTTTATTGGCCAACGCGATATCGCGCCACATCACAGGGTCACTCGAAGCAATTCGAGTGAAGTCTCGAAAACCACCGGCAGCGTAGCGAAATATATCAACGGATAAATCACTCTGCGCCAGCGTATCTACCAAAGAATAGGCCAACATATGCGGCAAATGACTGGTCGCCGCAAGCACTTTGTCGTGCAACTCTACCGGCATCGATATGACCTCTGCGCCAGCCCATTGCCAAAGTTTTGCGACCGATTGGACAGCCGTCGCCGAGCTGCCTTCATGAGGGGTCAAGATAACTCGATGATCTACAAATAAATCAGCTTTGGCGGCGTGCACTCCCGAACGCTCAGAACCTGCAATAGGATGCCCAAGAACTACGTATTGGGGCCATGAAGGCAACCCCATCGACTCAACCGCACGCCACAAATTCCCCTTTACTGAGGCCACATCTGTCAAGATGGGGGGCGACTCCATACTCTCGGCAATACCAACCAATTGGACCATTTGCTGTTGCGCCAGCAACGTTGGCGTTGCGATAACCACTAAATCACAGCAGTCCAACAGATACTCGGGCTGCTCTACGGCTTGGTCAATAATACCCAATGATAATGCCGCATCTACGGTGGATGACCGATGTCCGTAGCCAATTAACTTATTGATTTCAGGGCGATCGCGTAAAGCACAAGCAAGCGAGGCTCCAATCAGACCCAACCCCAAAAAACCCACGTTCATTACAACACTGCCCGCGGGTAAGAACCCAAGACCTTAATCAAAATGGATTGCTCTTCAAGCTCGCTTAAAATGGCCGCAACCTTTGTGTCCTGACAATGCCCTTCGAACTCGATAAAAAAGACGTAAGCCCATTTTTCCGTTTTGGATGGACGCGTATCGATACGCGTTAAACTGATGCCCTCACGCTGAAAAGGTGCCAACAAACCCAGTAAGGCCCCGGGCTTATTGCGCGAAGATACCACCAGTGAAGTTTTGTCTTGGCCGCTGGACGGCACCTCATCGCGACCAATAATCAAAAAGCGTGTAGTGTTGTCTGGGTTATCTTCAATTCGCTCGGCGAGCTTCTCTAGGCCATAAAATTCGGCGGCAGCATCCCCCGCAATCGCTGCGACCCCAGGTTCTTTTGCAGCACGCTTAGCCGCCTCTCCGTTACTTGAAACTGCTTGCCACTCGACGTGAGGCCAGTGATGATTTAGCCAATTTCGGCACTGAGCCAAGGCTTGTTGGTGTGCGATAATCTTGGTGACATTTTCCATCGACGAGCCTTTTAGGGCCAACAAGTGATGATGGATGGGGATTTCCACTTCACCCACAATGTGCAAGGGAGTATCAATAAAGCTATCGAGGGTGTGACTTACCATGCCTTCGGTAGAATTTTCCACCGGAACCACGCCGTAATGGCAAGTGCCCGATTCCACTTCCGCGAATACCCGGTCTATTGTTCCCTGCGAAACGCAGACCGCCGCATGTCCAAAGTGCTTAATTGCCGCCGACTGGGTGTAGGTGCCCTCTGGACCCAAGTAGGCCACCTGCAGTGGACGTTCAAGCGCCAAGCAGGCGGACATAATCTCCCGAAAAATATAGGCAACGGTGTCGTCCGCTAAAGGCCCTTGATTGCGCTCTTTAATCTTCGTAAGCACTTGGGCTTCACGCTCAGGCCGATAAAAAACCGGCTCCGGAGACTCACCCGTTTCTTTCACTAGAGCCAACACCTCGGCAACTTTGATTTCTGCCACTTGCTGGGCGCACTGCGCCCTCTCGCTAATCAGCTGCAGTATTTCGCTATCGAGGGCATCGATACGATTACGAATGGCAAGCAATTGCGGTGTTGGCTGAGTATCACTCATTGGTGTTTACCCGTTGTTGCTCTCAAAATCGCGCATGTAGTCGATTAAAGCATCGACGGCTGCTTCGGGAACAGCGTTATAAATGGAAGCACGCATGCCACCCACCGACCGGTGACCTTTAAGGTTAAGCAAGCCTGCCGCCTCCGCACCCGCCAAAAAGGTTTTATCTAACGCGGCGTCCGCGAGCGTAAATGGCACATTCATTAACGAACGGTTCTCTATAGCCACGGGGTTAGCGTAAAAGCCCGAGCCGTCGATATAGTCGTACAACTTGCCAGCTTTACGCTGGTTGATTTCTGCCATGGCAGTTAAACCACCCAAATCTTCCAGCCACGCAAATACCAAGCCAGCCAGATAAATCGCGAAGGTGGGCGGCGTGTTGTACATCGAGTCATTGTCAGCAGCCACCTGCCAATTCAGCATGGTTGGACAGTGTTCAGAGGCATTACCTAATAATTTTTTGCGCACGATTACAACGGTTAATCCGGCGGGCCCAATATTTTTCTGAGCACCGGCGTAAATCACGCCGTAATCGTTTACGTTAACAGGCTGTGACAATATGGTCGAAGACATATCCGCAACAATTGGCGTCCCGCCAATGGGAAGTTCGCTGTAAGCTACACCACCAATGGTTTCGTTGGGGCAAATATGAACATAGGCTGCGTTATCACGACGAGCCCAAGAGCTGATTGCGGGCACATAGGTGAAATTGCGATCTTCCGAGGAAGCCACAACCGATACGTCGGCAAAGCGCTTAGCTTCAGCAATCGCTTTTTTGCTCCACTGTCCCGTATTGACGTAGTCGGCAGCCTGATTGCCCGCCGCCAAATTCAGAGGCACAGCAGCGAATTGCTGGCTGGCACCGCCCTGCAAAAACAAAACAGCATAGTCATCGCCAATTCCCATCAATCGTCGCAAGGACGCTTCGGCTTCATTCGCGATCGACACAAATTCATCGCTGCGATGGCTCATCTCCATAATGGACAAGCCGCTTCCCTGCCAATCCATTAGATCGGCCTGGGCTTTAGACAACACAGCTTCTGGCAGGGCCGCGGGCCCCGCACAAAAATTAAACACTCTGGACATGAGTTTTCCTTGTACTAGTTTACTCGGCGTTATCGCCTTCAGCCGAGTCAGTGTCACCTGACAGCTCGTCTGATTCATCAATTTGCGTAATACGCACCAATTCCTCGCCCTCTTTCAGGCGAATGACTCGAACACCCTGAGTATTTCGACCCAAGCTCGAAATTTCTGATACGCGAGTACGTACCATCGTTCCTTGGTTCGAGATCAACATCAGCTCATCCGCTTCGCCAACCTGCACCGCGCCCACTAATGGGCCATTGCGATCGTTTGTCACCATCGCAATAACACCTTTGGTGCCTCGACCTTTTCGCGGAAACTCGGATGCCATTGTCTTCTTGCCATAGCCGTTCGCACTGGCGGTAAGCACATAGCTATCCTCCTGCGGAATAATCAAGGCGATCATTTCGTCTTCATCCCCCATCCGGATACCGCGCACACCGCGCGCTGTGCGCCCCATAGGACGAACATCTTGCTCGGCAAAGCGCACCGCTTTACCAGCGCTACTCATCAACATCACATCTGACTCACCGTGCGTGATCGCAGTTCCGACCAGCACGTCGTCTTCGGCCAATTCCAGCGCACGTAAACCCACGCTCCGTGGACGTGAAAAATCGGTCAAAGCTGTTTTCTTGACAATGCCCTTAGCCGTGGCCATAAAGATGTAGTGGTCTTCGGTGTACTCTGCCACAGGCAAAATCGAGGTGACTCGCTCGCCCGGATCGAGCGGCAACAGGTTCACCATGGGACGACCACGAGACTGACGCCCTGCAACAGGAATTTGATAAACCTTCAACCAATACACTTTGCCCAAGTTGGTAAAACATAAAATGGTCGAATGCGTCGACGCCACCAGCAAATGCTCGACAAAATCTTCGTCTTTGACTGCCGTAGCACTTTTTCCCATTCCTCCCCGACGCTGAGCTTGATAGTCCGACAGCGGCTGCGTTTTCGCATACCCGCCGTGCGAAATAGTCACCACGCGATCTTCCGGCGTGATCAAGTCTTCTACCGACAGGTCGTGCTGAGAATCGACAATTTCGGTCACACGCTCATCGCCGAATTCCTCGACCACTTCTTCAAGCTCTTCTCGGATCACCTGCTTTAAACGGTCCGAGTCACCTAAAATGTGCAGGTAATCGGCAATTTCTTTCAGCTTTTCTTGGTACTCATTCAGCAGCTTTTCGTGCTCAAGGCCCGTTAAGCGATGCAAGCGCAATTCCAAAATCGCTTGCGCCTGCGCTGGAGATAGTCGGTACATGCCATCATGCAAACCGTAATAATCCTCTAACCCATCGGGACGGCAAGCATCTTCGCCAGCCTGCTCCAGCATGGCTACCACATCGCCGGGAGACCACACTTTCGCCAATAGCCCCTCGCGGGCATCGGCTGGGCTCGGAGAGTTCTTAATGAGCTCGATGATAGGGTCAATGTTGGCGAGCGCAATCGCCAAACCTTCAAGTAAATGCCCTCGCTCTCGAGCTTTGCGCAATAAATAAATGGTTCGACGCGTAACGACTTCGCGACGGTGACGCAAAAAGGCATCAATAATTTCTTTTAAATTCATCACCTTGGGCTGGCCGTTTTCTAGCGCGACCATATTAATACCGAACACAGATTGCAGCTGAGTCTGAGCATACAAATTGTTCAGCACCACATCACCCATCTCACCGCGCTTGAGTTCGATAACGACACGCAGACCGTCTTTATCGGACTCATCACGAAGCTCGGAAATACCCTCAAGCTTTTTCTCTTTTACCAGCTCTGCAATGCGCTCAATCAGGCGCGCCTTGTTCAACTGGTAAGGAATTTCGTGAATGATAATGGTGTCGCGATTTTTGGCTTCGTCAGTAATGACCTCAGCTTTCGCACGCACATAGATACGACCTCTACCAGTGCGATAGGCCTGCAAAATTCCAGCGCGACCGCTGATAATGGCACCCGTTGGAAAATCGGGCCCAGGTATGTGCTCCATCAATTCGTCGATGGTGATTTCGGGGTTGTTCAGCAGGGCCATACACGCACTGACTACTTCGGTCATGTTGTGCGGCGGGATATTAGTCGCCATACCAACTGCGATACCCGACGATCCATTGATTAACAGATTAGGAATACGCGTCGGAAGAACTGCTGGGATTTGCTCGGTGCCGTCGTAGTTATCAACAAAATCGACGGTTTCTTTATCCAAATCTGCCAACATTGCGTGTGCGATTTTGCGCATGCGGATCTCGGTGTAACGCATGGCCGCAGCCGAGTCGCCATCAATCGACCCAAAGTTGCCCTGACCATCAACCAGCATATAGCGTAACGAGAAAGGCTGAGCCATACGTACAATGGTGTCGTAAACCGCCGAGTCACCGTGTGGGTGATATTTACCGATCACGTCACCCACTACGCGGGCAGACTTTTTGTAGGCCTTGTTCCAGTCGTTCGATAATTCGTTCATTGCGAATAGCACGCGGCGATGCACCGGCTTGAGTCCATCGCGCACATCGGGAAGAGCTCGCCCAACGATAACGCTCATGGCGTAATCAAGATATGACTGTTTTAGCTCGTCTTCGATATTAACTGGAAAAATTTCTTTTGCTAACTCGCCCATAGGCTTTAAAACACCCCTGTCTGCGGGTTGCGCCCACCAGTTTAAGTCTGGCGACGTTCCCTTCGTTTTAATCCGCTGATTATACGCTTTCAGGCCCCTAACCGCTAATTTTTTAGGGTTTCGCTTGGGGAGCAGAATGCGGCGGCGAAAATTCCGATATACTGCGCGTCTCTAGTACCCTGCAAATCAAAAGGAAGCGATATGCCAAGTCCTCTCGAGCTACACGCAGCCTGGGTTTACACCGGTGACGCCCATTCAGATCTACTTAAGGATCATACGCTTTGCGTCGACGAAAATGGCAAAATAGAAGCGCTAATCCCAAGCCAAGAAGCCCCCAGGGATCCACGTGCGCAGCAAGTCGAGCTTAACAACCATCTGCTAATGCCTGGACTAATCAACTGCCACGGGCACGCTGCCATGACCTTATTAAGGGGATTCGCCGACGATCTGGCCTTGACCCCCTGGCTGCAAGATCACATTTGGCCGACCGAGGCCCGCTGGGTAGACGCCGACTTTGTGACCGATGGGGTCAACATCGCCATGGCCGAAATGATCAAAACAGGCACCACGACGTTTAGCGACCAGTATTTCTTTCCTGACAGTACAGCCCAGGCGGCCAGCGACGCAGGCATGCGTTGCCAGGTGAATTTCCCGCTGATTAACGTGCCTACACAATGGGCGAGCACACCCAACGAGTATCTAATCAAGGGCCTAGCGGTGCGCGATAAATTCAAGTCGAGCGAACTCATTTCGGTTATTTTTGGCCCGCATTCTCCTTACTCGCTGGAAGAAGACGATATTGCAAAGATTGCGACGCTCGCCAATGAGCTGGAAATGGGAATACAAATGCATGTGCACGAGACGAAGTCCGAGGTACTGCACGCGGTCGAGATTAACGGCGAACGACCCATTGCAACCCTAAACCGCTTGGGTATGCTTGGACCTCACATGCAGTGTGTGCATATGGTCTGGCTCAGCAAAGATGACATTCGCGCCGTTGCTGATTCAGGATCACATGTTGTTCATTGCCCCAGCTCCAATATGAAACTCGCGTCGGGCGCTTGCCCTGTTAACGATCTATTAAAAGCGGGGGTCAATGTCGCTATCGGCACCGATGGCGCTGCATCGAATAACGGCCTAAATTTGTTTGCCGAGGTCAGACTGGCAGCCCTGCTAGCCAAACTCACCAGCGAAAACCCCGCCAGCTTGAATGCTAAACACGCACTGCATATGGCGACTCTAGGTGGCGCCAAAGCATTGGGCCTCGACAATGAAACAGGCAGTCTAGAGCAGGGAAAATGGGCGGATATTATCGCTATAAGCTTTGACGACGCTTCTATGCAGCCCCTACACAACCCAATCTCACAGGTAGTCTATGCCGGGCATGGAGCGCATGTGCAGCACAGCTGGGTCGCTGGTCGCCACCTCTTGAACGATGGTAAACTGCAAACGCTAGATGAAGCCCAAATTATTCGTCGCGCTCAAGCTTGGCGGGGCAAAATCGCCAGCAATGCAAACCCCACGAAATCAGCTAAGGAACTCGCATGAAGGCTCACACCAATGTCGATCAAGACGAGATCAGCAAATTCGAAGCGCTAGCATCACGCTGGTGGGACGAGCACGGCGAATTCAAGCCGCTGCATCAAATCAATCCGCTGCGAGCAAATTACATCGACACCCACTCACCCGTAGCCGAACGCAAGGTCATCGACGTCGGTTGTGGCGGCGGCATTCTATCCGAGTCTCTGGCTTTCCGCGGCGCCGATGTAACCGGTATCGATATGGGTGAAGCACCGCTGTCGGTCGCCGAATTGCACAAATTAGAATCAGGAGCCAATGTCACCTACAGACGAAGCACCGCCGAGCAAGCAGCCGAAGAAGAACCCGAAGCCTACGATGTAGTTTGCTGCCTAGAAATGCTTGAGCACGTACCCGACCCGGGCTCGGTCATTGCTGCCTGTGCGCGCCTAGCCAAGCCAGGTGCCACACTTTACTTCAGCACTATTAATCGCAACCCTAAAGCCTATGCCTTCGCGATTATTGGCGCTGAGTACATGCTGAATTTGCTACCCAAAGGCACTCACGACTACCAAAAATTCATTCGCCCCGCCGAGCTCGCGCACTGGATACGAGCAGCGGGGCTCGAGCTGGACGACATGATCGGACTGACCTACAACCCTATTAGCCAGCGCTATCGCCTGCAGCCCGGAGATGTATCGGTTAACTATATGGTAAGAACGCAAAAACCATGAGCCAAACAGTCATCAAAGCCGTTTTGTTTGACCTCGATGGAACCTTAGTCGATACCGCACCAGACTTTTTATGGGCACTGAATCAAATACGTGCAAGTGCTGCGCAAATTCCCCTCAGCGAGGCCGAAATTCGCACCGCCATCTCTGATGGATCAGCAGGGCTGGTGCGGAATACTTTGGGCATTAACGACGACGATCCAACATTTGAACGCACTCGCCAACAACTTCTGACACATTACTTTGACGTTATCGGCGTATACGCCAAGCTCTACCCGGGGCTTGACGAACTGCTTACCGAGTTTGACGCCAACGGCATTGCTTGGGGGATCTCGACCAATAAACCCAGTATTTACACCAACGCCTTGTTGAATCAAATGGCACTACCTAACAGCCCCAGCACCGTGGTTTGTCCCGATCACGTCAGCAAGCCCAAACCGGACCCAGAGCCTTTGCTGTTAAACTGCCAACACTTAAACTTGGCTCCTCACCAAGTCGTTTTTGTAGGCGACCACATCCGCGACATCCAAGCAGGCCGCGCCGCCGGCATGCACACTATTGCCGCCGCCTGGGGCTACCTAGACGCGCCAGAAGAAGCAGAGAACTGGAACGCAGACGCCGTCTGCTACCGCAGCGAAGATTTAAACCAAGTCATTAAGGACTGGAGATGAAGTATTCAGACATAGCCCCCTTTAACACCTCAGTCGAGTTAAGCGATAAAGTCATTTTGATTACCGGTGCGGGAGCGGGTATTGGCGAGCAGCTGGCTATTGGTGCGGCACGCGCAGGCGCTACCGTTTTGCTGCTGGGTCGCAACGAAGTCGCGCTCAATGGGGTGTACGACCAGATTATTGGCGAAGGCCTAGCTGAGCCAGTGGTCATACCCATGGACTTGGCCACGCTTGACGAGCAGCAGGCCAACCAGTTGAGCCACATGATCGGCAATGCTTTCGGCCGCCTTGACGGACTCGTACACAACGCGAGTCTTCTGGGTAAGTTAGGACCAATTGCAACCACCAACCTGAGTGAGTGGTCGCAGGTCATGAACGTTAACGCCCTCGCACCTGTCGCCATAACCAAGGCGCTTCTGCCCTTACTGAATGAATCGCAAGCCGCTTCTATTATCTTCACTAGCAGCGGCGTGGGACGGCAGGCGCGTGCTTTTTGGGGCGCCTACTCAGCCTCAAAATTCGCCACAGAGGCTATCGCTGGCATTTTAGCTGCCGAATTAGAAACCGACGGCATTCGAGTAAATTGTGTAAATCCCGGTGCGACCAACACAAAAATGCGACGCGCTGCTTTTCCTGGTGAGTCGCCCGACAGCAATGCCAGCGCCGAGAGTTTAGTTCCCGCCTACCTATTCTTGCTCAGCGAGTACGCCAAGAACATACACGGCGCCAGCATCGATCTGCAAAAATAAGGCCCTAGTGGGCCTCGTTTACTTTTTCGCCTTAGCTTTTCTCAGCTGACGGTCCATACTCTTGCGCTCATCAACCGACAACTCTGGCACGGCCTTGGGCGGCAACTTGGCCATAGTATAAAGCACGTCAACGTCTTTTTGTTCAAGCTCCATCCACTTGCCCTGCTTAACCTTAGACGGAATGAATACGTCCCCGTAGCGAACGCGTTTTAGGCGCGAGACCGTTAAGCCTTGAGATTCCCACAGGCGACGCACTTCGCGGTTCCGACCTTCCATCAGCACTACATAGAACCAATGGTTAATACCGTCACCACCACCATCCTGAATATCGGTAAATCGAGCAAACCCATCGTCAAGCTCGATACCACTGATAAGGCGTTGCAAGGTATCGGTATCCCACTCCCCCATAACACGAACCATGTACTCCCGCTCAATCACCGCCGATGGATGCATCAAGGCGTTAGCGAGCTCTCCATCGGTTGTAAACAGCAGCAAGCCCGAAGTGTTGAAATCTAACCGGCCGATACTGATCCAACGGCCACCCTTAACTCTGGGCAGTCGTTCGAATACTGTACGACGCCCCTCAGGGTCTTTGCGTGTGCAGACCTCTCCGGTAGGCTTATGGTATAGCAAGCAACGAACGGCTTCCGCCGGAGCGCGTGACAGGGCGTGACCGTCGACTTCGATTACCGCGTTATCGCAAACTCGGTCGCCCAGCTCAGCGATACGCCCATCCAATTTGACTCGACCGTCGGAAATCCATTTTTCCATTTCACGGCGCGAACCCAAACCTGCGCGCGCCAATACTTTTTGCAATTTCTCGTCTTTCTGGCTTTTACCCAACCCCGTTATTTTCGCTTCTTTTTTAAGGTCGAGCTCAGGCTTCTTGCCTTTCGTTTTGTGTTTATTGCTCATTCAACATCCCGTCGATTGTAAAATTTAAAAGTTCAGTCAAATTCGCGTGAAATAACATCACCGACCGAGTCTTCGTCTGGCTGCTCAAACGCACTTTCGTAGTCGTCTGAAATGTGTTTTTCGGCATCTTGTGCCGGCGCATTTGCCGCTGACTGAGCAGCGTCAGTTGCAGTGCCCGCCCCTGCCTCAGCGGACTCAGGCGCGGGCTCAGCAAACCCAAAGTCGGCATTCAGCGTTTCGAAATCTCGAACCTCGGCAAGGGGGGGCAGCTGATCAAGACTTTTTAAATTAAAGTAATCCAAAAATTGACGCGTAGTCGCATACATCGCCGGGCGACCAGGGACATCTCTATGGCCTACCACTCGCACCCACGAACGCTCCAATAAGGTCTTTACAATATTGCTGCTTACCGCGACACCGCGAATTTCTTCGATTTCTCCACGCGTAATAGGTTGGCGATAGGTAATTAACGCCAGGGTTTCGAGCAGGGCGCGGGAGTAGCGCTGCGGGCGCTCTTCCGACAATCGCGCTACCCAGTCGGACAAGTTTTGACGAACTTGGAACCTAAAGCCACTGGCAACGCGAACCAACTCGAGCCCCGTCGACTGATAACGCTCCTGCAAAAGCTCAAGGGCTTCTTTAATCGTGTCTGGATCAGGCCGCTCATGCTCCTCAAATACTTCTCGCAACTGCGCGGTAGATAGGGGTTTGCCCGCGGCAAACAAAGTCGCCTCTACGATATTGGCTAAGTTAATTTCACTCATGATACACGCGCCTTGACATGAATGGGCCCAAAGGCCTCGGTTTGCACAATTTCAACCAATGACTCTTTAATTAGTTCCATAATGGCCAAAAAAGTTACCACCACCCCCATGCGGCCCTCCTCGGCTTTAAAGAGCGATACAAAGGGCATAAAACTCTCGCCAGACAGTCGCTCAAGGACTTGTGACATCCGCTCGCGGGTCGATAGCGCCTCGCGTTGAATATGATGGCTTTCGAACATGTTAGCGCGCGCCATAACCTCAGAAAAAGCCACTAATATTTCTTGCAAACCTACTTCCGGCTCGGGCCGGACTCGCTCAATCTCAGGCGGTGCTGCACTGGTCAAGAACACATCGCGATCCACGCGCGGCAATTCATCGATATCCTCAGCCGCCTTTTTAAAGCGCTCGTACTCTTGCAATCGGCGAATCAGTTGCGCTCTGGGATCTTCTTCATCTTCCTCGTCGGCGACTTGCCTCGGCAAAAGCATTCGCGACTTTATTTCCGCCAGCATGGCCGCCATTAGCAAGTACTCTGCTGCCAATTCAAACTGTAGCGCGTCCATCAGCTCGACATACTGCATGTACTGCTCGGTAATATCCGAAACATCGATATCTAAAATATCTAAATTCTGCCGACGAATTAAATACAGTAGTAAATCGAGAGGGCCTTCAAACGCCTCTAATATGACCTCTAAGGCCTGAGGCGGAATATACAAATCTTTGGGGAGTTCAGTCAGCGCCTGCCCCATAACCACAGCAAAGGGCATCTCGCCTTGCTGCGGTAGAGGCGGTCCCATAACGGCTTTGGGGTTAAAAGGGCTAGTGCCCTTAGCGCCAGCGGTTGGATTACTCAACTTATTCTCCTTCACTCATCTCGAGTGTAGTGCAAGTATACCCGACTATAGCCCAAAGGGGGCAATATCCCCTTTGCCTTGTCGCACCAAAACAGGCTCATCGTCGGCTAGATCAATCACACTCGTCATTTCCAAACCGCAGTAGCCTCCATCAATTACCAGATCGACATCGTGCTCCAGTAAGTCTCGAATCTCGTAGGGATCAATCAAGGGGTCGTCGTCGCCGGGCATAATCAGAGTAACGCTCATCATGGGCTCGTTCAATTCGGACAGCAGCGCCTGGGCGATAATGTTCTCTGGAACACGCAATCCGATCGTTTTTCGCTTGGCGTGCAGTAGACGCCGAGGCACTTCAGGCGTGGCCTTTAAAATAAACGTATAGGGCCCTGGCGTTGTGGCCTTCAGTAAGCGATACGCGGCATTATCAACACGTGCGAAATTGGCCAGCTCGGATAGATCCCGACACACCAACGTGAAGTTGTGCTTATCATCCAGCTTCCGAATGCGGCGAATTGTATCCAAAGCGCGTTTATCGCCTATGTGGCAACCCAAAGCATAGGCCGAGTCGGTGGGGTACACCACAATTCCACCCGAGCGAATAATATCGGCCGCTTGCTTAATGAGTCGTGCCTGCGGGTTGTCCGGATGGATCTGAAAAAATTGACTCATTAGTTTTACTCCTTAGGCCGCAGGCTCACCAGCCGGCCCAAATAGGGTTAAGATTACGCGCAAGTGCCGCATCTAAACCCAAGCGCGGACCCCATTCAGAGTCCGCATGAAAATCACTACCCAGTGACACACTGAGTTCAAAGTCCTCCAGCAAACGTCGGACATAGAGGGCGACATCGGCTTGTTCCCTCCCAAGAGGCAACTCCATAGCGCCCCCACCGGCGTTTACAAAAGCAGAGACCAAACGTCTAAGCTTAGCCCTGGTCATGCCGTAGTGTTGAGGGTGCGCGAGCACGGCCACTCCGCCAGCCTGAACAATCACCTCAACGGCCTGTTCAAGACTTGGCCAAAACACTTTAACATCGCCCAATTTACCGCGACCCAACCACCGTTTGAAGGCCGAATTCACAGAATCGCAATACCCAGCTTCAACCAACCATCGAGCAAAATGAGGGCGCCCAACTTGAGCGCTTCCCGCTATTGCCTTCGCACCCAGGAAAGCGCCATCGAATCCCTGCTTGGCCAGACGACCGGCGATTAACTCGGCGCGCTCTATTCTGGCCCGCTCTAAACCCTGTAAATAAGAGTCGAGCGCTGCATTCTGAACATCAAAATTCAAACCCACCACGTGAATCGTAACGCCCTGCCATACGCAAGATAATTCAGTTCCCGAGATTAATTGTATCGAAGCGGCCGGATTGTTTAATATCCATTCCTGGGCTATCGCTAAACCCTTGATCGTATCGTGATCGGTCAATGCCATGGTTCCAATATTGGCAGCAACGACACGCGACAGCAGGTCTGGCACTGATAGGGCGCCATCAGAGCATGTGCTGTGCATGTGTAAATCTAAACGCTGCGACATTACCGCTTTTATCCACCTTTTGATGTACTTGAACCATTTGCAACAAGTCTTTTGCGTATTGTTGCGTTACCATAGCAAGAGTGTACCACGATCACCTCCGAGGCCCGATGAAACAACTGCTGGAATTTGTACCAATAGCGCTATTTTTTATGAGCTATCAAATGAACGGAGAGACTATAAGTCTGGGCGACTGGGTTTACACCATGGACGGCATATACAGTGCCACCTTGATTCTGATGATCGCCACGACCTTGCAGGTTTTGGGAACAGCCCTGTGGGAGCGCAAACTAGAAAAACGAGGGCTGTGGATGCTTGCCGCCGTACTGGTGTTCGGCACAGCGACGGTCATGCTGCGCAACGAACTCTTTATTCAGTGGAAACCCACCATTTTCAATTGGGCTTTGGGCATTTTGTTTATCGGCTCTCAGTTTATTGGCAAAAAAACCATCATGGAGCGAACTTTAGGTTCTCAGTTGCAGTTACCCAAGCGTGCGTGGACAACATTAAACCTGGTATGGGCCTGCCATTTCACCCTCGTGGGCGGATTAAATATTTGGGTTGCTTATACCTTTAGCGAGGACGCGTGGGTGAGCTATAAGCTTTACTCTGCCATTGGCTTTACGCTGGCACTGACCCTTCTTACCGCCATTATCATGACGCCTTACCTAAAAAAAGAAACCTCTGCCGCCGCTAAACAGGATCAGTAATATGCTGTTTATTATTTTATGTGAAGACAAACCCAACCACGGTGATGTTCGTGCAGCAACACGCCCTGCTCACCTAGCCCACATTCAGCCCCTGGTGGATGCTGGCCGTCTAATTATTGCCGGCCCTATTCCCCGCGAAGCAAGCCCAGACCCCAGTATACCGGTAGAAGGCAGCCTAATTATCGCTGAGTTCGACACTCAGACCGACGCCACAGAATGGGCCGCTAATGACCCTTATGCCCTTGCAGGCCTATTCCAACACGTGTCAATTAGACCATACCGCAAAGCACTCCCCTAAACTTATGGTTTAGACCTCTTACCAGCAAGGTTATACTAAGAGTTTTGCGAGACACCCCATGACTTCTGTGCAACGAATAATGGCTTTATGTGCGACAGCGCTCACACTCTGCAGCGTCCTAGCGAATGCCGAAATACAGTACATCAGCGACAAGCACTTCGTGCCGCTTCGCAGCGGACCAGGCGGGCAGTTTCGAATAGTCCATCGAGGTCTTCCCAGCGGCACGCAACTTGAAATCATTCAGTTAAGTGAAGATACAGAGTTCGCCGAAGTCACCACTCAAAATGGAACACTCGGCTGGATTCGCACTCAATATTTAATGGACGAGCCGCCCGCCCGAGCCGTCTTAGAGAGCATGCAGGGCAGCCAAGCCGAACTAAAAACTCGCATGCAAAGCCTGCAGAACGAAGTCGATCGTCTTCGCACTGAGAAAGAAAGTGCCGTCGCGGCCATGAATCAGGCGCAAACTGATTTGGCAGAAACTCGAGAGGCCCTCGACAAACTGCGCAGCTTATCTGAGGACGCCATCAACATCGAGACTCGCAACCAAGCCTTGAGTCAGCGCGTCGAAGAGCTGACCGCCGACTTTGAAGTGACCCAAGCAGAAAACCAGCGCCTGCAAGAGCGTATGGAACACAGTCAGTTCATGGATGGCGCACTCGCTGTAGGTTTGGGCGTATTAATAGCCTTGCTAGTGCCGCGGTTGTGGCCTCAACGCAGGCGCAGTTCTGGCTGGGTATAATCTATGAAAGTTAATGCTAAAAATCTGCTTGGAGTTCTCGCAGCTGTTTACCTAGTGACGACAACGGCCGCAGTACAATCGCAGGAATGCAACGGGGGCGAAGATCCCTCGCCCGTGGTCACAATAGAGACCACAGAGGGCGACATCACCCTGTGTTTGTTTCACCACAAAGCACCAATTACTGTCGCAAACTTCCTCAAATACGCAGAATCTGGCCACTACGAGGGCTCGATTTTTCATCGCGTTATCAACGGCTTTATGATTCAAACGGGTGGATTTGATCAGCGGTATGAACCCTTACCCAGCGAATCTCCCATTGAAAACGAAGCAAAAAAATCCAAATTACATAACGTCCGCGGTACCATCGCTATGGCACGTACCGACGACCCAGATTCTGCGACCGACCAATTTTTTATTAACCACCGCAACAACCTCCGCTTGGACTGGGCTCCGGGCAAAGCGGGCTACGCCGTGTTTGGTAAGGTCCAGGACAAACTGAGCATGAGCACGGTAGATTACATTGCAACTGTGCCCATAAAAAATCGAGGCGGTGCTTTTAGTGACAGTCCCAGCATGCCCATCGTAATTAACAAAGTGACTTGGACCAATAAACCGTGATTGCTTTAAGCGTTAACGTGAACAAAGTGGCCTTACTCAGGAATTCGCGCGACACGGTCGTTCCCTCGGTGGTTGACTATGCTCTGCGCTGCATTAATTATGGCGCCCACGGCATAACCGTACACCCCCGGCCCGACCAGCGTCATATCCGTGTCGACGACTGCCATGATCTAAAGCAAGCTCTTTCGGTTGAGCTGAATATCGAGGGCAACCCCTTCAGTCCCGCCATGCCAAGCACTCGCCAAGGTGTGAGTGACTACCCCGGATTTATGGCGCTAGTGGATGCCATTCGACCCGCACAGTGCACACTGGTGCCCGATGCTAACGACCAACTCACCTCAGATCACGGCTTTGATTTAGAGCGCGATGCCCACATACTCAGACCTGTGTTAAAACAGCTCAAAGACTGGGGGGTGCGTAGCAGCGTATTTGTCGACCCTAATCCAAACACTGTAGCCTTGGCGGCCGATTTGGGGGCCGATCGAGTCGAGCTCTACACCGAATCCTACGCCCGAGAGTTCGAGCAGGGACGCGGCGATCAGAGCCTTGAGTTATTTTCGCGCACGGCCGAAGCCGCCCACCAGGCGGGGCTACAAATTAACGCGGGCCACGACCTAAACCTAGATAATTTGACCTTATTCAGTGGACTGCCGCATTTGGCTGAGGTTTCTATTGGCCACGCCTTAACGGCTGATGCGCTGTATCTAGGCTTAGAACAAACCCTTGGTCGTTACTTAGCCGCCCTACAAAACAACTAGAGCCATGAGCGACTACCTGGTTCCTCACTCCCAAGAACCTATTGGGATACTGTACCAAGACGACCACCTTTTGTTCGTTAACAAGCCGCACTTGCTATTGAGCGTGCCGGGCAAACACCCACTAAACAAAGACTGCTTAATTTCTCGCTTACAGCAATCCCACCCTGAAGCCCGCATCGTCCACCGGCTCGATTTAGACACCTCTGGCACTATGGTTATAGCCTTGGGCAAAGAGTGTCACGCCGAGCTGTCTAGGCAGTTTAGATTGCGACAGGTCGCCAAATCTTATATCGCCGTGGTGGCGGGGCAAATCAAAGAAAATACTGGCACCATTGATTTACCCATAAGCGCCGACTGGGAGCATCGACCTCGTCAAAAAGTGTGCTTCGAGCGCGGCAAGCCCTCGGTGACACACTTTACTGTGTTAGCTCGAGACGACAACAGCACTCGCCTTCGGCTACACCCTGTCACAGGTCGGTCCCACCAGCTACGGTTGCATCTGCTGAGCCTTGGCCACCCTATTCTGGGTTGCGACCTGTACGCCGATCCCGAGAGTTTGGCGCGTTCAAACCGCTTGCTATTGCATGCCGAGCGCTTAGCGCTAAAACATCCAGTAACAGGGAAGTGGCTGAGCATCGAAAGTGAGCCAGCCTTTTAAGACTCGCGTAAGAATTGGGTGTGGAAGTCACAAAAAAGCCACTATCATATCGGTTTTGAGGAGATAAGCGCTTGGTCACCGCGTCGGAATACGATCAGAAGCATGTCATTGTGGCGCAACCCAACTTGTCCGCCAGTTGGAAGCAGAACAAACAACTGATTATTTTCTTAGCGATTCCATCAATAGGAGCGGGCCTATTCTTTTGGAGTCTTGGTGCTTGGCCCATTTTGCCTTTTGCTGGCCTCGAAATCGCAGCTCTAGGCATTTCTTTGTACTACGTTCACTGGAAACTTCACTTCAAGCACGTAATTACCTTTAAAGGTGACACCGTGCGAATTGACAAGGGTGTTTATGCACCAAAGTTCACCTACACCCTACCCCGAGACGAAACCAGCTTAGCTATTCGCCCCGAAAACCATCCATGGGATGGCCCCGAGCTTTTTATCCAAGATCGAACACACTCCATTCGTGTAGGTGAATTCCTCAACCGAGAGGAGTGTCTGTCATTACAGGCGCATTTAAAGAACCAACTTCGTGTCAGCGCTTTTGGACCCACGTTTAAGCGGGATTTGTAGGCAAGAAGTTATTACCTAAGGCATGGTATCATCGCCTTTTTAATCTTAAGGAACTAAGGGCGTGTCTGAAGCGCAAACGCAAAACCCAACCGTCGGATTTGTCAGCCTTGGGTGCCCGAAGGCATTGGTCGACTCCGAGCGAATTCTTACCCAACTTCAACACGATGGCTATGCGATTAGCAGCTCCTACGAGGGCGCCGATCTTGTTATCGTAAATACCTGTGGGTTTATCGACAGTGCCAAACAAGAATCTTTAGATGCTATTGGCGAGGCTTTGGCAGAAAACGGCCGAGTAATTGTTACCGGCTGCATGGGCGCTGGCGACGACGCCAAACGCATTCAGGACTTACACCCAAAAGTATTAAGCGTTACAGGCCCCGCCGCCTACGAAGAAGTCATGACGGCAGTGCGTCACCACGCACCCAAATCGCAAGATCACAATCCCTTTATCGACTTAGTACCCGATCATGGCATTAAACTCACACCACGGCACTACGCTTACCTGAAAATCTCGGAAGGCTGTAATCACCGATGCAGCTTCTGCATTATTCCGCATTTGCGCGGCGATTTGGTCAGCCGACCTGCTGGCGATGTCATGCGCGAAGCCGAGGCTCTGGTGCGCGGCGGTGTGCGTGAGCTACTTGTAGTATCGCAAGACACAAGCGCCTATGGCGTCGACCTAAAATACAAAACCGATTTCTGGGATGGCCGCCCCGTCAAAACGCAAATGCTGGCACTAAGCGAAGCATTGGGGTCTTTGGGCGTGTGGGTGCGTATGCACTACGTCTACCCATACCCTCATGTGGACAATGTCATTCCTTTAATGGCCGAAGGTAAAATTCTGCCCTATTTGGACATCCCGTTTCAGCACGCTTCACATGACATCCTCAAAGCAATGAAACGCCCAGCGGCAGCTGAAAAGGTACTGGACCGCATACACAACTGGCGCAAAATTTGCCCCGATTTATCGTTGCGAAGCACCTTTATTGTTGGCTTTCCTGGAGAGACCGAGGCGCAGTTCCAAGAGTTGCTCGATTTCATCAGCGAGGCTCAACTTGATAACGTAGGCTGTTTCCAGTATTCCCCGGTCGAGGGAGCACCCGCCAACGCTCTAGCCAACCCCATTGCCGACCAGGTCAAACAAGAGCGATGGGAGCGATTTATGGCGCTACAACAAAGTATCAGCGCTGAACGGCGCGCGGCTAAAATTGGTACCGACCAGCAACTCATCATCGATCACGTAGACAGTGAAGGCGCTATCGGCCGCACCCGTGGTGACGCGCCAGAGATCGACGGCGTGGTACACCTACCAGGCTACACCGACCTGCGCCCGGGCGACTTAGTCACAGCAGAGATCACCGGCGCTGACGAATACGATCTCTGGGTCGAGTAGTGAACATCGTACTACTCGAGCCCAATGCCCTGGGTGACCATTTTCAGGCTCAGCTCAGTGAACGCGCTCACAAGCATTGCATCGAGGTCATAAAGCCCGAGGTCGGCAGCCAACTTAACGTGGGCGTGTACGGTGGGAAACTGGGTGTAGGTAAGGTACTCGAACACAGCAAGACACGCACCGTACTTGACGTGGAAATATCAGAACTGCCGCCGCGTAAAGAGACTCTCTGCCTGGTATTGGCCCTGCCCAGACCTAAAATGGTTCGCCGAATACTCAGTGCCAGTATCGAGCTCGGTGTCGAGACTGTTCACATCATCAATAGCTATCGCGTCGAAAAAAGCTATTGGCAGTCCCCCTACCTCAAACCCGATGCCATCGAGACCACCATTCACGCAGCGCTAGAACAGGCGGGAGACACTGTTCCCCCGAGCCTGCATTGGCACAAGGGCTTTAAGCCCTTCGCTGAAGATCATCTACCAAACCTCGTTAGGTCGTACCCGAACGCCTGGCTTGGTGACCACCGCGTGCACTCTCGACTGGATGTCAGTGCCTGTGACAGCCATCGGCTCATAGCTATTGGTCCCGAGGGTGGGTTTATTCCCTACGAAGTCGGCTTGTTACAGCAGGCAGGGCTTACACCCATCAATTTGGGCGTTCGGATCATGCGCGTAGAAACTGCCGTCAGCGCTTTACTGGGTAAACTCATCACTTAAATAGCGCAACTTACTCCCGTTCCGCGTAAGCCACAGTAGCCATTTGGGTTCTTGTGCAGGTATTGCTGATGGTAGTCTTCAGCGAAGAAAAAATTAGTAAATGGGGCAATCTCAGTAGTGATATTCCCATACCCTGACGCAGTTAAACCCGCTTGATACGCCTCGCAAGATGCTTGTGCCACTTGGAGTTGCTCATCGTTTGTGGTGTAGATCGCTGAACGATACTGAGTACCCAAGTCGTTACCTTGACGCATACCTTGGGTTGGGTCGTGAGCCTCCCAAAACACGGTAAGCAATGTTTCAAGATTTGTAGCCGCCGGCTTATAAATTAGCATCACCAATTCAACGTGCGCTGTTTTGCCGCCACACACATCTTCATAGGTCGGATTTTTAGTGACTCCACCGCCATAGCCCACTGCTGTTAAGCTTACGCCAACTTGTTGCCACATGCGTCGTTCAGCACCCCAAAAGCACCCCATACCAAAATAGACAACCTGCTCGTCAGCGGCATAGGGAGGTAACATCGAGCGCCCAAAAATCAGATGATTATGCCCCGGTGTAAGCACCTGATCGCGGTCAGGTAATGCCGTTTCGGCGGTGACTAAAGTATGTTTTTTGCGAATCGAGAACAAATCCATCATTGAATCCTTACGATCAAAAGCTGAGGTACGTGCGGGCAAAGGGTCTTGCACCTTGACATCGAAGTCGTCATTATTTTAACGGGATTGCGACAGTAGAGCCACTAATGAGCGGAACACTAAAAACCACCAGTTCAAGCAATGAGGTCAGTGCCTTTATCCAGCAGCACAAAACCATCTCTAAGGTGGTTAAGCAACAGCAGCGCTTGCTGTTTGTGATTGACGCAACTGCCAGCCGACAACCCACTTGGAACCTCGCTTGCTCGCTAACCCATTCATTGCTGCACACGACCGATGGATTAAAAGGTTTAACACTAAAGCTTTGTTTCTACCGTGGGTTCGAAGAGTTCAGGCAGACCGATTGGCTCACCGATGCGGACGCGCTCAGTAAAAAAATGTCTAGTGTTCATTGCATGGCGGGGCAAACGCAAATTCGTAAAACACTGCGCCATGCGCTCAAGGAACATCAATCGAGCCCTCTTCGCGGCCTGATTTTTATAGGTGATGCGATCGAAGAACCACCACATGAGGTCATTAACCTGGCGGGGCAGTGCGGCTTGCGCACGTTACCCTTGTTTTTGTTTCAAGAAGGTCTAAACCCTACCGTCGAAGATATCTTCCAGCACATGGCCCGCTTATCCTCAGGCGCTTATGCCCGCTTTGATCTTGCGGCTCCCGATCGGCTACGTGATCTGCTCAGTGCCGTGGCAGCCTATGCCCAAGGCGGTTATACTGCACTGACTCAGCGTCGCGATGCCGCGGCGCAAACGCTACTGGAACAGTTGCCAAGGTCATAATGCCAAAACTGATACTATTTACCGCTGCGGCACTTGCACTGTATATCGCAGTTACCCGCATCAAAGCGCTACCCACACAAAAGCGCAAAGCAGCCTACCTTCAGCTGATTTTTTTCGCTGCTTTGATCGTGGCAGTGTTATTGGCAATTAGCGGCAAAATGCACTGGATTGGCGCCTTACTCACCGGCTTATTGGTGCTACTGCGACAATCACTTCCCCTAATCATCCAGTTATTACCCCACCTGAAAAATTGGCTGGGGCAATCAGGCGATGGGGCAACTTCCCAAGTTGAATCGGCCATTTTGCGTATGACGCTAAGTCACAGCAACGGTCGTTTAAATGGCACCGTGCTAGCCGGTGATTTCAGCGGCAAACAGCTGTCGGAGCTGTCACAAAACGAACTCGATACGCTATTAGAATATTGCCGCGCCAACGACACCGATTCCACTCAGTTACTGCTGTCTTACCTCGAACAACGCTTCGGCCAGGACTATCAAAATCAGGCCCCACCGCGCAGCGATACCGGTGGACAACTAACCATAAAAGAAGCTTTGGCGATTTTGGGCCTTGCCGAAGACGCATCCAAAGATGATATCGTTGCAGCACATCGCAAGCTCATGCAAAAATTACATCCCGACCGAGGCGGAAACGACTACCTAGCCGCCCGCGTGAACGACGCCAAAGCTAAGTTACTGGGAGAGCGCTAGCACCATGCCGGACACTTTCGTTATTCGCAATCAACTAGACCACTACTACAGCAAAAGTAAACAGTGGACCGACGGACGCGAAGCCCAAGCTGTCGCTCAATTCAAATACCGCGATGAAGCACTGAACACCATCGTTGAACTATCGTCAAAAGATATCGAGCTGCGCGCCGAGATCTTTGAGCCAGAGCTTACCGACAATGGCAAACTCAAGTTAGACGTTAGTGAGCACCCCCTGCCGGGCGATCTGCAAGAGTCCATTTCAGTCGCTATTTAGCCTACCGCGGGAACCTTTCATCGCTTTCGGCTGTCTTACTTATTCGCATTACCTTGATTTAATGTGATCTACCCCCATCATTGAAGTGGTATATAGCATTGTTACAAGCATTTCAGAGGTAGTTTTCATGCGTATCTTGTTGTTCTTGGTGACCAACCTGGCTGTACTGGTCTTGGTTAGCATCATATTTAATCTGCTGGGATTCGATAGTATTTTGGCAGCCAATGGCGTTGATCTGAATTTACAGGCGCTACTGGTTTTTTGTGCACTCTTTGGTTTTGGTGGGGCTTTTGTATCACTGTTCCTGAGTAAGTGGATGGCCAAAAAATCGACGCGCACTCAGCTCATCACACAACCCACAGACCGTCAAAGTCGCTGGTTGCTTGACACGGTTGCCGAGCTATCTCGTGAGGTTGGCATTAAAATGCCCGAGGTTGGGGTATTCCCCTCGCAGGCCGCCAACGCCTTTGCCACTGGGTGGAACCGCAACGATGCATTGGTCGCCGTCAGCTCGGGCTTATTGAACCGTTTCTCGCCCGACGAGGTTAAAGCGGTACTAGCGCACGAAATTGGACATGTCGCCAATGGCGACATGGTAACACTAACGCTAGTTCAAGGCGTTGTTAATACTTTTGTGATGTTCTTTGCGCGCATTATTGGCCACACGGTAGATCGCGTTATCTTTAAAACCGAGCGGGGCTACGGCATCGGCTATTACATTGCTACCTTCTTTGCAGAGATCGTGCTTGGAATTTTTGCGAGCATGATCGTGGCCTGGTTCTCTCGGTTACGAGAATATCGCGCCGATGCGGCTGGAGCTGCTCTTGCAGGCCGAGGCGCCATGATTAGTGCTCTAGAACGCCTTCAGCGAGAGCAAAACCTACCCAACGACTTACCCGGAGAACTCACAGCGTTTGGCATTCGCAACATCAACAAGTTAGGCATAGCTAAGATGCTGGCATCGCACCCCCCTCTTACAGCGCGCATCGAAGCCTTGCGACGGGGTTAACGACGCATTACTGGAGACCCAATGACCCAATGACCCAAGTGTTTCGATCTATCACACTATTTTTAATCACTTTTCTAGGTGCTTGTGGCCTCGGTGACAATGGGTCCCTCACGCCTAGCGCGCTTGCCGAAACGCGTGACAAGGACGTGCCTGACTATTTAAGCTTTGCCACCGATGACGAAGCCAACACAACCGAGATTTTTAGCAAAGCCAGCCCAGCTGTGGTGTTTGTCACTAATAAAGCCCTGCGTCGGGGCTTGTTCTCGTTAAATGTCGAAGAGATCCCAAGGGGGTCAGGTACGGGTTTTATTTGGAATAGCCAGGGTCTAATAGTGACCAACTATCACGTGATTGCTGGCGCACAAAAGCTCACGGTGACACTGCAAGACCGCAGTGAATACGATGCTGAGGTGATTGGGGTAGCGCCCGAGAAAGATCTAGCGGTACTTCGAATTGAGGACGCACCCGATGATTTACAAACGCTGCCATTAGGTGACTCGAGCGAGCTCCAAGTGGGTCGTAAGGTCTTGGCGATCGGCAACCCATTTGGCCTGGATACCACGCTCACCACAGGTATCGTGAGTGCTTTAGGTCGCGAAATTAAAGCCCCTAGTAATCGCACCATTCGCGGTGTGATTCAGACCGATGCGGCGATCAATCCAGGTAATTCAGGTGGCCCGTTACTTAATTCCATGGGACAACTGATTGGTGTTAATACCGCCATTTACAGCCCAAGCGGCGCAAGCGCGGGTATCGGTTTTGCTATCCCGGTGAATACGGTAGCCGAGGTCGTACCACAATTAATTAGTTATGGCCGAGTGCTTCGCCCGATACTGGGCGTAGAGCTAGCAAGCGATAATTGGATCAGGCGTTATAACATTCCGGGGGTACCCATTGTACGCTTATTCCCCGGATTACCCGCCGATCAAGCCGGCATGCGCGGCGCCTACCGCAATTATCGGGGAGATATCGCTTTGGGAGATATTATTACTCACATCAATGGCGAACGCGTTCGCAACAACGATGAATACTACACCCAGCTCGAGCGCTACCAAGCCGGAGATACTATTGCCGTAACAACTCTGCTAGGCAATGAGGAGCGCGACTACGAGGTTACTTTAGAGCAGTCGCGCTAAAAGCCTAGGGTGCAATCACAACCTCACCGTCGCTCAGCCCGGCGGTGATTTCTATTTCTGCTCCCTCCTCGCCTTAAACGAACAAAGCGCTTAGCGGTGCCCGCTTCAGTCGTCTCACAAACAGGGTAGCCAAGTTCGGTGGTCTGAGAAAAGCCTCAACCACGACATAACAGCTTCAACATGCTTGTCATCCATGCCGGAGAGGACTTCTCGAAGACGCAAGGCAGCGGCATAAGATTGAAGCCATGCGCTACTGTTCATCAAGAAAACAAAACGCACAGCGAGCGACAAAAAAGAGAGCCACCCCTTTTTACAAAGCTCCAGCGATTATCCGTTCGATCATGGTGTTCGGTTCCGGTCACAATGAGCCGATATTTTAACAGAGTCTTTAATCCAACACCTTGATCTAGGTTGAATCAACGACCGTTCAAAACCGCATTTATCTGTTATTCTTGGCGCTATGGAATTGTCAATTCTGGCCCAAGTTTTCGCGCTAACGGTAACGGTCTTTACCTTACTGGGTGTTGTCTCGGCCATTGAGGCCGTCATGAAAACCCGCACTGCACAGGGCGCTGTCGCTTGGGTCATTGTGCTGCTGACCTTTCCTTACATTGCCGTCCCCATCTACTGGATTTTTGGCCGCACTAAATTCGATGGTTACGTAGAGCAACGCAAGGCAGTCGAGGAGGCCTTAAAGACCAGCCAACAAGCCACATCTGATGCGATCTGGCCCAACAGTGTTAATACTGACGAACTGTGCGATACATTTCGCACACTCCTGCCCTTGGCTCGCACGGCAGTTACGGTAGGCAATGATTTGCGGCTTTTAGTCAATGGTGAAGCGACACACACCGCTTTAATTAATGCTATTCACAGCGCCCAAAAACACATTTATTTGGTCTATTACATCATCCGCGACGATCACATTGGCGCAGAGTTAATCAACGCACTTATTGTTAAAGTCCAGCAGGGCCTTGCCGTACACCTTATTTACGACGAAATCGGAAGTCGAGCCTTCGCCCGCTCGCCCCTACTAACCAGAGCACTTAGCCGCGGCTTGAACATCGTTCCATTCAACACAACGCGTGGGCGTCGCAACCGCTTCCAGCTCAACTTCCGCAATCACCGCAAACTAGCATGCATCGACTCAAAACTTGCTCTACTCGGGGGGCACAATATAGGACGAGAGTATCTTGGGCAAGATCCTAAGATTGGGCCATGGCGTGATACCCACATTCAAATTCAAGGACCCGCTGTACTGGCAATGGAACTCACCTTCGCTGCCGACTGGCGTTGGGCGACTGGCGAGCAATTACAACTGAGTTTCACTAATCCCGGCGAAAGTCGGCACGGCAAGCAGGTATTGATCTTCCCGTCAGATCCCTCCAGCGAATTTGAAGAAGCTGGACTGATGTATCATCAGCTTATCAGTGAAGCCAAACATCGTCTGTGGATTACAAGTCCATATTTTGTGCCAGACCACAGTATTATTTCGGCTTTGCAGTTAGCCGTGTTACGTGGTGTAGACGTGCGAGTAATGATCCCCGACAACCCCGATGGTCCCGTGGTAGCCATGGCAAATTGGTCCTACACCAAAGAGCTGCTGCCAGCGGGCGTTAAAGTCTTCCGCTACGGCCCGGGCTTTATGCATCAAAAAGTGACGCTGGTCGACGATGATCTGTGTGCGATAGGCACCGCCAATTTTGATAACCGCAGTTTTAAGCTGGCTTTCGAAATTACTGCAATGATCAATGACCGCGAATTTTCTCAGGAAGTTCAGCAAATGTTAGAGACGGACTTTGCGTCGGCCACCGAGGTATCAGGGCAACACTTTAGCCGTCGCCCATTTTGGTTCAAACCCGCTATGGCGCTGGCGCGTCTGTTTTCGCCGGTGCTTTAACATCGGCCCAAGCTTGTGGGTCAATATCTAGGTCTTTCCACTCGTCGACCTCAAATATTGCTTCTTTCCCATCTGCCACTTTCTGATCGTAATCGTTTAAAAGGCGACGAGCGATGGGCGCCAGCAGAGCTAAACCTAATAAATTCACAACCGCTAACAAACCCATAGTTAAATCAGCAAAGCTGAAAATGGTCCCTAAATCCTGCATTGAGCCCCAAAAGACTAAGCCCAAAATAGCGATACGGAAACCGTTAAACAGCGTTTGGTTTTCTTCGCTGAAATAGTCCAAGCTGTTCTCACCCAAATAGTAGTTGTACACAATCGAGCTAAACGCAAACAAAATCAGCGCAATACTGACGTAGGTTTCGCCCCACGCACCCACTTGCTCGGCCACCGCTCTCTGGGTCAGCGCCACACCTTCCACACCCTCGGCACCTGGCGTGTAAGCGTCTGACAGTAAAATCATGGCCGCCGTTGCGGTACACAGTAGCAAGGTATCAATGAATACGCTGAAGGCCTGAACAATGCCCTGGTTCACGGGGTGTTTAACATAGGCTACCGCTGCGACGTTAGGCGCACTACCCAAGCCCGCCTCATTCGAAAATAGACCCCGACGTACGCCCTGTAAAATCGCTGCTCCAATACCACCGCCAATGGCCGAATCTAGCCCCAAGGCACTTTTTACAATCATGGAAACAATGCCCGGCAACTCTGCCGCGTGCATTAACAGAATGTAGACAGCGAGCGCGAAATAACCGACTGCCATCAAAGGCACAATGACTTCGCTGACCTTAGCTATACGATGAATGCCGCCAAAAATAACAAAAGCGACACAAACCGTCAGTACCAAACCACTGGTCAGTGTGCTGAATCCAAAAGACGACTCAAGTGAACTAGCCACCACAAACGATTGCAAGGCCGGAAACGCTAATCCAAAAGTAATTAGCAACAGCACCGAATAGACCGCAGCGAGTTTTGGTTTATTCAAGCCATGTTTAATGTAGAACGCGGGGCCGCCACGATAGTCGCCATTGGGTTCCGCGCGTTTGAACAATTGCGCTAAGGAACACTCGACGACACTGGTGGCCATACCCATTAAACCAATAAGCCACATCCAAAATATAGCACCTGGTCCGCCCAGAGTAATAGCAACGGCTACGCCTGCAATATTACCCGAGCCAACACGGCCGGCAACAGAAACCACTAAGGCTTGAAATGAACTAAGGTGTCCTTGCTCATGGTGAAAAGCGTTGCGCAACACCCCGAACATACGGCCAAAATAACGGAACTGCACGGCGCGTGTACTGACGGTAAAAAATAGGCCCATCGTCAGCAGCACAGCAATGAGCACATAGTTCCACAACCAATCATTAACCACTGAAATCATAGTACTACCCTGCAATTCCGAAATAGAAAATAACGACCAAGGCGGGGGGCACGATGAAGCGCGTGGTGAAACGCCACACGGAATACAAGGTTTGGCTAATAGCAAACTCGTCTTTACTGTATTCAGTCTTCATAACCCAGCCGGCAAATACAGCAATAAACAACCCACCCAAAGGCAGAAGTATCTGATTCGACAACAAGTCCATCGCATCGTTAAAGTTAAGCCCGGCCACTTTTACCTGATCTAGCACGTTGTAGGACAATAAGCTAACGATGCTTAAAGCAGCAACCGTACCCATAATCACCAAAGTCGCCTTGTGCCTTGCCATGGTATGTCGGTCTTCCATGTGCGCGATCAAGCTCTCGACCAAACCAACCATCGAGGTAATGCCGGCCACAGACAGCATTACAAAGAACAAGACGGCGAAAGCATGCCCACCAGGCATTTGCGCAAAGGCGACTGGCAGGGTCTGAAAAATAAGCCCAGGCCCCGCAGCTGGGTCCAGACCGTTGTTAAACACGGCTGGAAAAATAACTAAACCTGCAACCAAGGCTACCAGAGTATCGGCGAAGATAATAATCGCGGCACTTCGGCTAATCGATACTGATTTAGGCAGATACGCGCCATACACCATCATGCCACCCATTGAAACGCCTATCGAGAAAAACGCCTGCCCCACTGCAATTAAAAATACCTCGGGCCCTATCTTGGAAAAATCAGGAGTGAACAACCACGTCACAGCCTCCCAGAATCCGCCCGCGAAGACATTGTATATAGCCAGCCCAATCAACAATATAAATAAAGAAGGCATCATGATGCTGACCGCACGCTCGATGCCATCTTTAACTCCCGCGTAAATAATCATACCCGTAATCAACAAACCAAGTAGGGTAAATAACAACATACCTTCGGTATTCGCGAGCATCCCACTAAACTCTGTAGCAGCGACTGCGCCGTCATACCCTGCAAAGCCCGTCACCACAGCTTTGTATAGATACCATAACACCCAGCCCACGATACCGGCATAAACAATCTCGATGGTAAAAGCGGCCAAGAGTCCAATACCACCGACAAAACGCCATCCGGTGCTTTTACCGCTTTCTTGCGCTACCGCGGCGACGGCGACAGTAGGACTGCTAGCACCGCGACGCCCCAGCATAATTTCGGCCATCATGCAGGGAATGCCGATTAAAACCACACAAGTTAAATACACCAAAACGAAGGCAGCGCCACCGTTTTCTCCGGTAACGTAAGGAAACCGCCAGATATTGCCAAGACCCACAGCGAAGCCAATGGACGCCATCAAAAAAGTCCAACGCGATGACCAATGATCTTGTAATCCTGCAGCTGCCATAACCTATTCCCCTATTGTTATTGTCATGATGTAATCGCAACGCACGTTTAACCTTAGTGAGATAAAGGTGCCGTTGCGCGCTCTAACCAAATGCGAGTATCAGCGTCCACCAAGGAGCCAATTTCTTGGTAAACACGCGCATGGTACTGATTAACCCAGCTTATTTCATCTGCAGTCAACATGTCTAATACCATTAAGCGACAGTCGAACGGCAGCAGTGTCAGGGTCTCAAACGCGTAAAAACCCTGGCGCTCAGCCGGAACAACAACCTGCAAGTTCTCGCAACGAATACCGTACTGGTCCTCTTCGTAGTAACCCGGCTCGTTAGAAACAATCATGCCTTCTTCTAAGGGCGTTGGACTGCCTAACTTAGCAATACGTTGCGGACCTTCATGCACACTCAGGTAACTACCTACACCGTGGCCCGTTCCATGTTCAAAATCCAGCTCTTGCTGCCATAAAAACTGGCGTGCCAAGGTGTCTAATTGCATACCCGAAGTACCCTTAGGGAAACAAATACGCGCCAGGGCGATATGCCCCTTCAGGACCAAGGTGAAATTCCGGCACATTTCTGGCGTCGGTTGTCCGATGGCCATCGTTCGAGTCACGTCCGTTGTCCCATCAAGATACTGACCACCACTATCGACCAGATACAGCGAATTGTTTACCAAAGGCCCGGGCAGACCATTGCGATGATTGTAATGACACAAGGCACCGTTGGGACCGGCAGCCGATATTGTGCTGAACGAGGGCTCTAAGAACTCTGGGTTCTGACAGCGACAAGCATGCAACTTGTCGGCTAATTCGGCCTCATTTGGGAACTGACCCGCCGCCACGCTTTTGTCGATCCATGCCAAGAACGAGGCTTTTGCCGCTGCATCGCGTTTGTGCGCCTGCCGTGTGCCCTCGACCTCTACAGCATTTTTCCCGGCCTTGGCGGCCATTACTGGACACGCTTTGGCAATGACATTTACACCTTGAGCCACCATGGTCTGCCACGAGGCAGCATTGGTGTTCAGCGGGTCGGCCCCTACGCTTAAACCTGAACAAGAGGCAAAGACACTGTCTAACTCACTCGGTACGTGTGCTGTTACACCTGCACCAACGTGGGCTTGCCAATCAGCAGGAAGACGTGAGGGTTCGATAAACCACAGCACGCTGCCATCCGCTTTTAATAAGGCGTGGCTCTGCAAAATCGGCAACTGGGGAATATCACTGCCCCGCACATTTAAAAGCCAAGAGACCGACTCGGGTAAAAACACCCAGAAACCATCCAAGCCCATAGCTTCTAGTGCCTGCCCTAAGCGAGTGCGTTTCGATAAAGACGACTCACCAGTGTATTGCAGCGCTAAATTGAAACCTTGCCGAGAAACCACTTCAGGGCGATCATCCCATGCGGTGTCTACAATGTTTTTTTGCGTGTCGAGCAACTCCCGGTCAGACAACAAACTTTGCCAGCGCTCCAATTGCGTCTGGCACACAGTCTTGGCATCGACACCAATCTGGGCCTTGGTGACAGTATTGGCAACAACCCACTCCATGGCCTGGGCATCACCCAAATCGCCAATTTCGAAATCGACTGTATCTACTTGGCGTTTAACCTGCACTGTGTACCGCCCGTCTACAAATACCGCTGCGTTGCTCAGGGTAACAATGACTAAACCCGCCGACCCCGTGAACTGGCTGACAAACCGCATACGCTCGTTTGATTCGGGGATGTACTCGCCTAAAAACTCATCGGCGCGCGGCACGATTAAGGCATCGAAACCTTGCTGCTGCATCTGGTTGCGCAAATCTGAAAGAACTGCCACATAGCCTCCTTAAAAACGAAGGTCAGCTCAATACTGACCCGACAATTTGATACGCAAACCATTTCCTTCTGGCTGCGCAATTAACGATAGGTTTTGACGCAAGCGCTGATCCGCTGGCCCATCGGGCTCAATCAGCAGATCAACCGTGTAGTTTTGCTCTTTGGCTCGCAACTCGCCCGTAGCTTGAACAGCGCCTTTAACGGTAGTGACCAAACCCACAATATCTTGCCCCTTAGAATTCAGTGCTAACTCGTAGGTACCCAAAAGAACACGGTCGGTCTGTGTTTGCCATACTGCGTCCACCCAACGTAAAGACCCATTCAATGCCAACACGCCAAGACTTTGCGACCATTGCAAGTTCGGAAAATTGAATTCAAAAGCGCCATCCACCGACAAAGGTGCAAACAAACGCACAATGGCAGCTGGAACGCGGCCTTGCAAATTGGCTAACTGGATCGACTCGAGCGAATCTAGAGTCACTTTCGCTTGCATCCACTGACCGCCGAGTTCTGTGGCAAAAGCTAGCGAGGGAGACAAAGACAGTACACTTAACGGAGACAAGTGCCACTCGACCTGCCCCCAGGTTATCACCTCACCGTTAGCGCGAGCCGACAAATTTTGCGCCTTTCCTCGCCAAACCGAACCACTAACACCCTCAAGGTACACATGTTGCTCGGCCATCGGCCCCACCAACAAGCCTGCGGGCGCATTCACAATAACGCTACCCACGAACACTGCCACGATAAGACTTAAAGCGTAGCGCAATTTCACTTTAGCCACCCTGAGCCAAACGGATAGTGGCAGCGACCATGCCCACATCGGACTGCGACAAATTGACTTCACGCACAATGACACCTTGCTCGATTTCTAAGGTATGCAGGAACTGGGCGACATCGTTAAACATAACGCCCTCAAACCTTACCTGTAATTCCCCATTACTGCTTGGCTGCAAACGAGCGATGGGCAAACCTTCAGCCTGACTGGCCTGATTAATCAGGTTCATTAACGTGGTTTTCGGACCGGTACTACTGTCTTTACCACGCAGGGCCTCAATTTCAGCCACCATGGTATTAACGCGCTGCTTTACCTCTAAGGCTCGAGCGTTCTGTTGGACAGCATTATCTCGCGCATCCGTAAGTGGAGCCAACACGCCCATCAGCAGGGCGTAACACAGAACAACGACAGCAAGTACAGCAAGACTAAGTTGTTCACTTTGAGTTCGAGCTAAAAACCATGCTTTCATTATTGCCCCCCCACGCGCACTCGGGCGCGAACCTGATCGCCCTGTGCATTGGAATTTTCCAATTCGACTTTAAGGCCCGCTGAAGACAGCTTTGAACGCAGATTCTCTAGGGCATCAAAGTCGGTCGCCATCAAAGTTAACCCCAGCTGACCGTTGCGATCGGTGTAGTTCAAATTAATAAGTTGCGTTCCCGGCACCGAGTTGAGTACAGCGCCCGCTTGCTCTAGCAAGCTCATAAACCCGCCACTTTGTGCATCTCCCCGCAACGAGCGCAACTGCCGCTCTAACTGTTTTTCGGCATCGACAATTGCACCTTGGGGATAGACCTCACGATAACGTGTTTCGATATCACGCCGAATTTCGACATTCACGCTTTGCGCCTGCTGCCACTGCGAGTAAGACAGTACCCCCTGAATAAGCACGGCACCAAAAAAAGTAGCCGCCACCCAACGCCAATGCTGCCACCATTTAGCCCATGGTAAAATAGGGGCATACCTGCCCTGACGCAGATTCAACGGAGTCGAAACCTCTCTGCCCATCATTACAGCATCCAACCAACCACCTTTGCGCACCAGTATTAACTGTTTGAGTGCGGGCTCTAACTCGGGCAACTCAGCTTCGGTTTGGCAGTAGGCCACAATGGACATGGGCGCCCCAGAGTCTAAGCTGGCGCTTAAAAATACGTTCAATAGGTCAGGCTGACACACAAACGCTTGCTGTTCTGAAACCCTCACTAAGCAGCGATTCCCCTCGACTACCACAACCCATTGGTCTGCAGACACGGGTAACAGCAAAGTGTCGGGAACCCATTTCGCAACGGGGCTGATCGTTGGCTCGTGCTGCCATTCGTCCATCAATATTTTGCGAACGACTGCCACAGTAACTTCGTTTTCATTAAGCCAGCGGTGTGCGAAATGCAGTTCATCAATATCTTCGGCTAGCCAATCTTCTAGGCTGTAAGGTAAAGATTGTGTAAGTAGCTTTCGCTCGGCTTTCGCGACTCGGTGTGTCAATAAGGTCGCCTGTTCGCTGGGGAACGCAAAAACGACAGAATTGCGGTCGTTCTGGATTAAAGCATTCAGTTGCGCCATCCCGTCTGGGGTGGCAAGCGGCAAAGGAGTGTCATGCACTTGCAGTCTCTGCAGCACTAAGACGCCCGACTCATCGTATTTGATTACGGCTTTCACACCCAACCTCGATTATTGGTTCTCATAAACTCGTTCCTTGCACTCGAGTCAACACGCGAAACTGACCGTTTTTGCGCGAGATCACAGAGTATAATTGCTGAGGCCTTTCTGCAACGGAGGCCTCGGCCATGAGTAAAAAAGTATTGGTTTTTTCGGTCAACAAGGGCTGCAGCGCGGCGCGATCATTTTCGGCAAAAAACGGATCTTGTAATACCTCATCCACTGAACCAAAACCGAGTTGATCACGTTGTTCTATTAGTATTTGCGCCTCAGAAAGCGCTTTAGGCTCAAGCTGCTCACCCCCAGGCAAAGCCTGAAGCACTTGTGCAGGTGCCGTGTGGATATTGATTTTACCGCCGTCGTCAGGCCAGATTGTAACTAAGGGTGCTAGCTGCTGATAGATTTCCCAAGAAACACCCTCGATGGCCATAAGCTCACTCGGGCTCGCCCACATCCGATTCGCGGCGCGATAAGGAGGCTGCTTAGACTGATAAATCAAGTCCTCGGCCCCATTAGCACGAGGGCTGGCGTCGCCATCCAACCAGTCTCCAATCGCATTTACAATAGCGAGGGCTTGAAATCGGTCGAGTAGAGGGCCGTCTTCATCGACCAAGGTAAGCAACAAGCGCACAAAAATACGCTGATCAATAGTCAAGGCAGCAGAATCTGCAGCACCGGCGTTCCCCACCAAAGTATTCAAATTAAAACGCCCCTCCAAATCGACCAGTCGACCCAGCAAATAGCCACCCTCATCTAAGGGGTAAGGCGGACTTTGCTCGGCCCAGACCTCTAACAGGGTATCTCGTGACACCTCGGTTTGAGCATCCAGTTCATTATCGAGCTGTAATAAATTAAAGGCCAACTGTTCGGCACCCAACAGGTACGCGTATGTCTGCTGCCCCTGAAAGCTGTTGGCCATACGCTGATAAAACAGCTGCCCTTCTTTTTCGATGCTGACCAATAAGGCAGCACACAATGCAAATATCAGTAATGCAACCACCAGCGCGGCACCGCTTTGGCGACTAGGACTGCGGGAATACATACAGTCGCTCCATGTCACCAAGATCGTCCAGACTCAAACGTATTGCTAACGCCACCGGAAGATCTTGATTTGGCGTCCCTTCGACCCCCCAATCTCGCAGCCAGCGCGACGTATCCAGCAGACCATCACTGGGACGAGAGGGCAGACTCGAAATCAAGTCAGGTGACAAAAATACAACTTCAAACCGCGAAACACCTTGTAGTATCGCTACCGCGCCATCTCCCAGCACGGCGGGATTATCAGGATCAAGCCGATAACTGCGGTCTAGTGCAGTCGAACGCATTCGAAATAAGGTGTTGTCGTCTAGGTAATAATACACACGTTCTAAATGGCTACGTGGCGTCGAGCCCATATTCATCCAGCCAGAGCGTGTTAAACCCAACATACCGCGATAACTATCACCGCCGATCATCGCGGGCTCGGTAAAACCCAGTTCATCACGAATTGAGCGATTGACGCTCTGATTCACATCGCGGCTGATCATCCGCAAAGCTTTGCTGAGCTCCGTCGTTCTATTCATAGCCTGACGGGTTTGATCCAGGTTATCCAGTACCGCCGATAAGCCGCTGTAGGCAATGGTTGCCACTACCACAGTTAAAGCCATGGCAATTAGCACTTCGATTAACGTGAAGCCCTGCTGGTTGCGAAAGTGGCTTATCACGAGCGCTCCTCACGCAAAAAAAACACCTGAGTTAGCAACGGCAGCTCGTCATCTTCAGCGGCAAAGACTTTAAGCTCGTATCGAAAAAAAAAGTCTATTGGGGTTTTTTCTTTACTTAATAACCAGTACCACTGTCTGTCGGCTAGCGTGTATTCTCCGCTCTGTTTACCGTCGAGTGTAAATCCACGCGTTTGTGTGAGCAACTCGACCTCGGTCCACTTGTTTTCGATGACTTGCGAGGCCAACCACTTGTCACGCAGGTAGCCGGTGTTATCGACTTGCTGCATGTAAACAAATAGCAGTGCTGGCAGAGCTACGGCAACAACGGCTAAGGCCACCATCACCTCAACCAGAGTAAATCCACGCTGTGCGTTTAAGAGCCTCATGGTTGCTCCAAGGTGGCTTTGGCGCCACCAAAGATCGTCCATTCCACACGCCAAAATCGTGAGGTATCGTTTTTGTCTTCAACAATTAAACGACCTGCGCTCATCTCGCCACTGGGAAGCAAACGCAATACCGGCTGCCATTGTTCAGCCTCTACCGGACGCGCATTGATCTCCACCAAAGTGCCTTCAATTTCCAGATCAATTTCAAGTTCAGTATCAAAACGCACCGCTTGGCTTAACACCTGATCGTTGACACCGACCCATTGATTGTCGTCGATCTGCTTGTAGGTAAAGATTATGTTTCCCATTCCCGAATTTTCGCGCTCGACGAACAAGCCATAAATCGTATTCGCGTACTCGGCTTCTTCTAGCGCGTAGTTCAACGTTCGCTCAAATTGCTGGGCAGCATCTTCTGCCAGGCGGTCACGCTTAGGCGAGCTCACATTCAGCATGACCACCGAGGCGACCATCACTATCACGAATACTGCGACCAGTATTTCGATTAATGAAAATCCTCGATGGCGCTGAGCTCGCATTAGGCGTTCGGCTTGGCCCAATTACCAATGTCAGCGTTCTGCTCTTCGCCACCAGACAGGCCATCTGCGCCCAGCGAGTAAATATCGACTTCGCCATTTTCACCAGGCTGCAAATACAAATAAGGACGCCCCCAAGGATCAAGCGGCAACTCAGGTAAATAACCGCCCTTTTTAAAATTACGCGGCTCTGGGTCAATCGAGCTGGGTGCGACCAAGGCTTCTAAGCCTTGTTCGGTGGAGGGATACACATAATTATCAAGACGATAAATTTTCAGCGCCGTTTCTATCGCTTTAAAGTCGGCATAGACCTTTTGCACCCGCGCCTCATCGGCACGATTTAATACCGTTGGCGCAACGACGCTGATTAGCAGCCCCATGATAACCAGTACGACCAAGATCTCGATTAAAGAAAACCCTTGTTGTTTCATCTGTTACCTCACCATCGAATTCAAATCAAAAATTGGCAGTAAAATCGCCAACACAATTGTTAACACCATACCGCCCATAAAAACGACCATGAGAGGCTCAAACAAGGCGCTCACCGTTCCCATGGTCATCTCAAGCTCGCGCTCTTGGTTAGTGGCCGAGCGCTCAAGCATTTGCTCTAACTCGCCGCTGGCCTCGCCGCTGGCAACCATGTGCACCATCATAGGCGGAAAGCGACCGCTCACAGCCAATGCGCGGTGCAAACTACCCCCCTCTTCGACCGCTTGAGCGACGCTACTGGCGTCTTCGCGAAGTACTAAGTTACTAAGCACCTGACCCGCAATGCGCAAACCTTCCAACAGCGGCACACCACTGACCATCAAAATGCTCAAGGTCGACGCGAAACGGGCCGTATCCATGGCGACAACCACTCGGGATACGAACGGAATTTTTAACAGCGCCCAATGCCAACGCCTTTTATTCTGGGGCTGAGCCACCCAATAGCGCCACGCAAAAACTAAGCCCACAAGTGCCAGTAATAACCACAGACCTCGATGCTGTAAAAAGTCGCTGACCGCAATAAGTCCCACGGTTAAGGGTGGCAGATCGGTTTGAGTATGCGCAAAAATTCCAACCAATTCTGGAACAACATAAACCATCAATGCCACAACCACCGACACCGCTACCCCCAACAAGATGAAGGGATAAATCAATGCCATCATCAATTTTTGTTGAGTATATTGCCGTTGCTCGGTGTAGTCGGCTAACTGCATCAATACTTGCGCTAAAAACCCGGCGTGTTCTCCGGCGGTCACCATAGCGCGATACATCTCATCGAATACCTTAGGGTACTCACCCAAGGCATAGGCTAAGGTGTAACCTTCGGCGACTCGCGCGCGCACTTGCAACAATAAAGCTTTGAGCTTGGGCTTGCGCGACTGCTCTGCCGCGGCGCGCAAACTTTCATCAATAGGCATATTCGATTGAATTAAGGTCGCCAACTGTCGCGTCATTAGCGCCAGGTCGCCGGTCGACACTTTGGTCGCGGTGAATAAGGAAGCCAGCGATTTTCGCTCGTTTAGCGCCACTCTGCCCGCTTCTTCAATGGCTACTGGGCGCAAAGATCGCTCGCGCAATAACCAGCGCACGTGGCGATCAGAATCGCCCTCTAACAACCCCTTTACGAGCTTGCCATAGGCATCCAAGGCTTTGTAGCGAAAGGCTGGCACCGGTTATCCCATGGTGCTGGTAACGCGCAGCACCTCCTCCAAAGATGTGCTACCACTTAAAACCCTAGCCCGGCCATCATCTAGAATAGCGGGGGATTTTGCGCGAATAGCATCGGTCATAGCTTGTTCACTTGCGCCATCGTGGATGAAGGTTTGAAGCGTACGATCTACGTCAATCCACTCGTAAATAGCAGTTCGACCTTTATAGCCCGAACCATTGCAAGCATTACAACCCTTGGGGTGATATAGGTGAGTGACCTGAGTGTTATCCGGCAAGCCAAGCAGTTTGCGCTCGGCGTCGCTCAACTCTCGGGACTCTTTACACTGCTGACACAGTAAGCGGATCAGTCGTTGCGCCATCACTGCCACCAAACTCGAGGACAGCAAAAACGCTTCGATACCCATGTCGCGGAGCCGTGTGATGGCTCCAATGGCGGTGTTAGTGTGCAAGGTAGATAATACCAAGTGCCCGGTAAGCGAGGCCTGCACCGCAATCTCAGCCGTTTCTAAATCTCGGATTTCACCGACCATCACGACGTCAGGATCTTGTCGCAAGATGGCTCGCAGCCCCCTTGCAAACGTCATATCAACTTTAGAATTCACTTGGGTTTGACCGATACCGGGTAGCATGTATTCCACCGGGTCTTCAATGGTCATGATATTGCGCGATGTCTGGTTAATGTGGGTAAGGCCCGCATATAGCGTTGTCGTTTTACCCGAGCCGGTAGGGCCTGTGACCAAAATAATACCGTAGGGGCGTTTTAGCGCCTCGGTGTAGCCCGATAACACTTGCTGCGGCATCGATAACTGCTGTAATTGCAGCTGCCCGGCCTCTTTGTCTAACAAACGCAGAACCACTCGCTCGCCGTGGGCCGACGGAATCGTCGACATACGAATATCAATCGCGTGACCCGCAATTCGGACTGAAATGCGGCCATCTTGTGGAATACGCTTCTCGGCAATATCCAATTTCGCCATGACCTTCAAACGACTGACTAGTAAAGGCGCAAGCAAACGTTTTGGTGAAAGCACTTCGGCCAAAATACCATCAACGCGAAAGCGCACGCTCAAACGGTCCTCAAAAGTCTCGATGTGGATATCAGAGGCTTTATCACGCACTGCTTGCGACAGAATGGCGTTAATTAAACGTATAATGGGCGCGTCGTCTTCTGCGTCCATCAAATCACCGGTTTCAGGAATAGCTTCGGCCAAACGCGACAAATCGACGTCTGCACCTAAATCTTCCGCCATTTGCACGGCTTCCTGATTATCTCGCTGGTAAGCTAGAGTCAGGGCTCGCTGAAAGGTCTCGCTATCGACTTTAACGACATTAAACCCCTGCCCCAGAATGCGTTGCACCTCGGCTAGGGTCTCGATTTTCGGGCTGCCAACACTCAGCAGTTCATAGCCTGCTTCGCCCACACGCAGCACAACGCCAGCCTGCTTTGCGTAAGAGAAGGCTAAGCGGACAGGCGCAAACATGCTCCTTCCCGCTTGATCAGCCATCGCTAACGCTTCGCTCATTGTTGCTCTCGCATAGCATCCAGCGCCTGAATATCACCTTGCCACTCGGGCAAAACGGGCATGCGCTCAGAATTTAGCAGGTTACTGCCCTTCGCTCGGCGCTGTAACTGTTGCTCACGAATAAACTTGTACTTGTTTGCCGTGGCCTTGTCCAAAGCCTGGTCGTCACGAATGATAGTTGGCCGAATAAAAATCAGTAAGTTGGTTTTGGTGACTTCAACGGCATCATTACGGAATAAACGCCCTAACAAAGGGATACTGCCTAACACCGGCACCCGCTGCGATCCGTCTTGCACATTGTCTTTGATTAAACCACCCAGCACTACGGTTTTACCATCGCCCGCCAGTACTTTGGTTTGAATCTTGCGCTCGTTGGTAATTAAGTCAGACGCGATCGATGACAAACCCGTTAAACTCGATACCTCTTGCTCGATATCCAAAACTACCGAGTCGCCATCGTTAATATGGGGTGTGACCGTTAGGGTAATGCCGACATTCTCGCGCTCGATGGTCTGGAACGGATTTTGCACCCCGCTGCCACCACTACCGGTATTGGTGTAGGCTCCCGTCACGAAGGGCACGTTTTGACCCACCGTAATATAGGCTTCTTGGTTATCCAAAGTAAGCAAAGTTGGTGTAGATAAAATGTTCGCATTAGACTGCTTTTTAAGCGCATTCATAATTACAGTCATGGATAAATCATTATCGATTGCGCCCCAACCCAGGGTCAAACCGGGCGAGCCCGCCAGTGCTGCCGCCAACTGGCCCAAATCGAAGTCACCTACCGGGTTGGCAGCGTCAGAGTTACCGCCTAATACCGCCGAAGAAATAGCACCCGCCGTGCTTACATCTGACGATACACTGCTGCCATAAATGCCGGAATCGTTAGCGAACAACCACTGTAGACCAAGGCCTTGCCCATCAATGACTTCCATTTCGACAATAATGGCCTCGACCAGAACTTGAGCTCGGCGAATATCCAACTGATAAATGACAGACTCCAATGCCGCCATCTCATCAGTATCTGCGGTAATAATCAGTGCGTTGGTGCCCTCGTCTGCTTCAATAGTCGCATCGCGCCCAGCACTGGTTTTGCTTTTCGACGAATCTAGGCGACCCATATTCTGCATCACCTTAGTCAGCACCTGCGCTACGTCGGCCGCGTTAGCATACTTCAAGTAAACCACTTTGACGTTACCGGCACGCTGCAAAGGCGTATCCAAATGTTCGACCAGAGCGCGCATGCGCGCTCGCTGTAGCTCATCACCTGTGACTAACACGCTGTTGGTGCGGGCATCGGCCACCAGCAATACGGTTTCTTCACCGCCCGCCTGCGCTGCCTCTGACTTATTGAGCTGCTCAAGCATCTTGACCACATCTTCTGCAACAGCATATTCCAAAGGCAAGATATCGGTTTCTTGAATGGCCGACTGGTCCATCTGCGAAATCAGATCATTAATACGCGCAATATTAGAAGCTAAGTCCGAAATCACGATCGCGTTGCTTGGGGTATAAGCCGCCATGTGCGCCTGTTGTGGGACCAAAGGCCGCAATACCGGAATTAACTTAGCGGCGCTAATGTTTTCCAAACGGATGACCTGGGTGACATATTCACCTGCTGGCGTGGTGTCGTTTTGTGAAGGGTCCGTCACAGCCACGGGACTTGAGCGCGCGTCTTTGTTCTGCACGATACGAATGACATCACCCGAGCGCACTGCGGTATAACCATGAACATCCAGAATGGACAAAAACAAGCTGTACAGCTCGGTCGTTTTAATAGGCTTGCTGGATACCACCTTGACCTTACCTTTAACTTGAGGGTCAACAATGATGGTGGTGTCGGTCACTTCTGCAACGAACTTGATTAACTCTTGAATATCGGTGTCTTTTAAGTTTACCGTATATTCTTGGGCCTTAACTGCAGGGCCGGCCAGTAACATGCACATACTCAGCACCGCCGCTAACGCATGTACAGACTTACTTTTACCAATGAATCGAAAACTGCGGTTTACCATTCTTTTCACCTATAAATCAGGGACGATTACCGCCCACTTGAACGGTAAGGTTCATTGGTGAGCCCCCCCGCTGAATTACAAAATTTGCTTCGCTGGCACTTTTTAACATTTGATATAGCACCAGGGCATTGCTGGGGTCCGATAAACTCAAGCCATTGACCTCGGTCACCACATCGCCGGGGCGAAACCCTAACGCTTGAAACTCTTCACCTTTTGGCCCCGGGGACACTCGATACCCTGCCAATTGGCCGTCGGCGCTCCGCACCGCCGATACCGAAACCAGTTCAGACAGCGATTCCGGATTGTCATAGTAACGGTCGCGTTGCTTGGCGTCTAAGCGTGCTTGACGTTCGGCTTGGACTTCCTCTCTGATCGATTCAGGGTTTGCAACTGCCGCTGGCATTTGACTACCTCTTTGCGACGCAGGCTTAGCAGCTGATGGCGCAGCGGAAGACATTAAACGCGTGGCCAAGGCACTCTCGTCATACAGCTTCAGCAACTCGTAGGTACCGTTATTGTCTAGCACCACACGATCAGGCAGAACCTTTGCAAGAGACACCCGACCACTGACCGGTAAGGCATCAGCAACTCGATAAATAGATTGATCCTGGCGGTACTGAATAATAGCCTGACCCAGACCGTCACTGCGCGCTGCTAAAACACCCACTAACACAAGGTCAAGGCGTGTTTCCTTGGCGCCATCTTCAATACCCAGCGCAGGCGCGACAACCAATGCTGGCTCGGCACTACCATTTGCTTCACCAAATAAATGCCAACCTTGCAGAGTGCCAATATCGATTGTAACTGAAGAAGTATCGACCACATCTACGACAACAGTGGGTGGCGGTACCTCAATGTCCGTGCCGACAAATAGCCAAGGTACTTTCGCCAGATTAAGTGCCGCCCAAATTAAGGCAAGAGCAATCGCAATCACGCGCAAACGCGCCAAGACCAGGTCCTGAGACACCCATCTCATTGCGGTATTCAGGGACTGTGGGAACTGCGTATTCGTCATTATGTTTTGTCTTGCCGCCTGTGTGGTGGAATTGTAACGCTAAACGCCTCACTGTATCGAACAAATACGACAAAATGGCGACAGTGTTGCGCTCAGGCGTCCAACGGGTCACACAGCAGAGTCTATAGACTCTAGGACAAGGTTGCCAGATCGGAATGTTTCGAAATAACACGATACATTTCAGGGATCTGCTGAACGCTATTTGCCGAGCAATGTAGGTCGCGCAGCAGGCCATCTTTAAGCCGGTAAATCCAGCCATGGACCTCCAACTGCTGCCCTCGCGTCCAGGCGTTTTGGACGATCGTCGTGCGACACACATTGGCCACCTGGCTCATCACGTTGAGCTCGCACAATAAGTCGACTTTCTCGTCGTCACTATCCAAGGCATCAAACTTTTCTTGGTGCGCAAACTGAACATCTTTGATGTTGCGCAACCAGTTGTCGATCATGCCGTTATCAGCGTCTTCATAAGCCGCGCGAACACCACCACAGTTGTAATGCCCGACAACCAATACATGCTTAACCTTCAGTACATCCACTGCATACTGCAACACCGTTAAGCAATTAAAGTCGGTGTGCACCACCATGTTGGCGACATTCCGGTGAACAAACACTTCGCCCGGCAACAAGCCAACGATTTGATTGGCGGGTACTCTTGAATCCGAGCATCCGATCCATAAGTATTCGGGACTTTGCTGCGCAGCAAGTTTCGCGAAGAATTCAGGGTCAGCTTCGTGTACTTCGCGCGCCCATTCTCGGTTGTTACGGAACAACTCGGTAATACTGGTCTGACTCATAAGATCCCCCAAAGTTATTAGCTCCATTCTAAGTCTAAGCGAGGTGCAGTCCAAGCAAATAACATTTAACGCGACAAAGTCACCTTGCAAAGCCTGCCAAAAAGGCCTATTGTTCGCCCGGCTTAGGGGTGGCTTTGGCCTGAGATACTGCGGTAAACCCTTAGAACCTGATCCGGTTAGAACCGGCGTAGGGAAAGTGCAGATAGATTCAAGCTTCTGACCTCACCTTCTCCCGGTTCTCTCTTTAGCCAATACGGGAGAGACCTAATGAAACACAGCAAAAGTAAGTTAACGGGGGCATTTTTACTCGCTGGCGCTACGCTAGCGCAGGCCGATAACCCACTTGAAGAAATCATTGTTACCGCGGAACATCGCGACTACTCCATTTCGCAAACGGCGACCAGTGTCAGTGTCGTTACTGCAAATCAACTTGCCAGCCAAAGCGCAGTGCACCTCGAGGATGTAATGCGCCAGATCCCAAATATGAACGCGGCCAGCGGTGCCTCTCGCAACCGCTATTTTCAAATCCGCGGCATTGGTGAACGCAGTCAGTATCAAGAGCCCATTAACCCATCGGTAGGCTTGCTGGTCGATGGCATAGACTTTAGCGGGCTGGGTTTAAGCGCTAGCACGCTAGATATCGAGCAAATCGAAGTACTGCGCGGACCGCAAGGGACCCTGCACGGCGCCAATGCTATTGCCGGCTTAATTTCAATTCAGTCGGCTGAACCTAGCCACGAAAGCGCCCACCGGCTTGAAGTAGGCTTGGGCAATTACAGCGCTCAGCGATGGCAGATAACAAGCACGGGGCCTGTACAGCCCAACTTAAATTACCGACTTGCCCTTGCGGGAAACACTAGCAATGGCTGGATAAAAAACGCCAACCTGGGTCGGTCGGACACCAACAATATCGACGAACGACAAGCCAGACTCAGACTTCAGTGGCAAGCGGATAACTATCAAACCGACTTAGGCTTGATGTCTGTAGACGCTGACAACGGCTTTGACGCCTTTTCGTTGGACAACACGCGCACTACCCTATCGGACGAACCCGGCAGTGATCGCCAAAAAACACGGGGCTTTTGGTTGCGCCACCAGCATGAATTTAGCCAATATCAACTGAGCGCCCAAATGAGTCGAAGCCACAGCGATACCCAATACAGCTACGACGAAGATTGGTCTTACATTGGCATTGCACCGGGCTGGGAGTACTCGTCTTTTGATCAATATCAACGCGAGTATCGGGGGCATGAAACGGATATAAAACTGACCCGAACCGAAGCCAATGGCGCTTGGTTACTGGGGGTTTACGGCCGCGACAATGAAGAGGCACTGGGGCGCACCTACACCTACCTGCCAGCACCTTTTGCGAGCCGCTACGACACCCAATATCACGCCGTATATGGCCAAATCGACCGCGACTTAAGCGATACACTCCAAGCACAACTTGGTCTACGTTACGAGAATCGTGAAGCGCGCTACACCGATTCCGAGATCCTAAACAACCGATCTAATGACGATTTTTTGGGAGGTAAATTTGCACTGCTATGGCAAGCCAACGACAACCATCGAACCTATCTGTCAGTGAGTAAAGGCTATCGAGCAGGCGGCGTCAATACCAATGTATTGGCCTCGATTCCAACAGCAGAAACCCCAGAGCAAACCGAGCTGCTGCAGGGTCAACAGGTCTTTGATACCGAGACCTTATGGAACGCCGAAATAGGGCTACGCAGCATATGGCCCGACATGGGTTTGAGCTGGTTTAACACCTTGTTTTGGATGGAGCGCGACGACCAACAAGTGAAAGGCTCATTGGTCTTACCTCGCCAGGACGGTAGCACTAATTTTATCGACTACGTAAACAATGCCGCCAGCGGCTCGAACACTGGCTTAGAATCCGAACTGGTGTGGCGCGCCAGTGAATCACTCACGCTCACCGCCGCCCTTGGACTCTTGTGGGCTGAATTTGACAGCTACATTAACGCCGACGGTCAGAACTTATCGGGTCGCGATCAAGCGCAAGCACCGCGCTATCAATACGCTCTTGGACTTGAATACCAAATTAACTCGCAGTGGACGCTCGGGGCAAACCTGCAAGGTCGCGATGGCTACTATTTTTCGGACCGCCATGAAACAAAAGCCCGTGCCATTCATTTGCTTGATGCTCGAGTACGCTATCAGGGCGAACAATGGTATGCGCAGGCTTGGGCGAAAAACTTAGGCAACGCCACAGTCACCGTTCGCGGATTCGGCAGTTTCGGTAATGACCCACGTAAATTTTATGTCACCGAACCCTATTATCAATTTGGTGCGCCGCGAACCTTTGGAATGACTCTAGGCTACCAGCTATAAGGAGCACAACATGCAACTCACCGCCGAACTTAGCTTATACCCCCTTAGCGAGAACTATATCGAAATCGTATTGGCCTTTATCGAAACGCTCGAACAACGCCGGGACCTAACCATCCGCCGCAATGCCATGAGCACCCAGATCAGCGGCGATGCCACACAGGTTATGCAGGTAATACAATCGACTCTGAGGAAAAGCTTCGAAGACTTCGGCAAGCAGGTGCTGATCGCCAAATTCATTCCGGGCAAATTCAGTTTGGACGCAAACTAATGACGAGCGGTGCAATTATCGAGTGGCTTGCGGTCGGTTTCGGTCTAGCCTATCTAATCCTCGCCATGCGTGAACACGTCGCCTGCTGGGCCATGGCTTTTATTAGCACCAGCTTGTTCCTATGGCTTTTTTGGGAGGCCAAGCTCGTGATGGAAAGCGCACTGCAAGTGTACTATCTGCTTATGGCAGTTTATGGCTACTGGCAATGGACCTCTGGCGAACAAGGCCACGAGCGCAAAATTCAGACTCTGGGACCAAGCCAGCACGCCGTGATTATCGCAAGCATCAGCATATTAACGCTCAGCAGTGGTTATTGGCTTGGGCACAACACTGATGCTGTGCAACCCTACCTCGACTCGTTCACCACTTGGGGGGCTATTATCACAACCTACTTGGTGACGATTAAAATTCTGGAAAACTGGCTGTACTGGATTGTCATTGATCTTGCGTCAATGCAACTGTATGCGAACAGCGAACTTTGGGTGACGGTGGGACTATTCGGTTTGTACGTGGTACTTGCTGTGCTAGGTTATCGGACATGGCGACAACACTTTCAAGCACAGAACGCGAAATCTTAGCGGGGCTATTAGGCTGCGAACCCTGCGGCAATGAGTATCAGCGTCTGGAAGGGTCCAGCCACAAACTGCTGAGCTTTGCCGCCCACAGTGATTTTGTCGTGGCAAGATGGCCTAAAGTCGCTCGCCCCAAACATGCTTGGTGGCGAGAACAGAGCGTTCAACAACTGGCGGCACAGCATGACCTAGCACCTAAAGTTATGGCACTAGACGCCGCTATGCAAAGCACACTTCTGCCACGGATTGAACCATTGCGAATTGAGCTCGCGGGCATTTCTCAGCTGCTTAGACAGTGCCACCAACTCCCAAAAGTCAGCCAAAAGCTGGACATCGCCCACGCCTTTATCTACTGGTTTGAGTTGTGTCAGCCGCAACATCGACCTTGGAGTAAACCGGTAAATAGACAGAAGGCTGAGCGTGCAGCACAAAAATTCACCAGGTATGACAGGTGTCTGGTGCAAAGCCACGGAGATTGCGTGCCGACCAACATTCTACAAATACAGAATCATGCCGTATTCATAGACTGGGAATATCATTGTCTGGCGCCGCGCTGGTGGGACTTAGCCATTTACGCCGAAGCGCAAAAGCTTGGCCTCAAAGCAACGCATACCCTGCTGCAGGGTTATCATCAAGCCCACCCATCGCCAAGCGATTTAACTGAGTTTGAAGCCTTTCGAGTCATTTATGCGGAGCTCGCAATCCTTTGGCACTGCGCTACAATGCACACTCCAAACCACTACCGAACGCTGTAAGCGATATGTCTAACCCACCCTGGCACATACTTGGCTTTGGCGTTATTGGCCAGCTGCTGCACGCGGAATTTTGCCAATCAGGGCAACAATGCGTAGTGATTCCAAAGCCCAACCAACCTGTGCCCGCAAGCCACACGGTGCAATATCAAACCCATACCGAGAGCCTAGATATTAAGCCTTTCACGCCCAGCGATAGCCTCGTCGAGCGACTGATTGTCAGCACTAAAAGCTATGATGTGGTCGAGGCCATTACCTCAATTAAGCAAACGCTAAGCCCCCAGGCTCAAATTATTATTATGGTCAACGGTCTGGTCGACACGTCTGACATTGCCGAAATCACCACAGGGTCAGTGTATTGGGCGCTCACCACAAAGGGCGGTTACAGAACCGCGGCTTACAACACAGTGCACGGTGGTAGCGGCATTACACGGTTGGGTTCTGGGGCAGAGCCCAACTGGTTTAACGAGTGGCAAGGTGCAGTAAAAAACAGCTACTGGCACATCGACATCGACCCCTTCCGCTGGGAAAAGCTGTGCGTTAACGCCGTGATTAACCCTCTGACCGCCTTATATCAATGCCACAACGGAGAGCTTGCGAACAGTAAATTCAAAACGAGCACTCAGACCTCAATTAACGAAGCGGCCGCAATTCTTGAAGCACTCGGATTTAGGCAACAGGCACAGAACTTTAACGACACCTGCTGGGAGGTCATTGGTAAAACCGGGGCAAACCGCTCATCGATGCTGCAAGATGTTAGCCTGAATCGGAGAACCGAACTTTCGACTATCTTACCACCGCTGCTGTCTGCGGCTACCCAGCATCGGGTACCCACCCCGCAGCTTAAACAAACCTTAGGCACGTTCAAACAGCGCTTTTCCAAGTTATATTAAACACCCAAGGCATTCAATCAGCTGGAAACTGGGAACTTTGAAACTCGCTCGCTCTGTCCATTACCGCCTGCCAACGTTTAAGCGAGGCGCGCACCGGCACTTGCTCATGCCACGAGTCACGGCCGCCCTGCATGGGCTTTAAGCGAAAAAAACAAAACAGCTCACCGCACTCTATTAATGCCTTTAATTTAGGTCGGCTCAAACTTACCTCGACAGAATTCTGCGACCAGGCTAAAGAATAGCGTTTGCTGTGCCCATGTTGGGGTTGCGTAGCCTTGTACCAGCGTTGCTCCAGATCGACCCTCCAATCTTCGGGCACCGCGTGCCGGCCCCCCTCATCGAGCCATACCCACAGTATACGCCGATGCATATCGCCCGACACTGAAGACACAGGCCAAAGGAACACAGCCAGTAAGACGGCACAAAAACCCCCCGCAACCCAGCCCATGGGCATTTTACGAACCGGCTTGTTCGGGATTAATTGATCGGCTTCGGGATATTCAGGCACAACAGCAGCAATGGGCTTGGGCGTCATCGATTGCGAGTGATCATTCGCGATATCGGCAAGGTTGGTTCGGGTCGCGATACGCCTTTCGCCCATTACCACCAAACGCTCAAGCTCAGCAATGGGACGGGGCCGACGACGCTCTGAGCTTTGCCACCACTTAGCCAATGTACTCAGCCAGAGCTCGCGGCAATCTGAGGGTAAAAATCGCCAACCGCTTGACTGCGGTAGTTTTGGATCGAGCACATTCGCTTGCACTAACTGCCCTTCAAACACTAGCGGCGAGACACCTGTAAACATTTCAATTAACAGGCTAACCAGGGCGAACTGATCGCTCACTACCGAAATAGGCCTTGCCCTCAGGTGTTCGGGTGTTGTGGCATTTAACGCGACCATTTTAGCAGCGCGGTTCTGACTCGACTCAGCCAACAACAGTTGGTCCACATCCATCACCAACACACGACCCGAGCGGGTTACCCATATGTTTTCGACCCTTAAATCGCCGTGGACCAAACCATGCTGATGCAAACCAGCGACACCGCTGATGATTTGACTGGCAATCAGCATACGCGTTTGACTGTCACAGCGCTCGTCATCAAGAACATCGCGCAAAGATGCGCCTTGGTGATAGCGACTGATAAACACTTGAGCATCGCCGGTACCTATAACGCTCCGGATGTTCAAGAGATGTTGATTTAGAGTCGCCGCCCTTTGTAAACGCACCAGTGCTTTGTTGTTGATCGGCGACTCACGCCAAACCCACTTTAGCACCACCCGTTCCGTATCGGTCTCGGCCAATACACTGGTGCCCTCGCCGCCTTCGTGTAGCACACAGACCAGCCGGTAAGGCCCCCACCTCACCCCCCATACTCCGGATACAATCGCAACAGGGCAGCCTTCGACACTTTTAACGCTTTAGCCGCTGCCCCGACATCACCACCATAAGCGATCAATGCTTGCTGCACTTCTTGTGCGCTGTAATCACTGGCTTTGGGCACACCTAGCTTGTCACGTCGCCGGTAGATACTGGGCCTAGAGATCGGCATTTTTTGCGCAAGCTTGGCCACTTCGTAGTCGCACGCTTCTAAGGCTTGCAAAAACGTGTCGTCCGAAATATCCCCCGCCATTTTCGGTGTCGTAGCGGTGCGCTCAGCCTCAGGCGCGAGGGCCAGATCCGGAACTAAGGGGTAGTCTCTATCTAAATCGATCTGACCCAGTACGGCAAATAATTCTCGAACATTACCCGGCCAAGCATAGTCCATTAAAGCCACAAACACCTGACACCAGCCGGCAACTTCTGTGTCACTGGGCTCCGCACTCCAGGGGCCTCGACCTTTACCTGCAAAATAGTGTTCAGCCAGCAAACCAATATCGTCCAAGCGCTGGCACAAAGGAGGCACTTGGATATGCTGTTGTGCCAAACGGTGGAAGAGCGCCGGTCGCAAAGATGCCTGCTCGCCTTGGGTGCTTAATTCAGTCGCGGCAACAACGCGAAGGTCGACTGCCTGAGTGGATCCGCCCAATACCTGAATCTCTCGACTTTCCAGCGCTCGCAACAATTGAGCTTGAAGCTCGGGCAAAGCATCACCGATTTCGTCCATGAATAGGATGCCGCCTGCCGCTTCACGAAAATAACCACTCTTGGCGCTTAGCGCTCCGGTGTAAGCACCTTTCTCGGCGCCGAATAGCTCAGACGCCGCAAGCTCTGCCGGTAAAGCGGCCATATTAACGGCCACCAAGGGTCCTGCGCGGCGCTGACTGAAGCGGTGCAATTCAGTTGCCACACCTTCTTTACCTACTCCGGTGGGCCCCGTAATTAACACGTCGTCTTCTGTGGCGGCGGCTCGGCGTATCGTACGGCGCATCTCTACAATACTAGGATTACGCCCAACAATGCTGGACATGAGCACCAGGTCGTCGTTGGTCTGAGCCTCTAAGCCCAAACTAAGAACCAATCGATTTGAGCAGTTCAAGGTATGCCAATGCCCCTCCGCAAGATCAAAGCGGCTATCAGTAGTCAGTACGCCACCTTGATACTCGATGCTGCTGGCACCAGCGCGACGGGACAGTATCAACTCATCTGCGCTGTAGCTGAACGCTCCCAGCTCACGTGAAATGTATGGGTCCAGCAAGGGGAAACAGGGATCTCCGTTGGCGTCGGTAAATTTTAGTTCACGCCCAAGAGAAATGGTTTGGTTGGGAGCTATCGCACAGCGAGCACCCAACATTGAAGCATCGCGGTGATACACCACACAAAGACTTGGTATAGGTTTAGCAGAATAAGTCGAGTGGGGCATCGCAACCTGAGGCCGCGTTTTTACATCCAATAAGCTTTTCGCGTAATCTGCCATACCGACTAAGTTGCTACCAGAGAATGCCACCTCACAATAGCACTACCCAGACAGAGAACAGAATTAGCCAGACAACTGCACTGCGCCGCAATAAATCTACCAACAGTGAAAACGAACTTAGCAACTTACTTTTGTCACCAAAGGAATCTAGGTCTTCCAACCGAGGCACAGCCGCCAGAGCCGCTTGCGACAAAACCGCGTGAACACTTAGGGAGGTGTTCGCCCACAGACCGCCAACCACTCGTGCGCCAGCGCTAAAATCGCCCACTAACAAGAAGGTGGTCGCCAACACTCGACTCGGTAACCACAGTACCGCTGCCAACACAGGGTCGGGGCGCGTGCTGTCGCTTCGATGGTGATAAAACACTGCCAGCAAGTGCAGCACAATACCGACAGGGCCTAATAGAATAAAATAAAAACCACCCGAGAATACCGTAATCAGCGCCAGCAACAGTGCCTTTTCGACAAAGGTCAGAGAGCGTGCCAGGGACTCGCTGTCATTGCCGGGCAACCAAGATTCCAGCGCCTGCTCAAGACGCAGCTCGGCAGTGTTAGCGTCACCGCGCAACCAATCGATCTGCACGTCATCTATTAGTCGTCGTGCCAAATCGAAGCGCACGCCCGCACACACTGTGGCCACCACAACCGCAGCACCTAGCAAACCCCAAAACCAAGTGTGCAGCCACGCATACAGCAAACTAAATAACAAAGTGGGTACCGCAATACCGGCCAACAGGCGCGCAGGGCCAGCAAAACCCAGTCCTATCGTGAACTCGACTGTATCGTCCACACGATCGGCAAACCAGCGTCCCACAGGGTTGCGCTGTGCTGTGAACAGTAAATAGGCGGCTGCGGCCAAACTGGCCAAATAAAGCATAAAATTCCCCTACACGCTGCGATTCAATACGTCGCTGATACGCTGCCAGTCAAACGCTGCACCCGGATCCGTTTTGCGACCTGGGGCGATATCGCTGTGCCCTACGACCGCGTCACTGGCCAATTCATAATGGCGTTGCAATACTTCCAACAGCTGATGTAAAGCGCTGTACTGGGCGTCAGTGTATGCCAACTCGTCGGTTCCTTCCAGTTCAATCCCGACACTAAAATCGTTGCAGTTTTCGCGCCCATTAAAATTCGATACGCCGGCGTGCCAGGCACGATCATCAAAGCTGACAAATTGGGTAATATCGCCACCACGATCAATCAGCAAATGCGCGGAAACTTCTAAACCCACCAAATCACCAAAACTATCGTGCACCGAGCAATCTAACGTATTGCAAAACAGTGCTTCAATGCAGCCCGTACCAAACTCCCCGGCAGGTAATGAAATATTGTGGATCACCACCAGCTCTGGACTCATACCGGCCGGACGCGCATTAAAATTTGGAGACGGTTTATGAACAATATCGGTCAACCAACCTTGGTCTATGTACATACTCATGCCTAAGTACTGGTATCATTACGTTTTGAATTGAACAAGAACACACAGTATGCACCTTCCGCCATTAGAAAGCATCCAAGCCGACGTTGCCAAAGCCGTTGCTGAAGATTTAGGCGCTGGCGATTTAACCGCGCGACTTATACCCGAAGATCGTTGGGCAACCGCCACCTTAATCACCCGTGAAGCTGGGGTCCTTGCCGGCCAAGCTTGGGCAAATTTGGTGTTCGAACAGATCGACACGCGCTGCACTCTAGATTGGCACGCGCAAGATGGCGATATATTAGAGCCAAACCAAGTGCTACTGCGCATAAACGGCCCAGCGCGCGCACTACTAACCGCCGAGCGCACAGCCATGAACTTTTTACAAACCTTGTCAGGCGCTGCGACTACGGCCAAACATTACGCCGACCAAGTCGCGCATACTCAGGTAAAGCTTTTGGATACGCGCAAAACCATTCCAGGATTGCGATTGGCGCAAAAATACGCGATAACTTGCGGTGGATGTTTCAACCATCGCATAGGTCTATTCGATGCATTCCTTATTAAGGAAAACCACATCGCCGCCTGTGGCGGAATTGATGCTGCCGTATCAGCGGCTCGAGCCTTAGCGCCCGATGTGCTCTTAGAAGTCGAGGTCGAAACCAAAAACGAGCTAGAGCAAGCTCTCGCCGCAAACGTTGATCGCATTATGTTAGATAACTTCAGTTTGGCTGGCATGCGTGAAGCAGTGGCTTTAACCGCAGGTCGAGTTGAACTGGAAATATCGGGCAATGTGACCAGCGAGACACTGGTGCCTTATGCCGAAACAGGGGTTGATTACATTTCGATTGGTGCACTCACCAAACACTGCAAAGCGCTGGATTTGTCTATGCGTTTAGCCGCCGAGTAACTTAAGGCGCCAGCAGGTTCGTACTGCTGACGACGACTCCCGAGGCGTCGGCGTAGATCCAATCGCCCTCGTTGATCGTGGTGCCTCCAACGTCGACCGCGACACCGCGCAAGCCCACATCGCGCTTATCGGTTTTTACTGGAATGGCACCCAAGGCAAAAATACCTAGGGGTAAGGTGGCCAATATCTCGACGTCACGCACCGCGCCGTTTATGACCACGCCCATCCACCCATTAAGGCAGGCTTTTTCGGCCAGCTGATCGCCCAACAAAGCGCGGCGTAAAGATGCACCGCCGTCAACGACAATAACTTTGCCATTGCCCGGTTCTTGCACCAGCGCTTTGACCAAGGAATTGTCCTCGAAACACTTTACGGTAACTGCCTGTCCGCAAAAGCTAGAATTGCGCCCAAAAGAGCGAAACTGCGCGTACAAGACTCGTGATTCTGGAAAGTCATCGCACAAATCAGGCGTGGTAAAATCGCGTTCCATGATTAGATCCAGTCGACAGGGTAATCTACTAAAGTGTCGGCCGAGCTTAACACAGACCGCTCCGCTGCCAAGCATCGGGGCAGTATCTGCTCGCAGTAAAACTCGGCGGTTGCCAGTTTGTGTCGATAAAACTCACGATCCGATCCGGCAGCAACAGCGCGTTGCGCTACCATCGCACCGCACACCAGCTGCCAACCACCAAACAGATAACCCGTCATCATCATATATTCAAACGATCCACCCATCGCGGCGGGCTTATTCGAGTGCAGCTGCTGCAGCAGCCATTCGGTCGCACGAACCTGCGCGGCCAAGGCGACTTTTAAGGCCTGTCCCATACGTTTTAATGCCTCGCGGTCGCTCGCCAGTAAATCAGCGATAGTTCCGGCAATTTCGGTTTGTACCAACTCCATGGTTGCGCCGCCATCGCGACCTAATTTTCGGTTCACCAGGTCGGCGGCTTGAATACCGTTCGTACCTTCGTAAATTGATGTGATACGCACATCACGGAAATACTGCGCTGCGCCCGTCTCTTCGACGTAACCCATACCTCCATGGACCTGCACACCTAGCGAAGTAATCTCTTCGCCAAAGGTCGTTAACCACCCTTTAATCACGGGTATCATTAAGTCGATGCGCGCTTGCGCAAGTGCACGATCTGACTCTAGACCGCTATGCGCCAAATCCATCGTCACAGCTTCGCTGTAAGATAAGGCACGCATGGCCTCGCACCCCGAGCGCATAGTTAGCAACATGCGTTTAACATCGGGGTGCTCGATAATCGCCACACCCGCTTGCACTCGTTCGCGAGCATAGGCCTTAGCTAATTGGAAGGCGCCTTCTGCAGCGCCCAAGCCCTGCAGACCCACCTTTAAACGCGCTTCGTTCATCATGGTAAACATGCAGCGCAGGCCTTCGTTTTCGCGACCAACTAAATAGCCTATAGCGCCCTCGGTGTCACCGTAGGCCATCACACAGGTTGGGCTGGCGTGAATACCCAGCTTGTGCTCGACCGATACGGGGTACACGTCGTTGCGCGCGCCCAAACTACCGTCTTCATTCACTAAATACTTGGGCACAATAAATAAAGAAATACCTTTCGAGCCTTCGGGGGCATTGGGTAAGCGCGCTAGCACTAAGTGAACGATGTTGTCGGTAGCCTCGTGATCACCCCACGTGATGTAGATTTTTTGACCGTAAATACGGTAATGATTGCCCTCGGGAACCGCACGCGTTTTCAAAGGCCCAAGGTCGGACCCCGCGCCTGACTCGGTCAAATTCATGGTACCCGACCACTCGCCCGAATTAATTTTGGCCGCGTACAGCGCTTTTTGCTCGTCGGTTCCGTGGGCGGTAATGGCCAGCGCTGCGCCCGAGCTTAAAAAAGGCGCTAGAGCAAACGCCATGTTAGCGCCGTTCCACATTTCTGAAGTCGCGGTGCCATACACCTCAGGCAAGCCTTGACCGCCAAAGTCTTCGCTTGCCGCAATGCCAGTCCAACCCGCTTCACCCAGTTGGCGCAATGCCTCTTCATGTCCGGGCGAGCAAATCACGCGCTTGTCTTGGCACCGTGCAGGCTCCAAATCACCAATACGGCGAGTCGGTGCTATTACATCATTCGCTAGCTTGGCCGCCTCATCTAAAACGGCAAGCGTTAGATCGGCGCCAACCCCTTTATCTGCGTATACCGGCAAGCCTGCTAAGCGACTCTCTAGGCTCAATACCTCGTCAATCACAAATTGCATGTCTTCTACGGGGGCGCGGTAATTGTCCATATGCTCTCCTGAAGTCGCACCTGAGTGCGCTTAATCAAATACCCTTAAATTGTAGCGCGATTGGCCTGAGTTTTCAGTGTTAACATCTCAATGCGAGTCGACCAAAGTCGATGGAAAGCATCGCCAAAACAAGGTAATTTGCATAGACTATCGTTTTAATGGCGGTCATTCATAACGTGAATACATCGTCAGCAACGAAAGAACCAATTGATTTTACTATTTATATAGGCTGCAACAATCACCATGAATCTGAATCGCATTGACTTAAATCTTTTGGTGTATCTTGATGTCCTGCTGCGCGAGCGCAATGTCACGCAAGCAGCCAACCAGTTAAGTCTAAGCCAACCGGCCATGAGCAATGGCCTAAAGCGCCTGCGCGATTTATTTGGCGACCCTCTTTTGGTACGCACCAGCGAGGGCATGGCACCGACTGAGCGCGCACTGGAACTCGAGCCCATTATCCGCGAAGTGCTGACCAATATTGATCGAGCGGTGCAAACACGAGGCGATTTTAATCCTGCAACTCATAACCGCGTGTTTCGTATTATGGCCAGTGACTACGCGGAATCGACCCTATTACCGCACGTGCTGTCACAGTTGCGAGAACTGGCGCCCTTGATCACGCTGGACATTATGACCCCCAGTGATGTCAGCTTTTTAGACGTCGAGCGGGGTAAAGTCGATATGGTGATCAACCGCTTTGACGCCATGCCGCAGTCGTTTCACCAAACCCATTTATGGGACGACTCGTTTTCCTGTCTGCTAAGCCCCAACAATCCCGTGCTTGATGATTTCAGCCTAGACAACTATTTAAAAGCCAACCACATTTGGGTCAGTAAAACCGGCATGGGTGTGGGTGTGGGCGTAAACCCCGACGATGTGCAGCGCTTGGGGTGGGTAGATTCAGCCTTAGCAAGGCTGGGTAAAAAACGACAAATTCGGGTATTTACGCGCCACTACCAAGCCGCTATGACTTTAGCGGAGCAGAACGATTTAATTGTGACCCTGCCGACGCGAGCGGCGCTGTTAAAGTCCAACAACCCTCGCGTCGTCTTGCGGCAGCCGCCTCTTAAAATCCCGCCTTTAGAATTAAAGATGGCCTGGAGCCCTCTTCTACAGCACAACCCCGGCAACCAATGGTTGCGGCGGCTTATTGCTGAGACGGCGCGTAGCCTGCCTGCGCCCGAGCTTGCGTCAAAATAACGACACAAAACTGTGACCGAAATGCCATGAAACGGTCATAGCAAAGCCACACCGGGCTTTTATAGTCCAAGCAAATACAGGCTTGGACATAAAAATCATGACATCAATCACGATCGTCGGCGCAGGTTATGTCGGGTTTTCACTCGCCGTATTGTTAGCACGACACCACCAAGTACAAGTGGTCGACATTTCGCAAGAGCGCATAAATGCGATTCACGACAAGCGCTCCCCTATTCTCGATTTAGACATTCAACGCGCGCTAGACACCGAAGCGCTTAACCTGCAGGCTAACACTAGCCTTGCTGGGTCGGTTGAAACTGCTGACTATGTCATCGTTGCAACCCCGACCAACTACGACCCCGACACCAATTTTTTTGATACCGACAGCGTATCGTTGGTGTGCGAACAAGCGCTTCAATTCAACAGTAATGCCTTAATCGTCATTAAATCGACCGTACCTGTGGGCTTCACAGATCAGCTCAACCAAAAATTGGCCACTGATCGTATTGTGTTTTCACCCGAATTTTTGCGCGAGGGCCAGGCTTTAACAGACAACGAATACCCCTCTAGAATTATTGTCGGCGCACAAACTGACCAAGCACGTGGGTTTGCAGAGCTGCTCAGCAAAGCCGCGAAGAAAACCGACATCCCAATATTACTGACCAATGGCACTGAAGCCGAGGCGATAAAACTTTTCGCGAACACATATCTAGCCATGCGTGTGGCGTACTTTAACGAACTAGACACTTATGCCGCGGTGCACGGTCTGAATACCAAGCATATCATCGAAGGTGTTTGCCTAGACCCTCGCATCGGTCATTTTTACAACAACCCCTCGTTTGGCTACGGCGGCTACTGTTTACCAAAAGACTCTAAGCAGTTACTCGCGAACTACGACCAAGTACCGCAGAACATGATTAGAGCGATAATCGACTCTAACGTTACCCGCAAAGACTTTATTGCAAATGATGTTCTCAAGCGTCAGCCCGCTACCGTGGGCATTTATCGATTGGTTATGAAGCAAGGTTCAGACAATTTCCGCGAGTCCGCCATTCAAGGTGTTATGAAGCGGTTAAAAAGCAAGGGTGTCGATGTAATTATCTATGAGCCAAATCTGCGCGAACCCACCTTTTTCAACTCTCGTGTTTACGCCAACCTCACCAACGTCAAACGCGATTCTGATGTAATCATTACTAACCGTCGCTGCCAGATGTTATCGGACGTGCACAATAAGTTGTACACCCGCGATTTGTTTGGCATGGATTAAACTCGCGCATTGCTTTCGGTCGATTACGTCCAGCTTTTGGTGGCCTGCCGGCTTACGCAAAGACAAGGTAATCAACACAGTTACAGCTCACTAGGTTGCTGGTCCTTGGCGTAGACTCACGATTCTAGTCACGAGCTTTAACCTACTGACGCACCCAACAACCCAGTAACCCAGTAACCCAGTAACCTTTATTCACCAGAAAAATGGCTGCGATAACAACTATAGATTTGCTAAATTAACAGCCCTTTCATACACTTTGGTTATTACTAAAAAGACAGACAGGACTCACTATGACAACGCGTGTAGATCGTGCGGGCCTACAGGTTGCAACCGTACTTGATGACTTACTCAGCAATGAAATCATTAATGGAACAGGCATAAACGCAGACCAATTCTGGCAAACAGCATCAGATGTGCTCGCGAAGTTCATGCCTGAAAATCAGGCCTTGCTAGCCAAGCGAGAGTTAATTCAAAAGCAAATCGACGAGTGGCATAAAGCAAATCCTGCCCCTTACAACCAAACTGAGTACCTTCAGTTCTTAAATAAGATCGGATACCTTCTGCCAGAACCTTCAGACTTCAGCATCACGACCGAAAACGTTGATGAAGAAATTGCCACCATGGCAGGGCCTCAGCTGGTGGTTCCTGTAATGAACGCCCGCTATGCCCTGAATGCGACCAATGCTCGCTGGGGCAGCTTGTACGACGCTCTTTATGGCACCGACGTTATCTCTGAAGACAATGGTGCCGAGCGGGCGGGTGCGTATAACCCAATACGTGGCGATAAAGTCATCGCCTTTGCCAAGGCCTTTTTGGACAAACACTGCCCACTCGCCAGCGGCTCACACGCTTACGTTAAACAATATGCTATTGCCGGCGAGAAACTGACGGCCGTTTTGCAGGAAGGTAACGTTTGTCTTTTAAAAGATCGCTCGCAGCTGGTGGGTTACACAGGCGCTGCCGAAAGTCCCGCGTCTGTGCTCTTAAAACACAACGGCTTGCACATCGAAATTCAAATTGACCGCAACCACTCCATTGGCGCAACGGACCCTGCAGGTGTCAAAGACGTTTGCTTAGAAGCCGCCATCACCACCATTCAAGACTGCGAGGACTCGGTTGCCGCGGTTGATGCCGACGACAAAGCTCTGGTTTACCACAACTGGTTGGGCTTAATGAAAGGCGATTTGGCCGAGTCGTTCCAAAAAGGCGGTCAAACGCTTCAGCGCACTTTAAATGGCGATCGTCATTTCACACAACCCGATGGCAGCCCGCTCACATTGCATGGCCGTAGCTTGTTATTCGTCCGTAACGTTGGGCACTTAATGACCAACCCGGCCATTTTGACCGCAGACGGCCAAGAAGTGCCCGAGGGCATTATGGACGGCCTATTCACCATTCTAATCAGCATGCACGATCTAAAACGCACCGGCGCACTGCAGAACTCGCGTACCGGCAGCATTTACATCGTAAAACCCAAAATGCACGGCCCAGAAGAAGTTGACTTCACTTGCCGACTGTTCGCCGCCATTGAGGACGCCTACGCACTGCCTCGCAATACCGTCAAAGTCGGCATCATGGACGAAGAGCGCCGCACCAGCATTAACTTAAAAGCTTGCATCGAAGTGGCAAGAGAGCGCTTGGTGTTTATTAACACCGGGTTCTTAGACCGCACCGGCGACGAGATCCACACCAGCATGCTGGCAGGATCGATGCTGCCAAAAGGCGAAATGAAGAACAGCACTTGGATTAAAGCCTACGAGGACCGCAACGTCGATATTGGCCTAGCCTGCGGCTTACCCGGCAAAGCACAAATTGGTAAGGGTATGTGGGCCATGCCCGACCTCATGGGTGCCATGCTTGAGCAAAAAATTGGCCACCCGATGTCTGGTGCTACGACCGCTTGGGTCCCCTCGCCTACCGCTGCGACACTGCATGCTATTCACTACCACGACGTGAACGTGTTCGATCGACAAGAAGAGTTGCGTTCGCGCGGCATTGCCAAAGTCGAAGACATCCTAGAGGTTCCAATTGGTGACTGCAGTGGCTTAAGTGCCGAGCAAGTGCAAGCCGAGCTCGACAATAACTGCCAGGGTATACTCGGTTACGTGGTCCGCTGGGTCGACCAGGGTGTGGGCTGCTCTAAAGTGCCTGACATTCACAACGTAGGCTTAATGGAAGACCGAGCCACACTGCGTATTTCCAGCCAGCATATCGCGAACTGGTTGCATCACGGCGTTTACACCGAGGCGCAGGTGCTAGAGACTCTTAAGCGGATGGCTGCGGTGGTAGATAGCCAAAATGCGTCTGATCCGTTTTATACACCGATGGCGAAAGATTTTGATGCTTCTATTGCGTTTAAAGCCGCGTGTGAGTTGGTGTTCAAAGGCGAGGAGCAACCGAGTGGGTATACGGAGCCAGTCTTGCATGGGATGCGTCGCGAATTAAAAGCCTCTGCTTGAATAGGTTTTAAAAGGGGAGAAACTAGTTGGCGCTTATATAGAGCCCTCTGATCATGAGATGACAGCAGCCCCGGCGAATTCCGGTGAGGCGCCTTTGTGCATCCTAGCTGCTGGTCTAGCATATCAGTTTCCAATCTTTTTATAAGCCCCTACAGTTAGAGGGCAAACCTCTTTTGTTAACGAGAGTTGCGGTGCAAATCCAAGCTACGATAGGCTTACCTACAGTGGCATCTTCAAAAACCGGCGCAAAAAAAACGTCCCCTTGCATGATAGGGTCATTAAACCCTGTGGGCCCGTGAGCCAACGTAAAAACCAAAGCATTATTCGCTATCGAGACCGATGTAATTAACAGAGAATGAGAGGTCGCTCTGATACCAGCCTCTTGCAATGATGGGATTCGGCCGTACACGTTATAAAACTCGGAGTAGTTAGTCTTCTTTTCCCCTGCTATAGCAAGTACTTCAGAAAATCGCGCTCTCGTTACGTAATCCTGGTAAGCCGGTAAAGCCACTGCAGACAATATACCAACGATGGCTACAACTACCATGAGCTCGATGAGGGTAAAACCGAACGAATACTTTCTCATGACACCGTCTCTCTAAATGCAAAAAGCCGCCTGTTAGGGCGGCTTTTCGTTTTCTAACACCAACTATTCCTCGTCTGTTACGCGCCGCGGCAGTTGGATGGAAGTTTGTTCTTTTGAGTCACGTTAGAGGTGCACGTCCACGCAGTAATCTGCGTGGTACTATCATTGGGAGTAGCAAATGTTGGTGTAAAGCTTACAGTCGCACCATTAAACTCCGTGCCAAGATCAGAAGTAGCTTGCAATGTCAGCACAATGGCATCTGCCGTGATTGCAGCACTAGCTACTAAGATTGAGCCAGGCGCACTGGGTATACCAGCATCAGACACGGTACTTGGGGCATCGCCAGTGGTTACCTGATATTCGGTGTAGCTGGTTTTCATTTCACCAGCCAATGCTAGAATCTCCGAAAACTTAGCGCGAACGGTGTAATCCTGATACGCCGGCAAAGCCACTGCCGACAGGATACCCACGATCGCAATTACAATCATGAGTTCGATCAGCGTAAAGCCTTGCTGACGAGCTTGCTTCATGTTTTTCATATTCATATCCCCATTGGACAGTTTGTTTGCACGACATCGGAAAACCCGAATGCCTTATTTATACCCTATGTTAGCAAGTTTGCAAAGCTATAAATTGATATGTTTTAGTTGCAAATTTCTACAGAAAAGGCAACATGCGGTATGTGTTAACAGACGTTAATACTTAGGCATTACCGCAAGGTTAGCATATAATTTCGGCAAAACAATAGAGTGCTAAGTTAATTTTTGTTTCAGGAGCGGGCGTGAACCAAGCCACATCACCGACAGCAAGCAAAGCGCGACTTGGCGGATTAGCAGGCCGATTAATCATGGATGGTCTTATTACGGTCGATCAAGCCATGGAGTCGCAAAAAGAAGCTACTGCTGCACGCATGCCTTTTGTGCAACATTTGGTCGAGGCAACAGGAATAGATAGCGCCAGAATTGCCGCGGCCGCCGCCTCGGAATTTGGCGTACCCTTAATCGACTTGCGTGCCTTTGATAACGCGCAGCTTCCCGAACACTTAGTCGATATAAAGCTCATTCAAAAACACCACGCCTTACCCTTGTACAGACGCGGCAAACGCCTATTCATCGCTCTAGCTGACCCGACTAACCTGCAAGCTCTAGACGAAATTAAGTTCCACACGGGCATCAATACCGAAGCTATTATCGTCGACCAGAAAGCTCTGTCGGCGGCCATTGCCCTTATGACTGAGTCCAAAGATGCCATCGAACAACTGGGCGATTTAGAGAGTGGCCAGTTTGAAGAGTTAGAAGTCGAAGCGATAGACGAAAACGATCGCGCCGACGGCGACATCAACATGGACGCGGACGACACGCCCATCGTTCGTTTCGTTAACAAGGTGCTTTTGGACGCCATTAAAGCAGGGGCTTCCGATATTCATTTTGAGCCCTACGAGCATACCTATCGCGTGCGATTTCGTGCCGACGGAATTCTGAAAGAGGTGGTCCAACCACCTAAAGCCCTGGCACCGCGTCTCGCGGCAAGATTAAAAGTAATGTCCAGAATGGACATTTCTGAACGGCGCGTTCCACAAGACGGACGCATTCAAATGCGTCTTTCCAAAACGCGCGCCATTGATATGCGGGTGAACACGCTACCGACACTGTTTGGCGAAAAAATTGTACTGCGTATTCTAGACCCCGCCAGCGCGGCGCTCGGCATTGATGCGCTTGGCTACGAACCGCACCAGAAAAAACTGTTCATGGACGCCCTCGATAGGCCCCAAGGCATGATACTAGTGACCGGACCTACCGGCTCGGGTAAAACGGTATCGCTGTACACGGGCCTGAGTATCCTGAATACGCCTGAACGCAATATCTCGACCGCGGAAGACCCGGTAGAGATCAACCTAGATGGCATTAACCAAGTCCCAGTTAACCCAAAAGTGGGTCTGAACTTTGCCGATGCGCTGCGTTCGTTTTTGCGCCAGGACCCCGACGTAATTATGGTGGGAGAGATCCGCGACCTTGAAACAGCCGAAATCTCGATTAAAGCGGCACAAACCGGTCACTTGGTGCTATCGACATTGCACACCAACAGTGCGGCCGAGACCATCACGCGCTTGCTAAATATGGGGGTTCCGTCGTTTAACGTGGCCACGGCGGTCACGCTAATTATTGCGCAGCGCTTAGCGCGGCGCTTGTGTTCAAAATGCGCACAGCCCATCGACGAATTGCCAGAAGAAAGCCTGCTGGAATTAGGATTTACCAAAGAGATGCTAAAAGGCGCCACCATTAAACGTGCGGTGGGCTGCGAGTCTTGCAATCATGGGTATAAAGGTCGAACCGGCATCTACGAAGTCGTGCAAATTACCTCGACTATTGCCCGAATGATTCTAGAAGGCCACAATTCAATGGTCATTGCCGACGAAGCCCGCAAAGAAGGCTTTCACAGCTTGCGCACTTCGGCTTTAATGAAGGTCGCACAGGGCTTGATTAGCTTAGAAGAAGCTAACCGAGTCACGGTAGATTAACGAGTCAGGATGGTATGGCAGCAAAAACCTTTGAATTTGTTTGGATTGGCACCGATAAGCGCGGAAAAGAGACCAATGGCGAGCTAGAAGCCACTTCCGTCAGCCTAGCCAAGGCACAGCTTCGTCGCCGTGGCATTAACGTAAAATCCATTAAGAAAAAAGCAAAGCCTTTATTCGGTGGTGGCGGAAAAAAAATTAAGCCCGCCGATATTGCCCTGTTCACTCGCCAGCTTGCCACCATGATGAAAGCGGGCGTGCCGCTGATACAAAGTTTCGAGATTGTGGCCGACGGCATCGAAAACCCCAGAATGCGTTCGTTAGTTAACAGCATTCGCGGCGACGTCGCCGCGGGTAATGCCCTGGCAGGCGCACTCGCAAAACACCGCGACCAGTTCGATGACTTGTTCTGTTCTTTGGTCAATTCAGGCGAAAACTCCGGTACCTTAGAGACCATGCTTGATCGCGTGGCCACCTATAAAGAAAAAACCGAGCAGCTCAAAGCAAAAATTAAAAAGGCCATGACCTACCCCATTGCGGTGGTGATTGTGGCCATTGCAGTGACCTCTTTGCTACTGATCAAGGTCGTGCCCCAATTTGCCGAGACCTTTCAAAGGTTTGGCTCAGAATTACCCGCTTTTACGCTATTTGTACTGAATATTTCCTATTTCGCGCAGGACTACTACCTGATTATTTTTGGAGCAATAGCCATTAGCGTTGTGCTATTCAAGCGCGCCAAAAAAACCTCGCCTGCGTTCAATGACAGGCTGGATGAAATATCGCTTAAAGCACCCATTGTCGGTGGCATAGTTCACGACGCGGTAATTGCGCGTTTTTCCCGAACCCTTTCTACTACCTTTGCGGCCGGCGTACCTTTAGTCGAGGCACTAGAATCTACTGCGGGTGCCGCGGGCAACTCGGTCTACAAAAAAGCCGTGCTGCGCATTCGTGATGACGTAACCGGCGGTTCATCGCTTTACGCAGCCATAAAGTCCAGCGGCTTATTCCCCAATATGTTGCTGCAGATGGTCAGTATCGGTGAGGAATCGGGTGCCCTGGACGAAATGTTGGATAAAGTAGCCAACCACTACGAAGAAGCAGTCGACAACGCCGTCGATAGCTTAAGCTCATTGATGGAGCCCATGATCATGGCCGTACTGGGTGTACTGGTCGGCGGCTTAATGGTTGCGATGTATCTGCCCATCTTTATGTTAGGATCGGTGGTTTAACTGCCAAGATACTACTATGGATTTACACACAGTCGCCGCCGAGCCAGCTCTTTGGTACCCCCTAGCCTTTGTGCTTGGCGCCGTGGTCGGCAGCTTTTTAAATGTGGTTATTCTGCGGCTACCCAAAATGATGCAGCAGCAGTGGCGCAGCGAATGCGAGGCCTTTTTAGAGCTAGAGCCCACACAAACGGACGAGCCGCTAAGCTTATCGCACCCCCCTTCGACCTGCCCAAGCTGTAACACCCGCATCAAGCCATGGCAAAATATCCCGATCCTGAGCTGGCTGTTATTGCGCGGAAGGTGCGCCAACTGCGACACCAGCATTAGCATTCGCTACCCGATTATCGAGTTAGTCACCAGCGTGCTAAGCGTCGTAGTGGCGATGCAATTTACTTACGACTGGGAGCTGCTGCTGGCGCTGGTCGCGACCTGGTGTTTAATAGCGCTTACTGTCATCGACGCCGAAACCCAGCTGCTTCCTGATGGCATCACCCTACCCTTGTTGTGGCTTGGTTTGGTGGCCAACGCTTTCGGTGTGTTCACCGACCTACCATCCGCGCTGTGGGGCGCGGTGTTTGGTTACGGCATTTTATGGAGCATTTACTGGATATTTAAGCTAACCACCGGCAAAGAAGGCATGGGCTATGGCGACTTCAAGCTGCTGGGCGCCTTGGGCGCACTGCTGGGATGGCAAGCTCTGCCGATGATCATACTAATGTCATCGGCAGTGGGCGCAATCATTGGTATTACGCTCATGGCAACGAAGCGTCTAAATCGAGAGCAACCCATGCCCTTTGGCCCCTACCTGGCCATTGCAGGCTGGTTATCGATGGTCTTTGGCGATACCATCGCGTCATTCTCACCCTATATGTAAGGAACGCTGTGCGAACCATAGGCATTACCGGGGGTATTGGCAGCGGCAAAACCGCGCTGACCGATTACTTATCCGAAAAAGGCATTACCATTGTCGATGCTGACCTAGCGGCACGCGTGATTGTCGAACCCGGTCGCCCAGCACTTCATGCAATTTTCGAGCACTTCGGGCCTGAGCTTGCGCTAGAAGACGGGTCGCTGGATCGCGCAGCACTGCGCGGCATTGTGTTTGCGGACCCAGAAGCGCGGCTCTGGTTAGAGCAACTCACCCACCCCCTAATCGGCCAAGAGATACAAGATCAGCTAGCTCGCGCCGCGGGCCCCTACCGAGTACTTAGCTCCCCTTTACTGCTAGAGGGCAGCCAGGCAACACTGGTCGATTACGTGGTGGTCGTTGATGTCCCTGAAGATTTACAAGTGCAGCGCGCCAGCGCACGAGACAACAACGACCCAGCGCAAATCAAACGCATTATGGCGGCGCAACTTGCTCGAAGTGATCGACTGGCAAAAGCCGACTACGTGGTCGATAACAGCGGTGATTTAAAGAAACTGTACACGCAAGCGGAAGCCTTACACGAGCACTTACTGAACTTGGTCTAAATACTCGACCAGCGCATTTAGTATGTGCACATTGGGCTCCGGCATTGGGTAGATAGTCGAACAGTCTTCAACCTTAGCCCACGTGGTCGGCTGCCCTTCTTTACCGTGAGCCTCACCGCTAAAATCAGTTACGACCCAGCAGTCCAGCACCACCGTGCGAATGTCGTATTCATGACGCTGCTCAATAAGCGGCGTTGCGTGCAGCACATCAATACCCAACTCTTCGTGAAGCTCACGCTTAAGTGCATCTAAGACCGTCTCGCCAGACTCTACCTTGCCACCCGGGAACTCCCATAAGCCAGCCAAGTGTTGGTCACCTTGGCGCTTGGCGATAAACAGCTCACCATCGCGTAAAATCACCCCCACCGCAACGTGCAGCGTGGGTTTAGGTTCGGTATTCGGCATTAATACGCACGTAATCGTAAGAAAAGTCCGTGGTGTAAACCGTGGTCTGCGCAGCCCCCCGGTTCAAGCTAACTCGCAGCACGACATCGGTCGGCGCCATGGCCGCCACACCCTGCTCCTCTGTGTACGAATCGGCCCTGCGACCCTGTTCGGCGATTAACACATCATTCAAATGCAAGGTCACATCGTCAATGACCAGATCTTGCACACCGGCACGACCAATTGCGGCCAGTAAACGGCCCCAGTTGGGGTCCGACGCAAACAGTGCCGTTTTCACCAAGGGTGACTCGGCAATAGTGAACGCCACATCCAAGCATTCCTGCTCGGTCTTACCGCCACTGACTTCAATTTGAAAAAACTTAGTCGCACCCTCACCGTCGCGTACCATCATTTGTGCGAGTTCCAGCAACACATCATCGAGTGCCGTGCAAAAAACTTGGTAGAGCTCGTTATCTGACTCAATGCGCGGCAAGGTCGACTGCGCCGTCGCGCTTAAGGTACAGGCATCGTTGGTTGAGGTATCGCCATCCACAGTGATGCGGTGGTAAGACTGCTCTACAGCCCGCACCAGAGCTTGCTGCAGCAGTGCTGTATCAACAGCCAAATCCGTCGCCACATAAGACAACATGGTCGCCATATTGGGGCGAATCATGCCCGCGCCTTTGGTCACACCCGTAATAACAAAGCTTTCACCGCCGAACTCGACCTGACGCGAGACTACTTTCGGGCGCGTATCGGTGGTCATGATGCCTTCAGCGGCAAGCAACCAATGGTCCGCAGAAAGGTCTGCAAGCACGGCTGGAAGCGCCGCCTCAATTTTGGCTACTGGCAAGGGCTCGCCAATGACACCTGTCGAAAAAGGCAAGATTTGGTTAGGCGTGCAACCTGTAGCATCAGCTAAACAGGCTAGAGTGGCCTGCGTGGCCTGAATACCGGGCGAACCGGTACCTGCGTTGGCATTTCCGGTATTCACCAGCAGATATTTAGGCTGGGTTCGTGCAAGATTCTCTTTAGCGACAATTACGGGCGCTGCGCAAAATGCATTTCGAGTGAATACACCAACAGTGCTAGTACCCTCGGTCAACTCAAACACCACAACATCTTTGCGGCCTACTTTTTTAATCCCAGCACTGGCAATACCAATGCGCACACCCGCAACCGGATGAATCGTTGTCATAGGCTTAGAGCTTCCCGTGGCATGATTTGAATTTTTTTCCGCTACCGCAGGGGCAGGGTTCGTTACGCCCGACTTTGCGTTCTTCTCGCACAAAGGGTGCTGCGGCATCGCCCGTTTGGCTTTGCGGGGTAGCTTCGTCTCCTATAGCGGCAGCTTGGGCATGCTCAAACGCCAATTTTTCGCGTGCCGCTTCCTCGCGACGACGCTGCTCGATTAGCTCGGCCTCGTCAGGGCGTTGAATCTGCACATGGCTTAAGAACTTGATGACCTCAAACTTTAGGTTATTTAATAGCGTTTGAAACAACTCAAACGATTCACGCTTGTATTCTTGCTTGGGGTTCTTCTGTGCGTAGGCACGCAGGTGAATGCCCTGCCGCAACTGATCCATTGTCGCCAAGTGGTCTTTCCACAGCTGATCCAAAATTTGTAGCATGACCTGTTTTTCGATGCGTCGCATATCGGGACCAACAAGCTCGCCCTTGTCGTCATAAGCCGCTTGAATGGCCTGCACGACACGTTCACGAATGACTTCCTCATCCACCGATCTATCTTCGTCCAGCCACTGCTGTACCGGGAGTTGAACGGCAAAATCTGTTTCGAGCAGGGCTTCTAAACCAGGGATATCCCACTGTTCTTCCACACTCATAGGCGGAATAAAGCCATCGATAGCGTCGTTCACCACATCGACGCGAATGGCTGTGATGGTTTCCGAGATATCGTCTTCTTCCAACAAGTCATTGCGCTGCTGATAAATGATCTGACGCTGATCGTTGGCCACATCGTCATACTCGAGCAACTGCTTACGAATATCAAAGTTGCGGCCTTCGACTTTACGCTGCGCTTTTTCGATGGCGTTCGTCACCATACGGTGCTCGATGGGCTCACCTTTTTCCATGCCCAGCGCCTGCATAAAGCCTTTAACGCGATCCGACGCAAAAATACGCATCAGATTGTCGTCTAACGACAGATAAAAGCGTGATAAACCCGCGTCGCCCTGCCGACCGGCACGACCACGCAGCTGGTTATCGATACGGCGCGACTCGTGGCGTTCGGTACCCAGAATATGCAGCCCACCCGCAGCTAAGACGGCGTCGTGACGCTCTTGCCACGCCACTTTAATTTGTTCGGCGTCGGCTTCGCTGATATCACCTGCGGCGGCCAGCTCGGCCTCTAAATTACCACCCAATACGATATCGGTACCGCGACCCGCCATGTTGGTAGCAATGGTCACCACGCCAGAACGACCGGCCTGGGCAATGATCTCAGCTTCTTGTTCGTGATACTTGGCGTTAAGTACTTTGTGCTCGATTTTCGATTGCTTAAAGCGCTGCGATAGTTCTTCTGAAGTTTCTACCGAGGCCGTACCCACTAATACGGGCGAGCCCTGCGCAATGCACGACTCGACATCCGCCACAATGGCATCAAACTTTTCTTCGCGGGTTAGATACACCAAATCATTCAGGTCTTTACGCTGCATCGGCTTATTGGTGGGAATAACCAGCACTTCTAAGCCGTAAATTTGGCGGAACTCAAAAGCTTCGGTATCGGCGGTTCCCGTCATACCCGACAGGGTGTTATACAAACGAAAGTAATTCTGGAAAGTCGTCGACGCTAAGGTCTGACTCTCGCTTTGAATTTGCACGCCCTCTTTGGCCTCGATGGCTTGGTGCAAACCTTCCGACAAACGCCGCCCAGACATGGTTCTGCCAGTGTGCTCGTCGATCAACACTACTTGTCCACCTTGCACGATGTATTCGACGTCGCGATGGAACAGTACGTGAGCTTTTAGGGCCGTATGTACATGGTGCAGCAAGTTCAAATTAGTCGCAGCGTACAGGCTTTCTCCCTCAGCAAGTAAGCCCTCACTAATCAGTAACCCCTCTACATACTCGTGACCTTCCTCCGACAACTCGATGGAGCGCTGCTTCTCATCAATACTGTAGTGACCCGGTACTTCCTCGGCACCTTGGTTCAGCATAGGCACGAAGCGGTTAATACGCTTGTACAATTCCGAGCTATCGGACGATGCCCCAGAGATAATCAAAGGAGTACGCGCTTCGTCGATTAAGATTGAATCGACCTCGTCCACAATAGCGAAGTTAAGTTGGCGCTGCAGCTTGTCCTCTACGGCAAAAGCCATATTATCGCGCAAATAGTCGAAACCAAACTCGTTATTGGTACCGTAGATAATGTCCGCAGAATATGCCTGTTTTTTTTGTTCCGTCGCTTGACCCGATTTAATAACACCTACGGTCATGCCCAAAAAGCGATACAGCGGCTCCATCCAGTGAGCATCGCGATTGGCTAAATAGTCGTTCACTGTCACTAGGTGAACGCCCCTGCCCGTTAGGGCATTCAGGTAAGCTGGCAGAGTCGCCACTAGAGTTTTACCTTCACCGGTACGCATTTCAGCGATTTTGCCCTCGTGCAGGGCTATACCGCCAATCATTTGCACATCGAAATGCCGCATGCCCAATGTGCGCTTACCCGCTTCGCGCACGCACGCGTAGGCCTCTGGCAACACGTCATTCAGCGGCTCGCCTTGCGCTAATCGATCTTTAAACTCGACTGTCTTAGCCGCAAGCGCCTCATCGCTGAGCGCCGTAAATGTTTCTTCAAAGGCATTAATTTTGTTAACTAACTTGCCAATACGCTTTAACTCGCGATCATTGCGCGTGCCAAAAACCTTTTTCACTACATTTAAAATCATTGTCTGTGTCCTTGTTTATTCAATTTACCGCTTGCGCGGGGCTGCTGCGTAAACAAGGATTAAGATAAGGTTTGCTCGGCATACACAGACGGGTCAATCACACGCCCGTTGTTGTACCAGGTCTGCGCCGTCGGAACGGGCTGACGCAGGGCTTCTGCGTCATCGCTCAGCTGAACTAGTGTCGGGTAAGACGCCAACACACAGGGGCATTGCTGCTTAGGTTTCGCGCTAGTAGTGGTTTCGCTCGACAAGCCGTGCTCGACCTGAGCTTGCGAATCGGTGACTTCAAGCAGGCCTGAGCAATCAAGCTCGACCCAAAACCCTGTAGTGTAGTCACCGGCACCTTGTGCGTCCTGCTGCCACGAAGCCGACCAAACTAATTCATAAAGGTTTTGCTGCTTGTACAGTGGATGCGTGGCCGCTGGCATTTGGCCCGCGATTAAACTCGGCAAAGCAGCAATATTGGTCGCCAAAGACTTGATGGTAGCGCGCGCCTTTAGCTCGAGCGTCGTCGACCAATTGCGCGACTCAAACGATTGCTCGGATTTCCACTCGCTGACATCGCGTGACGCAAGCTCTTCAGTCGCCTCTGCTGATTGTGCGCTCAAACCCAACGGCAGACCAACCAATAGCGCCGACGCCAGCGTTTTTGACCAGCGTCGCCAGTCGTTGCTCATCGCACGATAAGGAAGTTTAACGGGGAATTTTAAGCTCATTAGCAGAGGCTGCGCCAAAGGACTAGTAGGCGCACAATATGCCACAATACTGGCACAAACTCCAAGGTTAGAAGACAACCTTGGGCGTCAAAAAGTCACAAATGCGGGTAGTAGTTAAACCGCCAGAGCCGATGAGGTTGCGTAGGAAATTGGCGCACGCTCGTGATCATCGAAGGTCACCATTTCCCAGGCGTCTTCCTGCTCTAACAAACTGCGCAATAAGCGGTTGTTAAGCGCGTGGCCCGATTTATGGGCACGAAACTCGCCAATCAAACTAAAACCCAAAAGATACAAGTCGCCAATGGCGTCTAGAATTTTGTGCTTCACAAATTCGTCATCGTAGCGTAAACCGTCTTCGTTAAGAATACGGTATTCGTCGACTACAATGGCATTATCGACGCTGCCACCACGCGCCAAACCTTGCGAGCGCAAGTACTCGATTTCGTGCATGAAACCAAAAGTGCGAGCGCGAGAGATCTCTTTCACAAAACTGGTGCTCGAGAAATCGACTTCAGCGCTGGCTTTACGATTGCGAAATACGGGGTGGTCAAAATCGATGGTAAAAGCCACTTTAAAGCCATCAAAGGGTAAAAACGTAGCGGTTTTCTCACCGTCGGTAACCGTCACTTCTTTTTTGATGCGAATAAAGCGTTTTAAGGCGGGCTGTTCTTCAATGCCCGCCGATTGAATCAAAAACACAAAAGGGCCGGCACTGCCGTCCATAATCGGAACTTCGGCGGCACTGACATCGATAAATGCATTATCGATGCCAAGACCCGCCATGGCGCTAAGCAGATGTTCAACGGTGGAGACGCGTTGTCCATCAGCCATTAAGGTGGTAGAGAGAGTGGTATCACCTACGTTAAGCGCTCTGGCGGGTATTTCCACAGGAGGAGACAGATCAACGCGTCGAAACACAATGCCGTTATCAATCGGGGCCGGCGACAAACCCAGGTACACTTTTTCACCTGTGTGTAAGCCGATGCCCGTTGCTTTAATCGGGTTGCGCAATGTGCGTTGTCTAATCATCTTCTCGTTGACCCTTTTGTGTTAACCGCTTGCTGCGGTTAATAAGCGCTTAATCCGCTTGGCGACGCAAAAACGCAGGGATATCAAAATAATCACCACCTGCATCAAGGTCGGGCAGCTGACGCGCTGTATTTCCCTCTACTTCCGCCTGACGACGCTTAACCGTTGGGCGATCGAAGTCTCTGTAATCCGGCTTAGCTTCACCTGATGAAGCCACGCTTACGGGTTTGACAACAGAAATCGGTTTTTTCTCCTCACCGATGCGATTTAATCCTGTCGCCACTACAGTGACCTTAATTTCGTCGTGCATATCGGGGTCGATTACCGTACCCACTACGACAGTGGCATCTTCAGACGCGAACTCTTCAATGGTGTCACCCACATCCGAAAACTCGCCCAAAGCCAGGTCCAGACCTGCGGTAATGTTCACCAGAATGCCGCGTGCTCCCCGCAAATCGATGTCGTCCAAGAGTGGGCTTTGAATGGCTTTTTCGGCGGCTTCGCGCGCTCGGTCTTCACCGCTAGCACGGCCGGTACCCATCATGGCCATACCCATCTCTGACATAACCGTCTTCACATCGGCGAAATCGACGTTGATCATGCCAGGACGAATAATCAAATCTGCAATGCCCTGCACGGCGCCCAAGAGTACATCATTCGCTTCGCGGAAGGCATCCAATAAGCTGGTATTTTTTCCCAAAACCTCAAGCAAACGCTCGTTCGGAATGGTAATTAACGAATCCACATACTGCTCGAGCTCGGCTAAGCCTTGAGCGGCAATCGAGTTGCGCTTTTTGCCTTCAAACGAGAAAGGACGGGTCACAACAGCCACGGTCAAAATGCCTAGGTCGCGCGCCACTTCGGCAACCACTGGCGCAGCGCCGGTGCCCGTACCACCACCCATGCCCGCGGTGATAAACACCATATCGGCGCCGCGAATCGATTCAGCGATACGGTCTCGGTCTGCGAGTGCCGCGTCACGCCCCACCATCGGGTTAGCGCCAGCCCCCAAACCTTTGGTGATATCGCCACCCAACTGTAAGCGAGTTTTAGAATCGATATCGTTCAAGGCCTGCGCATCGGTATTGGCGCAGATAAAGTCTACCCCCTCGATTTGATTGGCAATCATGTGTTTCACAGCATTACCGCCACCACCGCCAACACCCACGACTTTAATGACTGCTGATTCTGGTACGTTATCAATAAGTTCAAACATAGCTACTTCCTCTCTCCTGTCACGTGAGTGACGTTTCTCCACAGAACGGTCTAAGCCGCACTTTTAAAAATTTGATTGCATCCACTCTTTCAACTTGGCCAGCAAACCCGGGCCCTCTGAACGTTTGCGACCGCTTTTGCCTCTGCTTGGGCGCGAATGTGCTGCACCGTACTCCAACAAACCCACCGCCGTTGCATAAATAGGGTTGCGAACAATATCGGTCAGGCCTTTAACACGCGTGGGCGTGCCAATGCGCACTGGCATATGAAAGATCTCTTCAGCAAGCTCCACCACACCTTCCATCTTTGAAGTACCGCCGGTTAACACAACACCGGCCGGTATCAGGTCTTCAAACCCGCTGCGACGCAGTTCCGCCTGCACCAAAGTGAACAGCTCGTCATACCTAGGCTCGACGACCTCAGCGAGAGATTGACGCGACAAATCACGAGGAGGGCGATCACCCACGCTAGGCACCTTAATGGTTTCGTCCGCTGACGCGAGTTGAGTCAACGCGCAGGCGTACTTGATCTTGATTTCTTCGGCGTGCTGCGTCGGCGTTCGCAATGCCATAGCGATGTCGTTGGTAACCTGATCGCCGGCAATAGGAATGACGCCCGTATGACGAATTGACCCTTCGGTAAAGATTGCAATATCGCTGGTACCACCACCAATATCGACCATGCACACACCCAGTTCACGCTCGTCGTCGGTCAAAACCGAATAGCTAGAGGCGACCTGCTCTAGAATAATTTCATCGACATCTAAACCGCAGCGCTTAATGCACTTTTCGATGTTTTGTGCTGCATTCACCGCGCAGGTAACCAAATGCACTTTGGCTTCTAGACGCACACCAGACATACCCAGGGGCTCGCGAATACCTTCTTGGTTATCGATCACATATTCTTGCGGTAAGATATGAAGAATTTTTTGGTCCGCCGGAATTGCCACCGCCTGGGCTGCGTCCAGCACGCGCTCCAGATCAGCCTCGATTACTTCACCGTCTTTTATCGCCACAATGCCATGGGAATTCAAGCTGCGCACATGACTGCCGGCAATACCAACGTACACCGAGTCAATCTGACAACCGGCCATTAACTCCGCTTCTTCAATAGCGCGCTGTACCGACTGAACGGTGGATTCGATATTGACTACCACGCCCTTTTTCATGCCGCGCGATGGGTGCGACCCCATGCCAATGATTTCGATGTCGCCATTGACATCGATCTCAGCCACTAAGGCTACAACTTTCGATGTACCAATATCGAGCCCCACAATGATTCGGTTTTGTGTCTGACTCACCATATTAATATCCCCTTCCGTCTCGGCTCGCTAAACCCGAAAGCACTTGTATTTGATTAGGATTTGCCACGGCCAGCGCATTGCGATAACGCACATCAACAACCAAAGCATTGTCACTGATGTCGCCGTAGCGCTCATGCCAGTCTAGAAATCGCTGAAAGCGCGTCAGTTGCGCTCGACGCCCAAGGTTTACTCTGATGCCGTTATGAATTAACACGCTTAGTTGCCCCAATGAATCCATGCTTAGGCTATCGAGTCGTAGCGCTTGATTGCCAAGCAAACCCGACAGTTGTAGGTACAAATCCATAAGTTCTGCCTGCTGATTCAAATCACCCGAGAGCTTAGGTAATACCAACCCTTCACTGCCGGGCACAGGTTCAAACACCTGCCCCTCAGAGTTCAAGAAAGAACCATCGCCCCACAAAGCAACCGGCGTATGTGGCTTAATTTCCAAGCGCATAGTATTTGGCCACACCCTCGTGGCTGCCGCACTCTGAATCCACGGCAGCGTTTCTAGCAGCGTCTCGGTTTGCTCTAGCTCCCACGCGGCCGCAGTTTCGGCCACGTTCTCAACTAACCAACCTTGCAACGCCTGGCGGTGAAGCTCGCCAATTTCGCCCACAATAACCACTCGCTCTAACGGCTGGGTCAAGATATTCACTAGCACTGTCATGCCGCCAGCTAATACCAAGGCAAACGCCACGACCGAGGGCAGTGACTGAGCCAGGCGGCGGGCCTGCGCGATCGTTGTGTAGTATTTTTGTACGAGCTGCGCCTTAGTCATAAGTGCACCTCAGCTCGAGCTAGACTTAGCTCGATAATCTGGCTTAATAAGTTTTGTAAGCTCAAACCAGCGGCTTTAGCCGCCATGGGTACTAAACTGTGCGAGGTCATTCCCGGCACAGTGTTAGCCTCAAGAATGTAGGGTTGCCCTTGTTGGTCCACCATAAAGTCGACTCGACCCCAAACTGCGCAATCAATTGCTTTAAAAGCTGCAAGGGCTAAGTCCGCTAGCTCGGCCTCGCGCTGGGTGCTTAGCCCGCAAGGACAAAAGTACTGCGTATCGTTCGAGACGTACTTGGCGTGGTAGTCATAAAAGGTTTCGGTCGCCTGCAAACGAATGGCCGGCAACGCGCGATCACCCAAGATAGCCACCGTATACTCTTCGCCTACAATACGACGCTCGGCGAATACGGGGCCTTGATATACACTGGCATTCGCGTAGGCTTCGGCCAGCTCTTCTGCCGAGCTAGCAATGCTCATACCGATACTCGAGCCCTCGAAAGCGGGCTTTACAAAAACGTCACCCAAGGTCTGAATAACGGCTTCAAAATCGGTGTCGGACGTTAGAACAGCGGCTTCCGCGACGGGCAAACCAGCATCTCGCCAAATGGCTTTGCTACGCAACTTATCCATACCAAGTGCTGCACCCAACACACCAGAACCCGATTGGGGCACACCCAAAGTCGCTAGCAGGCCCTGTACCGAGCCATTCTCACCGGCTCCGCCATGTAAAATATTAAACACAAAATCTACGCCATCGAGGTGCGCCAGCCAATTACTGTCCGCTGGGTCAATCGCTCGCACTTGCGCACACACGGGTACTAAATTGTCCACTATCGTAACGCCACTCATTAGCGACACCTCACGCTCAGATGAGTTGCCTCCCATTAGTACCGCGACTACACATTGGTCAAGGGCTTTAACTAACATGCTTAAGACCCTCGTAGTTCACTTGCACCAAATTGTGCGCCAAAGAGGTAATGTTGCCTGCGCCTTGAGTAATAAGGACATCGCCATCAGCAAGAACAGAAGCCAACACTTCAGGCACCTCATCAATACCCACGGCATAGATTGGGTCCACAAAACCTCGCTGACGGATACTGCGAGCCAGCGACTTACTATCCGCGCCTGCGATTTCGGCCTCACCGGCCGCATACACATCTAATAGAATCAGCACGTCGCAACGACTTAAGACCCTTACAAAGTCATCGTAAAGATCACGTGTCCGCGTGAACCGATGAGGTTGATAAACCATTACGATACGTGCTTGGGGCCACACTTGTGCGGCGGAATTCAAGGTCGCTTCGACCTCTGTGGGATGATGACCGTAGTCATCAACCAAAACCGCCTGCCCGCGAGCGTGCTGCAAGCAACCCAACTGCTCGAACCGTCGCCCTACGCCCGCAAAGTTAGCCAAACCTTCTTGAACTGCCGCAACTGATAAGCCCTCATCTAGAGCTACCGCCGCTGTTGCTGCAGCGTTAAGAACGTTGTGTAAGCCCGGAGAGTTTACCCGCAAAGCCAGCACGCCATGATTCGGAGTATGCAGTTCAAAGTTGCTAGCGGCGCCCGAGGGTTGCACGCTGCTAACACAGTAATCCGCCTCACAATTCTGACCATAGGTTAAAATCGAACGGTTAATCTGCGGAATCAGTGCTTTAATTTCAGGATCATCAAGACACAAAACCGCCGACCCATAAAACGGCAGGTTATGCAAAAACTCGACAAAGGTTTTACGCAGCTGCTGTAGATCACCACCATAGGTATCCATGTGGTCAGCTTCGATATTGGTCACAACCGAGACCATTGGCGTTAGATGCAAAAATGAGGCATCGCTTTCGTCGGCCTCTGCAATCAAATAGTGGCTGGCACCCAGTTTCGCGTTACTACCGGATTGATTCACCCGACCACCGATGACGTAGGTGGGATCAAGCTCTGCAGCCGCAAATACCGAGGCAATCATACTGGTCGTTGTGGTTTTGCCATGCGTTCCAGCTACCGCAATACCATGGCGATAGCGCATAAGCTCAGCCAACATCTGAGCGCGCGGCACGGTTGGAATTCGCGCTTCGCGCGCTGCCCGATACTCGACGTTATCAGCCGCCACCGCGGTCGAGGTCACTACCACATCGACATTGTTGATGTGGTCGGGTGAATGCCCAATAAAGACCTGGACGCCGGCGCTTGCTAGACGTTCCGTGACCGCCGATTCGCGCATATCCGAGCCCGACACTTGATAACCTAAGTTCGCCAACACTTCGGCGATACCGCTCATGCCTGAACCACCAACACCGATAAAGTGGATGCGCTTAATACGACGCATGGCAGGGACAGCAAAGCTTTGCACATTACGCGCCATGCAGCACCTCCTCGCAGGCTTGTACAATGCGATCCGTAGCATCTGTCTTAGCCGCCCGCTTCGCAGCCCGTGACATACCCGCCAAGACCTCAGGCTGGCGTAACCATTCAGCCCACTGACTCGCCAAGTCATTTGGCGTCAACTGATCTTGCTCGATCACAATCGCCGCACCGGCCGCTACCAAGTGCTGCGCGTTCTTGCGTTGATGGTCATCTATAGCAATTGGCAGTGGTACTAATGCCGCGGGGCAAGCCGCTGCCAACAACTCCGAACATGTCAGCGCACCTGCACGGGCCACCACGACATCAGCCCAAGCAAACGCGGCTGCCATATCTTCGATAAACGGCGAGATACGCACATGGGTAATACCCTTAGCGGCATACAGGGCGCCCACATCCGACATATGTGCCTGCCCTACCTGATGCCACACCGACAAACCGTAGCCGGCCTCGGTCGCCTCGAATTGTGCTACAGCATCCGGAATAACTCGGTTAATCGCTAAGGCACCCTGAGACCCGCCCAAAACCAGCACATGTAAATCACGCTGGCCGTCGAAAGCTTGTCGTTGCTGACCCACCGCCGCAATTTCAGCTCGTACCGGATTGCCCACCACCTCAGCCTTAACCGAGGCGTTAAACGCCCCTTCAAACGCGGCAAAAATGCGCGAAGCAATACGGCGCAACCAACGGTTAGTACTGCCTGCTACGGCATTTTGTTCGTGAATAAACAGTGGACGACCCATCAGCATGGCAGCCACACCGCCAGGGGCAGCAACATACCCACCCATACCTACAACCAATGCCGGCCGAAGACGCAGCATTAAATAGGTTGCTTGTTCAATAGACCAAACTAGGCGAGCTGCGCCACTGAGGATGCTCGACAACGACTTGCCGCGCAAGCCTCTAACCGCCAAGTGATGTAAATGAATACCCGCGGCAGGCACAATCCGAGCCTCTAAACCAGCTTGCGTACCCAGCCAAGTCACCCGATAGCCTTTGGCCTGCAACGCTTTTGCCACGGCTAGTGCCGGGAAGATATGACCACCGGTGCCGCCTGCCATCATCATAACCAATGGGGCCTTTTTCATGGCTTTGGCCTCCGCGGTCCGGGCTTGTCACACTCACGAGTCATGCGCAGAGCTATGGCCAACAAACACAAGGTTACAATCAACGAGCTTCCACCAAAACTGATCATCGGCAGTGTTAAACCTTTGGTCGGCAACAAGCCCATGCTCATTCCCATACTCACAAAAACCTGCCCAGACAGCATAAAGGCAATGCCTGCAAACACGTGACTTTCGAAGGTGCGCTGCACTGCCAAGGCGCGACGGCTCCACCAAAGCAAACGCGAAATTAACGCAATGAACACCAACAACAGACAAGTTGAGCCGATAAAGCCCGTTTCTTCAGCCCAAATCGAAAATACAAAGTCAGTGTGCGCTTCCGGCAAATAAAACAATTTTTGTACAGACTGTCCAAGCCCGACACCCCAAAGCTCACCGCGGCCAAAAGCAATTAAAGATTGAGTAAGCTGGAAGCCTGTATTAAATGGGTCTGCCCAGGGGTCTTGATAGGCCAAAAAACGCTGCAAGCGATACGGCGCTAGAACCACCATACCCACACCAATTAAGGCCAAACCAAGAGCAACAATTGTAAACTGAATTAAACGTACGCCCGCCAAAAACAGCATGCCTAGGGCCGTTCCGCAGACGATAACGGTAGCTCCAAAATCGGGCTCTAATAGCAACAACACGCTCAGAATGCCCAGAATGACGAGCGGCTTGATAAAACCCGTCCAACTTTCGCGGACCTCGTCTTCGCGGCGACGCAGATAAGACGCCAAAAATAGCACAAGCGCCGCCTTTGCCACTTCAGAGGGTTGTAAGTTGACAATCAACAACGGAATCCAACGTTGCGCGCCGTTCACTTCGCGCCCAACACCTGGAATAAGAACGACCACCAGCAAAGCGATGGCTACTAGCAACCATATCCACGATGTCCCATCCCAGAAACGCGGCGGGATTTGATACACAATGGCCGCAGCAAAAGTCGCGACGCAAAGGTACATGGCGTGCTTCATTGCGTGATACCAGGCCCAGCCATAGGTGGTTTCTGCGAAGTCGATCGAGGCGCTGGCAATGGCCAACAAACCCACACAACACAACACGCAAATACACGAAATTAGCCACCGATCAAACAAACGAGAGGTTGAGCTAGAGGTCACCACGCTATTCATGCGAACCTCCTGCTAGTGACAAAACAAAAGCCGCAAACCTGTCACCGCGATCTTGATAGTTTTTAAACTGATCCATACTGGCGCAAGCAGGCGACAACAGCACGGTATCGCCAGTCAAGGCTAAATCAACGGCTTTATCTAAGGCCTGCTGTAAGTTTTCGACGCGAATTGCCGGCCTGGACAAGGGCAGCTCGGCTAGCTCGACAGCTGCCTCACCGTACACAATCACCGCGCGCGTAAACTGGTTAAGAGCTGGCACCAATGCACTAAAATCCTGCCCTTTGCCGAGTCCGCCGGCCAGTAATATTAAGGGGCTAGTTGGTCCAACACCCTCAATGGCGGCCAAGGCAGCGCCAACATTGGTTGCTTTGGAGTCATTGATGTAGGTCACACCGGCAAATTCTCGCACGATCTGGCAACGATGAGGCAAGCCTGTAAAGCTGCGCAAGGTGCGAGCCATATCGGCTAAAGACACGTTGAAGCGCCCAACAATAGCGCAGGCAACCAAAGCATTAAGATGATTATGCCTCCCTGGCAGGGCAATCGCAGGCACGTCAATAATCTTACTTACACCCGCCCACAAGGCGTCATCTAATAATTTAAACTCTGCGTCACGATGGGCCTTAGAACCGCAGCGAACTACTTGTACAGTGCTATCGACTAAAGGCTGCGTCAGCACATCATCGTCGTTCACCACAACGGTTTTGGCCTTTCTGAAAATGCGATGTTTTGCCGCGTGGTAAGCGGCCATTGAACCATGGTGGTCGATATGATCTGCGGTCACATTCAAGACAACTGCCACATCCAAACCTAGGGCGCTCGCCCGCTCTAGCTGAAAACTGGACATCTCGAGCACATAAACTTCGATGTTTTCATCAAGAAGGGTTAGCGCTGCAGGCGATAAATTACCACCGACCGCTGCTCGTAAACCAGCTGCTGACAGCATCTCACCCACTAGGGTCGTCACTGTCGATTTACCGTTTGAACCCGTAATACCAATGACCGGCGCTTTCGCTGCCTGCATGAACAGGTCCAAATCGCCCACCAACACCGCGCCCTCTGCTTGCGCATCGACCACCATGGGCTCGCTCAGGGCAATACCGGGGCTGAGCACCCATGTAACACTGGAATCAAAATAGTCCTGCGGTACGCTCTCGTTGTACAAGGGAACCTCAGGGTGTGCATCGCTAAGCCATGCAGCATTGGGTGGCTGCTTGTGCGTATCCACAACACTCACTGTTTTGCCTAGAGTGCGTAAGTGGTTCACAACCGACATACCAGTCTCGCCCAAACCCACTACTAAGTAGCGCTGGTCACTGGCGATAAGCTGCTGGCGTGTCGATACGGTCATGCGTCTACCTCAACTTAAGGGTCGCGAGACCGAATAGAACTAACATGACTGTGATAATCCAAAAGCGCACAATGACTCTTGGTTCTGGCCAACCTTTCAACTCGTAATGATGATGAATGGGCGCCATTCGGAATACGCGTTTACCGGTCAACTTGAACGATGCAACTTGAATAATGACCGACACGGTCTCCAGCACGAAAATGCCGCCCATAATAAAGAAGACGATCTCATGCCGAGTAATAACGGCCACGCATCCCAAAGCAGCACCCAAGGCTAAAGCACCAACGTCGCCCATGAACACCTGTGCTGGGTAGGTGTTAAACCATAAAAATCCAAGACCTGCCCCCGCGATGGCACCGCAAAAGACCGCCAATTCTCCGCTGCCCGGAACATAAGGGATTAACAGGTACTCCGCAAAGTCCACGCGGCCGGTCAAGTAAGCAATAATTCCAAGAGCAGAGCCCACCATGACCGATGGCAAAATAGCCAGCCCATCCAGCCCATCGGTTAAATTCACGGCATTGCTGCCCCCCACAATCACAAAGTAGGTCAGCACAATCGAGAACCAACCCAAAGGCACAATCCAATCTTTAAGGAAGGGCACATAAAGTTCGGTCATTGCATCAAGACCCGAGTATGCATACAGATAATAGGCCGCTGCCAAACCCAACACCGATTGCCAAAAATACTTCCAGCGCGCGGGTAAGCCACGCGAATCGCGCTCGACGACTTTGCGGTAGTCATCGACCCAGCCCACAATGCCGAAACCCAGGGTCACCAGCAGGGTTACCCACACGTACTGATTTTGCAGGTCACCCCAAAGTAAGGTGCTAAGCGCCACCGAGGTTAGAATTAAAAGGCCACCCATGGTGGGTGTGCCGGCTTTGACTAAGTGTGTTTGTGGGCCGTCATCGCGAACTGCTTGGCCTACTTTTAAACGGTGCAAGTAGCGAATCGTGGCTGGACCTGAAATAAGTGCAATGGCAAGCGCTGTGCCAGCTGCCAGTATGCTGCGCAAAGTTAAGTAGCCGAACACTCTAAAGGAGGTGTCGAATTGGCTTAAATACTCGCTTAACCACACTAACATGCCAGATCTCCAAGTGCCCGCAAATGAGCGACAACACGATCCAGCTGGGCACTGCGTGAGGCCTTAACTAAAATCCAATCGAACTTCGGAACGCTATTCAGTTCATCTATAACCGCTTGGGTATCAGCAAAATAGCGCAAACGCGTATCATCAACAGCTGGCCAAGCCGCACCACTCAGCCAAACCTCATCTATATTTCCTGACAAGGCTTGCTCCACTGTTTGGCGGTGATAGTCACTGCTACTTACTCCTAACTCGGCCATGGGTCCTAGTATTGCCAAGCGTTTTCCCCCACTGCGCTCCAGCGCCACTAAGGCTTGGCGCACAGCTTCTGGGCTTGCGTTGTAAGAGTCGTCCACCAAGGTGGTTTCACCGGACAGAACAATACGTGCAAGACGGCCTTGCACCGCTTCGATAGACGCCACTTGCGTAACAATCGCTTCTAACTTCATGCCGCAGGCCAAACAAGCCGCAACACTGGCTGCGATATTGCAGGCGTTGTGAGCGCCAACCAAGCCTGAAACGACCTCCCATTCGCCTACCGGGGTCCCCAGGCAAAGACTTAAACCTGCAAACCCACGATCAGACACATCTAAGACACGAATATCATTGGTATCGGAATACCCAAAAGTCACAATTTTCCCTGCTGCTCGATTTTGCCAGTCACCTAAGTGAGGCGAATCTCCGGGCATTACGGCAACATCTGAGGGCCTCATGCCATCAAAAATTTCGCCCTTAGCCTGGGCGATCACATCAATCGAGCCAAAGGTTTCGATGTGGGCGGGGAGCACAGCCGTTAGGATGCGAATGTTGGGCTCGACTAGGGCACACAAATAAGCAATATCCCCTTTAAAACGAGCTCCCATTTCCACCACCGCGAATTGATCCTCTGTACCCAATTCTAACAAGGTAAGCGGGACACCAATCTCGTTGTTGTAATTGCCCTGCGTCGCATGGGTAGCTCCCTGTGCGCTTAGAATATGTGCAACCATGGACTTTACGGTGGTCTTGCCAGCACTTCCGGTAATACCCACAAAGGTCGCAGCGGAGGATTGGCGTACACTTTTTGCCCATTCTGCTAGGGCCAACAAACAATCCTCGACTTTAATTTGTGTTATCGCAAAGGGCACCCACTGCTCGACTAAGACCGCCACGGCGCCGCTGGCGCTAGCCGCCTCAACATAGTCATGGCCATCAGCTTTGTCGCTTTTAAGCGCTACGAACAGATCACCTGCTTGAATATGACGCGAGTCAAAACTTAAGCCCTTAATTTGCGCCACTACGCCGCGAGTTTGAGCGTCTAGTAAAAATGCTAATTGGTCAGAAGAAATGCTGGTTTTCATGCGCATTTCCTCATCGCCAAAGCGGCCTGTGCGACATCCACATCCGAAAACGGATACGCGACATCGCCAATAATTTGTTCGATCTCGTGGCCTTTGCCAGCAATCACCAAGGTATCACCTGGTAGCGCCATCAAAATCGCCGTTTCAATGGCAACTGCGCGATCTTCGATCACCAGACGCGCTTTGGAACATCCTGCTTGAATGTCCTTCAGTATTTCAGAAGCGGCTTCCGATCTGGGATTATCGCTGGTCAACACTACCCAATCGGCACCTGCTATTGCGGCCTGGCCCATCAGTGGGCGCTTGGCCTTGTCACGATCGCCGCCGCAGCCAAACACCACCCATAAATCGTTCTTGACTGTGGGCCTAAGCACCTGCAGTACCCGCGTTATTGCATCCGGCGTATGCGCATAGTCGACATAGACAGCAACATCGCTGTCTTGCTCAACGCGCTGCAGCCGACCCACAACACCCTGTAGTCGCTCAGCGGCCGCAACCAAATCTTCAAACGGCAGGCCCTCGGCCCACAACATAAGCAAGGCCGACAGGGTATTACGCAAGTAGAACTCACCCACCAAAGGCAACTCTAATTGGTACTCACGTCCTCGTAGGCGTAAAGTCGCCTCTGTGCCCATGGCATGATAAAGGGCAGAAACCTGCACATCAGCTTCAGTTGCGCCATCCAAGCTAAAGCCCAGCACTTGCACGTTTAAGGGGACCTGCTTACGCAACGCTCGCACAGCGGGATTATCTAAATCCAGAACTACGTTACACAGCCCCGGTAGATTAAGAATTTTGGCTTTGGCGGCAACATACTCCTCCATAGTACCGTGATAATCCAAATGATCTTGGGTGATATTCGTGATAGCCGCGGTCGTAACATTTAGGCCCGCCAATCGATTTTGCACCAAGCCGTGCGACGAGGCCTCAAGTGCCGCCCAACGCACTTTATGGGCGATTGCTGAAGCTAAGAAGCGGTGGGTTTCGACCACGTCAGGGGTGGTGTTTTTGGTAGTTCTGAGGCTATCGGGTAGCTGAAATCCGAGTGTTCCAACCGTAGCCGCCGCTTGATCAAGTGCCTCTAGGAGTTGTGCGATCAACCGAACCGTCGAAGTTTTACCATTAGTGCCGGTCACCGCGATCGTTCGGAGCTCGTGCTTATCCGTTCCAAAAAAACGCATTGCGACAATACCCAGAGCAGCGCGCACGTCGCTCACCACAACGAGACCAATGTGTTCAGGTGACTCCAGTGGTTCGTCGGCCAATATAGCACTTGCACCACGAGCCAGGGCATCGGCTACGAAATGCGCACCTTTGCGCGCATGTCCGGGCACAGCAACGAACAAACTACCGGGCAACACGGCGCGACTATCTGTCACGATATCCGTAACCTGCGCGTCGCGCAGACAGTGACCTAGGTCACCACACAATTCTGACAAGCTAAATAAGCGCTCAGCCATCGGTCGCCTCCTCCGACTGATCGGATTTCGCAACAGCTAGTTGAATAACAGAAGATTGTTGGGTCGGCGATTCACCCAAAATTCTTAACATAGCGGCAGTCATGTCCGCGAATACTGGCGCTGCAATTGCACCGCCACCAACCGACTCACCTTTGGGTTCATTAACCATGACAACGGTAACAAATCGTGGATTTTCAGCTGGGGCCATACCCGCAAACCAGGCGATGTAGCGTGTCCGGTCGTAACCACTGGCACCGGTTTTGTGTACTGTTCCCGTTTTTCCCGCCACACTAAAACCAGGTACGTTCGCCAAAAGACCAGTCCCACCTTTTGCGGTAACCGAACCCAGCATACTGCGCAATTCCGCGGCTATAGCGGGCGTTGTAACCGGCTGCGCAGGCGGTAGGTTTTCGGCGGCATTGGCAAGCAATGTCAGAGGCTGCAAACGGCCATAATTCGCAATGGCGCCGTAGAACGATGCAAGCTGGGCTGGCGAGACCGTGACACCGTAGCCAAAGGCCAGCGTTGCTTGCTCGATATCACTCCAGCGCGACTGCTGTGGCAACATGCCCGATGTTTCGCCAGGAAACCCGGTACCCAATGGCTGCCCGACACCAAAACGCTGCAACACCGGCAACAACGAGTCTCGCCCGATATCCAAAGCCATTTTCGTGGTACCAATCTGACTTGATTTTGCCAAGACGCCAGCTAAGGACAGCTCACCATAGTTGACTGGGTCTTTAAACGTTTTACCCTGTACAACCATCCAGCCAGGACTGGTATCGAAGACCGTATCAGCGGTATAACGCCCCGTCTCCAAAGCCGCTACGGCTGTCAGGGCTTTTAAAGTCGAGCCAGGCTCATACTGATCAACGAACACTCGATTGCGTGCAGCATTAGCCGAGAATGTACTGCGATCGTTGGGGTTAAAACTGGGATAGTTCGATACCGCTAAAACCTCACCGGTATGGCTGTCGATGGTAATGGCTGAAGCAGCTTGTGCATTCGATTTTGCCACCACCGATTGTAACGCGCGGTATTGAACATACTGCAGACGCAAATCGATACTGAGCCGCACGTCGTGACCATCAGACGCAGTTGACTCGATACCAATATCGCGCACCGCCTTGCCTGAGCGGTCTTTGATATACTTTTTGCGCCCAGGCGTTCCGCTCAGAACTTCATCAAAGGCTAGCTCTAAACCCGAGAGGCCAGTATCGCTATCGCCGGTCAAACCAATCAGTTGAGCGGTAAGATCAGCCGCCGGATAAAATCGCTTATAATCGCGCTGAGCAGTTATACCAGACATACCACTTGCTAACACAGGCGCCGCAAACTCGGGCGTAACCTGTTTTTTCACATACATAAATTGACGGTCTTGATACTGCTGAAAACGCTGCCTTAGCTCTTTTGGGCTTATCTCCAGCAAGCGAGCCAGGGCATCCAGGTTCGAGATGTCAAACTGTTGTGGGTTCAACGACAAGGTCAGCACCGGCGTAGACACCGCCAAGGGCTGTCCGTTACGATCTAAAATAGCTCCGCGATGTGCTGGAATCTGGGCGTAGCGCACAGTTCGCGCATCGCCCTGATCTTGCAGAAACTGCTGTCCTTGCTCTACATCCAAAACCTGCAGCATGGCCAAGCGGCCCACCAAAATCAGGGCCAGAGCCACTAACAAAACAAGGCATAGCCGGAAACGCCAAGAACCAACCGTGACCTGACCGCCAACCTTATTCATTGGGCACCACCCGTATTTGAGTCGGCGATGCAGCAACCATACCCATATCGGCGCCGATTTGATCGACACGATCCATACGCGTATAAGTGCTTAACTCAAGTAACAGACGGCTCGATTCGTCGCGCAAGAACCATTGGCGACTCTCGGCCACCTGAAGCTGAGTGGTCACATTGCGAGTTTGCTGAGTCACACTAATCACAGCAAAGCCACTCAGCATAACAGCAAGTGCCAGCAAGATGACTCGCCAAAGTCGCAAGCTCATCGCCTGTGCTCCGCAATTCGAAGCACCGCACTGCGCGCTCGCACGTTAACTCGTATCTCGCTCTCAGAGGGCTTTATAGCTTTACCAACCAAAGCCAAGGGGCCCTTCATGATATCGCCCTGAACCGGAACACCCCGCGGCACCTTTGGCCCCTGCGAAGCCTGACGCATAAATTGCTTCACTTTGCGGTCTTCTAAAGAATGAAAGCTGATGACCGCCAAGCGACCTCCGGGTAATAAGCAGCCCACCACCACGCTCAGCAAGGCATCTAAATCTTCAAGCTCTCGATTAATTGCAATTCTTAATGCCTGGAAGGTTCGAGTGGCTGGGTGCTTATGCTTTTCCCAACGTGGATGCGCAGCTTTGACCAACTCGGCCAGCCCTAAGGTTGTAGTTATGGGCTTTTCAGTGCGCGCTTGCACAATGGCCCCCGCGATGCGGCGCGCAAAGCGCTCTTCGCCATACTCTCGCAGCACAGACACCAAGTCGCCTTCAGTTACTCCTTGCAGATAGTCGGCCACTGTTTGACCGCCGGAGTTGTCCATGCGCATATCTAAAGGGCCATTGCGCTGAAACGAAAAACCACGCTCATCTTGGTCTAACTGAGGGCTAGAGACACCCAAATCGAGCAAAATCCCATCAACGCCGGGCCAATCTAACTGGCACAAAGCGTCGGGCAAATCAGCAAAGCTACCGTGATAAACAGACACCCGAGCATCTTCAGCGGCCAAGACCTGGGCACATTCGATAGCCTGCGGGTCCTTATCCATGACCAGCACAGTGGCATCTTCGTTAAGAAGCGCAAGCAGTGCTCGGGTGTGACCGCCACGACCAAAAGTGCCATCGACATAGCGTCCCGACAAAGGACCAACTAGCCCTTGCAGCGACTCTTCTAGCAATACCGACTCGTGCATCCTGACACCTACAGTGTTAGTGACATGAGTTCTTCTGGCAGCTCAGTATCAGCGCCAGATTCCAACAAAGCTTTATCTCGCTCGGACAACCACAAGTTTTCTGACCATATTTCTAGCTTGTTTCCCTGCCCAACCAGTACCAGTTTTTTACTAAGGTTGGCGTACTCACGCAAAGGAGCGGGCAGCAGTAATCGGCCGCTCGCGTCCATCTCCAAATCGGTGGCATAACCCAAAGTGAGCCTCTGAAAACGCTTAACTGCCGGCTTTAAAGCGGGCAAAGCTTGAATCTGATCTTGAATTTCTTCCCACTGGGGCAAAGGGTAAAGCGCAAGACAAGCAACTTGAGTATCAATGGTAATAACCACCTCACCATTACAATGGCCGAGCAGAGGCTCGCGATGTTTGGCGGGAATCGCCAATCGCCCTTTCGCATCCATATTTATGTGATGCACGCCTCTAAACACTGAAAATCGCCTCTTTTTGTTTTGGTAGATCCACAAAAAACCAGATTTACCCACTTTTCGCCACTTTGCGACACTATAGAGGTGCAGGAACACCGCTGTCAAGGCGACAAAAATTGAAAAAATGTTGCTATTTCAGTCAATTAGCACCCTAAAGCTAGGGTAAGAAAGGATGCCGAGGCAGTTGATGCTTAGGATTTTCTACCGATAAACACAACCCTAAAGCTAAGTGGTTACATTCTACTTTAAGAGAAATCCAAAAAAAGAATAAAAATCAGATTTTTTACTACCAAAAAATATAAAAAGAGTCGGTCGATAAGCCGGGTTCTGTCGTGGACGATCATTCCTCTGCGACTGATGTCGCCATCAGCCTGTAGCGACCTACCCGAACTCACCGCGGGTCACGGCTATTGAGTTCCTATTTGGTCTTGCTCCAAGTGGGGTTTACCATCGCCAAACCTGTTACCAGATTTGCGGTGCGCTCTTACCGCACCTTTTCACCCTTACCAACCAAGGCTGGCGGTTTCCTTTCTGTTGCACTTTCCGTAGGCTCGCGCCCCCCAGGCGTTACCTGGCACTCTACCCTATGGAGCCCGGACTTTCCTCCAGAAGCAATAGCTTCCAGCGATCGCCTGACCGACTCGCCGCGAGATTACCCTGTACGCGACTCTCAATCAACCGAATTCTTGCGCTCTAATAGCCATTCGTACAAGGGCTTTTTCTTTAATCCGAGGTATTCGGCCAGCATCGCAGCAGCAATTTTAGGCGGTGCGTAGGCGGCAATCTGCCCCAACAACGCTTGCTCTCGCCCCCCAAAATCGGCTTCGGACTGATCGCTGCCTCGCACCAGCACCACGAATTCTCCGCGCTGCTGGTTGCTATCTTGGGCCACGAAGTCGGCCAGCTCACCTAAGGTTCCACGACGAATAGTTTCGAACGTCTTCGTCAACTCCCTACAAATACAAGCCTCACGTTCGGCACCGTAAACGGCTATCGCATCAGCCAACATCGCCACGATACGGTGTGGGGCTTCGTAAAAGATCAAGGTTGCCTCTTCAAAAGCAAAACCCGCCAGCCAAGTGCGTCTAGCGCTGTCTTTGGCCGGCCCAAAACCCGCAAACAAAAAGCGATCCGAGGGCAAGCCGGCGGCTGAAACAGCTGCTACGATTGCGCTGGGGCCAGGAATGGGTACCACCCGAACACCCGCATCTTGTGCGGCGCGAACTAACTGATAGCCAGGGTCCGAAATTAACGGGGTCCCCGCATCGCTTACCAAGGCGCAAGCCCCCCCACCATCGCATATCGATTTAATCTTCTCGATCATTACATCGGTAGACGAGTGCTCATGATACGTTGTCACCGAACGCTCTATTCCATGGTATTGCAGTAATTTACGGGTATGACGAGTGTCCTCGGCAGCCAGTAATTCCACATCCTTCAAGATGCTTAAGGCGCGAAGCGTGATATCATCCAAATGTCCAATAGGTGTTGCTACAATGTACAAACCCGAATCCACCATATGCTCCTTAATTAGGGCGAGCTGAGGCCAAGCGTCAACCATATCATGAAGCACAATGCACTGCTCACATCACTGACTCTAGTAGGCATGAGTATACTGCTCGCCAGCTGCGGCCAAACACCTAGCAAACCCAACGTAAAGCCGCGCGAGCAAATTGTAAGCCCCAGACAAGAGGCTGCCGAGAAGTTACCTGCGCCAACCGAACCCGAAATTGAAGCCATGCGACAAGCGCTGACACAAGCGGAACTCGCTCTGGCCTCAGGTCAAGACTACCACGCATTAAGCCTAGTCCAAACAATCCAGTATTCCGCGCTGAACAGCAACGAACAGCTGCGCGGCACGTTATTGCAGGCGCAGCTCGACAGTAAATTTGGCAGCTATTCTGAAACGATCAAGCGATATCAACACCTAGCCAGACAAAACCTCGACATGCTGGGCCTAACCAAGGCCGATATTGAACAGCGAATTTACCAGCAGGCTGTGCTGTACCAAGATCACTCAAATATTGTGCGCTATGGCATCAAGTTGCTGCTCGACCCGAAACAAGACGAGTCGCAAGCAGAGCGGCTGATGGCCGTAGCAGTAGCACTGAACTATTTAGACACCAAGCAAGCCACCGAGATTAGCCAACAGGTTGGTAAGCAAGCGCAAACACTACTCAGCAGCATCGCCAAATCAGAGGTCCTAAACCGCAGAGACTTGGGCGCTAGCTTATGCCAGGCCTGGGGCAGTAGCGACCCTCTAAGAAGCACACTAGAGGCCCTCTGCGCCCCCACCACAAACCGCTTAGCCAACAATAAGATTTTGGTGGCACTCCCGCTGTCCGGGCGTTTAAAAGTTGCGGGCGAGGCCATTCTTGACGGCATCATTTTTAGCCACCTAAGCAGTCAAAATACGACCGATTTGCATATCATCGACACTCAAAGAAACGATGATCAGTCGATCTTCCAACGACTTCAGAATGGCCAATACACCGGCATGATCGGACCGTTAGAGAAAAGCCGAGTGGAAGCCTGGCAGTCGCTAAGCTCATCGACTAATGCACGCATCGTGTCATTGAACACCCCAGAACAAAGCGATACCGGCTTCGCCACACAACACTTTTACCAGCTTGCACTTAGCCCCGAGGCCGAGTCAACCTATTTAGCTAATACAGTATTCGCCTCGGGTGCGCGGCGAATTATGATCATACGGCCACAATCCGACTGGGGCGCCAGAACCTTATTGGCGCTTCGCAACAGGTGGCAAGATTTAGGAGGAACTGAGGTCGCTACTGCCACCTTTCGCGGCCAAGAAGACTACGAGAGCAGCCTTCGTGTAGCCTTAGGCGCAGCGGACAGTGCCGCGCGTCGCAGAACCTTGGGCCGACTATCGGGTTTATCAATGCACCTTCAAACCAGACGCCGAGAAGATATTGACGCAGTAATTATGTTGGCTAGCACACCCGAAGAAGCTCGATCGATTGTGCCCTTATTGGCTTTTCACTTTGCCGAAGATCTACCCGTTTACACCTTATCTGCCGCCAACGACTTAGCACATCAGGTAGACCACAAAGACCTTGATAAGGTCATAACAGTTGATATCAATAGCTTGTCACCTATTCCTAACGAGATCCCTGCCTCGGCCGCACTGGCACGCTTAGTGGCCTTGGGCTTAGACGCCTACAATCTTAGCCAACTGGCCAACCTCGAGGCGCCACTTAGCTCTCTTTACCGAGGCGAAACTGGCTTACTATGGATCGATAAGCAGGGTTTTGTGCAGCGACAATGGAAAGTGCTCAAATACGATAGAGACCAGCGCAAAGCCTTGTAGCAGTCTTGCACTTTTAGGTGCAGCATGACGAATCAAGGCTTTATTTACGAGCGGGCAGCGGAGACATTTCTGACACAAGCGGGCCTCGAGCTCATCGAGCGGAATTTTAGGGGTGATCATGGTGAAATTGACTTAATCATGCTCGATTGCGAAACCTTAGTATTCATTGAGGTTCGGCAGCGACGCAACTCGCGCTTTTATTCTGCCGCGGGGTCCGTGTCCGCACAAAAACAATCACGCATTATCAAAACCGCGCTGGCATTCCTAAAAGCAAACCCTAAATACCAAAATACTTACTGCCGATTCGACGTAATGGCGTATCGCGATCTATACGACTCGCCGCTTTGGATAAAAAGCGCCTTTACCGAAGAATAAAAGCAAGTGACAATAGGGTATGACCGAATACGACCTCATCGCTAATCATTTCGCCAACACGCTGCAAAGCGTTACCGAGCAGGTAGACTCGTTAGCTCCCGCCATTGAAGCGGCGGGAAGTCTAATGGCCGGGACCCTATTGCGAGACGGCAAGCTTATTCTCTGCGGCCTGGGTCCAGACGCCGCGGCAGCACAACTGCTGACAACTTATTTAATAAGTCGATTTGAACTCGAGCGCCCGGCGCTTCCAGCTGTTAACTTAGCGCAAGGAAGTAGCACTACCACCGGAGTCATAGGTACCAGCGGGGCTAACGACTTATTCGCGCGCCAAATTAAAGCGCTAGGCCGGCCCGAGGATACCTTAGTTTGCATCGCCAGCCAGTTGTCGCACACGGCTCTATTGCGAGCCATTCAGACGGCACACGAAATTGACATGGCGGTCGTGATTTTGTGCAATCAAGAACTTGGCGACCTCAGCAGCCTCATGAGCGGGAATGATGCCAGCATCACCATTTGCGGCGACCGTGCGAGCACCGTATTTGAGCTTCAAGTTATGTGCATTCACAGGCTTATCGAGCTCATCGAACACACCTTATTTTTTAACAGCATGGACGAAAACTTGTGAGCAAAGTAATTAAAGCTATTTCACTCTCTTCACTTTTATGTCTTAGCGGTTGCGGATCTATGCTCGCCAGCATGGGTTCCGAGCCGATAAAAGAGGACCCCACAACAAGAACTATGGGCCAGGCGATAGAGGACAGCTCTATCGAAACAAAAGCCATTGTGAATATTAATGCCTCCGATGAGGCTTTCAACAAGGCAAAAATCGATGTCGATGTTTATAATGGTTACGTACTTATTACCGGCCAAGTGACGACCGAAGCCCTGAAACAAAAAGCCGCCGAAATCGTCAAGCAAATTCCAAAGGTTCGGCGAATTTACAACGAACTTGAACTGGCTTCACCCACGTCGTTTTTAACGCGATCAAGCGATACCTTGCTCGCCACAAAAGCAAAAACTGTTTTACTGGCTCGGGAAGATATCGAGGGTAACCGTATCGACGTCGTGGTCGAAAATGGCATCGTCTATCTTATGGGTCTTGCATATCGCGTCGAAGGCGAGCGCGCCATCAATGCAGTGTCGGACATTGGCGGGGTGCAACGCGTGGTTAGCGTCTTTGAATGGCTCGATTAATTACTTAACAACCTTTAGGGCAGGCTTTTTGGGCTTATCTGCCGAAGAGTCTGCCCCTCTACTCTCAGGGCTCGGCGTTGGAGCCTGAGGCTCTGGATCAAACATCATCCCCTGACCGTTCTCTTTGGCATAAATGCCCAGCACCGCGCCCATAGGCACCCATACATCCATCGGTTGCCCCGAAAATCTTGCATTAAAGCTCACCGCATCATCAAGCATATTAAATTCAACAACAGCGCCAGGGGCGATATTCAGAACAATGCTGCCATCTTTAACATAATCTTGTGGCACAACCACACCGGTGCGCGTGGCATCAACTAACAAATAGGGAGTGCAATTATTATCGACAATCCAATCATACAAAGCCCTAACGAAGTAGGGCTTGCTCGAAGTCATGGTATTGCGGCTCATTGGCTTAGCGCATCTCGCGCTCTTGCGGCGACAGCGACTCTTGGAATGCCTCTCGGTCAAACAGCGATTCCATGTAAGTAAACAAAGGCTTTGTTTGTCGAGTCATTTTAAGATCGATACCATAAGAGGGCAAACGCCACAAAATAGGCGCCAAACAGCAATCCACTAAGGTAAACTCGTCGCTCATAAAGAACGGTTTTTCCGAGAAAATAGGCGCAATTCCTGTAAAACTGTCGCCGAGCTCTTTAGCCGCTTTAGCCTTCGCTGGCTCTGAGCCATTTTCGATTTTGTCGACCAATGTACACCAATCCCGCTCGATGCGATGCATGTACAAGCGACTCTCTGCACGCGCTACCGGATACACGGGCAGCAGGGGCGGATGAGGAAAGCGCTCATCAAGATATTCCATCATCACTTTCGATTCGTACAATACCAGCTCGCGGTCCACCAAGGTAGGCAACGAATTGTAGGGATTTAAATCGGCTAACTCTGCCGGGGGCAGCTGCGCATCGACTTCAACCAAATCAACGGTAACCCCCTTCTCAGCCAAAACAATCCTAACGCGGTGGCTGTAGTGGCAAGTGCTATCAGAGAAAAAAGTCATCGAAGACCGCTTTGTAACGATACCCATGTATTACCCTCAGTAGGAACAAGGGCCGGTACGAGCGCACCAGCCCCAAAATGGTTTAGTGAACGTCTTTCCAGTATTCGCGGTTCAGTAACCACGCTAACACAAAGAACAAAACAATAAACATTAAAGTGAACAAGCCAATACGATGGCGTTTCTCAGCGACAGGATCTGCACTGTAAGATAAAAAGTTCACCAAGTCATAGATCGCCGCGTCGAATTCTGCGGTAGACATGGCTCCCGCTTGTTTTACTTCTAAACGACCGCAGGGCACATCCAAGATATCTTCACCCGTCAAAGCATCGCGCTTCACGCCACCGTTAGCAGCATGGCCAGGGCCCATCGCACACTCTTGCATACCTTGAAGATCCATCAAGACGTGAGGCATACCAACATCTTTAAAGACCTTATTGTTCACACCATAAGGGCGTGAGGAATCAGCGTAAAAAGTGCGCAAGTACGTGTATAACCACTCAGGCTGACGCGCACGCGAGATCAAGGTCAAATCGGGAGGCGTGGCACCGAACCATTGCTTTGCCAAATCTTTATCCATGGCATTGTTCATGAGCGCGCCCATTTTAACGTCGGTATCAAACTTCAGATTCGCTGCGAACAGATCTTCTGGAATACCCAAATCAGCTGACACGCGGTTGTAGCGCTGGTACTGTAAAGAGTGACAACCAAAGCAGTAGTTCATGAACAACTGCGCACCGCTTTGAAGCGACGCTTTGTCGCTGTGATCTACCGCGATTTCATCACAGGGTATGCTGCCGCACGCATACTCAGACTCGGCGCCTACCGCCTTTAGTGGAAGCACGGTAAGTACAGCAATCACTGCCGCAGCACCAAGTACACCCATGGCGCTTAGACCACCGTCCATGGTTACACGCTCGGGTACGGGCTTAGTTTTATCCATAGAAGACCAAATCGGCATCGCCAAGAAAAACAAGAAGTAAAACACCGAGCAAATTTGCGCTAAGAAAGTACGTTCAGGGGTTGGCGCTTTCACACCCAGCACACCCAAAATCAAGAATGAAGCCACAAATAAAGCCAACATCACCTTGGTAATGTTACCTTTATAGCGCCAACTCTTCACGGGCGAGCGGTCCAACCAAGGCAACAAGAACGGAATGGCAACCGAGGCGGCGAAGGCGATAAAGCCCCAGAATTTGTCGGGTACTGCACGCAAAACAGAATAAAATGGAGTGAAATACCAAACCGGCGCAATGTGTGCGGGCGTTTTCAGCGCATTAGCTTCTTCAAAGTTGGCGTACTCTAGGAAGAACCCCCCCATTTCTGGCATGAAAAAAATCACGCCACAGAAAATAAACAAAAACACGCCCAAACCCTGCAAATCGTGAACCGAGTAATAGGGATGGAACGCAATACCGTCCAGCGGCACGCCATTTTCATCTTTGTGTTTCTTGATATCTACGCCGTCCGGGTTGTTGGAACCCACTTCATGCAGGGCCAACAAGTGCAATACCACAAGCGCCAGTAGAACAATCGGCAAAGCCACAACGTGCAAAGCAAAGAAACGGTTCAGCGTAATACCCGAGATCAGGAAGTCGCCGCGAATCCATGTTACCAGATCTTCACCTACCACTGGAATCGCGCCAAACAACGAGATGATTACCTGTGCACCCCAGTAAGACATCTGACCCCACGGCAATACATAGCCCACAAATGCCTCAGCCATCAAGACAACGAAGATCAGCATCCCAAAAATCCAAATCAACTCTCGGGGCTTTTGGTATGATCCGTACAACAAGGCGCGGAACATGTGCAAGTAAACCACCACGAAGAACGCCGAGGCTCCAGTCGAATGCATATAGCGAATCAACCAGCCAAACTCGACATCACGCATGATGTATTCAACCGAGGCAAAAGCCCCTTCCGCGCTAGGGGTAAAACTCATGGTCAACCAAATGCCAGTCAGCAGTTGGTTGACAAGAACGACCAGCGACAGGAACCCGAAGAAATACCAAAAATTGAAGTTTTTGGGGGCATAGTATTTCCCCATATGCGTATTCCAAGCACGCACAATGGGAAGCCGGGCATCAACCCAATCACGTAAACCTACTAAAGCATTAATCATTACGCCGCCTCCGCATCGATACCAATAACGAGAACCCGGTCGGATTCAAAAGAATAAGGAGGTACCACTAAGTTAGTGGACGCAGGCACGCCCGCATAAACACGTCCTGCCAAGTCAAACTTGGAACCGTGACAAGGACAGAAGAAACCGCCTAACCAAGCATCACCACCCAAATCGGCAGCGCCAACTTCAGGGCGATATTTCGGCGCGCAACCAAGGTGCGTACACAGCCCCTCTACCACGAGCAGCTCTGACCGAAGGGCCCGGTCCACAGCAGATATGTAGGCCGGCTGCTTTGAAATCACCGACTCAGGATCTTTTAAATCGCCATTAAGCTTAGGCAGATTGTCCAACATTTCTTGCGTTCGGTTAACCACATACACGGGTTTACCACGCCACTCAACCACGATCATTTGGCCGGGCTCTAGCTTTGAGACATCCGCCTTAACCGGCGCACCTGCAGCCTTCGCCTTTGCAGAAGGTTGCCAAGAACCCAAAAACGGCGTTGCTATACCCACTGCACCTGCAACGCCTACGACGCTGGTTGCAGTGGTCAGAAAACGACGCCGACCCGTGTTTACCGTTTCATCAGACATGTTGTACTCCACCCCGACTGATTTTGGCGATACTCCCACCCGTATCCGCGCGAGAAAATCACCTACCCAAAAATGAAAGGAATGGTAAAGAGTTTGCCCGCGAGATACAAGCCGAATCACTATTTGGCACACTTTTTTTATGAATAAATGTGATCCAAAACAAAGTGTTAGTCATAAACGCAAAAAAGCCCGGGGATCGCGCCACGGGCTTCTTTGAAATAGGACAAAAATCTTAACGCTTGCTGAACTGAGGGCGTTTACGTGCCTTACGCAGACCGACTTTCTTACGCTCAACTTCACGTGCGTCGCGCGTTACATAACCCGCTTTACGCAGAGCACCACGCAAGGTCTCGTCGTATTCCATCAAAGCGCGAGTAATGCCGTGACGAATCGCGCCCGCTTGGCCAAAACTGCCACCACCAACAACGGTCACGTTCACATTGAAGCGATCGCCCATTTCAACCAACTCTAATGGTTGACGCACGATCATACGCGCCACTTCACGCCCAAAGTACACATCAAGCGGGCGGTCGTTGACAGTAATTGCGCCTTCACCTTGAGTCAAAAATACGCGTGCCGTAGAGGTTTTGCGTCGGCCTGTGCCGTAATACTGAGCTGCTGCCATAATCGTCGCGCTTCCTTAAATTTCTAGAGTTTCAGGCTGCTGTGCCGCATGGGGATGGTCGTTACCCGCGTACACTTTCAGCTTCTTGAACATTGCCCGCCCTAATGGATTGCGAGGCAACATACCTTTGACAGCACGTTGCAAAACACGCTCGGGAGCACGCTCGATCAGTTTTTCAAACGAGTAAGACTTCAAACCACCAGGATAGCCTGTGTGGTGATGATACATCTTGTCCGTAGATTTTGCGCCTGTAACCTTAACCTTCTCGCAATTAACAACCACAATGTAGTCGCCTGTATCGGTGTGGGCCGTGTATTCTGGCTTGTGCTTGCCACGCAAACGGTGAGCAATTTCGCTCGCCAAGCGTCCAAGCGTTTTATCGGTGGCGTCTACAACAAACCATGCCTGGTTTACTTCGCCACTTTTTGCACTGTAAGTTTTCATGTTGACTTGGCCTTGTAGGGCTAAATTTAAAGAGCGCGAATACTACTCAATCGACCTTATGTTTTCAAGCAGTATTTTCACCATTTTCGCGCTTCGTCAAAAACACCCAAGGACCCATGTTTTTTGGCCTTGCCATGACGACCTTAAAAAGAAACCGAACCGACAACTAGCGTCTCCGCACGATGCCCCACAGCAGTCTCTAAGCTTTATGAGCGCTGGCTAAATACTCTTCAGATTGCATTTCCTGCAGTCGCGAATAGGTTCTATCGAACTCAAAACTCAAACGCGACCCCTGATAAAGCTCTAACAAAGACGCCTCGGCACTGAGTATCAGTTTTACGGAGCGGTCGTAGAACTCATCTACGAGGTTAATAAATCGTCGAGCTTGATCGTCGTTAGCCCCAGTAAAAATGGGCACCTGTTGCAGCAACACCGTATGGTAAACACGCGACAGTTCGATATAATCGTTTTGTGACCTCGGCCCATCGCACAGCGCAGCAAAGGTAAACCAGACGACGTCATCAGCAAGCGCCTTCGCCTGTAACTGCCTGTTATTTATCTCGATACTACAGCTTTCAACAGTAGCGTGAGGCACCAAGGACTGAAACATGCTTTGCAGCGCATGAGTGGCAGCGTCGTCGTGAGGAGTGTGATACAAGGGCAACGTTTGTAAGGTGCGCAGCCTGTAATCAACGCCAGAGTCCAAATTAAACACCCGAGTATACTTCTGCAGCATGGCTATCGCTGGCAAAAACCTCTGCCGCTGCAAACCATCTTTATACAAGTCTTTAGGCACAATATTCGAGGTAGCAACAAGGGTAATACCCCGCTCGAACAGAGCTTCCATTAGCCCCCCAAGGATCATTGCGTCACCGATATCAGTAACAAAAAACTCGTCAAAACATAGCACTTTAGCTTGAGCCGCGATGCCGTTCGCGACCGCTAGCAAGGGGTTTTTCTCGCCCTGCAAGCTACGTAAATCACTGTGCACCCGATACATAAATCGGTGAAAATGCACCCGCAACACCAGTTCAGATGGCAGCGCATCGGTAAAAAGATCCAATAAGTGGGTTTTTCCCCGCCCGACTCCTCCCCAAAAATAGAGCCCTACTTCCGGCTCGCGATTGGACTTCCAACTAAAAAGCCGAGGCTTGCGCTGCGCTCTAGCCAACACGCGGTGATAGAGGTCATCTAGCAAGGCGGCTGCCTCAGCTTGAGCTTGATCAGGCATGAGCACACCCGATGCTAGCTGTTGCTGATATCGCGCTAAAGGACCTGTACCCGCCTCGCTCATTGTAAATATACCTTTTAAATTTCGCGCTGAACTCTAGCGGTCCAGATGAAAAGTGGCAAGTAATGCACACGATAAATCGTTCAGCTGAGCACAGATTCAGGCTATACTGCACTTCTGAAGAGGATATTTACGTGATCGAACTAACATCTGCAACTCTATTAATTGCCGGCCTATTCATCGCAGCAGTCGCATTTCTTGCCGGCTGGCTCACTGGACAACGCGGCGTCACTGCCGACGACTCGCGCGAGCAGGAGCTAGAAGAAACTGTCACCATGCTCAAGCACAAACACGAGCAGTATCAGCACAGTGTAAACACACATTTCGCGCAAACTGCGGAGCTTGTGGGAAACCTAACGCAAGACTACCGAAAAGTGTACGAACATTTATCTGAAGGCGCGGCAACATTGTGCGATCAAAACCAATTACCACAGACACTTGCGCAAGCCATCGAGGCCGACCAAAACCGAGACCTTGACCCCGGCCAAACGCAAGCCCCTTTGGACTATGCACCAAAATCATCGCCAGACGAGCCCGGCATGCTGAACGAACGCTACGGTTTAGACACACCAGCTTTCAAGGAGCAGCGACATTAAGCCGGGTTTTGAATGTCGATAAACCGATGCTTCACCCCAAATTCTCGCTCCAACCAAAGCCCCAAAGCTTGCACACCTCCGCGTTCAGTCGCGTGATGACCGGCGGCAAAGTAATGCACTCCCTCCTCGCGTGCCGAGTGTGTTGTTTTTTCTGAGATCTCGCCGCTGATATAAGCGTCTAAACCTAGGTGTGCCGCCTGATCAATAAAGCCCTGAGCACCACCCGTGCACCACCCAAATCGCTTAATTTTCGGGTTTTCAGCGGCCACCCATACGCAAGAGCGTCCCACGGCAAGCTCGATCCCCCGCTGTAGGGCCTGCACATCACACGGCTTCTCGAACACACCCTGCCAAACTGGCTGTTCAGGGTTCCCTGGGCACAGTTGAAACCGTGGCAAATGTTCCTGAAGACAATGGCCCAAGGCGGTGTTATTGCCAAATTCAGGGTGATAATCTAGAGGCAAGTGGTACGCCATCATATTGAGATCGGCATTTAAAAGAGCGGCCAAGCGCTGGCGCTTCATACCCACCACCGGTTCGGCTTCACCTTTCCAAAAGTATCCGTGATGCACCAACAGTAAGTCAGCCTGCCAAGCGATCGCCTCATCGATAGCCGCTTTACAGGCTGTAACCGCGGTTGCCACGCGCTGAATATTCGATCGCCCTTCTACTTGCAACCCGTTGGGACAATAATCGCGAATCGATTTCGCGCTCAACAACTCATCCAAAGCAGCCACTACGACAGCTCGTTCGACAGACATATGAACTCTCCCATTAGATTGCGTATACTACGCGTATTACATTGGGTAAAAAACTATGCAACGCATTTTGTCACAATGGCTGTGGCCTTCAATAGCAGGCATCGCAATTGCAGTACTGGTGCTCGAGCATACCGGCTGGCGCGACACCGTGCTGCAACCCAGTCAGCAAGTCACCAGTTACGCCACAGCAGTCGCAAAAGCGACCCCCTCGGTCGTAAATATCTACACCGCAAAGGTTGTTAATGAGGCCACTCCCCCGGGGACCAATCGTTTTAACCAACTCAATCGCGGCTATAATCAACAACGCGTCGAGCGTTCTCTAGGATCAGGCGTAATACTCTCGGAAGACGGCATTATCCTGACCAATCGCCACGTCATTGCCGACGCAGACGCCATACAGGTATTGCTCAATGACAATCGTAACGCGCGAGCGGAGTTACTCGGGGCCGACCCGGCCACAGACCTGGCGGTTCTTAAAATCGATCTAGATCGCTTAAGCCCAGCCATTATTGGCGACTCAAACGCCGCCTATGTGGGCGATGTCGTGCTCGCAATTGGAAACCCTCTCGGGTTCGGCAGTTCAGTGACGCAAGGTATTATTTCCGCCCTTGGTCGCTACGGGTTTCAAGGCGGTGCCTACTACGAAGATTACATCCAAACCGACGCCACAATTCATATGGGCAACTCAGGTGGCGCTCTGATCAATACCAAAGGTGAGCTACTGGGTATTAATTCTTTAATTTACACGGGCGGCAACACCGCCAATGCCAGCGCAGGGATCGGCATCAGTCTCGCAATCCCCATTAATCTAGCGACCTTTGTAGCACAGGACCTCATTGATTACGGCCAGGTCATTCGCGGCTGGATGGGTGTCAGCGTACAACCTTTTATCCCCGATACCAGTCGACCCAATATCGGCGCCTTACTAGTGACGCAGACAGTAGCGAATGGACCAGCGGATCGCGCAGGCATAAAACCCGGAGATATTATTACCGCAATTAACAACGAACCAGTAACCGATGGACGCATTACCATGCATCGCATCGCTTTGTTGCGACCAGGCGATATTGTCAGCGTGACTCTAGTGGACGAGAGCGATAAGACAAGCACTTTAAACGTAGTACTTGGATCGTTAAAACAAGCATCTCAGGGTTAGCGGTCACTGTCTCTTTTAAAGCGCATCTCAGCGCTCTGCGCATGCGCAGTCAACCCTTCGGCTCGCGCCAGTACCGAGGTGCAATCAGCCAGACGCCGACCACCCAGAGCCGCGACTTTAATAATCGATGAGCGCTTTTCAAAGTCATATACACCAAGGGGCGAGCTGAAACGGGCCGTGCCAGAAGTGGGCAATACGTGGTTAGGCCCCGCGCAATAGTCGCCCAGTGACTCCGTCGCATAGGCGCCCAAAAACACAGCACCCGCGTGCTTAATATCGTCTAGTAAGGCCTCTGGATCCGACACCGCTAACTCAAGATGCTCAGGCGCCAAACGATTACTGACCGAGGCGGCATCAGCCAAATCCCGTGTCGCGATTAAAGCACTGCGGCCCTCTAATGCAGCGGCAATAATGGCTTTGCGCTCCATTGTCGGCAGCAGGCGAGCGATGCTTTCCTGTAATTGCCCCAGAAAAGCGACATCAGGGCACAAAACCAGAGCTTGAGCCATTTCGTCGTGCTCACACTGAGCAAACATATCCATAGCAATCCAATCAGGATCAACACTACCGTCGGTAATAATCAGCACTTCTGATGGCCCAGCGATCATGTCGATACCCACCTGACCGTATACTGCTCGCTTTGCCGCAGCGACATAGGCATTACCTGGACCCACGATCTTATCAACCGCTTTGATACTGTCGGTTCCGTAAGCCAAAGCAGCAACCGCTTGCGCGCCGCCAATGGTGATTACCTCGTCGACGCCCGCCAAATGAGCTGCGGCTAAGACCCAGTCATTAACTTCCCCTCGGGGAAATGGTGACACCATGACGATACGATCGACACCGGCCACTTTTGCAGGAATGGTGTTCATTAACACGGAAGAAGGATACGAGGCCTTTCCGCCAGGCACGTAAACGCCTACGGAATCAAGCGGCAACACGCGCTGCCCAAAAGTGTTACCCAAGGCATCTGTTACCCGCCAACTGTCTTGCTTTTGATTTTGGTGGAACCACTCGATACGCTCTGCAGCTAAAGCAAGCTGCTCGTAGCCTCCCTCGGGTAGTCGAGCAACTGCCGCTTTTAGCTCATCCGCAGAAACCCACAAGGCCTCGACCGATTCAATTTCACGAACATCGAATTTCCGAGTCAACTCTACAAGTGCAGCATCACCCTCAGCGCGTACTTTGGCAATAATGGCATCCGTTACCTCAATAACGTTCTGATTCAGGGCACCTTGAGCCTCGCAGATCGACGCCAGCTGCTTGTCAAATTCGGCATCAGTAGTGGTAAGTTGTCGAATTTTAGTCACCGATTAAATCTCTAGTGAGGGCCTCTTTAAGGCGATCGATCAAAGTACTGACTTGTTCGTGGTGCGAACGCATGGCCGCTTTGTTTACGATTAGACGCGAGCTGATATCGGCGATCGCCTCTTTCGGCGTCATACCGTTAGCGCGCAATGTATTGCCTGTATCTACAATATCAACGATCTCGTCAGCCAGATTCATTAAAGGCGCCAATTCCATGGCTCCGTACAGTTTAATTAATTCGACCTGCACCCCACGCTCCGCATAAAAATTGCGCGCCACATTCACAAATTTTGTAGCCACTCGCAGCTTGCCATTGACGGGTTCAGCGTCAACAGCGGCGGCCGTCATTAACCGGCATTTAGCGATACCGAGATCCAGCGGCTCGTAAACACCCTCAGCACCGTGTTCAAGCAAAATATCTTTACCGACCACTCCCACTTGCGCCGCACCGTAGCGAACATAGGTCGGCACATCGGTACCGCGAATAATGACCAGAGACACCCCGTTCATAGTCGTTGGAAAAATTAGTTTGCGACTGCTGTACACATCTTCCAAAGGCTCGATGCCGGCATGTGCAAGCAATGGCAAAGTCTCTTTCAGTATTCGGCCCTTGGTGAGCGCGATTGTCAGCATGATACTTCCTTGTTAATTGTGTAAACGGCGAATATCAGCGCCCAAGAGTTGCAAGCGCTCTTCGATACACTCGTAGCCACGATCAATGTGATAAATGCGATCTACCAAAGTTTCGCCTTGCGCTACCAAGCCCGCAATTACCAGGCTCGCCGAGGCCCTCAGGTCACTGGCCATAACGGGCGCGCCGGCTAATTGCTGCTGACCCTCGATGACGGCAGTATTACCTTCAATTTTTATTTTCGCACCCATACGGTTCATTTCGTGGGTTTGAATCAATCGGTTTTCGAACACGGTTTCAACCACCGTCGACACCCCGTCAGCCACAGCATTCATGGCGGTAAACTGGGCCTGCATGTCGGTTGGAAACCCCGGGTAAGGCGCTGTTTTTAAACTCACAGGCTTCGGCCTGCGCCCGGCCATATCAAGCTTGATAACATCACCTTCGACCTGGATGTCAGCACCGGCATCCGCAAGCTTCTGCAAGATAACATCCATGGAATCGGGTTCTGCACCCCGCAGTGTAATCGAGCCACCGGTTGCGGCTACAGCAACCAGGTAAGTGCCGCTCTCGATGCGGTCGGGCATGACCGAATATTCGCAATACCCCAAACGTTCTACGCCCTCGATAACTACTCGATCAGAGCCATGTCCAGAAATTTTGGCTCCCATAGCGTTTAAGAAATTTGCCAGATCCACCACTTCAGGCTCTCGTGCTGCATTATCTAGCACGGTCCGGCCTTCCGCGAGAGCCGCCGCCATCATTAAATTTTCGGTGCCACCTACCGTCACTGTCTCCATAACAATGTGCGCGCCTTTCAAGCGACCTTGCGTGCGAGCGTGAATATAGCCACCGTCAACGTCAATCGTCGCACCCATCGCCTCCAGACCTTTTAAGTGCAAATCAACGGGTCGACTACCAATAGCGCAACCGCCTGGAAAAGATACGTGGGCTTCACCGAAACGAGCCACCAAAGGTCCTAACACTAAAATCGAGGCACGCATGGTTTTCACTAAGTCGTAGTCAGCTTGATAATTAGTGATCGTATTGGCATTGACTTCTACGCCCAAGCGCTCGTCGATAACGACCTCCACCCCCAGGCAGCCCAGTAATTCCAACATGGTGGTGACGTCATGCAAATGCGGCAAGTTGCGCACCACGACAGACTCACTGGACAGCAGCGTTGCAGCCAGTATAGGAAGCGCGGCATTTTTTGCCCCCGAGACTTTCAGCTCGCCGTGTAGCGCCTTGCCCCCACGGATCAGTAATTTATCCAATGCAAACCCCGTTTACTTTGCGCACTATCACGCCTCAGCTTCCGCTGGAGTTTTAGCGCGGATATTGACCGCATGAATGGTTCCAGCTGCGATCAAATCAGCAACCACAGCGTAGACCAACTGCTGGCGTTTAACCGCTCGCAAACCGTCAAACTGCGCGCCCACCGCGTGAATGGTGTAGTGCCCACCCTGTTCAGTAACGCTCACATCGCACTCTGGCAGACCCGCCGCCACAATATCTTCTAAAGTCTGCGCATCCACAGAATTATCCCTCTTTACCCCAGTTATCAATAACGCTTTGAACCACCTGCTCAAAACAGGCTGAATCGTCAGACTCGCACTTTAAGGCACGCGCAAATCTCTTTGCCGAACTATCAAATTGCGAGCGATAGATATCACCCAAATTCACGTCCTCAATAATAACGTTCACCAACTGCCAGCTTCCGTCTTTAGCTTGACGCATTTTGTATTCAACCAGATAAGGCTCATCGTTGGCACGCTTAATTTTTTGATAGACCGACTCGATACTGCCAACGACTTCATCTTCTGGCTTGACGACCTCTATCTCAGCTTGAGCAAAAGCGATTAGGCCTTTGGCGTAAGTCTCAACTAAATTAGTACTCATGACTTCAGTAAAGGCTTCTAGCTGCTCTCGCAAATTCGCTCGCCCCTCGTCAGAGAGCGACATGTAGTAACGCTTCGATGCAAAGTTACCCATCACGGCTCTAGAAAACCCACGATAATCGACCACATCATCCATCACGCCTCGCAGGTCTGCGATATACAGGGCCAAGCCCTCATCGGTTGAATCGTCGGCCGTTTTCAGCACTACCATCACGCGCTCAGTGGTATTAAATACCGCCTCGTAAGCAGTGGTGGCTAAGACCGCAGTATTATCCTCATGCGTCTGGGCGCGCAAACCTAGACTGCCAAGCGCCAGGCTCACCGCGACCAAAAAAACACTCATTCGAGCAATCATTTCGACTCCTTTGCCTACCAAATACACGGTAGGGCTTCGCTTGGTTGACGTTGGCTGTATAATGCGCGCCAACGGTGCGCGAGTATACCCGATGTTGGGTGTGCTGCGGGCATTATAACAGCTACTTACAGGCGATTTCTTTATGCTAGTAAACATTGCCGCCATATTGGTTGGATTCCTAATACTTATCTGGAGTTCCGATCAATTTGTCGAAGGCGCTGCATCTATCGCTAAAAAGATGGGTGTATCTCAAATTATTATAGGCATGACCATCGTCTCGATTGGCACCTCGGCGCCTGAAATTGTGGTCTCCGTTATAGCAGCCCTAGACGGTGCGGGTAATCTAGCGGTAGGCAATGCACTAGGGTCAAATATCGCCAATATTGGTCTGGTTCTTGGTGCCACCTTGCTCGCAGCGCCTCTGCTGTTGCGTGATAGCTACTTGAAAAACGAAATGCCCATTTTAATCGGCGTAACGTTCTTGGGCGCATTGTTACTTAGTGATGGCGTCCTCAACCGTTTGGACGGACTTATCTTGCTGACCTGCTTGGTCGTTATTCTAGCCAAAATGATTCGTGACGAAACCCGTGACCAAGTTTTACGACAACAGGTTACTGAAGAGCATCTCACTGAACCCGGTGCTTCGCACCCCTGGTTGAGATTTATTGGAGGCGCGCTGCTATTAATTGGCAGCTCGCGACTCTTGGTTTGGGGGGCGGTGAACGTTGCCCAGACACTCGGTATATCAGAATTAATTATAGGCCTAACGATTATCGCTATTGGCACCAGCCTACCCGAGCTGGCCGCGTCTATTATCAGTGCGCGCAAAGGTCATGCCGAGATTGCCTTGGGAAATGTATTGGGCTCTAACTTATTCAATTTGCTTGCGGTTCTTCCCATACCTGGACTGATCGCACCGCTCGCGCTAGACAGCAATGCCATAAGCCGCGACTACCCCATCATGACAGCGCTTACACTGTTACTGGGAGTCGCCATGATTTTCGCATACCGACGGGTCAAGTCACACCATACACCCGCCATTTTAGGCCGCAAATGGGGAGCCTTTTTGCTAATTTGTTGTCTTTGCTACTACACTCTAATTACATTGACGATAGGTTAAGGGCTGACAATGACTTTAGATCCCATGGCCGCAATCACGGCGGCCAAGCGAACGTTTCAAATGGAAGCCGAGGCTGTTGCTAACCTCGCGCACAAACTAGACCAGCAGTTCCCCAAAGCCTGCGAGCTAATGCTGGCTAGCACAGGCCGAGTTATCGTTACGGGAATGGGCAAGTCGGGTCACATTGCTCGCAAAATTGCAGCGACACTAGCCAGTACCGGCACCCCGGCACATTTCGTGCATCCAGGCGAAGCGAGCCACGGAGATATGGGCATGATCACAGCGCAAGACGTTGTAGTCGCTTTGTCCAATAGCGGTACCGCGGTCGAAATATTGACGCTACTGCCCTTACTAAAGCGTTTAGGAGTACCACTAATAGCCATGACAGGCAAGCCAGAGTCAGCGCTTGCCCTAGCTTCCGATGCACACCTTAATACAGGTGTCGAAACCGAAGCCTGCCCACTTGATCTAGCGCCAACCTCCAGCACCACGACCGCCTTAGTCATGGGTGACGCACTTGCCATTGCCCTGCTAGAAGCACGAGGTTTTACTGCTGAGGATTTCGCGTTCTCACACCCCGGCGGCAAATTAGGTCGCAAACTCTTGCTTAAAGTCGCAGACGTAATGCGTGAAGGCAGCGCGATACCCAGAGTTAACTCCGGCACCAAGCTCATAGATGCTCTGCTCGAAATCAGTCAAAAAGGTTTGGGCATGACCACAGTGATCGACCAAGATGACGTTTTGCTTGGTCTATTTACCGACGGCGACTTGCGCCGCACACTCGACAAGGGGCTAGATATCACATCGACGCCCATCCGAGAGGTCATGACCACCGGCGCCAAAACCATTGGCGCTAATCATCTTGCCGCTGAGGCCCTTAACATCATGGAGCAGAACAAAATTTCGGCCCTAGTCGTCGCCGAGGGCTGTTCGGTACGAGGCGTCATTCACTTAATGGATTTATTGCGCGAGGGCATTGCATGACCCCATTCCAAGATTTAAAAGCCCTAGCGCTTGATGTAGATGGCGTACTGAGTGATGGCCGTCTGTATTACGGCAATGACGGTGAAGAGCTCAAAACCTTCAATATCCGGGACGGTCTGGGCATTAAGCTCTTGCAGCAAGCGGGCATTAACGTTGCCATTATCACTGGGCGCACATCTAACATCGTGGCCCGTCGCGCACGAGAGCTCGGTATTGAACATATTATTCAAGGCCGAGAAGACAAAGTGACGGCGCTTCAAGAATTGTGCGCACGACTTCACTTAACCACTGAGCAAGTCGCCTACATGGGCGATGACTTACCCGACCGTAAAGCCATCATCGTTGCAGGGTTCGGTGCAACCGTGGCCGACGGGTCCGACGATATCAAAGCGGTAGCCGACTGGCAGAGCAACAAGCCTGGGGGCGCTGGAGCGGTTCGCGAGTTAGCCGAAACTTGGCTAAAATCACTCGGCGTTTGGGACGAACTCGTAGAGCAACAAGCTTAGTGGGCAACAAACGCATTCAAACCATTATCCTCTGCATTACAGCGGCAATAGCGTGGCAGTTCTACGACGACATTGATATGCGTGACGTCACCCCCGAAGCCCCACGAGACGTGTTGCAAACCTATTTAAAAAACAGCGAGACTGTGCGTTTTGACACCAACGGACAGGCCAAAGACAGCGTGGGTGCAGAGGAAATTCGCTACTACACTGGACACACACGAGGAGAGCTGACCAAAGCGAGCATCTCCAGAACCTTGACCATTAACGAGAGCTGGTCCGCTAGGGCGATGCAGGGTACGGTTTACGAAGACAATCAAACCGTGACACTCCGGGGTCAGGTCGTTCTAAACCATGACTCGAACGACATTCAGCTCAAAACCGAACGTCTAAACCTAGACTTAGTAAAAGACGTTGCGCACACCGACGCGCTTGTTACACTAACGCATCATGGCGCCACAACTCAATCAGAAGGCCTGACTGCCGATCTAAAACAACAGTCCTTCCACTTCATGCACAAGGTTAATTCTGTTTATGTTCCGCTTGAACCTTAAATTTCTGGGCCTGCTACTAGCAATACTGAGCCCTTGGGGTCTAGCGCAGTCAGCACATGATCCCATACGGATTAGCGCCGACCAAGCAACACGATCTGAGCTCGAGGGCATTACTCGCTACTTAGGCAACGTTGTACTCGTACAAGGCCCTATTACGATTTCTGCTAGCTCGCTCGAAATTTATCAAGCAAACGCCCAACAGATCAAAATTATTGCGACAGGCTCTCCCGCCACTTTCGAACAGCCTATGATAGGCGAAGAACCTGCCATTGATGCTAAAGCCAAGACCATTCGCTACGAGCAAGTCGCGCGCAAAGTCATACTTGAGCAAGACGCTCGTATCCAGCGCGGTGATTCCGTCATCAGTGGTCCTCTTATCGAATATTTCATCGACGAAAAGCGCGTTCAAGCGGGTCAGGATGCCAATCAACCGAAGAGCCGAATCGAAGTCGTCATCCCATCTTCAGGTAACACCCCCTAATGGCCGTATTAAAAGCACAGCATCTGGCCAAAGCCTACAAAGGCAGAAGCGTCGTAAAAGATGTGTCTCTTCAAGTTAACAGCGGCGAAATCGTTGGGCTTTTAGGCCCCAACGGAGCGGGTAAGACGACCTGCTTTTACATGATTGTGGGCATTGTGCCATCCGACGCAGGCACGATTAGTATAGATGATCACGATCTAACCACACTCGCCCTGCACCAGCGTGCGCAGGCAGGCCTTGGCTACTTGCCACAAGAAGCATCGGTGTTTAGACGCCTGAGCGTACGAGACAACATTTTGGCTATACTAGAAACACGTAGGGAATTAGGCGGTAAGGCCAAAGCATTTTTATGCGATCAGCTTATCGATGAATTCCGTTTACATGCAGTACAAGATACCTTAGGGCAAGCGCTATCCGGAGGTGAACGCCGGCGCGTCGAAATCGCCAGAGCCTTGGCCCTGGAACCACAGTTCATTCTTCTCGATGAGCCTTTTGCCGGCGTTGATCCCATTTCAGTGAATGACATCAAGGATATCGTGCGCAGCGTCGCCAAGCGCAATATTGGTGTCCTGATAACCGATCATAACGTGCGAGAAACGCTCGATCTTTGCAGTTCAGCTTATATTGTGGGTGAAGGCCATATCATTGCCGAAGGCGGTGCCCATGACGTTCTATCCAACCAACGAGTGCGAGACATTTACCTCGGCGAACACTTCACCTTGTAGCAAGCAATAAATCAAAGCAAAAACCGCGCCAACACTTGTCGTTAATGTACCCATAAGGCTACACTTACGCTCTATCACAGTGGATTTTTGGCATGAAGCAGTCTTTACAGCTAAAACTCGGTCAACAGTTAACAATGACCCCGCAGCTGCAGCAGGCCATCAAGTTATTACAGCTTTCCACTCTAGATTTGCAGCTCGAAATTCAACAAGCAATAGAATCCAATCCACTGCTGGAACTCGAGGAAGAATTCGCGGATGACGCAGCGATACCCGATGCTCGCAGTGGCGAAGGCCCCATGGACAACCTTGAACATACGGCCGCCGAAACGTCGAGTGGGCAAGAAGACTGGGATCAATCCATTCCCGATGAACTCCCTGTCGACACCCAGTGGGACGATTTATTGCCATCTTCCTCAAGCCCTCCACCAACGCCAAATAATGACGAACTAGAGTTCGACTACGCCCAGCAAGGCACGGCTGAAACGACCTTACAAGAGCATCTATTGTGGCAATTAAACTTGATGCACTGGTCAGAAATTGATCGCATGATTGCGGTTACCATAATTGACTATACTGATGAAAACGGGAGATTGACGGCAGATCTAGAAGAAATTTACGAGGTCGTAGCCGATGAAGGCGATATCGATTTCGAGGAGGTCGTCGCCGTATTACATGGCTTGCAGCAGCTTGAGCCCACAGGCGTATTCGCAAAAGATCTTCAGGAATGCCTTCAACTACAGCTACGACAGCTGCCACCCGACACCCCGAATCGCGATACCGCCAACCTTCTTCTGACTCGTTACATCAGCCAATTCGGTGCCGGTGATTACAAACAAATTATGCGCCGTGCTCGCCTTAGTGAAGACGAGTTAAAAGCCGCCATCGGTCTGATACAAACGTTGGACCCCAACCCTGGCCACACTTTTTTTTCAGCATCGACTGAATACGCCATACCAGACGTATTCGTCAGCAAAAAGCACCATCGTTGGGTGGTCGAGCTTAACCCAGATATCGCTCCGAAGCTGCGTATCAACGACACCTACGCCAGCATGATTCAGCGGGCAGACAATAGTGATCAAAACACTTACTTACGCGACAACTTACAAGAGGCACGGTGGTTTCTAAAAAGCCTACTCAGCCGCAACGAAACTCTAATGAAAGTGGCGACTAAAATTGTTGAGCACCAACGAGGCTTTCTAGAAGAAGGCGAGATTGCGATGCGCCCGCTCATTTTAAGCGAAATCGCAGCACAAGTAGAAATGCATGAATCGACAATATCACGCGCAACAACCAACAAGTACATGCACACCCCGCGCGGCGTGTTCGAGCTTAAATATTTTTTCTCGAGCCACGTGCGTAATGACGATGGTAGCGAGCATTCCTCCACTGCAATTCAGGCCATCATCAAACGTCTAGTCTCTGAGGAGAGTCCGAGAAAACCGCTAAGCGACTCAAAGATCGTGACCCTGCTGACATCGGAGGGCATTACAGTCGCTCGCAGAACCGTCGCCAAGTACAGAGATATTTTGCACATTCCCCCGTCAAACGAGCGCAAACGCCTTGTTTAAGGTAGTATGAATTTGGGGCCGCGTCCCCGTTGGTATTTCAATAAGGAGTAGTTTATGCAACTAACTGTAAGCGGACATCACGTTGACGTTACCGATGCCTTACGCAACTATGTCGCCAATAAATTCGAGCGCCTCGAGCGCCACAGTGACCACATCACGAAGATAGACGTAACGCTCATTCTGGAGAAAGCGGCACAAAAAGCCGAAGCCTTTATCCACGTCGCGGGCGCTGACTTGTTTGCCGCCTCTGAGGCGGACGATATGTATGCCGCAATTGATCTACTGGCCGACAAGCTGGACCGTCAGGTAATTAAACACAAGCAGAAAGCCAGGGGGCACTGATAGGCCAATGTCTGGCATACTTACCCGTTTATTATCCACTCACCGGCTGGACACCCAACTTGCGTTGTCCAGCAAAAAACGCCTGTTTGAAGAAATTGCCGACAGAATTCAGAACGATTATCCCGACATTACCGCTCGCTCGACATTCAATCGTTTACTGGCCCGTGAAAAACTTGGAAGCACCGGATTAGGACAGGGCATTGCCATTCCTCACGCCCGCGTCGAGGGTGCACCTGATATCATCGGCGTGTTTTTCACCTTATGTCAGGGCATTGAATTCGATTCACCCGATGACCGAGATGTAGACTTGGTTTTCGCTTTGTTAGTGCCCGAGAATGAGGAGCAAGAGCACCTCACAACTCTCGCAACCTTGGCTGGATTCTTCCAAAACGCTGATTTCTGCCGTGATATCCGGGCCGCTCGCACCGCCGACGCGCTGCTCAAAACACTGCAAATATGGGAAGAAAAAGCGTGAACAACTGTCCCCTAGTCATTATAAGCGGCCGTTCGGGCTCGGGCAAAAGTACCGCTTTACATCTGCTCGAAGACGAAGGCTTTTACTGTATAGACAACCTGCCTCTTGGACTTCTGGAGCAACTTCTTCAAGAAATCGAGAGCGATCACTTCGCACATTTCAAAGGTGTCGCGGTATGCATTGACTCGCGCAATGCCTGGACTAAAGCCGGCGACTTAAACAGTATTTTAGCGACTATCCCAGAGCGCACGCAGGGCAGTATTTTGTATTTGGACGCCCTAGATCCCATACTTATTACGCGCTACAGCGAGACACGCCGCCGTCACCCACTCACCAATCAGCACACCACCTTATCAGACGCCATCGCCCAAGAGCGCGAGCTACTAGAACCCGTACTGGGTGTTGCATCTATTGTGGTCGATACCAGCGAAATGACCATTTACGAGCTGCGTGACACTATTCGTCAGCGACTACTGGGTGCTAAAAAAGGTGAATTATCTATTCTGTTTCAATCGTTCGGATTCAAAAAAGGCATTCCCGCTGACGCTGACTTAGTATTTGATGTCCGAATGCTACCAAACCCCCACTGGATTAAAGAGTTGAGACTGCTTAACGGCACCGATAAAGGCGTAGTCGACTTTTTAAGCCAACAGGAATCAACGCGACTGCTGTTCGATGACATTCGTTCATTTGTCGAGCGCTGGCTACCATCCTACAGTGAAAGTAATCGAAGCTACGTTACGGTGGCTATCGGATGCACCGGAGGCCAACATCGTTCGGTTTACATGGCGCAACAACTTTACCTGCACTTCGGCGCCAACCTGTCAAATATTCACGTACGCCACCGCGAACTGCTGTCGCGCGAGGAATAAGGCCAAGCGATGATCGAAGCACAAATTGAAATCGTTAATAAGCTAGGCTTACACGCACGTGCTGCCGCTAAGTTTATTTCTTGTACCGGACACTTCGCCGCTACCGTTCGAGTAGGTAAGAATCCCAACAGCTTAGTCGATGGTAAAAGTATTATGGCCGTTATGATGCTAGCCGCTGCGAAAGGAACCATGCTGCACGTCTGCATCGAAGGCAAAGATGAAGCACAAGCGTGGGATGCTCTACAAACGCTGATCAACAACCGCTTTGATGAAGGCGAATAGCGCACTAGTCTCTCTGCAATTTCCGCAGTGAGCTTTCGCTAAATCTGGTATCCTACGCGACAGCCAACAGGAATGCCCGATATGAGCTCGAAACTCACCTCCATTGCCCACGATAAGCTCGAGTCTTTGTTGAACTCGCGCGACAGCGCGCGCATTGCTGACGTGAGTAGCATGCTAAATGATATGCCTCCGGCAGACGTTGCTCACCTCATAGAATCGTCTACCCCGAAACTTAGGCACATTCTTTGGCAGCTGGTCGATACCGAAATAGAAGGTGAGGTGATCGGCGAACTCAGCGAAGAGCTGCAGAGTCTTTTCCTAGCGGAAATGGATGCAGCCGAAGTAGCCGTGATGACTGAGGGCATGGCCGACGACGATATCGCCGACATTTTGCAGCAGTTACCGGGTGCCGTGACCCAAGAGGTTTTGGCATCGATGGACCATCAAGATCGAGCGCGAATCGAGCGAGTACTGACGTATTCTGAAGATACCGCGGGTGGTTTGATGACCACCGATGCTATTACAATCCGTGCTCGTGTGACTATGGATGTCGTGCTGCGTTATTTACGTCGCCACTCAGAAATCCCTTCAATGACCGACAGCCTGATTGTGGTGAATAGTCAAGATCAATACATTGGCTTGCTGCCTCTTCGCACCTTGTTAGTCTCTGACCCCTCGGCGTCGGTTCGCGAAATGATGATCACTGACATTGACCCTATTCCAGCTAATATGCCCGACGATGAAGTCGCTCGCTTATTCGAGCGCAACGACTGGGTGTCGGCCCCAGTCGTCGATGAGAATCGTAAACTCCTGGGACGTATCACCATTGACGACGTAGTTGACGTAATTCGTGAAGACGCCGACCACTCTTTTATGTCGATGGCGGGTTTGGATGAAGAGCAAGATACCTTCGCACCCATTCTTCGCACCACACCACGACGCGCTCTATGGTTAGGCATTAACTTACTGACGGCTTTTATCGCCGCCAGCGTCATTAATTTGTTCCAAGAAACTATTGAAAAAGTCGTCGCTCTGGCGGTACTAATGCCTATTGTGGCCTCTATGGGTGGCATTGCCGGCACTCAAACCCTCACCGTCTTAGTTCGAGGTATCGCAGTGGGTCAGATTTCTCGCAGCAACCAAGGTTGGCTAGTGAATCGAGAGCTTGCAGTGGGCATCATTAACGGTCTACTGTGGGCTGCAGTCGTAGGGGTTGCGGCATCACTGTGGTTCAACGATTGGACTTTATCCTTAGTCATTGCCATAGCTCTGGTTATCAATTTAATTACGGCGGCACTAGTAGGTGCCACCCTACCTTTGTTTCTCAACCGAGTTGGCATTGACCCCGCACTTGCCGGCGGAGTTATTCTAACCACCGTCACTGACGTCGTGGGGTTTTTGTCATTTCTAGGATTAGCGACACTATTTTATGCAAGATGAAGAGTGGGACAACTGGGATGACCTACCTCCCAGCAAAAGCGCTGTAAAGCGCCAACTGGCTGAGCTCACGGAACTGGCCAGAGTCTTGGTGGAACTGCCACAAAAGCGCCTTAGTCAAATTCCGATCGAGGACGAAACATTACAAGAAGGTATAGAACTTGCACGTCGCATTACCGCTAATAGCGGTCGCAAACGTCAAATTCAATTCTTAGGCAAGCGCTTACGTAGCGTCGATACCACCGCAATCTTTGCGGCGCTAAATCGGGAACACGAGATCGATAAAGAAACGACGCACAAACATCACACGGCCGAACGATGGCGAGACGAAATCATGACTCAAGGTATGGATGCCATCAACGCATTTGTAGGTGAGTTCCAACAGGCAGAGCGAAGTCAACTTCGCGCCCTATGGCAACAGGCTCAAAAAGAACGCAGTAATGGCGCTCCACCGGCCTCTTATCGCAAGTTGTATAAAGCAATTTTCTCGGCGCTGGAAGCTGCCTGAAGCAAACGTTTTCGAACCACTGCTAAGGCCTAAAATCAGGGGGGCAGTGGCTCTGCCCGCACCTCATCAGGCTCATCAGGCTGCGCCTGCGCGTTTTGGGGAATATCGGAACCGGCTTGACTCCGACCTTCTACTGCTGAATCACCCTGTTTGGGGCTCGTTTTTGGTTTGGGCAACTTGGTGTCGAATAACTTATCGAAGGCCAGTTCAGGTTCTTGCCACGTGCCTTTCACTGAATAAACAGCACTCGAAAATTTATCCACTTGCTTCTCAAAAATCTTGCTAATAACGTACACACCAGCGGCAGCGGGAAGGCCCCCGGTCAGTGCCGCTAACCAGGGCAAATTACTGGCGACCGGCAAAGTCGCGATCAGGCGGCCGTCCAAACTTTCATCGAGTAAGTTGGCCTGCCCGGAAAATTGAAAACGACTTGCACTACTTTCCATATTCATTTTATCGATATTGATAAGACCCAAGTCGGCGGTCGCATCGATCGCAAGCTGATCAAACGGCACGCCGGATTCAAACAGTTGAGTCAAGCTTAAACGACTCACGATATCGGCAAAATTCAATATAGTAATAACCTTCAAGGCGCCTTGCGCTCCTGCCGAAGCTTTCAAGAATTTGCCGTCGCTGAGGCGAATTTGCAGCTGCCCATCGGTACCCGCAAACCCGAACTGGTCGGGACCACCCGGCCACTTCAAATCGAAATCGGCACGGCCCGATTGGGTATTCAGGACACGTTCATAACCAAAGGCCTCTAACACCCCGCCCAAGTTATCGACTAAGATACCACCGGATACGCGTGAAATAATCAAGCCTTGCTTTGGCCACGTCAGAGCAATCGGCACTTCAGGATCGGCCCGCAGTTTACGCCACTCCCCGTCCATCACTGTCAAGGTATAGTCCACGTCGCTCTGCGCCAAGCTCAATTCGCCACGCCCTAACACCTCCTCTCCTTGACGCACCTGATCCAGACTGACGTGAAGTTCGGGCAAGGAAAACGAGCTCTGAGCGGACTCAGCCCCAAGCGCCCAGCTTTCGGGTAGTTGCTGCAAATCAATATCTATTAAGCGCAGACTCCAATAGTTTTCGTGCGCCTGACGGCTTAGCTCGCCACTCAGCCATTGGCTTTGCCAGCCAACAAACCAGCCCGAGGTTTGGCGTTCAGCCATTAGCACCACGGACTCCTCGTCGCGCTGCATAAAACGCAAGTGACCTACCCGTAAATCTTGAACCAAATAATGCGCCTGTGACGCCTCCTCAGACTGAGGCAACACGGCCTGCCAGGCATCTAAGTCAAGGTTGGCTAGGGTACCAGTAAGGCTAGACAAACTGGCCTGTAGCGGCAGCGGCGATCGACCAAGGCCGACAGCAAAGCCGCGCTGGTCGGGCGCGAACTGAGCAGCAAGGGTCAGCGCTTGTCCAAGCTGAAGAGCACCGTGCAATTCGGGGCTGCGAAGATCTAACTCGAAATTCATAGCCAGGCTTGCGTCGGCCGACTTGGTTAGGGGCTCAGGCAGGTCAATTGCCAAGCCTTTCAGATCACTCGTCAGTTGCAACAGGGCTTGTTCCGGACCAAGCTCCAAGGCTCCGTAAACAGCGCTTGCGCCATTCAAAAAATCGCGCACACCAAGGCTCATGAAATTTTCAAGTGAGGGCCCATGAAGCTTGGTGGAAAATTGAATTTGTGTGGTGGCATCTTCATCCATCCGCGTCACAATGTGCGCTTCTAGCGGTTGATCCCAAACATTACCCACGAGAGTTTCGGCAGAAAATCCCTTGTGCGTACTATAATTCAGCTGGCCACTAACATTGTTAAGCGTCAAACCCTGTGCGGGAGTCACACCCACATCAGATAAATTCAAGCTCAGGCCAACATCTGGACGAACTCCGCCCGTTAAAAGTGTATCGATTGTTAAACGACCCGCTATCTTACCCTTGGCTTCCCAATTGACACTGGCTTGCGGGACATAAATCGCGAGCGGCGAGTCGCGCAGATCCGCTAAAACAGCACCCAAATGCCCCCGTATCGAACCATCGATGCTTAAATGTGGCTGCCGCTCTTGATCAAGCCACACTTCTGCGCCCAACGAGCTGACCTCAACACCGGGCAGGCGCCCTTTTTCAAGCCAAATCCCAGTTTGCTCGTCGTCCATACTCAGTACAGCCGAGTCGATATAAAGCGCCGGCCAATCGGTTAAAAACCTCAAGTCTGTGGCTCGGATACGACCTATCAAACCTATGCTGCGGGCATCTCGTTCTTCTTTAACTAGTGAGCCACGGTAGAAAAAACCAAGATCACTGGCCTTAGCGCTGCCAATCGCGGTGTCCAACCAGCCTTGCAAATTTTCCGAAATAGTCGAAGGAATCACGGTATTACGAGCGGCGAGATTACCTTCGCCGACGCCCAAATAAAGTTCCATTTCGGGCGTAATAGCACTTTTGTTAAACGGGAGCTTAAGAGCCAACTTACCGTGCGTGTCGCCGACAGCTGCGACGCCTTGAATATTGTCAGCGCGCAAAGACAGCACTTCAGCATCCCACACTGCGTATAAATCCGCGGTCGCATTTGCCATTTCTAGAGGTGTGGCATAAACGGTAGGCAGGTCTAATTCGAGCATGGGCGTGTTAAGTTGTAACAGCGCTTTGTTGTCTTGCAACCACAAATCACCGGTAATACCGGCGCCACCCGCCCTTTTCTGGGAAGCCTGAATACTTAAACCGTCTAATTTAAGATGTGCTTGCAGCTTATTGCCACCTTCGCCCCAAAGAATGCGGGGTTGAACAATACGTCCCCGCGGCTCGAGCTCACCCAAGGTCCTGACTAATACGCCGTCGGGAGCCATCTCCCGCAACAAAAGGCTTAGCTCTGGCAAATTCAAACTTTGACTGCTAAGAAGTAAAGCACCGTCTAGCCAGTGCGCTGCCACGTTCGGCAATTCTAAAGGCTCACCCGGCGCATTCAAATCTAGATTAAACAAACGCGCGGCGATGCTTTTAAAATTCGTATCGACCCTTAGTTCACCTGAGAGCTGGGTGTCAGAGCCCTGCTCTGGCATCTGAAGTCCAGAGAAAGACCAGTGCCCGCCCAAGCGCCAGTCGTTGACTTGTGCCTGCAGATAAGCCTCTAGAGTAAGTCCTGCGCTGTGTTGTGCGGCAATGGGCGTCCTACCCCACAGCGCCTTCAAAGGCTCCTGGGTCATCGCCAGTGACGCAAAGCCCGTACCGCTGAACTCCTCGGGACGTAAAGGATTACCTAGCCCCTGAGCAAGTACTTGAATATCGGTTCCTGTAGTGTCGCCAATGTTAATTTTTAGTTGACGCTCACTCCCGTCTCGCCAGTAATCTAGGTCCAAGACGGCCTGGTAATACTGTTCTTCCCGATTGACCCCCAAACGTGCATCACTAATATCCAGGCGCCGAGTTTTATCCATCAGTACTTCAAGCACCTGGGTCAGGAACTGCAAGGACTGCGCAGAGCCGGCTGAAGCATTGATAGATTCGTGGTCCGAATCTATTCGATAATCGACCCGTAAGCCTTTCACCGCAAGACTCGACACAGTCGGCACCCAAAGTCGAAGGGATGCAAAGATATCAACGCTTAACTCTGCCGTCTCGAATTCAACCCTAGTCCCTGCTATGCCGCCGGAATCTCCATAAAGAACGACCTCATTAAGAAGCAAGGTAGGAGAAAAAGACTCCCAACGCAGGGCAATGTGCTCGGTCTCGAGCTGGCCCGGAATAGAGTGGTTGATGCGATCGATAATTGGCTCTCGATATCGATCAACATGATTCGATAACAGTCGCCCAAAACTGACGTACACCGCTAACAGCACGATACTGAAAACAATGAACCGCCAGAGCAAACTGCTTAAGCGATCATAAAAATGGGGCTTATTAGAAGACATGGGGGGATTCTACACCCTAATCGATACGCCGTGATAATGACAAATTCACGCCCGAGGCAAGCAAACGTTCGCTTAAAACCTGCAAGGGCAAACCAATAACATTGCTCACCGAGCCATCGATCGATTCTACCAGCACATCGCCAACACCCTGCAAGGCGTAAGCGCCGGCTTTGTCATTAGGTTCACCTGTCGCGATGTACGCCCACAAAAGCTCGTCGCTGACTCTTGCAAAGCGCACGCGCGTACTAACAACCTCAAGGGCACGACACGTCGAACCATAAACAGCCAAACCAGTTAAGACCTCATGCTCTCGTCCCCGCAGGCTAGACAGCATTGCAAACGCATCCAGATCCGACTCGGGCTTTTGCATCATGACGTCACCTAGCACGACCGTTGTGTCTGCAGCAATAATGCAATGTTCAGAATAAAACGCCAGTACCTTTAACGCTTTTTCATGCGCCAAGCGCTGGACGTATTGCTTCGGAGATTCAAAAGGTAAGGGGGCTTCATCGATATCTGCGGGACAAACCTGGAAGTCCGGTAAAATGCGCGCCAACAGCTCACGGCGGCGAGGGGACTGAGACGCCAATATCACCATTCCGTTAGGCCATGGTAACGCCTAAAGTACCTCAATATTTGCATTACCAAAGGCCACACTAAGGCGCTACATAAGGCCGTTAACAATGGCGGAGTTACGGTGACGGCTTGAGTTTCGAACGAGGCCAGCCAAACATCAACAAAGCGTGCTACGCCCGTGAGCATAAAGATCAATGCGATCTGAGACAGCGTGTCCAATTTACGAAATCGCATGTATATTAGCTGCCCAAATAGACAAACCAAGGTCATAATCAACGCGTAATGACCCAGTGGACTGGCACTGAGCACGTCAAAGACAAATCCAGTTAACAGCGCATAAGTCACGCCCACCCGAGCAGGCAAAGCAACAACCCAATAAAACAGCACCAAACCTACCCAATCAATTAGCTGCGGCCAACCTGATACGTCGGCAGTCCAAATACTTAACAGCATCGCGACCAACAACGTAAAGAGTACAACCAAGGCGTCGCGTATCACGGCGCTGGAGCTCTTGCGCCGAGATTGACCTCAGGTGCCAGGATGCCTTCGGGAAACAGAAGCAAACCGTGCCGCGTTCGACTGAGTTGCGCTAACGGCTCAGCCCACACCGTTGCAAATCGGGCGCCATCGGTGCGATCTACTGCAACGACTTTAGCCACGGGATAACCCATGGGAAACCGCCCCCCCAAACCAGAGGTCACCAGCTGATCACCTATCTCCACATCTGTGGTAGTCGATAAATACTCGATGCGCAGACGACTCAGATCACCCGTTCCTTCAGCAATCGCGCGCACCGAGTTTCGGGTGATCTGAACGGGAATCGAATGACTGGCATCACTGATCAGCAAGACTTGTGCGGCGTCACTTGATACTTCAACAACCTGGCCTAACAGCCCGTCGGAGTCAATTAATGGCTGTCCCACATAGACTCGATCGCGACTACCATGATCGATAGCAATAATTTGTCGATTCGGATTCGGTGACACACCGACCACTTCGGTCGCCAAAACGTCGTTACGTTCGCGCGGCCCAGCATTCATCAAAGCGCGCAAACGCGAGTTTTCGGCGCGCAACGCCACCATTTGTTGCAGTTTAGCCTGAAGGACTAAATTTTCGCGCTCGAGCTGATCAACGCGATTATAGATGGCATCTTCAGATCGGCTGGCTTCCGACAGAGCCTGCCATACGTTGCCTGGAACCGCCGCCAAGTCGAAAATAAAGTCAGTGGCATCAAGGCCAGCGCGACGGATCGGGTCAAGCACCTCTGTTTGGCGATCTGCCACCCAAATCACAATCAGAAAAGCCGCTAACAGACCCGCGCGCAATCCAACTCGTGACTTTTTGATGAACAGCGGTTTTATGGGTCTCTCCCTTAATATGCGCAGCAATCAAACGCAGTTTTATTCGCTAGACACCAACTCCAGGGTATGACGATCCATACGCTCCATGGCAATACCACCACCACGCGCCACGCAGGTCAATGGATCATCCGAAATAACCACGGGCAGGCCGGTTTCAGAGGCAATAAGCTTGTCCAGGTCACGCAACAGTGCGCCGCCACCGGTCAACACCACGCCCGACTCTGCAATATCAGCCGCCAATTCTGGTGGTGATTGTTCCAGCGCTGACTTTACGCCTTGGATAATAAGCTGCAGCGGGTCCGACAGTGCTTCAAGAATTTCATCACTCGTCAGCGTAAAACTGCGAGGCACACCTTCAGCCAAGTTGCGACCACGCACGTCGATCTCGCGCAGATCGCCACTTGGGAACGCACAACCAATTTCTTGCTTGATACGCTCAGCAGTTGCTTCGCCAATTAAGCTACCATAACGACGCCGCACATGAGCGATAATAGCTTCGTCAAAGCGGTCGCCGCCCACGCGCACAGAGTCGCTATAGACCACACCATTTAAAGAGATAATCGCAATTTCAGTGGTACCACCACCAATATCGACCACCATACAACCAGTGGCTTCTTCAATATTTAAGCCAGCACCAAGAGCCGCAGCCATCGGTTCCTCAATTAAGCGAACGTCTCGGGCACCCGCACTCAGCGCACTCTCACGAATCGCGCGACGCTCCACTTGCGTCGACATGCAGGGCACACACACAAGCACTCGGGGACTAGGGCGAATAAACCGTGTCTCGTGAACTTTGGCGATAAAATGTTGCAACATTTTTTCAGTGACTTGAAAGTCCGCAATTACGCCGTCTTTTAAGGGGCGAATCGCCGTAATATTACCGGGCGTTCGACCGAGCATACGTTTCGCCTCGGTACCTACCGCCTCAATCGACTTTTGACCATTGTGCATTCGAATAGCCACCACCGATGGCTCATTAAGTACGATACCCTGATCTTTTACGTAAATAAGAGTATTTGCAGTACCCAAGTCGATCGATAGATCGTTAGAGAACATACCGCGCAGTCGTTTGAACATGTTGTTTTAGTGTCCCTAGTGTTGGGTTGAAAAGGCCGCCGAAGCGACGCGCTCGGCGCTCGGCGCTCGTTTCCGCTTTAAACTCCGATTATCCTCCGTTTCGTCAACTCTATCAATGCCCATGATTTTGGGCAAGGACGGCGTTGTGATAAACTCGCCCGCCTGCGAAAAGAGAGATTCCATATGTCCGTCACAACCAGTCAACTTAGCGAGGTGGCAACCCTCGCTCGCTTGCAACTCGAGGCAGAGCAAGCCGAGCCGGTGACCAACGCAATTAACCAAATTTTAAGTCTTGTTGACCAACTACATGCGCTTGATTTGCACGCCATCGCGCCCATGGCCCACCCTCGTGACGAAATCCAACGTCTGCGAGCAGATGTGGTGACAGAAACCAACCAGCGTGAACCCTTCCAAGCAGTCGCACCCGCTGCCGAAGATGGCCTCTATGTCGTACCTCCGGTAATTGAATAATGACTGCTAGCATCCGATCCCTTGCCGCTGACTTACGCCAAGGTAAAACCTCGGCCGTAGAGCTGACTCAGGAGTACCTGCAACGCATCGCGCAGTTCGATGATCAGCTAAACAGCTACATTACCCTAGCCCCTGACCGCGCTTTGACGCAAGCTCAAGCGGCTGATGAGCGCATAGCTAATGGCGACGCATCGTTACTTTGCGGCATTCCAATCGCGCACAAAGATTTATTTTGCACGCGCAACTTGGCGACCACCTGCGCGTCTAAAATGCTGGCCAATTTTGTATCTCCCTATAACGCCACGGTAGTAGAGCGAATCGACGCCAGCGGTGCAGTCACTTTAGGCAAAACCAACCTGGACGAATTTGCCATGGGCTCGTCCAACGAGAACAGCTTTTTCGGCGTGGTAAAAAACCCCTGGGATCTAAACTGTGTACCTGGCGGCTCATCGGGCGGCTCCGCGGCTGCGGTAGCGGCCGAACTGTGTGTGGCGGCTACAGGCACTGACACCGGCGGATCCATCCGCCAACCCGCAGCATTTTGCGGCATCACTGGCCTAAAACCCACCTACGGGCGGGTATCTCGCTTGGGCATGGTAGCCTACGCCTCGTCGTTGGACCAAGGCGGCGTAATGGCTAAAAGCGCGGACGATTGCGCCATTTTGCTAGAAGCTATGGCAGGCTTTGACCCTAAAGATTCCACGTCGAGCGACCATGCGACAACGCACTACTCCGAGCAATTAAACGAGTCCATCGCCGGGTTGCGTATTGGCATTCCACGCCAGTATTTTAATGAGCAACTCGACCCCAAAATGACGGCGCTATTACAAACCGCCTTGGTAGAGCTCGAAAAGTTAGGTGCGCAACTGATTGACATCGACTTGCAGCAGACAGCGCTTGCCATTCCCGCGTATTACATCATCGCACCTGCTGAAGCCTCGACTAATCTATCACGCTACGACGGCGTTCGTTACGGCTATCGCTGCGAGAATCCAACAGATCTTCAAGATTTATACGTACGCAGTCGCAGCGAAGCTTTTGGTGAAGAGGTTCAGCGTCGTATTTTAGTCGGCACTTACTCACTGTCTAGCGGGTACTACGATGCCTATTATGGGCAAGCGCAACGCGCTCGACGCCTGATCGCAGAAGACTTCGCCAAGGCCTTCAGCCAAGTGGATATCATAGCCAGCCCCACAACACCCGGCCCAGCCTTTGGCTTGGATAGTAAAACCCAAGACCCAGTGGCCATGTACCTCGAAGATATCTACACCCTAGCCGTTAATTTAGCAGGCCTCCCCGGCTTGTCGATGCCCGCGGGATTCTACGATCATCGCCCCGTTGGGCTGCAGCTTATAGGCAACCACTTTGATGAGGCCACGCTGTTGCGAACGGCACACCAGTTCCAGCAAACTACAGACTGGCACATTCGGCGCCCCAGTTTGATTTCGGGAGGTAAGGCATGAACTGGGAAGTCGTTATTGGCCTAGAAGTACACTTACAACTTGCCACCCAATCGAAAATATTTTCTGGAAGCTCCACCCGCTTTGGTGCCGAGCCCAATACTCAAGCCAGCGCCGTTGATTTAGCCATGCCTGGCATGCTACCAGTACTGAATGAGCAAGCCGTTCGTTATGCCGTATTATTTGGCCTGGGCATTGGCGCTGAGATCGGGCAGCGCTCTGTCTTCGATCGCAAAAATTATTTCTACCCCGACCTGCCCAAAGGCTACCAGATAAGCCAGTTTGAGCAGCCCATTGTTGGTAAAGGTTCGTTCACGGTCACGCTGTCTGACGGCACCACTAAAACCATCGGCATTACCCGCGCCCACTTAGAAGAGGACGCCGGCAAATCGCTGCACGATGCCATTCCCGGCGCGTCTGGCATAGACCTAAACCGAGCTGGCACCCCTTTACTTGAGATCGTCAGCGAGCCCGATATTCGCAGCGCGGAAGAAGCCGTTGCCTACCTGAAAGCACTGCACACTCTGGTCACTTATTTGGGTATTTCCGATGGCGATATGTCGCAAGGTTCGATGCGCTGCGACATCAACTTATCGCTGCGACGCCGCGGCGTGAGCGAATTTGGTACCCGCACCGAAATCAAAAACGTAAATTCATTCCGGTTTGTCGAGCGCGCCATTCACAGTGAAATTGAGCGGCAATCAGACATCCTGGAAGACGGTGGTGTCATCATTCAAGAAACACGCCTATACGACGCCGAACGCGACGAGACGCGATCGATGCGTTCCAAAGAGGTCGCTAACGACTATCGCTACTTCCCCGACCCCGACTTGCTGCCAGTGGTATTAAGCGACGAGACAATCGAGGCCATCAGAGCGACTTTACCGGAACTTCCCGAAGCCAAACGCGAGCGCTTTAAAAAGCAGTATGGCTTGGGGGATTACGACGCCAAAGCCCTGTGCGATAGCCAAGCTATGGCCAATTATTTTGAAGAAACCGCCAACGCGGGCGGTGACGCAAAACTTGCCGCTAACTGGATGTTATCTGAACTCGCCGCACAGCTTAACGCTCACAATATCGACTTAGGGCAGGCGCCCGTAAGTGCGCAACAGTTGGGCCAGCTGATTATTCGCATTAAAGACAATACGCTGTCCAGCAAAATGGCGAAACAGGTATTTGATGCTCTGTGGCAAGGCGAGGGCGAAGTCGATGCCATTATCGATCAGCGCGGCCTGAAGCAGGTAAGCGACTCTGGCGCCTTAGAGGGTTTAGTTAACGAGGTAGTGGCTGCCAATCCCGATCAAGTCGCGCAATACCAGGCCGCTGACGAAGGCAAACAGAAAAAACTGCTGGGCTTTTTCGTGGGCCAAATCATGAAAGCCTCGAAAGGGCAAGCCAACCCCAAACTCGTGAACGAACTTCTGAACAAAGCGCTGAAGTAAATTCAGCGCTAATAGCGCATGAAACGCTCGCGATTGACTTGTTTTTGGGTTTCGTTTTTTCGCAGCAGTAGATACACGGCGCCCGTTCCTCCATGCTGAGGCTGGGCGCTATGAAAGGCTTGCACAGCATCGAGTTCCCGTAGCCAATGATTGACGCACCCTTTTAAAATTGCGGCCTGCTCTTTTTCGGTCTTACGCTCACCTCGACCGTGTACAATTATAACCGTGCGCAAACCAAGCTCTAGGGCCTGCTCGACGAACTCAAAAACTGCTTTACGCGCCTGCACCACTCGCATGCGGTGCAAATCGAGCCGCGCCTCAGTATCGTATTTTCCCTGCTTTAACTTACGATACACACCATTTTGAATACCGGGGCGCTTAAAATCTAACACAAACCAAGGGTCGAGCGCGGCGATACCCTCTTCCGTTAGAATGTTCTTATCCGCTTGCGGGCCCGTGACCGCGGCTTCACGGCGTCGCTCTACCGCGTCGGCCGCCAGACCGGGAGATTTAGAACGAACCACCCGCTCATCCTGACGCAAAGGCTTTACGTCGGCAAATTCTTGCGCGAATAAATCCTGTTCGTCGTCATTCATAATTCTTCCTCTGCGGCCTACCGTTATATTATAGCGACAGCTGGGCTGTACGCCGAACCCATTTTTTGGCTTACTTACCCTGTGACACACTTTGAACAGTAAGGCCATTTTTATGCAAGGCAACCCGACCCTAGGTATTCAGTACTTAATACGCGGCGTTCAGCTGATGCGAGTACCAAAATTAATGGTTTTTATCTTAATACCGCTTGCCATTAACATGATTGTGTTTGGAAGTTTGATCGGCTGGGCGATCTTTTATTTGAACGCATTAGTGCCGGAGTGGATCCAGTCACTGCCTGCCTGGATGAGCTTTATTGAGTGGATTATTTGGCCACTCCTCGTATTACTATTTGGCCTACTCAGCGGCTATTTGTTTACCAGCGTCACCCTAATAATAGCCTCACCGTTTAACAGTTTACTGGCTGAGAAGGTCGAAGAGCACTATACCGGCCAGGAGGTAGAAGGCTTCGAGAACCTAGGCGCAGCCCTTTTGGCTGTGCCGATGTCAATTATCCGAGAACTTCGCAAGCTGGCCTATTATTTACCCATGGCACTGCTGGTCTTTGTGTGCACTTGGATACCCCTATTGAACTTTGCCGTACCCTTTATGTGGTTTTTATTGGGTGCCTGGATGATGAGCCTACAGTTTCTAGACTACCCGCTGGACAACCACCGCCAAAGCTTTAAAGCGGTGGTGAAATTCGCGGGCCAAGAACGTCTAACGACCATGGGATTTGGTGGTGGCGTAGCGCTATGCGTCAGCATACCCATTCTGAACTTAATTATCGTACCCGCAGCGGTGGCAGGCGCCACCTTACTGTATTGCGACCAGCAAGCTAGTGGTTTGCCAAGACTAAAGCCTTAAGCCAGCAAACTTTCGGGGGGGTACTCGCAGTCAAGGCGCTCGCCCAATAAGGTCTCGATATCGGGCAGTAAAAAAGCATCGTCTTCGCTGGCAAAGCTAATGGACGTCCCTGTGGCTCCCGCACGCCCCGTTCTACCAATACGATGTACGTAATCGTCTGGGTCTTCAGGCAAATTGTAATTCACCACATGCGATACGCCATCAACATGAATACCGCGCCCCGCCACGTCTGTGGCCACTAAGACCTTAAGCCTTCCACGCTTAAAGTCTTCCAAGGTCCTGGTGCGTTTATTTTGCGGAATCTCACCCGACAACACACCACAAGGAATGCTGGCTTTGCGCAAACGCTCGTACAGGTGACGCACCTGATCGCGGCGATTAGCAAACACAATAACGCTGGTTGCCGACTCATCGCGCAGCAAATTCAGCAAGATTTTGTAACGCTGCTCGGCCGAGACCAAGTACACTTTTTGATCAACGTTCGCGGTAGCGACACTCTCGGGCTCGATCTCAATTTTGATCGGCTTGTAGGTCCACTGCTCGGATAAATTAATGATGTCTTGCGTAAATGTCGCCGAGAATAAAAGTGTTTGGCGATGCTCTTTCGGCGGCGTGGCGCGCACAATGCGCTTTACCTGTGGAATGAAGCCCATATCTAGCATACGATCTGCTTCATCCAAAACGATGGTTTCGACCCGATCCAAAAATAAGTCTTGGCGCGTCATAAAATCAATTAAACGTCCAGGCGTCGCGACCACCAAGTCGACCGGTTCTTGCTCGAGTTTTTGCAACTGTTTTTGGTAATCCATTCCACCAATCAAAGTCACAACGCGCAAACCGGTATATTTGCCTAGGTCCTTGGCGTCCTCGGCAATTTGCATAACCAGCTCACGGGTTGGTGCAATGACCAGGGCTCGAGGCTCTCCCACAAAACGCTCTTCGTCGATAGGGTGTGTTAATAAATCGTTAAATACAGTAATCAAAAACGCCGCTGTTTTACCCGTGCCTGTTTGTGCCTTACCAATCGCATCTAAACCACGCAGTGTATGAGGCAGAATCGCCCCTTGAATGGGCGAGCATGTCTCAAAGCCCAAACCCTTGATCCCTTTTAACAGACGTTCGTCGAGATCTAAAGACTCAAAGGTTCGCTTGTCGGCATTGGCCTGATCGGCCAAAGTGAATGTGCTCATGTGCTTCCTGCGCGATTGTCGCTTTTGTTAAACCGCGCGGAGTGTACCATTAAATCAAGGCCACTGCGCGCCTGTCACACGATCAAGCCCCTGAAGGTCACGACAGGTCGTAGCCCCATGATAACCGCGGTCAATTAAACGCTGACGCAAATGCTCAGCCTGCTGGAAACCATGCTCTAGCCAAATAAAACCACCCGGCTTCAGATACACGGGCGCTTGATCAATAATTGCAAACAGATCCGCTAATCCGTTGTTCTGCGCGACCAAGGCATTTATCGGTTCGAAGCGCACGTCACCTTGCCGCAAATATTCAGAGTCAGGTTCGACATAGGGTGGGTTTGATACAATCAAATCAAAGGACTGCTGGGGTATGGAGGCAAACCAATTGCTTCGATAAAACTCGACATTTTTACTCCGCAGGTTCTGTTGGTTCGCCTTCGCTACGGCTAAAGCCTGTTCGCTTTGATCGACCGCACTTATTGACCACTTAGGGCGCTGCGATGCTAGCGCTAGGGCAATGGCGCCAGAGCCCGTACCTAGGTCCAGGACCTTAGCATGCTCAAGTAAGGTATGCTCGAGCACCACATCGACTAGCAACTCGGTTTCGGGGCGAGGAATGAGTACGCGTTGGTCAACCTGCAAGTCCAATCCATAAAATTCGCGTTGCCCTAGCAAATAGGCAATAGGAACTCCCTGTTGACGCTGATTCACTAAAGCCTGATATTGTTGCACCACGCCGAGGGTCAGCTCGCGCTCGGGCCACGCATACAGTGTTGTGCGCCCTAAGCCCGATACATGCGCAAGCAGCAAGTGAGCTTCCAAATTAGCGCTGTCGCTGGGCAACAGCGCTGTAGCCCAGCGCAAACATTCGGAAATCGTCATACCTAATCGTCGGACAATGCCGCCAACTGATCGGCTTGGTACTCTTGACGAAGCGGCGTCACCACGGAATCTAAGTCGCCTTCCATAATCTCATCCAATTTGTACAAGGTAAGATTAATACGGTGATCTGTCATACGCCCCTGCGGGAAATTGTAGGTTCGAATGCGATCGGAACGATCGCCGGTACCAACCAAATTCCGTCGCTCTTGCGCCTGCTCTGATGCAGCCTTTTCCTCTGCCGCAGTATCGAGTTTAGCTTGCAACAATGACATCGCACGCGCACGGTTTTTGTGCTGCGAACGCTCGTCCTGACACTCAACCACAATACCCGTGGGCAGGTGAGTAATACGAATAGCAGAATCGGTTTTGTTAACGTGCTGCCCGCCCGCACCCGATGCTCGAAAGGTATCGACTCGAATATCGGCTTTATTAATTTCGATAGCATCGACCTCAGCAGCCTCGGCCATAACGGCGACCGTACAGGCTGAAGTATGAATTCGGCCCTGCGATTCCGTTTCGGGCACACGCTGTACTCGGTGCGCACCCGACTCGAATTTTAAGTGCGCATAGACATCGCGACCTTCAACACGGGTAATGACTTCTTTGTACCCACCGTGTTCACCCGCTCGCTCGGATAAGACCTCTAGACGCCACTTCATGCGCTCAGCATAACGCGAATACATGCGGAACAAGTCACCTGAAAAAATAGCGGCCTCATCGCCGCCTGTACCGGCACGAATTTCCAGGAATACGTTGGCTGAATCTTTGGGATCTTTAGGCAGCAGTAAACGCTGAAGCTCGATTTCCAGTGCCTCGATCGTTTCCTTCGCGGCATCCAGCTCTTCTGCTGCCATGTCGCGCATATCGGGATCATCGTCCGACAGCATGAATTTCGCAGCCTCAACATCATCCTGCGCTGTTTGATATCGCTTAAAGGTCGCAACCACTTCCTCTAACTCAGAGTACTCACGCGATAGCTCACGAAAACGCTCTTGGTTGCTAATAGTTTCCGCATCGCTTAATAAAGCAGAGACCTCTTCATGGCGCTCTACCAGCAATTCTAGCTTGTGTAACAGTGATGATTTCATTGTTGCGGACAACCGCACTCCTTCAGTTTATTGATCTAAGTCGTCAGGCAAACCCAGCAAGCGCTTCGCGACATCGAGCTCTGCGACATTGTGTTCTGCGATACTGCGCAGTCCTTGGCTGGGTGCGTGTATCAATTTATTGGTGATGGCGCGCGCCATAGCCTCTAATACGACCTCTGGGTTGGCACCAACACTGAGTTCTTTGCGAGCTCGTTCAAGCTCTAAATCTGTTAGCGCAGAGGCTTGGTCGCGGTAATATTTAATCCATTGCTTTGACGCATCGGCGCGCAAACTGCGGATATAAAGCGCGAGTTCTTCATTCAGAATATCTCTTGCCTTGTCAGCCTCTGTTTCACGTTGAGCTATGTTTTGGTCAACGATATCGCGCAAATCATCTACTGTATACAGGTACACATCTTGCAGCTCAGCAACCTCGGCTTCCACATCGCGTGGCACGGCTATATCAACCAACAACATGGGTTTGTGACGTCGCTTGCGCAGGGCCGTTTCCACTAAACCTTTACCGATAATCGGCAATTGACTCGCCGTTGATGACACCACGATATCGACTTGCGGTAAGACTTCAGGCAAATCGCTTAAAACCCGAGCCTCGGCTCCTAATTTTTCGGCTAGGGTCATGCCACGATCAAGGCTTCGGTTGGCAATTAAAATACGGCTCACACCCGCTTGACGCAGGTGAGTGCCAACCAATTCGATTGTTTCACCGGCACCAACCAGCAAGACCTTTACGCTAGACATCGACTCGTAAATACGCCCAGCTAAATCTACTGCCGCGTACGCTATCGACACAGGGTTTTCACCAATGGCCGTCTCGGTTCTCACGCGTTTAGCAGCGGCAAATACGCGCTGATACAGTTTATTCAGCACCACGCCGACCGCACCGGATTCGCGAGCCACGGCATAAGCCGATTTCAGCTGACCTAAAATTTGCGGTTCGCCCAGCACTAACGAATCCAGACCAGAGGCCACCTGCATAAGATGTGCTACCGCATCACTATCGGTACAGGTATAGATGTGCTCATCAAGGTCACCTGCTGGCAACTGATGGTAACTGTGCAGCCATTGCAACACCACTGCCGCCTCAATAGGCGCCTCGGAGTCACGCGCCAGCAACAGTTCGGTGCGATTGCACGTGGACAAAATACTGGCCTCGCTGTCTTGCAAAGACGCCAGCTGCCGTACCGCATGCTCGAGTTGATCAGGTGCGAAAGCCACACGCTCGCGCACCGAAACAGCGGCGGAATTGTGGTTTAAACCGATCAACAAAACGGACATTCGATCTACTCGTACACAGCGACTTTGCAACAGCGCGCCAGTCTACCACAGAATCGGCCGCATTCTGCCCTCTGAACATGGCACACACCCTAGGGATTACCTTATTATTGTGGCATTATTGACCAAAGTTTCTCGAGAATCGGTCATGAGACGTATTATCTCTATCACAGTCTTAGCAGGCTTGTTGTCCGCCTGCAGCTCGGCACCCCTGCAACGACCGATTGCTGACACATCTATACATGCAGCAATTGCGGCAGAGCCCGATATCATTCGCCAGGAGGTCCCCATTCCCGCGGGACTGGTGTACGATTTCCTGCTCGCAGAATTCGCCCTGCGCCAGGGCGACTACCGACAAGCTTTGCGTCTATACCAAGATCTAGCAAAAAAGGTCGACGACGTAGAGGTTTCAGCGCGCGCCACCCGCATAGCGCAATTTTTGGGCGACGAACCCGCAGTGTCTGAACTGGTAAAACGTTGGCTCGCGCAAGAACCAAACAACCCAGAGGCAGGGCGTTTGGCGGGCATACTAGCACTGCGACGAGGGGCGGGAGCGACTGCCTTCGATTATTTTTACGATGCCGCGCAAGAGGGTGCAATCGTTGATTTTGGCATGCTAGCCAGAGCCTACCCCGAACTGAGCTTCCCCGAGCGTGAAACTCTAAAACAACGTATTGACGCCAAACTGGACGGCTCGCAGGAGCGTTCATTAACCTTTGCTCGAGCCCTAATGGCGGCCGAAGATGGAGACAACCAGCGCGCCTTAAGGTTCGTAAACGAATTGTTAACGGCAGAGCCACAGAATATACAAGCACTGATGCTTCAGGCTCGCTTGCAACTAAGTCTAAAGCACGAAAACCCACTAACTGGGCTGGCACAAGCGGTAAAAACCAATCCCGATAATGAAGCACTGCGCCAGCACTACGCGCAATTGCTTGCAGGAACCGATGTATCGGCAGCCCGCACACAGTACGAAATTTTGTCCGCCGATCACCCGCGTAAGGGCGAATACCTGATGGCATTGGCGCTGATAAACAAAGAGCTTAGTGACTTTCTTGCGGCTAAAGCGTACCTGCGCCAGTGCCTGGCCCTAGAGCAACTCGTCGATGAGGCGAACTATTATTTGGGCGAAATTGCACAACAAGAAGGGTCGCTGCAAGTGGCGATGGACCACTACCAGCAAGTCGGCGACGGCCAGCACTTTTTGATTGCTAGCCGCCGGGTTGCTGCCATGTTGCTGCAAACAAACCAGCTGGAGGAGTTACACGTCTACCTAGAAAACCAGCGCGCCCGCTTCCCTCGCCGCGGAGAACAACTGTTCGCTCTGGAAGCTCAGGTGCTCAGCACTGCCGAGGCAGACGAGGCGACCATAGAGCTCCTCAACAGGGCTTTAACGGTGTACCCCAACTCCGAATCGCTGCGCTACGCCCGTGCTATGGCAGCGCAACGCCTCGGGAATTTGGCACAGTTAGAAGCAGATCTTCGCATCATTCTATCGATTAGCCCTAGTAATGCGACCGTGCTAAATGCGCTGGGTTACACCTTGGCCGATCAGACCGATCGCTACGGTGAAGCCTTTGAGCTTATTTCCCAAGCCCTTCAATTGGCGCCTGGTGAACCGGCAATTTTGGACTCAATGGGCTGGGTGTTGTTTAAGCTTGGACGCCTGCAGGAAGCTGAGCAACAGCTTCAGCTCGCTTACCAGAAAATGCAAGACCCTGAAATTGCCAGCCACCTAGGCGAGGTGTTGATGGCAATGGGTAGAACCGCAGAAGCGACTAAACTCTGGACTGCGGCGATAGACGCGGCACCGCAACATCAAGCGCTGATTGACACACTTAAACGCTTGCAACCCGCTTTGCTTGATACACAATAATGCGCAGTGTACTGACTGGTCTGTTGACAATGCTACTTAGTGCCTGTGCGCAGCAGCCCATGGTGTCGGTGTCTGTAGACCCCACAAGTTGGTCGATGGAAACCAAAATCGCCTTTTCAGGCGCACAAGAATCGGGCTCGGGCTATGCCCGATTTGACTACGCTCCGGGGCTACTCAGCGCCGAACTCAGTGGGGCTTTTGGCCTTGGCAAAAGCCGCATAGATTGCAATTTGAGCTACTGCGATATTAGCGGTAAAAATGGCGAAAATAGACTCTGGTTGGATCAAGGCAACCTCGAATTGCAGGATGACTTACTGCTGCCAATTAATCTACTGCCCGAGTGGCTGCTTGGGAACAATATCGATGACACACAAACGCTGGGCTGGACGCTCGATGTTAGTGCCTGGCAGGAACAACGTGGTGTAAGACTTCCGCAAAAAATTAGCCTAACGCACACGAGCGGCAATACCCTAAAAATATTTGTGATCCGCTGGACAGCGCAGACATGACGACCGACGAGCTTCTCTTCCAAGGGGTTTCGCCCGCCAAACTGAATTTATTCTTGCACATCACCAGCCAACGCAGCGATGGTTACCACAATTTGCAGACCTTGTTCCAACTACTTGACTGGGGTGATGACATTCGCATTGAGGCCAATCAAACGGGCAAAATTACGCTCGCCTGCCCAAAGATACCGCTCGCACCCGAGCGCAATTTGGCGTTTAAGGCCGCCCTCGCCTTAAAGGCTTACTCTGGCAAAAGTGGCTTGGGAACGCACATTAACATCGACAAGCGCATTCCCGACGGCGCAGGCTTAGGTGGCGGCAGTTCGAATGCCGCCAGCGTTCTACTCGTGCTGAATAAACTTTGGGATCTAAACTTAGATACAGGCACCTTGGCTAAGATTGGCCGCAAGCTGGGCGCGGATGTCCCCGTTTTTGTGCATGGCCAAAGCGCTTGGGCGGAAGGCATTGGCGAAAACCTTACCCCCGTAAAATTACCGGAAACGGTGTTTTTGGTGGTAAAGCCCAAAGTTTCGATTGCGACAGCCCAAATTTTTCAAGCTAAGGAATTGACACGGGACACGCCCGCCATCACAATAGCGACCTTTTTCGAGGGGCGGTACCGGAACGACTGCGAAAACGCGGTCTTCCAACAATATCCAGAGGTCAAAGCCATTGCTAAATGGCTGGGGCAGTTTGGAACTCCGCGTCTTACTGGAACCGGCAGTTGTTTATTTTTAGAGTGTCAATCTAGGGCACAAGCGGCTAAAATAGCGCGCCAAGTTCCAGCAAGCAGTACGGCCTTTGTGGCACAGGGTGTAAACCAGTCACCCATAGTTACTGCGCTGAAATAAAAGAACAACTGGGGTGTCGCCAAGCGGCAAGGCACCGGGTTTTGATCCCGGCATTCGGAGGTTCGAATCCTCCCACCCCAGCCATTTTAGTGCGAGTTCATCATCGCCCAATCAGCACCCAGAGGAAGCAACGTGTCCACTAGAATGATGGTTTTTTCGGGCAACGCGAACTTGGAACTTTCTCGTAAGGTTGCAAGCCGCCTGTACTTATCTCTAGGAAACGCCACAGTAAGCAGCTTTAGTGACGGCGAAATTGCAGTCGAGCTTAATGAAAACGTGCGCGGCAAAGACGTTTTTATTGTGCAGCCCACCTGCGCACCGACCAATGACAACTTAATGGAACTGGTCGTTATGATCGACGCTTTACGTCGCGCATCGGCAGCGCGCATTACTGCGGTCGTCCCTTACTTCGGCTACGCGCGTCAAGATCGCCGCGTACGCTCTGCCCGAGTACCCATATCGGCCAAAGTCGTTGCCGACATGATTGTGAACGTGGGTGTAGACCGAGTACTAACAGTGGATCTTCACGCAGAGCAAATTCAAGGCTTTTTTGCCTGCCCCGTCGATAATATTTATGCCTCACCAGTGCTCAACACTGACATCGTTGCCTGCGGCTACAAAGACCTAATCGTGGTTTCGCCTGATATTGGTGGTGTTGTGCGTGCTCGCGCTATTGCAAAACAACTCGGTGATGCGGATTTAGCGATCATCGATAAACGTCGCCCACAAGCTAACGAAGCTCAGGTAATGAACCTGATCGGGAACGTTGAAGGCCGTACTTGCCTGCTGGTAGACGACATGGTCGATACCGCGGGCACACTGTGCAAGGCCGCTGACGCGCTAAAAGAGCGTGGAGCTATCAAGGTAGTCGCTTACTGCACACATGCCGTTTTATCAGGTAAAGCAATTGACAACCTACGAAATTCAACCCTAGACGAATTGATTGTCACAGATACTATCCCCTTGTCGGCCGACGCCAAGGCCCTGGGGAAAATTCGTCAATTAACTATTGCTGACCTACTAGCCGAGTCTATGCGCCGCGTCAGTAACGAAGAATCTATTAGCGCGCTGTTCGAGTAACAGCGTATTTTGAGCCCTTCTTTGGTACCGGTCGCAGGTACTTAAGAAGTTAACTAAGGAGAAGACTATGTCTGATCAATTTGAAGTAGCAGTATCCGCTCGAAGTGATATAGGGAAAGGTGCGAGCCGCCGCCTACGTCGCTTAGAGAACCTAGTACCTGGTGTTGTTTATGGCGGTCACAAAGACCCTGTAAGCGTATCGGTTGTGTCCAAGGACATCGAGAAGTCACTGGAAAACGAGGCGTTCTATAGCCATGTTTTAACGTTGAACTTCGGTGACCACACCGAAGGCGCGGTACTGAAAGACTTGCAGCGCCATCCAGCCACCAACAAAGTTGTGCACTTAGATTTCTTGCGCGTTGTTGCAGGCGAAGCCATTAAAGTGCAGGTGCCCTTGCACTTTACCAACGAAGACACCTGCATAGGTGTTAAAATTGGTGGCGGTATGGTTCAGCACCAAATGAATGAAATCGAAGTGTCGTGTTTACCAAAAGACATCCCTGAGTTTATTGAAGTAGATATGGTTAATGTAGAAGTCGGCACTATTGTGCACCTGTCGGACCTGACTCTACCCAAGGGCGTAACCTCGGTTGCATTAAGCTTAGGTGCCGATCATGACTTGGCCGTTGCCTCTGTCACACCGCCTAAAGGTGGTGGTGCTGCAGCTGACGACGCTGAAGAAACAGCCGACAGCGACAGCGACAGCGACAGCGAGTAATAGCCTCTCGACGGGCTCTTGTGCACCATGACGATTCGCTTGATAGTGGGCCTGTGCAATCCCGGCACTCAATACGACCAGACCCGGCATAACGCCGGGTCTTGGTTTGTAGAGAACCTAGTAAAACATCACAATGGCCAATGGAAATCCGAATCCAAGCTATTTGGCCGAACTAGCAAAATAAAAATTGGCTCACACGAACTGTTATTACTGCTACCTGATACATTTATGAATCGTAGCGGCAAATCCGTTGTGGCCGCAGTAAATTTCTACAAATTGCAAAGTACGCAAATGCTTGTTGTTCACGACGAACTCGATTTAAGTCCTGGGGTTGCGCGCTTTAAAGACGGTGGTGGCCACGGTGGCCATAATGGTCTGCGCGATATTATTCCTGCTTTGGGTAACAAGTCGGACTTTTTGCGACTGCGCATCGGCATTGGCCATCCTGGTCATGCTAAGGCAGTCAGCAATTACGTACTGGGCAAGCCCGATCAAGGCGACAAATGCGCCATCGAAAAAATTATTCAAGAGGCTGAGCAGGCGCTAGATTATGTGCTTGACGGTGACCTCGCCAAAGCCATGAACCAACTGCATAGCATTACAGTTAAATAGCTTAAAGGATACTCAATATGGGTTTTAAATGCGGTATTGTGGGCTTACCCAACGTTGGCAAATCAACGTTATTCAACGCCCTGACCAAAGCGGGTATCGATGCCGAGAACTTTCCGTTCTGCACCATCGAGCCAAACTCTGGCGTGGTACCGGTACCTGACCCCCGGCAGACAGAGATTTCTAAACTGGTGAACCCTGAACGCGAAGTCCCAACGACCATGGAGTTCGTGGACATCGCTGGGCTGGTCGCCGGCGCCTCAAAAGGCGAAGGATTAGGCAACCAATTTTTGGCGAACATCCGCGAAACCGACGCTATTGCTCATGTTGTTCGGTGTTTCTCGGACGACAACGTCATTCACGTTGCCAATGTCGTAAACCCGTTGGCTGACATTGAAGTCATCAACACAGAATTGGCCCTTGCCGACCTAGAGAGCTGCGAGAAGCAACTACAGAAAGTGGTGCGTACCGCAAAAGGCGGTGATAAAGATGCAGTGGCCATGAAAACCTTGCTGGAGGACGTGCTACTTCCCCATTTGAACGAAGCCAAGCCAGTCCGCGCCTTAAGTCTAGACGACGGCCAAAAAGCACTGGTAAAAACCCTTCACCTGCTGACCGTTAAGCCGACTATGTATATTGCCAACGTCGATGAAGAGGGCGTGGACGGAAACGAATACGTTGACCAGGTCAATGCGATCGCCGCCGAAGAGAACGCGATCGTAGTGGTAATCTGTAATAAATTAGAGTCAGAGATCGCCGAACTGGAAGACGATGAGCGCGCAGAATTCTTAGCGGACCTTGGTATGGAAGAGCCGGGACTCGATCGCGTAATACGTGCAGGGTACCAGTTGCTTGGCTTGCACACCTACTTTACTGCGGGCGTTAAGGAAGTGCGCGCTTGGACCGTTAGAGTGGGGGCCACGGCGCCCGAAGCGGCCGGTGTTATTCATACCGATTTCCAGAAAGGCTTCATTCGCGCTGAGGTGATCGCTTACGCCGACTTCATTCAGTACAAGGGTGAGCCCGGCGCCAAAGAGGCCGGCAAATGGCGCCTAGAAGGCAAAGACTACATCGTTAAAGATGGCGATGTCGTTCACTTTCGGTTTAACGTATAAGGCTCACTCGCCTGCCGCAGTCCTTGCGGCAGGCACAAGTCTAGCCCAGACTTTTTTATGTCGAGGCGCACTCGTCAAGTCCGCCCCAACGCAAACACTGATACCTACCCTAGACGAGATGACGTTGCTAACGCTTTTGTTTGGCGCTCCAACGAATGTGCCGTTGCACCACCTCATCAGCTAGCAACAACTCTAGAGTATAAAAACGTTTGCCCAAAGCCATTTCATCATAAAGTTTGTGCAGGCCGCGGTGACAGGGCTGGCAGATATCGATTCCCTTATTCAATGCCTCGCGACTGTAATGCTTTTTAAAGCTAGTTCGCCTATGTAGCTTACGCGGTATTAAATGGTGAAACGTCAGCTGCCTGCACGCGCCACAAAGGGCGCAGGGTCTGGCCGGTACCGAGTTAGCCATCGCCAAACCCTAACGGGGCGCTTCAGAGCGCGCCTGCAGCAAGGACTTAATTTCGACCAGCTCGCCCTGAAGATCCTGTAAGGTAGGCTCCCCCGCCGCCTCTGCTTCGGCTGCAGCAATTTTTTTATGCTCGTCTTCCAGCACATTTACCACAATACCTATAATCATGTTCAAAAAGGCAAAAGCGGATAAAAATATGAAGCTCAAGTAGTAAACCCAACTCAGCGGGTACACAGCCATCGTTTCGTACATCACATCAGTCCAGTCTTCAAAGGTCATGACACGAAACAAGGTCAGCATACTAATGGCAATATCGCCCCAAAGCTCCGGATTAATGGCCGAAAAAAAAGTCGCCCCTACTGCCGCGTAAATGTAAAAAATAATGAACATCATCAGCATCACGTATCCAAGTTGGGGCAATGCCACCAGCAAAGAGGTGATCAAGGTGCGCAATTCAGGAATAATGGACACCATTCGAAGCACACGGAAGATCCTGACCAAACGGCCAATCAAAGCTAGTTCTGAGTCTTCGATAGGGATAAGACTTACCACTACAATCAGGGTATCAAACACATTCCAAGCGTTAGCAAAAAAAGTCTTCTTGTTCTCATCACCTAAAAACCGAATGCTGATCTCGACCAAAAAGAATACGGTAATCGCCCAGTCCAAGCCCACAATCAATGGCTGCGTCCAGGCCGGTAACGGGTAGGTCTTAACGCCAATAATCAAGGCAGAAAAAACGATGATAGCAATCACCGACAGCTCGAAGATTTTATTAGACCGCAAGCGCGCAAAACGCTGTTCTAGCAATGACAAAGAAGCCGTAGACATATCACTAATACTCAGATTATGAAGGTGTGTATTGTAGAAGTAGAACAGTAAAATGTCAGTTTGAAAAACGGCGTCAGGGCTTGACAATAAAGTCAAAAATCCGCAATATTCGCGCTCTCGAAAATGCAGCGCATTAGCGAGGCATCAGAAGCCTTTCTCGTCATGTACGGAA
>JAHEKX010000003.1 GCA_024644535.1 Gammaproteobacteria bacterium
TCAGTTAAAGCTGAACTATCGAACTCGAAGTAAACTAGGCTACCAGCCATACGTGCGTCATCCTGCAAACGACGCATTTCTGCTTCGGCTTCGGCTTCAGCGCGCGCTTTAGCGGCTTTCGCTGCTTCCGCGGCCGCTGCGTCGGCTTCAGCTTGAGCAGCCGCTTCAGCTGCTGCTTGAGCAGCCGCTGCTTCTTGCTCTCTGGTGTCGTTACCAGCACACGCGGTCAAAAATACGCTTAAAAAAGCGATGGTCACTAACTGGCGAAATTGCGGAAGCTGTTTCATACGATTTTCCTTTTCACGAAGGGGTTATTAATTCATTTAAATCAGGGCGTTTTAGGCAAATAGGGTGACCAAGATGGCTCTCTTACCTCGCCGTCACGGGCTGGAAGATTAAACCGCGCACCACCGTCTACCGAGACCGCTGCTAATATACCACGCCCCGCTTGTTTCGTAGCATAGAGTACCATAGACCCATTGGGGGCGATACTCGGACTCTCGTCTAAATCAGTAGAAGTTAAGGCTGTGAGTCGTCTCGTTTCTAGATCTAGAACTGCAATTTTATAATCGCCATCTTGCTGATGCACTAAGACCACATTTCGGCCGTCCTGCGCCACGCGCGCACGCGCGTTGTAGCTGCCCTCGTAAGTCACACGATCGGTCAATCCGGTGACAAAATCATAGCGATAAATTTGAGGGCGCCCCGGGCGGTCAGACGTAAATAACAGTGACTTACCATCAGGCATCCACGTGGGCTCCGTATCAATGTCGTAGTGCCGGGTAATACGCTCAAGTGCGTAGGTTTCTAAGTCCAGCACGTAGATATCGGGATTGCCATCTTTCGATAACACCATCGCCATGCGCCTGCCATCAGGTGACCAACTGGGTGAGCCATTAAGCCCTCTGAATGCGGTGAGCTGCTCACGTGATCCGGTTTGAAGATTTTGCCGAAAAATAGCGGGGCGCGAAGTTTCAAAAGACACATAAGCAATTTCCGTGGCGTCTGGCGACCAAGTGGGAGCCAATATTGGCTCACGCGAGGCTAATAAGACCCGCGGGCGGGCCCCATCAGCATCAGCCAAAGTCAGCTCGTAATAGTCTTTCTCTCCCGGCACGGGGGTTACCGCAACATACAAAAGCTTAGTAGCAAAAGCGCCAGGTATACCCGTAAGTGCTGTGTATACACGGTCCGCGATACGGTGCGCCAGAGTTCGCACCTCGCCCTCAACCGCTTGCTCTGTGCCTTGAATGACCAAGGTTTGCTTGGTGACATCGTAAAGGGCAAAGTCGGCTGTCAGTGTTTGCTCTCCGGTCAATCGCCCTATTAACAAGTATTGTGCGTTCACCATGCGCCAATCGCGAAAAAAAATGTCCTCGTCGCGCGAGGGAGTACCCAGCATATTATCGCGAGCCACCGGCGCAAATTGCCCGCTGCGGTACAGATCGTTTTGAATCACGTAAGCCACGTCCTCGGGAGCCAAACCGGGGCCTTCCCAAGCAAAAGGCGATACTGCAATTACCGTAGGATTATCAATGCCCTGGGTAATTTCGATGACCAACTCAGCGCGTGCCACCGAACTCAATAAGGTGACGACTAAGATACCTACTGACAAAAAATACGCCTTCATTAATATCGTAAATCCTCTGGCTTAAACAATAATTTAAAACGTCGAAACGTCTTTTCGAATTCCCTGGGCGGCAGCTTCTGCAATTCAGGAAACCTAGCCGCTTTTTCAACCGCATTAACCGCCGAACGGTCAAAGGCCGGATCGCCGCTGCTTTGCACGACCGTCACACCCACGATGTCGCCTGTGGGTATTAACTGCAACTGTAAGACGGTTTGCATACCGTTGCGAGCGCTTGGAGGGCGCGACCAATAGTTCACTACGGTTTGCCGGATCAGCGCCGTGAAACTGGCGGTCAGATCTTGTTCCGACGACTCACCATCGGCCGCGAGACTCTGGTCGATATTGGTTTTGGTCAACTGCGCAAGCTCTTCCGCCGTGAACCGCCGAGCGGAGTTATCAGTTTTGGGCTTCATGCTTGGCGTAACTGTATCCGCAGGCATCACCGGCTTGGCAGCACTAACCTTGGTCTCTATGGGCTTGGTGTTGATTTGCTGCGACTGCTGATTCAATTCCTGCGTCGACGGTCGATTGGGAATGACATCGGTAATTGAACGCTTAGTCTTAGACTTTGGAATAGACGCCTGGTCCACAAGTTTCGCTTTGATCACTTGCGTAGGCTTGACCGTTTCGAAGTACTCAGGGATGACCGAATTCCAATTGATCAGCAGCATCAGCAGGCCCAAACCATGTATCACAACGGTGACCGTGACCGGCACCAAGCCATCGACCAGGGTATACCACCAGCGCATCACTCGGGCGACTCCGTGACTAAGCCCACATTGGCAGCGCCAGAGGTCTGCAGAGCCACCATCAAGGATACGACTTGGCCATAGGGCACAGCTTGATCGCCCCACACTAGGACCGGCTTGTTGGGGTTTGCCCGCAGTACAGCCCCAACACGACGCTGCAGAGTTTCTAAGGTAATGGCCGCCGACTCATCGCCGCCTACGTTTAAATACAACTCGCCATTTGCTTTTATCGACGCAATTAAGGGCTCGCTGTCATCGCTATCAACGGCTTGCGCCTCGGCTTTGGGCAATTCGACCTCGACACCCTGCATCAATAGCGGAGCCGTCACCATAAAAATGATCAGCAGCACCAGCATCACATCGATATAGGGAACCACATTGATCTCGGCTACCGGACGTAAGCGCTTGCGCCCTGCCATATTATCCTTGCTCCTGCTGACGCTGCTTTAAGGCATAGGCTTGTCGATACAGTAAACCTGAAAACTCGTCGGTAAAGGTATCGTACCGGTTAACAAATACATCCACCCTCGCCGTGTAGCGGTTGTAGGCAAGCACCGCCGGAATAGCAGCAAACAAACCCATGGCGGTAGCCACTAGGGCTTCAGAAATACCCGGCGCCACGGTCGCAAGCGTTGCCTGCGAGCTGCTCGCCAAACCTCTGAACGCATGCATAATGCCCCAAACTGTTCCAAACAAACCGATATAAGGGCTCGTAGATCCCACCGAAGCCAAGAAGGGTAAACTTTGCTCGAGGCGCTCTTCCTCTCGCAACATCGCCACTCGCATAGCGCGTCGCGCACCCTCTAAAATAGCATCGGCATCCATTTCGGGTTGCTGCGCCAAACGCGAAAACTCTTTAAAACCAGCGCGAAAAAGGCTTTCCATGCCCAGAATGAGCTCGCCATTCGCCGCGCGTTCCGAGCCGTCTTTGTACAGGGACGACAAGTCTGAACCAGACCAGAAGGCATCTTCAAATTCCAACATCGCAGACTTAGCTCGCTGAAAATAGAGCCCGCGCTTAACAATCATAAACCAAGAGGTTAGCGACGCTAACAACAGTATGGCCATGACCGCCTGCACCGTAATACTGGCGTCTAGCACCAAATCCAACAAACTTAACTGGTCTTCCAAGAATTAGCCTCCATTGATGGCGTTTGACAGCGCATCACGCATGGCTGCGGGTATACGCACTGGGGTTGCAGAAATTCGACTAACACACGCACATTCGACAAGCGCATCTGCCAAGAGTTCATCGTTTCTATGGACCGACTGGCGCACAACAAATCGAGCACCTTTTACCAAAGTTGGCTCAGCAACAACGCGTAACTCATCATCTAAAACAGCACTGGTGACGTAGCGAATTTTGACATCGCGAACGACAAACATAATGCCATCGTTAAAAATGCCATCTTTGCCAAAGCCAAGCGAACGCATGAATTCGGTGCGGGCACGCTCCATGAACTTGAGGTAATTAACGTAGTAAACAATACCGCCAGCATCGGTGTCTTCGATGTACACTCTAACAGGCACCGAAAACGGATTCATTCTGGGGCTCCGTCAATTGGCAGCTCACTCTGGGGGCTTAAGGCACCTTTGACATCCAAACCGAAATGCAAATAAGCATTGCGCGTAACCATACGCCCTCTTGGCGTTCGCATCATGTAACCCTGCTGAATCAGATAGGGTTCGATAACATCTTCGATGGTGCCACGCTCTTCAGAAATGGCCGCAGCCAAACTTTCGACACCAACGGGGCCGCCGTCGAACTTCTCGATCATCGCCAGCAACAAACGACGATCTAGATGATCAAATCCTTGCACATCGACGTTCAACATATCTAAGGCCCGATCGGCAATTGCCTGAGTGACCACGCCATCACCTTTGACTTCGGCAAAATCTCTGACACGACGCAACAAACGATTGGCGATACGCGGGGTGCCCCGTGAGCGGCGAGCCACTTCGACCGCGCCACTCTCGTCCATATCCACCCCCATTATCTTGGCTGATCGCGACACGATCGTTGCCAAGTCTGCCACGTTATAGAATTCCAAACGTTGCACAATGCCGAATCGATCACGCAAAGGCGAGGTTAACAGCCCCGCACGCGTGGTCGCCCCTACTAGGGTAAAGGGCGGCAAATCCAACTTAATTGAGCGAGCAGCCGGCCCCTCACCAATCATGATATCGAGCTGATAATCCTCCATCGCCGGATAAAGTACCTCCTCAACGAATGGACTTAAGCGATGAATTTCATCAATGAACAGAACATCGCCAGGCTCTAAGTTGGTCATCAATGCGGCGATGTCGCCGGCCTTATCTAGCACCGGTCCTGAGGTGGTTTTTAGCGAAACACCCATTTCGTTGGCAATAATCGATGCCAATGTGGTTTTACCCAAACCCGGGGGGCCAAATATCAAAGTGTGATCTAAAGGCTCGCCACGTCCTTTTGCCGCCGACAAAAAAATGTCCATTTGCTCTTTAACGGCAGACTGGCCAATGTAGTCGGCTAACGATTTCGGACGTATCGCGCGGTCAATGACCTCTTCGCCACGACCTTCTGCCTGTGGAGCAATAAGCCTGTCTGTTTCTATCACCGAATTACCCCTTCACTCATTTAGACACAGTCGAGCGCAATGCAAGGCGAATTAGGGTCTCGCTGTCAAGATCCTGGTCACCGGCAACAGACTGCACCAAGCGGCTAGCTTCTTGAGGCTTGTAACCCAAAGTAACCAAGGCACTTTCAGCATCGGCAACAGGATCACGCACGGCGTTAATACTGACAGCGCCGCCTCCCTCTTCGCCCTGAGGAGACAACTGGCTCAACCAATCGCCCAAACGATCACGCATTTCTACAATTAGTCGTTCGGCAGTTTTTTTGCCAACTCCCGGCAAAGCAACTAATGCACTCACATCATTGCGACCAACACAACGAGCAAATGCCACCGCGTCCATACCCGACAAAATAGCCAACGCCAGTTTGGGTCCAACCCCATTTACCTTAACAAGTTGCCGAAACAACTGCCGATCCGTCTCTTCAACAAAACCATACAAAAGCTGCGCGTCTTCACGAACCACAAAATGCGTCAAAATTAAGACGTCTTCGCCCAGCGCCGGCAACTGAAACAAGGTGGTCATTGGCACTTGAATTTCATAACCTACGCCAGCCGCCTCGACCACAACATCGGGCGGTTGCTTAACTATTAATCGGCCGCGAATACTGCCTATCACTGTAACTCCTTAACGCAAGCGTTTGCGTGCAACAGACGTTGCACCGGCTATGTGAATCATACTGGATTGTGTGTGCGCATGACACAGTGCTGCCGCAAGTGCATCAGCCGCATCTTCAGCCGGCAAACCCGGAAGCGACAGCAGACGTTTTACCATGTGCTGTACTTGGACTTTATCTGCCCCACCTGACCCCACAACCGACTGCTTAATTTGTCGTGCCGAGTACTCGTTTACGCTCATGCCGCGGGTTACGCAAGCAACAATAGCGGCTCCACGCGCATGGCCTAATTTCAGAGCGGCGTCAGCGCTACGCGCTAAAAACACCTGCTCAATAGACAGCTCAGAGGGGCTGTAGCACTGAACTAACTCTTCCAAAGACTCGGACAATACTTTAAGCCTAGCGGGAATGGCTTTATCGACCAAGCGTATCACACCGCTGGTGATATATTTTGACTTCCCTTGATTGAATTCGATGATGCCAAAGCCCGTTTTTCTTGAGCCCGGATCAATGCCTAATATGATTGCCATAAGCGCACCTGAACGTATGCGCTTATTAGATCACATCTTGATAAGATTCACAGCGTGCGCGCCAATTTCTTGGCGCGACATACTACTCGCCAGATTGCGCCTTTTGTTCGCGTAGGCGAATATTCAACTCGCGCAGCGCCTTGGCATCCACAGTTCCAGGAGCATTGGTCATAACACAGGCAGCACTTTGCGTTTTCGGGAAGGCGATAACGTCACGGATAGACTGAGCTCCCGTCATCAACATCACCAAACGATCCAAACCAAAGGCCAAACCACCATGCGGTGGCGCACCGAATTTCAGCGCCTGCAACAAGAAACCAAATTTCTCTTCGGCCTCTTCGGCCTCGATGCCCAGCACCCTAAACACCGCACGTTGCATTGCCTGGTCGTGGATGCGAATACTGCCACCGCCCAGTTCGGTACCGTTCAAGACCATATCGTAGGCGCGACTTAGGGCTTGCCCAGGATTAGCCTCTAACTCTTCGGGCGTGCACGACGGAGAGGTAAACGGATGGTGCAAAGCCGTCCACGAACCGTCGCCTGCCTTTTCAAACATTGGAAAATCCACCACCCACAGTGGTGCCCAACCAGCGGCAACAGCACCCATGTCGTGACCAACTTTAATGCGCAACGCGCCCATCGATTCTTCAACCATCTGACGCTTGCCTGCACCGAAGAACACGATATCGCCATCTTTAGCGCCGATACGTTCCATTAGACTCATAACGATTTCGTCAGGCATGAACTTCAAGATCGGGGACTGCAGACCGGCAACACCATCGGCCAACTGGTTAACCTTGACCCAGGCCAGACCTTTCGCGCCATAAATACCCACGTAATCGGTGTAATCGTCGATAGCTTTACGACTGAGCTGTGCTCCACCATCAATTTTCAGCGCCGCTACACGACCTTCCGGATCGTCAGCAGGGGCTCTGAAGACTTTAAAATCGACCTGCTGCATTAAATCGTCAACCGAGACCAGTTCGTAGGGAATGCGCAAATCAGGCTTGTCGGAACCAAAGCGCTCCATCGCGTCAGCATAGGTCATGCGCGGGAAATCGCCCAGATCTGCACCCAAGACCGAACTGAACAGTTCGCGAATCATGGTTTCGGTAATACTCATGATATCGGCCTCGTCAATAAATGAAGCCTCGATATCTATTTGCGTGAATTCGGGCTGACGATCGGCGCGCAGGTCTTCATCACGGAAACACTTAGCAATTTGGTAATAACGATCAAAGCCCGACACCATCAAGAGTTGCTTAAACAATTGCGGCGACTGCGGTAGTGCAAAGAACTGCCCGGGGTGGGTACGACTGGGCACCAAGTAGTCACGCGCACCCTCGGGGGTGGCGCGCGTCAGAATGGGCGTTTCGATATCTAGAAACCCCTGCTCTTCAAGTGAGGCACGAACGGCGCTGGTGATTTTAGAGCGCAACACCAAACGCTGCTGCATCTCGGTACGGCGTAAATCCATGTAACGGTAATGCAAGCGCACTTCTTCCGACACCGACGTGTGTTCATCGAGTTGAAATGGTGGTGTCTCGGCTTGGTTTAGTATGACCAACTCTTTGCCCAACACTTCGATCTGGCCGGTTACCATACTGGGATTGACCGTAGCGTCTGCACGGACCCGCACCCGCCCGGTAATCTTCAAGACATACTCACTTCGCACCCGATCCGCCAAAGCAAAAGCCTCGACTGTATCGGGGTCAAACACCACCTGCACAATACCTGCGCGGTCGCGTACGTCTAAGAAAATAACACCACCGTGGTCGCGGCGACGATCCACCCATCCACACAATGTCACGGTTTGGTCGATGTGTTCGCTTCTTAAAACGCCACATAAATGACTGCGCATACTAATTACCCATTACTGTGTTACTGAACGACCTTTGCCGCTCACAAAATACGCCTCTAGCTCAATCGCTACCCGATGAGCTTCCTGAGCTGGCGCTACTTGAACTATCTCCAGCTAAATTCTTTTGGCCGCTTTTCTTAAAATCCGTTTCGTACCAACCGCCACCTTTCAAGCGAAAACCCGCTGCTGAAACCTTTTTCTTTAGCGTTTCCTTGCCACACTTCGGACATGAAGTTAAAGGCGCGTCGCTGATTTTTTGCAAAGCTTCGTGAGCAACTTCGCAAGCGCTGCACACATACTCATAAATCGGCATGAATAATCCTCTTCTCACGCATGATTAAGCCAAACCGAAAATTCGGCGCGAAATTCTAACCCACGAGCACCCTAAGTCCAAGCCGATAAGCCTATTTACCTAAGTAAATTGCCGTGTCTTGCCGATATGGGGCTGTACGCTGTGCATTGCAAGCCTTACACTTTCAGATTATTTCTTTATTAGGTCAGTAGATCACTATGCGCACCAGCCAAACCCTGATTTCCACTCTCAAAGAAACACCCGCGGACGCAGAAGTTATTAGCCACCGCTTAATGCTACGCGCCGGCATGATCAAAAAACTGGCCTCGGGCTTATATACCTGGATGCCTTTGGGCCTGCGAGTGTTGCGCAAAGTCGAGCGTATCGTTCGCGAAGAAATGGATGCAGCCGGTGCAATTGAACTACTCATGCCGGTCGTTCAACCCGCCGAATTATGGCAGGAATCGGGCCGCTGGGCACAATATGGCCCCGAGCTTCTGCGCATACATGATCGGCATACGCGCGAGTTTTGCCTGGGCCCTACCCACGAAGAAGTCATAACCGACATTGCCCGCAACGAGCTCTCGAGCTATAAACAACTACCGCTGAATTTCTACCAAATTCAAACCAAATTCCGAGATGAAATTCGACCTCGCTTCGGTGTAATGCGCGCCCGCGAATTCACAATGAAAGACGCCTACTCATTTCACATTGACCAAGCCTCATTGGAAGAGACCTATTGGGTTATGCACCGTGCGTACAGCAATGTGTTCAACCGATTGGGCTTAATATACCGCCCGGTAGAGGCTGACACAGGCAGCATTGGCGGCAGCCATTCGCACGAATTCCACGTGCTCGCCGACTCAGGTGAGGACGACATCGCTTTCAGCAACGAAAGCGACTTTGCGGCCAATGTCGAACTTGCAGAAGCCGTCGCCCCTGCCTTCGAACGACCAGCGCCCTGCCAAACAAAGATGGAGCTGCACACCCCCGGCGTCAAAACCATCGAAGATCTAGCGGCCACACATGGCATCGGTCCATCACAAAGCGTCAAAACTCTCATTGTCGCGGGAGCCGAGGAAGGCGAGTGGATTGCGTTGGTCGTGCGTGGCGACCATCGCTTAAATGAAATCAAAGCAGAAAAATTGTCCCTGATAGCCTCGCCCTTACGAATGGCTGAAGAGCAAGATGCCATCAAAGTCTGTGGCGCCGGTTTTGGCTCGATTGGCCCTGTCGGCCTGACTATACCCATTGTGGTCGACCGAGCCGCTGCGGTGCTAGCAGATTTTGCCTGCGGTGCCAATAAATCCGATTACCATCTGACTGGCGTTAATTGGGAGCGAGACGCCACGGCTGCCCACATCGCGGATTTGCGCGAAGTGGTCGAAGGCGACCCCAGTCCAGACGGAAAGGGCACTATCGAAATCAAGCGCGGCATTGAAGTCGGCCATATCTTTCAACTGGGGAAAAAATACTCCCAAGCCATGAACGCTCAAGTACTAGATGCCAATGGCAAAGCTCAGACCCTGTCAATGGGATGTTATGGCATTGGAATTAGCCGAATTGTGGCAGCCGCTATCGAGCAAAATCACGACGACAAAGGCATTATTTGGCCCGACGCAATGGCCCCCTATCAAATCGCTATCGTACCGTTGAACATGCAAAAATCGGAAGCGGTCGCCCAAGCCGCCGAAACACTTTATGCGCAACTCACAGACGCGGGTATTGAGGTGCTACTTGACGACCGCAATGAACGCCCCGGCATAAAGTTTGCCGACATGGAGCTTATAGGTATTCCGCATCGCGTTGTGATCGGCGACCGATCGCTCGCTGAAGGACAGCTGGAGTACAAGCACCGTTCGGCCACCGAATCCGAAGATATTGCTTTGGGCGACACGCTTACCTTGTTAAAAGGCAAGCTGGGTATTGGATAGAACATTCACTTTGGGAGAGCGCATGGAACTGTCAACCATAACGCGTTGGAACACCGCCTTCGCTCTGGCTGTAGACGCGCAAGGTAGCGCCAACTTCTTCCCTGCTCTAACCGCGGCGCTGCGTGACATGCTGCCTTTATCTTATCCACAAGTTTGGTTGTACCACAAAGACCTGCCGCCTCAAGTGGTCTATCACGACATTCCGAAACACGCGATCCCCGCGCAAATTGACGAGTATCTTGAGGGTCCTTATCGAGAAGACCCTTTTTATCGGGTCTCGATGGACAGTCCAAAAGGTTCAATTTATCGACTGGGCCGCATCAGTGGTAATTTGCAAGACAGCGTTTACTATCAAACCTATTATGGCGATACCGGTACCGTGGACGAGCTGGTATTTTTAAGCAAACTCGATGATGGCAGCGTTATCAACCTCAGCATTATGCGACTACCAAAACAAGGCGAGTTTACCGACAGCGAGTACCAACTTCTTTATTCTCTTGCCCCCACAGTTTCGGCCTTAATTCGAGCCCATGCCAGAAACCAGCAGTTCGCAATCGACTATCTGATACAACCAGGCATTGACTATCAAATCGATCAAGCCTTTAAAACGTTTGGCACCTCATTGTTGTCCGCGCGCGAGCACCAGGTACTTGAACTCATGCTGAAGGGCTACAGTGCAGAAGTGGGTGCCGAACGACTCAACATCGCCTTAGAAACCTATCGTCGGCACCGTAAAAATCTTTATAAAAAACTCGACATAAACTCTCAAGCTGATCTGTTCAGCCTTTTTATTGCCTCGTTATCATGCGTAGGAGAAGCAAAAGGCGAGGATCCACTATCCGTTTATATGGTCTAGAAATGCACCAAGCAAAATCACACTAACCCATGCAGGGCAATCATGTCTCTTCGCTCGGCCTGCAGTCGCTGAGACTATAATGCTTTATAGAATTTTTGGGCATGACCATAGAAACCGACTGGTTTTTGAAAACCTACCCTAACATTACCACCATTGAAGCGATTATGCCGGATTGCAATGGCATTATGCGCGGCAAATGGGTACCTGTTCAAAAGCTCGAGAAACTGTTCAGTGGCGACGCAAAGCTACCTAAGTCGGCGTTAAATTTAGACGTGTGGGGACGCGATGTCGAAGAACTCGTCTTCGAATCAGGCGATGAAGACGGATTGTGCGCAGCCGTAGAAGGGTCACTGCAGGCAACCCCTTGGTCACCAGGCCAGCGCTACGGCGAATGCCAACTCACCATGTTGAACCAAGACGGCTCCCCCTATATGGGTGACCCAAGGCAAGTGCTGGAAGCCATAGTCAAAAAATACCATGCTCAAGGTTGGCAACCTGTGGTCGCCGGCGAATTAGAATTTAGCTTGGTGACACTCGAGCATCAACGACCAGTGCACACCAGCAAAACGCTACCTGGCCAACTCCCCATCGGCGGCAATCTGTATGGCACCGATGTACTGCTTGAGCACGAAGCCCTGCTTGACGACATACGTCAGGCATGCCAAGTTCAGTCGCTGCCTTTTGATGGCGTGGTTAAAGAATCTGCGCCGTCACAATACGAAATCAACATGCGTCATCATGCCGACCCTGTATTGGCGGCTCGTCAAATCCTGCAAATGCGCAGACTCGTCAAAGGGGTAGCCAGTAAACACGGCTTCGTGGCGACTTTTATGCCCAAACCCTTTATCGGCCAATCTGGCAATGGCATGCACATTCACATGAGTCTGCTTGACCAAGACGACCGAAATTTATTTGATAATGGCAAGGAACAGGGTTCTGAACTTTTGCAACACGCCATCGCGGGCATGCTGAAGCACATGCGTGATTGCACCTTGATCTTCGCGCCGCACATCAACAGCTACCGACGCTTAGAGCCAGGTGTGCATGCGCCTACATACCCTGGCTGGGGCTACGAAAACCGCACCGTCGCCCTGCGCGTCCCAACAGGTGCGAGCAAATCTAGGCGCATCGAGCATCGCGTCGCCGGTGCCGAAGCCAACCCCTACCTAGTAATGGCCGCGGTACTGGCGGCGGCATGGGATGGATTAGCCAACAAACTCACCGCGCCCCCGCCCGTGACAGGCGACGGTTATTTGCAAACAGTTGACCCTTTACCTATTCACATTCACGAGGCGGTAGAGATCTTTTCTGCATCGAACTTCATCGCAAAAGAACTAAGCCCTGAGCTCAGACGCCACATAGCACTAACAAAAGAACAAGAAATTTTAGAATTTCGACGTTATATTAGTGCGATGGAATATCAAACTTACTTGCAATACTGACCTTATGAAACTGGCGCGCCTTGCTCTAACCGTGCTACTTGCGCTAGCAGTAAATAGCAATGCCATCGAGGCAGACAACCCTGCGAGCTGCCGGCAGAAAATTAGCGAACTGACCAACGGTGCGAGTGACAGCAAAGCACCGTCGCCCGAATCGATTGAAGTGCTGGTTTGGAACGTTCAAAAGTTTGAAAACCACTCGGCACTCAGGTGGCTGAAAGAAACTCCTGCGCAAATCATTATGGCGCAGGAGTCTATAGCTTCTATTCAACTGGCATTTGCCGACGATCTAAATGCGACTCAGGTTTTTTCACCCGGTTATCGTACCTTTAATAACGAGACCTCAGGAGTGGGCATCATAACAAAGTTCGAGACCTTGGTAAGTTGCGCCTGGCAACACCAGGAACCTTGGTTACTTACCCCCAAAGCCACTTTGGTCAGCGCCTTGCAAACCGGTAAACAGATGATGCTCGCAGTGAACCTTCACGCTATAAACTTCAGCATCGGCACGCAAGAATTGCAAGATCAAATAGACGCCATTTCTGTAGTAATAGAAGACTACGATGGGCCGATTGTGGTCGCAGGAGATTTCAACACGTGGTCTAAAGCCCGAACCGAAGTCCTGGAGCGTTTTATATTTAAGCACGAATTAAGTGCGACAAACTTTCAACCAGACCATCGGGTACGACCCTTTTCATATCCCCTTGATCACATACTGACAAAAAACTTGAACGTACTTGCGGCTCAATCCGAGCGCAGCGAACTTTCTGACCATACTCCTTTAATAATGACCGTAACTTCAACGCAAGAATTAAATCCTGAATTGGCTTTTAGCCACCCGACTAAAATCGAAAGACCTTTATCCAAAAGATAGGTACACTTTTAAGCTCAACGTAAAACATGAGCACTATTCAATCTATGAGTGATAAACCCCAAATCCGGCCCTTAATGGTAACTCTATTTATAGGCCTACCGCTCCTCGCTTTAATTATTACCCCGATATGGGCTTGGCATCAGGGCTTTAGCTCCAAGCAGTGGCTGATCGCACTAGCATTTCTGTATCTTAATGGCCTAGCCATTACAGCTGGCTACCACAGGCTTTGGGCTCACAAAGCCTACCATGCACACCCAATAGTCAGATTTTGGTTTGCAATTTGGGGAGCCGGTGCATTGCAGAACAGTGTACTCATATGGGCATCTGATCATCGCCGCCACCACCGCCATGTCGACGACAATGATCACGACCCCTATTCTGCGGGTAAAGGGCTTTGGTTTAGCCATATCGGTTGGATGCTTCGAGATTACTCGACCAATACAGAGGACTTTTCCAACATTAAAGACCTCCTTCAAGACCCAATTTTACAGTGGCAGCACAAATATTATTTGGCAATCACAGTGTTTATGAACGTCGCACTACCCATTGGTATCGGTGTTTTATTGGGCGATATTATGGGTACGTTAATTAGTGTTGGCTTGGTAAGACTAGTCATTAACCACAATGTAACCTTCTTTATTAATTCACTGGCCCATTACTGGGGGACTCGCCCCTATACCGAAGCTAACAGCGCCCGCGACAATGGCTTTTTGGCGTTTTTGACCTATGGTGAGGGCTATCACAACTATCACCACATCTTCCAAACTGACTATCGAAACGGTATTCGTTGGTGGCAATGGGACCCAACCAAGTGGCTGATTTTTAGTTTAAGCAAGTTAGGGTTGTGTTGGAATTTGGTGCGCGTCGATAACTTCAAAATTCAACGCGCCATTATGGACACCACTTTCGAGCGAGTGCGTCGCCAACTCGATCACAACCTCAACTGCCCTCTCAAAGATTTGTTCGAACGCGAATATGCAGTATTTTCTGAGTCAGTAAAACAGTGGCGTGAGCTACAGGCATTGCGCTACGAAAAGCATCGCGAAGCGCTAGGAGAGGCATGGACACAGCGGCGCGCGCAACTTCAAGAGCGGTGGGAACAAACCCAACTCAAAGATCAGCTCAAACTACTAGAACTTAATCTTCGCAACCAACACCGCCGAGTGCTATCAATGCTAGAGCAATCTCAAGCTTTGGCCGCTACGTAACCACTGTCACAAAGGAGTTGATATGACCATCTATGACTATACAGTTCATGACATGCAGGGCCAGGAAGTAAAGCTTGAGCAATACCGTGGCAAAGTACTACTTATTACCAACACCGCAAGCAAGTGCGGTTTTACACCCCAGTTCGAGGGCTTAGAGTCAGTGCATCAGAAATATCAAGAGCAAGGTTTAGTGATTTTGGGATTCCCCTGCAACCAGTTTGGCGGTCAAGATCCTGGCAGCAACGACCAAATTTTAAATTTTTGCGTCCAAAATTACGGCGTAAGCTTTCCCATGCACGAAAAAATCGAGGTCAACGGTACCGCCGCTCACCCGCTGTTCGATTACCTAAAACAAGAAGCCACGGGCGCCTTAGGCACGCGTCGAATTAAATGGAATTTCACAAAGTTTTTAGTCGGCCGCCAAGGAGAAGTAATAGGACGCTATGCGCCTTTAACCAAACCCGAAGCTTTAGAGCAGGATATACAAGAAGCCCTAGCGCGCTAGGGCAGACGATTCACGTTAATGCTCACGCGTCGCACGGAACACAATATCTGGGTAGCGTTCTTGCATGAGGCTCAAGTTCACTCGGGTGGGCGCTAGATAGGTCAGGTGCCCGCCTCCGTCGACCGACAAATGATCTTCAGCCTTTTTGCGAAATTCCTCTAGCTTACGAGGGTCTTCTGCCTCTATCCAGCGCGCCGTATAAACGCTCACCGGTTCGTAAATGGCTTCGACTTTGTATTCGTCTTTTAGGCGAAACGCTACGACATCAAACTGTAATTGCCCCACCGCGCCCACAATCAAATCAGATGATCTCAAAGGCGAAAACACTTGAGTCGACCCCTCCTCCGACAGCTGCTGCAACCCTTTTTGCAGTTGCTTCGCTTTCATCGGATCTTTTAAACGAATACGACGGAATAGTTCTGGTGCAAAGTGAGGAATACCCGTGAATTGTATAGATTCACCCGCCGTGAAGGTGTCGCCCAACTGAATGGTTCCATGATTATGCAAACCAATAATATCACCAGCACAGGCCTGCTCGACCAGAACGCGATCGCCTGCTTTAAAGCTGACGGCATCGGCAATACGCAACTCTTTACCCAAACGTACGTGATGCATCTTCATACCTTTGGTGTACTGGCCCGAGCAAACCCGCAAAAATGCGATGCGGTCTCGGTGCTTGGGGTCCATATTCGCCTGGATCTTAAATACAAATCCAGAAAAGTTCGGCTCTTCGGCAGCCACTGTGCGCACAGTCGTCTCGCGAGCTTGGGGTTTGGGCGCCCACTGGACAAAATCATCGAGCATTTCGCGCACACCGAAGTTAGCAAGAGCGGTGCCAAAATAGACCGGGCTTAAGCGGCCCGCCAAAAACTCCTCCACGGAAAACTCGTGGCTCGCGCCTCTAACCAGGTCAATGGTATCGACAAAATCATCGTACTCGTCGTCTAGCAAAGCACGTGCTTCGTCTGAGTCTAAGCCTTGAATACGCTCATCGGGGTGCAAAGTGTGGCCGTGGCCCTGCTTAAAGCAATGAATCGTGTCGGTATATAGGTTATAGACACCTTTAAAATATCGGCCCATCCCAATGGGCCAATTGATGGGTGCTCCCTGAATATTAAGGACCTCCTCAATTTCGTCGAGCAATTCAATCGGATCGCGAATATCCCGATCAAGTTTATTCACAAAGCTGAAGATGGGGGTATCGCGCAAGCGACACACATTCATTAACTTGATGGTGCGATCCTCCACCCCTTTCGCACCATCAATCACCATCAGCGCTGAATCCACCGCTGTTAGCGTTCTGTAGGTATCCTCAGAAAAATCCTCGTGCCCCGGGGTATCCAGTAGGTTTACCGTGCGGTCGTGATAGGGAAACTGCATCACCGACGATGTCACCGAAATACCGCGCTCTTGCTCCATAGTCATCCAGTCCGAGGTCGCATGCGGTCCGCGCTTACCCTTTACCGACCCCGCTACTTGTATTGCGCTACCCAACAGCAGCAGCTTCTCTGTAATAGTGGTCTTACCCGCGTCGGGGTGAGAGATAATCGCGAAAGTTCGTCGATTAGCGGCCGAGGCCGGCAGGGAAATATCAGACATATTTAGGGTATCGTTTTTTGGCTATGCATTTTAGGGGCGCAATTTTCGCCGATGTCAGCAACTTACACAACAACCCATATCGGGCGACTTTTCAACAAAAAGCCACAAAGGGTCTGTCGCGGCTCTAAGTGAGAGTGATTTGAGCATAGACACACATAGCACTTTCCGCGCTTCTATCGGTATACTTGTCGGCAACGGAGACAAGTATGCCCCATCTTTCCAAGATTCATTTAAATCAACTTTTTATCGTTAGGGCCCTGGCCTTAGTCGCTTTTGCTTTGGGGCTATTTTATTTCGCTGCCACCACACCCGATTCTAATGTCATTACTGGAAGTGCGGCAGCGCTTGTTGTCATCGCCACCATAACTGCAATCAGCGCTTGGTACTACCGCGAAAATCAAGCGGTGACAGATTTGCAGCTATCGCAACAAATTGCAGTCGACATCTTAGGCTGGAGCTTTCTTATGTACTTAACGGGAGGAGCCAATAACCCCTTTATTTCTTATCTATTGGTACCCGTAATTATTAGCGCCGCCGTACTGCATCAAAAATTCACGGCAATCATGGCGCTAGCGGCTTTACTGGCGTACAGCTTACTCTTGCATTACCACCTACCCTTTAGTCCGGTGTCGCCGGCCATGAGCAATACAGCGATGCACGGCGCAATGAGTAATCCGCATATTTTAGGCATGTGGTTTAACTTCGCGTTTAGCGCAGCACTCGTTGTACTCGTTGTAAGTCGCATGGCTCACGCCATGCGTCAACGCGAACAAAAAGCTGCCGAGTTGCGCGAAAACAGTCTGCGCAACGAACAGATACATGCAATTGCCACCATGGCAGCAACCACCGCACATGAACTGGGTACACCCTTAAATACCCTGAGCCTTTATGCGGACGAACTTAAACACCTCTGCGAGAGCAAACCCGAAATTGAAAAAATACTTAATGCAATAGAAGAGCGGCTCGACCAATGCGGACAGATTACTCAAAAATTAGCCAATCGAGCAGAAATAGACAAACTGGGCTCTCAGTCTAGTCAGCTCGTTCAGCCCTGGCTTGAAGCAGCGATCGCGCAATGGAAAAACAAACGTCCCGAGGCGAATATCACGACCACAGCCGACGCCAACAGTGCTAGCGCGTCGATAAGTATCGACCAAACTTTAGCACCTGCCATAGAGAATCTATTCAATAACGCCATTCAAGCTGGCAGCGAATCGATTGAAGTCCGCCTTAGCAGCGACCAGCACGAAGTTCATATCGCGATCCGAGACTACGGTTCCGGCATTCCCCACGAAATACTCACACAGATTGGGAAAACCGTTATTCAAGACTCGACTTCGGGCCTTGGAATAGGCTTGATGCTGTCACACGCCACCATTAATAGACACGGTGGGCGCTTGCTACATCAACAGCCGTCCGAGGGCGGCACTATCACTACGGTAATCTTACCTCGAGAGGCTCTATGACCCCATGCAGAAAGTATTGATCATTGACGACGATGCAAACTTTGCAGAAACTGCGGGCCGCGCTTTCCAGCGGCAGGGTTTTGATACGGCGTTTGAGTGCTCAGCCGAACCCGCGCTGACCAAAGCATCGTCTTGGCGCCCTGAATTCGTATTGCTTGACCTTAATTTAGGCGATACCAATGGGTTGACCTTATTGCCGCAATTGCTCGATATATTAGGCGAGGCCGCCAAAATCGTAATCCTTACCGGCTATTCCAGTATCGCCATAGCTGTTGAAGCGACGCGAATGGGTGCTCATGATTACCTGTGTAAGCCGACCAAATTACAGGACATCATTGCCTGTTTCACCGGTCAAAAACCTTCTGCTGCCGAAGTTCCAGACCAACCACCGTCGGTCGAGAGGCTCAAGTGGGAGCATATACAAAGAATCTTACAAGAGCACGACGGCAATATATCGGCAACGGCACGCGCCTTGAACATGCATAGGCGCACACTGCAACGCATGCTTGCTAAGAAACCGGTGGCTCGTTAACCCTGCGGGACGGCTAGCAAAGCGCTCGACAGTTCGCTCTGAAGTTGTTTGCCAATCGACCAAAAATCGAGCGATGCATGGGGGCATTCCCTCTGAATCGATGTCACTGCCATACCTTGGTACCCACACGGATTAATGCGAGAAAAGGGCTCTAAATCGCAGTTCACGTTCAAACTCAAACCGTGAAAAGTGCAACCTCTTCTCACCCGCAAGCCCAAAGCTGCTATTTTCCTGCCTTGGACATACACGCCGGGCGCATTGGGATCAGCTTCTGCCAGCAAGCCAAATTGATCAGCCAAAAGATCAACTATGGCGCCCTCTATAAGCGACACCACTTGCCTGACGCCCACTTTACGCCGTTTTAAATCGACCAGAAGATAAACCACTAATTGTCCGGGTCCATGATAGGTCACCTGGCCACCCCGATCGGTCTTGACCACAGGAATATCACCGGGCGCGAGAATGTGCTCGGCTTTACCCGCCTGACCTTGCGTAAAAACTGAAGGATGCTCCAACGCCCATAGCTCATCGGGGCTGTCCGCCAAGCGGCTATCAGTAAATAAGCGCATGGCGGTATAAGTTTGACCATATTCGGCCCTACCCAAGACTTTATGAAGAATAATAGACGACACACCAAGCTCTATAAGTGACAAACAATACGCGCATTAAATCACCATATTCACCAAGCCAGAGCCCATTAACTCTTTGTGCATAGCAGACAATTGAGGCTCACCCGTCGCCGTAATGGTAATGGTGAGAGAACAAAAAGTTCCCTCGCGACTGATTTTGCGTGCAACACTATGACGATCAAAGCCAGGGGCATGGGTTTCCACAATCTCGAAAATTGTTGTTTCAAAATGATCACATTGTCGCCCCAAAATTTTCACTGGATACTCGCAAGGGAATTCAATCTTAGGTGGTTCTGGCTGACTCATGCAACTATCCTATTCGGTGGGTTCGGGCGACAGGAGTGTATCGATCCACATTAAAATGCGGTCCCACAATCGCGCAAAAAAGCCGGCTTCTGCAACATCTTGTAGCGCAACGACGGGTCCTTCATAAATTTCTTTGCCGTCTAGGGATAAACTGACTCGACCGACCTCGTCACCCCTCTTTATGGGGGCGGACAACGGTTCATTCAAGCTGACCACTTGCTCAATATTTCGGCGTTCGCCTCGAGGGAGCGTCACGATCACTACCTCAAGAACACCCACACTAAGGTAATCGACCAAGCCCATCCACACCTCGGGCTTTTCCATTTCTCGCTCGGCGGGCAGCAACTCGGCGGTTTCGAAATACCGAAAGCCATAATTCAACAAACTGCGCGTTTCACTAGCGCGTGTTTTCGCGCTGTTAGTGCCCAGCACCACCGAAATCAAACGCATATCACCGCGCTTTGCCGAGGAAACCAGTCCGTAGCCTGCCTCACTGGTATACCCTGTTTTTAAGCCATCCACCGACGGATCTTCACTCAGTAGCGTGTTTCGGTTGTATTGTTTGATGTTGTTAAAGGTGTAATCGCGCTGGGCATAAATTTCATAATGCGTTGGAAAATCCTGGATAATCGCTTTAGCCAACAGTGCAAGATCGTGCGCTGTCGCCAGATGGTTGGGCGAGGGCAAGCCGTGCGAGTTTTCGAAGTAACTGTCGTTCATACCCAAACGCTGCGCATGAGTATTCATCATATCTGCAAAAGCCGCCTCATTGCCCGCCAAATGCTCGGCAATAGCAACCGTTGCGTCGTTACCCGATGAGATAACAATGCCTTTTTCCAAATCACGAATAGACACTTCCATACCAGGCTCCAACCACATTAGTGACGAGCCCTTGAATGTTGGGTTTTGCGCCCATGCATTTTCGCTAATTAAGACCTTATCATCGAAGGCCACACGCCCCCGCTCTATCTCGTAACTCAGCACATAACTTGTCATCAACTTGGTTAGACTGGCCGGAGGAAGCAATTCGTTTGCGTTGCTTTCGGCAATGACGTAGCCGGTAGATGCGTCAATTAAATAGTGAGCTCTAGCGGCGACCTCTGGTGATGCAGGAATAATGGCGGCGGATACAGACACGCTAAGCCCCAGAGCAGCCACGGTGGCCAGTAGTTTTTGCATGAAAATTTGTTCCTTGTTTAACAGTGTGTAGATGGTAACGGATCAGACCATACGATCAAAGCGCCACGCCTTCACGAATACGACTGTACTCTTTAAATCCGGCTTTAACCAAGCGGCGCTCTAGCGCCACCAGCTCTTTTGAATCTTCAATTGGGCCAATCCGCACTCGATACACAATCTTTTCGGCCAACCCCGCTGGACTGATAAAAATCGGAAAACTGCTTGTACCTTGTAACTCCTTGCGGCGAAGCTCGGCGCTTTCTCGAGAGGAAAAAGCCCCCACTTGCAGATAACGATAGTCTCCCTCAGTGCTCCCACGCAAATCCTCGGCACCTTGAATCGATAAAGCCTCGAGATGAACACGAGCTGTGCCAGCCTGATCAAAACCCAACTTTACTGCCGCACCATAAGATAAATCGATCACGCGATCGCTATGAAACGGACCGCGATCATTAACACGCACAATCATACTGCGACCGTTGTCTAAATTGGTCACTTTTAAAAACGACGGTATGGGTAAACTTTTGTGGGCCGCGGAGGCTTTGTACATGTCAAAAACTTCGCCATTGGAGGTCAGCTCGCGGTGGAACTTTGCCCCGTACCAAGAGGCTGTACCTGTCTCGGTGTAACCGACTGATGAGGGCATAACCCAGTAGGTCTTACCGTTTACTGTGTAAGGCGATTTATTACCAGCGACTCGAATCGGTTCGGCGCGGGGGACAGCATCTGCCACCTGATGAGCTGAAATGGGCACCGCTGGAGGTCTGTCTTGGCGCATACGATAACGGCCGTCGGTACAAGCACCGATAGTAACGATCAGTAACCCCACTGCGGCCCAGCGTATCACTGCTCGCGCAACCCCGCGGCCAATGCCTCGGATAGTTCGGTAACCGCCATAGCGTACATACGGCTGTGGTTGTAGCGGGTAATGGCATAAAAATTATTAAACACCAGCCACTGCTGCGGCCCGACTTCAGTTTCCATTTCGATTGGCTCGATCAAGCTGTCTGACGACAAACTTTGACTAACCAACGCGGCGGCCTCATCGGGGAGTTCGGCAATAGTGTAGCTAAGCTTTAAGTCATTGGTGAGCCACTCAGCAGCTAAGAACTGTTCTTTTTTTAGAGGTAATGTAATGGGTTGCCCCGTTTTCCAGCCATGCCTTTTAAGATAGTGACCAACGCTACCTATGGCATCGGCTTCATTGTTCCAAATATCAACAAAGTCGTCGCCATTAAAATCGATAGCGTAGGCTCGATAACTGCTGGGCATAAACTGGCCAAAACCCATGGCTCCGGCATAAGACCCTTTCGGCTCTAATGGGTCAATGTTTTGCTCTTTAGCTAACTGTAAATATTCGACCAATTGTTTGCGGAAAAATTTTGATCGCTTAGGGTAATCTAAAGCTAGGGTTGATAAGGCATCAATCACGCGATAGGAACCCGCTATGCGCCCGTAGTATGTTTCCACCCCGATAATTGCCGCCATTACTTCAGCAGGAACGCCAAGCTCCCGCTCGGCACGCGCCAATGTTTCTTTATTAGCCCGCATGAATTCCAATCCTTCTTTAATACGGCGCTCCGTTAAAAAGATATTCTGATATTCGTGCCAAGCCAACACTTTCTCAGCCGGTCGAGAGATTGCATCGATAATTGACTGTTTTTTCTCGGTTGCACTAAAGATATCGATCAACTCAGATTCGGTATATCCAAAAGCGGCCAACTGCGAAGTCAGCTCTGTCAGCTTCAGTTCCGGGTGATCGCTGTAATCGGCCCAGACAGCGGCTCCAGCCATTGCAAAGGTTAATCCAAACCAGCGTAATTTTTTAACCATCACATACCTCATTAATTTACTTGGCGTTTGTCTTGACTGATCGCCATCAGAATACCGAAACCTGCTAGCAGAGTCACAATCGATGTTCCCCCAGCACTGACTAACGGCAAGGGCACACCCACTACTGGCAAAATTCCGGCGACCATACCCATGTTAACGAATACATACACAAAAAACGTCAGGGTAATGCTAGCCCCGACCAAACGGCCGTAGGTTGACTGTGCATTGTAACTAATCCAAAAACCTCGCAAACAAATAAAGAGATACAGAAGCACTAACCAAAGCACCCCCTGCAGCCCGTATTCTTCCGCGAGAACAGCAATAATAAAATCGGTGTGGCTCTCGGGCAAAAAATCCAATAGTGTTTGAGTACCCTGCATATAACCCTTACCCGACCAGCCACCTGAACCGATAGCTGTTTTGCTTTGTATGATATTCCAACCGGCACCGAGTCGATCACTCTCGGGGTCAAGCAAAGTCAAAACACGTTGTCGCTGGTAATCCTTCATCACGAAAGACCACAACGGCCAGATTAAGGCCAATACTGCGGCAATAGCGGTCAGGATGTAACGCCAAGATAAACCCGCCAAAAACAAAACAAAGAAACCTGATGCCGCGACTAAAATAGCGGTACCCAAATCTGGCTGCAAAAAAATCAGAACAGCAGGCAAACCCATCAGAATTAATGTGGCGCCTACGTACTTAGGGTTAGGCGGCAAACTACGCTTCGCCAAATACCAAGCGACCGTTAGAGGGACCGCGAGCTTCATAATTTCAGAGGGCTGAAAGCGAAACCCGCTCAACGATAACCAACGTTGAGCACCTTTGGCTCCCACACCGATAAACAAGACAGCAATCAAGGCCACCATTCCGACAAGATACATCCATGGCGCTAAACGTGCGTATCGATAGACCGGAATTTGAGCGGCCACCAACATGCCAAAAAAGCCAATCATCAGATATACCGACTGCCGTTGAATAGCAGCACTGCTGCCATCAACCGCGCTGTTCAGCACCGTTAAGCCAAAACCGGCAAGCACCAGCAATCCGCCTAACAGCCAGGGATCCAGTTTTAGAAGCGACCAAACCGTCGTCGTGCGCCGAAAGACCTCGCCGCCGTCGGGCATGCGACGCAAATATTCAGCCATTGCTTACCACCACATTGTTCCGCATGACGCCTTTACCTGGATTTGCTAACCAAGCGTCCAACACGGCTCGGGCCACCGGCACCGCCGCGCTGCTACCGCCGCCATTCTCGACAATCACCGCCAGCGCAATTGTGGGCGCCTCGATCGGTGCAAAAGCAATAAATAAACCATGATTGCGGTGCCGTTCTGCAATCTCAGTCTCGTCGTACTCTTCATCTTGCGCAATGCCAATAACCTGCGCCGTACCCGTTTTCGAGGCCACCCGATACTGTAAACCTTTCGCCATAGCATGTGCCGTCCCGCTGCGTTCATGTACCACAGCCTCCATACCTTCTATGACCGCCCGCCAGTGTGATGGTTCAATATCAGGTAGCTTCAGGCGTTCGGCTTCAGACGCGATACCGTTAAACTCGGCGACCAGAGAAGGCGTGTATGCATACCCTCGATTGGCGAGAAAGGAAGTCATTAAAGCCAACTGTAATGGGGTAGCTAACATATAGCCCTGACCAATACCCACGCTTAAGGTCTCGCCTGGGTACCATGGCCGCCCACGATTCTGCAATTTCCATTCTGACGAGGGTAAAACACCCGGGCGCTCATTGGTCGTATCAACACCGGTACGAGCCCCCAAATTGAAATCTTGCAAGAAATCGTGCATGCGATCGACCGTCATGGTGCGCGCCAAATCATAAAAGTAAACGTCGCATGACTCGGCAATCGCCATATGTAAATCGACTCTGTCCGCATGCCCACGACCACGAATACGTAACACCCAATCGCGATAGCGTCGGTCATCCCCGGGTATCGTGTACCAACCTGGATCGGCGACTGTTGATCCCGGCGTAACTAAACCCATGTGCAAACCTGCGAGCCCGATCGCGGGCTTAACCGTGGAGCCAGGGGGATACTGCCCTTGTAGCGCTCGGTTAAATAAAGGAACATCTGGCGAATCTCGCAACTCCCCGTAGTCTTTATAGCTTATGCCATTTACGAATGAGTTAGGGTCAAAACTTGGGCTTGAATACAGCGCCAATACGCCACCGTCGCGAGGATCAATGGCCACCACTGCACCACGCTGACCCTGCAGGGCTTGGGCCGCAGCCAGCTGTAAATCAGCATCTAGGTTAAGCGTCAAATCCTTGCCCGGCACCGGTGGTGTTTTATCAACCACCCGCATAATGCGGCCTCGCGCATCCGTCTCCACCGTTTGCACCCCAGCCTGACCTAAAAGACTGGTCTCGTAATACTTCTCGATACCGGTTTTACCTATGTGAAAGGTGCCTTCGTAAGGTCCCTCTGGCAACGTTTCTAGCTCGCGTTCGTTAATCCGACCGACGTATCCCACGGCATGGGCAAACAGATCGGCCAAAGGATAAGATCTGATCAGCTGAGCCTCGATTTCAACCCCTGGTAACTCGTGACTATTCACCGCAATGCGAGCTCTCTCTTCTTCAGAGATACGAAACTTCAGAGGCACAGGTGCATAAGGTCGGGTGCTAGGGCGACGACGCTGAAACGCCGAGACATCCTCATCTGATAAATCGATAATTTGCTTTAGGCGCTGAATTACATCATCGAGCCCCTCGGTTCTCTCCACCACAATAGACAGGACGAATGAGGGTTCATTTTCAGCGATTAAACGACCCGTTCGGTCTCGAATTAATCCACGCCTAGGTGGCAAGGGTTGCGTCTGTAGTCGGTTTTGATCAGATTGGGTCGCGTAAATCGCATGATCAACGATCTGCAAATGGAAATATCGAAGCACGATCAGACCCAGCATGACAGCAAATATGACTAAAGTAACGATCAAGCGGTCAGCGAAGACTCGACCTTCGCGATTGGTATCTTTCAGTAAGTTGCGGTCAACTGCCACCGTTCGATCTCTTAAAGTTATGCGCGATGATATGGGTGCCCTACCGATAATGACCACGCACGATAGAGCTGCTCGGCTAACACCACTCTGACGAGCGCATGAGGCAGTGTCAAGGCACTGAGTGATAATCTTTGATTCGCGCGCGCTAAGCAGCTTTGATCTAGACCATCGGGACCTCCGATCAATATCACCAGGTCGCCCCTGTAATCTTGCCAGGTCTGCCAGTGCTGGGCGAACTGCTCACTCGAGCAGGACTTGCCTTGGACATCCAGAGCAACGACGAAATCCTCGTCTCGAACCTGCTTCAGGATAGATTGTGCTTCAGCGGCTTGGTATTGCTGGGCTTTTCGGTCTTTACGACGTGATGCTAGGGGCAAACTGACCCAATCGATTTTTACATCGCGCGGAAAACGCTTGTCATAGTCCGCAACCGCTGCTTCGACCCACGCGGGCATTTTTCCGGCAATGGTTAAAACTTTAATCTTCACGGCGCTTTGGAACGTCTACCGACCACAAACGTTCAATGTCATAAAAAGCGCGGGTGGCCGGCAACATAACGTGAACCACAACGCCGGCTAAATCTACCAATACCCACTCACCAGCATCCTGACCTTCAACACCTAAAGGTGGCACACCCGCTTTTTTGGCCGCCACAATTACACTATCTGCTAAAGATTTAACGTGTCGGTTCGACGTACCACTAGCCACCACCAAGTATTCCATAACATCCGTCAAAGAACTGACATCTAACACTTCGACATTTACCGCTTTTAAGTCGTCTAATGCCGCTTCTGCTAACTCTTTAACAGCCAAAGAATCCATCATTCAATCATCACCTTTTCAAACCCATCCGGGCTTATACGTATAACTTTTGCTGCGCCACATAGTGTCGCACAACATCGGGAACCAACCCATCAATCGACAGGCCAGCTTGCAATCTTTCGCGGATATCGGAAGCTGAGATATCCAACAAACGAGTCGACAAAAAGGCGACGCCACCGCTAGGCTGAGACATTAAGTCGTGAACACTGACACGGTACAGGCTTACCCAAGTTGCCAACTCGCCCTGCTCAGGCCAATTCCATCCTGGTCTTGCCAAAACCAAGATATTAAGCACCTCTAAAAACTCCTGCCAGCGATACCAAGACGTAAAACCCAAAAAAGCATCGGCGCCCATGATCATAGTCAGACTGGCATTACTGCCTAATTCGGCGCGGAATTCGCAGGCCGTGTCGAAACTGTACGACTTCCCCGAGCGCCGCAACTCACGATCATCGACCTCAAGTTGGGGAATACCTTTCACCGACTCATTAACCATTGCGAGGCGCCGTACGGCATTCACGTCCGGCGCGGCGCGGTGAGGCGGATCTGCCGCCGGGACCAACGTCAAAGTCGAGAGCCCTAAGGCATCACAAGATTCAATCGCCATTCGGATATGGCCATTGTGGATGGGATCAAAGGTGCCGCCCATAAACGCCTTTGCTCTTGGCGCTGTACTCAAGAACGAACCTGCCCTGTTCCAAACACGACGTATTTTTGTGAGGTTAAACCTTCCAAGCCAACTGGGCCACGTGCATGAATTTTGTCGGTTGAGATCCCTATTTCTGCTCCTAGGCCATATTCAAATCCATCGGCAAAGCGAGTAGAGGCATTAACCATGACCGAGCTTGAGTCGACCTCGCGCATAAACTGCTCAGTGTGCGCGTGATTATTGGTTACGATCGCGTCGGTATGGTGGGAACCATAGGTATTGATATGATCGATCGCTTCATCCACGCCAGAAACAATTCGCACCGCTAGAATTGGGGCCAGATACTCAGCATACCAATCGTCTTCAGTGGCTGCCTGAGCCCAATCCAACATCCGACAGGTTTCTGGGCAACCGCGAACCTCAACCATTTTAGCGTTTAAGTCGGGGCCGATCAGAGCCAGCGCCTCTGCCGCCAAAGATTGATCAATTAACAGAGTCTCCATAGTATTACAGGTGCCGTAACGATGCGTTTTGGCGTTAATAGCTATGGCTTTCGCCATCAGCAAATCTGCACCCTCGTCAATGAACACGTGACAAACCCCGTCTAGGTGTTTGATCACAGGAATACGCGCTTCGGCAGTAATGCGCTCAATCAGGCCTTTACCACCGCGCGGCACGATCACATCGACGAACTTGTCCATAGTAATTAGGGCCCCAACCGCAGCGCGATCCGTCGTGCTGACTACTTGAACCGCAGCTTCAGGCATTCCGGCATCAATTAACCCCGCCTCGATGCAACGCGCAATGGCGCCGTTTGAATGGATTGACTCAGAACCTCCGCGCAAAATTGTCGCGTTGCCCGACTTGATACACAAACTGCTGGCCTCGACAGTGACGTTAGGTCTAGACTCGTAAATGATACCTACAACGCCCAAAGGCACGCGCATTTTACCGACACGAATACCTGACGGCATGGTGCGAATTTGATCGGTTGCACCAATCGGATCCGGCAGCGAAGCAACCTGCTTTAAATTGTCGATCATACCGTTAATGCGGTCGGCATTCAGCGCCAAGCGATCACACATAGCATCGTCAAGCCCTTGGGCTTTGGCTGCACCCAGGTCTTCAGTATTCGCCGCTTGAATAAGATCTCGTTGCTGGTCAATGCGTTTTGCAATACATAAAAGCGCAAAATTGCGTTGACTTAAGGTACTTAAAGCCAAGATGCGCGCCGCTTGCTTAGCCTGCTGTCCCAAGCCGAGCATGTAGTCAGAGACATCCATAATTCAATTCCGTTGTTCTTGCACGCAGTATACGCTAATCAAGAGCGCCTTACCTCCAATGACGCTCTGAGTGCCACGAGGAGTTCCAAACACACCACGTAGAACTGCGGCTGGCTTTCGAGAATTTTATCCACCTTAAACTAGCCTTGCATGCAAGTGTTGCTAACGCAGCAAACACGCTTCAGAAATGGCTAGCGCACCGCCTTGTGCGCCAGCCTGTAATATCAATCGTTTTGCGCGACTGCAGCCTCTTTGATAAGGGTTTGAAGCTCTCCAGTTTCATACATCTCGGTCACGATATCGCAACCACCAATTAACTCACCCTGAACCCACAACTGTGGAAAAGTCGGCCAGTTAGCATACGCGGGCAAATTGGCGCGAACATCTGGATTCGACAACACATCTACATAAGCAAAGCGTTCACCGCAGGCCATTAACGCCTGCACGGTCCGCGCTGAAAAGCCGCACTGTGGCTGATTGGGGGAGCCTTTCATGTACAGCAAAATCGCATTGTTCTCGATTTGCTCTTTTAAAGTCTCAATTACATCACTCATAACACTCTCCTGTAAAAAACGTATTGTAGCTTACATGGCCACAAACACCAGAAACTCAAGGTCAAGGAGCGTAATTTTGCCATTTTTACCGGTGCAGTTCATTGCCCCTATTCTGATCCGAAGGTAACATTGTGCTTTGGGCAGCATGAGCTGCCTTTTTACTTTGCAAAGAGGGTCCACCGTGTCATCGATAATGCCAACCTACAAGCGTTTGCCGGCGCAATTCGTTCGCGGACAGGGTGCCTGGCTTTATGATGCCCGCGGCGAGGCCTATTTGGATGCTCTGACCGGAATCGCGGTAACCGGCCTTGGCCATTGTCATCCGGCGGTAAGTGAAGCACTGGCAACGCAAGCCCAAACACTGATGCATTGCTCAAACCTATATCAAATTCCCGCACAGGAAGTTCTGGCGGAAAACCTGTGTCGCATAGCTGGCATGGACGCCGTTTTTTTTGGCAATTCAGGTGCTGAAGCCAACGAGGCTGCCATTAAGCTTGCGCGCCTTTACGGACACCAGAAAGGTATCGAGTCACCCAGCATTATTGTTCTGGAACACTCCTTCCATGGCCGCACCATGGCTACCTTGTCCGCCACGGGCAACGCCGCTGTGCAAAAAGGTTTTGAACCTCTGGTGCCTGGCTTTATCCGAGTACCGGCTGGCGACATCGAGGCTATTGCCGCGCTTGCGAGCAACACCAACATCGTCGCCGTTTTAGCCGAACCAGTGCAAGGCGAAGGCGGTGTTAGACGCTTAAGCAATGACTATTTACACGGGCTTCGTCAGCACTGCGACAGCAACGACTGGTTGTTGATGTTTGATGAAGTTCAGTCTGGCAACGGCAGAGTGGGTACTTACTTTGCATACTTAAACCTGAACTTAAAGCCCGATGTCGTGACAACCGCAAAAGGCTTGGGCAATGGAGTACCGATTGGCGCCTGCTTGGCACAAGGCAAGGCAGCAAAAGTGCTCGGCGCTGGTAATCACGGCTCGACTTACGGCGGCAACCCGCTAGCGAGTGCAGCAGCCATGGCGGTTATCACCACCATAGAGCAAGACAATCTAACCCAGCGCGTCCCTGTCATTCGCCAGTTGATTAGTCAGTCGCTGTACCAATATAGCCACGCCGCCAAGGACCTAATCAAAACCGATTCAGGCCAGGGGCTTATGCTGGGCTTTGTCATGCAGCAAGATTGTAAGGAACTAGTATCACTGGCCTTAGAGCAAAAACTTCTGATTAACGTGACGGCGGGCAATGTAATCAGGTTACTGCCCGCTTTGACGCTTAGTGACGACGAAGCGACTTTAATCGGAGAACGATTGGCGCGGGTCATCGACACCTACGCTCAGCAATTGAAGGGCTAAAATCATGAGCACGACTAGACATTTCCTCAGACTCACCGACTTAAGCTCGAGTGAGCTAAAAGCTCTGCTACAGCGCGCTATTGAGCTTAAAGCCATGCTACACCGAGGCGAACAGCACGCCCTATTCCCAAACGCCACCATGGCTATGATTTTTGAGAAAGCGTCGACGCGGACACGTGTTTCATTCGAAGCAGGCATGGCACAGCTGGGCGGACACGCTTTATTTTTGTCACCCAACGACACTCAGCTGGGCCGTGGAGAACCCATTGCAGATACCGCCAAAGTCATTTCGCGCATGGTGGATATCGTTATGATTCGAACCTCGGCTCACGAGCGATTAGAGATGTTCGCCCAGAACTCTAAGGTCCCCGTGATTAACGCCTTGTCCGACGAATCACATCCCTGCCAACTGCTAGCAGATATGATGACTTGGTACGAGCATCGAGGTGACATGCAAGGCAAAACAGCAACTTGGATTGGCGATGGCAACAATATGTGCCACTCTTTCATTCGCGCAGCGCACTTGTTCGGCTTTCATTTAAATATTGCCTGCCCAGAAGGCTATGACCCTGACCAGAAACTACTTAACGAATATGCTCACTGCGTAACCTTGCTGCGAGACCCAGCGAACGCCGCGGCGGGATCCGATCTTCTGGCGACCGATGTTTGGGCATCGATGGGTCAAGAGCAAGAAGCCAAAGCGCGTAGGGTAGCTTTTGAGGGGTTTGAACTTAATCGTGAACTATTAAAACTCGCCAACCCAGAGGCTATTTATTTGCACTGCTTGCCAGCACATCGCGGCGAAGAAATCAGTGCCGACTTAATGGACGACAAAATCTCTGTGATATGGGATGAAGCCGAGAATCGACTGCACGCGCAGAAGGCCTTAATTGAGTTCTTACTGAAACAAAAGTAGTACAAATGATCCAGCTTGGTGCGCGCCATTTGCTAAATAACACTTGGCGCTAAAAACCCTTTTTATTAGATCAAATTAATCCGACATCACCTTCAACACTCGCTCTCGGGCTCGACCCCCAAGCCCCAGCGCCGTCAAGGTTAGCAAGCACTAACAACACATTTTACCCACAATCTATACACAAGCTTTACCCTAAATAAGCCCCTTGCATTGCCCAACAGACACCAGTATCTTGTGTAGAGCAACCAATTAAAGCACCACATATGGTGTCTATACTGATAATCGACCCACAAGCACATATGCACGAGCGCCGGAGCAAGCATGGAAATAACAAGCACACTAACATCCCCATCGACCAGCACTACCACAGCCGGTCCTGCCGCGACCCCCATCGAAGCCACAGCGCCAGGTACGCTAAAAGTCATTAAGCGTAACGGACAGGTTGTTCCTTTTGATAACAGTAAAATCTCAGTCGCTATTACTAAGGCGTTCTTAGCCGTTGAAGGTGGCACGGCAGCAGCGTCTAGTCGAATTCATGAAACAGTCGCTAAATTAACAACACAAGTCATGGGCACCTTCGAGCGCCGTATGCCATCCGGTGGCACCATTCATATCGAAGACATCCAAGACCAAGTAGAACTGGCCCTAATGCGTGCGGGCGAGCACAAAATCGCACGCGACTACGTGATTTATCGCGAAGAGCAGGCCCGCAAGCGCGCTCAAAAACGAGCACTTTCAGCTGAGGCCGAGCGCGCAGCAGGCGCAATCTCGGTATTACAGCCCGACGGTAGTCGAGCGCCTCTAGACATCGAGCGTTTGCAAACCGTCGTCACCGAAGCATGCGCAGACTTGGCCGACGTCAGCGCAGCGAAAATTTTAGAGGAAGCGCTGCGTAACCTCTACGATGGAGTGACACTCGACGAAGTCACAACATCGCTCGTAATTACCGCGCGTACTCTGATCGAGCAAGAACCTAACTATACCTACGCAGCTGCTCGCTTACTGTGCGATGAACTGCGAGGCGAAGCGCTAGAATTTTTAGGTGTGGCGGAACGCGCCACCCAACAGGAAATGACGGCATACTACCCACAGGCCTTGCAAGCCTACATTACCAAAGGTATAGCACTCGAGCTGCTCAGCCCCGAACTGGCCGATTACGACATCGCTAGACTAGGTAGCGCCATTCAGCCTGAGCGCGACCTGCAATTTACTTACCTAGGCTTACAGACACTGTACGATCGCTACTTCATTCACAGCAACGAAACACGTTTTGAACTACCCCAGGTATTTTTCATGCGTATTGCGATGGGCCTTGCGGTTCGTGAAGACGACAAGAATGCACGCGCGATCGAGTTCTACCAGCTACTATCGTCGTTCGACTACATGAGCTCAACACCTACGTTATTTAACGCTGGCACCCTGCGTCCGCAGCTGTCGAGTTGCTACCTCACCACGGTACCCGATGACTTAAGCGGCATTTATGGTGCAATCCGCGACAACGCTTTACTATCAAAATGGGCTGGCGGCTTGGGCAACGACTGGACTCCAGTGCGCGCTTTAGGCTCTTATATCAAAGGTACGAACGGCAAGTCACAAGGTGTTGTGCCCTTCTTGAAAGTGGTTAACGACACAGCCGTTGCTGTTAACCAAGGTGGTAAACGCAAAGGTGCAGTGTGTGCCTACCTAGAAACCTGGCACTTGGATATCGAAGAATTCTTGGAGTTGCGCAAGAACACTGGAGATGATCGTCGCCGCACGCACGATATGAACAGCGCCAACTGGATTCCCGACTTATTCATGAAGCGCGTGTTTGAAGCCGGCGAGTGGACACTGTTTTCACCCAACGACACTCCAGACCTGCACGACGCTTACGGCAGTGATTTTGAAGCCAAGTACGAGGCTTACGAGGCACAAACCCGAAGCGGTGAACTGAAGTTGTTCAAACGCGTTAAGGCCGAAAACCTATGGCGTAAAATGCTGGGAATGCTGTTCGAAACAGGCCACCCATGGATCACCTTTAAGGACCCATGTAACTTGCGCTCACCGCAGTCGCATGTAGGTGTTGTGCACTCGTCTAACCTGTGCACCGAGATCACGCTGAACACCAGTGACGAAGAGATCGCGGTGTGCAATTTGGGCTCCGTAAACCTGCCTCAACACATCGACGAAAACGGGTTAAACCTTGAAAAGCTGCAAAAAACGGTAACCACCGCTGTACGCATGCTCGACAACGTCATCGACATTAACTACTACTCGGTGCCACAGGCAGAGCGCTCGAATTTCCGTCACCGCCCTGTTGGCCTTGGCCTTATGGGCTTTCAAGATGCCTTGTACAAGCAGCACATCGCCTACAGCTCACCTGAAGCCGTAGAATTTGCAGATCGTTCAATGGAAGCCATCAGCTATTACGCCATTCAAGCGTCGTCGACCTTGGCGGAAGAGCGCGGCACCTATTCAAGCTTTGAGGGTTCGCTATGGAGTCAGGGTATTTTGCCTATCGACTCACTCGAGCGGTTAGCCGATTCGCGAGGCGACCAGTACCTGCAAATCGATCGCACTCAAACCATGGATTGGGATACCTTGCGCGAGCGTGTTCGAACCAAAGGTATGCGTAACTCAAACGTTATGGCAATTGCTCCAACCGCAACCATTGCCAACATTACAGGTGTTTCGCAATCGATCGAGCCTACCTATCAAAACTTGTACGTTAAATCGAACTTGTCAGGCGAGTTTACCGTTGTAAACCCGTATTTGGTTAACGACCTAAAGGCTCGCGACCTGTGGGACAAAGTCATGGTGAACGACCTAAAATACTATGACGGCAGCGCGCAAGCCATCGATCGCATCCCCGCCGACTTGAAGGCCATTTACTCAACTGCTTTCGAAGTTGAGCCCCGCTGGATTGTGGAAGCAGCCAGCCGCCGTCAGAAGTGGATAGATCAGGCACAGTCTTTGAACCTGTACATCAATAACGCTAGCGGTAAAAAACTCGACGTTACATACAGAATGGCCTGGCTAAGCGGCTTAAAAACCACTTATTACCTGCGATCACTTGCAGCGACAGGTACCGAAAAATCAACCGTCGACAAAGGCACCCTAAACGCGGTAGCCACAGCAGCAGCTGCGCCACAGCCGGCGCCCGTACCGCAAGCATGTTCGCTTGATGACCCCGATTGCGAAGCGTGCCAATAAATAAGGAGATACTCGATGCTAAACTGGGACGAATACCACAAAGAAGATACGCTCGACACGGCAGCTGCAACCAAGGCCGCAGCGGAAGCCGCGGCTCGCGACGCGGTGCTAGCCGCTGAGCGACAAAAAGAAGCCGAGGCGCGTCAGCAAAAAGCAACAGCGCAAGCTGCTCCTGCCGAGCCCGAAGAGCTCCCCGAATCAGTCAGTGTAGATGCAGCCGAAGTGCTAGAGCGCGCTGCAGAGGCAGTAGCGTCAATGGATGTAGCGGTCGGCTTAGAAGAACTCGAAATGGGCGCAGCGCGATTATCAGTCGATGAAAAAGCGATGATCAACTGCCGCGCCGACCTAAACCAACTGGTGCCCTTTAAGTACGATTGGGCGTGGCAGAAATACATTGATGGCTGCGCTAACCATTGGATGCCACAAGAAATCAACATGACGGCCGATGTGGCCACTTGGAAAAGCGCAGACGTACTGAGTGACGACGAGCGCCGCATTGTTATGCGAAGCCTGGGCTACTTCTCTACAGCGGACTCACTGGTGGCTAATAACTTAGTATTGGGTATTTACCGACTCATTACCAACCCAGAATGTCGCCAGTATTTGCTGCGCCAAGCGTTTGAGGAAGCCATTCACACCCACGCGTATCAATATTGCATTGAATCGCTTGGTATGGATGAAGGCGAAGTGTTCAACATGTACCGAGAAGTACCAAGTGTTGCCAAGAAAGCTGCTTGGAGCTTGTCGCATACCCACAGCCTGAGCGACCCCAACTTTAACACAGGCACTACCGAAGATGACCAAACCTTGCTGCGCAACCTTATCGGGTTTTACGCTGTAACCGAAGGTATTTTCTTCTATTGCGGGTTCACACAAATCTTATCGATGGGCCGCCGCAACAAAATGACAGGCGTAGCCGAGCAGTTCCAGTACATCTTGCGCGATGAATCGATGCACTTGAACTTTGGTATTGATGTCATCAACCAAATTAAACTGGAAAATCCACATCTGTGGACCCAAGATTTCCAGAAAGAAGTCATTCAGATGTTGCTCGAGGGTACTCAAATCGAAATCGAATACGCGCGTGACACCATGCCACGCGGCGTACTTGGTATGAATGCAGCCATGATGGAAGAGTACTTGCAGTTTATCTGCAACCGTCGACTCGCACAGCTGGGTTTACCCGAACAGTTCTCGGGCGCACAAAACCCCTTCCCATGGATGTCTGAAATCATGGACCTGCGCAAAGAGAAAAACTTCTTCGAAACGCGTGTTATCGAATATCAAACAGGTGGAGCCCTGTCTTGGGACTAAACGCAGCCTAGCCCTAAGGTGCTTGCGAGATAACCTCGTCAAGCACCTTAAGTAAAGGCTCTAAACACGTCAAATCCCCCCCCACCCCACAACCTTGACTTATCACCATCGGAGCAATCGAACAACACTCTGGTAAAGGCTCGTCGCCGTCAAGTATAGCCTTCATCTTCGGGATAAAGATAAACTGTAGCCATTGTTCAAGGCTCCAGCAATCGGCCGAAAACGGCACCTGACTCCGGTAGCCCGCAGATGATGGCGGGTCATGTGACCACAAAGTGCGCTGGCGCATCAAGCACTCCAAGTCCAGCAAGAGCTCTGCGATTTTTATCCGTTGGGGACGCACCGGTTAGCCTTGTTCCCGAGCAAAGGGCGGCAAAGAAGCAAGCAGTTCACGACCATAATGCTTGGTCAATAGTCGGGTATCCAAAATACTGATCTGCCCCTGATCTGACTCAGTTCGCAACAACCGACCACAAGCCTGTAAGAGCTTAGCACCAGCATCGGGCACAGAAATTTCCCTAAAGGCATTGCCACCCCCGCGCTCAATCCATTCGCTCAAGGCGGCCTCACGTGGATCATCTGGCACCGCAAATGGAATTTTAGCGATAATGACGTGCTCACAATACTCTGCGGGCAAATCCACCCCCTCAGCAAAGCTTGCGAGCCCGAACAGAATACTGCGGTCGTTCGAATCAATTTTAGCTTTGTGAGTTTCTAATAAGGTTTTTTTGGATTGCGAGTCTTGCATCAGTATCAGAGCCTGCAAATCAGGCTCTAAGGCTTCGTAGACCTCCCGCATCTGACGTCGCGATGCAAACAGCACTAAAGTACCTCGTGCCAACTTAAATAGGGTCGGTAAGTAATCGACAATCGCATCAGTATGGGCTTGCGCTTGGTTGGCCTCTGGCAAGTGAGCGGGAATATGCAAGCGACCGCGTTGGTAATCAAAAGGGCTAGCGACAGCAGTATAAACAGCGTCTTCTGGTGTGCCCGCATGTAATCGAAAGCGATCAAATTTACCCAAAGCGGTAATTGACGCCGACGTTATTAATATACCGGCGGCGCGATCCCACAAGTTTTCCTGTAAAAACGCCGTGGCTAGTGTTGGACTCGAATGGCAGCTAATAGCCAACTGGCTGGTCGAATCGTTGTAGCGAAGCCATCGCGCGGGTGGTGGCTCGCCATCACTGCTGTGCGCAAAATCTGACCACAGAGCCTGGGTCAGCGTTAACCGTCCCGTCAGACTCTGACAAGCACTAAGCAAAGCTTCTACCGCCTGGGTTTCACCGCCTTCCTCATCAAGCAGATCCTCGCACTCAATCACCAAGCGCTCGGCCACGCCAAGTAACTTGGCAGCCAACTGTGCGCAAGATAGGGATGCTGTGCGCACGGGTTCTGGCACCCTACCGTGCTCAAATCGCAATTCCTGGTTATTGCCCTCGAACGAATCTGGCCGCAGATTGACCGCCTCGGCTTCCAGCGTTTCGACCGCCGACATCAAGTCGTGAAAATACGCTGTAACCTTCTCGATCAGATCATCTAGCTTGTATTCCTCATAGACCGACTGTGTTTTTTCCAACCACGAGGTAGTGTCGATAATCCACTGTTTGGTGCTGTGTATATGGCAAAACGCCGTACTGTGGTTTTTAGCTTTCTCGGCCAGATGGTGCCCCTCATCAAAGACGTACAAGGTGTCTTCGGGCGCCGGCAACACGACTCCTCCTCCAATCGATAAGTCCGACAGCACCAAATCATGATTGGTTACAATCACATCCGCATCAGCCAACTGGTCGCGCGCCTTAAAAAAGCTACACTGTGATACATAAGCGCAACGACGCCCCGTACACTGAGCGTGATCACTGGTAATGGGGAACCACACTCGATCATCGATCGTATCAGGCCAGTTGTCGCGATCCCCATCCCAGTCACCTCGAGCCAGAGACGCCATGCAGGCCTCGTAAACCCCCGTGTCGCCATCGGTATTCCAGTCGTATTCATCAGGGTATAAAGGAATAGTTTGGCCTGCAGAGCGATTATTCAAAGCTTGATCAAGGCGTGATAAACACACGTAACGACGACGTCCTTTCGCCAAAGCGACGCTAAACTGTAAGCCCGACAGCTTGGCAATATCAGGTAGATCCTGATAGATCAATTGCTCCTGCAACGCCACGGTCGCAGTAGAAATCACCAGTCGCTTATCCCTTGCCTGAGCCACAGGAACGGCCGCAACGGTATAAGCAATTGTCTTCCCGGTACCGGTACCAGCTTCAATTACGGCAATCGGGGGACGCGAAGAGAAGCCGTCTCGCGATAAAGCTTTCGACACTTCAGCAATCATTTGCCGCTGCCCCCAGCGTGGCTGCAGACTTCTTTCTTTTACCAGCTGATTGTAGGCCGACCGAATTTTGTCTTTTACCGCATCGGTCAGCATTCACGCACCCGCGCTTAAGGCTTGCTCGACAGAGTTTGCATACATGGCTAACAAGAAAGGCTGTTCTTGTGCATTTAAAGCATCCACACGTGAATCGAACTGTGCTCTTGAGATAGACCCTTTCGATACCGGCAGTCCGGGTGGTAGCTCTTGGTTGGGATGCAGACGCTGCCACGCCCAAATATTTGTCGGATGTAACTGGTAGTTTCTAATAACTTGGCGGTCTACTTCAGCGACGACTTGGTTAACCGATTCAAACTGAGCATCCAGCACCGAGCCAAAGCAAATGTTCACCATGCCTTTGTTACCCGATATTCCAACGGCTATTGATTTGGCATCTTCATGCTCTGCCTTGCTATAACTACCACTGCTTGCGATAGTCGCTAACTCGCGGGCCTTCATTGCATCGCAAGGGTCTAGCTCATATGAAATGGAAACAGGCACAATCCGCAGTTTCGCTAGCGATTCGCCAAATTCTTGAGTTTTGTCGCGCCCCAGCATTAACATTTTTATCACCGCCGGTTCTGTCGCATCAAGGCCGTTTTTCGCGCGACCTTCGCGCTGCGCGATCCACACGGGCGCCTTATCGCTGCCAATCGATGCTGCAATATACTCAGAAAGCAACTTACTTGCCGCCAACAACTGCCGGGGGCCGTTCAACGCACGCTTTACAATAAAACTTTTGTTCACACGCATCAAATCCGCAATCCAGGGTTTAGACAGCAAATTATCTCCAATCGCGATACGGCATGTGTCCCGCCCTCGAGTATGCAACGCATAATTTGTGAAGGCGGGATCAAGCGCGATATCGCGATGATTGCTCACAAACAAGTAAGGCCCTTCTGGTAATTCATCTAAGCCCGATACCACAAAACCTGCCGTGGTCGTGCTAATCATTTGGTCCATATAAGAACGCACCAAAGACTGAAAAGAACTCACGTCGTGAACATCTCGCAACTGGCGACCCAACCCCCACTGCACCAGAGGTCGAAGCAAAGGGGTAAGCCACAATGCTCGTCCGCCCAAGCGCAAGTTGATAATACTGTCTAATAGCTCGTTATCTGACTTTAAACGATCAATCACAGAACTGACTTCATGATTATCGTATGGTCTGATTTCGGCAAAACGATCGCTCACACTCTCTCCTATGGTGTTTCGGCACAGCCACTCTAGCGCAACAAACGCACTCGATCAGCATCCACGTCGATCAAAGCAAATCAGCTTTTCGTGATGGCGATCAATAGTGCGCAACTTAGTACTCGCTTGCAGGCTGTTTTCTGCTAAACTCCGCACCCGTTAGTGTTCAAATTCGGGGGATACCACTATGGCTGCAGGATCAGCGACTTTATTTGTCTTTGGCTTAGCGCTTCTTTTAGCAAGCTGGGTGATGCTATTAATTACCAGCTGGAAAGAAGATTACGCATGGGGCTTATTCACAGTACTACTGCCACCAGTCTCTTACCTATTTGCTTTGTTCCAACTCGATAAAGCCGGGCAAGCTATTTTACTCGCTATTGCAGGCTGGGTTCTTATTTTTCTTGCATAAGGTCAACAAAAGACGGAAAAACGTAACAAGCATGTTACCAATCCGCCTCACCTGTTACCAATTTTCTCAAAAGGCACTATAATTTGGCCGCGGCCCACATTTGTCGCTTTATTGAGGAAAATTATGAAAGTACTTAAATTGGCTTTAGCCACTGCTTTGCTTGCCACTACTACAAGTGCTCTAGCGGCGAAACCCACGTCAATTCGCTATATCACCGATATCGAAAACGATGAAAAACAGAGCAAACGCTACGAAGTTCAATGCTCCGACAAGCGCGCCGTTGAAATGACGCAAACCACTAGCAATGAATTCTGCGCCTTGGTGGGTGACGAAAGCTACTGCAGCAAACGCAAAATGAAAGTGGCCAAACAAGCCTGCAAATAAGCTTCTGCGCTTACCGAGACTCTAGAGGGCCTCGGTAAGTCGCTCTCTTAACAACTGCCTCTCAGATTCTCCTAAGCCAAACGCATCGAGCAAGTACTGATCAATGGTGCCAGAATACTCAATCATAGCCTGAATGCCCGCCTGTAAATACTCTGGTCGCGTCGCAACTATGGGTTCTAGCACCTGATCACTAACGCCGTCAAAACCATACTTGTCACGTAACATTGGTATTTGCTCATGCGGCAAAAAATAACACTGCGTCGACAGGTAATCCTGCATGACTACTTGCAACTCAACACCTAGAGCCAGAAGCACAACTGCGGCAGCAAACCCTGTACGATCTTTACCTGCCGCGCAATGTACCAGAATTGTCGCCTCAGGATCGGCTAGTAAGCCTTCAAACACTTGCCTGAAAGACGACTGATGCGATAGCGCAAGTTCCCGATTAATTTCACACATAAAGCCATGACTCTCGCTGGGCAATGATTCAGCGTTCGTCACCACATCTAAGCTACCCGCCTGATTCCCCGGAGTAATATCCAAATGAATAATATGGTCAATACTCGCAAGCACAGCTGGATGGTTTGGCTTGTGCTCTTGCTCGAAGCTCCTCCTAAAATCGTACAAATGACTAATACCAAGGTCGTTAACAACTTCTAGGTCGGCATGGCTCAGATCGGCCAAATGGCCTGCACGAAACAAACGCCCGTATTTCACGCGCCGACCCTCCTGAGCGACTGGGTGGCCGCCAAAGTCCCGAAAATTCGGAGCGCCGTCAAGAGGGATGTGCCTGCTCATAGTAATGCCATGTCCATCGTGAAGTTGCGGGTCATGATACCACAGCAACCCATAGCCGAAGGTCATTGGTTGATACACGACTTTTTTTAGGAGTTTAGTCCAAAAAACCCAGACAACAGTTGACACTGACGCCCAAAGTGACAATAATCCGCGCTCTTAAAATTTTGTATAGGTTGGTAAATCGTGGCGAACTCTCCACAAGCAAAAAAACGTGCCCGTCAGGCTGAAAAACGTCGCAATCACAATGCAAGCTTGCGCTCATTGGGTCGTACCGTAATTAAAAAAGTCCTCAAAGCTATTGATAGCGGTGATCAGTCATCTGCTCAAGAAGCTTTTGTTGCGGCAGTACCTGTCATTGACCGATTAGCGGACAAGGGCATTATTCATAAAAACAAGGCTGCGCGTCACAAGAGTCGCCTAAACGCTAAAATTAAAGCTTTGGGTGCATGATAATATTATGCTGTTAAAAAAACCGGCTTAGAGCCGGTTTTTTTGTCTTCACAAACCACGCGTAAAACTAAAGTAGCACCATATTGTCGCGATGAATGAGCTCGGGGTCGGCAGCATATCCTAGCAGCTCGGGCAAACGCTTCGAACTTACACCTTTTACCAGCGACAGCTCTTGTGAATCGAAGTTAACTAAACCCCGAGCAATACGCTCCCCGTCCGGCCCAACACAAAGCACCGTGTCGCCACGCCGAAAGTTGCCAGACACCCCAACAACACCCACGGGCAAGAGACTTTTTCCCTGCTCTTGTATCACCCGGACAGCCCCTGCGTCGATACTGACCACACCCGAATCTCGCTGAACGCCAGCCAACCACTGTTTGCGAGCAGTCTCGGAAGGCTTATTCGTTCGCAACCAAGTGCCAACTAACTTACCGTTCGCGACTTCGGTAATCACGTCGGGGCGCCGGCCATTGGCAATAATCGTTTGCGTCGCCGACCTGGCGGCCAGACGTGCCGCTCGCAACTTAGTTTGCATGCCCCCTTGACCTAATCTGCCACTACCACCCGCCATCGAATCAAGCTCTGACGCAGCGACATCACAGACCGAAATTAATGTCGCCGCTTCATCTTTTCGGGGATCTGCGGTAAAAAAGCCTTCCTGGTCGGTCAACAAGAGTACGGCATCGGCCTCTATTAAATTGGCCACCAAAGCAGCCAGAGTATCATTATCACCAAAACGAAATTCATCGGTCGCTACCGTATCATTCTCATTGATAATCGGAACGACTTTTAGCTCGAGCAAGCGATTTAGAGTATTGCGCGCGTTTAAATATCGATCTCGATTCAGAACATCGTCGTGGCTTAACAAAATTTGAGCCGTCGTCCGACCAGATCGAGCGAACGCCACCTCATAAGCTTGTACTAAGTGTGTTTGGCCCACCGCGGCGGCAGCCTGAAGGTCGTGCAATTTTTTGGGGCGCTCTGTCCACGACAAATACGCAAGCCCTGCCGCTACCGCGCCACTCGAAACGATAACGACTTCTTTACCTTGGTCCAACAGACCCTCGCACATTGCGACAATGCGAGCCACAATCTCGGGCTTCAAGCCTTCGCCATCGTCAGTCAGCAGGGCCGACCCTAATTTAATAACCCAGCGATTCGCGTTGGCAATATCGCGGCGAATTTCACTTACCCCCGTCATTAGCGCACGTATTCCACTTCGACATCGTAATCATCATCGTCGTCGTCGTCGTCGTCACTATCTTCAATATCTATGACCTTAATACGACCTTGCTCAATTCTAGCGCGGGCCTCTGCCTGCAAGGCATTCTGTAAGGCCTGCTCCTGCGCTTCGAGCTCTGGGTCTAGACGCTCAGCCTCTCGCCACTCTTCTAACTGGTTCATAATAGCTTGGCATAAGGCGCCCGTACCTTCTGCAGCCAAGGCAGAAATAACAAACACTGGCCCCTGCCAATCTAGGGCATCAATCACTTCTTGCGCTCGCTGATCGCGAGTTTCATCATCTAAGGCATCAGCTTTATTCAATACTAGCCAGCGCGGACGCGCTGCTAACAAAGGGCTAAAGGCTTCAATTTCGCGAACAATACCACACGCATGCTCGGCTGGCGCCGCGTCGTCCCAAGGCGCCAAATCTACCAAATGCAGCAGCAACCGGTTTCGTGTCAAGTGCTTTAAAAACCGTATGCCAAGACCAGCGCCTTCGGCAGCCCCTTCAATAAGACCGGGGATATCCGCCACCACAAAACTGCGCAAAGGGTCGACGCTAACAACACCCAAATTCGGCACCATTGTAGTAAACGGATAATCGGCAACTTTAGGCTTAGCTGCTGAGACAGCGCGAATCAAAGTGGATTTTCCGGCATTGGGCATGCCCAACAACCCAACATCCGCTAAGACTTTTAGCTCGAGCTTTAGACGCCGCTTCTCACCCTCTGAGCCAGGACTTGTCTGCCTCGGCGCCCGATTAATACTGGATTTAAACCGTGTATTACCCAAACCGTGGAATCCACCCTGCGCAACTTTAAGTTGCTGGCCGGCTTCTGATAAATCGCCCAAGACTTCGTCGGTATCAATATCAATTACGGTGGTACCAACGGGCACTTTTAAGATCAAATCTTCGCCACTTTTACCGCGGCAATTACGGCCCTGCCCGGGCGCACCGTTCACCGCGCCAAACTTACGCTTAAAGCGGTAGTCGACCATGGTATTGAGATTCTCGTCGGCCTCCAAAAAAACACTGCCACCATCACCGCCGTCACCACCATCGGGGCCGCCTTTTGGAATATATTTTTCTCGTCGAAAACTTAGGCAACCATTACCTCCCTTACCCGCAGCAACCTCAATAATGGCTTCATCTACAAATTTCATTTTTTAATCCTAGGGCGACTTTAACTTGCGCCCAAAAAAAAGCCCCGTCTGCTGACGAGGCTCGCGTTCATACCGCGCGTCGACCTCAGACAGCGACGATTTGCACGAACTTTCGGTTTTGTGGGCCGCGCTCAACAAACTCTACTCGACCGTCAATCTTTGCAAACAAAGTGTGGTCTTTACCACAACCTACGTTGTCACCCGCGTGCATTCTCGTTCCACGCTGACGGACGATAATGCTCCCTGCTGACACGATCTGACCACCAAATCGCTTTACACCTAAGCGTTTACTCTCGGAATCGCGACCGTTACGAGTACTACCACCAGCTTTCTTGTGTGCCATTGTGCTACTCCTATATCCTTACGCAGTGATCGATGTGATTTTAACTTCGGTATACCACTGGCGGTGACCCGCTTGCTTCATGTGGTGCTTACGACGATTAAACTTCATGATTTTGACTTTATCGTGACGACCTTGTGCAATGACTTCTGCCGTTACTTTCGCACCCTCGAGGGTAGGGGTGCCGATTTTTACCGCGTCACCACCGACCATAAGTACTTGGTCAAACTCTACCGACGCGCCTGTTGCTGCTTCGATTTTTTCCAGCTTCAAGGTCTCGCCTTCCACAACGCGGTGCTGCTTACCACCGCTTACAATAACTGCGTACATATTCTGTTCCTTCGTTAGCCATCTCGCAAAAACACAAACTCGAAATTTTCGAGGGCAGAGCTTGGCACGGTTAATTCAATACCCGAATATCCACATGCGGGTAGGGGCGCGAATTATATAGCAGCACTTGTCGCGACACAAGCCAATAAAACAATCAAAGTGGCGTCGATTGATCGTTCTTGACAGCATCGACGCACACGCCTAGCATCGCGACCTGTTGTGTATTTATAATTCATTCATGCCCTTATCCATTCCAGCCATTGCCGACGCCTTTGAAGACGTAAACTCTCTGATCGTAGAACGGTTACGCTCAGATGTCGGGCTTGTAGAAGATATTGGTCAATATATTGTGGCCGGTGGCGGCAAGCGCATGCGCCCGATCTTGGTGCTGCTAACCGGGGCCGCCCTGGGTGATATTTCGCCACAGCACAAATGTTTTGCCGCCGTCATTGAATTTTTGCACACCGCGACACTGCTGCACGACGACGTCGTTGATGTATCCTCACTACGCAGAGGACGACCTACAGCAAATGCAGCCTACGGGAACGCATCCAGCGTACTTGTGGGCGACTTTATCTATAGCCGAGCGTTCCAGCTACTGGTCGATATCGGCGACATGCGCATACTGAAAGATATTGCCGACACCACTAATCGCATTGCCGAAGGCGAAGTACTACAACTCGTGCGAGCTGGAGACCCCAACACAACGGAAGCACAGTATTACGAAGTCATTCAAGCCAAAACTGCTGTACTGTTTGGCGCAGCCTGTTACGGCAGCGCACTGCTGGCCGGCGCCAGCGAAACCAAAGCGTCAAAACTGCGAGAGTTTGGCATCAATCTTGGTATTGCCTTCCAGATTGTCGATGACATTTTAGATTACCAAGGTGATCCAGTCACCATGGGCAAAAACTTAGGTGATGATCTCGCCGAGGGAAAGCCTACTCTACCCTTAATTCATGCGATCCAAACAGCGCAAACTGAAGATGCCGCGCTTGTCCGCGCGGCAATCAGCAACAAAGACAAAACTTTGTTAGGTAACGTTGTAAAGATTATTCACGCCAATGGGTCATTATCTTACTCGCGCGACCGTGCCCTTGAATTCCAACAAAATGCCGAGAAGGCGATCTCGGCACTCGCCGATGGCGAGATTAAGCAGGCGTTGGCCGCTTTAGCAAACCAAGCAGTCGCGCGAGTCGTTTAATCTTGCCCGTACACGTTTTCAAAGACGTAATTAGTGGCTTCGACAAAACCTGGAACGCTGCCGCAATCGAATCTGAGCCCCTTAAATTTGTAGGCCATGACGCAACCCATTTGTGCTTGCTTCATCAAGGCATCAGTGAGCTGAATTTCACCATTTGCACCGGGCTCAGTCGCTCGAATAATATCGAAAATATCGGGCGTTAAGATATATCGCCCGATAATCGCTAGATTAGACGGCGCATCTTCTTTTTTAGGCTTTTCGACCATCGACTCAACTCGGTACAAACCCTCTTTCATTGGCTCGCCCGCGATAACGCCATACTTGTGCACCTCATCTTCAGGCACCTCTTGAATGGCTACAATCGAGCAGCGAAACTGGCGATACAGAGCAGCCATTTGAGCCAGCACTCCATCACCCTCTGGGTTCATACATAAGTCATCGGACAAGATCACGCCAAATGGCTCGTTTCCGATAAGAGACTCTCCCGTCAGAATCGCATGACCTAAACCTTTCATTTCACGCTGACGCACCATTGTGAAGGTGCCGCGATCTAGCACGTTACGAATACTCTCTAGGTAGACCTCTTTACCCGTTCCCTGAATTTGGTGCTCAAGCTCGTAGTTAATATCAAAATGATCGGCAATAGCGCGCTTACCTCGCCCTGTGACCAGGGCGCACGTCGTCATACCTGCCTCAATCGCCTCTTCAACGCCGTATTGCACTAGTGGCTTATTAACCACCGGCAACATTTCCTTCGGCATGCTTTTGGTCGCTGGTAAAAACCGAGTGCCATACCCCGCCACTGGGAACAAACATTTTTTGATCATGAAATATCCTTGTTTGGTTTATGCATTGCCTTGCGGGGCACGCCCATAGGTATCATCAAATCGTACAATATCGTCTTCGCCTAGGTAACTGCCCGACTGCACCTCGATCAATTCCAATGGGATTTTTCCAGGGTTCGCCAGGCGGTGCTTATGCCCCAAAGGAATATAGGTCGATTCATCTTCAGCCAACATAAAGACCCTGTCTTCACAAGTAACTTCGGCAGTGCCCTTTACAACAATCCAGTGCTCTGCACGGTGATGATGCATTTGCAAACTCAGCTTAGCACCAGGTTTCACCACAATGCGTTTTACTTGAAATCGATCTGCTAAAACCAAAGTCTCATAGGATCCCCAAGGTCGAAAAACCTCTTGATGCAGCGACACTTCCGAGCGTTTTTGCAGCTTTAACGTATTAACAATACTTTTGACTTCTTGCACTTGATCTCGGTGCGATACCAGAATGGCATCGGCAGTCTCCACCACCACCATGTCTTGTAGACCGACACCTGCAATCAAGCGCTCACTAGAGCGAAAATAAGAATTATCGCAGTCATTCAAAAGTACATCGCCTTGCGACACGTTGCCTCTCTCATCTTTTGCTTGAATAGACCACAGCGCCGACCAAGCACCCACATCGTTCCACCCACAATCCAAAGGCAAGACAGCGCCCTTTTTGGTATGCTCCATTACCGCGTAGTCGATACTGTCCGAGGGTGAGTTCGCGAAGGCTTGAGCGTCGGGTCGACAAAAATCTAAATCTTGAGTGCCGCCCTCGATAGCCTCTACGCATGCCTGGTAAATATCGGGCGCTAACCGCTGCAATTCGTCTAAATAAACATGAGCGGGCAGCAGAAACATACCGCTATTCCACAAAAAATTGCCGCTGCTAAGATATTGCTGTGCTGACGCCAAATCAGGCTTCTCGACAAAGGCTTCGATCGTTTGCGCCGACCCGCTAATATCGGCTCCGGCCTTGATATAGCCGTAACCCGTTTCGGGGGTAGTTGGAACCACACCAAAAGTCATTAGACGCCCTTGCTCTGCTACTTTTGCAGCCTGAACGACCGCTGCTTGGAAAGCGGCAACATCACTAATTGCATGATCCGCGGGTAGCACTAAAAGCAAGCAGCCCTCTGCGCTTGAACGCTGCGCATACAGAGCGGCTAAAGCAACCGCGGGCGCAGTATTGCGACCGCTCGGCTCAAGGATCAGCGCGGCGGGCGTCACGCCAATAGCGCGCAATTGCTCGGCCAGCATGAACCGATGTTCTTCGTTACCTACCACAATCGGAGCTTGATCGGTTAAACCGTTCACCCGACTTACTGTGTCCTGAAGTAAACTGGCATCCGTCACCAAAGGAAGAAACTGCTTCGGGTGGCCTTCGCGGGATACCGGCCAAAGCCGACTACCAGTACCGCCAGACAGCACCACAGGAACAATGATACTCATTCATAACCTCAATCAGTGGGTAGAGATGTGGAGTCTACCTGATTCAAGCACTGCCTTGAAACTCGCAAAACTTAACTTCTTGTAATTCAAAAGTGGACTTCGTCGTCGCAGCGTTTACAATGCGCTGTAATAGCTAAGCCACAGAGCTTAGCAACATTAGCACTTAAATTGGAAAGATTAATGACAGCGCAATCCTCCTACACCAAGGAAGAACTTATCGATTGCGGCCACGGCCGTCTTTTTGGCGAAGGCAACGCTCGCCTCCCCGTCGACAACATGCTCATGCTGGACCGCATCACCCACATTAGCAGTGAAGGTGGCGAACAAGGTAAAGGCGAAATTATTGCCGAGTTAGATATTAGCCCTGACCTCTGGTTCTTTGACTGTCACTTCCCCAGCGACCCGGTAATGCCAGGCTGCTTGGGCCTTGATGCCATGTGGCAACTTGTCGGCTTCTTTTTAGGCTGGCGCGGCAACCCCGGTCGTGGTCGCGCACTGGGTTCCGGCGAGGTTAAGTTCTTTGGTCAGGTCCTACCGACCGCTAGCAAAGTCACTTATAAAATTACTATGAAGCGTGTTATCGAGCGCAAACTCGTCATGGGTATCGCCGATGGCAGCTTGAGCGTTGACGGCAAAGAAATCTACACCGCAAAAGACCTTAGGGTCGGCTTATTTACTTCGACCGAGGGTTTTTAAACCATGACAAAAAGAGTCGTTATTACCGGCCTGGGAATTGTATCGTGTCTTGGTAATGACGCGAAAACCGTAACAGACTCGCTGTTCAATGGTGCCTCTGGCATTAGAACCGATGAAAGCCACATCGAAATGGGCTTGCGCTCACATATCTCTGGTCGGCCCAATATCGATTTCGCCGAACACATCGACCGAAAACAACTGCGCTTTATGGGTGATGCCGCGGCCTATGCGTACATTGCAATGCAGCAGGCAATTGAAGACTCTGGCCTCACCCAAGAACAAATATCGAATGTGCGAACAGGCATTATTGCGGGCTCCGGTGGTGCATCGGCCTCCAGTCAAACCGAAGCCGCCGATATCCTTCGCGAAAAAGGTATTCGACGGGTCGGCCCTTATCGCGTGACCCAAACCATGGGCAGTACGGTATCAGCGTGCCTGGCAACGCCCTTCCAAATTAAAGGTGTTAACTACTCTATATCCTCTGCGTGCTCAACTAGCGCACACTGTATTGGCAACGCCGCCGAGCAAATCCAACTCGGCAAACAAGATGTTGTCTTTGCTGGAGGCGGCGAAGAACTGCACTGGACCATGAGCAGTCTATTCGACGCCATGGGCGCCTTATCGACCAAATACAACGACACACCGAGCAGAGCTTCCAGAGCCTACGACGCCGACCGAGATGGCTTCGTTATCGCTGGCGGAGGAGGCATGCTGGTGGTTGAGTCACTGGACCATGCGCTAGCGCGCGGCGCAAAAATTTACGCCGAGCTGGTAGGCTATGGCGCCACCTCTGACGGTTACGATATGGTAGCACCTTCGGGCGAAGGGGCTATGCGCTGCATGCAACAAGCACTTGCCACTGTGGACGGTCCGATTGATTACATTAACGCGCATGGAACCAGTACACCAGCGGGCGACATTCAGGAGATCAAGGCGGTTAGAGCCGCGTTTGAAGGCAGAGACATCCCATATATCAATTCCACCAAGTCACTATCCGGACACTCGCTTGGAGCAGCCGGAGTACAAGAAGCCATTTATTCGTTATTAATGCAGCAGAACAGCTTCATTTCTGCATCGGCAAACGTCGAGAACTTAGATCCTGACGCAGAAGGGATGCCGGTCGTGCGTGAGCGCATGGACAACGCTAAGTTAGACCGGATTATGTCCAATAGTTTTGGGTTTGGCGGGACGAATGCGTCTCTTATATTCCAACGCTATCCAGACTAAAACAAGGACTTTAAGGGAATAACCTCTACTGAGTCACCCTCGACAATATCCCGCCCAACCGGTGCGACGATTAATACGTCGCTCTGAGTTGCCGCGTACAAAGCACCTGAACTTTGGTTTGCAAAAGGACGCACCTTAGAAACGCCCTGCTCGTTGACTACAGAACCTCGCAGATACTCTGCCCGCGGGCCACCTTTACGCTGAAAAGCCGCCGTAAGCCATATAGAAAAAGGGGCCAAATCACGTGCCCCTTGCGTAGCCAATAGTATGGGTCTTGCTAGCAATGAAAAGGTCACCAGCACCGAGCTGGGGTTGCCGGGTAATCCTATAATGGGCTTTCCAGCAATTCGTCCAAAAGCAAAAGGTTTACCTGGCTTTAACGCCAAACGCCAGAGGTGCAGTTCACCCAAGGCAGTAATGGCTGGCTTGACGTAATCTTCCTCGCCCACAGACACACCGCCCGTTGTGATGACTATATCCGCCGTTTGAACGGCTTGCTGCAGAGCATTACAGGTCGCCACAAGGGTATCGGCGAGATGCCAGACACCAACCACTTCGCCGCCTGCCTGCTGGACTAAACCCTCAAGCAGACTACGGTTTGAATTATAAATTGCGCCCGCAGGTAAATCAGAGCTACCAGGCTCCACCAGCTCATCGCCACTTTGCAGTAAAGCGACTCGGGGCTTTTTAGCGCATACAACAGATGCCAGTCCTTGCGACGCCAAAAGCCCCAAAGCAGCAGGGCCTAACCGTTCGCCAGCACCCAGAAGTGGTTCGCCCGCGTTGATTTCATGACCGCGAAACCGCACGTTATCACCAACTTTACGCCTTATTGGAACTCGGACTCTGTCACCATCGACCTCGCAATCTTCTTGCATAATGACAATGTCAGCGCCATCAGGTAAGGGAGCGCCCGTAAAAATGCGAGCCGCGCTACCTGCGGCAAGAGGCACCGGAACCTGACCCGCTGCGATGCGTTGCGAGACCGGTAACTCCCGCCCCGAATCAGACACTCGTAAAGCGAATCCATCCATCGCGGAATTGGTATAGGGTGGACTATCGACAGCGGCTACAAAAGGCTCTGAAAGAATCCGGCCCAACGCTTGAGTCACCGGAATAGACTCTGTTTGGCCTGCGGCAGTGATACCGGTCAGAATAGAATCTAAGGCTTCCTGTAAGGGAACAAGTTGCGTCATTTGTCTGCAATATTCAAAACGCCCACAAAATTACAGGGCTTGTGAGTCGCATCGAGTTGCTCTTTCAGAATTCCCTCCCAAGCGGTTCGGCAGGCGCCCGTAGAACCAGGCATACAAAAGATGACGGTTTTGTTCGCCATACCGCCCAAAGCGCGAGATTGTACCGTCGAACTGCCTATCTCTTGCAATGATAAAGCTCTAAAGACCTCGCCGAAGCCTTCGATACGCTTATCAAACAAAGGGGCAAGTGCTTCCGGGGTAGAGTCTCGACCCGAGAATCCAGTGCCGCCCGTTGTTAAAATCACCTGAATCTCAGGATCTGCTATCCAAGCGGATACTTTTGCACGAATCTGGTAGACGTCGTCAATAACAATGAACCGGTCTTGCAGTGTATGACCTGCGGCCTTAACTTGCTCTACCAAATATTGGCCCGATGTATCGGTTTCAAGGGTCCGGGTATCGGATATCGTCAAAACCGAAACCCCTAAATTCTGAGCCACTGCATTATTATTCATGGTGTCTGTTTGCCTTTTGCTGCTGATAGAACGCTTTCACGGCGGGGGCCAACAACCGCCGCCACGACGTCGGGTGAATACCGAAACTATCAAAAATTTGCTGCGTGCTTAAAGTCCAATCACCTTTGGGTTGCGAGGCATCGGACGAGCGCGCCACGCCTCCCGAATCGATATTGGCGAACTGACTGGCTGCAGCGAATACCGCCTCACCAAATTCAAAGTAAGATGCACGTTCGTTACTACCGTAATGAAATATACCTCGATTGTTCGAACCACTACCGACTTGATCAAGGATTGCTGAAATTACCCGAGCGGCATCATCAGCAGATATCGGGTTAAAATACTGGCTATCCGACAAGGCCATTTTCTCGCCCCGCCCAAAACGCTGCAACATTTTTGCCAGCACACCATCGCCTTGCGCGGAGTACGTAGGTGCCAAACGCAAGATGATGGAGTTTATTGTCATATCCTTGACCGCCTGCTCGGCCGCTCGACGAACAAGCCCAAGGTTTGATTCATCGTCGGGTTCATCGCTCTCTGCCCAAGGAGCGTCTTGCATGGCGCCAGAGAATACCCACGCGCTGCTTTGAAACAGATAAACAATATCGTTTCTAAGACAGGCCTTACCAAACCAGCGAGTGCGCTGTATGTCACTATCGCTCAAATTGTCTCTGGTCTCTAACAAGGCATCTAAGCGCAGATCGATTAGGCACTCGGGCGACAGGCGTTTTATCGTCTTTTTTGCAACCCTCTCGCTTCTGAAACGACTGTCGGCGATCGTGATCGTTTGGTATTTATGACGATGTTGTTGATCAAAGATACGCACCAAGGCCATACCTAGAGGCGTATCGCCACCCAAAATCAACACTTTCAACTTGCTGTACCTCCCGCTTTAAACGCAGCTGCGTTTAAAACGGAATATCATCGTCGAAATCGGGAAAATCTGCAGGAGGCTGTGATGGAGACGCAGGTGCAGGAGCAGCCGCCTGACGGGGGGCATAGCCTTGATTTTGATTACCACCGCCCATGCCGCCGGTCATGCCATCCCCGCGACTATCGAGCATTTGCATTTCGCTGGCAACAATTTCAGTAGAGTAGCGATCGGCGCCCGATTGGTCTTGCCATTTTCGCGTGCGCAAGGCGCCCTCGACATATACCTTGGAGCCTTTTTTAAGATACTCACCCGCGATTTCAGCTAAGCGGTTAAAGAAAACGACGCGGTGCCACTCGGTGCGCTCTTGCGGCTGCCCTGTTTGCTTATCTTTCCATGTTTCAGAAGTGGCAAGACTAACATTCGTGACCGCGCCACCTGATGGCATAAACCGAGTCTCTGGGTCATTACCCAAATTCCCCACCAAAATTACCTTATTTACGCCGCGTGTCGCCATACTGTCCCCCGGTTCCATTATCTGTTTTCAGTGTAAGATCATAGCAATTGCACTGTTCAAAAGCACCTATTGCGAAGCGCATTTACACATCACTTGAGTGCATTATCCAACAATACCGTACTTTGCCAGAACCACAAAAACCAAGCTATAAGCAAAGCAATACAGACCAACAGCAAAGTCGATGCGTCGGTATTTTGTAAAAGTAGACCGCCGCCAGAGCCACCTAAAAACGCTCCGGCAAACTGAGATGTCGAAAAACTTCCCATGGCGGCCCCTCGGCGTTGCTGGGTAACACGCTTACTTAATAATGACGGGAGAGACGCCTCTAAAAAATTGAAGCCAACGAAAAAACACCAAAGTGCGCCAATGATTCCAACATAGCTGCCACCTAAACGGGTGTTAAAGACCCACAAAGCGACACTTAATGAGAGCACCGCCAAACCAAAGGCTAACTTGGGACGCCCAGCACGTTCGCCTAAACGCATCAGAAGCCCCAAACCAACAACGGACGCGACCAGTACCGGCGCGTATATTTGCCAATGCAGCTCCTTGGGTAACGACAAAGTATTCAATAGCTGTAAAGGCACAACCATAAACGCAGCGGTTAAGGTAAAATGTAGAACGAACACACCGGCATTAAGGCGCCACAAGTCGGTATTTTTGTGCCATGCATGTGTTGTAGATTCATCGCTTAATTCAGCGAAAATAGGCGCTGCAGGAATACGCCATAAGGTAATAAATACACCCAACACCGCTAAACCCGCAGTAACTAAGAAAACCAAACGCAATCCACCCCACGCCGCTAGTACCGGCCCTAGCATTAGGGCAATAGCGAACGATCCGCCAATTGATATGCCAACTATGGCCATCGCTTTCGTGCGCTGCTCGCTGCGAGTGGAATCAGCCAATAGCGCCATGACCGCGCCCGCAATTGCACCCGATCCCTGCAGTGCGCGCCCAAGAATCAACCACCACACCGAGGTCGCATAAGCCGCTACAACCGAACCAGCCGCAAACACCAGTAATCCGGCCAAAATCACTGGCTTTCTGCCGATTCGATCCGATAACGACCCCAGCGGTATCTGTAATAAGGCTTGGGTCAATCCGTACACGCCCAAAGCCAAGCCCAGCAGGGCGGGCGACGCATCGGGCAGCTCCTGCCCGTAAACGACCAAAACGGGTAACACCATGAACAAGCCGATCATTCGAGCGCTATACAAAGATGCCAAACCAAGGACTGAACGGCGCTCGTTTTGGGTGAATGGGGTTTGAGTAATCACACGGTGTTCTGCTTACAACAAAGTCGCAATGATAACACGAAATAAGCGTAAACAGCTTTTGTCAGCTTGCCTTCGGGCAATTATACTGGCGGATTGCTTTTTGGAAGGAACACCATGGATACCATTCACGTTCGCGGCGCACGCACTCACAACCTGAAAAACATTGATTTGGATATTCCCAGAGACAAACTGGTTGTGATCACGGGACTATCGGGGTCGGGGAAGTCATCGCTTGCCTTCGATACCCTTTATGCTGAGGGTCAGCGGCGTTACGTTGAGTCCTTATCAACCTACGCCAGGCAATTCCTATCTATGATGGAAAAGCCCGACGTCGATCATATCGAAGGGCTGTCACCTGCCATTTCAATCGAACAAAAATCCACCTCGCACAACCCCCGCTCTACCGTTGGCACAATTACAGAAATTTATGATTACCTGCGACTCTTATTCGCTAGAGTCGGAGAACCACGATGCCCCGATCACGACTTACCTCTTGCCGCGCAAACGGTCAGCCAAATGGTCGACACGGTGCTTGCACAAGCGCCAGAAAGTCGCTGGATGCTAATTGCCCCCGTGGTAAAAGCGCGCAAAGGTGAGCACTTACACCTGCTGGATGGCCTGCGGGGACAGGGGTTCGTGCGAGCACGCATTGATGGTATCGTAACCGACCTAGACGACGCACCAGAACTGGATAAAAAGAAAAAACACACGATCGAAGTCGTGATCGACCGCTTCAAAGTTCGCGAGGACTTGGCTCAGCGTCTTGCTGAATCGTTTGAGACAGCTTTGGAGTTAACTGAAGGCCTAGCAGGCATTGTCTCGATGGATGACGATCAAGAGATCGTGTTCTCATCGCGCTTCGCTTGCCCAGAATGTGGCCACAGCATCGACAGCTTAGAGCCTAGATTATTTTCATTTAACAACCCCGCCGGGGCCTGTGCGTGTTGTGATGGCCTTGGTGTCAAACAGTATTTCGAGGCAGATCGAGTGGTCATGCACCCCGAGTCGAGTTTGGCTGAGGGCGCAATCCGCGGCTGGGACCGACGCAACGTTTACTACTTTCATATGCTAACGTCGCTGGCTAAGCACTATGAATTTTCGATCGATACGCCCTACAACGACTTGTCGGCCGACATTCAGAGAACCATTCTATACGGCTCGGGCAAAGAAGAAATAGCATTTAGTTACGTGAACGATCGCGGTTCCGTTTTCAAAAATCGTCATGCGTTTGAGGGCATTATTCCCAACCTCGAGCGCCGCTATCGCGATACAGAATCGCAATCCGTTCGTGACGAGCTAGCCAAGTTCATAGCCAGCCAACCATGCCCAGACTGCCATGGCACCCGCTTGTGCAGAGACGCCCGGCACGTCTTTGTAAATGACCTCCGCTTACCCGAGGTCACAGCGATGCCCGTTGGTGACGCATCGGACTACTTTGATACATTAAACCTTACGGGACGAAAAGGGGAAATCGCCAGCAAGATATTGAAGGAAATTCGGGCACGCTACCGGTTCTTAGTGGATGTGGGTCTTAATTACTTGTCGCTCGACCGAAGCGCAGAGACGCTGTCGGGTGGAGAGGCGCAACGCATCCGCTTAGCATCGCAAATTGGCGCAGGCTTAGTTGGTGTGATGTATATTCTTGATGAGCCCTCGATCGGCCTGCACCAGCGCGACAACGAACGCTTAATCCGGACTCTGAATCACTTACGCGACCTAGGCAATACGGTTTTGGTGGTAGAACACGACGAAGATGCGATCCGAGCGGCAGACTATATTATTGATGTGGGCCCTGGCGCAGGCGTTCACGGTGGTCAAATCGTCGCAGCGGGCACCTACGAAGACATTATTGCCTGCGGCAATTCAACCACTGGTGCTTATTTATCTGGGCGCATGAAAATTGAAGTGCCAGAACATCGCTATCAAGCCGACAAAAAACGCTTGCTTAGCCTAAAAGGTGCTTGCGGTAATAACTTGAGGAACGTAGATCTCGATATACCCCTAGGCCTGCTCACGTGCGTAACTGGCGTTTCAGGCTCGGGTAAGTCTACTTTGATAAACAGCACCCTTTATCCCCTGGCTGCCACCGAATTGAATGGCGCAACGACGCTTAAACCGGCCGCATACCACAGTATTAGCGGGCTAGATCTTATCGACAAGTGTATCGATATTGATCAAAGCCCAATTGGCCGTACACCGCGGTCGAACCCAGCGACGTACACCGGCATCTTTACACCGGTCCGCGAGCTTTTCGCGGGCACACAAGAAGCCCGTGCTCGGGGATATAAACCAGGACGCTTTAGCTTTAACGTCCGTGGTGGCCGTTGCGAAGCGTGTCAAGGCGACGGAGTCACCAAAGTCGAGATGCACTTCCTTCCCGATATCTACGTGCCTTGCGATGAGTGTAAAGGCAAACGCTACAACCGCGAGACGCTTGATGTTCTGTACAAAGGTAAAAATATCTACGAAGTACTTGATATGACTGTCGAGGATGCCCTGGTGTTTTTTGAACCGGTGCCCGCAATTGCTCGAAAATTACAAACGCTAATGGATGTCGGGCTATCTTACATTCGTTTAGGACAGGCAGCGACCACGCTCTCGGGAGGAGAAGCACAACGCGTGAAGTTGTCGCGAGAACTGTCAAAACGTGATACTGGCAAAACGCTCTACATACTTGATGAGCCCACTACTGGACTTCATTTCGAGGACATTCGACAGCTACTAGAAGTATTACACCGCTTACGTCGACACGGCAATACGGTGGTCATTATCGAGCACAACCTCGATGTGATTAAAACCGCCGACTGGTTAATCGATTTGGGTCCCGAGGGCGGAAGTGGCGGAGGCCAAATCATTGCCCAAGGAACTCCAGAAGCTGTCGCCGAAACACCCGAGAGCCACACCGGCCGGTTCCTAAAACCCATCTTAGCCCGCTAGGACTCAATATTTTACCCATGTAACCTTGTGTGGTTCGATACAATCGCGACCGCGGTTAATAGGCCTCGGTTTATTTCAGACAAAAAAAAGCCGCACTTTGTGCGGCCTTTAAAAACCAAATTACCGGCTTATTCCTCGCCGTCGTCCATATCATCAATTTCAACAACTGGGCGATCAACCAACTCAACGTAGGCCATTGGCGCGTTATCACCAGCGCGGAAACCACACTTCAAGATACGCAGGTAACCACCGGGACGAGTCTGGTAACGGGGGCCGATTTCGCTGAACAACTTACCTACCACCTCTTTATCACGTAGGCGATTAAAAGCAAGACGGCGATTCGCAACGCTATCTTCCTTGGCCAAAGTGATAATAGGCTCTGCGTAGCTACGCAGCTCCTTAGCTTTAGGTAGAGTCGTCTTAATCAGCTCGTGCTTAACTAAAGACGCCGTCATGTTGCGAAACATCGCTTTGCGATGCGAGCTATTACGGTTTAACTGACGTCCACTGTGACGATGACGCATGACTATTTTCCTTTACTTCGTGTGCCGTTTTGGCAGCTATTCAAACTGTTTCCAAGTATTAAAGACTTAACACTCGATCATCATTTTTCAAACTTGCGGGTGGCCAGTTATCGAGTCTCATACCCAAAGACAAACCACGTGACGCTAATACATCTTTAATTTCGGTGAGCGACTTCTTACCCAAGTTAGGGGTTTTTAGAAGTTCGACTTCTGTACGCTGAACTAAATCACCGATGTAATAAATGTTTTCCGCTTTTAAGCAGTTCGCAGAGCGAACGGTCAATTCTAGATCATCGACCGGACGCAACAAGATCGGATCTACTTCATCTTCCTCGACTACGGCTTCGGCTTCACCTTCACTTTCAAGGTCCACGAATACGGCCAATTGCTGCTGTAAGATGGTCGCGGCACGTCGAATGGCTTCTTCCGGATCAATAGTTCCGTTAGTTTCCAAATCAAGAATCAGCTTATCCAGGTCGGTGCGTTGCTCTACACGAGCAGATTCAACCACGTACGCTACGCGACGGATAGGAGAGAACGTTGCGTCTAGCTGCAAACGACCAATTGCACGGGTCTCATCTTCCTCATCGCCTCGAGAGTCAGCGGGCGAATAACCCCGACCCCGACTAACAACAAGCTTGATTTCAATACCAGAACCGCCAGTCACATTACAGATAAGGTGATCTGGGTTGCAGATTTCGACGTCGTGATCCAAGGTAATATCACCCGCCGTTACCGGGCCAAGTTCTTTTTTAGACAAAGTTAACTCAGCTTCATCTTTACCGTTAAGAACCACCGCGACGTCTTTCAGGTTTAGAAGAATTTCGATAACGTCTTCCTGAACACCTTCTATCGTACTGTACTCGTGTAACACACCGTCGATTTGCACCTCGGTAATCGCACAGCCAGGCATAGAGGATAACAGAATACGGCGCAGCGCATTGCCAAGCGTATGGCCAAAGCCACGCTCTAGTGGCTCTAAAGTCACCAGAGCTCGCGTATCACTTTTTTCGTCCACCGTTATCACGCGTGGAGTCAAGAATTCATTTACTGCACTTTGCATGTAGCCACCTGTCAGTCAGATTAATCGGATGTATTACTTCGAGTACAACTCAACGATTAAGTTTTCATTGATTTCAGAAGTAAGCTCGGCACGCTCTGGGCGAGCTTTAAATACACCTTCTAATTTGTCGGTATTCACGTCGATCCATTCGATGTCCGCACGCTGAGCAGCGAGTGTCACAGCCGACTGGATACGCAACTGCTTCTTCGCTTTTTCACGAACAGCGACCACATCGCCTGGCTGCACTTGATAAGAAGGAACGTTCACAACGGTACCATTCACCAATACACCCTTGTGAGATACCAACTGCCGCGCTTCTGAACGTGTGCACGCAAACCCCATACGATAAACGACGTTATCTAAGCGGCTTTCTAACAACTGAAGCAGATTCTCACCTGTGGCACCCTTGCGACGCGCAGCCTCTTTGTAGTATCCACGGAACTGCTTCTCGAGAATACCGTAAATACGACGAACTTTTTGCTTCTCGCGCAACTGTACCCCGTAGTCAGACAAGCGACCACGACGAGCTCCGTGCATGCCTGGGGCTGTTTCTAATTTACACTTACTTTCCAACGCACGCGCACCACTTTTCAAAAACAGATCAGTGCCTTCGCGGCGAGCTAATTTACACTTTGGTCCAATATATCGAGCCATGCTAGTTCCTTTCTATGCCCTTACACGCGGCGCTTCTTGGGTGGGCGACATCCGTTATGAGGAATCGGGGTAACGTCAGTGATGTTAGTGATTTTGTAACCACAACCATTCAACGCACGAACCGCAGACTCTCGACCGGGACCAGGGCCTTTAACTTGGACATCCAAGTTCTTAAGGCCGTATTCTTTTGCCGCCTCGCCCGCACGTTCGGCTGCAACCTGAGCTGCAAACGGGGTGCTTTTACGAGAACCACGGAAACCAGATCCACCAGCGGTCGCCCAACTAAGTGCGTTACCCTGACGGTCAGTAATGGTGACAATGGTATTGTTAAATGACGCGTGGATATGCGCCACACCGTCCACGACGGTTTTGGTAATCTTACGACGCGGTGCTTTCGCGCTTGGCTTAGCCATAAAATCGTCCTACTTTTAATATCAACACTACACTGCGGTGTAGCTACACTAAGTGAGCGCACAAGGCGCTCGCCATACTACCTACTTACTTACGGATCGGCTTACGAGGACCCTTGCGCGTACGCGCATTGGTTTTCGTACGCTGCCCGCGTAAAGGCAAACCTTTGCGGTGACGCAACCCACGGTTACAGCCCAAGTCCATCAAACGCTTGATGTTCATTGACACTTCCCGGCGCAAATCACCTTCCACCATCATCTCGCCAACTTTCCCGCGAAGCTCGTCCATCTGCGCTTCGCTCAAGTCACCGATTTTGGCGTCTTCTGCAATATTCGTCGCTGCGCAAAGCGCTTTTGCTTTGGTCTTGCCTACACCATATATGTAGGTCAAGGAAATAACAGCGTGTTTGTTATCGGGTATGTTGACGCCGGCGATACGTGCCATCCATCTTTCTCCAAATTACTTTACTATTGTGCGAAGGATCGCTAAACCTGCAAATCGCATGACACTCGTCAAAAGGCGCGGCAGTTTATCGGCTTCGCTCTTAAAAATCAACTCAAGACTTGCCTTAACCTTGACGCTGTTTATGGCGTGGGTCTGAAGAACAAATCACCCGTACCACACCCGCGCGGCGAACCACCTTGCAGTTGCGGCAAATTTTCTTAACTGATGCTCTAACTTTCATCACTTCTCTCCGTTACAACAAGTCTTACCGAACGCGGCCGGCAGACCCGATATTTTTCAGGTTGGCTTTTTTCATCACTGAATCATACTGCTGCGACATCATATGGCTTTGAACTTGAGCCATGAAGTCCATCACCACCACAACAACAATCAGCAAAGAGGTACCACCCAAGTAAAAGGGCACGTTCCATGTCACCACCAAAAATTGAGGTAGGAGACAAACGAGTGCGATGTACGCCGCACCAAAAACTGTTAGCCGGGTCAACACACCATCGATAAAGTTGGCAGTCTGCTGCCCCGGGCGAATCCCAGGAATAAACGCTCCGGATCGCTTCAAGTTATCCGACACTTCTACGGGGTTAAACATTAGAGCCGTGTAGAAGAAGCAGAAGAACACAATAAATACGGTGAACAATAGAATATTCAACGGTTGCCCCGGGCCTATCGCCACTGCCAGGTCCTGCAACCAGTCAGACGAGTTCCCACTACCAAACCACTGCGCAATCGACGCCGGAAATAACAAGATACTGCTCGCGAAGATTGCCGGTATAACACCCGCCATGTTGACTTTTAAAGGCAGGTGCGAGCTTTGTGCTTGATACATGCGATTGCCGCGCTGCTGCTTAGCATAGTTAACCGTAATTCGTCGCTGCCCACGCTCGATGAAAATGATCAGGTATATAACAACAATCGCAAGGGCCAAGATACCAAGTAGCACCAATATGTTTAATTCACCCTGGCGCGCTTGCTCTAGTGATTGTCCAATCGCAGAGGGTAAACCAGCAACAATGCCAGCGAAAATTAACAGAGAAATCCCGTTACCAACTCCACGCTCTGTGATCTGCTCGCCCAGCCACATCATGAAAATAGCGCCGGTCACGAGAGAGGTGATCGCAATCACGTAAAAAACTGGGGACACGCTGTAGGCCATGCCTTGATTAGCCATGCCCACTGTCATACCTGTCGCTTGAACTATCGCCAACGCAACCGTCAAGTAGCGGGTATACTGTGAGATCTTTCGACGCCCAGACTCACCATCCTTCTTTAACTGTTCTAGCGACGGGGTCACGGCCGACATCAACTGCATAATAATCGAAGCCGATATGTATGGCATGATACCAAGTGCCAAGATACTCATACGTTCGAGTGCCCCACCTGAAAACATGTTAGCCAAACCGAGTATAGTTCCTTGGTTTGAGTTAAACAGGGCTTGCAACTGCGCAGGGTCAATACCCGGTACAGGAATGTGTGTGCCGATGCGATAAATAATCAGCGCAACCAAAACAAACCGTAGGCGAGCAAAAAGCTCGCCCAACCCGGCTGTATTAACGCCTGGAACCTGCTGCCCGTTTGCCATTTAGTCCTCGACCTTACCGCCAGCCTGCTCGATCGCCGCGCGGGCGCCCTTGGACACACCCAAGCCTTTAACAGTCAAAGCGCGATCTACGCTGCCTGCCAAAAATATGCGGGCACGAGTCATGTCGTTACGAACCAAATCTGCAGCTTTCAGCGAATCCATGTCCACGACATCGCCGGTCAAACGAGCCAAGTCGCCTAAACGAACTTCTGCGGTCTTCATACCAACGCGTGACTTAAAGCCATACTTTGGTAACCGCTTCTGTAAGGGCATCTGACCGCCCTCGAAACCCGGACGAACTCGTCCGCCAGAGCGAGCTTTTTGCCCTTTGTGACCTCGGCCAGCAGTTTTACCTAAACCGCTACCGATACCACGACCAACCCGTTTACCGTCTGGACGAGAACCGTCCGCTGGGCTGAGTGTATTTAAACGCATCACGTCAGACATTGTCTTACCCCTCAACTTTGACCATGTAGGCCACTTTGTTGATCATGCCACGCGTTGAAGGAGTATCCTCCACCTCAACTGTGTGTCCAATTCGGCGCAAACCTAAACCCGACAAACAGGCTTGATGAGTGCGATGACGACCGTGACGGCTCTTGATCTGTGTAACTTTTACTGTCGATTTAGCCATGGCTATGCGACCACCCTATACCAATACTTAATTCAAGATCTCTTCGACTGATTTGCCACGCTTAGCAGCAACGTCATCGGGAGAGGCCATATCACGCAGACCGTTGAAGGTCGCACGCACAACGTTCACTGGGTTCGTAGAGCCATAGCACTTAGCTAATACGTTCTCTACCCCAGCAATTTCTAATACGGCACGCATCGCACCACCGGCGATAACACCAGTACCTTCGGATGCGGGCTGCATGTAAACTTTTGAAGCACCGTGTCTTGCTTTGATTGGGTACTGAATAGTGCCGCCATCAAGCTCAACCTGAATCATATTGCGACGAGCCGCTTCCATAGCTTTTTGAATCGCCACTGGCACCTCACGCGCCTTGCCACGACCAAAACCTACTTTGCCGTTCCCATCGCCAACAACCGTTAAGGCAGTGAAACTGAAAATACGACCACCCTTGACCACTTTCGCAACACGGTTGACCTGTACCAGCTTCTCTTGCAAGTCACCTTCAGTCTGCTGTTTTCTTTGATCACTCATATTCGTGCCTGTCCCTAGAATTCCAAACCGTTTTCACGTGCAGCGTCTGCAAGCGATTTAACGCGACCGTGGTAGCGGAAGCCACTGCGATCGAATGCCACTTGTGTTACACCAGCATCTTTGGCGCGTTGAGCGATCAACTTGCCAACTTCAGCGGCAGCCGCTTGATTACCGGTCGCACCATCACGAAGTGCTTTATCCAGCGTGCTTGCAGCAGCCAATACTTTGTCACCCGTCGCGCTCAAAACTTGGGCGTAAATGTGACGGGGAGTTCGGTGAACCGTCAAGCGAACCGCTTCCGCAGCCTTCATACGAGCACGTGATTTTCGTGCGCGGCGCAGGCGTGATACTGTCTTCTCATTCATTTGCGCTTACCTACTTCTTCTTAGCGTCTTTACGACGTACATGTTCATCAGCGTACCGAATACCTTTGCCTTTGTAAGGCTCTGGCGGACGAAACGCCCTAATTTCTGCTGCAGCCTGGCCAACGGCTTGTTTATCGATACCGCTTACAACAACTTCCGTTTGACTAGGTGTCTCTGCACTAACGCCTTGAGGCAACTCGTAGTTCACTGGGTGAGATAAACCCAACGTCAGGTTTAGCACACTGCCTTCTGCCTTGGCACGATAACCAACACCATTCAAAACCAACTTCTTCTGCCATCCAGTACTTACGCCAACCACCATGTTGTTAACCAACATCCGCGTCGTACCGGCCATGGGTTTGTGCGCGTCGTTGTCGTAGCTAACCATCAACTCTTCGCCTTCTTGTACCACCTGAATACCGTCGGTAAGCGAAAGTGACAAAGAACCTTTGCCACCTTTAACGCTTAGCGCGCGATCATTCAACGTGACCTCGACACCTTTCGGCACGTTTACTGGGGATTTTGCGACTCTAGACATAGAACCAACTCTTCAATATCAAATTAAAATACGGTGCAAAGTACTTCGCCACCGACACCCGCTGCACGCGCTGCGCGATCGCTCATTACACCCTTAGAGGTGGACACAATTGCCACACCCAACCCGCCGCGAACCTTCGGCAGTTCGTCGCTAGCAGCGTACAGGCGCAAGCCTGGCCGGCTCTTACGATCGATCTCCGCAATCACAGGCTTACCGTTAAAGTACTTCAGTGTTAAGGCCAAACGCTTCTTACCGTCCTGCTCAAGAGTTTCAACACTCTCTATGTAACCCTCGCCCACCAACACTGCCGCTACAGCTGCTTTCAGTTTTGACGCTGGCATTTCAACACTTTTCTTGCCGGCCATTTGTGCGTTGCGAATTCGCGTCAGCATATCGGCCAAAGGATCTTGCATACTCATAATCGAATCTCTCTTGTTACCAGCTAGATTTAACTAAGCCAGGCACATCACCACGCATGGCAGCTTCGCGCAACTTGTTACGACACAGTCCGAACTTACGATAAACTCCGTGCGGACGACCCGTTACCTGACAACGACGTTGCTGGCGGACCGGGCTTGCATTGCGAGGCAGTTTCTGCAAAGCGACTTGTGCATCCCAACGCGCATCTTCAGCTGCGTTAAGGTCTGCAATAATCGCCTTCAACTCAGCGCGCTTTGCCGCATACTTAGCAACAGTTTGAGTACGCTTAGTTTCACGCGCAATCATGGATTTCTTTGCCATGTGGACTTACCTCTTAGCCTTTGAACGGGAAGTTGAACGCGCGAAGCAATGCTCGACCTTCGTCGTCGGTGCGCGCAGTCGTTGTGATGGTAATATCCATACCACGCAACTTGTCGACTTCATCGTAGTTGATTTCTGGGAAGATGATCTGTTCGGTCACGCCCATCGCAAAATTGCCGCGACCGTCGAATGCCTTCGGCGTAATACCACGGAAGTCACGAATACGCGGAATAGCAATACCAACTAAACGCTCTAGGAACTCGTACATACGATCCGAACGCAAAGTTACTTTACAGCCGATTGGCCATCCATCACGGATCTTAAAGCCGGCGATCGAACGGCGAGCCTTGGTAATGATAGGCTTTTGACCAGAAATTTTGGTCATATCAGCAACCGCGTTGTCCAAGACTTTCTTATCGCCAACAGCTTCGCCAACACCCATATTCAAGGTGATCTTGGTAATGCGTGGGACTTCCATTACGTTGCTCAGACCCAGCTCTTCTTTTAAAGCCGGAGCGAGCTCGTCCCGATATTTTTGTTTCAAAGTGGCCATTTATTTCAACCTCAATCCGCAGCTCGCGCTACGCGTCAATCGCTTCGCCAGTTGATTTATAGATCCGCGTTTTCTTGCCATCTTCGGCCTTGTAACCGACGCGATCCGCCTTGTTTGTTTGCGAGTTGTAAATCGCAACATTGGAGACATGAATAGAGGCTTCCTGCTCCACAATACCACCAGCGATACCCGCTTGCGGGTTAGGCTTGGTGTGCTTTTTAACACGATTGATACCGGTGACCACCAAACGGTCGCTACCCATAATCTTACGCACTTTGCCACGCTTACCTTTGTCTTTACCGGCAAGCACAATGACTTCGTCATCTCGTTTAATTTTCATGTCTATTCCTCGTCGTCTGCTACCGGGTTAAATAACTTCCGGAGCAAGCGAAATAATCTTCATAAACTTCTCGCCACGTAATTCACGTGTCACGGGGCCAAAAATACGCGTGCCAATTGGCGCCTGCTGATTGTTCAACAACACCGCCGCGTTATCGTCAAACTTAATCAACGATCCATCAGGACGACGCACACCCTTACGGGTACGAACAACAACCGCGGTCATTACCTGACCTTTTTTTACTTTGCCGCGTGGAATCGCTTCTTTGACGGTAACCTTAATCAGATCACCAACGCGAGCGTATCTACGCTTTGAGCCACCCAACACCTTGATACACATCACACGTCGTGCACCACTGTTGTCAGCAACTTCTAAATATGACTGAGTTTGAATCATGCTCTACTCCGAAAGACCTGCCGGTCGGTTTCTTGCTGACTTAAAGTTCCGCAGCCTTTTCTACCACTTGATCCAAAGTCCAAGTTTTAGACTTTGATAAAGGGCGACTTTCACGAACAACTACTGTATCTCCAACCGAACACTCGTTAGCCTCGTCGTGTGCGTGGATCTTTGATGAGCGAGTGATGTACTTGCCATACACAGGATGCTTAACGCGACGCTCAATCAGCACAGTGATTGTTTTGTCCATTTTGTCACTAACTACTTTACCCGTAGCCGTACGAATACGTTTTTCTGTCGTTGCCATCAGCCTTCACCGCCTTTCTCAGTGAGCAGCGTCTTAACGCGCGCAATTGCTCGCTGGTTATCTTTCAATAAATGTGTCTGCCCGAGCTGGCCGGTTGCCTTTTGCATACGCAACTTGAACTGCTCTTCACGCAAACTCAACAAAGTATCATTGAGCTCTTGCGTCGTTTTTTCTCGCAACTCACTCGTTTTCATCACATCACCGATCGCTTAACAAATTTTGTCGCCACAGGAATCTTTGCTGCCGCCAGAGTAAACGCTTCACGCGCCAACTGCTCAGAAACACCCTGCACTTCGTAAAGCACTTTGCCAGGCTGAACCTGCGCCACCCAGTACTCGACGTTACCCTTACCTTTACCCTGACGAACCTCTAAAGGCTTACCAGTGATAGGTTTGTCTGGAAACACGCGGATCCAGATTTTACCACCACGCTTAATGTGGCGAGTCATCGCACGACGAGCGGCTTCGATTTGACGCGCCGTAATACGACCACGCCCTATCGCTTTAAGACCGAACTCACCGAAACTGACTTTACTACCGCGAAGAGCTAAACCGCGATTCCGGCCCTTCTGCATTTTTCTAAACTTTGTACGCTTAGGCTGTAACATAGCACCGAACCTTAATTAGCCGCTGGTTTCTTGCCGCCATCCTGTGAAGACTCTTGTCCACCGATGACCTCGCCTTTGAAAATCCACACCTTGACACCAATGATGCCGTAGGTTGTAGATGCTTCGTATGTTGCATAGTCGATGTCTGCACGCAGTGTGTGCAATGGCACTCGACCTTCACGGTACCACTCAGCCCGTGCAATCTCAGCACCGCCCAAGCGGCCACTGACCTGGATCTTGACGCCTTCTGCACCCTGCCGCAGAGCGTTTTGAACGGCACGCTTCATAGCGCGACGAAACATAACGCGACGCTCGAGCTGCTGAGCAACGTTTTGCGCAACCAACTTCGCATCAAGATCAGGCTTACGAATTTCTTCGATATTGATGTTAACGGGCACACCCATACGCGCGCTTAAATCTTTGCGCAACTTATCAACATCTTCGCCTTTCTTACCAATCACAATACCCGGACGCGCAGTAGAAATCGTAATACGCGCTGTCTGGGCAGGACGCTCGATCAAAATGCGGCTTACAGAAGCATTGTCTAGCACCTTTTCGATGTACTGGCGTACTTCTAAATCAGTGATCAGCTGACGCGCGTAATTTTTTGAATCCGCGTACCATACTGAGTTATGGCCTTTAACAATGCCTAACCGAATACCGGTTGGATGTACTTTCTGACCCATATGGTCTTCTCCTAACCTTCGCCGTCTGCGACTTTCACAGTAATGTGACAAGTGCGCTTTAAAATACGATCTGCACGACCTTTAGCGCGAGGACGCAAGCGCTTCATTGTCATACCCTCATCCACAAAGATGGTTGAAACCTTCAACTCATCCACATCGGCACCCTCGTTGTTTTCCGCATTTGCGATAGCGGAGTCCAACACCTTCTTAACGATATGCGCCGCTTTCTTGGGGCTAAACGCAAGCACGTCTAATGCCTTTTCTACGGGCAAGCCGCGAACCTGGTCAGCCACCAAACGGGCTTTTTGTGCCGAGATTCGCGCTCCTCGTAATTTTGCTGCCACTTCCATGGTTGCTTACCTCTCCTACGCGACGCTTAACGCTTCGCCTTTTTATCTACAATGTGCCCTTTGAAAGTCCGCGTAGCCGCGAACTCACCTAACTTATGACCAACCATGTCTTCGTTAACCAAGACGGGCACATGCTGACGTCCGTTGTGAACGGCGATGGTCAAACCAACCATATCGGGCGATACCATTGAACGACGCGACCAGGTTTTGATTGGACGACGGTCGTTGCTCTCTAGTGCGGCTTCTACTTTCTTCTGCAAGTGCAGATCAATGAAGGGGCCTTTTTTTAATGAACGGGGCACAATACTATCCTCTATCCTATCGACCTAGTCGCTTACTTCTTGCCGCGACGGCGAACAATCAATTTATCGGTACGCTTGTTAGAACGCGTCTTATAACCTTTGGTTGGTGTACCCCATGGGCTTACCGGATGACGCCCACCAGACGTTCTTCCTTCACCACCACCATGTGGGTGATCTACCGGGTTCATCGCCACACCGCGAACGGTAGGACGAACACCACGCCAACGCTTAGCGCCCGCTTTACCCAACTTACGCAGGCTGTGTTCGGAGTTAGACACCTCTCCGATCGTTGCGCGGCAATCGCACAACACTTTACGCATTTCACCAGAGCGCAATCGAATGGTCGCATAAGCGCCTTCACGAGCAACCAGCTGCACAGCTGCTCCAGCTGAACGCGCCAGCTGAGCGCCCTTGCCCGGCTTGAGCTCAATAGCATGGATAATAGAACCCACAGGAATATTGCGAATAGGCAGACAGTTGCCAGCTTTAATTGGAGCTGCTGGGCCATTCTGAATCACATCACCCGCTTTAAGGCCTTTAGGCGCCAGAATGTAGCGACGCTCACCATCAGGAAACAAAATCAAGGCGATATGCGAAGTGCGATTTGGATCGTATTCCAATCGCTCCACCTTGGCAGGCATGCCGTCTTTGTTTCGCTTGAAGTCAATAACACGGTAGTGCTGCTTATGACCACCACCTACGTGACGCGTGGTAATGCGACCATTGTTATTACGACCGCCAGACTTACTTTGGCTTTCCAACAAAGGCTTGTGGGGCGCACCCTTGTGCAGATCCTGCTCGACCACGCGCACAACATGGCGACGTCCAGCAGAAGTGGGTTTACTTTTCAATACAGCCATGACCTACCCCTTATTCCACGGTAGCAAAGTCAATCTCTTGACCTTGCGCCAATGTAACGTACGCCTTTTTCCAGCTTGGCTTAGTCGTAAAACCAAAACGATTACGCTTGGTTTTACCCTTGACACGCAAGGTACTTACAGACTCTACGTTCACTTTAAAAAACTTTTCAACGGCGACTTTGACTTCAGCCTTGGTCGCATCTGGCGCCACGCGAAAGACGTACTGATTATTAAGATCAGCCACGACCGCAGCCTTCTCAGAAACGTGAGGCGCTCTAATTACTTGAAACAATCGCTCCTGATTCATCCGAGCATCTCCTCAAACTTTTTAACAGCATCGACGGTAACAACAACCTTGTCGTATGCGATCAGACTTACCGGGTCAACACTCTCAACGTCGCGCACATCAACTGAGTGCAAGTTACGAGACGCCAAATACAAGTTTTCGTTAACTTCCGACGACACGATCAACACGTTGTCCAAACCAAAGTCACCCAACTGCTTAACCAACAATTTGGTTTTTGGTGCTTCAACATCCATCGACTCAACAACTAAGAGGCGCTCCTGACGCGCCAGCTCAGACAGGATCGAGCGGATAGCCGCGCGATACATTTTACGATTAACTTTCTGGCTATGATCCTGAGGCTTCGCAGCAAAAGTCACACCACCGGTGCGCCAAATTGGCGAACGAATAGTACCAGCTCTAGCGCGACCCGTGCCTTTTTGACGCCACGGCTTTTTACCACCGCCACTAACCTCTGAGCGAGTCTTTTGAGCCCGCGTACCTTGACGAGCACCTGCCAAGTAAGCGGTGACAACCTGATGAACCAATGCTTCATTGTATTCACGAGCAAATGCGACATCAGACACAGATACCGTGCCAGCTGATGCATTCCCGGGCTTCAATACATTTAATTCCACGTTCGAATCCCCTAACCTATGCCTTTACCGCGGGACGTACAACAACATCACCGCCCGGCGCACCTGGAACCGCACCTTTGATTAATAACAAGTTGCGCTCTACATCCACACGCACAACCTCGAGGCCCTGAGTGGTAACAGCAACGTTACCCATTTGACCCGCCATCTTTTTGCCCTTGAAAACGCGACCAGGTGTTTGACACTGACCGATAGAGCCAGGCGCACGGTGCGACAACGAGTTACCGTGAGTAGCGTCTTGCATTTTGAAATTCCAGCGCTTTACACCACCCTGAAAACCCTTACCTTTTGACTTACCAGCAACGTCAACTTTTTGGCCAACCTCGAAACGCTCAACAGTGAGCTCCGCACCCACTTCTGGGGCGTCTTCGCCAGTCTCAAGACGGAATTCCCACAAGCCCGTACCCGCCTCGACACCCGCTTTGGCGTAGTGACCAGCAGCAGACTTGCTCACGCGACTTGCTTTGCGGTTTCCAGCAGTTACCTGAATAGCACGATACCCTTCGGCATCTAGCTCTTTGATCTGAGTAACGCGGTTTGGAGATACCTCCACTACGGTTACTGGAATTGATACGCCGTCTTCGGTAAAAACACGAGTCATACCGGTTTTTCGGCCGACTAAACCAATAGTCATTTTTCTAACCTCTCAGTGTACGGGGCTAACCCTCTATGGCCGTCCATCGCTGAACGTTACACGCCCGCAGATTGGAGCACTGCGGGCAGGTCTTGCTACGAATTGTCGTTAACCAAGACTAATCTGTACTTCCACACCTGCTGCTAAGTCGAGCTTCATTAAAGCATCAACCGTTTTTTCTGTTGGCTCTACGATATCGAGCAACCGTTTGTGGGTACGAATCTCATACTGGTCACGAGCATCTTTGTTTACGTGTGGCGAAACCAATACAGTAAACTTCTCTTTACGAGTCGGCAGAGGGATAGGTCCGCGAACCTGAGCCCCAGTGCGACGCGCGGTTTCAACAATCTCTTGCGTAGAAGCGTCAATCAAACGATGATCAAAAGCTTTTAGGCGGATACGAATGCGTTGGTTTTGCACGTGACTAGTCTCCAAAATATAAATAACCGAGAGCTCGCAAGGAGACCCCCGAAAAAGGAACGCGAATTTTAGAGACGAGACAAAGTTCTGTCAAGCATAGTTGCACCGAAAACACAAAAAGTTCGAATGAAATGAAATATTGCCTGAACAACCAGATATTCGCACCTTCCAACTCATTTCAGTGTCGATCCGACCCGATGGTAGTTGCTCAAACTTATTAAATAGAAGAAGCTACTCAGTAATCATACGAGGATTTTACGATGGCAACTTCCGATAACAACGCAAATACGCACTCTATGCTGATGGGCTACTTATTATGGATTTTCGGATTCATGGGCGCCCATCGATTTTATTACGGCAAACAAGTCAGCGGTACAATCTGGTTTTTCACCCTGGGGCTATTCCTCGTCGGGTGGATTATAGATCTCTTTCTTATACCGAGCATGGACAAACAGGCCGACTGGCGATTTACCGAGGGCCCGATTAATTACAGTCTCGCTTGGATTTTTTTGACCTTTTTAGGAATTTTTGGGGTACACCGCTTTTACATGGGCAAAGTGTTTACGGGCTTACTTTACCTATTCACTGGTGGTTTATTCCTGATCGGGTGGCTATATGATCTCTATACGCTGAACGAACAAATAACCCAAGAGAACACGCAGCGTCGGGCGTGGTAACACTAAACCGACCCGCACTTGTGGCAGGCACTGCCGGCGTCGCGCTGTTCTCCGGAATGGACGCGACCATGAAATTTTTATCGCTTGAGCTTGGTGTGTATAACGCGATGCTCTGGCGCATTGTCTTCGGGATGGCCATCATAGGCACAATCTACCTTTCTGGCAGACCTCAAAAACCCTCAACAAAAACCCTTGGTCTTCATGTGAAACGAGGGTTTCTGACCCTGGTCATGGCATCTCTGTTTTTTTGGGGCTTAACACAAATCCCTTTAGCTCAGGCCGTGGGGCTATCTTTCATTGCACCTATCGTCGCATTATTTTTGGCGGCCTGGCTGATTAACGAGCCCGTCATACCGAATGATTATATCGCTTCGATAATTGCTTTAGTCGGTGTCGGTGTGCTCTTGCTAGAAGAGCTGGCGAAATTCGAGACGCAGTCACTAAGGGGCAGCGGCGCCGTACTACTGTCAGCGGTGATGTATGCTTACAACCTAATTCTGCAGCGACAACAAGCCTTAGTCGCACAACCGCTCGAAATCAGTTTCTACCAAACACTGGTCACCTTTATTGGATTGGCGCTGGTAGCCCCGTGGTGGGCCGAGCCTCTGCCGGACCTAAGAGCAGGTGTTCTAGCGGCGACCGCAGCCAGCTTAGCACTCGGCGCCTTGATTTGCCTTTCATTCGCATACCGGCACGCCGTCACGGCGAGCCTGGTAACACTTGAGTACACCGCCTTTATATGGGCAGCGGCATTGGGGTGGTTTATATTCAGCGAGGCTATCAGCATCAACACCCTTTGCGGAACGGCGCTGATCGTGGCCGCATGTATCTTTCAAATCAGAGGTGTAGGCAAACGGACGACGCCAAAATAGAAGCTTCCAGTGCGCCAGAAACAACAAAGCCGAACAACTGCAAGCAGCCATTCGGCTCGGTAGGTCAGGGCATAACCCCAACCCAAGCTCGTATCGATTACTCGATGATTTTGGCTACAACGCCAGCACCAACCGTACGACCACCTTCACGGATCGCAAAACGCAAACCGTCTTCCATCGCAATCGGTGCAATCAAAGTCACAACCATTTGGATGTTGTCACCAGGCATTACCATCTCAACACCTTCAGGCAATTCACACGCACCTGTTACGTCCGTAGTACGGAAGTAAAACTGAGGACGGTAGCCTTTAAAGAATGGCGTGTGACGACCACCTTCATCTTTACCTAGGACGTAAACTTCAGCCTCAAACTTAGTGTGCGGCTTAACAGTACCTGGCTTCGCCAATACCTGACCACGCTCTACGTCTTCACGCTTAGTACCACGCAGCAGAACACCTACGTTCTCGCCCGCACGACCTTCGTCCAACAACTTGCGGAACATCTCAACGCCAGTACAAGTCGTCTTGGTGGTATCACGAATACCAACAATCTCGATCTCTTCACCCACTTTGATAATGCCACGCTCAACACGGCCAGTTACTACCGTACCACGACCCGAAATCGAGAATACATCTTCTACCGGCATCAAGAACGTCTGGTCAATCGCACGCTCTGGCTCAGGAATGTAGCTATCCAAAGCTTCAACCAAGCTCTTAACCGCAGTCGTGCCAAGCTCGTTATCGTCTTCGCCGTTCAAAGCCATCAACGCAGAACCACAAATAATAGGAGTGTCGTCGCCTGGGAAGTCGTAAGTGTCCAGCAACTCACGCAATTCCATTTCAACCAACTCTTTCATCTCTTCGTATTCTTCCGTACCAACACCACCACAGTCTTCTGCAAGAAGGTCAGCTTTATTCAAGAATACAACGATGTAGGGTACGCCCACCTGACGTGACAGCAAAATGTGCTCACGTGTCTGTGGCATTGGGCCGTCAGTCGCGCCACATACCAAGATCGCGCCGTCCATCTGTGCAGCACCCGTGATCATGTTCTTAACATAGTCAGCGTGCCCAGGGCAGTCTACGTGTGCGTAGTGACGAATCGATGAATCGTATTCTACGTGCGAAGTCGCAATCGTAATGCCGCGCTCACGCTCTTCTGGTGCGTTGTCAATACCGTCAAACGCAACCGCTTGTCCACCAAATACCTCTGCGCAAACTCGAGTCAGAGCCGCGGTCAGAGTCGTTTTACCATGGTCTACGTGACCAATTGTGCCCACGTTTACGTGAGGCTTATTACGCTCAAACTTTTCCTTTGCCACTTTAAAACACCTCTCAGTTGATAGCTTTCGCTAAGTTAATAAATTCCATTTTTTGAAACGATAGCGTCCGCGACGTTGCTCGGAGCTTCCGAGTACTTAGCGAATTCCATCGTGTAGGTAGCACGCCCCTGCGTCGCCGATCGCAAATCAGTTGCATAACCAAACATTTCCGCGAGCGGCACTTCGGCATTGATAACCTTGCCACTCACGCTTTCATCCATTCCCAAAATAAGGCCACGGCGGCGGTTTAAATCACCGACCACGTCGCCCATATTTGCTTCCGGCGTCACCACTTCGACCTTCATAATAGGCTCCAACAACGCGGCACCACCGACTTGCGCCAATTTTTTTGTGGCCATAGAAGCTGCGATTTTAAATGCCATCTCATTCGAGTCAACATCGTGAAACGAACCATCGTACAAAGTCGCTTTCAAGCCGAGCAATGGGTAGCCGGCTAACACACCGTTCTGCATTTGCTCTTCAATGCCTTTTTGCACCGCCGGAATATACTCGCGCGGCACAGCACCGCCCACGATTTCATTTACAAATTCGAGGCCGTCGGCGCCTTGGTCCTCCGCCGGTTCGAACCGAACCCACACGTGCCCGTACTGCCCGCGACCACCTGACTGACGAACAAATTTGCCTTCTATTTCAGCTTTGTTTTTGATGCGTTCGCGATAAGCCACTTGGGGCTTACCGATATTCGCTTCGACGCTGAACTCTCGACGCATTCGATCGACGATGATATCGAGGTGCAATTCGCCCATACCCGATATAATAGTCTGCCCTGTTTCTTCATCGGTTTTTACTCGAAACGAAGGATCTTCCTGGGCCAGCTTACCTAACGCTATACCCATTTTTTCTTGATCAGCTTTGGACCTTGGCTCAACCGCAACGGAAATAACAGGCTCAGGGAACTCCATTCGCTCAAGCACTATAGGCTTATCAATCGAGCACAGCGTATCACCTGTTGTCACGTCTTTTAAACCAACAGCTGCGGCAATGTCACCCGCCAAACACTCTTTGATTTCTTCTCGACTATTGGCATGCATCTGCACCATACGGCCGACTCGTTCTTTTTTCTCTTTGACCGAATTATATACCGCTGTGCCGCTTTCTAGCTTGCCAGAGTACACCCGAAAGAAGGTCAGAGTACCAACGAAAGGGTCGGTTGCAATTTTAAACGCCAGCGCAGCAAAAGGCGCACTATCGTCCGCTTCGCGAGTAGCAACAGTCACGCCATCTTCCAGAGTACCTTCAATTGCTTTTACTTCGGTGGGCGAGGGCATGTAATCAATTACGGCATCCAGAACCGCTTGAACACCTTTGTTCTTGAACGCTGAACCACCCAATACCGGAATGATTTCATTCGCCAAGGTGCGGGCACGGATACCCTGCTTAATTTCTTCCTCGCTAAGCTCTTCGCCTTCCAGATACTTATTCATTAGCGCATCGCTTGCTTCCGCCGCCGCCTCGACCATGAACTCGCGCATGTCTTCGACTTCGTCAACCATATCGGCTGGAACGTCTTGGTATTCGAAAGTCATGCCCTGGTCGGCTTCATTCCAAATAATGGCTTTACGCTTAATAAGATCAACGACGCCTTTGAACCCGTCCTCGGCCCCAATGGTCATCTGCAAGGGCACAGCATTTGCCCCTAAGCGATCTCGCAGCTGCTGAACAACCCGCCCAAAGCTGGCTCCAGCTCGGTCCATCTTATTGACGAACACCATTCGGGGCACTTCATATTTGTTGGCTTGACGCCACACAGTTTCTGTTTGAGGCTGCACGCCTGACGAGCCGCACAATACCACCACCGCACCATCAAGGACTCGTAACGAGCGCTCGACTTCAATGGTGAAGTCAACGTGCCCGGGTGTATCAATAATATTGATTCGGTGCTCATCAAACTGCTGGGTCATACCAGCCCAAAAGCAGGTGGTGGCAGCACTGGTAATGGTAATACCGCGCTCCTGCTCTTGCTCCATCCAATCCATGGTGGCTGCGCCATCATGAACTTCTCCGATTTTGTGTGACAGGCCTGTATAAAAAAGTACGCGCTCTGTTGTCGTGGTTTTACCCGCGTCAACGTGAGCGCAAATACCAATGTTCCGATAGCGAGCTATAGGAGTCTTACGGGCCACAATGTATCCTCACCAATATCGATGACACAAACGTTTGCTTTAGAAACGGAAGTGCGAGAACGCCTTGTTGGCTTCAGCCATACGGTGAACGTCTTCACGCTTCTTAACCGCATTACCTTTTCCTTGAGAGGCATCAATGATTTCACCAGCCAAACGCTGACGCATTGATTTCTCGCCGCGGTTGCGTGCGTACTCAACCAACCAACGCATTGACAGCGCGGTACGACGAGCTGGACGAACCTCGACAGGCACCTGGTAAGTTGCACCACCAACGCGTCGAGACTTAACTTCGACCATAGGTGCAATATTCTCTAGCGCTTCGTCAAAAGCTTCGAGTGGATCTTTGCTTAGTTTTTGCTGCACGATGTCCAAAGCACCGTAAACGATACTTTCGGCAACAGACTTTTTACCGCTAATCATGACGTGGTTCATGAACTTAGCTAGGGTGACATTTCCAAACTTGGGATCTGGCAAAACTTCACGTTTTGCGACTACGCGTCTTCTTGGCATACTATTCTCTCTTCAGGTATTCCAAGCACTGACCTGCCACTTATTTAAGGTGGGAGAGGCAGAGACTTGGCCTTACTTTTCGCTACCCTAAAGGGTAGCACCGGATTGTGACTGTCCTATGACTTAGGACGTTTTGCACCGTATTTAGAACGGGCTTGTTTACGATTCGCAACGCCTGAGGTATCCAAGCTACCGCGAACAGTGTGATAACGCACACCTGGTAAGTCTTTTACACGACCGCCACGAATCAATACTACGCTGTGTTCTTGCAAGTTGTGACCTTCACCACCAATGTATGAAGACACTTCATAACCGTTGGTCAAGCGAACACGACATACTTTACGCAGCGCCGAGTTAGGTTTTTTAGGAGTGGTAGTGTATACACGAGTACACACGCCACGACGTTGAGGGCATGCCTGCAGCGCAGGTACGTCACTCTTTACCACTTTACGCTTACGCGGCTTGCGCACAAGCTGGTTAATCGTTGCCATGCAATAAAACTCCGATTGTTCGTTCTGACTCTCGCCAGATCTTGGTTGCCCAGTTCGGGCAGCTAAAATAAGGAGGCGGCATTCTATAGAGGCCGCCTCTTACCGTCAAGCCCAGTTACTCTCGTTACTCAAGCTCATTTTCCGAAGCGCCAACATCCGCCCGTAAGGCTTCAGTTAATGCGGCTTCGATATCTTGTGCACTCACACGCATTTCATCGCCTTGCGCACGCTTCTTGCGTCTCTCTTCGTGGTAGGCTAAGCCCGTACCCGCGGGGATCAAGCGTCCCACAACTACGTTCTCTTTCAGACCACGCAGATAGTCACGCTTACCGGTTACTGCCGCTTCCGTTAATACGCGAGTTGTTTCCTGGAACGAAGCAGCTGAGATAAAGCTTTCTGTCGCCAGCGATGCCTTGGTGATACCCAAAAGTTCACGCTCGCCCGACGCAGGCACTAAATTCTCCGCCAGCAGACGCTCGTTCTCTTCCAACAAAGTCACGTACTCGACCTGCTCACCCTTGATCAAGCTCGAATCACCTGAACTGGTGATAATCACTTTACGCAACATCTGACGCACGATCACCTCGACGTGCTTATCGTTAATTTTCACACCCTGTAAGCGATAGACTTCCTGGATTTCATTAACAATATATTTCGCCAGCTCTTCGACGCCCTTTAAGCGTAAAATATCGTGCGGGCTTAATGGACCTTCCGATACCACTTCCCCTTTTTCAACCAACTCACCCTCAAAGACGGACAGATTGCGCCACTTAGGAATCAGTGCCTCGTAGTGTGTCGATCCATCGGATAATACCGAACTATCGGTGGGCGTAATCATCAATCGGCGTTTGCCCTTGGTTTCTTTACCAAAGCTCACGGTACCGCTAATTTCAGCTAAGATCGCAGGCTCTTTTGGACGACGCGCCTCAAAGAGGTCAGCAACGCGAGGCAGACCACCGGTAATGTCGCGAGTTTTCGAACCTTCTTGAGGAATACGTGCAATCACGTCACCGATTTCAATTCGCACACCATCTTCCAAGGAAACCCAGGCGCCAGCAGGCAAAAAGTAGTGAGCAGGCACGTTAGTACCGGCTAAGCAAAGCTCATTACCGTCCTCATCGATCAACGTTACCGCTGGGCGAATATCTTTCCCGGCCGCCGGTCGCTCACCCGCATCCATAACGGTAATGCTCGATAGACCGGTAAGTTCGTCTGTTTGACGCTTAACGGTAATACCGTCTTCCATGCCGACGAATTTAACCGTACCGGCAACTTCTGTCACGATTGGGTGCGTATGCGGATCCCAAGTCGCAACCACGTCCCCCGCAGCGATCGCAGCGTTGTCATTGATCACTAAATTTGCACCGTAAGGTAGCTTGTAGCGCTCTTTCTCGCGACCTTTGGTATCAAGAACCGACAGCTCGCCAGACCGTGATACCGCAACCAATGAACCATCGACTCTTTGGACCGTTTTGAGGTTATGCAACCGCACGGTACCGTCATTCAATACGCGAATATTGTCGGCCGCGGTAGCACGTGACGCAGCACCACCAATGTGGAAGGTACGCATGGTCAACTGAGTTCCTGGCTCACCAATAGATTGGGCTGCCACTACACCGATCGCCTCGCCGATATTAACCTTATGGCCCCGCGCTAGGTCACGACCGTAACAGGTCGAACAAATACCGTGGCGAGTTTCACAGGTAATTGGCGAGCGCACTTCAACCTCGTCAATACCCATTTCTTCCAAGCGGCGAATCCAGGCCTCATCGAGCATGGTGCCCGCTGTTACCGCGATTTCGTCATCAGTCGCTGGGCGTATAACGTCGCGCGCAACAATTCGACCCAGAACACGATCACCCAGGGTTTCGATGATGTCGCCACCATCGATAACAGGTGTCATCAAGATACCTTTATCGGTGCCACAATCGTCTTCGGTCACAACCAAGTCTTGTGCTACGTCAACCAAACGACGCGTCAAATAACCAGAGTTCGCTGTTTTCAATGCAGTGTCAGCCAAACCCTTACGCGCGCCGTGCGTCGAAATAAAGTACTGTAGTACGTTCAACCCTTCGCGGAAGTTGGCCGTAATTGGCGTTTCGATAATCGATCCATCCGGTTTAGCCATCAAACCTCGCATACCCGCTAACTGACGAATCTGGGCTGGTGAGCCACGCGCGCCAGAGTCGGCGTATATGTAAACCGAGTTGAACGAGGCCTGCTCTTCTTCTTTGCCGTCTTTATTGATAACGGTTTCCTTCGATAAACCGTCCATCATCGACTTCGACACCAAATCATTAGCTCGAGACCAAATATCGATAACCTTGTTGTACTTTTCACCCTGAGTAACAAGACCGGCGGCATACTGATCTTCAATTTCTTTTACTTCCGCTTCCGCACCTTCAATAATGTGCGCTTTCTGGTCAGGGATTTCAAAGTCGTTCACGCCAATCGAAGCGCCCGAACGAGTTGAATACTCATATCCGGTGTACATCAATTGGTCAGCAAAAATAACCGTAGCCTTCAAACCGACTACACGATAGCAGCGGTTGATGACGCGAGAGATTGCTTTCTTAACCATTGGCTGATTCACCATTTCATAGGCGATACCTGCTGGCACAATTTCCCATAACAACGCACGTCCGACTGTTGTATCAGCAATGAAGGTCCGCTCAGTGCGGTCGCCATCATCAGACACTACCGACTCATGGATACGAACTCTAACCTTGGCCTGTAAACCAACTTCGCCGCTGTGATAGGCGCGATGCACTTCGCTTACGTTTGCAAACACTCGACCTTCGCCCTTGGCGTTGATACGGTCACGGGTCATGTAGTACAAACCTAAGACCACGTCCTGCGAAGGCACGATAATTGGGTCGCCACTCGCAGGCGACAAAATGTTGTTGGTCGACATCATCAAAGCGCGAGCTTCTAACTGTGCTTCAATGGTAAGCGGCACGTGTACTGCCATCTGGTCACCGTCAAAGTCAGCGTTGTAGGCCGCACATACGAGCGGGTGCAACTGAATTGCTTTACCTTCAATCAACACCGGCTCGAAGGCCTGAATACCCAAACGGTGCAAGGTAGGTGCACGGTTCAGCAACACGGGGTGCTCACGAATGACCTCGGCCAAGATATCCCAAACCTCTGGCGGCTCGCGTTCGACCATCTTCTTCGCTGCTTTAATGGTAGTCGCCAAACCGCGGTGCTCGAGCTTCCCGAAAATAAAGGGCTTAAACAGCTCTAATGCCATTTTCTTCGGCAAACCACATTGATGCAGCTTCAATGCCGGCCCTGTTACAATCACCGAACGGCCCGAGTAGTCTACCCGCTTACCCAGCAAGTTCTGACGGAAACGACCCTGCTTACCTTTAATCATGTCCGCAAGCGACTTCAATGGACGCTTGTTTGAACCGGTAATAGCACGACCACGACGACCATTGTCCAACAGCGCGTCAACCGCTTCCTGCAACATGCGCTTTTCATTGCGAACAATAATGTCGGGCGCATTAAGATCTAACAAACGCTTCAAACGGTTGTTACGGTTAATAACACGACGGTACAAATCGTTTAGGTCTGAGGTTGCAAAACGACCGCCTTCCAACGGCACCAATGGACGCAAATCTGGTGGCAAAACAGGCAGAGCGTTTAGCACCATCCACTCGGGTTTATTTCCCGAGCTTGCAAACGCTTCCATTAACTTAAGACGCTTAGACAGCTTCTTAATCTTGGTTTCAGAGTTAGTCGAAGGAATCTCCTCGCGTAATTTTGCAATTTCGCGCTCCAGATCCAACTGCTTCATCATATCTTGGATAGCTTCAGCACCCATTTTCGCGACAAATTCGTCACCGAATTCTTCCATCGCTTCGTAATACTGCTCATCCGATAACAGCTGACCATATTCTAAAGAGGTCATGCCAGGATCAGTGACAATGTACGACTCAAAGTACAACACGCGCTCGATATCCCGCAGCGTCATATCCAGCAACAAGCCAATCCGTGAAGGCAGTGACTTCAAAAACCAAATGTGTGCAACCGGGCTTGCAAGCTCGATATGACCCATGCGTTCACGACGCACTTTGGCCAGTGCGACTTCGACGCCACACTTCTCGCATATTACACCACGGTGCTTTAAGCGCTTGTATTTACCACACAAGCACTCGTAGTCTTTTACTGGGCCAAAGATCTTGGCACAAAATAAACCGTCACGCTCAGGTTTGAACGTACGATAGTTAATGGTCTCGGGCTTTTTGACTTCGCCATAAGACCAAGAGCGAACCATTTCAGACGACGCCAAGCCGATACGAATTGCATCAAACTCATCTGTCTGTCCCTGTGACTTTAGTATATTAAGTAAGTCTCTCAAGGCTATTCCTCCACGAGGGTGTTAGTGCCGGGGCGCCGTAGCGCCCACCCAAATTCAACGTACTAGTCGCTTTCTAACTCAATATCGATCCCCAAAGAGCGGATCTCCTTGACCAACACGTTAAAGGATTCGGGCATGCCCGGCTCCATACGATGATCACCGTCGACGATGTTTTTATACATTTTGGTACGGCCAGCCACATCGTCAGACTTAACCGTCAACATTTCTTGCAAGGTATATGCAGCACCGTACGCCTCAAGTGCCCAGACCTCCATTTCTCCGAATCGCTGACCACCGAATTGGGCTTTACCACCCAATGGCTGCTGCGTTACCAAAGAATAAGAGCCTGTGGAGCGCGCATGCATCTTATCATCCACCAAGTGGTTCAACTTCAGCATGTACATGTAGCCAACGGTTACCGGGCGCTCGAACTGATCGCCAGTGCGACCATCAAACAAAGTGAACTGGCCACTCTCAGGCATATCGGCGAGCTCCAGCAGATCCTTGATTTCACTCTCAGCGGCGCCATCAAACACGGGCGTTGCCATCGGCACACCCTTGCGCAAGTTATGGGCCAAAGAGCGAATCTCATCGTCTGTTAGTGAAGCAAGATTTTCGGTACGACCTGCGCCGTTGTTGTAGATCTTGTTCAGAAACTCACGCAATTCGGCGATTTCTCGCTGCTCTTCAATCATGCTATTGATTTTTTGACCCAGTCCGTGCGCAGCCATACCCAGATGGGTTTCTAAAATCTGGCCCACGTTCATACGCGATGGCACACCCAAAGGGTTAAGCACGATATCGACAGGCTCACCATTGGCATCGTATGGCATATCTTCAACCGGCATAATCACCGAGATAACACCCTTGTTACCGTGACGTCCCGCCATTTTGTCGCCGGGCTGAATACGACGTTTAATCGCAAGATAAACTTTCACTACTTTCAACACACCCGGGGCTAGATCATCCCCAGTTTGAAGCTTGCGTTTCTTATCTTCAAAACGTTCTTCTAACTGGCGATTCTCTTCTTCCAGCTGCTTTTCAGCTGAGGCAATGAAGGCGTTAGCGTCGGCGTCATTGGTTTTAATTTTAAACCACAGTTCACGATCTAGTTCGGCAAGCACGTCTTCAGATAAAACAGTGCCTTTGCTTAGCCCCGCGCCGCTGAGTGTTTTCTTACCAGCTAACTGAGCAACTAAGCGTGCAAATACCGCTTCTTCATAGATACGATATTCTTCTTTTAGATCCTTGCGGAAGTCGTTCAACTGGTGGTTCTCGATCTCACGCGCACGCGAGTCTTTTTCTAGACCATCTCGGGTGAACACCTGAACGTCAATAACGGTTCCCTTGGTGCTTGAAGGCACGCGCAAAGACGTGTCTTTTACGTCCGACGCCTTCTCACCAAAGATTGCACGAAGTAGCTTCTCTTCAGGGGTTAACTGAGTCTCGCCTTTGGGCGTGACCTTACCCACTAAGATATCGCCCGGCTCAACTTCCGCACCGATGTACACGATACCGGACTCGTCAAGCTTCGATAGTGCACTCTCACCAACGTTTGGAATATCCGCCGAGATTTCTTCAGAGCCCAATTTCGTGTCACGCGCTATACAAGTAAGCTCTTGGATGTGAATAGACGTAAAACGATCTTCTTTCACCACACGCTCAGATACTAAGATTGAGTCTTCGAAGTTGTAACCGTTCCATGGCATGAAGGCGATACGCATATTTTGGCCAAGCGCCAAATCACCCATATCCACAGATGGGCCATCGGCCAAAATATCACCGCGCTCAACCACGTCACCTTTGTTCACAATGGCTCGTTGATTGATGCAGGTATTTTGGTTAGAGCGGGTGTATTTCACCAAGTTGTAAATATCAACCGGCGCTTCGTTACCATCAGCTTCGTCAGCACTGGCGCGCACAACAATACGACTCGCGTCTACGGAATCAACCACACCAGCTCGTTTAGCAACCACACAGACACCAGAGTCACGAGCCACGTAGCGCTCCATACCCGTGCCAACGAGCGGCTTATCACTCACCAATGTCGGCACTGCCTGGCGTTGCATGTTAGAACCCATCAAGGCTCGGTTAGCATCGTCGTGCTCCAAGAAGGGAATCAAGGCCGCAGCGATGGATACAACCTGCTTAGGTGACACATCCATGTAATCGATACGCTCGGGCGGCATCACGGTAAATTCGTTCATGTGACGCACAGCAACCAAGTCATCAGTGAACCTGTTATTTTCGTCAACCGTCGCCGACGCCTGAGCAATCACGTTCTCGGCTTCGTTAATCGCGGACAAATATTCGATGTCGTCAGTAACCTGACCATCGACCACCCGGCGATAAGGAGACTCTAAGAACCCATATTCGTTGGTGCGAGCATAGGTTGCCAAAGAGTTAATCAAACCAATGTTTGGGCCTTCTGGCGTTTCAATCGGACACACCCGACCATAGTGAGTTGGATGCACGTCTCGCACTTCAAAGCCAGCTCGCTCACGAGTCAAACCGCCGGGGCCTAAAGCCGAAACTCGTCGTTTGTGCGTAACCTCGGACAGCGGGTTGTTTTGGTCCATAAACTGCGACAGCTGGCTGGATCCAAAGAACTCTTTTACCGCAGCGGAAACAGGCTTAGCGTTGATTAGATCTTGAGGCATCAAACCTTCACTCTCTGCCATCGACAACCGCTCTTTTACGGCGCGCTCAACACGGACCAAGCCCACTCGGAATTGGTTTTCAGCCATCTCGCCCACTGAACGAACACGGCGATTACCCAGATGATCGATGTCATCTACAACACCTTTACCATTACGGATGGACACCAGCATCTTCATAACGTCAACAATGTCTTCGCGATCCAATACGCCCGACCCAGTGACTTCTTCGCGACCAAGGCGGCGGTTGAACTTCATGCGACCTACGGTCGACAAATCGTAACGGTCAGGCGAGAAGAACAAATTCTGGAACAGATTCTCGGCTGACTCTTTCGTTGGTGGCTCACCAGGACGCATCATGCGGTAGATTTCGACCAGCGCCTCAAGCTCATTGCGAGTGGCGTCTTGACGCAAAGTATCGCTCAAGAAAGGACCGCAATCTAAATCGTTGGTGTACAAGGTGTCGATCTTAGTCGCACCCGCATCCATCATGATCTTTACGGCGTCGGCCGACAATTCAGTATTACACTCTACTAACACTTCACCGGTCTTTTCATCGACAAAGTTTTTAGCTAGCGCGCGACCGTACAGATACTCAATTGGAATTTCCAGTTCTGAGACTTCAGCTTTTTCCAACTCGCGAATGTGTCGGGCAGTAATACGTCGGCCCTGCTCGACAATGACCTTTTTACCAATTTTGATATCAAAGCTCGCAACGTCACCCCGTAAACGCTCAGGGATTAACGTCATCGTCAAGGTAGTGGCGTTATTAACGCGAAACTCGTTAACGTCGAAGAACATATCTAAGACTTCTTCAGAGCTATACCCCAAGGCGCGAAGCAGCACGGTGGCGGGTAGCTTACGACGACGGTCAATACGAACAAACACTTGATCTTTAGGGTCGAACTCGAAATCCAACCAAGAGCCACGATAAGGAATGATACGTGCCGAGTAGAGCAGTTTGCCCGAACTGTGGGTCTTGCCCTTGTCATGATCAAAAAAGACACCTGGTGAACGATGCAGCTGCGATACAATAACGCGCTCGGTACCATTAATAACGAAGGTACCGTTCTCGGTCATGAGCGGGATCTCACCCATGTAGACATCTTGCTCTTTGATGTCTTTGATGGCTTTGCTGGACGAGTCCTTATCGTAAATGATTAGGCGTACTTTAACGCGCAGCGCACAGGCGTATGTCACGCCCCGTAGCTGACATTCGGCAACGTCAAATGCTGGCACACCTAACTGGTAATCGACATACTCTAACGCCGCGTTGCCACTGTAACTTGCAATCGGGAACACCGACTGAAAAGCAGCATGCAAACCATAGTCGCCCCGCTGGTCAACTGGCACACCCTGCTGCGTAAATTTTTTATAAGAATCCAACTGGATCGCCAACAGATAGGGAATATCCATAACGTTGGGTAGGGATCCAAACTCTTTTCGAATACGTTTCTTCTCTGTATACGAGTAAGCCATCAGTACTCTCCAGCCTCTTTGCTTCTGCGGCCGAACATTCGGCTCGCGATCACCTTTGCAGGCGTTTCGGTGCAAGCTATTGCCGCACCCACAAAATCATCCTGTTATAAGCAGGAAAAGGCCGGCAACCTATAACGCTTGCCAGCCCATTCCGAACCCTTGTTAATACGCGGGTTCGTCACAAACTTACTTAAGCTCGACCGTACCGCCAGCTTCTTCAATTTGCTTTTTGATGTCTTCAGCTTCGTCTTTAGAAGCGCCTTCTTTGATTGGGCCAGGAGCGCCATCAACCAAGCCTTTCGCTTCTTTCAAACCCAAGCCAGTGATAGCGCGAACAACCTTAATCACGTTCACTTTCTTTTCGCCGCCTGAAGTCAAAATTACATCGAATTCAGTCTGCTCAGCCGCGGCTGCACCAGCATCACCGGCAGCTGCCGCAGGCGCCGCCGCAACAGCCGCTGCCGCAGTAACACCAAATTTTTCTTCCATCGCTGAAATCAATTCAACAACGTCCATTACCGACATCTCGGCAATTGCATCTAGGATTTCGTCTTTAGATAAAGCCATTGCTCTACTCCTGTTTACTTAAAAGTTTTCAAAGACAACGAATTACGCTGCTTCTTTCTGATCTTTGACTGCTGCTAACGTACGCACCAGTTTTCCAGGCACTTCGTTCATGGTCTGCGCCAGCTTGGTTACCGGAGCCTTCATCACGCTCATCAACATCGATAGAGCTTGATCTCGGGTCGGTAGTTTCGCCAACACATCCAATTGATCTGCACCCAGTAACTGACCGCTTACCGCCAACGCTTTAACTTCGAACTTGGAATTATCCTTGGCGAAGTCTTTAAACAATCTTGCTGCAGCGCCTGGATCTTCCATAGAAAATCCAAACAAAGAAGGACCAACCAAAGTGCTGTTCACACACTCATAGTCTGTACCTTCCAACGCACGCTTTGCCAACGTATTTCTAACAACTCGTAGAGTTACGCCGTTTTCACGTGCCTGACTGCGCAGGGCCGTCATCGCATCCACTGTGACACCGCGGGCATCCGCAATGACCAATGAAAGCGCGCTGGTGGCTGTCTCGTTAACTTCAGCTACGATCGCTATTTTGTCTTCGAGTCTAATTGCCACTGGTTTTCTCCTGGCTTACATTAACTGTTGTGCCTAAGCACAACCCCATATTTGGTGAAAACTTCCACCATCTGCGTAGGCGGACAACTCCTTTAAACCGCCAACTGCTCGGCACCTACGGTCTTTGATGGTCTTCAGTGAGCAGCTAAACCTACTTACTGTATCTAAAGACCTCAAAGTCGACGGGCGAACCCGTCACGCCTCTTCCTTAAGGCTTAATAAGATTGCAGCGAACTACAATCTTAAAAATCTAACGCACTATGATCGATTGCTATGCCTGGGCCCATGGTGGTCGATAGCGTAACTTTCTTCATATAAACGCCCTTGGCCGACGAAGGCTTGGCTTTCTTTAGATCGGCCAAAACGGCAGTTAGGTTACCGAGAATCGCATCGGCGTCGAATGAAATCTTGCCTATACCGCCATGGATAATGCCATTCTTGTCGGTACGGTAGCGCATCTGACCCGCTTTAGCGTTATTGACCGCAGTCACAACATCTGGGGTCACAGTGCCAGTTTTCGGGTTTGGCATCAGGCCACGAGGACCCAAAATCTGACCCAACTGACCCACAACTCGCATCGCATCGGGAGAAGCTACAACCACATCAAAGTCCATCATCCCGCCTTTGATTTGGTCGGCCAGGTCTTCCATACCAACAAAATCAGCACCCGCTTCTTTAGCTTTTTCAGCCGCATCACCTTGAGTAAATACTGCAACTCGAACGAAACTGCCCGTGCCATGAGGCAGGGTTGTCGCGCCGCGGACCGCCTGATCTGATTTACGTGCATCAACACCCAGATTGATAGCTACCTCTACTGACTCAACGAATTTAACCGCTGAGCACTCTTTTAAAAGCGCAACCGCTTCTTCTACCGAATAAACTTTATCCGCATCAATCTTTTCGCGGATCATTTTCTGACGCTTAGACAATTTAGCCATGATTACGCCTCCTCAACTTCGATGCCGGCAGAGCGAGCGCTACCAGCTATAGTCCGAACCGCTGCATCCATATCAGCCGCGGTCAAGTCGGGCCACTTCTGAGTAGCCACATCTTCTAGTTGAGCACGAGTAGCCTTACCCACCTTGTTCGTATTTGGGGTCGCTGACCCCTTCTTGATACCAATCGCTTTACGCAACAAAACCGCCGCAGGGGGTGTTTTCTTGATAAAAGTAAAAGAACGATCGCTGTAAACCGTAATAACCACTGGAATTGGCAACCCAGGCTCTATGCCTTGGGTTTCGGCGTTAAACGCTTTGCAGAATTCCATGATATTAACACCATGCTGACCCAACGCTGGGCCGACTGGCGGACTTGGGTTTGCCTGACCAGCCGCAACTTGCAGCTTGATATAGGCTTGTACTTTCTTTGCCATAGTTTCCTCTCTTGGGTATTAACGCTTTACTCGCCTAGCGGCTTTAAGCTCCCCGATTAATTGCGGTTCCCCGCGCTCTTAAGTGCGTAAGCGCACTCAACCAACATCAGGCTTTCTCGACCTGACTGAATTCCAACTCGACCGGTGTGGATCGGCCAAAAATTAGTACCGCCACGTTCAAGCGACTCTTTTCGTAGTTGACGCCCTCTACAACGCCATTGAAATCGTTGAAAGGACCATCCACCACACGAACCATCTCTCCAGGCTCGAATAAAGTCTTTGGGCGCGGCTTCTCGGTGCCGTCTTCTACGCGCCGCAAAATTGCTTGCGCCTCAGCATCGGTGATCGGCGCTGGGGCGTCAGCTTTGCCACCAATAAAGCCCATAACCCGGGGGGTTTCTTTTACCAAGTGCCAAGTATCGTCACCTAGCTCCATTTGAACCAAAACATATCCCGGAAAGAACTTGCGCTCGCTTTTGCGTTTTTGGCCGTTTTTCATTTCCACCACTTCCTCGGTGGGAACCAAAACGTCGCCGAATCGATCGCCCATGTCGTGCAGATCAATACGCTCTTTTAACGCGGCCGCAACCTTCTTCTCGTAACCTGAGTACGCATGTACTACGTACCAACGCATAGACATTGCCAATTACCTCGTTTTATTACGCGATGATGAGTGACACAAGCCAACCTAGCAGGGAATCTAAACCCCACAGGATTAGTGCCACCACCAACACAAAAGCAACAACAATGAGAGTTGTTTGCACCGTCTCTTGACGCGTTGGCCAAACGACTTTTCTAATTTCTGTACGAGAACCACGAATCAAAGCCCAAGCGTTGTGGCCTTTTTCGGTTTTCAAAACAATCGCCAAGGCCGCTGCCGTCAAAGCCAGCAGGCCAAACACGCGATACAGTAGAGACTGGTCCGCAAAGTAGCTATTACCATAAACGCCCAGCGCCACGATAAGGGCCACCGCCGCCCACTTTAGCCCATCAAATCTCGATGCTGCGCTTTCAGAACTCATTTTTATTCCCGTCAAACCTAAGTATTAACTGCCATAAATGGCAGGCCAGGAGGGAATCGAACCCCCAACCTGCGGTTTTGGAGACCGCTGCTCTGCCAATTGAGCTACTGGCCTAACATCTTTGTGTAAGCGACCCAACAGCACACCTACAACAAATACGTTATTGTCTAATCGTCATACCTTCAACATCAGACAATTAAACTGGATTTTGCTGTCTTACATACAACCAAGTCAGACAACAAAGCCGAACAACTGCAAGCAGCCATTCGGCTCGGTAGGTCAGGGCATAACCCCAACCCAAGCTCGTATCGATTACTCGATGATTTTGGCTACAACGCCAGCACCAACCGTACGACCACCTTCACGGATCGCAAAACGCAAACCGTCTTCCATCGCAATCGGTGCAATCAAAGTCACAACCATTTGGATGTTGTCACCAGGCATTACCATCTCAACACCTTCAGGCAATTCACACGCACCTGTTACGTCCGTAGTACGGAAGTAAAACTGAGGACGGTAGCCTTTAAAGAATGGCGTGTGACGACCACCTTCATCTTTACCTAGGACGTAAACTTCAGCCTCAAACTTAGTGTGCGGCTTAACAGTACCTGGCTTCGCCAATACCTGACCACGCTCTACGTCTTCACGCTTAGTACCACGCAGCAGAACACCTACGTTCTCGCCCGCACGACCTTCGTCCAACAACTTGCGGAACATCTCAACGCCAGTACAAGTCGTCTTGGTGGTATCACGAATACCAACAATCTCGATCTCTTCACCCACTTTGATAATGCCACGCTCAACACGGCCAGTTACTACCGTACCACGACCCGAAATCGAGAATACATCTTCTACCGGCATCAAGAACGTCTGGTCAATCGCACGCTCTGGCTCAGGAATGTAGCTATCCAAAGCTTCAACCAAGCTCTTAACCGCAGTCGTGCCAAGCTCGTTATCGTCTTCGCCGTTCAAAGCCATCAACGCAGAACCACAAATAATAGGAGTGTCGTCGCCTGGGAAGTCGTAAGTGTCCAGCAACTCACGCAATTCCATTTCAACCAACTCTTTCATCTCTTCGTATTCTTCCGTACCAACACCACCACAGTCTTCTGCAAGAAGGTCAGCTTTATTCAAGAATACAACGATGTAGGGTACGCCCACCTGACGTGACAGCAAAATGTGCTCACGTGTCTGTGGCATTGGGCCGTCAGTCGCGCCACATACCAAGATCGCGCCGTCCATCTGTGCAGCACCCGTGATCATGTTCTTAACATAGTCAGCGTGCCCAGGGCAGTCTACGTGTGCGTAGTGACGAATCGATGAATCGTATTCTACGTGCGAAGTCGCAATCGTAATGCCGCGCTCACGCTCTTCTGGTGCGTTGTCAATACCGTCAAACGCAACCGCTTGTCCACCAAATACCTCTGCGCAAACTCGAGTCAGAGCCGCGGTCAGAGTCGTTTTACCATGGTCTACGTGACCAATTGTGCCCACGTTTACGTGAGGCTTATTACGCTCAAACTTTTCCTTTGCCATTACGACAGTCTCCTAAATCTTGCACCAGCGCTGCTAGCTACGTTTCACGGCCTAAACCGTCTATTAAAACAACGCTGGCACCGCCACCGTTGCGTTCTGTCGGAAGTGGAGCTCATAACCGGATTTGAACCGGTGACCTCTTCCTTACCAAGGAAGTGCTCTACCTACTGAGCTATATGAGCCTGTAACTTCCTATTCTTGTGGAGCGGGTAGCGGGAATCGAACCCGCATCATCAGCTTGGAAGGCTGAGGTTCTACCACTAAACTATACCCGCGCTACCGTTTTCTGCTGCAGCCGAGCTTTTCGCTTACCTGCAACCAACCCCCGCTGTCGCCTAAGCAACGGCAGGGTCTGTTCAAATTTACCAAGCCTTGGGCAAAACAAATTTGGCTTCTACAGCGTCAGCCCTTATGAGCCTGACGCTGCTTTGTGCATCTTTGCTTCACCGCAACAAACCAAAGACACTTTACTGTGGCGAAGAGGGGGCGGATTACTCGAGCCCACACTAACCTTCCACTCATTGCTCCGTACCACCACACAGCGAAACAGAACACCTTTAATTTGGTGGAGGGGGGTGGATTCGAACCACCGAAGCTTTCGCGTCAGATTTACAGTCTGATCCCTTTGGCCACTCGGGAACCCCTCCGAAAGGCGGCACATTTTCCAGACGTCGCGGGTGTTTGTCAACCAAAAAAGTCTTAAAAAACTTTATCAAGAAACATTGCATCATTTAGCGGCTTTGCCTATCATTGCGATCCGCGTTTAGCTGGCGTAGCTCAGTAGGTAGAGCAGCTGATTTGTAATCAGCCGGTCGGGGGTTCGATTCCTCTCGCCAGCTCCATTTTCTCGGCCTCTCAAGGCAACCTAATCAAGATCCGCCCAACTTCAGATTTGGAACGGGGCAGTCCATTACCGCAGCTACTGCGTAAATCAGTTCTTTTTCCAACGGCGAAATGTCGTCATCGCAACGAGCTGCAACTGACATAGCCTTTAGCACCTGAGGCTTTAATAAAGGAAACAGCAAACCTAAATCGTCTACGGCCTTCGAAAAATCAGCGACCGAGCACTGCGCAAGTGGCTGTAAGCCAGGATCTTTTAGCCCCAAATCTGCAACCGCTGCGGCGAAGCCAAGCTCCGGGTCACCTCTGCCCATGTGCGCCAACAAAGATAATACGCAGGTCACCTGTTTATTGACCTGCTGCAAGCGCCGGTGCTTCGGAGGCCGCGAGGCAGACCTGACAAATTCCGGCTCGACGTAATGCAAGATCAGATGAAACAACACCCATTCATTGAGCTCGATCACACTATCCGCGCGGATAAGAGCTTTTAACAAAAGCTTGTAATTTTGATACTGCGGATAAGAGAGTTGTCGTATCGCAGCGCAAGCCAACTCTACCATTGCCAACCTCTGGTTTGCGGGGGTTGCGCTTACACGCTGCTCTATCTTCGCCAGCTCTGACGCCAAACCTTCGAGCTTACAGTTTGCAATCAGCTCTAATTGTGTCGCGCGCACGTCTGCATCTCGGCTTGTAAACAAGGCAGCCATCGCTGCACTTGCATTCAGAGGCTCGGATAAGGCCCCGAATAACGCGGGTGTTAACTCGGGCGGCGCTACTGCGCTGTCGCACTCGACTGAGGCCGCATCAACCGGGCTCGGCGTCGGACTCTGGGCCAACACAAACCCGGCATCCGACCCTGCCAACAGAGCCGCGGCTGCCATGCGTGCCTTTTCGGGTGTATCGGCACCAATTACGGCTTTGGGGTAGTGAATCATCGGCCGCTCAAGATAACGCCCATCCCATCGCGGGCTGATACGCTTGATCCGCTGCTCAATAGGTGGATGGGTCGATGTCCAAGACCAAAATGAAGGTTTTACCGCTCCGAAAAAGGCGTGCCTAAACTCTCTCACCCCTGGCAGCGACACATGCGTTGAGGGCAGATAGCCTCCGATGACTTTTAAGGCATCGGCCACTGCGCCTGAGTCTCGGGTAAACTGTACGGCGCTCGCGTCAGCATGAAACTCTCTTTGTCGCGAGATCGCAGCCTGTATCAAACTGGCTACAGCCACCCCCAAGGAACCGATTAACCACAAGCCCAGACCAATAAACGGCAGAGCGCTGCGCTCCCTAGAACGATACGAACGGCGGCCCGACCACATTATCATGCGTCCCAAGTCACCAATAAAAGTGATACCCTTTAGGGTAGCCGCCAAACGAACATTTAGCCGCATATCCCCCTCAAGTATGTGACTGAATTCATGCCCCACAACCGCCTGCAGCTCATCGCGCTGTAAATGATCTAACAGGCCCTCAGTGACGCAAACAACCGCATCTCGCGGCGCAATACCAGCGGCAAAAGCATTCATGCCTCGCTCTTTCGGTAGCAGATACACACCGGGCACAGGCATATTTGCTGCCAGCGCTATTTCAGCCACAACATTTTGGTATTGTCGCAATTTAGGCTCATCCGTATTGGGCGGCACTCGGACACCTCCCATCATCTCAGCAACCGCCGCGCCCCCTGCAGACAGCTGTGTCCAGCGCAACAAAATCACGGTGCCGATCAAAACGATCATGGCGCCGCTCACGAACAAAAATTGACGCGAGGAAAAGTAATCAAGCCACCCTGCAGATCCGCTGGGCAAGCCCATAAACACAAAGACCGAGACAAACAGATTTGCTAAAAGAATGAGGCCTGCACACGCAACAATAAACAGGAGCACCAAAAGATGAGTATTGCGGCGTGCCAGATCTTGCCCTTTAAAAAAATCCATATGCCTTAAAAACTGACCTTAGGCGCCTCTTGAATGGCGGCAGAATCCGCAAACACCAAGAGCTCGGCATCGGCGCCATGACCAATCTTTGACGCGATCAGCACAGCGGGAAAAGCCTGACGATAGGTATTGTAGGCAAGAACACTGTCATTGTAGCCTTGCCGCGCAAACGCCACCCGGTTCTCGGTACTGCTGAGTTCCTCCGTCAACTGCTGCATATTGACCGAGGCTTTTAGGTCCGGATAGGCCTCCATAGTGACGCTTAACTTACCCAAGGCCGACTGAAGCAGCGACTCCGCGCCTGCTAAGGCAGCAACACACCCGCCGGAAGTAACCGCAGACAAGGCCGCAGTGGCTTCATTGCGCGCTGCCACCACGGCCTCTAAAGTAGCGCTTTCGTGAGCCATGTAAGCACGCGCCGTCTCGACCAAATTAGGAATTAAATCGTGCCGCCTTTTGAGCTGCACCTCTATTTGCGCAAAGGCATTTTTGTAACGGTTTTTGAGCGCGGCCAAATTGTTGTATGTGGCGATCAGCCAGATAAGCACGACCGTCAGTGTTAGCGGAATTAGTAGTGTTAGCCAGTCCATACTCCTGCTCCTTTATTTCGTTGCAACAGTTTACCCGATTCGCAATCACAGCCAAGCAAAGTCATCAATTGCGCGCATAAACTTGCACCAGTAACAGCTTTTAAGGCAACATGCTAATCAGGCAGGAGGCCTACATACTAAACCGCACTATCGTTAACAAGGAGGTTACGATGCAGCGTTTATCTTTAAGTGTGCGCGACACACTGTGTAGCAATGCACCCATTATTCGCACACCACATATCAAACGTAATTACGACGCAACTAACACTACCCAAGCGGTGTTGAGAGCACTTCTAAACAATGACTTGCGCTTTTGTGATGCCTCACATATTGCTCGGTCGCTTGGAATAAGTGCTAGCACACTAAGGCGTCGACTCAAGGAAGACAACACCTGCTTTTCGCATTTGAGCGACCGGGTCAGGCAGTATCGATGCGAACAAATACTCACGAAAAAATGGCTGCCAGGAAAATGTCTAGCAGCGGAACTTGGTTACAACGAGACTAATTCTTTTTATCGCGCATTTCGGCGCTGGACCGGGCTTGCTTACCGCGATTATAAAAAGCGCCTGCATTAGACTAATGACTGAAAGGGCCGCTAATCGATGTGAACGACCTGATTACGGCCCTGCTCTTTTCCTCGATACAAGGCACGATCCGCTCGACTAATCACGGAATCAAACGTATCGTCTGAACGATAGTACGCAACACCAACAGTTGCTGTAACGTCAAAATAAAAGACCTGAGATCCTTCACCCTCGCAATAAAACGGCCTAGAGCCAATCATGGAGTGTAACAACTGCACCCTTATGCCAGCAGCTTGGCGATCAAGACCTTCTAAAACCAAAATAAACTCTTCACCACCCCAACGTCCGACCAAATCATGCGATCGACAAAATGCTCGCAAGCGTTCTGCAAACTCAGTTAACACTTGATCCCCCACTTGGTGGCCGTGCTGATCGTTAAGTCTTTTAAAATGATCAATATCCAGCAACACCACTACCACCGGTTTGTTCACGTCAGCGGGACGCAACAAAAGCGACCGCGCTTTATCTTCCAAGCCTCGGCGATTGTCCAACTGCGTCAGGCTGTCTCGCTCTGACAGGGTTCTTAACTTACTGTTAATATCTTCAAGCTCAGCCAATTTGACCGCCACCGCCGTATCGAGAATTTCGACCTGAGAGCCAAATCGATTGGCAATCAAAATTGCCATAGTGGCCGCTAGCATCAAAAAACCATATGGGTAAAGAACCGCCCAAGTGCTGTGGTACGAGAACAATTCCCGCACCATATCGTGCCAACCTAAAAGCAAAAACAGCACAACTGCCGCCGCAACGACCTTGGCCTCATCAACACCAGCGCGTATTTTCTGCCACAGTAAAGTAACGACAGCAGGCAGACATAAAGAAAAAACCACCCAAAACCAATCTCTTGCGCCGAGCAATACAGAAAGTGAGGGCTGAAGTACGAAAGTAACGCAGCCGCCCAGCGTGACCAAATGATATACGGCAAGCCATTTAGGTAATGGCTCGACCAGCAAACTCCATAACAAGCGCTGCCCGCCTAACACCAAACCGGTAAGCGACAAAAACAACAACCGTTCAGATAGCTGTACCGTCCAACCCAGCAGCTCGCGCCAATCGTGAAAAACAAAGGTAAAAATGCTGGCGCTTAAGGTCACGACACCAAACCAGAAATAGTCGCGCAAGGCATACGATCGCCGGTACAAGTAAAACGAGAACGAAGAAAAAAGAAATAGTACAAACGATATAAACAAGGCCGGCAACTTACTCGCTCGTAGCTCTCGCTTTAGCGCAACGTAATCACCCAAGACCTGGGAATGCTGCGAAAACCTAGCTCCGTTATCGCTAAAACGTAAAGGTTCACCCCACACTCTAACTGCGATCACCAAACGACCATCAGTGCTAACCGCCTCTATCGGAATTCGCCACACATTTACTTTGCGGAAATCAGCTACTCCAGGGTGGTCAACTTGCCCTATCGAGCCCAGCTTCATACCGCCGGCGTAAATATCGGCTGCCTGCCTAATCGGCCCTATCCGCAATCCCAGGCGGGCGGCTCTAGCATGATCAAGCGGCAGCTCAAACTGTAGTTCTTTGCGCACCCAAATCACGTGACCGCTAGCAGGATAGCCAGCACTGGGCCATTGGTCAGTTAAATTCTGCGTAGGCCAAGTAGAGTGGTCGTAGCTAAGCTCCGCATAGCGATAGTCGTCTTGCGGCATAAACGCCCAACCATCGTTGATCGTGATGCCGTGTTCTAAAATATCCTCTACCACCATCGCATGAGCGCTGACGCCGGGCAATAAAAGCAAAAAAACCAAAAGCCTAATCATGCTAAGGCGGCCTCAGACGCGTCAGGTCGCTCTGACACAACCTGGCATCGCCCTCGAGTTTTCCCCTCGTACAGCGCCACATCCGCTCGTGCGATAACACTTTCTAGCGAATCATCTGGACGCCACTGAGCAACACCGAAAGTCATGGTTAAACCTAAGCGAATGCCATCAATACGAAAAATTTGTGAGGGCAAGGAATCACACAAGCGCTGCGCCAAAGTCTGCGCGCCGGACAGACTCAATTCGGGGAGCACGAGTATGAACTCCTCTCCACCCCAACGGCCTAAGATGTCGACGTCGCGAACATTCAGACCTAAATGCCGGGCCAAATGTTGCAGTACCCGATCCCCTACTGTGTGACCATAACGGTCATTAATGCGCTTAAAATGGTCAACATCACACAAAATCAAACTCAGAGTCGAGCCCTGCGCTTGCGCCTTGGCAATGAGTTGCTTGGCCGATTCCTGAAACCCTCGCCGATTTAACAATTGGGTCAGCGAATCTTCACGAGCATGCCGCACCAACCGTAAATTAGCATCTCGCAACTGCTGAGTGCGCTCACTCACCAACTCACCTAAATTATCTAAGACACCCGCATATTGGCGACTTATCAACACGCCCATGCAAACTACTAACGAGAAAAACCCGTATACTGACAACATGTTGCCTGGCCCCATATTAAAGAGCAGAGTCACAAACAAATCGTGCACCGAAGTGGCAATAAAGACCAAACTACCCACGATAAAAACAAGGACCCTGTCATCACCCTGCCTCCAAGCGCGGTAAATGGTTCGCAAATACTGGTAAACCAGCACCACAGCAAACACTCGAAAAATATCGATCGCGCCAAAATTAATTTCAAGGCCAGGAATAACCGCAATTGCAGCCCCCAAAACTGCGCAGGCATTGGTCAAAGCGCGCGTAAAGGGCGTGAGCTCGACCTCCAAAATAGACCAGACGGTGCGCACCAACAAAGGTGCAATAAAGCAAACCGCGGCGTACTCGAGTTTTTCATAAATCACAAAGTGCAGCGGTACGACAAAGCGCAAATCCGATAATGAGTAGCAATACACCGCGAGGTTGCTTGAAAGCATCGCGAACCACAGATAGGAATGCAAACTCCGGCTGCGACTGTAAACATAAAAGGAAAACAGAGCACTTAGCAGAAATAGAGCGGCCAAAAACAGGGGGGCCAGCGCAGTTCTGAAATCTTCAGAGGCAAGCGTAAAGTAATCGCCTAACCAAAGCGAACCTCCGTAAAGGCCGCCACCCCAGCGCGAAGTCACGGCAGCAGGACCACCCCAGATACGAAGCGCAAGTACCAGCGAGCCGTCGGAACCAATCGCTTCAGGTGGTAAGCGCACTACCAAATCTCGATCCCAATCGGGCAGAGCATTCGGAGGCATGCCTCCGCGCGAGCCGATCAGCTGGCCGCCAGCATAAAGCTCGAAGGCGCTATATACCCGTCCAATTTTGAGCCCTAAGTTACCCAAAAACTGTGGGCTTTGTCGTGCTTGCCGCCCAAAATCAATCCTTAAACGGTACCATGCTGTCTGATTGGATTCAGGAAACCCACCTTTAGGCCACACCGCATTTAAGGCTACTTGTTCCCAATTTGCGTCATCGTAATCTACTGCAGCGTAGCTCAGTGAATCTCCCGCCTGGCGCTGCCAATCATGCTTAATCTCTATTGGCTCACCTAACTGCGAGAGGCTAAGACGAACACTACCTGACTGCGCATAGGCATTTGCCGCAAACATCACCAAGACGCAAAGCAGTAACAGCAGCCCAATAGCCACTTGACAAAAGTACGTCGCTAAGTACCGGCTTATTAGCAAAATAAAATTACCCAAACATTAATATATCAACCCACAAAGTCTAGTTCCTTATTGCAATCAGGTAAAACTGAGATGTGATCTAGCTCTCATTAAGGCACGTAAGCTTGGAAAAAGTTGTCGAATCATGCACTCTAAGACGGCAACAGAGGACCAAAATCATATACAATCGCGTTTCAAACAACAGTCACAACCGAGGAGTATTTTATGACCATTCAAGTAGGCGATTCCATTCCATCCTGCAAACTCAAAACTATGGGCGCAGAAGGCCCTGTTGACATCACAACCGCAGACATTTTTGACGGTAAAAAGGTCGTTTTATTCGCGGTTCCTGGCGCGTTCACCCCAGGCTGCAGCATGACCCACCTTCCCGGCTACGTGGTCAACGCGGATAAAATCAAGGCGGCTGGTGTCGACACTATTGTTTGCATGGCCGTTAACGACGCGTTCGTAATGGGTGCGTGGGGCAAAGCGCAAAACGCTGACGAAATTTTGATGTTGGGTGATGGCAATGGCGAACTGACCAAAGCATTGGGGCTTGAACTGGATGGCTCAGGCTTTGGCCTAGGCACTCGCAGCCAGCGTTTTGCTATGATCGTTGAAGACGGCAAAGTCACTCAGCTGAATGTTGAAGCCGGTCCAGGCGTGGATGCAAGCTCAGCAGAAACCATCATGCAATCGTTGTAAGCAAACACAGAGCGATGCAATGCATCGCTCTTTCCTACGCCAACACAAAAAAACACACTGCACTGATTACACCCGCTGCTAACAGGTTAATTTGAAAGCCCGCTGCCGCCATATCTCGAATTGTTAAACGACCACTACCAAACACCACCGAGTTCGGTGCAGTTGCTACGGGCAACATGAACGCGCAGCTCGCGCTCATTGCGGCCGGCACCATAATCAACTCGGGAGCAATGCCAGCTGATAACGCCGTTGCGGCCAAAATTGGCATCAACAAAGTCGTGCTCGCTGTATTGGAGGTTGTTTCTGTTGTAAACGTTACAATCAGACAAATCGCCAAAATAAGTAAAAACGTGGGCATGGCGGTTAGCTGAACTAAGGACTGTCCAATCGCATCACTTAAACCTGAACTGACAAAGCCCTTAGCTAGACATATGCCACCGGCAAACAATAACAGGACCCCCCAAGGTATCGTGACCGCGTGCTCCCAAGACAGCAAACGCCCACCTTTACCGTCACTTATCATTGCCATTGCAACCACGGCCAGCAAAGCAACCGACGCGTCATTGGCGCTAGGCAGCCCTAGCCACTGACTCCAACCCCCAAAGGGCTCGCCACGCGTAATCCAGGCCAATGCGGTCAAGCCAAACACCCACAGCACTCGCTTCTCGACTACCTGCCATGCACCAACACGAGGCAGCTCAACATCGACCGAGTCGGTCAAGCGACGAGACAACACCCAGGCTATTAAAGGGATTAAAATCACCACAACAGGTACACCCCAAGACATCCAGCGGCTAAAAGAAACGCTCTCGCCCACCGTATTTTCGTACACCTGCATAAACACCAAATTTGGCGGCGTTCCAATCGGAGTACCCAATCCACCTACGCTTGCGCCATACGCCAGGCCAAGCAACAAGGGTATCGCGAGTTTGTCGGGCTGCCGCGCCGCCTCGATCACGGCCAACGCAACAGGTAAAAGCATTAACGTCGTTGCGGTATTTGATATCCACATGCTTAACAGCGCAGCCGCCGACATAAATCCGAAGACCAACCTCGGACCACTGTGTGTTCCAACAACGCGGATCATCCACAAGGCCATGCGACGGTGTGCGCCGCTGTACTCTAAAGATTTCGACAATAAGAATCCACCCAGCAACAGCAGAATCAAAGGCGAACCATAAGCCTGCCCCACTTGCGCCGGAGTAAGCACATCGAACAAAGGCAGTACCGCTAAAGGCAATAGTGAAGTGACCGGAATCGGCACCGCTTCGGATACCCACCAAATCACACACAGGCTAGCCAAAGCTGCAACCAGAGCAATATCGCCACGACCATCGCTTACTGATACTAGAGCAAACACTAAAGCACTAACGGCCGGCCCCCACCACAAGCTAGGGCTTGATTTCATTCATCAACCTCGACAATCGCAATTTTTGTGCCTTTAAATGAACCCATTACTAGCTTGTTGCCCACTTGCTGAGCGACTGTCGCTGCACCAAATTCGCTGCCGTCATGGACAAAAATATCCCTTACCTGACCTGTAGATGGCTCGTATTCAACAATCGCAAACGGAATGTGTAAGTTGGTTTCAGGCGGGGTCTCAAGCGCTTGCACCATCTCCAACATGCCAGCACGATGCGAAGCAATACGAATTTTCCCGTCTTGTCCCCAACTCAGATTGTCGCCATTTAACACGTCGGACGAGCCTAACTCGGTGCCGTCAAGCGTAAAGGTTTTAACCACACCATCGATATACATATTGACGTGAAACTGGCTGCCATCTGGCTCAGCGATAACGCCGTTGGGATAGCGCCCCTCGGTATGGGGCACTCGATTCCAACCAGAAGCTTTATGCCACCGCCGAACATAACCCGTATTGAAACCCACCAAAGCCTTAGCGATCGACCACAGTTCACTGCCAACAAAAGGCGTGGTACTTAAAAAGCTGCCGTCGGGCAATGCCGCCACATCGTTCAAGCTTTCACTGCCCGGTGCCAGCGCGCAGCCTCTCCAAACCAAAGACTTGGGGGTCTCGGCCTCATCGGTTACGACCTGAAAAAACTCTACCGACTCACGCAACCCATGGTTCACGACCAATAATTGCCACTGGCCATCCTCACGCTTAGATAAATCTATGCCATGAAAGGTCATTTGCCTTGGGTAGGTCGTGCAATCTTTACTGCCCCAATCCGCTGCGCCTGCCACGGACAGTGCCGGATATAATTCGGTCGGCTCACTGTTGACTGCATCTAAATTAATAGCAAGCAGCCTCCCTCCGGGGACCATTTCGCCGACCAGAATCGATTGACTATCGCCGGCAAGCTCAATATCTTCAGGCGCAGAAAACCCACAAACCGATGTCAAAGCAGAGCCCTGCCCACATTCACTTGCGGCATTTAAGGTTTGGCTGAGCAGCCCCATACAAGTTACTAGGAGTATTTTTATCATTGTCATTTCCATCATGTTTCGCTTGGTCTATCCTGTCCAAAGCCACTTAATATGTAAAGGATTGTGCGTGTAAAAACGCGTCGACTCGGATTCATGCTGACAGATCAATTCCAACGCACTATCTCCTACTTGCGACTATCGGTAACCGACCGCTGCGACTTCCGCTGCGTATACTGCATGGCCGACGACATGACATTTTTACCTCGCAAAGAGGTTCTCAGCTTGGAAGAACTGGGCGAGGTAGGCGCAGCATTTGTTGAGCTTGGCGGAAAAAAAATTCGCTTAACGGGCGGCGAACCCCTCATCCGCAGAGATTTCATCAACCTCGCTAAATCATTGGGAGAACTGGCCGGGCTTGAGCAACTCGCCATTACCACCAACGGGTCACAGCTGTCATCCTGCGCCGATGCACTTGCTGCTGCTGGTGTCACCTCACTCAACATCAGTTTAGATAGCTTAGATCCAGCCAAATTCAAAGCCATTACCCGCACTGGTGACCTAAGCGATGTGTTAGCAGGTATCGAGGCGGCACAAGCGGCAGGCATTAAAAATATTCGTCTCAATTCCGTTATCTTGCACACGTACAACCTAGAGGATGCAGCTGAGCTCATCGACTTTGCTATCGAAAAACGCATCGACATTGCCTTCATAGAAGAAATGCCTTTAGGCACCATGCCCGACATCGACCGGAAAGAGCGCTGGCTGTCTAACGAGACCTTAGTGCAAGAGTTGAGGTTGCGTTATGACTTGCATGATTCAAACGCCACAAAGTCCAATTCGGGCCCCGCGCGCTATCAAAACGTCGCCGGCACTGACACTCGCATCGGCTTTATATCACCTCATAGCCACAACTTTTGTTCGACTTGCAATCGCATCAGGGTCACTGTCGAAGGCCGCTTATTGCTATGTTTAGGCAACGAGCACTCGTTAGATTTAAGGGCTATACTGAGAGATCGCGGTTACACCCGAGAGAAACTAAAGCAAGCAATCGTTGATGCGTTGGCGTTTAAACCCGAGCGTCACCATTTTCACGATCCCGAGCACCCCCAAATCCTCAGGTTCATGAATGCCACCGGCGGCTGATCGAGCAAACCCGCAATACAAGGACAAATAATGAGCGACACCCTGAGCAATATCGACTCTATCATCAGCGCCTTCGCTGAACACGGTTATATTTGTAGCGACAAAATCGCCACAGCGGTGTTTTTGGCCAACGCCCTCCAGAAACCCATTCTCATCGAGGGACCACCGGGAGTCGGGAAAACCGAACTCGCCAACACGATGGCGCTTATCACAGAACAAGAGTTAATTCGTTTGCAATGCTACGAAGGCCTAGATGAGGCGAAGGCACTTTATGAATGGAAGTACGGCAAACAGTTACTGTACACCCAAGTCCTCAAAGAAAAGCTTGGCGACCTACTCAAGGGCACCCAAGGGTTAGACGGCGCAGTGGAACGGCTACACAGTTTCGGAGACGTATTCTATTCCGAGAATTTTATCGAACCACGCCCCCTGTTAAAGGCTCTCTCCTCCCCCGCGGGCGCCGTATTACTGATCGACGAAATAGACAAAGCAGACCAAGAGTTCGAGTCCTTATTGCTTGAGGTCCTGGGACATTACCAAATCTCAATCCCCGAGTTAGGCACTATCAAAGCAAAAGTCCCCCCGAGGGTTTTTCTGACCAGTAATAACACGCGGGACTTATCCGATGCTCTTAAGCGGCGCTGTCTGCATCTTTATATTCCTTACCCCGATGAACGCTTAGAGCAAAAAATTATTGCCTCTCGCTTGCCCGAAATAGACCCAGAACTGAATCGCCAGCTGGTCGGTTTTGTTCACGGCCTGCGAGCTTTAGACCTCAAAAAAGCGCCGGCAATCTCCGAGACAATTGACTGGGCCCGCAGCCTGGTTTTACTGAAGGCGAATCAATTAGACCGCCAACTAGTGCGCGACACGCTTAATGTTCTGCTCAAGTTTGAAAACGACATCGAGGCTGCCACCGAAAAATTGGGAGACTTACTAAAACCCAGCGTGAGCGGCACTTCCCGAGCCCTGAACTGATGCAGGAAGAGCTATTACAGTTCATGCACCTGGCGCGCCAACAGGGTGTTAGGATATCGCCCGCCGAGAGCATGGATGCGCTGCAGGCAGCGCAAGCGGTTGGGCTCGATTCACCCAGCTTGTTGCGCGAGTCCATGGCCATGACGCTGGCAAAAACCGTCGAGGAAGAGGCGATTTGCAAGGCTTGCTTTGATCAGTTCTTTCTGCAGCAGAATAACGACAATCAAACGCAAAACTCGTCGCCATCAGAAATAGAAAACCAAGCCTCGATTAGCGATCAACAGCAACTCGCCGAGGCACTGGTAAGCGATGAAAAAACACAAGAAGTTCTCAACCAAAGCGACTTTATTAAGGCACTGTTAAACCAAGACCAAGCCGAACTTGAGGCGCAGATGGCAGAGGCCTTGGGCACTCTGCCTCTTAAACAATTATCGTTTTTTACGCAAAAAGGCTTATTCACCCGACGTCTACTTGACGCCTTGGGTGAAGCGCCGATTCGGCAAACGCTGGCAGATCTGGCCGAAGACAACCCCGCGAGACAAGCCTTAAAAGACGTTCAGAGGGCCATGCAGGCACAGGCTAAGCAGGCCATTGAGCGTGCGTTTGAACTGAATGCGGCTGGGCAACATGACCAGCTCATGGCTGAACTGTTACGCAAAACCAAATTAAGCGCAGTCGAACGCCGCCAAGCAGATCGCCTGCAAGGTCTCATCCAAAAACTCGCACGCAAGCTCACCCAAAAACATCGCAAACGCCCCAAGCAAACTCGGCGGGGCCAACTGCACATGATCAAAACCCTGCGACGCGGGATCGTCAATGACGGGGTAATGTTCGACACTTTTTGGCGCCGTACAGAAAAACGCAAACCGCAAATCATGGCAGTATGTGATGTAAGCGGATCGGTGTCTGCCTACGCCAAATTCTTACTTATGCTACTGTACTACCTGCAAGATGTGCTGCCCCGCACGCGCTCGTTTGCATTTGCGCACGATCTTGGCGAGATCACCGCTTTATTCCAGCAACACCCCGTAGAAAAGGCCATTGAAATTGCCAATTGGCGGTACGGCGGAGCGACCGATTACGGGTCAAGCTTAGACAAATTCTGGGACATAGCCGGACAAGACATAACCAAGCAAACTACCATTATTGTGCTGGGAGACGCGCGTAATAACTACGGCGACCACCGATTCGAACGTTTACTGGAAATTAGCGAGCGTTGTCGGCGCATTATTTGGCTAAACCCCGAAGGCAAACACCAGTGGGGCAGCGGTGACTCAGAAATGCTGCGCTACCAGCGAGTCTGTCACATAGCACACGAATGCAATACTCTTGGACAGCTAGAAACTATCGTCGATGAGTTGATGACTTTAACGCGCTGATCCGCAATTCCGCCTGCGCAATCTCGCGACGACTACCCTCGATCTAGAAGTCTTCATCATCAAGCGACAAGCCCAAATCATCTTCGTCGTCGAAGCCACCCCCCGCAGTACTGCCGGCAAATTTGATTTTTAAGCGAACGTTATTGGCAGAATCGGCATTGCGCAGCGCTTCTTCTTCACTGATAAGCCCCTCTTGATATAGTTCAAAGCAGGCTTGGTCAGAGGTTTTCATGCCTAGATTTTCAGATTTTTCCATTACCTCTTTCAAGCCATCGAACTGCCCACGCAAAATAATATCTGACACCAGCGGTGAGCCCAACAGGACTTCGATTGCCGCTACGCGCTTATTTTCCACGGTCGGTATCAAACGCTGCGACACAAAGGCCTGTAAATTCTGGGACAAATCCATCATAAGCTGCGGTCGTCGGTCTTCGGGGAAAAAGTTGACGATACGGTCTAAAGCTTGGTTGGCATTATTAGCGTGTAAGGTGGACAAACATAAATGGCCAGTTTCGGCAAAGGCCAAAGCGTGCTCCATCGTCTCACGATCTCGAATTTCGCCAATCAAAATTACGTCAGGTGCCTGACGCAAGGTGTTTTTCAGTGCGTTGTGCCAGCTTCGAGTGTCCACCCCTACTTCGCGCTGATTAACGATACACTTTTTATGGCGGTGAACATATTCCACAGGATCTTCAACCGTCACGATGTGCCCGTTAGAATTGCTATTGCGGTAATCAATCAGCGCCGCAAGGGATGTTGATTTGCCCGAGCCAGTGCCTCCTACGAACAACACCAGTCCTCGTTTGCGCATGATCACATCGAGCATGATTTCGGGAAGTCGCAGGTCTTGCCAGTTAGGAATCTCAGCAACGATATTACGCGCGACGATACTGACTTCCGAACGCTGAATAAAAATGTTTACACGAAAACGACCATAGCCAGCAATAGACGTAGCCAAGTTCATTTCCAGCTCTCGCTCAAAGTCAGCTATTTGAGTGTCATCCATTAACTCATAGGCTATTTCGCGAATTTCACCAGGCTTTAGGACTTCATTCGCAATCGGCTTTAACTTGCCCTGAAATTTGGCGCAAGGCGGTGCACCGGTACTTAAATACAGATCCGACCCTTTGTCTCGAGCTAACGTTTTTAACCATTCTTGTATGCGACTCATACGCCCGCCTCGCCTTGCCTGTCTAATTCGGCCTCTAATTGCCGCGCTACAGCATTAGGAGATCCAGTATTTTGACACACTTTAGCATATACTATTGGGATAACGTATAAGGTGATAATTGTTGCTACAGAAACACCGCACATAATCACCACACCAATCACGGTGCGAGACTCATGACCGGGCCCGTCCGACAAAACTAAGGGAATAGCGCCTATAACCGTGGTAAGCGCTGTCATAATAATCGGTCGTAACCGTCGCGACGCACCACCGAGTACAGCTTCCTCAAAGGCAAGACCCTGGTCGCGCAACTGATTAATAAACTCAACCAACAAAATACCGTTTTTGGTGGCCAAACCCACCAGCATTACCATACCCACCTGCGAATAGATATTTAGGGTTTGATCAAACAGGACTAAGCCACCCAAGCCGCCAATTAGGGCCAGTGGCACCGTTAACAAAATAACCGCAGGATGCAAAAACGACTCAAACTGCGCGGCCATGACGAGATACACAATCAATAGGGCCAAAGTAAATGTGAAAATAACGTCGTAGCCCGATGTTTGGTAATCCAAAGATTCACCTTTATAGGCAATACTGGCGTGGTCGGGTAGTTCCTTACGAACCGTTGTCCGAATATCGTCTAAAGCTTCGCCCAAGGTATAACCCTCCGCCAAATCGGCAGTGAGCGTAAAGGCTCGGACCCGATTGTGTCGATTTAAGCTGCCAGCATCTGCCTGCTCGGTAATCGAAACAATATTCGCCAGTGGCACCAGCTCGCCCGTACTGGTTGAACGCACATACAATGCATCCAGATCAGCCAAAGTTTGGCGGTTAATTGCCTCGGCTTCTAACAACACGTCATATTCCCGACCGGCCATCAAAAACGTCGTTGCTCGGCGGCCACCCATCATGGTTTCTAGGGTGCGGCCTATGTCGCGAATATTGATACCCAAATCACCCGCTCGATCACGATCGATACTAAGGCGAAGTTGCGGCTTGGTGGGCTTGAGGTTCGTATTAAGGTTAATTAGACGCGGGTTCTCTGCCAGCTTAGCCAGTAAGGCGTCCTGCCAGTCGGCTAGCTCTTCGTAGGAATTGCCACCAATCGCTACATTAACTGGAGAACCGCTGCCACCGCCCAGCGAGCGTGGACCGCTGATCCAAATGCTAGCACCCGCCACATCGGCGACTCGCTCGCGAGCATCCGCCAAAATTGCATCGGTATCGCGCCGCCCAGAGTCAAAAGGCGCCAAGACCAGCAGTGCAAAGCCATTGTTAAAGGACTCTCCAGCGCCCCAGCCAGGGGCGCGAATAAGCAAACGCTTAATATCGCCTTGATCAACTAAGGGCGTTAAACGTTGCTCGATTTTCTGTAGCACCTCTTTGGTATACTCAAAACTCGCCCCTTCAGCGGCGTTAACCCGCATGAACAACATGCCCCGATCTTGATTCGGCGCATATTCTTGCTCGACGCTTTGATACAAAGCCGCTACACCAAAAAACGACACCACGATGATGGCCAGAGCCCATAGCGGCTGGTGCAATAAAGATTTCAACGAGGCTTGATAACCTGACTCTAAGCGTCCTGAAATATTATCCACCCACTTGACTAAGGGGGACTCAGCTTCGGCCGTTCTTAACACTTTGCTGCCGATGACCGGTGCCAAGGTCAGAGCCACAAAGCTAGAAAAGCCCACTGCAATGGCCATGGTCACAGCAAACTCGCTGAACAAGCGCCCGACGTCGCCCTCTAAAAAAGTAATCGGCACGAACACAGCCACCAAAACCAATGTGGTCGCTATAACTGCAAAACCCACTTGGCGCGCCCCAAGAAAACTGGCCACCAAAGGAGATTCACCCGAGGTTAATCGCCGATGGATATTCTCAAGCACTACAATACTGTCATCCACGACCAGACCTATAGCCAACACCAAGGCGAGAAGCGTTAATAAATTAATGCTATAACCCAAGGCCAGCAGTGCGGAGAACGATGCTATTAAGGAAATAGGGACTGTTAGGGCCGGTATTAACAAACTGCGCCAATCGCCCAAGAAAACAAAAATAACGAGCACTACTAATGCCGCAGCAACCAGCAAGGTGAAGTAGACTTCTGAAATGGCTTCTTCCACGAACACACTGTCGTCGTAGCTTGCAATTAGCGTTAAACCCTGGGGTAAATCTTCATTGACACGCTCAATTTCGGCCTGAACCAGACGACTAATGGATAAAGCATTGGCGGTGCTTTGTTTGACAATACCCAAACCAACCATGGGCTCACCATTACCCCGAAAAAAGCGACGGTCCTCTGCGCTACCTAGCTCGACGCGAGCAACATCCCCCAAGCGCACCAAATAACCGTCTTGCGAGCGGCGAAGGACCAAGGATCGAAAATCGTCCTCTGTTAAATAACTGCGCTCGATGCGGATAATAAAATCTTTAGACAGTGAATTAAGGGTACCGGCCGGCAACTCGATATTTTGAGCCCTAAGCGCGTTTTCCACATCTGTGACGGTTAGCTGGCGCGCCACCAATTCTTGGGGGTCCAACCAAACCCGCATGGCGTAAATTTTACCGCCCGATATGCGCACGCGTGCCACTCCATCTAACACGGAGAAACGGTCTTCTAGATAGCGTCGCGCATAGTCAGTCAGTTCCAACTGCGACATCTCAGGACCCACCAGATGCACCCAAAACACCACGTCTTCGCCGCTTTCTTCTTTGCGGACTTCAGGTGGCTCGGCTTCTTGCGGAATGTTATTCAACACGCTAGAAATACGGTCTCGCACATCATTGGCGGCGTTATCAATATCTCGACTTAACTGAAACTCGAGACGAATCGATGAGCGGCCGTCGAAGCTCGAAGATTCCATGACTTTAATGCCTTGTAAACCGGCCAAACGGTCTTCGATGACCTCGGTAATACGGTTTTCTACCACGGCTGCCGAGGCACCAGGGTAGTTAGTAGATACACTGACAACTGGGGATTCAATATCTGGGTATTCACGCAATGGTAGTCGATCAAACGACAACACTCCAAAGGCGACCAACAAGGCACTAAGCACGAGTGCAAAAACGGGACGCTTAACTGAAACGTCTGACAGCAACATGGCCTACTCCTTCGGCTTTACCTTGGCCGGACTCATTCGCAGCAAGCCCACGCCATCGACGACAATTTTCTGGCCCTCATCTATACCTGCGGTTATCTCTATCACACCCGCCGAACGCCCGCCGATACTTACTTGCGTTTTCATCGCTGTTTCGCCGTCCTGCATCAACCATACATAGTGCTGTTTGGCACGTGACTCAATCGCTTCTTCAGGAACAACTATCGCCCTGCGTGGGTTTGCCCGAACGTTCGTATTCATGAGTAAGCCCGGACGCAAACGCCCCGCAGAATTCGGCAATTCCGCTCGCACCTGAATTGACCGAGTGACTGGATCGATGCGACTATCGATCGCCGAGATTCGACCCTCAAAATTATCAGAAAACGCCGCAGAACGTGCAGTGACTTTTTGCCCCAAAGACAATACACCAAGCTGTACCGCTGGCACCGAAAACGTTAACCGCATACGAGACAAATCGTCGAGGGTTGCTATGCGAGTGCTCGGCGTAATCAGTGCACCCGGGCTGACCTCGCGCAATCCCAGCTGCCCAGCAAACGGCGCACGAATGGTTCGATCTTGAATTCTAGCTTGAACTTCTTCTAACTGAAATTCTAGCACTTGAACGCGGGTAGCGGCTCGATCAAGATCTGTTTGGGCTACCTGATTCTTGGTCGCAAGATTGGTTAAACGCTCAACCTCGCGCTTGGCGTCAATTAATGAAGCGGACAACTCAGAATATCGAGCCTTTTCGGCGTCTTGCTTTTGGCGTGCCAAAACCTGTCCAGCTGCCACCGAATCACCATCTTCAAACAATAACTCGGTAACAATCTGAGCCACCGATGGCTGGATGTCCACCGACTCCCAAGCTTCCAAGGTGCCCACCGCAACTACGGTGTCGGCGAACTGTGAACGCTGAACCACCGCTGTGGTTACGGGTGTTGCGCGATGGCCAAATTGACGGCCCTCGTCAGCGGCATCTGGCCCTGCCCAAAACCAAATTAGCCCCAGGACACCGGCGACAACCGGAAACCACTTAAACATACTCATCTCCTAACACCGAACACGACCTGATCAGGTAAGCGACCTGAATAGCTACAGATCAAAACGCAAGGACCCCAGCCCATGCCCCAACATCGAAAAAGCCAAAAAGGACCCCACGTGAACATGTACTTCACGCGTTCTAGCCTTTACACTGCGCGGCGGCCTTTAAAACCCAACCATCGAATTAGTTTACACCAAAGGGCGGAGATACACGCATGAAAAAACGCATTGCTGCCTTATTGGACGCCCTTGCTCAAGACCCAGCAGCGGAAAAACTTTTGCGGTTTCAACGAGGCATTGAAAAAGAAGCTCTGCGCATTGATCCAAATGGGCTGCTCGCCCAAACCACGCACCCCAAGACATTGGGCTCGCCACTCACTCACGCATCCATCACAACTGACTACAGCGAAGCCTTGCTAGAATTTATTACCCCAGTGTCTGACTCGACCGAGCAAACACTTAAGCAACTCCACGACATACACCGCTATGTGTATGACCAGCTCGGCGACGAGCTCTTGTGGACAGCAAGCATGCCCTGTGCGCTGACGGCAGACAGCGACATCCCGGTAGCGCAGTATGGCAGCTCTAATTCTGCTCGATTAAAAACCGTGTATCGTTATGGCTTAGGGCATCGATACGGGCGACGCATGCAAACCATTGCCGGCATACACTACAACTTTTCGCTACCGGAAAGCTTTTGGCCTTGGCTGCAGTCTTATAGCCAAAATACGCAAGACGTCAACGAATATAGAACCGAGCGCTATCTAGGCTTAATTCGCAACTTTCAGCGCTGGTCTTGGCTGTTAGTTTATTTGTTTGGAGCATCACCTGCGGTTTGTTCGACCTTTCTTAAAGGACGCTCGGATCACGGCCTGGAACCCACGGACGCAGAGCACAGCAGCTATCACCTGCCTTATGCCACGTCGTTAAGAATGGGCGGCTTGGGTTACAACAGCGACACGCAAAAATCGTTGCAAGTTTGCTACAACCACTTAGATACCTACGTTGACACCCTACGAGCCGCGATCGTTCAACCACACCCAGCCTATAGCGAGATACCGAAAACCTTAGATGGCGAGTATCAACAGTTAAGCGACGGCCTATTACAAATCGAAAACGAATTTTACAGCCCCATTCGACCCAAAAGAGTCTCGCGTAGCGGAGAACCGTCGCTACACGCGCTCGCTTTAGGCGGCATAGAGTACATCGAAGTGCGCTGTATCGACCTGAACCCTTTTTTGCCGACGGGCATCGATGCAGCGCAAATCCGCTTTTTAGATCTGTTTTTACTGTACTGCTTGTTAAAGGATAGCCCGCAATGCACCTTCGATGAACAAACCCGATTAGCAGACAACTTCAGTCGCGTGGTCACTAGGGGACGTGAACCCGGCCTGCAGCTGAACGCGCCCACTGAGCACATATCGCTCAAAGATTGGGGCCTGAATATCATGGCCGAACTTGAAGATTTTGCCGCAACACTCGACAATCTTATCGAGCCTGGTTACGGCGAAGCCTTGACAATACAGCGCCAAAAACTCATCGACCCAGAACTCACACCCTCGGCACAAGTCAGTCAGCGCGTGCAGCAAGGAAGTTTTTTTAACGCTGCCCTGAATCAAGCACGCACCATCAAGAGCGAGTTTTTAAAGCAGCCTTTGGAAGAATCGATTCGACAGAGACTTGAGACGGAAGCCGCGCAAAGCCTGAGTGAACAAGCAGCGATAGAAGCGGCCGACGACATTTCTTTTGAAGAATTTTTGCAGCGCTTTTTAGACCAGTACCGACTAGAGTCCTTACACCCTAAGCAGGTTGAATAATCGTTAAATCTTGCAACAAACCCGCCCACAAGGGGGCGCTGGGGTCAGCAACCGCGATAAAATGCGGACTCATTAAAGTGTCGCGCTTGTTATAACCCAAAGACTCACCATCGAGCGCCCACACTTGCCCACCAGCGCCCTCTACGAGAGCCTGGCCTGCGCCCGTGTCCCACTCGCAGCAGGGCGAAAACCGCGGATAAATGTCACCAACGCCTTCGGCTAACTGGCAAAACTTTAGGGCACTACCACTGTCTAAGCGCCGTAAATCAGGCGTAGCGCGCTGCAAATATGACAGAGTGGTTTGCAAAAGTCTGTTGCGATGCCGCGTCGCAGATAAGACTGTAATACCGGCCGCCGGGTCCAAACATCGCCCCTCTATTCGCAGCTTATCGGAAAATTCTGCGCCAAGCTCAAGCTTGTACGCACCGTAATGTTTTCCACCAAACCATACCGATTGCAGACAGGGCGCGGCAACAAACCCGAGCACCGGACGATGCTCGCGAATTAATGCGATATTGATCGTAAACTCACCTGTTCTATTCAAGAACTCACGAGTGCCATCTAAGGGGTCTACCAACCAATAGTCTCCCCAATCTCGGCGCGCCTGCTTCACCTTAGCATCGGACTCCTCAGACAAAATGGGAGTTTCGGGAAAGAGTAGTCGCAATCCGTGGCATATACTTCTATGCGCCATTAGATCGGCCTCGGTCAGTGGGGTGGAATCTGTTTTACTTTGATATTCAGTGGCGGCGTCAGAATAGTAATGTTTCAGTATCGCTTGGCTAGCCGTATTTAGAAGCTCAAGTACCTGGCTTAATTCAGTGTTCGCCAGTTGGGTTTCTGCAAGATCTTTTGTCATATGCGTAGTGTATCATGATCTATCTTAACAACTTGATACTAGAGTGCCTTAAATATGCTGGACTGGACGGCGGTCGATACGGTATTACTCGACATGGATGGAACCTTACTCGACCTAGCTTACGATAATCACTTTTGGCTTGAACATATACCCAAGGTTTTTGCCGAAATACAAGGTCTAGGGCTTGAGGAAGCAAGAACCCAGCTCAACGCACAAATGAGCGCAACGCAGGGGACCTTGGATTGGTACTGTATCGACCACTGGACCAACACCCTAGGGTTTGACGTGCGTGAACACGTGCGCAACACCGCTTACCAATCGAGCGCAAGACCCCAAGTCTTCGAATTTTTAGACTTTTTGCGCGCCCAAAATAAGCAGGTTTTACTGGTGACCAACGCGCACCACGTGGTACTTGACTCCAAACTTGCCAACATTGATCTTAGGCCTTATTTCGATCATCTCGTGACCTCCCATCAATTTCAGGCGCCGAAAGAATCGCAAGCGTTCTGGTTCAGTTTCGCAAGGTCTTATCCCTTCAACCCAAGACGCACATTACTTATCGATGATAACGAAACTGTCTTAAGCGCAGCCAAACAATTTGGTATCGAGCATCTTATTACGCTCAGACAGCCTGATTCGACGGAAGATATCAAAACGAACACGCTGCACCCCGCCATACTCCACTTTGACGAGCTCTTCGCCTAAAGTTTGAGAACGGTAAAACTTGCCAAATGCTAATGTGACAATCGGCACGATTCGCTCTAGTCTTAGCATCTCAGCACAAGGATTGCGACATGTCGAAGATCAATGAACTTATCGCCGCTATAGAGGCTGCTCCAAAAGGACCCAAAACCGCGGCCCTCTTCGATTTTGACGGCACGATTATCTATGGCTATTCCGCTTTTCATTTTCTGCGCGCTCAGGTAACGAGGGGTGATTTAGACATCAAAGATCTAATGAGCACCCTGCAAGCAATGACCCAGTTTGGTTTTGGTAATATCGACTTTGCCAGTCTTATTGCTCTGACCGCTCAGTTCATGGCGGGCTATTCGAAAACTGACTACGACACTTTTGCGCAAACGGTGTATGACAAACACATTGGCCGCTTGGTTTACCCCGAAGCGCGTGAGCTTATCGATGCCCACAAAGCAGCCGGACACACCGTTGCCATTGTCTCGTCCGCTACACGTTTTCAAGTGGAGCCGGCCGCGCGCGACCTCGGTATCGATCATATTTTCTGTACCGAGCTAGCGGTAGATAGCGACACCTTCACCGGAGAAATCGATGGACCTCCTTGCTTCGGCATGGGGAAAGTTGATGCGGCCAAGCAGCTGTTAAAACAAACCAAAGGGCGTTTAGCCAACACTTTTTTTTACTCTGACAGCACCGACGACAGCGATCTCTTGCTAGCCAGCGGTAATCCAGTAGCACTAAATCCATCTAGAGCACTGCGGGAAATGGCGCGTGAAAATCAATGGGCACAAGCCTCTTTTGACAGCAGAGGCACTCCGACATTAAGTCAGTTCATTCGCTCGCTGGCGGCAACCACCAGCGTCGTATCTGCCTTTGCTGCAGGCATTCCGGTATTCGCTTTAACAGGCTCTATGCGTCAAAGCCGAAACTTTTCGTATGCGCTATTCGCAGAAACGGCCAGTGCCCTTGTGGGACTGGAGCTTGACGTGAAAGGCGAAGCGAATATTTGGAAGCAGCGCCCCGCGGTATTTATCTTTAATCATCAAAGTAAGACCGACGTGATCATTGCAACTAAACTAGTCCGGCAAGATATGGCCGGCGTCGGCAAGCAAGAAATCAAAAAACTCCCCATTATCGGCAAAGTGATGGAATGGGGGGGTGTAGTCATGATCGACCGCAAAAATTCCGAATCGGCCATCGCAGCCATGAAGCCTTTAGTGGATGTCATGCAAAACGAAGGGAAGTCAGTTGTATTGGCGCCAGAAGGCACGCGATCGACTACCCGAAAATTAGGTAGCTTCAAAAAAGGTGCGTTCCACTTAGCCATGCAAGCTGGCGTTCCGATCGTGCCCATTGTGATTCACAACGCGAGCGACATCGCCCCAAAAGGCGATTTCGTCTTTAGACCTGGCAAAGTGCGAGTGGAAGTGCTCGACCCAATCCAGACTAATAATTGGCGCCTGGAGGACCTAGACCAACACATTAACGATGTGCGCCAACTGTATTTGAACGCACTAGGTCAAGCTAAACCTTCAACTCCCCAGCGAATGGGAACCAACGCGGGCTCAACAGCTAGAAAGCCACGCGCCACCAAAACTCGGAACTCACTTGCCAAATCCGGCTCAACAGGTGTAAAAACAGGTAATAACTCTAACGATTAGCGGCGCACTATGGCATTGACCCAACAAGCGGAACAAACGAATCCATGGCCTAGCACACATACCGGCCCCGTTTTTTTTATTATGGATGCACGTAACCGCTTCGAGCGCAGGCAATTGTTAGAGTGGCTTAAGCATCACAACCCAGAAGCTCAGACAGCGAATCACTGCTCTTTGGTCTTAATGGACAAGCAGCTGGTCATAAAAACAGATATTGCCAACATCATACAGGCTCAGTGCAACGAAACCCTGATTGTACCCATTCGCATTGCATGGCGCCCCTCGGATAAGGCCATTGCCTCGGGCCCACGATTGCGCGACTTCGTATTTGGAGACCCAAGACGCCCTCGAGCGGCGCGAGGCAAGCGCCTCCTGCGCAACAAGCCCAAACGCGCAACATTTTTAACCGGTCAACCCGACACCGTCGGCAACCTGCGTCAACGCTTTATAAAGCTTGCCGACCACGACCCCGATGCACCAGCGGCTTTCGCTGAATTTATCGCACGGCAAGCGGCTCTGGTTTTAGACATTGCTGAACGCAAGCAACAAGGTGGACGCTATAAAGTGCCACGTTTTATTGCGGCTAATCTTCGTAATCGTCGCCGTTTTAAACAGTCATTACGTGAAGTCGCCGCGGAAACGGGTCGCTCGATCAGCAGTACGACCCGCGAAGCAGAAGTCTACATGAAGGAAATGATTTCCAACCCTTCAACCTTCTGGTTGGATTTTTATGCCAAGTTTAACCAGTACTGTTTGGGTCTAGCCTATGAAGACAACGTGGTTGTCAGCCAAACCGAAATCGAAACACTGCGTGCCCAAGTTCGCGACCACCCTTCCATTTTACTTTGGACTCATAAAACCTATTTAGATGGCATGGTGGTGCCAAAGGTACTTTATGAAAACGACTTTCCCATGCCGCACATGTTTGGGGGTGCAAACCTTAGCTTTGCAGGGCTTGGTTTTTTACTGCGCCGCGCCGGTGGAATTTTTATTCGCCGCAGCTTCCAAGACAATCCCGTGTATAAAATGGTATTGCGTCAGTACATCGGTTACCTGATGGAGAAGCGCTTTCCGATGAACTGGTCTTTCGAGGGAACACGCTCTCGAGTTGGCAAACTCATGCCGCCTCGCTATGGCCTTCTTAAGTACGTACTTGAAGCTTGTCATGCCAGCGATGCTAGAAATATTCACATAACACCGGTATCCATTAGCTACGATCTTATTCGCGACGTTGAAGAATACGCCACTGAACAAGCCGGGCGCATTAAAACGGCGGAGTCCTTGATGTGGTTCATAGGCTATGTCAAAAGCCTGGCTCGCCCCATGGGTCGAGTTTACATGAACGTCGGCAAACCCGTTGTGCTAGAAAGTGCACCTGATCCTGACGACAAGCTAGCACTTGCCAAAATCGCGTTCGAAGTTGCAGTTGAAGCAAACAAAGTGACCCCCATTACTTTTCCAGCCTTGATTTCGATGTGCCTTTTGGGGGTCGCCCCCAGGGCTTTGACCGAAGCAGAGGTTGTTAAAGAACTAGAGACTCTCGTTTCATGGGCCCACCAACGTCAGATCTTTATGTCGGATGATCTGCAAAAAGACATTAGCTCCAATTTGGAAGGCGTGCTGGGATTGATGATTTCAGAGCGTATTATCACACGCTACGATGCCGGACCAGAAACCGTATATGGTATCGAGCAAAATCAACACCCCATCGCCAGTTACTACCGAAACAGCATCATTCACTTTTTTGTCAACCAAGCCATCATCGAACTGGCCATCATGAAGATTCGCGAGCAGAGCGGTGTCGAGGCGCTGACCGTATTTTGGCAAGAGGTCGAATCGTTGCGCGACACCTTCAAGTTTGAATTCTTTTATTCACCCACTGAACTGTTCAGGGCCGAAATAGAGGATGAACTGAATCGTCACTTTCCAGATGCTCTTAACCAACTTGAGCGTGCACATATTCAAGGCGACGACATACTGCGCGCTGTCAAACCCTTGGTCGCCCACCAAACCTTGCTGATCTTTACCGAGGCGTACAGCGTTGTCGCCGACTTGGCATGCCAGCTCAACGAACAAGACCTCGACAGCAAAGCCTTCACTGACCAAGCGCTTAAGCTTGGAAGACAAGCGTATTTACAACGTCGAATCAGCAGCGAGTCCTCGATAGCGAAGCTGTTATTCCAAAATGGCTACCAACTGCTAGAGCATAAAGGCCTACATCAACACACGAGCGAAGAGACTGGCGAGCAACGACGCGCCTTAGCCATACAAATCCGTGATATCCTTCGGCGTCTAGAGGCCATCAAGGCAATGGCACTGACGCAGACACTACAATAAGAGTAAGACTATGGATTTGAATGTAGCAGTTCTTGGGGGTGGATCTTGGGGCACAACCGTGGCCAATTTGGTGTCGCGTAACACTCACGTCACTCTGTGGGCTCGCAATCCCGAAACTGTGAAAGAAATTAACACCTCTCATACCAATAACACCTATCTGCCGGGTGCCAGCCTGTCACCCAAACTCAAGGCAGAGAGCGATATACGCAGGGTTGTAGAAAACGCCGACGTGGTCGTTATGGCCGTACCATCACAGCATTTCAGAAGCGTCCTGAACGAGGTTGCAGACTGCATACGAGCATGGGTTCCCGTGGTAAGCCTAACGAAAGGTTTAGAGCATGGCAGCCAGAAACGCATGACCGAAATTATCCATGAGATCTTACCGGGGCATCCAGCGGGCGTATTAACGGGCCCAAACCTTGCCCGCGAAATTATGGCCGGTCAAGCGGCCGCCAGCGTACTGGCCATGGAAGATCCGATTATTATGCGTGCGCTTCAAAACGTATTCAGTAGCGGGCTATTTCGATGTTATACCAACCCTGATGTCGTCGGTTGCGAACTGGGCGGGGTGTTAAAAAATGTTATCGCCATTGCGGTGGGTATGGGCGACGGCCTAGGCGCCGGCGACAACACACGCTCTGCCTTGATCACTCGCGGTCTGGCTGAAATTACCCGACTGGGAGTCGCGCTAGGGGGCCAAGCCGAAACCTTCGCCGGCTTAGCGGGTATGGGCGATATGATTGCGACCTGCACGAGCGATCAAAGCCGCAACCGTACCGTCGGCATGCAACTGGCGAAAGGGAAAACGGTACAAGAAATCACGGACAGTATGTTTATGGTGGCCGAGGGCCTGAAGAGCGCGCCCGTAGTGCTGGAGATTGCAGCGCAAAAGGATATCGAAATGCCCATTGTTGCGGACGTTTACCGTGTGATTATGGGCGAGAGCTCGCCATCGCGAATATTTAAAGGTTTACTGCGGGTCACCGCAGGTGCAGAATCCGAGCCAGGTTAGTTTAGACACAGGAATAGTGGCCATGCGTTTTTTGGTTATTGTCTTAACGGTGCTCGTGAGCGCTTGCTCCACCAGCCCAACGGGGCGCTCGCAGTTTATGATCATCTCGCCACAGGCCGCGATTGTGCAATCGCAAAAGGCCTATGCCAATACCGTAAAGCAACTAGAAAGCAAGGACCAATTGTCGTCCGATCATCGCCTGGCTGACCGCGTGCAGAGGATTACAGGTCGCTTAGTAACCACTGCGCACGATCACTACCCTTCAAGCCGAGCCTGGGACTGGAGTGTCGCCTTAATAGATGATCCAGATACCGTAAATGCATGGTGTATGGCTGGGGGCCGCATGGCAGTTTACACCGGCTTATTCGACCAACTTAAACTCAGTGACGACGAATTTGCTCAGATTATGGGCCATGAAATCGCGCACGCCTTGGCCAACCATACGGCCGAACAAATGTCTCGTGCAGTAGCGATGCAAATTGGGTTAAGCGCTGTTAACGCAGCGAGCGATGGCAACAGCGCAGCAAACCAAGGCGCCCAACTGGCGGCCGTTTTGGCACTGCAACTCCCCAATAGCCGCACGGCTGAATCAGAAGCCGACACTATAGGCCTCGAGCTGGCAACGTTGGCGGGATACGACCCGCAAGCCGCCGTCAGCCTGTGGCGCAAAATGGGAGACTTAAGCGACGAGCGCCCGCCCGAGTTTTTAAGTACACACCCAGATCCTGCTACGCGCTTGGGTGCACTGCGATTGCATGCTAACGAAGTGGCTGGCCTCAATCCAAAACAAATTAAGGCCCCGATCTACCCCATAAACATCGTCTATCAAAAGGACGCAGTGAAATGAAAAAGACTCTAAGCTTTCTTGCCGTGACCGCCATAACTGGCGCTTTTATTTCGGCGTGCACAGACCCTGTTACAACGACCTCTCAGCCGACCAATATTCGCGTTCAGGACTACCCAGTAACGCAGAAAAACCCTGTCAGCGATACGTACTTTGGTACTGAAGTGATCGATCCCTATCGCTGGCTTGAAGACGACCGCAGCGAGGAAACTGGCGCCTGGGTAAAAGATCAGAACCGAGTGACTCAGGCTTACTTACAGCAACTGCCAGGCCGCGATCGTCTGCGTGAAAGACTCACCCGCCTGATGGATTACGAACGAGAAAGCGCTCCGTTTATCGAGGGTGACTACACCTATTTTTACCGTAACAACGGTCTGCAAAATCAGTCGGTGGTGTATCGCATCAAAAATGGGTCGACTGAAGAAGAAATATTTTTAGACCCTAACACTTTCAGCAACGATGGCACGGTGTCGATGTCATCACTGCGCTTTTCAGAAGACGGCTTCATGGCCGCATACCAACTATCCCAAGGTGGCAGTGACTGGCGCACCATTCAAATTATCAACACAGCAACAAAAGAGCCCGTTGACGAAGTGATCCGCAACGTCAAATTCAGTGGCATCAGCTGGCGCGGTAACGAAGGGATTTACTTTAGCCGTTACGACCAACCTGATGGCAGTGAGCTATCGGCAAAAACTGACCACCACAAACTGTACTATCACCAAATTGGCACGCCCACTTCGCAGGACGCTTTGGTGTTTGGTGCCAGCGCAAATCAAAAATATCGCTACGTATCGGGCAGTGTCAGCGAAGACAACCGCTACCTAGCTATTTATGCGGCGAATACAACGTCGGGCAACGAGCTCTACCTACAAGACCTAAGCACCGACACTCAGACACTTATTACCGTATTAGATCATGAGGACTCAGATACCTCGCTGGTGCACACCGAGGGCAATACGCTGTTTTTTCAGACGAACTTGAACGCCCCCAATACCAAGCTTGTGCGTGCCACGGTTACTAAACCCACACCCAATGCTTGGATTGACCTGATACCAGAAACCGAAAACGTATTAGACCTAAGCACTGGTGGCGGCTATTTCTTTGCACACTACATGGTTGATGCAATTTCACAGATAACGCAGTATAACACTGCAGGTGAAACCGTAAGAACGATTGAACTTCCAGGCCCCGGTACGGCGTCAGGTCTATCGGGTAAAGTGGACGCCGATACGCTGTACTTCAGCTTCACCAACTACAAAACACCCTCGACCTTATATCGCCTTAACCCAAGTTCAGGAGAGAGCGCTGCATACCGCGCATCTAAGGCGCAATTCGCCAGTGCTGACTACGAGTCAAAGCAGATCTTCTATACCTCCAAAGACGGCACACGCGTGCCCATGATTATTACCTTCAAGAAGGGTATTGCCTTAAATGGCGACAACCCCGCCATGCTGTACGGCTACGGCGGTTTTAACATCAGCCTTACGCCAAGCTTTTCGGCCACCATTGCCGCGTGGTTAGAAGAGGGAGGTATCTACGCGGTGGCGAACATGCGTGGGGGCGGCGAATATGGCAAAGCGTGGCACCTAGCTGGCACCAAAATGCAGAAACAAAACGTCTTTGACGATTTCATCGCCGCGGGCAATTATTTGGTCGACCAAGGGTATACGAGCCACAGCAAATTAGCGATTCGCGGAGGCTCAAACGGTGGCTTACTGGTCGGCGCAGTCATGACCCAACAACCCGACTTTGCAACAGTTGCACTACCCGCCGTCGGGGTTATGGATATGTTGCGCTACCACACCTTCACGGCTGGAGCGGGCTGGGCCTACGATTATGGTACCGCAGACGATTCAGCCGAGATGTTTAAGTACCTCTTGGGTTACTCACCAGTTCATAATGTAAGAGCCGGTGTGCACTACCCCGCGACACTCGTCACAACCGCGGATCACGACGACCGCGTGGTACCAGCGCACTCATTCAAATTTGCCGCGCACCTCCAAGACAAACAAGCTGGCGAGGCGCCTGTACTTATTCGTATCGAAACTGACGCCGGCCATGGCGCTGGAACACCGACCTCAAAAATCATCGATCAGTATGTCGATATCTTTGCCTTTACTCTGTACCACCTAGGGCAGAAATAGTTTGAGCTGCTGGGGTGCGAACCTGCACCTCAGCAATTTCACTTGCAAACGTATTAGCCAAGAAATCTCTCGCAACACTTTGTTTCTGAGCATCACTGGACAACGTCATTTCAAAAAATGCACCAACCGCAACCTGGGTAATCCACTGTTGCTGAACGACGTTCATGGCATTTTCAGGAACAGGGTCCTCACACAGAACCGGCCGATCTTGTTGATCTATGCCGATACTTTCGTCCCCCAGCAAATCGTACCAGGGCTCGTCTAAATCGCCCTCGGTATTGCGCAGCACGGCCCAACAACCAATCACATCCACGTTATCCAAAAACCGGAACGCGGCGGTAGGGCCTGAAAAAGCAGTGTGTGCACCGCCTTCAATACTTAACAGCCAAGCATCAGGAGATTTGGCTTGAATGGGGGCCGCATTGGTTTCGTAGGGTACCAGCACATCATAGGTGCCCCCGATCATCATAAAAGGCACAGAGCGAGACACAAAAAAGCGCTCGGTAAAGAGTGAACTGGGCCCGGCGATAGAGATCGCCGCGTCGATTCTTGGGTCTCTCATCGTCGGATGATACGCCAGTAAAGTGGAAGTAAAGCCACCTAATGAGACCCCCATTACACCAATGCGCTCTGGGTCGATGAGCCCACTTAGCACGTCGTCCTGTCGCCCTGATCGCTCTAGCAAGGTATCAATCAAGAACGACACATCAGCGGGTTGATTCACCACGTCCTTCACAAAAGGACCGCCCTGGGCGTACATATTAGTTAAGGGAAAGTCCACCATCGCAACCACAAACCCCAGACCCGCCAGATAACGCCCTAAGTATTCGCCCCCTTTATGTGAAGACGAAAACCCATGGCTGTATATCACCAGAGGCAACTGCTGTTTTTGCGCGGACTCAAAGTCAGGAAAAAATACCAAACCCGCTAATTCACGCCCTGATTTTGCCGGCACATCTTTATTGGCTTGAGTGCCTCTTGTGTCGTCCTGCAGAGTAATCGACTCGTTGTGGACAGAATAGTAGCGCAAAGCAGCTCTTTGACCGGTCTCCGAACCCTCAGGAAACCCTTGCGGTGCATACACCAAAGCCATGCCCGCCAAAAGTAATGCGACCACGAGTAGGACATAGAAACCAATCTTTAAAGCTCTCACGGGACCTCCAATTTATACGAATTTCATAAGTATTGTCGACCACGCCGAGTTGTTTGCGCAAGTCGCAGCAGCTGCGCTTAATAAAATCGTGTCCCCCCTGTAGCGAGAAAATCTCATCCGCTTAGCCACCCGTCTCGTATAGCTTAAAATTATTCGAGTACTAGATCATGTCCAACTGGCGAGCGCGCTTAATTCTGCTAAATAACACCACGCTTGGTAACGCCCTGGCTTTTAACGGCTTTTGGGCACTCGCCTGTGTGGGCCAAGATGCAGCGCTACCCTTCACAGTCGCGGCACTCGCGATTTTAATCCTAGCGACACAGAACGTTGTAAAGACCTGTTTACTCGCGGCAAGGATTGCCACCATCGGCATACTGGTGGATGTTGTATTCACGCGCAGCGAAATTTTTGTGTTCCCAGAACACGCCTTTGTGCCATTGTGGCTTGCACTTTTATGGCTAGGGTTTAGTACCACCCTTGTGCGCAGCCTTAAATTTTTGAATCGCCACCTGCTGCTAGCCGCCTTATTTGGCGCTATCGGGGGGCCGAGCAGCTACTTTGCCGGATATCGCTTCGGTGCGGTAGAATTTGGTTATCCACTTGCCACCACGCTGCTAGTTTTGGCTGTAACTTGGGCCTGTTTACTTCCTTTATTTTTTACGCTTGCAAGGCAACTTCACGATGAAGATCTGGCTTAAATTAGTACTCACACTTAGCCTGTTATGGTGCACATCGCTTTTTGCTCTTTCAAGCACAGCAAGGGTTGACCCAAACACTTGGCTCGAGGTGGGCCGAGCGCGTTTGTCGGTACTTTTCTTTGACGTTTATGACTCCATCTTAAAAACGCCCTCGGGCCAATACCATGGCCACCAGCAGCCAGTAGCTCTTGAAATTCACTACCTTCGCGATATCAAAGCCAGCGCCTTGGTCAAACAAACACTAAAAGAATGGGACTCACTAGGGGTTAGTTCCACCACTTATCTACCGTTCGTCGAGCCTCTAGAGGCACTGTGGCCCGACATCAAAAAAGGAGATTCTTTGATCTTTATCGTCTTACCCGATGGATCAAATACGTTTTACTATAACAGTGAAGAGCTGGGCGGCTTGGATCACCCCCAATTCGGTCAGTATTTTTTAGATATCTGGGTATCGCCCAACACGAGTCGCCCAGAACTACGAGCACAACTACTAGGATCAGACACATGCGACACTTTGGCCTGCTAATCGTATGCTTATGGCTTGCTAGCTGCACAGGAGTGCCCCAGGGCATCGTTGCCGTCAATAATTTTGATCAGAATCGCTACCTAGGCCAATGGTACGAGGTCGCCCGAATTGAAAACCGCTTTGAAGAAGGCCTGCAGCAAGTAACGGCGACTTATACGGTGCGCGCTGACGGTGGTATTAATGTACTCAATCAAGGTTATTCCGCAGACGAGCAAAAGTGGCAGAAAGCCGAAGGTAAAGCCTACTTCGTTGACTCGCCCGACACTGCCCACCTGAAAGTGTCTTTTTTTGGTCCCTTTTATGCGTCTTATGTCGTTTTCAAACTTGATCCCGACTACGGTTATGCTTTCGTCACGGGCAACACGAAAGAGTATCTTTGGTTATTGGCACGCACCCCCACCGTAAGTGACCAAGTTAAGCAAGAATTTTTGGGCGATGTGGAGGCACTCGGCTATCCGCTCGACCAGTTGGTGTGGGTCGACCAAGAAATACCTAAACCGGTGCGCTCTTACCCGTAATTTGTGCGGGATTAAACTTAGCACCCAGAGCAACATTGAGGTACGATTCGTGCTGGTAGCCCAAGACACGAAAAAAAGGAAAGCCTCAGTGGTACAGTCGATGATGCGAGCACTCGTTGCAGTATGCTTAGTGAGCCTGACAGCATGCATGGGCGGTGAATCAAAAGTGGAGCAAGGCAACCGTGAAGGTGTGCTTCATTACGGTAACGGATCCGAACCCCAGGGCCTGGATCCACACGTCGTTACTGGCGTACCGGAAAACAAAATCATTAGAACCCTATTTGAGGGTCTCGCCGTCAAAAACCCCTACACGCTCGAGCCGGAACCTGGTGTTGCAGAAAGTTGGGATATCAGTGACGACGGCAAGAAAATCGTGTTCCATATTAATCCAAAAGCGCGCTGGTCGAATGGCGACCCAGTAACAGCTCATGATTACGTATGGTCATGGCGTCGTGCGCTTGACCCCAACATGGGCAACCAATACGCCTATATGCTGTACCCTTTGTTAAATGCAGAAGCCTACGCAACGGGCACGCTTGATGATGCCGAACAGCTGGGCGTTAAAGCAGCCGATGACCTCACGCTGGTCGTAACATTAAATGCACCAACCCCGTACTTTATTCAGCTGATGGACCATTACTCAACCTTTGCTGTACATCCAGACACTGTTAGCAAGTTTGGTGGCGCTACTGATCGCTTCACCCCATGGACACGAGTCGGCAACATGGTCAGTAATGGTCCCTTTGTGTTGACCGAATGGAAATTGAATCGCTACATCCGCTTAGAGAAAAACCCACTGTATTGGAATGCCGACAACGTCAAACTTAACGCTGTCATGTTCTACCCAACCGAGAATCTCACCAGCGAAGAGCGCATGTTCCGCGCCGGCCAGCTACATTACACGAACGAAGTACCCCTTGAAAAAATTCCTGTCTACCAGGGCATAGACAACTCGCCCTTTGTGCAAGCGCCTTATCTGGGCACTTACTACTACTTACTGAATACCCAAAAAGCGCCGGTGGACGACGTGCGTGTTCGCAAGGCGCTCTCTATGGCTGTTGATCGCGAGACCTTGGTCAACACAGTGCTGCAAAACGCCTACGTTCCTGCCTACTCCATTACGCCTCCCGATACCTTAGGGTACTTCCCACCAAAAACTTTTGGCTATGATCCAGATCGCGCACGTCAACTGTTAGCAGAGGCGGGGTACCCCGATGGTAAGAATTGGCCTGGACTAGAGCTGACGTACAACACCAGTGAAAACCACCGAAAAGTAGCTGTAGCCATCCAGCAAATGTGGAAAGACGTGCTGAATATTGAGGTATCACTCGCCAACCAAGAGTGGAAAGTTTACCTAGATTCGGTTAACCAAATGAACTTTCAAATAGCGCGCCGCGGCTGGATCGGCGACTACGTCGACGCCAACAACTTCCTAGATCTATTTATTACCGAAGGTGGCAACAACAATACTGGGTACACGGACCCTGTATACGACGAAATCATCTTGCGCGAAGCGCCCAACGCAACGGCGCGTGAACAGCGCTATGCCCTGTTTCGCCAAGCTGAAACAATGCTGATGGAAGAAATGCCTATCATCCCTATTTACACCTACACCAGCAAACATTTGATACACCCCAGTGTTAAGGGTATGCCATCTAATTTAATGGACTCGCTAAACATTCGCTATGTTTGGCTCGATCCAACCGAAACCCTAAAGGCAGAATAACCATGTGGCGTTTTATTTTCGGCCGATTGCTACAAGCTGTTCCCGTCATCTTTATTGTGATTACGGCGACATTTTTCTTGGTTCGTGCCGCACCTGGAGGCCCTTTTGATGCAGAGAAAGCCGTTATCCCAGAAGTAAAAGCTGCGCTTGAACGACAGTATCGGCTTGACCTTCCCCTGCATGAGCAATATTTTGCGTACTTGGGCGATTTAGTACAGGGCGACCTTGGTCCCTCGTTTAAATATCCGGGGCGCAGCATTAACGAGCTCATTGAATCAGGCCTGCCAGTAACCGCCGAACTTGGCGCATATGCCCTGCTAATTGCGCTTATCATTGGCGGCTTATCGGGAATACTTGCGGCATTGCGCCCCAATACCCTGCAAGACTATATTCCGATGTCGATGGCAATGATTGGTATTTGTATGCCCACGTTTTTGCTGGGCCCCTTGCTGGTACTTTTTTTTGGGATCGAACTGGACTGGCTCCCCGTATCAGGGTGGGGTGACATCCCTGGCGACAAAATCATGCCCAGTATCACCTTAGGTGCGGCGTATGCAGCCTACGTAGCGCGTCTATCGCGGGCCGGCATGCTAGAGGTATTAAGCCAAGACTACATCCGTACGGCTCGAGCTAAAGGGCTACCCGAGTGGCAGGTAGTTATCAAGCACGGTCTTCGCGGCGGCATGCTACCTGTCGTGGCTTTTTTAGGGCCCGCATTCGCCGGCTTACTGGCGGGCTCCTTCGTGGTGGAAACAATCTTCCAAATTCCAGGACTTGGACGCTTTTACGTTCAAGCTGCCTTTAACCGGGACTACACCATGATCTTGGGAACCACAGTGTTTTTATCGACATTGATTGTTCTGTTTAACTTACTGTCTGACATCGTAGCGGCGTGGCTCAACCCTCGATTGCGCGCGCAATTAAGCGAATAACTTATGACCGACATAACTCTTCAGGCCGAAAAAGGCACATCCTTGTGGGAAGACGCATGGCGCCGTCTCAAGAAAAACAGACTAGCGCTGTTTGGCCTTGGGCTTCTTACTAGCTTCGTATTAGTTGCATTGTTGACTCCCTGGATAGCACCCTACGCCTATGATGCTCAAAACTTAGATTTGGGGGCAACTCCTCCCTCTTCTGCTCATTGGCTGGGGACCGATATCTTTGGTAGAGACTTACTTACGCAAATAATGTACGGGGGTCGAATTTCACTTGCGGTTGGCTTTGTAGCCACAGCGGTCGCTTTACTGATTGGTGTGACCTGGGGCGCTATTGCCGGTTATGTGGGCGGCCGCGTGGATGCTGTAATGATGCGTATCGTTGATATCCTTTACGCTTTACCCTTCATGATTTTTATCGTTTTACTTATGGTTGTCTTTGGGCGCAATTTGCTGTTGTTGTTCTTGGCCATTGGCGCGGTAGAATGGCTAACGATGGCGCGCATTATGCGCGGTCAAGTGCAGACACTTCGCAAACAAGAATTTGTAGAGGCCGCTATTTCTCTGGGCTTGGGACCGGCAACAATTATTCGCCGCCACCTCGTCCCCAACGCCCTTGGGCCCATCATCGTTTACACCACACTAACCATTCCAAGCGTTATGCTACTCGAGGCTTTTTTAAGCTTTTTAGGCCTTGGCGTTCAGCCACCTGAGACGTCCTGGGGATTACTGATTTCTTATGGCGCAGAAACTATGGAAGAGTACCCTTGGCTACTGTTATTCCCGGGTATGGCGCTCACCCTGACGCTATTCGCGCTAAACTTTTTGGGCGACGGCTTGCGTGATGCGCTAGATGTTCGTCGCTCAGCAGACTAAGGAGCACCCATGAGTTTATTATCTGTTTCTGATCTGCGAGTAGATTTTAATACCCGTAACGGCCATACCATCGCCGTTAATAACATAGGTTTTTCGGTCGAAAAAGGCCAAATTACCGCTATTATTGGCGAGTCAGGCTCGGGCAAATCGGTTGCTTGTTACAGTCTTCTGGGGCTTTTACCGCAACCTCCGGCCAGCATCGAATCGGGTCAAGCGCTGTTTGAAGGCCAAGATCTATTGCAAATGTCGGAAGCAGAGCTTCGCGCCATTCGGGGTCGGGATATCGCTATGATTTTCCAAGACCCGATGACCTGCCTGAATCCTTTTATGACTATTGGTGACCAGCTAATCGAGCCCCTGGTCTACCATAAGAACCTGAGTAAAAAAGACGCCTTAGCTCGAGCGAAAGAACTGCTAGTGGAAGTTGGCATTCGCGATCCTGAAACCACCATCAACAATTACCCCCACGAATTTTCGGGTGGTATGCGCCAACGCGTAATGATCGCCATGGCATTGATAAACGAACCCAAGTTACTCATTGCTGATGAACCAACGACCGCCTTGGACGTCACCATTCAGGCTCAAATTCTAAAGTTAATCGCAGAGCTTCAAACCAAACGCGATATTGGTGTAATTTTTATTAGCCACGACCTCGCTGTTGTAGCCGACATCGCCGACCAAATTATCGTCATGGAAAAAGGGCACCTGGTAGAGCGCGGAAATCGAGAGACCATCTTCAGGGACGCGCAACACCCCTACACGCAGAAACTTCTGGCCGCAATCCCCAGCAATACCAAGGCTACCAGCACTAAACCACCCGAACCCCTCGTACAAGTCGCGAATTTGAAAACGTATTTCGAAACGCCCTCGCAGACCGTTAAAGCGGTGGATGACGTCAGCTTTCAAATTAACAAAGGCGAAATTTTGGGACTGGTTGGCGAATCGGGCTCGGGTAAGTCAACGATCGGACGCTCAATACTTCGGCTCCTGTCCATTACGGACGGGACCGTAACTTTTGCTGGAACCGATGTGACCGCACTGGACAAAAGCGGGTTAAAGAATATGCGCCGGCGAATGCAGATGATCTTTCAGGATCCCTATGCCTCGCTAAACCCACGCATGAGTGTCTACGACACATTAGCCGAACCGCTAATTCTGCACGGACTCGAGTCACGTAAAACAGTAGAGCAAGCCGTCTTAAAACTGATGGATGATGTGGGCCTAGCTCGCGCCTTCATTCGCAAGTATCCACACGAGTTCTCCGGCGGTCAGCGGCAACGCATCGCCATTGGTCGGGCCCTTGCCACCAAACCCGACTTTATTGTGGCTGACGAGCCTGTATCGGCACTAGATGTCACCATCCAAGCCCAAATTTTAGATTTAATGCTGGACTTAGGACAGCAATATGGCCTGACGATGCTGTTTGTTTCGCATGACCTGGCGGTTGTCAGACACATTGCAGATCGAATCATTGTGCTTTACCACGGCAAAATTGTAGAAGAAGGCAGCAGTGAAGCTCTGTTCAAGAACCCTCAACAGAGCTACACCAAAACGTTACTGCAATCGATACCTGGGCAGTCGCTACTGGCAAGCTAACCGAAAACTGGCGTCATTCCGCTAACCGCAGGCCCCAAGGGTGGTAGGGATTCGCCAGCCACTGCTCTAAATCGCCGATCGACATCGGCGTAGCAATATAAAAGCCTTGCGCATAATCGCATCCGCGTTCTTGTAGGGTTTGCATAGTCGATGCTTCCTCGACACCTTCAGCGACCACCACCTTATTCAGCGCGTGCGCCATCGCTATAGTTGACTCCACAATGATTCGATCGTCGGCTTCGGCCGATAACCGCTGAATGAACGCTTTGTCGATTTTAACGGCCTTTGCCGGAATACGGCGCAAGTAAGACAGCGACGCAAAGCCGGTACCAAAGTCGTCAATCGCAATCATGGCCCCCATTTTATCCAAGCGTTGCAGGCTCTCAAGCGCTTTATTGGGGTCGGTCATCATACTGGTTTCGGTCACTTCCAAGGTCAAAGCGCCCGGCTCTAAGTTCAGCCTATCCAAGACATTACGTAACTGCGCCGTCACATTAAGATCTTGTATGTCCGAAATCGACAAATTGATGCTGACGTCTAAAGTTAGCCCACGCATTCGCCAAAGTCGTAACTGACGGGCAGCCTGATCCATTGTCCAGCGGGTCACTTGCCGAATAAGTCCACTCATTTCGGCCAAGCGCATAAACTCATCAGGGTTAAGCAAGCCTAGGTCGGGGTGATGCCAACGCAACAAGGCTTCAACACTGGTAATCTGCTGGGTATTTATGTTGACAATGGGCTGATAGAACAACTCTAGTTCATTGCGGGCCAAGGCCAACTGTAAGTTCTTGTTCATCATTAACCGCTGAGTGGCATTATCATCCCTAGCTGGATCGTATAAGGCAACATTCGAACCCACTTTGGTTTTTGCTGAATATAGGGCGGTATCCGCCATCCGCAACAGCTCGCCCCCGTCGTCCGCATGCAAAGGGAACATAGCCAGCCCAATACTTATGCCAATGCTGATTTCATGCTCTTCAACACAAAAATAATCATCTGTGGCTGAAATCAGTTTTTCAGCAACCTCTTCAGCACCAACGCGGTCGGTTGAGGGCAATACAAAGGCAAATTCGTCACCACCCCAGCGGGCCACGAAGTCATCACCCCGCAACACCTTTTTGAAGCGTTGAGACAGCTCTTCCAGCACACCATCTCCTACAAAATGTCCTAGGGTATCGTTAACACCCTTAAAACCATTAAGATCTGCCACCAATACCGCGAAATGATTCGACTGATCTCGAGCTTGAGCCAAAATTTTGCTCATTTCTACTCGAAAGGCAACACGATTGGGCAAGCCAGTTAGGTCATCGTGCAACGCGTAATAATTGGCGACCTTGCCGGATGCGATCAAACCATCAATCGATTCGAGCGAATGCCGGCTTAACAACAGACCAAAAAAACTTCCGCCCAACATGATAAGGGACGACAAAATGTCGTGTACACTGAAGCCGCGCCAATACAGATCAAGAGCAAACGTAAGATAGGCGCCAATAAACAGAAGGGTAGCCGCAAAAAGGAATTGCCATCCCCGCGAGCGTTCGTTACGTTTAAATACGATTAGGCCGATGGTGTGCGCAGAACCAGCCATTGCGATAATGCTAAGAACAATGATGCCGACGACCACGGCTGTTGTTGTCGCTTGATCTGTCATCGTGCCACTGCGGGTCCTTCAAGAAGCCGTTGGTAACAAAGCGCCCAATTTTCTTGGCAATGCGCTCAATAAAGTAAACAAGATGCTAACAGTAGCATAAACCCGTTGTTTGTCACGGGTACAACAGAGGTTTAATGATATGAGTGATGCAGAAAACGTTCACTACCAAGGCTTGAGCTATCCTTTCGGGCGCACAGCGCCTGAAAACAATGGATGGATCCGCGAGGTCGCCCCCGGGGTTCATTGGTTGCGCTTTGAGCTTCCCATGGCATTAAACCATATTAACTTGTGGCTGCTGGAAGACAATGATGGCTGGACCATTGTAGATACCTGCATGAACATGCCATCAGGCCGCCAACAATGGGAAGAACTATTCACCACCGTATTACAAAACAAACCCGTTACCCGAGTCATTGCAACCCACCTACACCCCGACCACGTGGGTCTCGCAGGCTGGCTTTGCGAGCGTTTTAATTGCGAACTTTGGATGTCGCGCACCGATTACACCATGTGTCGCATGTTGGTATCTGACACCGGACGAGCGGCTCCCGAGGCAGGTATCCGCTTTTATCACCGTGCCGGTTTCAACGAGACGCAGCTCAACAGTTACCGCGAGCGATTTGGGGGATTTGGCTCAGTCGTGTATCAGCTACCAGACTCCTACCGCCGCCTCGTGGACGGTGATCACCTAGAAATCAACGGCAACTACTGGCAGATGGTTGTGGGGAAAGGCCACTCACCAGAACATATTTCGCTGTATTGCCCCGCTCTGAAATGTTTAATTTCTGGCGACCAGGTGCTGCCCAGAATCACCTCTAATGTCAGCGTGTTTCCAACAGAACCCGAAGGCAATCCGCTGCGCGAATGGCTGCTGTCTAACGCTAGGATACGAGAACTCTTGCCCGAGGACCTGTTGGTATTGCCCGCTCATGGCAACCCGTTCTATGGCCTGCATAAACGTTTGACCCAACTAATCGATGGTCACGAACGCGACCTCGATGCCCTTTACCAGCACCTTAGCGAACCTAGGCGCGCAATCGATTGTTTTGAAGTCTTATTCCAGCGTGTGATTGGCGACGATATAGTGATGATGGCCACAGGCGAGAGCATTGCGCACTTGAACTGTCTAAGAGATCGCCGCCGTATTAAACGCTTTTTAGATGAAGACGGGGTTTACTGGTACCACGCCTTACCCGAAAGCCGGCAAGTTCGTCTGCCCTGAGCCGCATAACCAATAGGCACTCTTGAGTGCACGCAGCGCTGGCGATAGACTCGAAATAAACCGCAGGAAACAATAATGGACTTTAATATACCAGAAGAACTGCAGGCATTTTTAGATGAAGTCGATGCCTTCATCGAGGCCGAAATCAAACCCCTTGAACAGGCTGACGACAACATCCGCTTTTTTGATCACCGTCGCGAACACGCCCGCACTAACTGGGATGAAGGTGGTGTTCCTCGTGAAGAATGGGAAGCTTTACTAGCAGAGGCTCGTCGCCGCGCCGATGGCGCCGGGGTGTACCGCTACCCCTTCCCAAGCAAATTCGGTGGGCGCAATGGCACCAACCTTGGCATGGCAATTATTCGCGAGCATTTGGCCGCAAAAGGCTTAGGCTTACACAACGACCTACAAAACGAACATTCTGTGGTGGGTAACAATATCGGCTTGCTTCTGATGCTGGAATACGGAACCCCTGAACAAAAGGTCGAATGGATTGATGGCTTAGCCACCGGCAATAAAGGGTTTGCCTTTGGTATTACCGAACCCAATCACGGATCGGATGCCACCCATATGGAAACCACCGCTGTAAGTCAGGACAACCACTTTGTCATTAACGGCGTTAAAACCTGGAACACCGGCATTCATGTAGCCGAATACGATATGGTTATGGCACGAACCTCTGGCAAAGCGGGCGACGCGCAAGGCATTACTGCCTTCTTAGTACCCATGAAAGCACCCGGCGTCAAAATCGAAGAATTCTTGTGGACCTTTAACATGCCATCAGATCATGGAACGGTAAGCTTTACCGACGTAGTGGTTGACGCAGGCGCCATCTTTGGTGGTGAAGGTCGTGGCTTACAGGTCATTCAACACTTTTTTAACGAGAACCGTATCCGCCAGGCGGCATCAAGCCTTGGCGCTGCACAATACTGTGTGGCCGAAGCCGTAAAGTACGCTAAAGAGCGCAAGCCCTTTGGAAAACCTCTAGCCACGAACCAGGGCATTCAGTTCCCGCTGGTGGAACTGCAAACTCAAATCGAGATGCTACGAGCGCTAATACACAAAACCGCTTGGATTATGGATAACGAAGGTGCTTTTGCGGCATCGGATAAAGTCTCGATGTGTAACTTCTGGTCCAATCGCTTGTGCTGCGAGGCAGCCGATCGGGCCATGCAAGTTCATGGCGGTTTAGGCTACTCGCGCCACAAGCCCTTTGAACACATCTATCGCCATCATCGCCGTTACCGCATTACCGAAGGCGCCGAAGAGATTCAAATGCGCCGCGTTGCTGGCTACCTGTTTGGCTTTATGAATCAGAAGGCGCCTAAAGGAGTCAAGTAAACGTGATTACTCGGCTGCAAACTTTTATCGAAAATCACCTTGGTCAAAATGCCAAGGTGGAAAACGCCAAGTTACTGACCGGTGGCGCAAGCCAGGAAACTTGGCGGATCGATATCGAGCAAAATGGCAGCCACTCACCTTACTGTTTGCGCCGCGCAAAGGACAGCGAATCAGAGCAAGCATTAGATCTAGGGGGCGTTGGCCTCATGGTCGAAGCCGAACTCATTCAAGCAGCACACCGTGCGGGCGTTAAAGCCCCACAGATAGTGGCTCTTATTAGCAACGAAGACGATCTTGGAATTGGTTTTTTAATGCAGTGGCTAGAAGGCGAGACGCTCGGCCACAAAATTGCCAGAGCATCTGAGTTCGAAAGTATTCGCTCTCAACTAGCGCGCCAATGCGGCGAACAACTCGCCTTAATCCATTCAATGGATACCCAACCTTTCTTGCAGGCGGGCAGCTTACAAAAAATGGCGGCCGGGAATTTTATTCAACAAACCTACGACCAGTATTTATCGTTGAACGTACAGCAACCCATGCTGGATTATACCGCGCGCTACTTACTCGAGAACGCCCCCACGCAACACGACTATGTGCTTAACCATGGTGATTTTCGCAACGGTAATTTAATGATCGATCCCGATACTGGCATCAGTGCCGTATTGGATTGGGAGCTCGCCTCAGTCACCGACCCGGCCAAAGATATCGCTTGGCTTTGTGTCAATTCATGGCGTTTTGGCTGTAACGAATTGGTCGTGGGCGGCTTTGGCGAGCTAGACGAGTTACTTGCGGCCTACAACGCGACCAGCGGCCGCAACATCAGCGTCGATGAGATCAATTACTGGATGGTGTTTGGCTCGTTTTGGTGGTCAGTGTGCTGCTTAAGCATGGGCAATACCTACAAAACGGGGGTGAATACCTCAATCGAACGCCCCATTATTGGTCGCCGAGCCTCAGAGGGCCAGCTTGATTGCGTTAACCTATTGTTACCACAAACCTTCGAAATCATTCCCCAAGAGCAAAACCAAGTACTGCTTCCGACCGATGCAGAACTTGCCGACGCCTTGCAACAACACCTGAAAGAGAATGTCGCGCCGCTGTTGAAAGGCAAAGACAAATTCCTAGCACAAGTCGCCGCCAATGCCGCGGGTATTTTGGCCCGCAGTGCGCGTTACAGCGCCACGGCTCAAACTCAAGCCAACAATCGCCTGCAAGCCCTACTGGGTGAACATGAGCCCCTCGAGGACCTGAACGCCAAACTGTGCGAGCATATTCGCGGGGGGGTTATCGACTTGGACAATACTGCTTTGCAAGCGCACTTGCGCGCCACCGTTGAAGCCCAGGTTGTCATCGATCAGCCGCAGTATGTGGAGTTTTCCAAGCGGGGCGCGAGCTAGCTCGCGCTGTTACTTACCCCCGGTCTTTCTTTTTGTTTGAGTGTGCTTGACGATTGTTGGCCAACCGCCCAACAAGGGCATAAACCAAGCCGCCAACACCCACCAATGATCGCTCCAATTCAAGGCGCCGAATGTGAACCCCCCCAGCATAAAGCATGATACGGTGATAACTAAAATGTTTAATGCTCTCTGACTCATCTATTATCCTACCGATTAACCTGATTCAATTGATTACCCCAACCAATAACCCAGAGCGAAAGCCACCAAAAAGGTCACTGCCACATAAGGTAATACCGTGTTGTTTCCAGTCTCGCTCGAAGCACTAACTGTGCTTCGACTATCGACCAGAAGTGCCGAGACATTTGCCTCTAACACGCTTGCTAGGGCTTTAGTCGTCTCCATAGACGCCACACCCGTTTTCTCTAAGCGCTGAATAGTCCTGATATTAAGATCACAAATATCGGCAAGCTGCTGCTGAGTCCAACCGCGTTGTCGGCGAGTATTTTTAATAATGTCTTTATCAATTAGCATAACCGCCCCCTACAGCAACCACGAGGCCACAGCATAACCGACGGCAGCGCCCACAGCCCCAAAGCCGAGCAAAACCTTCCAGCTCGTAGGCTTTGGATTAGCTCGAGCCATCGCTTCCGTCTCGTAAATAACTTCACCGCCTACGGCTGCGCGAACCATGATTTTTGTCATAAAACGTTCCATCGAGATGGACAAGGTCATTTCATCATCACCCACTTGCAAGATGTGCTCGCTTCGCAGGGCGAATATCTTGGTATCGACGACCTTTTCATCATCTATCCAAATTTGCTCTCTCGATGAAAAACTCGCAAGATTCAAAATAACCTGATGCTCTTTGTAAACAAAGGCAAGCGTAATGCCTCTTCTGACAGAGAAGTCGAACTCATCATTCAGCTCTAGAGGTGATTTATCGTGGTGCATATTTAAGGTCCTTGAGGCTCAACTGAGGCTTAAGTCTAGGTTCAAAAACTGCTAATTGCGCCGACACACTTGCGACTGTCGTAAAACTGTCCGATAGTTAGGTGCTATTAACAACAAGAAACCAAAATAATGATACAAAAACTACTTGCTTGGATTCTTAGGCGCTATTACGTCAGTGTAAACCGCAAAGCCAATCCCGAAGCACACACCCAACGCACACACGCAATCAATATTCCCAGTCGCGACGACACGCGTAAAATTCCCGCTAGACACTACTCGGCCTGCGACGAAGGCAAACCGCTCATTATATTCTTTCACGGTGGCGGTTGGGTCATTGGTGATTTAGAAACTCACGATGCCTTGTGCGCCAAACTCAACCAAGTTACCGGTTGTGCGGTTCTCGCCATAGATTACCGTCTGGCGCCAGAGCATCGCTACCCCGCCGCGTTTGAAGATGCACTAGATGCTACGACATGGGCTGCAGAGCAGCTTGATGTGCTGACCGATGCAAGCACTCAACTGATTGTTGCGGGCGATAGCGCCGGAGGTAACCTTGCGGCAGCGGTCTCACTAAATCTGCCCGAAGCCGCGCGTGCAAGCCTAGCGGGCCAGGTACTTATTTACCCCGTCACCGAATACTACTTGTCAGGCTATCAAAGCTACATCGACAAAGGTAAAGGCTACGCCCTCAGCAAAACCTTAATGCACTACTTTTGGAATACCTACTTGGGCAAAAAGTTTGCAGACTCAGATGCAGCCGAGGCCAACGCCAAAACCACATTGCCTGGCACCTATGAAGACCTGAGCGCTATGCCCAAGACTTTTCTGTCGACTGCAGAGAGCGACCCTCTGCGAGACGAGGGCATCGCCTTTAAAGAGGCTTTAATCAGCGCAGGCATCACAACAACTTACCAGCATTTTTCCAATTCGGAGCATGGCTTTGCGACAGCACCCGGCTTGGACCCCGAGGCCGTGCGGCATATTGAATGCATTAACGAGTGGATTGCCACGCTGTAGACGCTTTACAGCGCTCGACAAAAAAGGGCCAATGGCCCCTTTTGTTTGACTATTTAGCCGCTATCAAAGACTACACCGTCATCGCATCAAGCATTGCTAGGACATCGGCAGGCATCATCAAACGTGGTACCGGATAAGACACGGCTTCAAGGACGGCGGCTTGAGCAATCGCCGCGTGGTCCTCGCGTTTGATCGCATCCAGAGCCGTACCGATATCCAAGGCGGCATTCAAGGCTTTAACCGCATCAATAAAGGCTTGGGCTTTAGCACCTTGCGTGGACGCATCGGCGCCAACACCGACTAAATTGGCCAGCTCGGCTAAAGCCGCCTCGGCGGGCCCTTTGCTGAACTCGAGTACGTATGGCAGTACCACGGCGTTGGCCAACCCATGCGGCACACCATAGTAGGCGCCAAACTGGTGAGCAATGGCGTGCACATTACCAACGTTAACTTGGTTAATCGCGAGCCCGGCGTGATACGCAGCCATAGCCATAGCCGCGCGCGCATCGTGATCGCTAGCATCCGCATAAATTTTAGGCAAAGCATTGAATACCGTTTTAATCGCGACCTGAGCGTGCTCTTTGCGGGTACCGCGATCCCAAGTACAAATATAAGCCTCAATCGCGTGCGTAAGCGCATCCATACCCGTTGCGGCAGTAATAGCCGGGGGTAAGCCTTGCTGAAGAGCAGGGTCAACCGCTGCCGCTTTTGGCAATAACGATGAACCACTAATGACCACTTTGGCGTGATCTTGAACGTTGGTAATTACGGCGCCGGCAGTTGCCTCAGAGCCGGTACCTGCTGTGGTTGGAATGGCAAAAAGCGGAATGGTCTCGTGCTTAACCTTGCCAAAACCAACCCAATTTTTGGGGTCCTCGTCGCTGGTAGCGGCACCCGACATAATCTTAGCGCAGTCGATGACCGAGCCGCCACCCACTGCAACAATCACTTGGCTGCCCGCAGCTTTAAGTACATGCTTACCGGCGTCGACTTGCTCGAACGTTGGATTAGGCTCGATATCATCGAAATACGCGACCTCGACGCCCGCGTCTAGTAGCTCTTTAATCGCGGCCTCGGTCACCCCAAGCTCTCGCAGAATTTTATCGCTAGCGACTAAGATCTTGGTGTAGCCTTGGTCCAGCACGTAACGGCAAAGCTGCCGACTCGAGCCAGGCCCTGTAAATGCCAGGTGCGACATACCAGGAGCTAGCCCGGCTAGGCTTTTCATAAGCCCCATCAGTATAGCGTGCTTGAAGCGAATAGATAGCATGTTGACTCCTTGTTGTTATTTGAAAATGACTTTGTTGCCTTGCGTCGACCATGCTTCGTAGTGCTCAGCGTAGGTTTCATCAATTACATTGCGCTTGATCTTGAGTGTTGGTGTCGTAAACCCGTTTTCGGGTGTCCACCGCTCTGGCACTGCAACCAAACAACTTAGACGCTCATGTGGATCAAGGGTTTTGTTGACCTCAACCAAATGCGCTTCGAGCTCTTGTGCCATTCGCTTGGCCGTTTCTGAGTCCGCTGTTTCAGTTTGCGCTATATCGTTCAAGTTAAGCACCGCGATGGGTTGCGGCAAATTCGCACCGGTGACGCATACCTGCTCGATTAACGAGTTAGCCAACAAACGGTTCTCGATCGGCGCGGGGGCCACGTACTTGCCCTTGCTGGTTTTAAATAGCTCTTTAACACGACCTGTAATGTGCAAACGGCCATTAGCATCAATTCGACCCTGATCGCCAGTTCGCAAAAAGCCATCTTCAGTAAGTGTTTCAGCGGTAATTTCTGGCGCCTTGTAGTAGCCCACCATAGTAGTAGGTGACCGCACTAAGACTTCGCCAATATCGCTGATTACGCATTCCACTGCGGGGTTTGCTCGACCTACGGCACCCGGCAAAGTTTCACCTACGGGCGTGCTATGTGAGTAAGCAAAGTTCTCAGTCATACCATAGCCTTCTTGAATTTCCAGGCCCAAATCACGATACCATTCAATCAAGCTAACACTTAAAGGCGAGGCACCGCTCAACGCAACTCTGGTTTGATCAAGACCCAAACCCTGTAACAACTTGCGGCGAATAATCTTACCTACAATGGGCAGGCGCTTTAAAAGGTTTAGCTTAGACTCGCCCACTTTGGCCAGTACCCCCTGCTGAAACTTCATCCAAATACGGGGCACCGCAAAAAACAGGGTCGGTCTCGCGCGCTGCAAATCATCGGCAAAGGTATCCAGTGAATACGCAAAATACACCGTGAAGCCGCTGTAGAGCTGCGCCGTTTCTAGCGCGGCTCGTTCAGCAACGTGCGCTAAAGGTAAATAAGACAAGCAGCGATCATTGGCATTGGCATCATATAGCAAACCCGACAAGATCCCGGTATTACCCACGGTTCTAAAGCTGTGCATGACGCCTTTAGGCATACCCGTGGTGCCAGAGGTATACACAATAGTCGCCAAGTCATCCATATCGGGCTCGGTGCGCTCAGCGAGCGGCTCTGAACTTGTAAGAATAGCTTCCCACTCGGCGGCCTCATCAATCGTGGGCGCATCAGGAAAACGAATTATCGGGAGTTTATCCGGCAAGCCAGACACCATAGCCTCGAAATTATCGAGCTTACCCACGAACCCATAGTTTGCACCGCTGTGTTCGATAATTTGGCGAATCGTTTCGGCGGCTAAGTTAGGATACAAGGGCACTGTGACACCACCCGCCATCCATATTGCCAAATCGGCCATGATCCAATGGGCGCAATTTTTCGAGAAGAGAATAACTCGATCACCGCGCTGCAAGCCCTGTTCACGCAAGTAGCTAGCCACACGCTCAGCTTCATCTGCCACCTGTTTCCAGCGCCACTCTTTGATCACGCCCTCTGAGTAAGGCTGAATGTAAGCTACGCGATCGGGCTGTTGCTCGACTTGCTGATAAAACGCAGCTAAGGGGCTAATTACCTGAGCTTCAAGCTCGCTCGGCGTCATGTGAACCTCCTCGTTAGTATTGTGTGTTTACGGCTCAAACATCAGCTAGTATTCATTGTCGGCACCTTTTTTTCCAGTGCTAATGGAGGAATTGCTGTGCTTAAATGGCACTCTGTCGTCAATAGACGCAAAGCCATTAACCTCTGCTCAATAATAGGACACTCGCATGCATTTGCCCGATACGTTTAAGCATATTTCAGTCAACCCAGAGAACAAATCCTTGTATTTGGATGAATCCAACCTAGCTCCGCCCATGGGTCGAGATGTTTTAATTAAAGTCAGTGCGGCAGGCATAAATCGTGCCGATTTATTACAGCGACAGGGTTTGTATCCGGCGCCAGCAGATGCTTCGCCGATTTTAGGACTAGAGGTCTCTGGTCTGATCGCGGCCGTGGGCTCTGAGGTCACACAATGGCAGGTGGGCGATCGTGTTTGCGCCTTGGTTCACGGCGGGGGTTACGCAAACTACTGCACTATTCGTGAAGACCAATGCCTGCAAGTACCAGACAACATAGAACTCGAAGCAGCGGCGGGTTTACCCGAAGCGCTCCTAACCGCGTGGCATAATGTGTTCGAACGAGCCCAGTTACAGCCCGGCGAAACACTTCTCGTTCAAGGCGGATCCAGCGGGATTGGCAGTATTGCCGTGCAAATGGCAAAACTGTGGCGAGCGAAGGTCATAGCGACCGCTGGTGGTGCGGAAAAATGCCAGCGCCTCAAAGACCTTGGTGTCGATTTGGTCATCGACTACCGCGAGCAAGACTTTGAGACCGAGGTAAAAGACTTCACAGAGGGCCGCGGTGCAGATGTTATTTTTGATATGGTCGGTGGTGATTACATCCAAAAAAACATCAATTGCGCGGCTGTTGAAGGCCGCATCGTCAACATTGCGTATCAGAACGGTTTTGTCGCAGAAATTCATTTTGGACTGGTGCTAATGAAACGGCTTAGCTTAATGGCCTCTACACTTCGTCCGCAATCATTTGATCGCAAAGCAGAAATGGCCCTCGCGATCAGTCAGCATTTTGGTGACGCCCTGCAACACGGTCGTTTGAGACCCGTGATCGACTCAATGTATCCACTTAAAGAAGCCGGCAAAGCTCAAAACGCTATGGCTCAGGGCCAACACTTTGGAAAAATTCTGCTGCGTTGCCACAACTAGATCCAGTACAGCGCCATAATTCATGGCGCTTGGGAACCGACTAATCTATAAATAGGGTCGAGGGCCTGCGGCTCCAATACGCGTAAGCCCATCCGCCCAAGGCGCCAGCGCCACCCTGCAACAACAAGCCCATCGCTGGACGCGCTCCCGCCACGCCCCAAAGACCAAGTACCATCTTTAGAATCAAATGCATGGCCAACAGCGCGACAAAACCGGCCAAAGCGTAAAGCCAAACCCTGTGTGCCGGAAAAAACCGAGAAATCTGACCCGTCACCAAAAAGGCAATTAAGGCGGCGATACTGACAAGCGCTAAGTAGGGCATGAGCAAGCCTTGCAGGTCTAACCAGGTTGTATTCAAACGTACTGGCCAGGGAACACTCGCCCCTAAAGCCTGCAAGCTGGCTAAGTTCACTTGAGTAATTGCGACCGAGCCCAAAAGATAAATCATTATCACGGCAGCAAAATACGCTTTAACATAACGCCACATGTGCTTCACACCTTCGCTAATTTTATGCGCTATACTGACACGCAACTATAAAGATAGGAAGCCAGCCATGTCTATTCGTCCATATCTACAGCGCTTGAGCCTTGCTTTGGCTCTCGCCTCAACGCCGGTACTGGCCGATTATCAGCTAACCGAAGTGGCCAACGACCTCGATCACCCCTGGAGCATCGCGTTTTTGCCCGATGGAGACTACTTAGTCGCCCAGCGCCCCGGCACATTATTGCGCGTCAGAACCGACGGATCTATAACACCGATAGAGTCAACACCTGAGACTTATTTTGCAGGGCAAGGTGGCTTTTTTGATGTGCTGACCCAAACATCCGAGAGTGGTACGCGCATTTTTTTATCCTATGCCAAAGGCAAGCCCGACAGTAATGGCACAGCTGTTTATGCTGCCGACTTGGTGGGCAATGAACTTAAAAATGGTCGGGATATTTTTTGGGCAAAAACCTTAAAAGACACCCCTCAACACTACGGCGGCCGCATGGTCTTTGGCCCAAATGATACGATATTTTTGACAACAGGCGACGGTTTTGACTATCGCGAATCGGCTCAAGATAAGCGTTCAGAGCTTGGCAAAGTGGTGCGTATTAAACTTGACGGCTCGGTACCTAACGACAACCCTTTTAAGGGTGAACTCAGCGAGCGTATTTGGAGCTATGGACATCGCAACCCCCAGGGCCTGGCGATTGACAGCGCCGACGGCACGCTTTACTTGCACGAACACGGCCCCAAAGGCGGCGATGAAATCAACCGAATCGAACGCAGTCATAATTATGGCTGGCCCTTAGCCACCTATGGTGTTAATTACAGCGGCGCGCGCGTATCGCCCTATACCGAATACCCCGGAACGCAGCAACCCATACACCACTGGACGCCGAGTATCGGCCCATCGGGCTTTGCCATTTATAGAGGTGATATGTTCCCTGAATGGCAGGGCAATCTATTTGTCGGCGCTTTAGTAGATCGAGAAATACGACGGCTAACACTTGAGAACGGGTTAATCACCTCAGAGCAAACCGCATTCCCAGAAATTCGCGAGCGCATTCGTGACATCCGAGTAAGCCCCGAAGGCGCCCTGTACATCATTACCGATGGCGCGAAGGGACGAATCGTTAAGATCACAAAAAATTAAGCCCTGTTTTACTTGATTTTTAAGCTGAGCACGCTACCCTGCGCGACCGTAGAGCGCAGGTGCGCGTAGAGTTGAAATTAACAGGGAATATCATGCGTTTCGCCATATTGTTAATCGCTTTCTGGACAAGCATTCAAACCTCTTTTGCCGCAGCGGAAAACAGTGCTACCAATATCCCGGACAGCATCACTCTAGCTAACGGGTCTGTTATTCACGGCACCGTCAGTAATATCAAAAACGGCAAAGTACATATCAACACTGACTTTGCGGGCACGCTTCAAATCGACTCTAAGAAAATCGTTGAAATGAGCACCCACAACCCCGTGGTGGTAAAGCTAAGCAATGGCACCGTCCTTGAAAACGTCCTGATAGAATTGGTTAATCAAACCCCGATATTACAGACCGTAGGGACCCAATCAGAGGCAGTCGTTGCACTTACCGATATTGTCGCCATCAATCCAGAACCTTGGCAGATCGGAGAAGGTTACAAACATGAAGGCGGCGCTTCACTAGCCCTGGTGCAACAACGAGGCAACTCTGATACCGACCAGCTAGATTACAAGCTCGAAGGAAAATGGACCGGCGACGACGACCGTTTCAGCGTCACGGCCGAGGGAGAGCTTGACGAATCTGATGGCATGACGAACGCCGAAAACTGGCTCGTTACCGGCAAATACGATCGCTTTATGGGGGGCACTACTTACCTCGGAGTCAACAGTTCGCTAAAACAAGACGTTTTTGCTGATCTTGACATGCGGTTTTACCTAGGGCCCTATTTTGGCCGCCAATACTACGACACCAATCGTTTCAAGTTATCGGCTGAGCTCGGTTTAACCTACGTGCAAGAAAATTACATTAGCGCCGATGATCGAAGTTACCCGGGTGCTAATTGGACGGTGAGCATAGGCAGCGATATTTTTGGGGCCGACACCGAGCTCTATTTGACCCACAAAGGCATTTGGGATCTCGATAGCCTAGAAGATATCGTATTGGACACTCGAATAGGCTTAAAAATTCCCCTGTTAATGAACATTCAAGCGGCAGCCGAGTATAGCCTCGAATATGACTCGGGTGCGGTTGCAGGGGTCGATGAAATTGACCAGAGCCTTAAAGTTCGCTTTGGTTACCGCTGGTAGCACGGCCTGCGACTACCACTTGCATGCGGGTGACCTCAGACCGTGTTAGCAGCATGCCAAAGGTTAGTAAAAAGGCCACTACCAAGGGCACCCCTGCGCCGGCCATGTACCAACCTGCCAATCCATTAAGTGCTGCCTCTGGCACCGACCCCGGAGGCATATCTCGATTCAACCCAATTATATCCAGCACGACTCCACCATAGGCGGGACCCATCACAGAAGCCATTTTGGTCGAGAAATTTAATGCCGCAAAAAAACTCCCCTCTTGCCTGTGTCCAGTATGGTAATCATGCTCGTCGGCAATATCGGCGGCGATGGATTGGGACATTATCGCTCGCAGCAGAAAGAAATACATGAACACAAACATGAACAACAGGTTAATCCAAAGGATCAATGGATCGCCATTCCCGGGCCAAAACCCCAATAAACGAGGCGGATACAGCCATACGCCATTTAGTATCATCAAGCCCAGCGCAAAGCGCAGAATTTTTGGCTTCTCGTAACGGTGTACCCAAAAGTTTAAAGTCGCCATCACAGCGCCGATCGCGACCAAGCTCGGTCCAGCCAAGATAAGCGAAATTTCAAAAGCCGAAAATTCCCAAAAATAAATCCAAGCCAACATATTCAAGCTGACAATGACTCCGTAGGAGACCGTCGCGAAAATGTCGTAACCCAACAAGAACCGAAAATTACGATTCGAAAAAGTTTTCACAAAGGCTTTGAACATAGAGTGAGATTGGGCCGGCACCGCCGGAGTCGGAGCCTTCAAACAGCAAGTTATAGTGCCAGTAACCCACACTAGCACACAGCTCATTAAGCCGTAATAGAAATACCGCTCACTCAAAAACCGCCCGTCAACGCCGTTTTTTTCTGCAAAGATAGTCGTCAGCGCCACTGCAGGCAACATAACCGACACAAAAAACATGACCGCCATGCGCGCACCAATAACCTTAGAACGCTCGTGGTAATCCTGGGTAATGTCTGTTGATTGAGCCAAATGTGGAATAGCGAAGAAAGTCACGGCGATACGCACCCACAGCGACCAAAATAATAGCCAAGCTGCAAGCGCGTATTGACTGTCACCCAAAGCTTCAGGGGGCGCAAACAACCCGATAAAACCCAGACCCGTAGGAAGCAAACTAGCGATCATGAAAGGACGGCGGCGACCCAAATTAGAACGCAGTCGGTCTGACCAAGCACCCACCAAAGGGTCCGATACGGCATCAAACAGTAAACTTATTGAAATAACAATGCCGGTTAGCGTTCCCGACAAACCCAGAACTTGGGTGTAAAACAGCAGCACAAACATAGTATACGCCGCTTCCTTCGCGGCATAGACCGCACCACCAGGGCCATACATCCATTTTGTTTTTATCGATACCATGCCTACCGCCAAATTACGTCAGCACTAAGACTATGATGAACTTGGCCACTTGTCGACCAGCACTTTTGTATTCAGATCGACTATACTTGCACCTCGAAAACTCCAACACGAGGCGCCCGTGAAAGCACTACTTGTTTTTACGCTGACCATCAGCGCGGCACTGGCTCAAGCTGAAATCGACATCGAGGCTGGCAAAGCACGCTACGCCGAATGCAGTGCCTGCCACGGAGTTCATGCCGAAGGCAATGCCGAGCTAAATGCGCCGGCGCTCAGCCATTTACAGCCTGTGTACATTGTGCGCCAGCTGCAAAATTACGCGACGGGGGTGCGCTCGGGCGAGCCGGGCACGCCAGCGGCGATCATGGCCGCTTCCGTTCAGGGTTGGGACAATATCGCCGAAAAGCGCAATCTTGGGGTCTACATCAACTCTTTACCCAGCTCTACTAAGGCTAGGACTCTCAGTGGCGATGCCGAGCAAGGCGCCACCGCCTATAGAAACTTGTGCGCAGGCTGTCACGGACGGAATGGTGAAGGCAAAAATGTACTTCACGCGCCAGCTTTGGCCGGTGCTGACGACTGGTATCTATTAGCGCAAATGAAAGCGTTCCAAGACAAACGCCGAGGCAGTCATCAGGCTGACCAATTAGGTGCGCAGATGCAAAGCATGGCCAATCTCGTTAATGATGACGGCCTATTGAACATAATCGCTTACTTGCAAACTCGCCAGCCAAACTAGGGTTTATTTTTAGCTCTGTTCTTCATGATAGCTTGGTAGCGCGTTTGCAGATAATCGTGCTGATCTAAATCTTTAAATGCATCAAGCCGAGAGTTTGGCTTATCTTGAGCCACCTCTTGAGTGTTTGATACTGCAGGTGTCTCAGGTTTCACTTTACCTCCTGACGTCGCACTGTCTGGCTTAGGGCGCCACTGCCAAATGAGTATGCCAGCCGCACCGTACAGCAAAGCACTTTTTGCCACCAGCATGTAAATGGCTAAGTCGGGGTGGGTCTGAGCAAAAAACGCTTGTAAATCACCCAACAAAAAATACGACACCAATAACAGCAGGGCCGTTGCTCCCAATCGATGCAGCTGTTTTTTATGGCGTTTCATAAAAAACAATAACGTGGAATATTTTGCGACCTTAAACAGGGACATATCAGATTCCGATATTAATACCCAATAGCAAAGCAACAACGCCAAAACCACGCCAACCAATGCTCGACCAGATTTCTCGCTCTTTCTCAGCTATCAAAAACTCGAGGTCTTCGTCGCTATAGTCGCGCTCGGTGCGCCCAGCGTGGATTATATCTTGGCGCACTTTATCCACTGCACGATCACGCAGTTTTTGCCGGAAAATATGCGGTACTCTAAGCGCTTTGGGTTTATCGTCCATGAAACTCCGGTTTTTGTTTATTCACAAAGGCCTGAAAGCCGGCTTTGGCATCTTCAGTCATCGCACATTCCGCGATGTAGCGCGTCTCACGCTGCATCTGAGATTCCAGCGAATCGGTTTGCGTGTACAGCATTAACTTTTTTACTTTGCCGTACGCAAGCGTAGGGCCCGAAGCAAGCTGAGCGGCTAACTTATTCACTTCTTCGTCTAGACTGTCGGCGCTAACGACACTGGTCAGCAACCCCCAATCTAGAGCTTCTTCGGCACTCAAAGTGCGATTGGTCAAGTACAATTCCGTGGCGCGGCGCACACCAATAACGCGCGGTAAAAACCACGACGAGCTTCCATCTGGCGATAAGCCAATGCCGGTATAAGCGCTGGTGAATTTACACGACTCTTTAGCAATAGCTAAATCGGCCGCCGCGACTAAGCTTAAACCCGCACCCGCGGCCACGCCATTCACTTTGGCAATCCAAGGTTTTGCCATGTGGGCCAAACGCGAAATGGCAGTGTGCAAGTACAGCGTAATTTCCGCAAGGTCTTTATCCGCTTGCTCGGATACCGCAAACGACGGCACGTCTCCACCAGCGCAAAACGCTTTATCGCCAGCACCGGTTAACACAACAACGCGCACATCGCTGTCAGCTGCCACATGCTCTGCAGCGTCGTTAAGGGCCTTTGCCAGATCCAAACTGATCGCATTAAACGCCGATGCCCGATTCAAGGTAAGCGTTGCCACGCCACCCTGAATCTCTACTAATACTTGTTCGCTCATGATGATTCCTTATTAATCGTTGTTGCAGTATAACTCAGTCTAGGGCTGAGTCTGCATCACCCAATCGCTCGACCAAACCCGCCAACAACGCATTCATGCCTTCATGCACTCGGCTTAATCCCAAACGAACCACAACAAGTTCTTGCTCGGGCAACACAACCACAAACTGACCACTGTTACCGCCGGCATAGAATAGATTTTCGGGCGCATCCGGAAAAGCAACGCCATCATTATTCAGCCAGAACCCTAAACCGTAGTCCTTACGCACGCTCGATGGCTTCGGCGTAGTCACATAATCCATCCACCCCTCGGGTAAAATCGTTTGCTCACCCGCCAGTGATTGGCGCCAAAACTCACCCACTTTTAGCCAATCCCGTGGCGTCATGTACAAATAAGAAGAGCCAATCTGCACACCCGACACATCGGGCTCGGCGGTAAGATCATCTAAACCCAATACTTGACTAAATCGCGTATCGATCCACTGCCAATAAGGCTCGGTGAGCGTTTGTTGCCAAAAGTAAGACACCACATTGGTGTCGCCACTCGAGTAGCGGAATAAATTCCCGGGCTCATCCATATGCCCTTGCATTACTGGGACTTCCCAGGCGACATCAGCCCGATACAGCATTTTGGTGACATCATCCCCCGGTGTGTAATGTTCTTTAAAATCTAAGCCTGTGGACATAGCCATAAAATGCTCAAGCGATAACTCATCAAACAGACTCTCGTAAAGCTCTGGGCGGTCGGGGTAACGCGCTTGCAAGCTCTCTTTGATTGGTAGACCTGTGCTCAAGCGGCCAGCTTTTACCTGCATACCCACCCAAGTAGCCATCAGGCTTTTATTCATCGACCACGCCTGCATGGGCGTCGCGTTAGTCACAGGACCAGCGTAGCGTTCGGCGATTAACTCGCCTTTATGCATGACCAGTACCGCCAGCGTATTACGCGCCCCACCCGTGGGTTCCGAGAATGCCTCATCAAATAAATCGACTAAATGCTCAGGTACACCTACATCGGGCTGCACTGCCACATTAGGTCTGGGCACCACGTAATCAGCCGTCTCTGGGGCGTTTAAGGTACAGCCCGTGGCGCCTAAGTAACGCGCGGTCGAGGTAAAGCCGAGTAAAGAGGAGCTGACCGCTCGACCAGGCTCATCCACCTCGAACGATAGAAAAGGGCGCAGGGGACCCATTAATTCCATTCGTGGGTAGACGTCAGTATCCCAAATGAACTGATCCGGCAATTCAGCCACGAAGTGAGTCGAGCACAACTGCTTTGCGGTATAGCCCGTTGCGATGCCCAGCATCATAGGTGCAGCATTAATACCCAGCAACAATAAAGCGGCAACCAGGGCGCTTATGACGACGGTTTTTTTCATAGGTCTTCCTTCTTCAATATGCGGCGATCTTAGCAGTATGGACACAATCAGTTCACTGCTACAATAACTGACTTTCGGTAAAAAGGTGTGAAAATGGGTTCAAACTACGACCTCATCGTGATCGGCGCAGGTTCAGGAGGCGTGAGAGCAGCACGTATCGCCGCCAGCTTCGGGGCTAAAGTTGCCATTATCGAAGATCGCTACATGGGCGGTACTTGCGTCAATGTGGGCTGTGTCCCGAAAAAACTGTACGTTTACGCTTCAGAATTTGGTGCAGCAGTGGAAGATGCCGAAGGCTTCGGCTGGCGCTTTAAAAATGCCCCCGAGTTCGACTGGTCCACGCTAACCCAAGCAAAGGTCAAAGAGATCGAGCGCCTTAACGGCATCTATCGCAATATGCTGACCAACTCAGGCGCCAGCGTGATTGATGGCCGCGGCAAAATCACCTCGGCCACCACGGTAGAAGTCGGCGAGCAAGTGCTCACTTCTGACCGTATTCTCATCGCAACAGGCGGCTGGCCCGTTGTAGCCGACATCCCCGGCAGCGAGCTCGCGATTACCTCAAACGAAATCTTCGACCTACCAAAATTCCCCAAACGCTTATTAACGATTGGCGGCGGCTATATAGCGACTGAGTTTTCAGGAGTATTCAACGGACTAGGATCTAAAGTAACGCAAGTCTACCGAGGCGAGCTGTTCATGCGCGGCTTTGACCTAGACATTCGGCGCCATTTACTGAATGAAGTCAGAATGACAGGAGTTGATCTACGCATGAACACCGATGTCACTCGTTTAGAACGACACGGCGAAGGAATTTTGGCGCATTTTAACGATGGCACCGAGGCGCACTTTGACGCCGTGCTGTATGCCATTGGCCGGCGCCCGAACCTAGACGGTTTAGGAGCCCTAGAAACTGGCGTTACTCTTAATAACGACGGCACTATCGCCGCTAACGAGAAGTTCCAAACGGCAGTCCCTACCATCTATGCCCTAGGCGACATTATCGGTGGACCGGAGCTTACGCCAGTGGCGCTAGCGGAAGGCATGGCTTTTGCTAACCAGCAGTTCGGCCAAGGCGGTAGCGCGCCCGATTACCAATATGTGGCGACGGCAGTATTTAGCCAGCCCCAAGTCGGCACCTGCGGACTGACACAAGAGCAAGCTTGCGAACAATACGCTCATTTAAAAATCTATCGCAGTGACTTCAAACCCATGAAGCACACCATTAGCGGGCGCGAGCAGCGTAGCTTCATGAAACTGATTGTCGACGGCGACAGCGATAGAGTTCTGGGTGCACACATGGTAGGTCCCGATGCGGGCGAGATCATGCAGGGGCTAGGCATAGCTATTAACATGGGCGCCACCAAGGCTCAATTTGATGCCACCATTGGCATTCATCCGACAGCCGCAGAAGAATTTGTGACCATGCGGACACTCAGCGAAGAGATCGTACTATGACAGCCAGCCCTGAAGCTCTGGCCCTACTTGCCTTTTTGGGCGCCGCCTCGGGCTTTTTAAATGTGATCGCTGGGGGGGGCTCCCTGCTGACCGTACCCGCGTTGGTCTTTTTGGGTTTACCGGGACCGGTGGCAAACGGTACCAACCGTATCGGTATTTTGCTGCAGAACCTCACCGCAATATGGGCCTTTCGCAACCGCGGTTTCAGCGCCTTCAAACTCAGTTTTACGCTCTCACTCGCGACATTCCCGGGCGCACTTGCGGGCGCCTATGCCGGCGTGAAGCTCGAAGGTGAGCTGTTCAATCAGGTGTTAGCCGGCGTCATGATCGGCGTCATGGTTATCATGCAATTTCAAAGCTCCTGGAAAACCAACGAACAGGTCAGTGAGCGCCCACCTATCTCAAAAGGTCGTTTAATTGCTGGGCATTTGCTTATGGCTGTAGCAGGCGCCTGGGGAGGCTTTATTCAAATTGGCGTGGGCTTTTTGATCATGCCTATTCTGTCGCGGGTTATGGGTTTGTCTTTAGTCGAAACCAATATGCACAAGGTCTTTATTGTTGCTTTTTTCTCGGTTGTCGCGCTTTGGGTGTTTGCATCTCAGGGGCAAATCGTCTGGCTCTTAGGCGGTGCTTTAGCCATCGGCAACATGGTAGGTGCGTATTTTGGCGTCAAAATCTCGGTCGCACGCGGCGAGCGTTTTATTTATTGGACGCTTAACTTGACCTTGATCGCGATGATCGCCAAGCTGCTTTGGGACGCGTAGGCCCCTAGCTTGAGCGCGTCCACACTAAAATTTGGTTGTTGGCAGGCATGTTGTGCTTAGCTTGAAGCGCCAGTCCACAGCTATGCGCGAGTGCTTTTAGGTCATCAATATCTCGAATACCCATACTCGGCTTTCGTGCACGCAGACTCTGGTCAAAAGCTTCATTACTGGCACTGGTGTAGACTCCACCCTCATTAAAAGGTCCATAGGTTAGAAAGTATCCGCCTGGTAACAAGACTCGAGCCACCCCGAAGAATAGCGATTCGACCTCATCCCAAGACATAATGTGTAAAGTATTTGCGGTGTAAACGGCAGTGACGACCCCCACCGGCCACTGTAAAACCGACACATCAATTGGTCTTACAGGTAATACCAAATTGGGTAGTTGGGCTTGCTTTAGACGCCCTTCAGATAAAGGCAAAGACTCGGATCTATCAGAAGGAATCCAGGTAACCTGTGGCAAATTACGCGCAAAATACTCGGCGTGTTGCCCCGTCCCACAACCGATCTCGAGCACTTGAGCGCCCGCGGGCAAATACTGACACAATACGCTTAAGATCGGTCGTTTGTTGCGCTCGGCCGCCTCGGAATGGGAAATCATAGAGCTCAGCTAAATCTCGATCGCGCCCGTAGGGTGGGTTGAAAACTCCACGTAAAACACCCGCTCCGCATCACCCTTAATCATGTCGCTTAAAGACGTTTTCCAGCGCACGCTTTTGCCATCTTCGGCAATTTCACCATTACTCGATAGAATCGCAGGCGCTTCCAAGTACCAAGATAGATGAGAATCGTTAAACATGCGCGCCACTAGGTTGCGAGCGACACGAGCCATACCGCTATCATCAACCTCGACTTGATAATCATCTAAACGAGACTCGATACGAAAATAATCGGGACCCAGTTCCCGCATAGCAAATAATTGACTCTTACCCTCACCGGTCTTATTTAAGGTCAGTTGACGCATGGCGCTAATCGGCCCTTCGTAAGTTACACCGCAATGTAACCCTGTTTCATCGACGTGCTGTTTAACGCGCTTTTCTACGCCTTCGGGGAGCTCATTGTCCAGCTCATCGACTTGAATATCGCAATGGTCGTCTTCGCTCCAATCCTCAAGGGTTTCTAAAGTATCGGATTTCACCACCACCAAAGCGTCATAAGTCGCAGTATCTCCCGCCACAACCAATCGTTGCTCGACGTCAAAACACGCGGTTAAGCTCAGCATCATCGCCACAGCCAATAATTTACGCACAACAGTCTCCTTTAATTTGTTGAGCGCGAGCATATCGCCAGCACGAGCGACAAGCTAGCTCGCACTCGACCAACGGTAAATGCCAAGCGACCAAATGATGCGTCTTCGCGCTAAAATGTCGTGACCTAAAGATCCGAGCGCCGCGGCGAACGAACAAACCACAACACCAGAGAGCGAGGGCTTTAATCTCGATGCAAGCGTTCGAGAATACTGGAAAAATCGCGAGGACCATTACCCTGAGCTTGGTGTTGCTCGTACATAGATTGCGCCAACTTACCCATCAGGTTATCGACACCCGATTGTTCGGCAATTTGTGCAGCCAACCCCAAATCTTTAACCATTAAATCGACCATAAAGCCAGGCTTGTAGTCGTTACAGGCTGGCGCTGTAGGCATAACATCGGGATAGGGGTTATAGACTTCCAAAGACCAGTTTCGGCCCGAGCTGGCTAACATAATTTCAGACAGCACTTTAGGGTCCAAACCGTTACGCGCACCCATCTCGAGCGCTTCGCATGTGCCGATCATATGCACGGCCAACAGCATGTTATTGCAGCCTTTGGCCACTTGCCCTGCGCCCGCGGGACCGGCATGAAAAATTTTACTGCCCATGCCTGCAAGAATGGTCTGGGCTTTGGGGAACACCGCCTCTGGACCACCACACATAAACGCTAAGGTCCCGCCTGCCGCGGCGGCCACACCACCCGATACCGGCGTATCCATAAATCCTATGCCCAACTCAGCGGCGGCCTCTCCCACTAGACGCGCAGTTTCGGCATCAATGGTCGAACAATCTAGTGCCACTGTTGACGAGTCCATGTTCGCCAGCAAGCCATCGTCACCTAGGTAAACCGCTGCGACATGCTTGCCCGCCGGTAGCATGCTAATCACGTAATCCACACCTTTGGCGGCCTTTAAGGCCGAGGTCGCGCGCGCCGCACCTTGAACCACCAAAGCCTCGCAAGCGGCGTCTGACAAATCAAAGACACACACCTGATGCCCGGCTTTAAGTAAGTTTGCGGCCATAGGGCCACCCATATTGCCAAGACCAATAAACGCTACACTCGCCATACTTGTTTCCTACTACGCTAAATCAGCCAAGGGGTTTTGCTCCCATGGCGCTTGAAAAAATGAGTCCAGCAAGGCCGCGGGAACCTCTTCAGGCGTTTTAAATTGCCAATTAGGCTGCCGGTCTTTGTCTACTAGCAAAGCACGCACACCTTCTGCAAATTCAGGATGACGCATGATGTTGGTACCTAACTGAATCTCGGCCTGGAATACCTCGGCCAAAGACGAGTGTCTTGTCTCGTGTAACTGGCGAGCGATCCATAAAGCGGCGAGCGGCGACCCATGCGCCAAACCTTGGGCGGCCTTCGCCAACCAGCGGTCCTCGGAATCCACGTTCGCTTTTATTCGATCTAAGACGGTTAAGATCTGATCGGCATCACATAAATCGTCGATCAGGGCTCGATGTGTTGCCACCGCAGATTCTGGCGGTTCAGTGTCAGCACACTTCGCTAAAGCAGCAACAACTGAGCGTGCAAAATCGCCATTTTGCTTGGCATCGATTGACCACTTAACGGCGGTTAAATCCCTAAGCAAGGTTTCATATTGGTTGCTGTTCATAAAGCGATTGGCAAGACCTGTGTAAAGAGCGTCGCCGGCATTAATCGAAGCGCCAGTAATACCCAAGAACAAGCCCGTGTGTCCGGGCATGTGATTTAAAAACCAGCTACCACCGACGTCAGGGAACAAGGCGATAGTGACTTCTGGCATGGCTATGCGGGTTGTTTCGCTCACAATACGCAGACCACAGCCGGCAAGAATGCCCAAGCCACCGCCCATGACGATGCCACTACCCCAGCAAATAATGGGCTTCGGGTAAGTATGCAGAGTGTAGTTCATGCGGTATTCACGCGTAAAAAAGGTCTCCGCGTACTCACAAGGACCACCCGGAGTTGCCATAGACGAATCGCGTAAAGCCTGAACATCACCACCGGCACAAAAAGCTTTCTCGCCCGCGCCATCAATGAAAATTACCGCGATATCATCACGGTCACGCCAGTCATCTAGCGCACCCTGCAGCGTGTCGACCATATCCAGTGTTAGTGAGTTCAGAGTCTTGGGCACGTCGAGTGTTAAATGTCCAAGGCGCCCTTGCGCACATTCATGCTCCCCAACGATTACACTCATTACGCGTTCTTCCAGACAGGTTCGCGCTTTTCTAAAAAGGCATTTACGCCCTCACGCTGATCTTCAGTCGAGAAAAGCGCGGTGAACTTATCGCGCTCACCGACCAAGCCGTCCGCAATGGCCTTGTCTCGTGCCGAGTGAATGAGCTCTTTGCACATAGCCACAGAAATTGGGCTTTGTTGCGCCGCCTGCGCCGCTAATTGCTTGGCGACCTCAAAGGCCTGACCGGCTTCTACCACTTGCTCCACCAACCCAATGCGCTCGGCCGTTGTTGCGTCCACTCGCTCGTTACATAAAATCATGCGCTTCGCCCAACCCTCACCCACTAACCACGCCAGACGTTGCGTACCACCAGCGCAAGGCAACAAACCAACGCGCGCCTCGGGCAAAGCCATTTTGGCTTGCTGTTCAGCAATACGGATATCACAAGCTAAAGCAACTTCGAGTCCGCCCCCCATAGCAAAACCATTGATGGCGGCAATCGATACTCCACGAAAGTCCGCCAAAGCCTCGAAGGCTTCGCCAAACAACCGTCCCATTTTATCGGCATTAGCAGGGTCACCATCGGCAAATAATTTCAAGTCAGCACCGGCCGAGAAAAACTTGTCGCCAGCGCCCGTTATCACCAACGCAAAAATTGAACGATCGGCGTTAAGAGCCGAAACGACTTCCCGCAAAGCCGGCAAGCTTTCGACATCCCAAGTGTTCGCAGCAGGATTATCAATGGTGATTAGAGCCGTGTGGCCCTCGATAACGACTTTGACTTTTTCAGATGGGCTACTACTCATTTAATTACCTCCAGGGCGCCTTCCATTAGCATTCGACGGGCAATAATAACCCGCATGACTTCATTCGTACCTTCCAATATTTGATGCACCCGGGTATCGCGCACAAACCGTTCCATCGGGTATTCGCGAATGTAGCCGTAACCACCGAACAGCTGCAGCGCCTGATTGCACACGTCAAAGCCTGCATCGGTAGCAAACCGCTTGGCCATAGCACAGTAGGTCGTCGCCTGCGGATCTTTTGCATCTAACTTAAACGCCGCCAATCGGACCATATTGCGAGCTGCGACCAGCTCGGTTTGCAGGTCAGCCAAACGGAATTGCGTCGCCTGAAACTCTGCAATACTTTGATTAAACTGCTGCCGTTCTTGCACGTAAGCGGTCGCTTCCACCAAGGCTTGCTGAGCGGTACCGACTGAGCAGGTCGCAATATTAATACGGCCACCGTCCAAGCCCTCCATAGCGATGGCAAACCCTTGCCCTTCTTTGCCAAGACGATTCGCCACAGGTATGCGAACATTATCAAAGCTAATCATGCGCGTCGGCTGCGCATTCCAACCCATTTTTTCTTCTTTCTTACCGTAGCTTATACCCTCGACATCGGCGGGAATCAGAAACGCCGAAACGCCTTTTGCTCCCGCATCGCCAGTGCGAAGCATTGCGACTAACACATCGGTTGAGCCCGCGCCTGAAATGAAGACTTTAGCGCCATTCACCACGTAATGTTCGCCATCAAGTACTGCGCTGCTGCGCAATGACGCCGCATCCGAGCCAGCACCAGGTTCGGTTAAGCAATAAGATGCAAGTGTGTTACCCATCACCAAATCGGGGCACCACTGCTCTATAACTTCAGGATTCGCGTATTTGCCAATCATGTTGGTGGCCATGTTATGAATGGTTAAAAATGCCGCCGTGGTGGTACAGCCACGGGCGAGCTCTTCAACAATCAAACTGGCATCTAAACGCGACATTCCCAAGCCGCCGGCAGACTCTGGGGTGTACATGCCCATAAAGCCCATTTCGCCCGCTTGGCGCAGCACCTCTACTGGAAAAATAGACTCAGCATCCCAGCGCGCCGCATGTGGTGCCATTTCGGCCTGAGCGAAGGCTCTGGCGCTGTCGACATAAGCTTGTTGTTCATCGCTTAAGGAAAAGTCCATGCCTTCAACCTCGTGTTAACGCAAATTAATACTCATATTAGGCTGAGTTCCAGTACTCCCCTCAGTATGTGTCCACTTGGCGGTTACAGTTTTCGTTTCGGTATAGAACCGCACCGCTTGTTTACCGTAAGCGTGCAAGTCGCCGCGGAAAGAACCGCGCCACCCAGTAAACGAAAAGAACGGCAAAGGCACAGGAATGGGAATGTTAATACCCACTTGACCTACCTTAATTTCGCTTTGATAGTGTCTGGCAGCGCCGCCACTAGCCGTGAAGATTGACGTGCCGTTACCCAGTTGGCAACGGTTAATCAACGCAATCGCTTCATCCAATGTTTCTACCCGCATGCAGCACAACACAGGGCCAAAAATTTCTTCTTGGTAAATTGCCATGTCAGTTGTGACGTCAGCAAACAAAGTAGGACCAACCCAGTTGCCCTCTGGGTAGCCTTCGACCTGCACATCTCGACCATCCAGCAAACAGCGCGCCCCTTGCTCGACACCTTTGGTTATCAAATTCAGCACCCGCTGATGCGCTACTTTTGAGATAATAGGGCCATAACTGGCACCAGTGTCATTCCAGACGCCTGGTCTAGCCCTGCTCATGCGCTCTTTTAGCTCTTCGACCCACTCGTAAGAGTCGCCGACAAATACGGCCACCGAAATTGCCATGCAGCGTTGTCCTGCGGCGCCAACCGAGGCACCTACCAAAGCATTTAAAGTAGAATTACGATCAGCGTCGGGCATGATCACCATGTGGTTTTTTGCGCCCATCATGCATTGTGCGCGTTTACCTGCTGCCGTTGCAGTTTTATAGATGTGCTCGCCAACGCGCGAAGAACCCACAAACGAAATCGCTTCCACATCGGGGTGCGCCAAAATTTGGTCGACTTGCTCGGCACCACCATGCACCATATTTAGCACACCTTTAGGGGCACCTGCTTCAATAAAGAGCTCGATTAAACGGATCGGAGTTAGCGGCACTTGCTCCGAAGGCTTAAGGACGAAGGTGTTCCCACAGGCAATCGCCAAGGGGTACATCCACAATGGAATCATAGCTGGGAAGTTAAAGGGAGTAATGCCCGCCACTACACCCAAGGGCTGAATGTAGCTGTAGGTGTCAATTCCGCCTGCCACATTAGCAACGGTCTCACCCATCATATTTGAAGGCACATTAGCGGCCTGCTCGACGACTTCTATTCCACGCCACACATCGCCCTTAGCGTCCTCAAAGGTTTTTCCCGTGTCGTTCGCTAGAATTTCACCCAGCTCGTCATGGTGCTCTTTTAACAAAGCCTGATAGCGCATCATCACGCGCGCACGCTCTGCCACCGGCACCAAACGCCAGGTTTCAAATGCGGCCTTGGCCGAGGCCACAGCCAAATCCACTTCGGTGGCGGTTGCCATGGGCACCTCTGCCAGAATTTGCTGGTTGGCGGGATTAATAACAGGCATGACCTGCTCGGAAGCGCTTTGAACAAACTCGCCGTTAATAAACAAAGGGACGCGTTTCATGTAGGTTACTCTTTCTAAAGTGACAGGCGCTTAAATTAACACGTGTCTGACAGCTCCGATATTACCGATCTTGGGAAATGCATGGACTATATTGTGCTTTTTGAGTAGCCTTAGAGCATGAGCGCTCCTTCACAATGGCCACTTCCTGCCAATGGCATCCGTATAGTTAGCCCCGCCTTTATGCTGGAGCGTTTGCAAGCACATTCGCTTAGCGAGGATCTATATCCCACCGCCCTAGGCTATTACCCAAGCGCCAAAGGTCATCGCATGCAGCGACCCATTCATGACGATTACCTGATCATATATTGCGTTGAAGGTCGCGGAAAGCTAACGGTAAGCAAAAACCGACACGAGATCGAAGCAGGAGATGTTATCGTACTACCCAAGGGGCAAACCCACAGCTACCAAGCATTAACAAATAAACCCTGGACCATATTTTGGATACACTATTTAGGTAACAAGGCGCAGGATTATACCGACTACCTGCTTCAACAAACCGACTACCGAATTACTCGCGCAGGTAATCACCCCCAGTTGCGCTCTGCTTTCCAGGGCTTATTAGACGTCGCCAGAACCGGCTATGATCTGAGCGCATTTTTGACTCTCTCTAATCGACTCAAGCTTCTGCTTACAGAGCTTGGGCAAACCCGCTATCAGCAAGCCGCCCCCAAAGGACTCGATCTAGAGGCCACGCAACAGCTGATGCGTGAGCATCTAAATAGCCAGATCAGTTTAGATGAACTCGCACAGGCCGCCTTCTTGTCGAAATTTCATTTCTCCAACCGCTACAAACGCCTAACGGGTTACTCGCCGATCCAGCACTTTTTAAACATGAAAATGGAATACGCCTGTGAACTCCTGGACGCAAGCACCTTAAGCGTCAAAGCCATTGCCGCCGAGCTGGGATACAACGATCCGCTGTATTTCTCGCGCCTGTTCAAACGTACCATTGGTGTAGCGCCTTTGACCTACCGCAAATCCACACAGGGTTAAGCTTAAATGCGGTTGTATTAGGATTCATCTCGACATACTGTGGCCTGACCAGAAGGAGAAGCCCATGTATCAGTTCAGCGAACAATCTCAGGCATTTCAAGCACAGTTGCAGCAGTTTATGGAGCAGTACATTTACCCGAACGAAGCAAGCTTCGAGCATCAACTGGCTAATGCAAGCAACCGGTTTGCTCCGGTTCCTATCGTAGAAGAGCTCAAGGCGAAGGCCAAAGCACAGGGCCTGTGGAATTTGTTCGTACCCCCCTCTCACGGCGAGTACGCCGACTTTGGCGGCCTGAGCAACTTCGACTACGCGCCTCTCGCCGAGATGATGGGGCGCGTGGCATGGAGCGCTGAAGTCTTTAACTGCAACGCGCCTGATACCGGCAACATGGAAGTATTCATGAAGTATGGCACCCAGGCGCAAAAAGATCGTTGGCTTAGACCTTTACTTGCTGGCGAGATACGCTCGGCCTACGCCATGACGGAACCGCAAGTGGCGTCGAGCGACGCCACCAACGTCGAACTGTCCATAGAAGCCGATGGGGATGAGTGGGTACTAAATGGTCGCAAGTGGTTCATTACCGGCGCAATGTACGAAAAAACCGAGATCTTTATCGTGATGGGAAAATCAGACCCAAACAACCCATCCCGCCACTTACAGCAATCACAGGTATTAGTACCCAAGGGCACAGCTGGGCTACACATCATTCGACCACTGACCACTTTGGGCTACGACGATGCACCCCATGGGCACGCCGAACTTCGTTTCGACAACTGTCGTGTACCCAAAGAAAACATCTTACTAGGTGAAGGTCGAGGCTTCGAAATTTCGCAAGGGCGACTCGGCCCTGGCCGCATGCACCACTGCATGCGCTTAATTGGCGCCGCCCAGCGGGCACTGGAAATTACCTGTCAACGCGTGACTCAGCGCGCCACCTTCGGCAGACAGCTTGCCGAACATCAATCCGTTAGAGAAGCGATTGCCGACTGCTTTATAGACATCGAGACGTCGCGCCTACTCGTGCTTAAAGCCTGCCACAAAATGGACGAGGTCGGTGCCAAGAATGCGCGCGACATGATTGCCGCCGCGAAGGTTGGCGTGCCTCGCACAATCCAAAACGTACTGGATAAATGCATGCAAATGCACGGCGCTGGCGGCTTAACGGCCGATTACTTCTTGGCCGATGCGTTCAACTATGCACGCTGGTGCCGCCAAGCAGACGGTCCAGACCAGGTTCACCAAATGGCCTTGGGCAAACAACTTATTAAACAGTTTGGGTAGGCTCCCGAGCGGACGCGGCGCTACGACGTCGCGTCCGCTAGCACAAGTGTCACCGCTGATGTGGTCGCACAACCCCTTACTCGCGAGAAGCTTGCCAAGAGCTGAGCGATAAACACATGGTCGTCTCGACAACCTGGGGGCACCAGCCCATCTAAGGCCATAAGTTTAGTGACATAAGCACTCGGCTCATCGTCGACACACTGCTTTAGACTCTCCTCTAGAGGGTCGTTAATTGGGTATGATGCGCCTTGCACACCCGCTCCGCGCAGGTGGGCCATCCAGCAGGCCAAAGCCAAAGCGGCCACGGGTGAATCTAGCCCCTGCTTCCGTCGATCAATAACGCCACGCAACCAGCGCTGAGGTAGCTTCTGGGAGCCATCCATCGCGATCTGGGACAACTTATGATGCAAACTATTGTTCGCAAAGCGCTTAAGCAAGGCATTGCAGTATTCATCCAGATCAACAGCAACCTTAACGACGACACGGGCCTCGTCAAAATAGGCAAGCACCAAAGCACGTAAAGCGGGGTCGTTAACCGCTTGATCCACCGTGGCGTGCCCGAGCAATAGTCCCGCGTAAGCCAATAGCGAGTGCGCGCCGTTGAGCAGACGCAGCTTCATCGTCTCGTAGGGTTCAACGTCGTCAACCATAGTCACACCGTCGGCCTCCCAGTCAGGACGACCATTGGAAAAATTGTCTTCGACAACCCACTGCGAAAATTGCTCGGTGACGACAACAAGTGAGTCCTGCTTACCAACCCAGCGCACGGATTTCGCGATAGCCTCATCAGTCACAGCTGGTACGATGCGGTCCACCATGCTCGATGGAAAACTCATGGCCTGAATGCTGTCTACAAGCTCTGGATAATGCCGCTCGGCTAACAGACGCACGGCGGTTTGAACACGTCGACCATTGTGCGGCAGGTTGTCGCAAGATAACACGGTAAAGGGTGCAACCCTCTGGAGCACTCGCGCGCGTATTGCCGCCAATAGCAAGCCAGGTACCGATGTAGGCCCATCTATGCTTTGCACGTCAGAAGCGATCGCAGGATCGTCCTGGTTCAGGGCCTCACCATTCGACATTAAACCATAACCCTTTTCGGTTACCGTTAGGGTCACTAGCCGCGTTGCAGGGTCGATTAATCGCTGCAACAAAGCGGATTTGTCAGCACCGGCGAACAGCGTACTGCTTAATATTCGCACATCCGTCACCGTGGCCGCATCTTCCGTCTCGTAAGCCACAACCGGGTAACAGTGCCCAGCCTTTTGAAACGCATCGACGATCGTTTGATTAGAGCGAATATTGGCTGCACAAATGTGCCAAGAGTCATCGCCAGTGCGATCGAAATATAACTGCAGATAAACCGCTTGATGAGCGCGATGAAAGGCGCCCAAGCCTATGTGAACAATCCCGGGCACCGTTTCAGACATACTTATCCCGCGACTTTTTTCAGGGTAGCCAGGGTGTGAATAACACCGCGCAACTCAGCCAAACCACGCAGGCGTCCTGCGTAAGAATAGCCTGGGCGAGTCGTATTGGTTTGGCGGTCGACGTCCATGGTGTGCCCATGGTCAGGACGCATGGGTATGGGTAGCCAGTTTTCTGATTGCGCACGACGGGTATTTTCTTCATCCAACAGCGCATCCACGATACCGACGATATCGTTGTCGCCATCTAAGTGCTCTGACTCCATAAACGAGCCGTCAGCTTCTTTCTTGATATTGCGCAAATGAACAAAATAAATGCGATCAGAAAAGGCTTTCACTAAACTCACTAAATCGGCGTCAGCTCGTGCACCAAAACTTCCAGCACACATCGTAATACCATTAGCGCGGCTTTGAAGATGCTCTGTCAGACGGCGCGCATCATCTGCCGTGGACATAACGCGAGGCAAGCCAAATAGCGAAAACGGAGGGTCATCAGGGTGTATTGCCATGACCACCCCCCCCTCTTCCGCTACCGGAATAACCTCGTCCAAAAAGGCAAATAGGTGACTGCGATAGGTCTCGTTATCGAGTTCTGCAAACCGCTCTATCGCGGCTTTTACGCCGGCGCGATCATAAGAGCCCTCGCCGCCAGGCAGTCCAGCGATGATATTGGTCTCAAGCGCCTGCACATCTTGTTCGGCCATCTGCGCAAAACGCGCCTCAGCTTTCGCTAAAATCTCGGCGGTGTATGAAGTTTCGGCACCCGCGCGTTGCAACACGTAGCGGTCATAAGCGGCAAAATCGGTCATTTCAAATTTTAGCGCCACGCTGCCATTGGGAAGCTTGTAAGATAGGCTGGTGCGAGTCCAGTCGACTACAGGCATAAAGTTGTAGCACACCGTGCGCACGCCTGCCTTGCCTAAATTGCGCAGCGATTCTTTGTAGTTTTCGATCATGCGCGCATAGTCGGCAGTGCGCGATTTAATATTGTTGTGAACGGGGACAGATTCCACTACCGACCAAGCTAGGCCGGCCTCTTCGATAATCGCTTTACGTTCCAGTATGTCGGCTAAGGGCCAAGCTTCACCTGTGGGGATATGATCCAAGGCAGATACGATGCCGGTTGCACCAGCTTGCCGGATTTGACTTAGGGTCACCGGATCGGAGGGGCCGAACCATCGCCACGTTTCTAACATCGCCTATTCCTTGCCATAGCACAAAGTTGCTTTATGACCATTATCGGTAAAGTGGCCTTACCAATCAAGCGATTTTAAAAAAACCTCACTCCACACCACCTGAGCCGGGATCGGTATCGACAATCTGAGCCAACACTCTTCCCAAGTGAGAATGCATCGCCGAACGTGCGGAATCTGGATCGCGGCGCCGAATCGCCTCGTAAATTTGGCGATGATCTTCAACCGATGGCTGAACACCACTCTGACGCTGCTGTTCGTGAAAAAACATACTCATGGCCGTTGTGGTTCGCCACTCCCAAAGTCGCTCGATCATAGCAATCATCGCGCTATTCTTGGTCGCCATCGCGATCAGGGTGTGGAATGCCTCGTCCGCGTCTTCGTGTGCATCGGAAGCTTCGTTTTCCGCCGCCATATCATCCAAGGCACCTGCAATTAAGGCCAAATCAGTATCATTCGCCCTCTGAGCAGCCAGCGCCGCCGCCTCACCCTCGATAAAATAACGAGCCTCGATAAGCTCAAGAGGCCCCGGGGCGTCATGGGGGATTGCCGTTCCGCTAAGGTCGGGCGTTTTCACATAAACTCCAGACCCGGAGCGGATCTCCACTAGATTAGCAATCTCTAGGGCAATCATGGCCTCACGAATGGTTGGGCGGCTTACCCCAAATAGGGTTGCGAGATCGCGCTCGGATGGTAGGCGCTCACCTTCTTTGATCTCGCCGTTGCTTACTTTTTCTGCCAGTTGGTCAGCAACTCTCAAGTACAAACGTTCTTGCTTAATCGACTGTATTTTCATAGAGCTATTCATAACATATTTGCTCGTATCATACCCGAAAATTACTGCACTACTAAGCGGATTACCTTTCGCTAAAAACATGCCGCTAGAACAAAATTGCGTGGCACTCATACATCGAAGCACGACCGGTCATGTGGCCTTACCAAAGCAGGGTAGCCCAGCGAACCCTGAACTGCAAATAGTTTCAGCCTCTTTGCTACAAGGCAAAAAAAAACCGCTGCTTGAGCGGTCTGATTGTGCCAATCATAACGGTTGGGGTCAGCTATCTGCTTTCAAACCACACGCGGGCACTAATTCGAAATTGATCACGCGAGTTTTTGGGTCAAAACCTACGCAGTAGACCTCGACCGCTTGCGACAGCTGAAAGCGACGCGTAGTTGAAGTCAAGCTCGCCGTCCACTTATCAAAACTAAATTTCTCAGGGTCCTTGCGCAAATCCACAAACCCCTCAAGACCCGAGTCGGTCAGGCGGGCAATAAAACCACTACTACTGATTTGTGCAACCACTGCACCTAAAGACGTCTGCCGCTTAAATCCTGTTAGTTTTTTCAAGTAGTTGGCCGCCAACCAGCGCTCGGCGTATACACACGCGTCTCGCGCCGTTTGAATACTCTTACTTAAACCCTCCAGTACAGACTGCTCGATGCCGGCATCAGTCTGGTGGCGCAACAAGGCTTTTATCTGTCGATGAACCAACAAATCGGCGTACTTGCGCAAAGGTGACGTACAGTTGGTATAAGCCGGCAAAGCCATACCCATATGCGCACCACCTACCGTAGTCAAGTTAGCACGCGTAAGCAAACGGTTAACCATTTGACGCAATGGCAATTCATGCTCACTGCTGACAAGCGTTGCCATTATCTGGCGATACCCTGCAACCGTAGTGGGGTCTACCTCAAGAAGCTCGGGCGCAAACCTCTCGAAAAACTGCTTAGCTTCATCCAATCGGTCGACTCTGAAGCCACTGTGGGTGACAAAAGGACCACTACTTTGCCGCTCTAACATGAACTGAGCTGCACACCGATTCGCCACTACCATGCATTCTTCTACCAGCTTTTGAGACGTCAGTTTTTCATTGGGCTCGATCGATTCGATTTGCTTCTGGTCGTTTAGTACCCAGCGAAACTCTTGGCGATCTTCCATGACCAGCTCATTGGCAGAGCGCCGCTCTCTTAAAACTCGATACAGTTGATACAAAGCCTCGACCGCAGAAGTATGCATCACCGGGTCTTCGTTATTACCCGACAGATAGCGATCGACCGCATAGTAACTTAACTTGCCGTGCGATTTGATAATCGCTTCGATAAATTCAAATTGGGTTATTTCACCATCGTTCTTGATGTCCGCCTTTAAAACCAGGGCCGGCCGCGGCTCACCTTCAACCAGAGCGCAGGTTTGTTGTGCCAATAGTTCTGGCATCATTGGAATGACATCACCGTGAAAATAAACCGAGGTAGCACGCGCACGAATAGCCTGATCAAGCTTGGACCCGGGCTTAATGTAATCTGCAGGGTCTGCAATAGCAGCGTACAGAGTCCATCCATCGGCGGTCGTTTCGGCGTATAAGGCGTCATCGATATCTTGCGTTTTTGCGGCATCGATCGACACAAACCCCAAGCCCGTTAGATCCACGCGGCCCTCTAGGTCAATACCCGCTTCCACCAAGGCCTCTACCTCTTTATTCAAGGCCGGAGACCACTCGTCGTCTAGACCAAAGCATGCCACCGCGTATTGGTTTTCGATACTGGGAGTCGAGCTATTGCCCAACGCACGCAGGATTTTCGCTTGCGGCTTACCGTCTTTGATGGGGTGACGTAATATTGCACACCGAACATGATCACCCGCCTTGGCACCATTGCGAGCGTGGGGCGGAACAAACAACCAGCGAGTTAGATTACCGCAGTCGGGCTGCACGAAAAACGCTTTGCCTTTGGTCACACAGGTACCAACGAACTCGCCCATAGGGCTTTCGATGAGTTTTTCAATGTCGGCGACAGGTTTACCTTCTCGGCCCGGATGAACGCACACTCGCGCGCGGTCACCTGGAAGTACTTTAAGCATTTCATCGGGCGGAACAAAAATTTCACGCCCATCATCCAGTACGGCAAAACCGTAGCGAGATTGAGTACCTTTGATGGTTGCATCAACTCGCTCTTTTTCCGCCTCCATCTGCGATTTTAGGCCTTTAAGGCTGGCCAACGCATCTTTATCTAGCATGGAGAGCTTTTCACAAAAAAGAAAAAGCATAACGGAAAAACTCCGGGCTGTCAGTGATTATACGCGGCTTTAACGCAAATTAACGAAAGCACGATTTTATTGTTGACAGCACGTATAAGCCCGCAGAGACTAAAACCGAATCTTCTTGAAAAGGAACGCTGCATGTCGGTATCGCCCAAGCTTCGAGTTGAACCCACCCCCCTGACCTCTTCACCCAAAAAAATCTACGTCTTAGACACCAACGTCCTGCTTCACGACCCCAACGCCATCACCGCCTTTAACGAACACCATGTCGTCATTCCCATGACCGTTTTGGAGGAACTCGATGATATTAAAGATCGTCGCGATAAAACCGTCAGTCGCGAGGCACGAATTGCCATTAACCTTATCGAAAAGATTGTCGAGGGTGCCACGCCAGCAGAATTGCAAGCGGGCCTTGAAATACCAGGCTCAGCGGTCTCTGGCCCCTTAGGGAATCTATCGGTTTATGCAGACCAGATTATTGACGATGACGGCGACGTACCTTTTTTAAGTATCAAAGAAGCCCATAGCAACGACAACCGGATCATCAATGTCGCCCTACGGATTCAAGCGGCCTCAGAAAACAACTTTGTTTGCTTGGTGACCAAAGACATCAACATGCGAATAAAAGCCAAAGGCTCGGGTTTGTTGCATGTAGAAGATTACCGCCGCGACAAAGTCCTCGACGACATTGACTTACTAGCGCGGGGCTGGACAAAAATCGAGGGTGATTTTTGGTCTGGCGTAGCCGAAGTAGAAACCCTGCGAGAGGGCGATACGACGCTGTATCGCGTGCCTCATGATGTATTACCTGAGGCCTACCCCAATCAATTCATCTACGATGATCAAGAGTTCATAGCTTGTGTAAAACGCATGGACAGCCAGCACCTATACCTCAGGGTCGAAGATCGACATCACCTAATGAATCGGCAATTTTGGGGACTGACACCGCGCAATCTCGAACAGGCTATGGCGATGGCCCTGCTGGATGACAGCAACATTGACATGACGGTGCTAACAGGGCCTGCGGGATCGGGTAAAACATTAATTGCGCTGGCTTACGGCTTGCACGCCATTTTAGAGGGTGGCAAATACAACAAACTGATTGTGGCTCGATCAACGCCACCAATCGCCGAAGACATTGGCTTTTTGCCCGGCACAGAAGAAGAAAAAATGGCGCCATGGCTAGCCGCGTTTGACGACAACCTCGAAATTTTGCATGGCGCCGATGAATCCACGACCGGATCGATCGACTACGTTAAAGAACGTGCCAACATTCAATTTAAATCGCTCAACTTCATGCGCGGCCGATCCTTCAACAATGCCTATATCATTATCGACGAAGCTCAAGGACTAACCCAGTTTCAGTTGAAATCGATTATCTCGCGGGTTGGGTCCGATTCAAAAATTGTGGTGCTTGGCAACCTCGCGCAAATCGACAACAAATATATATCGCCACTAAGCTCGGGCCTCACCTACCTCGTCGAGAAAAGCAAGCCTTACGCCCATGCGGGCATTATGACCATAGGTGGCATTGTGCGTTCGCGCCTCGCTGCTTTTGCAGAAGAGCAACTGTAGCCGCTCGCAGGCCAGGGCAGCTTAACTTGCCTTGGCCATATTCTCTAGCATCGCGGCCATTTGATTGCGCACCACATCAATAGCTTTGAGTGGGCGCACCATCACCTTAAAGTCGGTGATTTTGCCATCGTCATTCCAATGAATAATATCTACACCGTTTACATGGATACCTTCGAGCTCTAGTTTGAACTCTAGCATTGCATCATTTGACCCGATGATTTCTCGGACATAAGTAAATGACTCATTCATCAACACGTGGGAGGCCGCAGATAAATACGCGTGAGTTATTGCCCGCCCTTCCTGAGGTGAATGCACTACCGGCGAGTGGAATACCACCTCGTCGGCCAACATGTCATGTAAGCCTTCGCTGGTGTGATTTTTGGCAAGTTCATGCCAACGCTTAATAACCTGACTCATGTTTATCCCTATTTTTTATGTCTAGCAGAGGTGTTCCATTTCGGAGTGCGAGCAAGCAGACGTTAGATCGTCAAAACGATCCAACTTATTAAACCGAATCATGGACTGGATCTCTTTCACGTATTCTTCGCCACGTGTCGAATAACGAGTCAACCCTTCTGCCAACTCGACGCCTTTGGGGCTACTTAATCGCTTACGCTCTTGCTCTCGAATAAGCCGCAGCTCACGATATGCATCACCGGTATTAAGGTTGTGTACGTAAGCTCTAACCGAATCCCGAAAATTCGAAAACGATCGAACCTCGTAGGTCTGACCTTTTGGACGCCCTTTTGGCACCATGCCACAACCCGGGGAAAAACACCATTGACCAAACAGCGCTTTACCCTTGGTGGCAAATCGAGACCGCCCCCAGTTGCTCTCATTGGCCGCTTGCGCCAACAATAAACTGATGGGTACGACATCAACACGACGCAAGAGTATGTGCAAGTCGCCAGGATCCACATCGTAGCGTTCTGCAACTTGCTTCAAAAAACGTCTATCCCACCAACCAATAGTATCTTTGGACTCTGCAATACCCAAGAGGCGGCCTCGATCTTCCAAAATTTTAGTGTTCACCTTGGTGGCAATCGGTTGAAGATAATTAAAGAATGCCGCTTTGCGCGCTTGAACGTTTTCGATAGCGGCAAAATCAGGTGGCGCCTGCTCGCTGGCAAAACAACTGGTCAGGGAACAAAGGAGCAAACCTACTAGCCAAACGTGCGGTCTTAATACTGGTTTCATAGCGATACCATTGTTGTGTTTTTTAAATTTTAACCTGCCGCCTTAGTCAACCCGACGGTTATTTGCGGGAATTTTGACCTTCACGCTAATAACAAATAGTCTTGTCGCCAACGCCATCTGACAAAGAGACTAGACAAAGCATGGATACGCAGTGCTACCCGGACCACATTTTTTGTATCGACACAGACTATGTTGCGCCAGGTATCGCTTGCGCCTACATCGTACAAGATGAAGCGGAATGCGCGCTAGTAGAAACCGGCACGGGCCCTGCCTTACCGGCAATGATTGAACGAATAGAGGCTTTGGGGTTTAACCTTAACCAGTTCAGCGCTGTTATTCCCACTCACGCACACCTAGATCACGCTGGTGCCGCGGGACAGTGGATTGAGGCGATGCCTAACGCCAGAGTCTACTGCCACCCCAAAGCTGCCCGCCACTTGATCGACCCCTCCCGCCTTGAGGCATCTGCTCGGGGCGTTTACGGGGATGCGTTTGATGCACTCTATGGCCGTCTGATGCCTGTGCCCGAGAGTCGCGTAACGGTTCTCGAAGATCAGGACTCAGTGCATATTGGTCAGCGTATACTCACTGCTCATCACACGCGCGGTCATGCGGATCACCACCTCTGCTTGTGGGACGAACGAAGCCGCGGCTGGTTTACAGGCGACACCTTCGGCATCTGCTATCCAAACATGCAAACGGGCGATTGGCCGTTTGCCTTGCCGGCCACCACCCCCACTCAATTTTGGCCCGATTACTACCAGGAATCCATCGATAGCATCACCGCTAGCAAGCCTCTGTGGATTTACCCCACCCATTACGGCCGTATCGCGTTTGATGTGCGAACAGCGCAAAGCCTAAAACAACAAATTGGTGCCTACGCCAAAATTACCGATATTGAGCTTGCAGCCGAACAACTACAGAACATTACCCTGCACAACTTAACCCAGGCATTGAGCAAGCAAGAGGCAACAACGGTATTAGAAAGTCTTAGCCAAGATTTGGCCCTAAATGCACAGGGCGTGATACATCGCCTGGCGAATCAAGCACGCTAGCGCAAAAGTACCGAAATTTTCAGATTCAAACCAAAATCTGACTCACCGTTGCCTTTAGAAACTCTATATACTTAGGGTTTACGTGGTACCTGCGGATTTGATTATGTCGCCTTTTATTTTACTTCAACGCCTATTGCCTCAACACCTATTGTCTCGCTGGGTGGGGCGCCTTGCTGAACTTAAATATCCAAAATGGCTTAAGAATGCTTTGATCAGAGCTTTTATTAAACGCTACAAGGTTAATATGGAGGAAGCCTTCGCGCCCTACCCTGAAGCCTACGCCAACTTTAATGAATTTTTTACCCGCGCATTAAAGCCCGGCGCGCGACCGCTAGCGATTGCGGATGTACTGAGCCCTGCTGACGGCGCTTTTAGCCAGGTAGGTAAGATCAACGACGACCAGATATTCCAAGCTAAAGGCAAGTCGTTTACTACCACAAGCTTGCTTGGGGGCAACGAAGCATGGGCCGAGCTTTTTCAAGATGGCGACTTTGCTACCATTTACTTAAGCCCCAAAGACTACCACCGTATTCACATGCCCATTCAAGGCTCGTTGCTAGCCACCCGATACATCCCAGGTGACCTGTACTCGGTAAACCAAACCACAGCCGAGAATGTCGACGGGCTGTTTGCTCGCAACGAGCGCTTGGTGTGTCTATTCGATACGGAGGCGGGCCCGATGGCAGCTGTCTTAGTGGGCGCCATGATCGTAGCAGGTATCGAAACTGTTTGGGAGGGACAAGTCGCCCCCCCGGGGTCACAAATTATTACCCGCCATTACGCTCAGCCAGCACCCGCTGTCGAACTCAAGCAAAGCGACGAGCTCGGCCGATTTAAACTGGGGTCGACCGTCATTTTGTTATTTGGTAAAGAGCAAATCGCTTGGGAGACCTGGTGCCAAGCGGGCAATGATATCCGTATGGGCGAGTGTATAGCCTCTAGAATTAATGTTTAAACAGGGCGGTCGGCGTCTAATGCGTCGACCAAAATTTGATAACTGCGAAACCTAGCCTCGGTGATACGCCCACCGTCAACGGCAGCAATTAAAGCGCAATCAGGTTCCGCCTCGTGTTTACAATCTCGGAATCTGCAAGCCCCTAAAAACGGCGCAAACTCTCGAAAGCCTTGCTCTAACTCAGCGCGGCTCATGTGCCACAAGCCAAATTCACGAATTCCGGGGGAGTCGATCAATACGCCACCAGTGGGCAGATGAAACAAACGCGCTGTCGTCGTGGTGTGCTGTCCTTTTTGATTGTATTGCGATAATTCGCTGGTGCGCAGTGCGGCCGCAGGCAACAATGAGTTCACTAAAGACGATTTACCCACTCCCGACTGTCCAACGAACACACTCACGTGGTCTTGCAAAACATCGACCAAAGCCGATAAATCGGCGCGATTCGCGCTGGTTGTCACCACTCGATAACCCAAGGCTTTGTAAGGTTCAAGCACTGCATCAACCGTATATTTCAGCTCGGGCTGGCCCAACAAATCGGTCTTGTTCAGCAAAAGCAGAGGCTCGATGCCGGCCGTTTCCGCCGCCACCAAATAGCGATCGATTAGATCGGCATAAGGGGTTGGTTGGGGCGCAATTACAACCACAACTTGATCAATGTTGGCAGCAACGGGCTTGAGCCCTGTGTAAGGATCTGGACGCTTCAATATGGTTCGACGTTCGTGCAACGCAACTACGACGCCTGCGTATTCACCAGCACAAAACACTACTCGGTCGCCGGTGACCAAGGCGGGCAAATTGGCGCGAATAAAGCAACGCTGCCGCTCGCCACTGGCGTCCTCCACCTCCACCTGGGTGCCAAAATGCGAAATAATAAGGCCTTCTTGCTCGTCGCCTAACTCACCACCGACGAGCAAATCATCGGCTTTATCGTCTCGTTTTTGCGAGCGCTTACTGCGTTCGTCTTGAATTTTTTGAATTCGCCACGCTTGCTGCTTGGTTAATTTACGCTTTCCCACTTCGAATAATCACCTCTTCCCCGACCTCTAACAGGTCAGTATTTTTTCGCGGTAGTAGCGCAACTCTTCGATTGATTCGCGAATGTCATCTAGAGCCAAATGTGCTCCCTGTTTCACGAAACCATCGGCAACTGCAGGTGCCCAACGTTGAGCCAAAATCTTTAAGGTACTCACATCCAAATTACGATAGTGAAAGTAGGCCTGTAATGTAGGCATGTGGCGCGCCATAAAACGACGATCTTGGCAAATTGTATTGCCACACATTGGTGACTTGCCCGCAGGGACCCACTGCTCTAAAAAGGCAATGGTTTCGAGACTTGCAGCATATTCATCCGAAGCACTGGCCCGGACTCGATCTACTAAACCGGAGGCTGTGTGGTGGGTAGTATTCCATTCGTCCATTCCCGCAAGAATGGCATCGGACTGATGAATTGCAATGACCGGACCTTCCGCCAATGTGTTCAACTCGCTGTCGGTGACAATCGTTGCTATCTCGATAACCACATCTTGATCGGGCTCTAAACCCGTCATTTCCATGTCTACCCAAATCAGATTTGAATCTGAAATCATGACTGTTCCCACTTAAAGTTACTTTGTCTGCTTATGATGTGTGGAAATCCGCATTCGAAGCAAGTTTTTACGAAAACACTTGTCGATACAAATCGACAATTTCCTCGACAGAAGGTACACGAGGGTTATTATTCGGCGAACCCGATGCCAATGCCTGTTCAGCCATCAAGGGTAAATTCGCGTGCCAGCTGTCAGGGTCAATACCGAAACTCGCGGGGGTTGGAACACTTAAGTCCGAGCAGAGCCGACGCAAGCCACTGACTAATGCCTCGCAGGCTGCACTATTCTCACTGTCGTGAGCCGCGAAACCCATGTGCCGAGATGCGATTGCGTAGCGAGCCTGAGCGCCGGGTACCGACCAAGCGGTGACGACTGGTAACAGCATGGCGTTACTTAAACCATGTGGTACGTGGAAGTGTGCACCTATTGGCCGACTCATGCCGTGTATTAAGGTAACCGAAGCATTGGCAAAAGCAACGCCGCCTTGAGTGGCCGCCAACATCATTGCCTCGCGCGCTTCTCGATCACTAGGGTCGGCGCACGCTTTGGGCAAATACGCTACTACCGAGCGCATGGCATCTAAAGCAATTGGGTCGGTAAAGGCATTAGCTTTCCGGCTCACAAAGGCCTCTAGCGCGTGACATAGCGTATCTAGGCCTGTATCTGCAGTTAAACGATAGGGCATATCCATAGTCAGTTCATAATCGACTAGAGCAGCAACTGGCATTAACGCTAAACCAATCCACAGCATCTTCTCTTGTGTTTCGGTATCGGTTATTACCGCAAATTTGGTGACCTCGGATCCGGTTCCCGCAGTCGTGGGAATAGCGATAATCGGCAAACCTGAATCTAATGCAAACGGCACTTTGTATTGCCGCATGGGCTCAGAACGGCTCTGCATGGCAGCCATCGCCTTGGCCGTATCCATAGAGCTGCCACCACCAATTGCGACAAGGCAGTCGTAATTATCCACGTTCAGCGCCGACAATCCGGCGCGCACCGAATCGGTGGTCGGATCGGGCACGCAGTCAGCAAAGACATCGGTGGCGACATCGACACCAGGCACAGCATCGAAAATCGTATCAAAAAACGGACACGAACGAATAAATGGGTCAGTCACTATTAAGGGCTTTGACAGCCCTAACTGCAAGAGGGTTGCGGCTAGCTCTTGACTTGCCCCACCCCCAACTCGAAGAATTCTGGGTAAATTCAACTGACTGATCACCGTTGTCGGCTCCTTATTCAATCCCGAGCAAGTGGACTTCAAATATTAACGCGGTATTGGGTGGAATAGCATCACCCGCGCCCTGCTCACCATAGGCTAAATGTGGCGGAGCAAACACGCGCCACTTGTCACCCACCGACATAAGCTGCAGCGCTTCTGTCCACGCCGGAATAACCTGTGTCACACCAAACGTCGCTGGTTCTCCGCGCTGCACCGAGCTGTCAAACACAGAGCCATCTATAAAGGTGCCGTGGTAGTGCACAACAACGCTGGACTCTTTGCTTGGGGTCGCGCCAGCCCCTGATTCCAGCACCTCGTACTGTAAACCCGATTCGGTACTAGTAACGCCGTCGCGCGCTGCATTCTGTGTCATAAATTGGTCGGCAATCGCACTTTGAGCGGCGCTTTGCTCGGCCTGAACGGCTTGCTGCTTAGCTTGCACAGCTTGGTAGGCCGGGTTTAAGTCAGCGTCAGATAGCTTACTGGCACCATCGGTAAACCAATCTCGAACGCCCGCAATTACAGCACCAATATCCATGCCTTCGAATTGATTTTTACGTAATTGATCGCCAAATTGCAGACCAAAGCCATAGCTGACTTTTTGTTCATCGGTTGTAAATTCGGTGTTGTCGCTCATGATCTTTCCCCCTATTTTTAGAACCCCACACCTTAACAGCTGGATTCCTTCGTGGCGAGACGCGAGCGTCATTCAGGGTCAAAAAGTAAAACTTCCACGCGCAATTGCACAGATGCAGTATCGCAATCACACAAAGCGGACTGCCAGGTATAGCGAGGCTCGACCTCAAACCAAAGGTAATCACGAACATACGATCTGCGCCACGTTATACCAATGTATTTAGCGGCATCCTCCAAGTCCACGCTCCCTTTCCCTGCCAAGCCGATAAACCATTGACGAGCATGCAGCGACGCGCCCTCGCCTTTTGCATGCCTAGATTGCAAAACCGTGCGCCATGAAGTGGGCTCGTCCCCAAGGGTGGTATCAATACGCGTTCGCCAGCGATACAGGTGCCCGCTTGAGACTTTGTTATCAAGCATAACCTCAGAGGAGGTTTCCCAACCGTCTTTACCGTAGTCAAAGCGATGATAAAAGCGCATGGATACATCATCTGTAACCGGTAGCTGGTTGCGATAGCGTATACCGGGGCGTATCCCTGAATCACGCCAGTGCGCGGTCAGATCAACACGAGAGAAATTCTGTTTCAACAGACGCCACTGAACACCAAAATCAGGTGACTCACTTCCGGCACCCGGCATGGTCTCCGATTCCTCGCCGCTCGCATTATCGTCATCGAACATCAAAGCCAGTCGATCATTGATGTTCGGCAGATACAAGGTACCCCGTAGACGAAGATGCTCTGCGTTGTTAGCGTTTTCGTTCCAGCCGTAGCGCCCTATCACTCGTAGATAGCTTTTCGCGAGGGCCTCATCCTCGGTAATCTGGTCACCAAAAACCCCATCAATCCAAAGTGCCATATTGTCGACCCTTGCGGTCGCCGACTGGTGCGCGAGATCCAGCCAAACAGCCCGCTGCGGTTCGATGGTTGAGTCTTCTGGTTCGGCCTGCGCCAATGGCGCCGAAATCAATAATATTAGTAGCGTCAATCGGAAGTATCTTTTCATAACACCATTGTTCCACGTCTTCGCTTAGAAAAAACTTAACACGGGCCAATCAGTTTTGAGTAGTTATTTAGTGACCGATTGTTACACTAACGCGCACAGCAGGAGATCTTGATGACAGCACTCAACGTTCAACTATTAATGACCGGCAACGAAGTGATGGCAGGCGACACCATCGACTCCAACTCAGCTTATATGGCCCGTGAGCTAGCGACTATTGGCATAAAAATTAGCCGCCGAGTCACCGTCAACGACAACTTAGAACAACTTTTGATCGAGCTAAACAGCATGAGTGCTACGGCTGACATTGTTATAATGAATGGTGGCTTGGGACCCACGGTCGACGATCTAACATCCGAAGCTTTAGCGGTTTTTAGCGACAGTGCTTTGCAAATACACCCCGATGCGAAGGCACAACTTGAGGCTTGGTGTGAACGCCGAGGCCAAGCGCTCAACGACGCAAACAAAAAGCAAATGCTAATTCCATCCGGTGCCAACATTATCCCAAACGCAACCGGCTCGGCGCCGGGTATCGACCTACAGCATAAGGGTACCCGAGTATTTGCAACCCCCGGCGTTCCGAGCGAAATGCGCCACATGATGCCCATTATTATCGAGCGCATTAGCGCTAAATTTGACCTAACGCAGCGTACCACAGTGCGGCGCTTACAAACCTTTGGATTAGGCGAATCTAACGCTCAACAACTTATTAACAACGGTGATTTTGACTGGCCCAACACCGTAGAGTTGGGCTTTCGCGCCAGCGCACCGCAAATGGAGGTGAAACTCACCATACACGACGACAGCTACCATCAAGACCAAGAACGCTGTGTGCAATACATCCACACCCTGTTTGGGGACCATATCGTGGGTGAAGGCGATACCACACTCGCCGAGGCCGTATTGAAACTGTTGCAAGAACGCCAGCAAACCATCACGACCGCAGAGTCTTGCACCGGCGGGCTAATCGCTAGCGCTTTAACTCAAATCCCAGGCGCCTCGGCAGCTTTTCATGCCGGCTTTGTCACCTACGACAATACCATCAAGGCGAGCGTGCTTGGGGTCGCCGAAAATGACTTACAACGCCACGGCGCTGTTAGCGAGCCTGTCGTGCGACAAATGGCTGAGGGCGCCCTGAGAAAGGCATCCGCCGACTACGCCATCGCGGTAAGCGGTGTAGCGGGCCCCGATGGTGGAACCGACGAAAAGCCCGTAGGCACGGTTTGGGTTGCCTATGGGTCGAGAAATACCTTGCAGACGCTCAGACTTTTGTGGCCATTGTCACGGCAGCTTTTTCAGACGATGGTCACCGCCTGTACTCTCGACTTGGTTCGCCGCCAACTGCTAGGGCTACCGAAATACTGTCGTTATGTAGATCAACGCCAAGTCGTACCGACCGACCAGGAATAGAGACACTAGGGCTGCAACTGCTCAATCCACCAAGCGTTCTCGCCTTCACGATAATACCGAAACCGGTCGTGGAGGCGGTTAACACCTCCCTGCCAAAACTCGATGCGATCCGGCACCACGCGATACCCACCCCAAAAATCAGGCACCGGAACATCGCCATGGCTGAATTTTTCTTTCATGGCATTCAGCTGTTGCTCGAGTACTGAGCGAGCCGAGATAGGACGACTTTGCTGCGACGCCCAAGCCGCCAGCTGGCTATCGCGAGGGCGTGACAAAAAATACTGAGCCGTTTCGAATTTCGAAATTTTGCTCGCCACACCACCGACAATAACCTGTCGATCCAACTCGTTCCACGGAAAATGCAGCGACACACGCGGGTTATAATCGATTGCTTGCGCCTTGGCGCTTGAATAGTTTGTAAAGAATACAAAGCCTTTATCCGGTCCCACATCTTTAAGCAGCACCATACGCTGCCACAAATAGCCAGACTCATCTTGGGTCGCAACTACCATGCCTGTCGGGTCACCAAGCTCTGCATCAATGGCCTGCTGTAACCAGCGGTCAAACTGTTGGTAGGGGTCCGAGCTCAGATCAGAGCGACCAAGCCCGCCCTTAGTGTATTCTCTTCTGTGATCTTTTAAGCTCACCAATATCTCCTGACCATTTACTGTGCGCCAGCAACCCAGCCACCGGGCCTACGCGTATCGCTCGCACCTAAAAACCAACCATCTTGCATCATGATCGATTGGGTTCGACCCAAAGTCCTAACGTTTTCTTCCACGGGGTGCCCCATCGCCTTCAGTTTATCAATAGTGTCCTTGCTTACGCCGTTCTCAATGCGCAGGGTGTCAGGCATCCACTGGTGATGAACGCGCGCGGCACCCGCGGCGGCGGCAATATTCATATCAAAGGCCATAGCGTTCAGTATCGTTTGCATAACGGAACTAATAATTAAGCTCCCACCGGGGCTACCTGTTGCCAACCAAGGTTGGCCATTTTTGAACACAAGTGTCGGACTCATCGAAGACAAAGGTCGCTTACCTGCAGCAATTTCGTTGGCTTGGCTCTCGATCAAACCAAAAGCATTAGGCGTGCCCGGCTTAGTCATAAAATCAGCCATTTCGTTGTTTAAGAGCACACCCGTACCCGGCACGACGATGTGCGAACCGTAGCTGAAGTTCAAGGTATACGTGTTAGATACGACATTGCCCAAGGTATCAGCCACCGAAAAATGCGTGGTATCTAAACTCTCGGTATCGCCAAAATCGCCAGCTTGAATTTCGGTGGCAGCGCGCGCTCGTACTGGGTCAATATCTTTTCGAACCTTGGCGGCATACTGTTTACTCAGTAACTGATCAATGGGTACCGGCGAAAAGTCTGGGTCCCCCATGTGCGCCGCACGATCGGCATAAGCGATTTTCATGGCCTCGATTACATGGTGAATATACTCCGCAGAATTATGCCCCATGGCTTGCAAATCGTAGGGCTCCAAAATATTTAACATTTGAATGATGTGCGTCCCGCCTGAGGATGGAGGTGGAGCAGAGATCACCTCGTAACCACGAAAGGTGCCACGAACCGGTTCACGTTCGACTACACGATAATTTTTAAGATCACGTTCGGTCATAATACCGCCCGACTCTTCCATCGCTTGGGCAATCGTTTTGGCGACCCAGCCCTCGTAGAAGCCCGAACGGCCATTATCGCGAATACTTTTCAGCACCTGGCCAAGATCGGGTTGCCGAAAGTTCACCCCAAGCTGCGGCGCTTCCCCCTCAACAAGATACGTATTGGCAGCACCCGGATCCGCTAGCAAGCGTTCTTTTCGCGTATTCAATTCTTGATTTAAGGCGAATGATACTGAAATACCCTTTAACGCAAGATCAACTGCCGGCTGCAACACTTGCCGCACACTCATCGTCCCGTAATTTTCTAGCGCGTGAAGCAAGCCTGCGACAGTGCCGGGCACTCCGGCGGACAAGTAACTAAAGTAAAGGCTTTGCCGATCGACATTGCCCAGTTCATCGAGATACATGTCACGTTGCGCTCGCCCAGGCGCCATCTCGCGATAATCGATAAACACTTGTTTGTCTTCGGCAGCTAAGTGAATCAGCATAAAGCCGCCACCACCCAAGTTGCCAGCGCGCGGATAAGTCACCGCTAAGGCAAACCCGGTAGCCACAGCGGCATCAACAGCATTGCCCCCTTGTTGCAAAATAGCGTAGCCGATTTCACTGGCCAAGCGCTCAGGCCCCACCACCATACCGTTGTGTCCGATTTGCGGTAAAAACCGATTTTGGTAATCAATTATCGGCACCTGCTCGGTGCCCGGCTGGGCCACCGTGAAAGTAGAGTAAAACAAACTAATCAGTAACAAGCGTTGGAGCATGGTCGGTCTTCCTTCTACATGCACAGTGTGTTTGAATCAGGCAGTAACGAGTTGTCAGCCTCTACTGCAGAAGGGAATCATACCGCTTGAGCGCAATAAATCCATTACTCATAGCAATTACTGAGCAGCTAGACACTTTAATTATTAGGTTACACTCGGGCACCGATTGCCCGCCCGCCGACCAATTGCGGCTAGAAGGCTTAATGCAAGCAGCTGTTTTACTGAACCTTACCGACAAAGCAGCATTGCAACGATTGTTCGAAACACGCTATCGACACTTGACTGACCGCTGCATTAGAGCCCAGTTTGGTGACAATTGGACCGAGTTTTTCCATTTCCCTAGCCTGCCACTGTTTGCAAAAGCGGCACCGGTGCAGCCAACGACTAAGACTCATCAATTTACGCGCGAACCTTAGCCGACTGGCGCGAAATCGCCACCAACTTGCCGGTGTTATCCCAGAACAAGCCATCCTCTTCGGTAATTCCTTCAGTTAAATAATTAGACCACAGGTAAGCTTGCACGGGTCCGGGGGCTGGTTTGGCACGAACCTGCACCGTTAACTCAATCGTCGGCACCCAACCAACCGCGCCAAATAGCGAAAAGGCGGGCGGAGGGAATGCGTCCGCAAAAAACAGCAGCGATAAGGCATCGGTCGGCGCACCGTCACTGTGTCGAATCCAGCCTTGGAATTCGCCGCGGCCATCGCCTTTGCCATCTTTCATGAAGCTCTGGCCCTGAGACAAGCGCAAATCCATGCGCTGACTCAATTCAATCGCGGTATTGGGTGTCGGCACAAGTTCTTCCCATTCGGGAATGTCGGGGCGCTCGGTACGAAGCCAGGTAGGACCTGACAAAGAATCCAAATCACAGCAAGCTCCAGTGACTTGAACTTTGAGCTCGCCGTTCTGGTACATCTTAACCACTGCTTGACTCGTATTTTTCCCAAGTCGCAAAATTTCGACCTCGCACACCATGGGACCGACAAAGGCGGGCGCAAGATAGAAGGCATTTATCGACAGGGGATCTGACTGTGGCAGCGCTTCTCCCATTACGCGACCCGCAATCGCCAGTAAATATCCACCATTCATCATTTCGCCGATACGCCAACCCGGCACTAAGTCGGCCTCCCAGCGAGTTTCGCCAATTCTTTTTACCGTCGTATCTTGCTCGAACAATCCCATACAACCCTGCCTTATCAACGCCGGTTACTGTAGCCTAAAACTAAAACAGGTGCACATCAGCTTTCATTGAACCCTTTCGGGCATTGGCCTCGTATCGCACACAAATCAGTTATAGTATAGATTAAATCGGTGTCCGCCCTGATGAACTGGAATACGAAGAAAACCATGAACACGCGCATACCTATTATCGCCAGCCTAATAATGTTCAGTGCAGCGCTCTCCGCGCTGGCGCTGGCGCAGCCCTCTGCCGATTTAGACATGACTGACAGCGAGGAAGCCATTACCTTAGATACCAGCGAACTAGATGGTTACCAAAATGCGATCACAATCCTTGAGGAAACGGGTGGCGCCTACGCCTTGGGGCTGTCGGAAGAATTGTTAGGGCTAGGCTTAGCGCTGCAGCGCTCGGGTCGCCACACGCAAGCGGTCGAGGTTTTCCAGCGCGGCACACACATCACTCGCATCAACCAAGGACTGTATAGCGAACAACAAATCCCTTTTTTAAAAGGGTCAATAAATAGCTTAGCGGCACTGCAGGATATTCGTGCGGCAGACGACCAACAAGATTACCTAATACGGGTTGAAGAGCGCGTATTGCAAGCAGGGCCCGAACGAATATCAGCCTGGCTGTCATATGCTCATTGGCAGCGCTCTCAGTTTTTAAAAGATCCCGTCGATACGCAGTTTCCCAGGTTGATCCGAATGCTAGACGCTTATCAAAGCGCTCTAAATGAACTCAAAACGTTTGAAGATGAACGACAGCTCGTCGCCGATTCACTGTGGGGCCTAATTCAAACCTACTTTTTAGTGACGTCGTTCGACGACGAAAAAGACGCCTCACCCTTTGAACGGCGGAGCAATTTTGACGAGAATGCACCGCAAGAGAATTTTTATGAATTTTACCGCGACGCCGACCGAGGCGCCCCGCAAGCCATCGAGCTGCTGGTTAATCTGCTCTCGGAACTACACGGCATCACTAGTTTCGAAGCGTTTCACGCCAGCATCCAAATCGCCGACTGGCATCTTTGGCGCGGCGAACGCAGAACCGCAAGCGAACTGTATCGCCAGATCGATCAGGTCATTGGGGAACTCGAAGACGAAACACAAATCCAAGAGTTACGCGAGCGATTGTTTAATCGCATTACTTTGCTACCGGACATCAGTGGTATCCGCTTGTTGCCACCCGCTGTTCCAGCCGACGAAGGCAACGTGACTCTTAGCTTTGACGTGACCGATCGCGGCAGTGTGCGCAAGGTTAAACGCGTCGAAGTTGAGGATGGTTTTGATGGCTTGGCCGGCAAGTTTATACGCTACTTACGACACGCTGTATTTCGGCCTCAAGTGATCGAGGGTGCTACTGCAACCCGAGAAGGAGTGGAGCAATCTTATGTCTTACAAGCTGACTAACGTGGTCATAGCCGTAAGCCTTGCAGCGCTTACCTCCGCTTGCTCTACGACCAGCACATCAACATCGACCTCGACGCCCTCGGTGTCACTCCCGCTGCCTAGCTCAAGCTCAAGCTCAAGCTCAAGTTCTAGCTCTAGCTCCAGTGGCAGTCCGAGCCTTCCCAGCGGTGGCATACCAAGCCCAAGCTCGTCGCAACCCTCTGGCTCTAGTGGCTCGACCAGCACAACATCAACGGCCGGAACCAGCAGCTCAGAAGCCGGAACTGAAACCAGCGCCAATAATGGCTCTGAAACGGCTTCGATTCCGCCGCCACCCAAAAATGGTAATGGCGACAGTACAAACGACGCGCCCACCAACCAAAGCGGCGAACCGGGGTTTGTCGACACCGGCGACCAAAGCAGCGAAGCCCTGCCTACTTTGGTGGATGAAGAGCCTGTGAGTAGCGCACGCAAAGCCCCACTCGAGATAGGCCAAGCCAGTGGATCCAGCGAGCAAACAAGCGACAATCAAGGTAATGCCGGCGATCAGACGGCCCGTGCCGAGGCACCAGGTGATTACGCCAGTAATACCGGTGACGACATGAACCAACAAGGGCTACCCCAAACCTCAGGTCCCATGACGCAAGGCGAAAAAATTGCTGTTCTTGATGCCGAACTCGAGCGCGCCACGGGCGTTTTTGATCAGATTATCTTAGATGCACAATCGCAGCAGCGTGAATCAGACACAGAATCGAACACTCAGTACCCGGCTGGCGCGGAAACTGCCAGCACCGACAACAATGAAACCTACGGTAGAATACCGGGCGGCATGGGCAGCCAAGGTGGCGGTGGCGGCATGCGCACCGGCGAGGTCAGCGCGGCCAACACCACAGCTAAATATCCACCCCCCAACGACATACCCAGCGGCAACGACGATGACGTTATCGCACGCCAGCTTCGCGAAGCAGCCATGCGCGAACCCGACCCTACAGTACGGGAAAAGCTCTGGAACGAATACCGCAAGTACAAAGGACTTAATCAAGGATGAACATCTTTAAAAAGGTTTTAGGCCTTGTTATTTTGGCGATAGTCAGTCTCGGCGGCTGTGTATCACAAACTGTCACAACCACCAAAATTCCAGCGATCCAAACGCCAGCAGTAGCGCTCCCTAACGAGCAACTCTTAGATGTCAGCATCGCCATATTCGACCCTGGTTTAGAGGTCGAGTCGGACGGCGACATCCCGATCTTCCCCGAGGTCCGGCAATCGGAAGCTCGGTATATGCCGCAAGTTTTAATGAGTGCTATGCAAGACAGCGGTGCCTGGGGAGCTGTGCGAGTCGTGCCCTCCGACGACCAGCTCACCGACTTAATGATCAGCGGCAAAATACTGCGCTCTGATGGCAAAAACTTAGCGCTTGAAATTACCGCGGTGGACGCAACCAACCGCTATTGGATCGATCACCGTGTTTATAAAGCCGAGGCATCTCGCTACGCCTACTCAACAGCGACCAGAAGCACCCACGATGCCTTTCAAGCCGTGTATAACCGCATCGCCAATGACCTGTTACAGCACCACTACAAGCTCGAATCCAAAGCTTTGGTGCGAGTCAGACAAGTCGCCGAAATACGCTTCGCCGAGCGCTTTGCAAACCAAGCATTTGAAAACTATGTCACCTACGAAGACGGCCGATACCGACTACGAAAACTACCTGCTGAAGGCGACCCTATGCTTGATCGCGTCCGAAAAATACGTGCCCGAGACCATTTGTATGTCGACACCTTACAAAGCTACTACGAGCAATTCGGGGGGCAAATGCAGGCGCCCTATCAGGAGTGGCGCAAACTAACATATGAAGAAGCCATGGCCTTAGAGGAAGTCCGAGCAGAAGCCGCCAGCGATTTATTAATTGGGGGCTTATCGGTGCTAGCGGGTATTTACGCGGCAGCTGAAGGCAACGATGCAGTAACACGAACGGCCGGGAACGTCGCGATTATGGGCGGCGCCTACATGGTCAAAAGCGGTTTGGATAAGCGCAATGAAGCGGCAATTCATGTCGAAGCACTTGAAGAACTTGGCGCATCTCTAGAGGCTGAAATCACCCCACAGGTAATACAGCTCGATGACCAAACAATTACCCTAACCGGGAACGTGCAGGATCAATACGCGCAATGGCGGTCCCTGCTAGACGACATCTACGAGTCTGAAATTGGCAGCCTGGATCAAACCTTGGAATCGCGTGAGGACGACGCTCACTGATGCAAAAACGCATTGAACCCGCCGAGTTTAAACCTGCGCGAGGTAGCAGTGACACCAAAATCCAGGGAGGTAACAAACCCTGGGGATTGGTCGTTGCTGCTTTACTGGTCCTGACCGCTATTTACGGCGTTTTTATTTGGCTCCCCGGACAAGTTGAACCAACAATTGCGACCACCGTTCAAAACGATCGAATTTCGGATACAACACAAAGACCGAGCCCCGCGAGCTCTCAGGCGAGTGCGCAGAGCTCAGAACTTTCTCCCTTTGAGCAAGCCCAGCTAGCAAAAGCGCGCAAAGAAGCACAAGACATCCTCGAGCAAATACTGTTGCAGCAAGCTTTTCTGCAAGAAGCAAAAGTCGAGTGGTGGGGGCAAGTGCCCTATGAGCAGGCCTTAACCAATGCAAAAGAAGGCGACGAACACTACCGAAACAGAGATTTTGCAAGCGCCATTGCAGGCTACTCAAAGGCGCTGGAAAAACTTACTGAGCTAAGCAACAGCATACCTGCTCGCGCTGACCTGGCCCAGATTCAAACCAGAGAAGCTATTGAAGTCTTCGACCAGCAAGTGGCACAAAAACAACTGTCCCTGCTAGAAGCCTTAGCGCCCAACCACGATAGCATTGCCACATTGACCGAGCGTATCGATGTGTTACCGCAGGTTGCACAGCTGTTTGAAAGCGCCCGAAAATCACAGAGCCAAACCGATTGGAATGACGCCAAAACAGCGATTGATGCGGCGGCCAAAGCCGATCCCAAGCATCAAGCTGTGAATATTGTTCAAGAAGAAATCCAAGTGGCCTGGCAACAAGCGATGTTTGAGAGAACATTAGGGCAAGCCTACGCAGCTATTGCAGATAATGAGTTCGGCATCGCTGCACGTTTAATCCAAGAAGCCAGCGGATATAAGGGTTTAACCCAAGCGCTAGACCAAGCCAGAGCAACACTAACGCTTGCCGAAACAACTGCGACTCTACGCCAACTTGAACAAGAAGCAAGTGCCGCAATCGAGCAAGAAGATTGGCAAGGCGTCATCAATTTGTACCAAGAAGCACTGAGCGTCGACCCGAGCATTCAGTTCGCGCAACAAGGGCTTCCGAAGGCGCAAAGCCGTCTGCAACTTGACGAAGAGATCGACACTGTTTTGAAGGCGCCTGAACAACTGCAAGACCCTGCAGTTACAGCGGCCGCACAGCGACTGCTCGATCAGGCCCACAACATTACGCCTGCAGGCCCATCGCTGACACTGCAAATTCAAACGCTGCACAATCTAATTGAACAAGCCAATCGTATTGTGAGCGTTACGATAGAATCGGATGGCTTAACAGACCTGGTGTTAATTCGTCACAGCAACATCGGTAGCACACAGCGATATCAAACGCGGCTTCGTCCGGGCAAGTACACCGTTCGAGGCACGCGTGTGGGCTACCGCGATATACTCGTTAATTTTGAAGTCAAACCCGAAGACTCTAATCTTCGAGTGTTTGCCGCCTGCAGCGAGCAAATTTAATGACGCAAAAACGCAATTTAAAGCCCACTGACTTCCAACCTGTAGCGCAGGACACCTCTGCGAACGGCCGACTGGTTCGTCCGTCGTCAGCAAAACTCGGATTGGCTCTACTCGGAGTGGTTTTTTTTGCAGCTTTGGCCTTTGTGTTTACCGCCAAAAGTTTGACGGTCATCGTCAAACAAACCCAAGAAGCTAAGATCAAAATTGAGGGCGGGTTCTCAGTGAACTTTGCTGGCCGGTTGTTGTTGTTACCCGGCGAATACTCCGTTTCAGTTGCAGCAGCGGGTTTTCAAGCTGCTAAAATCCCCTACACGGCAACGCGCGACGACAGTCAGCAGCTGCAGGTCGAACTGAAACCTCTACCCGGAAAGATCACGTTCAATCTCAACCCAATTAATGCCACAGTGCAGATAAATGGCGAGTCAGTGCCCGCAACAACGTTGGAATTGGAACCGGGCGCCTACGAAACTCTTGTTCAAGCCGACCGCCATCAAGATAAAAGCGTAAGGCTTGAGGTCGAGGGCAAAGGCATAACGCAAGAATTTGCTATTACTTTAGATCCGAATTGGGCCGCCATCACAATTCATTCTGAGCCGACAAGCGCCGATGTTTATGTTAACAATATCCGCGTTGGCACTACGCCCCTAAGCACTGATATTGTAGCGGGGCAACATGAAGTGCGCCTTGAAAAACAAAATTATCAGCCAGCAACACGACGAATAGAAATTAACGCCGGAGCCGACCAGATCTTACCCAACATTGTGCTAAAAGAAGCCAACGGTCAGTTCAAAATCGAATCCGACCCGAGCGCCGTCACCGTTATGCTCGATGATCGCTATAAAGGTCTTACACCGATTTCGTTAACACTTGAGCCTGAGCAAAAGCACAAAATCACGCTAACAAAACCAGGATTCCAAACCCTCGAGGTCACACGAAGACTTCCGGCGGGTGGCTCTACACAAGAAATCTTTACCCTGAAACCAATGCTTGGCCAAGTCAACTTTGCTATCAGCCCTGCCGATGCCGTAATTAGCGCTAATGGTCGCCAAATAGGACATGGATCGAGCACCTTCGATCTACCACAAGTCGAGCAAAAAGTGATTATCAGCAAGCCGGGATACGAACCTTTTACCACGGTCATAACCCCCAGAAACGGCATCGCGCAAACGGTATCTGCGACCTTGATGACTGAAGCAGCGGCGCGCAAAGCTCGGCTTCGCCCCATTGTCAAAGACCCGACGGGAGGAGAGTTAGTGCTGATCGATCCTACCCAGCAGAAGTCCTTCACAATGGGGAGCTCAAGGCGAGACTCGGGGCGTCGTGCCAACGAAACCGAGAGAAGCGTGCAGCTGACCCGCGCGTTTTACATGGCCAAACAAGAAACCACCAACGCACAGTTCCGATTATTCGAGGCTTCCCATGATTCCGGGGTAGCCGCGGGTAATTCCTTAAACCGCCAAACGCAACCAGCTGTGCAAGTCAGCTGGCAACAAGCGGCCCAGTTTTGTAACTGGCTCAGTCGTCAAGAAGGTCTACCTCTTTTTTACAAAGAGCAAAGCGGTATTATCGTGGGCTTTAACCTCGAAGCCTCAGGCTACCGACTTCCCAGCGAAGCCGAGTGGGAATTTGTGACCCGCGTGACACCAACCGGCGAGCGCAAATTCCTTTGGGGCGAAATATTTCCACCTGTCAATAACACTGAAAATTTTGCCGATGCCAGCAGCGCTCACGTCACCGGCCGCATCGTAGCCAACTATCAAGACGGCTATGTAGCCACCGCTCCGGTAGGTAGCTTTAATTCGGGACCTTATGGCGTATTTGACCTAGCAGGCAACGTGGCAGAATGGGCGCATGATGTTTACGAGATCCGGACACCGTCGGAGCAAACAGAAACCAACCCTCTGGGCAAACAAGTGGGCGACAACTATGTCATAAAAGGCGCTAGCTGGTCACTTTCAAAATTGACCGAGCTACGGTTAAGCTATCGAGATTATGGTGCACGAGGGCGAGACGATGTGGGATTTAGGGTGGCGCGGTATGCAGAGTAAGCTCTGTCGTTTGCTCGCTTATGGAATCGCAGTCACTGCCTTAGGCGCAAACGCTGTGGTCGCGCAAACGGTCGCCACACAGACGGCAGACTCGGCGCCGAGAAAGACTGAAGCGCCGGCTGTTACCGATGTAACAGCCAAAACCAAGCCGCCAGAACCAGAAGTCGGATCCACACCGGCCCAGGCTTCGCCCAGCACAAAAACCGTACTAGACTACGAAGCATCCGAACAGATCTCAGAAGATTTCTCGGTTTCGTTCCCAGTAGACATATAGGACTCGACATGCACTGGCTTACCCGTAACGAATTTTTGTTTCAGCTTGCATCCCTACTAGTTGCCGTCATTCTTGTGCACGGCGTGTATGTAGGACTGGTCAGACCCAGCGCCGATGCCCACCTAGCTGCGCAAGCGGCGCTGCAGGCTGCCAGTGGAGACTTCACCCCAACGCGCAGTCTGTATGTGGTCATTCGAGATTATGAACAAGAAGCCTGCTTTATTTTGTTGTTATGGGCCTTAGCGATTATGGGGTTCAAACTTCAACGCAACCTTGCCGAGCGGGCCTTGACCCAAAAAGGGCTAATTGCAATTCCCGAGGGTACCAGCGTGTTGCCCAACGATGCTCGCGCCTACAGCCGCCCCTTAGAAGCTTTACCCGAAGAGCAACAGGATTACTTGGTCGCCAGGACTTTAGCAGCGGCTTTACAGCGCTACGCGACTACTGCCAGCATTCCAGCAGTTGCAGATACTGTGCGCGAACAATGTGAAACCGAAGCCGACCGCCTAGACTCGGAATTATCTATGGTTCGTTACATTGCCTGGGCTATTCCGTCTATTGGGTTTATCGGTACAGTGCGCGGTATCGGCGATGCGCTAGGCCAGGCCTATAAAGCGGTCGAGGGGGACATTTCAGGTGTAACTGTAAGCCTTGGCGTCGCATTTAACAGCACTTTTGTAGCCTTGGTACTCAGCATTATTATTATGTTTTGCTTGCACCAGTTGCAGCACTCGCAAGAACGATTGGTACTCGAATGTCAGCGTTACACCGACAAAAATCTGCTTCGATTTCTGGTGACGCAACAGCTATGACATTACATTTACTCGACATCAACGACTGTAAACTTGGCTTTGGTACTTACCAAGAGCAAGACTTTCACCCAGGCATTGCCTACTGGGACGGCAACAATTATACCTTTGGCGAACTCGCTTGGCCGAAATTAAAGCGCTGCCCAACCGACATGCTGCATCGCTATTGGATGCAACCCGCACTAGAGCCATTAACACCGCCCTTGGGGAATGCTCGCCATAGCGCCGATCTAATTCACGCACAACTCGACCGCATTACCCAGGGCCGAGCAACCGACACTCTTATCGCTGTGCCCGGCCACTACAACGACGAACAACTCAGCTTAATATTGGGTATTCTACAGGCAACAAGCCTAGAACCTGTGCGCCTGATTCACCGAAGTATTGCAATTACCTACACTCAGGCAAAAGCACCTAGAATTTTGCACTTAGAACTTCAACTTCACCAGTTGGCAGCAACCGAGCTGCATATTGTAGACCGAGAATTGACGGTAAAACGTACAACCACCTTAGCGGGACAAGGCTTATTGGCATTGCGGGACCGCTTACTACAAGTCATAAATTCGGTGTTTATCGATCAAGCTCGTTTCGACGCCTTGCGCTCAGGCAAGGACGAACAAGACCTTGCTGATCAAATTGACAAACTGCTGGCTCAAGACCCAATTTTTCAGGCCGAGTATTATTTCAACTGCCATGGACACACCGTTACTCTGACTCACGACCAGTTACGTCCAGCCTACCAGCCCATTATTGATGCCATAAATCGTTTTGGGCCAGGACAAGCTCAGTGCCTAATTGAAGATCACAGTTTTAAGGTCAGTCACTTTTGCCCAAGCGATTGGGTAGTTGACTCGGTAGACTCACGTATGCTGTTTGATCACCTAAGCACATGGGTTGAACTGAGCCCACACAACGATGCGTTTACCCTAATAGACACCTTGCCCTTTGATCTGCAAGCAGAGCACGCGCAGGTTATAAACTCTAGCGCGACCCATGGCATTCCCTATGGCTTATCGAATTATAAAGCTATACCGCTGAAACATTGGCTTACACAACAAGCCCCCAGCGCCTCTCTCGACGGGTGGTCTTTAACACTCAGCAGTAACGCGCCAGAGTTAATTACCGTCAATGGTCGCTTAGTTAGCCGACAACAAAAACTCACAGCGGGCGACACCATCAATATTAATGGGTCGGTCATGACCCTGATAGAAATTAGCGGTTAGGCCATGGCGAGGGCTCGGCGCCGCTTCACCAC
>JAHEKX010000012.1 GCA_024644535.1 Gammaproteobacteria bacterium
GGCGTGGAGGTTCAAGTCCTCTTCTGGGCACCATTTCTTTTTCTTTTTGTGTTAAGCCCGCACTGTTTGCGTTCAGTGGGTACGACAATGCTTTGCATTGTCGAGAGGACTAATCCGGCCACTCAGCATAGCTGCGCGGCGTTCGCCAGCTCGCCGCAGTGCGGCTCGAAACACTGGCTCACCCTCTTCTGGGCACCATTTCTTTTTCTCTTTGTGTTAAACCCGCACTGTTTGCGTTCAGTGGGTACGACAATGCTTTGCATTGTCGAGAGGACTAACCCGAGACCCTATGCCGTTAACGACGGATCACATTCAAATTGCCCCAAAGTCAAACCGTAACCAATCTCAGCAGATGTGTTGAGAAAATACTCTTTATATCGAGTGAAGAGCCCATCCAAATGCGCATCGATTTCCGCTTGACTGTAATCTACAGAGTTTACGGTACCAATACCCATAGAGGTCGCCCGACTCAAACCCACATCAGCATTCTCGACATTAAAAACAACTCCTAAAATAGTCTCACCTCGATCACGAAGAACAGGCGTCAAAAAACAGACATTCTCTTTCCCAACAATAGGTGCACAAAGCTCGATCCCGGCGTTCCAACTAATCGCAACTTGAATACCGAAAGGTTCACCTGTCCAATCAGCCGAATAGAATTCGGCGCCCAGTAGCGTCTTATAATATGTTTTGGCCGCCTCCATATCCTTAACCGCCAAAATCACTCTATTAACGCCGTTTACCATATGCAATCCTCAGATATATTTACTCTTTGACTAATAAAGCACTCCGAAAATTACCTTGAGAGAACCTTGTTAGCAAACATGATACTTAGCTCATCAAGACTAGCGGCGCGACGCTTCGCGTTTCAAACAACACCAGAATACCTTATTAAATGCGCGTATAATGCCAAAACACCTTCGTGACACTCAGACCCATGGCAACACACCCTTACAGTACGCTAAGCCCTGAGCGGATCCTCGACGCAATTGAAGCACAAGGGTATCGGTGCGATGGACGCATTAACGCCCTAAATTCCTACGAGAACCGCGTCTTTCAAGTAGGCATTGAAGACCAGGCCCCGCTGATTGCTAAGTTCTATAGACCCAATCGCTGGTCATTAGAGCAGATTGGCGAAGAGCATGCTTTCTGCGCTGAATTGACGGCAGCAGAATGGCCTGTTGTGGCACCCATGATCGGGCCTAATGGCCAGTCAGCCTACGAAGACAATGGCTTCATATTTTCACTATTTACCCGTTTTGGTGGTCATGCCCCGGAACCGAGTAACCTCGAAACGATCGAGCTACTAGGTCGCTCTCTGGGCAGACTACATGCAATCGGTGCACAACAAAATTTTCATTTACGCCCGGCAATCACGGTCGAATCTTTCGGGCACGAGAGTCGCGAATTTTTGCTCAACAACCAATGCATACCCGCCAGTTTAGTCGACTCTTACGCCTCCTTAACTCGCGACATACTCGACAGCGTTGGTTCTACCTTTCAAAACTGCCCTTACCAATCCATTCGCCTGCACGCTGACTGTCATCTGGGCAACATTTTGTGGCGTGACGATCGCGCCGTATTTGTCGATTTTGATGACTGCCGTATGGGACCAGCCGTGCAAGATCTTTGGATGCTACTGAGTGGCGACCACCAAGAGCAAATGCAACAACTCGAAGCGCTACTCGAGGGCTATGAGATGTTTTTCGACTTCGATAATCGAGAACTCCAATTGATCGAGAGTTTGCGAACACTGCGCATGATGCACCACGCCGCATGGCTGGCGCGCCGATGGAGTGACCCAGCATTTCCAAAAGCGTTCCCTTGGTTTAACACCGAACGGTATTGGGGCGAGCACATCCTTGAACTGCGAGAGCAATTGAGCGCTCTTCAGGAGCCACCGCTTGAGCGCATAAGCGGTAATGTTTAAAACGATAGCTCGCGCCCTATTAACGGCGTCGTTTACGCAGTAATAGCTCAGCCTAGCAACGCTTCCCTCTCAACGGTGGCGATTGATATGCTGAGATGATAAAAATAAAAGGCCAAGACTATGAAACGCAGATTACAATCAACTTTCTCCAAAGTGCAGATGCTAGCGCTTGTTGTTCTTTGCCTTAGTCGAGGCGCCATTGCACAACCGACTGAATACGAGATACAACGGGACGTCGTGTTCGGCGCGGGCCTTGTTAATGTATCCACACAGCCATTAAGCCGAGACTTGTTCCTAGACGCCTACATCCCTCGGACCTCAGACTCAGAAGCTAGAACACCAGCGATCATTCTCGCCTTTGGCGGTGCTTTTCACCGCGGCGAAAAAGGAGACTTCCAATTCAGCGAAGACGGTGCAAGCGATTCCTCTATAGCTGATTATTGCTCGGCGCTGGCACGTCGGGGCTTTGCGTGCTTCTCTATCGACTATCGGTTGGTGCCTGAAGACCCCGCATTGCCGAGCGATCTAGATGACGGCAAACTCATGCCCAAAGCGCTGCTCAAAAATCCCGCCATCACTAGCCGAATAGAATTCGTGCGCCGAAAAATGGGCCTGGCCAGTCTAGACGAGGAATCGCGAGAACAGCTATGGAATGGAACCTTTGCCGCGGTTCAAGATATGGACACTGCATTAAGTTTTGTTCGAGCCAACGCGCAACAGTTTCACGTTGCCCCCAACAGAATCGCAGTGGGCGGGTTCTCAGCAGGCGCCATAACGGCAATTAATCTGGCTTACGGCAAACAACCCGACGTTCAGGCGGTTATTGCCTTGTCCGGCACAAGCTGGGGTTACGATCTAGACAAAACACTTACCACAGATGCTCCGCCCCTTCTAATGTTTGCTGGTCAGTGGGACCTACAAGGAATCCGTTTAGGCAGCGCTAGTATCGCCAAGTTATTCCAATCCCGGGGCGCACCAGTAACGCAAGCCTGGGTGCCAGGCTTTGGGCACCTTTACCCCATGGAAGCCCCAAGTTTGGCAACACAGTTTAATCAAGCCTCTGTTATTGACCGCATAACGAATTTTTTGAACGCTGCATTTAATGTATCGACAGACTAAACAGCTCGCTGTCATTCGTGGGGTTGTAAGTCGGCCCCGAACAGAGGCCGTTTAACAAAAACAGTGTAGCGCACTGGAATGGTCGTTAAGTGGTTGCCTGCCCACCACGCCGCCGTCGGCGCGACCGTCCGCCACCTGGCTTTTTAGCACCTTCATCGCGGCCACTGTTTCCCGATCTTTGTTGTTTAGGGCTCGTGCCGGGTTTCTTAGTTGACGCTTGGCCTGAGTTGCGGGCCGGGCCCAGTTTAGACTCAGGCAAGGGTTTCTCGGGCTCGAATCCGTGGATATCTTCACGGGGTAACAAACGCTTAATGACCCGCTCAATCGCATTCAACTGCTTAAACTCATCGTCACACACCAAGGAAATCGCTCGACCATTAGCGCCCGCCCGACCCGTTCGACCAATACGATGAACGTAATCTTCAGCAACTTGCGGCAGGTCAAAGTTAATTACCATTGGTAGTTCCGAGATATCAATGCCGCGTGCGGCTATGTCTGTAGCCACCAGAACCGTCAGTTTGCCACGCTTAAATTCATCCAAGGCCTTAGTCCGCTGAGCCTGACTGCGATTGCCGTGAATGGCCGCTGCGCGAATGTCGTCTTTTAACAACTCTTTCACCAATTTATTGGCGCCATGCTTGGTACGTGAAAATACCAATACCTGAGACCACCCGTGGGTGTGGAGCAAGTGCCGTAACAAGGCTGATTTACGTGATTTATCGACCGGGTAAACTACCTGCTTTACGGTATCAGCCGCCGCATTCGTTGGCGTGACACTCACATCAACAGGGTCCACTAAGTAGCTCTTGGCTAAGGTGCGAATCTCGGGCGAGTACGTTGCCGAAAACATCAGCGTTTGCTTTTTTGGTGGCAACAACTTTTGGATACGCTTGATATCTGGCAAAAACCCCATATCGAGCATTCGATCTGCTTCATCAAGCACAAGCACTTCGATATTTTTAAGCGACACGGCGCCCTGATTACTCAGGTCCAACAAGCGGCCCGGTGTTGCCACCAAAATAGATAAGGCGCCTTTCAGCTTGGTAATTTGCGGCCCAATTTTCACACCACCAAAAACAGCCATGCCTTTCAACGAGGTGTATTTGGCGTAGGTTGTAATACTGGCCTCGATTTGCGCAGCCAGCTCTCGGGTAGGCGTTACAATTAAAACCGTAGCTGAGGCACCAGTCGCTTTTGTTCGCAGCAGCTTTTCGAGTAATGGCAAGGTAAACGCGGCGGTTTTACCGGTACCCGTTTGCGCTGCGGCCATGAGGTCGCGTCCCTCAATAATCGGCTTGATCGCCGCACTTTGCACTGCTGTAGGCTGGGTGTAGCCGCTATCTGTTAGCGCGCGAAGTAAAGGTTGCGATAACCCTAAGGTTTGAAACGTCATTCAGTATCCTGTTGCGCATCTAGCGCACGATGATGGAGGCAAAACATATGTGGGTAAGCCTTGGGAGTCACATTTATTAAGCTTGTTTAAAACTAACTGAGTGACATAGACACAGCAGATCGCCAGTTGGCGACCCGCTATGTGCGTCTGTTTCAACGCTGGCGGCGAGTCTAGAGCTGACATGCTGCTAACGCAAGTAAAACTCCGAGTCCATAGTGATAACTTGCGCTGTATTCACGGGCGCGAATACATTCGGGTCTTTTCATCGTGGGGAACGACGCGTATTCGGTCTTGTTCGGTGAAAGCCCTGAAGTCAGCGCAGTTAACGGCTGACCGCAGCAAAGGCAAATCATTCAACGACCCAAAACCCATTAAAGCAAAGTTGCGTAAACTACCCTTTGCGCAGAGATGTCTGCTACTCATCCTCGTGCAAGGCAGTCACATAAGCATCTTCATTGTCGACCGTCACGACCAAACGAATAGGACGGCAGCACACTTCGCAATCTTCGATGTACTCTTGTTCTGGAACACTGTGGTCAATGACTAGCTCGATCGATTCCCAGCAATAAGGACACTGTACGGTCTGAGTTTCTAACATATTTTCTGAAATCCCAAAGACAAAGGAAGCTAATACGGTCAGCACCTAGCTTGGATCACAACGCTAGATTTAGGTGCTTTATGTACTTATCCTCCAAAATCTCTGTAACGCAATAACCACCTTCGGCCTAGAACCTAGAGCCACTGGGGACTTTAAAGGCTCGATATCGGTTGCAAACGCCAGACAACGCCACCCACATCGTCGGCGATCATAATAGCACCGTCTTTCATCACCTGAATTCCAACCGGTCTACCGCGCGCCTGCCCACGATCATTTAAAAACCCATCAAGTAGTGTCATCGGCATAGCATCCGCGGGGCGACCGCTCTCGAACTTAACGGCAATAACCTTATAACCGGCAAACTGACTTCTATTCCAAGAACCTCTTTGACCTATAATCGCAGCGTTTTCTATGCTTGAGTGCGGATACGAGTAAAAATCTAAACCGAGTGACGCCGTGTGTGCCCCCAAGGCGTAGTCGGGTTCCCGCGGCTTGTTATCGTTGTCTATACCCATGGCCACCACACGATCATCTTTGCGCCCACCCATGTACCACACTGGCCAGCCGTAAAATCCTCCTTCAACGACTTCGGTTAGGTAATCAGGTACCAACCGATCACCCAACTCATCGCGCTCATTAACCACAGTCCATAATGCGTTGGTTTGGGGGTGCAAGGCCATTCCCACCGGATTGCGCAGCCCGCTGGCGTAAACACTAAGGTCACCGTTCTTTAGGTTGTAAGCTAAAATCGCGGCTCGCATTTGCTCGCTCGCCATACCGTTCTCGGCGATATTGCTGTTGCTGCCCACGCCAATCCAAAGTTGGTTTCCATTGGGGGCGAACAGCAGTGACTTAGTCCAATGATGATTAAAGGGTAGAGCAGGTAAAGCCGTTAACTGCTCGGCCGGCCCCCTGACGCTGTCGTCACCCAACAGATAAGGGAATCGAGTCAAGGCATCGGTATTGGCGACATACAGATACCCTTCGCGATAAGCCATGCCAAAGGGCGAATGCAAATTCTCGAGTAAATAAACACTGTGCTCCGCCACACCATCGCGATCGGCATCTCTAAGCAATCGGATGCGGTCCGCACTGCCTTTGTTTGAACCTCCGTAGCGCATCATCCAACGGGCAACCAAACCTTTAATGCCGCTAAAACCGCCACTGTCTCGGGGAGCATCAGTCTCCGCTACTAGCAAATCGCCATTGGGTAGCTCAAACAACCAGCGCGGATGTGCAAGATCCTGGGCGAACCGATTAACCCGCCAACCCGTTGCAGGCCTGGGCGCCTCGCCCTCTTCAAACCCTATCGCACGGGCAATTTTAGACTTTGGTATCAAAGTGACACTTGGTTCAGACAAGTTAGGCCTGTGACCAAACTCGGTAGCGTCTACAGGCGCAATAACAGGACCCCGAGCACAAGCGCCTAGTAGCACAATGGCAAAAACCCAACAAAAGCGCATGCAAGCATTCCATACTGTGTGTAATCTAAATACGTAAAATAAGCGCGGTTGGCTTTTTTATTTCACAGTCAGCTGTTATTTATCATCAACCCCGCTGCATGGCACACCGAGGAACTCTGATGCCGCTATCTGAACTCAGCCGATCTATTAAAGGCCATACCGCTCTAATTACGGGTGCTGCGAGCGGCATCGGCAAGGCAACAGCCCTGTTATTGGCAGATATGGGCGCGCAAATCGCTGTTGTGGATATCGATACCAAGGGCATCGACAGCCTGGTGCAAACCATAAATAGCGCCGGCGGCAAAGCGCATGGCTGGACCCTAGACTTAATGGCCCCTACAGCAATTAAAGATGTCGCATCCGAAGTGACCGTTTACTTCAAGGGCTTAGATATTCTGATCAATAACGCCGGTGTATCGCTATTCACCGCGATCGATAGCGACGATTATGAAGATAAATGGCAGCGCTCGATCCAAGTGATGCTTACCGCGCAAGCGCAGTTAGTTCGCGCTGTCTTACCCGCTCTACGCGCGTCAAGCTGCCCCCGTGTCGTAAACACCGCTTCAACCGAAGGCTTGGGTGCTACGTCCTATGGCAGCACCTATACCGTGGCCAAACATGGCGTCATTGGCTTAACTCGCGCCTTAGCAGTAGAGCTTGGGCCTGAGGGCATAACCGTAAATTGCGTGTGCCCAGGGCCAACCAGCACGGGGATGACCCAGGCCATTCCAGATCAAGATAAGATCGTTTTTGCCAAACGCCGCACCGCACTTAAACGCTACGCCGACCCTGAAGAGATTGCGCATGGAATTGTAAACTTCACCCTGCCGTCATCAAGCTTTATGACGGGCGTCGCACTACCCATTGATGGCGGGCTAACAATACGCAACGCTTAACGGCGCGCTCTGCATAAGATTGCGTCAGGCGTAGAAGAGATCTCTATCCTTGGTGTGTTAGCTTTTACTCAAAGATCTGATGAAATGCCCGCAGCGCGCCTTCAATGCGACCAAAGGTGACATTGGTGTTTGTGCTCGAAGCCCGCGCCCGCCCGCATGCCCGCGGCCAAATCAAAATTGTGTGCTAACGTTTTGGCAGTGATCGCGTGGTCGCACAACTATCTTCCAATCGAACTTCACCATAGAGCGACGATTACTTCACCAAGCCGAGCGAAAACCCAAGAATTGCGCAAAAGCTTGGCAATTTCACAGACCATCGGTTGACAATTTCTTGGGTTATTGCACTATACGCACCTTTCCGCGCCCTTTAAGAGGCTAGATATATGCGTTGGCAAATGCGCTCGAAAATTCACAAGGCGACAGTTACCCAAGCCGATCTGGATTATGTGGGTAGCATCACCATCGATGCGGATTTGCTGGACGCCGTAGGGCTTTGGGACGGCGAAAAGGTCCTAGTGGTCAGCAATACCAGTGGTTCGCGTTTGGAAACCTACGTTATTACAGGCGAACGTGGCGCGGGCGACATCTGCGTCAATGGCGCCGCAGCTCACTTAATTGGCCCCGGTGAAGACATTATCATTATCGGATTTGAGCTGAGCGCCGAGAAAGTAAACCCTAAGGTCATTTTGCCTTCGCCTAATAATCGCGAGTACCGCTATATCATTGAAGAACCTAAAACGGTCTCTGAACCGTTTTGAGTGGTGGGCCACTTATTAAGCGACCCTACTCACGCCATTAATTTTAGTTCACCCAAATCGGCGACGACCAGGCCCGCTCCTGTAAAATTGCGGGCAACTTCGGATTCGGTTTAATACCCGCACGCGCCGCATCCCAAGAGCTCCAGCGGCAGGTTGGATTCTCGAGCACGCGAACAAAGTAGGCGGCTGACTGGTTGGCATCAAATTCTGGATCTTGCCACAAGGTTTTTAACTCGGCCTGCCCCGTGCCAGCTTGAATATCACACGAACTTAAATCGACACTCGCACCATTATCGGGGCAGCGATAATTAACATTAGGGGCCGCATCGCCAGAACAGGCCACATCAAACACTCGCTCGTTATGATTACCATCGGCATCGCGCCAAACCTTAATCACCTGAGCGCGCTGCAAAGGTGCCGACAATGGGTCTTGCGTGGCCCATACCATCATTTTAGGTGCTTCTGATTGCTCGCTTAAGCGCCCGCCCATCGGGACGCCCTCTGCATAAGCGGTTTCAAGCGTATCGACCTTGGTCAGCAAATTCTCTTGATAGTCACCCGCAAAAAAGCGCACCTGCATTCTAGGCCCCGAGGTACCAAAAGTTTCACGACGCTTCATTGCCGCGAAAATCGCTTCGCGTGTGTTCGATTCGGCCCACACGCCAGCCAAACCACTGGCCGAGTAGGCCGCAGCAGACGCACCCACAAGCAAACCTTGCTCACCCGAAATTTCAGCGTCTTCCCATTCAGTACCCGCGGGCCCTGGCGGCACCGAGTTACGCAGTTTGGGGTCACGCCCCTCAGATGGGAATTTGCCCCAATAAGTAGATTCCACATAGGTACCGGCCGCCAAATGGGTATCGCTGGCGCCAATAAAACCAAATTCAAAGGGATTAGCGCCCTGTTCCTGCTGAAGCTGAATACCTTTACTTAGTGAAGGGCGAGCGTAACTGCCTTCAGCGTCTTGGTTCAGCATATTCGAGCCAATCAAATAGGGGTAATGTTCGAACTCGGCCCATTCATCATCAGGAGAAAACGCCGGACGCGTATCCGAGGTACCCTTAATTTGGGTGATTTCCATGATGGGCTCATTGCGAACACGCTGCTCCATTAACTCTTTAGATAAGGGCTCGCCATTCTCATCGGTGGCTGAAAACATTAATCCATTCGAAGCATTCGAGTTATGCGGTATGGCTAACGAATCGTTGCCCTGCGCACGCTGTTGCTCCATCCAATCCCACAGCTCAGCAGGGTCGCCTGACATCAGTGTCGTAAAAATATCGTCGGGTGATGTGTTCTCAAACACGACATTACGGTGCAAATTTGCCGCCCCACCAAGGTTGACATCTACCACCCGCATCGCCGTAAATTCGTAAGCCGCAAAGGTAGTGAATTCGCCGGGGCGATAGTATTGATCTGCTATATCGGCTGTTTTACGCCAATTACCGGCAATAAAACTGCGGTCGTATATGTCCTCAAGCGGCGACTGCGTCACAAAGGACAAACCTATCTTCGAAAAAGTCGCGTCGGATGCGCTGGCATTATCACCAAATGCCGCCTGGGCCGTTGCTGTCTTCGACATCGGACTGTTTGGGTCAGCCATCGCCGGCACCACGCCTAGGTACTCACCGTGGTCTGTTACCGCATAAAAATCTAAAGGAGGTCCCGCCAACTGAATCGTGCCGCCCGCATCTTGCGGTATTGCCTCGCCTTGTGCGTAACGGTACGCGTCTTCTGGCGAGCGCCGCACGCCAAACACGAAGGCGTCAAATGACTGCGAGGTATGAACGTGCAAATCACCAAATAAAGCGGTTTTGGTTGGGCTGACTGCTATCTCAAGTGAATCTTGGGGTTGACTGACTGCCGATGCAGGCTCAGTGAAACTCTGAGGATCAGAGTCTTGGCAGCCCGCGAGGGCGAGCGTCGCTGCGAAGACGGACAAGGTCAAAAAAATGCGCTGAGTCATGGTTTTTCCTTTTATTGTAATGGGGCCAGAATAACGAGAAACACACCTGCCCACAATGACAAAGGGCGCCTAAAAAAGCGCCCTTATCGTTACGGGTGATGAAACTTAATCGTACTTGCGTCCACGATTCGCACCAATACGCATGCGCAGGGCGTTAAGCTTAATAAAGCCCTCTGCGTCTTTTTGATTGTAGGCGCCGGCATCGTCTTCAAAGGTCGCAATATGTGCATCGAATAGGCTGTCATCAGACTGTCGGCCCGCCACAATGGCATTGCCCTTATACAGTTTCACGCGCACCTTACCGTTTACAAAGGTCTGCGACTCATCAATGGCTTTTTGCAGCATTATGCGCTCGGGCGACCACCAGTAGCCGTTGTACACCAGCTTGGCGTAACGCGGCATTAACTCGTCTTTTAAGTGTGCAGCCTCACGGTCAAGTGTCAAAGACTCGATCGCGCGGTGGGCTTTCAGCATAATAGTGCCCCCCGGAGTTTCGTAACAGCCACGCGATTTCATGCCTACGTAGCGGTTTTCCACTAAGTCGGCACGTCCAATGCCATTGGCACCACCCAGTTTATTCAGCGTTTCCAGCACGGTAGCGGGGCTCATCTCGACATCATCAATGGCGACGATGTCACCTTTTCGATAAGCGACCTCAATGTACGTCGGTTGATCTGGGGCGGCTTCGGGGCTGACCGACCAGCGCCACATGTCTTCTTCTGCTTCGACCCAAGGATCTTCCAGCTGGCCACCCTCGTAAGAAATGTGCAGCAAGTTGGCATCCATCGAGTAAGGTGACTTCTTCTTTTTGTTCGAGAAGTCGACAGGAATATTGCGCTCTTCGCAGTACGCCATTAAGGCTTCACGCGAATTCAAATCCCACTCTCGCCAAGGGGCAATGACTTTGATTCCGGGCTTTAAGGCATAGGCACCTAATTCAAAACGGACTTGGTCGTTACCTTTACCCGTCGCGCCATGAGAGATAGCATCGGCATTGGTTGCATTGGCAATTTCCACAAGACGCTTGGCGATTAACGGACGTGCAATTGATGTCCCTAATAAGTACTCACCTTCGTATACGGTGTTAGCGCGAAACATGGGAAACACGAAATCGCGAACGAATTCTTCGCGCAGATCTTCGATATAAATTTCTTTTACGCCCAAAGCCTCTGCTTTAGCGCGCGCAGGCTCGACTTCTTCACCCTGACCAATATCCGCTGTAAAGGTAACGACCTCGCAGTTGTAGGTGTCTTGCAACCAACGCACAATTACCGAGGTATCCAAGCCGCCTGAATAGGCCAGCACCACTTTGTTGATGTCGCTCATGACAATTTCCGTAAAGCTATAATTTAAGGGGGCATAGTTTACTCCTGCCACAAATCAATTCCCAGTGTTGGTTTCGAATTGCGCGTGTTTCAGGTAGCATCACGCCATAGATCAAGGAGTTTACCTTTGCAGTCCTTAACGCTTATTCGACCCGACGATTGGCACGTGCATCTTCGCGATGGATCTTCGCTGCCTCGCACCGTAGGTGACATGGCCCAAATCATGGGTCGCGCTATTGTCATGCCAAACCTGACGCCACCCATCACCACCGTAAAAGCTGCGCACGCATATCGAAATCGCATTCTTGCCGCCATGCCCAGCAATCGGCAATTCGACCCATTAATGGTTCTTTATTTGACCGACCAAACTCGCCCCGAAGATATTCGTGAGGCAAAAACCTCGCCTTTTGTATATGCCGCCAAGCTTTATCCAGCCGGAGCTACCACAAACTCCGATGCCGGCGTTGGTGACTTAAGTGGACTTTACCCCGTGCTGGCGGTTATGGAAGAAGTCGGCTTGCCCTTGTTAGTCCACGGTGAAGTCACCGAATCTGAGGTAGATATCTTCGATCGTGAAGCGGTGTTTATAGAAAAGCACATGCTGCCCATTACTCAGCGTTTTCCTGCATTAAGAATAGTTTTCGAGCACATCACTACCGCGCAGGCCGCACAGTTTGTCGCAGGCTCGCCCAGCCATGTGGGCGCCACGATCACGGCACATCATTTGTTACTGAACAGAAACGACTTACTGGTGGGAGGCGTTCGCCCACATCACTATTGCTTGCCCATACTCAAACGTCGATCTCACCAAGAAGCCTTAATTAAAGCCGCCACATCTGGCGACCCCAGCTTCTTTTTAGGCACAGATTCTGCGCCACACTTACAGAGCGCCAAAGAAAGCGCCTGCGGATGCGCAGGCGTTTATACGGCACACGCCGCCATTGAGCTATACGCCGAAGCTTTTGAGCAAGCCGGCGCTTTAGACAAACTCGAAAACTTCGCTTCGGTGTTTGGCCCAAAGTTTTATGGCCTTAACTGCAATACCGATACCATCACTCTGGTGAAACAAACGCAAATCATCGCAAAAAACCTGCCCATGGGAGATAGTCAACTAATACCCATGCGCGCCGGCGGCGAAGTTTTGTGGAGCGTGCTTAAGGAATCCGCGTGAGTGCCGACGAAGAGCTCTGTGAAATCAAGCAGCGCTTCCGCGGCTTTTTACCCGTTATTGTCGATGTGGAAACCGGTGGTTTTAATGCGCAAACCGATGCCTTGCTGGAAGTTGCAGCGACCTTTGTGCGCATGGAACCAGACGGAGAGCTCTACGTGCATGAAACGGTGCACCACAATGTGGTGCCGTTTGATGGCGCAAACCTCGAGGCGTCGGCGCTAGAATTCACCGGCATCGACCCCTATCACCCGTTCCGCGAGGCTTTACCAGAGGCCGATGCGCTAGAGAGCATCTTTAAAGCCATTCGCAAGGAAATCAAAAGCACGAATTGCACCCGCGCGGTACTGGTAGGTCACAACGCGCATTTTGATGCAGGATTCATTAATGCTGCGGTTGAACGCACTGGCTTAAAACGCAACCCGTTTCATCCCTTCTCGTACTTTGACACCGCCACCCTGGCAGGCCTTGCCTTCGGACAAACCGTATTAGCCAAAGCTTGCGTGCAAGCAGGGATCGAATTTGACAATAAAGCAGCGCACTCCGCTGCGTATGACGCCGACAGAACGGCCCAGCTGTTTTGCAATATCGTGAATATCTGGCGCCAGTGTGGTGGCTTTGACGCCAATCTTTAAGTCCTACTCACCTGACAGCTGCGTCAATTCTTGATCGAGCGCAGTCATAAGACGCTCTAAAGAATCGGGCGCAAGCAATGAAAGCTTCAGCGACTCGTCTAGCGGCAATAACTGCATCAAGTTGTAACCCACCTGCCAAGCGTCGCGATAGTCGATATCTAATTGTAAACGTTCTACATGCGGGTGCGCCTCGAGCGACTCCAGAACTTCCGCCAACCCCTCCCATGTATCCAGCAAGGGCGCAGGCGTTAGAGCGGGCTCAAACTCTGCATCACACAGCACCAAACCGTCTTCAGCCACCTGCAAATTGGTTGCTCTAAAGGTATTTACACCCTGCAGTGTAATGCCCAGCAAGCCGTTAGAGAGTTGATCCCAATCGACAATTTGCGCCACCGTGCCACGCTCGGCGACATCGGGGGGAACGCGCCGACCATCTTTCATAACCTCGCTACCCTTGACCAACTGAATCACACCAAAAGTAGAACCTTCGCGCATGCATTGCTTAACCAGCTTCAAATACCTCTGCTCGAAAATTTGCAAAGGCATTTTGCCATAGGGCAACAAGGTCGTCGGCAAAGGAAACAGAGGGTAGTCAGACTGCATGTTTACACCTTTGTAGGATCAGACACTTCGTTTAGCCACGTTAAAATTTGCATGGCTTCATCTTTGCTAGAACCACAGAATTCAGGTTCAGCTTTAAAATCATTACACCATTTAGGCCGCCTTGGATCACCGAATAAGGCACAACGGTCATCATCCATTAAATGCGCACATCGCTCACCCGCGGCTTTGCCATTGGGCATACCGTAGTACGGCTGCTGAATGTGCGGCACCCAGCAGCAGGCTGCGCAGTGGTCACGACACTGCATGATCAGCATCAGGACCCAGCGGCTTCAGCACCACGATTAAACGAGGTAACAGAAGCAGAGCCCCCAACACAGCCGCGATCATAGCAACGGCGGTCAAGGCACCAAAATAGGTACTTGGCTTAAAATTGGACAGAATTAACATCGAAAACCCGATGACCACCGTCAAGGTGGTGTAATACATGGCGCGTCCAATACTCAAATGGCAGCGATGCATGGCCGCGGTGTAACTCTTGTCTATTGCAAATTCACGCTTAAAGCGATGAACGTAATGAATGCAATTATCGACCCCCATACCGACCACAATAGCGGCAATAGTAATGGTCATAATGTCGAGCGGGATATTTGCCAACCCCATAATGCCAAGCACCAAACCCGCAGCCAATAAATTGGGAGCTAGCGCCAATAAGGCCAAACTCAGTGAACGAAATAACAGATAAAACATAACCAGAATCACGCCAAAAACCGCACCCAAAGTCATGATTTGCGAGGCAAACAAACTTTGCAGCACGTTGTTGTAAAGCACCAACATACCCGACATCGTAATACGATCGTCTTCGATGCCCAGCTGATTGATCAAATCGTCTTTAACCTGCTGTAAGAACGCGTCCCGCCGAAGCGTTTTACTTGTCTCCTTTACCCGCAAACTGATCCTAGCTTCATTTCGCTCAGCATCGAAATAAGGCTCCTGCAACAAATCGGCGATATCCGCTGGCATACTTCGCTGCACCAGCGCAAGCTCGACACTGCCTAGCGGCCCGTTGAATAACACTTCCACCGTACTAAACAAGGTATCCAATGACATGACTTTGCCGACTTCAGTGCGGCTTTGCAGATAATCCTGCACCGCGGCAATTTCTTGTCGCCCCTGCAAACTGAACCAATAACTCGGCGTAAACCCTGCGTCCTTTGCGTCCTTAACATTCGCTGAGTCATCGAATAGATCGTCGTCTGCGAAAAGGTCACCCTCAGCGAAGATATCGCCATCAGACGCGAATAGGTCATCGTCTGACGCAGATATATTACCATCTGACGATGCCGCAAAAGGGTCGTCTTCTAAAAAGGGATCGTCATCCGCGAAATCGTCTGCGCTGAGATCTGTGTCAACATTGCCAAGGCCTAAGTCGCCGAATAAATCCAGCTCCTCGGGTGCTGATAACGTAATATCAAAGCCGATGGTACCGCCAAGCTCGGCGTCCAGCAGCTCCATACCCTGGTAAATTTCGGTCGTTTCTTTAAAGTAGTCAATAAAACGGTTTTCGACTTTGAGCTGACTCACACCGGCGGCGACCGCAACCGCCAAAGCAATGGTCGCAGTCACAATAAGGCCGCCGCGCTCATCCACCCAGCGCGCAAAGTGCCGAGTAAAAGGCTTCTGATCCGCCGCATGGACCATTGGTTTGCCCGCTGGCCACACGCGCATCATGGCGGGTACGACGGTAAAGGCAAATATTAACGCCAAAAGAATACCCAGGGTCATCATCGAGCCAAAATCAATAACCGGCTGAATACGCGAGACCAGCAAAGACAGAAAAGCTACGATCGTCGTTAAACCTGTATACAAACAGGGTACTGCCATTGCCGCCATCGCCGCTTCTATTCTATCGGCATCAGGCATATCCGGGTTGTCCTTGTGAATCTCTCGATAGCGCACGACCAAGTGAATGGCGATCGATAAAGAGATAATGAGCAACACCGCAACAAAGTTCGACGATATGACCGTCATTCGCCAATCAATCGCAGCCAGAATACCCAGCACGACCGCAACCGTCACAATACAGGTGACAACGGGTATCGCGACCCAGCGCGCTCGCTGAAATACCACCGCTAACACCAACATCATGACACCCACGATGGCCGCACCGAATACAACTAAGTCGCTGCGCACAAAGGCCACCATATCCGAGGCTATCATTGGAACACCACCCACAAAAATATCTGCGTGCTGGCGGTACTGCTCTGCGATCTTTCGCACTGAGGCAACCAAGACGGTGCGCTGCTCCATGGCTTTAGCGGACGCTGTCTTTACCGCCAACTCTGCTTCTTGAAGTTGCGCTTGCTCGGCGTCAGTTAAACGACGCTCGACTTGAAATCCACGAAGATCTTCCCGAATCCTAAGGGCATCGTCATAGGCCGAAAAAGGCTCTAGATTTACCTGCACGGCGCTCAACGCACCGTCTTTGCTGACCAACAGCTCTGAATAAATAACGCTATTTTTAAGCTCTTCAATTGCAAGGCTTCGATCCGTAGCGGGATCAGACAGCGTAGGTAAAGGCTTGTCGCCCAACACATCACTCAAGCTTTTTCTTGGACTTTCGACCAAAGGTACGTCTAGAGCAGTGACCACCGAAAGGACGCCGGGCAGAGCTCGCAGCTCTTCGGTCATAGCAGCTAGGGGAATCAGGCTTTCATCGCTCAGCAGCTCGGTCTCGGGCTGCCACGTCAAAAGCAAGAATTCGGCCGCGCCGTAGCGTTCGGAGACGTCTCTAAAATCCGCCAACGATGGGTCACCTTGCAGTAGTAGCGAATCGGCGGAGGCATCCAAAGTGGTTTTAGGGATAAAACTAATCGCCCAAGCAGTAAGCACTGTAAGCAAGCCAAGCACCAACCAGGGTTTGTCGATCACCCAATGCCGATAACCGGCTCTAATATTAACAGTTACACCCTTACTCATAGGAATCCTTAAGCGCTTGCACTAGCGTATCTTTTAAACCCTGAAAATCACCATTACTCATACATACGACCACATCACTGGGCGCAAGTTCGGGCACCAGCGCGGCAACCAGATTGTCGACATCGTCAAAAACCTGTCCACCAACCAAATCGCTGGTTAACTCAAATCCCATATTTTTGGCGCGCAACCAATAGCACTGATCAGCGATGCTAGTTGCATCCGCCAGCACATTAGCATGAACGCCCATTCGCATGGTGTTAGATCTAGGCTCAATAACCAAAACTACTCGGGCGCTCTGATGAGTAGCCTTTAAACCCTGTAAGGTTAATTGAATCGCCGTCGGATGATGCGCAAAATCATCGATCACTTTAATGCCACCAACATCCGCAATGAGTTCTTGTCGGCGTTTGGTGTTCTTGAAAGTTGATATAGCGGCAATCGAGTGCTCGGGGCTTACACCCACATGACGCGCGGCAATGATCGCCGCTAGCACATTGCTAAGATTGTAGTCCCCGCTTAAGGCTGTGGTGCCCAACCATTCATTATCACCGTGCTTAATCAGGAATTCACCAGCGGGTTGATCTCGCCACCGAAAGTTCCACTGAGCCAACGGACTGGAACCGAAGGTTGCCGACTGCGCCCACAAACCTTTGGCCAGCACTTCATCAATAGCGGACACGCCCCGCGGATAAATTACCTGCCCCAAGCTAGGAACAACGCGCAACAGGTGGTGAAACTGTTTTTGAATATCTTGCAGTGAGTCAAAAATATCAGCGTGATCGAACTCTAGATTGTTTAGGATTAGCGTACGTGGATGATAGTGCAAAAACTTAGAGCGTTTATCAAAAAATGCCGTGTCGTATTCATCGGCTTCTATCACAAAAAAGGGATCCTGCCCAAGGCGTGCCGAAACACCAAAATTGGCTGTGACACCGCCAATTAAAAAACCCGGCTGCAGACCCGCTTCCTCAAGCATCCAAGCCAGCAAACTCGAGGTGGTAGTTTTGCCGTGAGTGCCCGAGACAGCCAAGACCCAACGATTACGGAGAACATTGTCGCCTAACCACTGCGGACCCGAAGTGTATGGGATATTACTGTTCAGCAAAGCCTCGATAATAGGTAGACCACGGCTCATGGCGTTACCCACAACTACTAAGTCGGGCTTAAGCTCGAGAATGGATTCGTCGTAGCCTTCGTGAAGCGTTATGCCTGACGCCTCTAATTGAGTGCTCATGGGTGGGTATACGTTAGCATCGCTACCCGAAACCTGGTAACCCAGCTGACGTGCAATAAGCGCTAAGCCGCCCATAAAGGTTCCGCAAATACCGAGGATGTGGATATGTTTGCTCACGCCTGAACTCCCGATCGTAGGGCTGCAGTTTACCACGCTAACAACCTCAGCCCGAGAGACAATGTAAAAAAGTCGAAACCAATCGATAAGCCGGTTTAACCGCACTGCAAACGCGGTATTATACGCGCCGTCAGAACAAGGGGACCCTTAATGCTCAAAAATGCTTTTTACGCGCAATCAGGCGGTGTTACTGCGGTCATTAACGCATCGGCGTGCGGGGTCATCGAAACAGCGCGCGCTAACCGCGATAAAATCGGTACGGTATACGCTGGCAAAAATGGGATCATCGGCGCCTTAAAAGAAGAGTTAATTGACACCTCGCTCGAGTCATCCGAAACCATTGCTGCGTTAAAGCATACCCCCGGCGGAGCCTTTGGCTCTTGCCGCTACAAGTTAAAAAGCCTGCAGCATAACCGCACCGAGTACGAACGCCTAATCGAGGTTTTTAAGGCCCATAATATTGGCTATTTTTTTTACAATGGTGGCGGCGATTCAGCTGACACCTGCCTTAAAGTCTCGGAGCTGAGCCATAGTATGGGCTACCCCATTCACGCGGTGCACATTCCCAAAACCGTCGATAACGACCTGCCTATCACCGACAACTGCCCCGGATTTGGTTCGGTGGCTAAATACATCGCCATAGCCACTATGGAGGCGTCACTGGATATCGTATCGATGTGCGCCTCGTCGACCAAAATTTTTATATTGGAAACCATGGGACGTCACGCCGGCTGGATAGCAGCCGCAGGAGGCCTGGCTGGCAAAGCCAGCGACGAGCCGCCCCACATTATTTTATTCCCAGAAATCGCCTTTGACGAAGAAGCGTTTTTGGCTAGGGTCGACGCCAGCGTTAAGCAGTGCGGCTACTGCGTAATCGTTGCATCAGAAGGCGCTCGCTATGCCAACGGCGAATTTTTAGCAGATTCAGGCACCACCGACGTATTTGGGCACAAACAACTCGGCGGTCTTGCGCCTACATTGGCCCAGCTCATTCAATCGAAGCTGGGCTACAAACACCACTGGGCCGTTGCCGATTACTTGCAGCGCTCAGCACGTCACATCGCCTCCGGTGTTGACGTTGAGCAAGCGTATGCCGTTGGCAAAGCCGCGGTAGAACTTGCCCTAGCAGGCAAGAATTCGGTCATGCCTGCTATTACTCGATTGCCGGGCGCGGAGTACGCTTGGCACATCACCGAAGCGCCCCTAAACCAAGTTGCTAACGTAGAAAAACTTATGCCTCGAGAATTTATTTCCGAAGATGGTTTTGGTATTACCCAGGCTGCCCGCGATTATCTCGAGCCCCTAATTGCTGGCGAAAATTATCCGCCTTACTTCAACGGATTACCGACATACACGCGTATAAAAGGTCAACTGGTAAGACCCAAAACCAATCGCGCCTTTGATGTGAATTAACCACATACACAGGCCGTGCCAAAACGCGGCCTTTTTGCTAAACTCCGTGCGCTTAAATTAGCCCGTGATTCAACAAGGACCCAAGAGATGAGCCTAAGCCTAATCCCACCCGGAAAAAACATCCCTGATGATGTCAACGTAATCATCGAAATACCCGCGCACAGTGACCCAGTAAAATACGAAGTCGACCACGATAGCGGTGCGATCATGGTTGACCGCTTTATGTCAGCTGCCATGTTTTACCCCTGCAACTACGGCTATATCCCCAACACATTGGCAGATGACGGCGACCCTTTAGATGTCTTGGTACAAACCCCCCACGCAGTTGTACCCGGCAGTGTTATTCGTTGTCGCCCTGTGGGCATCCTGCAGATGAGCGATGAAGCAGGCCACGACGCTAAACTTATTGCCGTCCCAGTAGACAAGCTCACGCCCGTTTACAAAGACGTCAAAGAAGTGACCGACCTGCCACCGCTATTGGTGAATCAGATCAAACACTTCTTCGAGCACTACAAAGACTTAGAGTCTGGCAAGTGGGTAAAAGTTGATGGCTGGGGCACGGCGCAAGACGCTCGTGACGCCATCATTCAAGCAGTTGCGAAGTTTAACGAAGAAGAGAGTCACTAAGCCTTACTTATTTGCCCCGATCGATACGGGTCGGGGCACCAATTTCTTGGCACGGCCACGAAGCGAGAAAAGATGTCCTCAAGGTGCCTGTCAATTATAGATACGTCGTCAAGCACATCGTCTAACTCAGCTAACACCTCACGCCACAAGGCCGGCACCAGCGTCTTTTCGTAAGCCGCAGCCAAAGGCGCATAACTTAAGTGCCAAGGTTCGGGTGAGACGCCTCCTCGGTCGATGGCATAGGGCCTAAAAAAACCGTAGCTTTTGTCTTGTGCCATGCGTTCATCCAACCAAGAATGCAAATCAGCAAATACAGTCCTGGATTCACTTACCGTAAGCTGTAAGTCGCCGCGTAACGTCGAGCGATCAAACACATCGAGGTCGGTCCCCCAATGATGCCGAGAGGTGCCGGGCAACGCCGAAAAACGCAAAATAGCGTACAACCATTCTGTCGCGGGGTATTGCTCTCGGATCAAGATACGGTCGTTATCGTCACGCACTGGGCGCTGGCCACGAAGCTTGCCGTTAAAAATAAGTGCTTGTCGATCGAAATCGCGATAACTGCTAGCCACCCCCAGATCCAAGCCTGCCCTACTTGCATCGCTCACGAGAGCTTCTAAGGCATTCAGCGCTTCTCGTTGTAATTGCACCCCATCGCGCGCAAAAATATGGGCTTGCGACAAGCCAAAAATTAAAGCCGTTTCGTCCGAAAACGAAGTTATGCTGCTGTTTTTCACAATTTCTGGCCCATTCGCCGCAAAAATTTCAGCAAATACTAGCCCATTTGCGATTTATCTGGTAGTTTCAGCGCCCGCTCAGTCGGGGGGCTTCGTGGTACCGGCCCTAGGTTGCGCGAAACGACAGTTTTTAATTGAACTATGTGGACTCTGAACATGGCTCCAAGTAACGACACAAACTTTAAAAACTTCACTCCGTACACGCCGAAAAAAGGCGAAGAGTACATGAGTGACGAGCAACTTGCGCACTTCAAGGCGATGTTGCAGAACTGGCGTTCTGAATTGATGCAGGAAGTCGACCGCACGGTATCACACATGAAAGATGAAGCGGCCAACTTTCCGGATCCTGCGGATCGCGCGACGCAAGAAGAAGAATTTAGTCTCGAACTGCGTACTCGCGACCGCGAGCGCAAATTGATTCGCAAAATCGATCAAACCATCGAGCGCATCGAACAAGACGACTACGGCTTCTGCGATGCCTGTGGTGTCGAAATTGGCATCAAGCGTCTCGAAGCACGCCCCACGGCCGAGTTGTGTATCGACTGCAAGACGCTTGCCGAAATTAAAGAGAAGCAAGAGCGAGGCTAAACACCTGTGAGGGAAACGACCCCACCTGTAGCCCGCTACCGGGGTCGGTTTGCGCCCTCTCCTACAGGACCCCTTCATTTGGGGTCTCTAACTGCCGCCTTAGCTAGTTACCTAGACGCTCAGCATCATAATGGTGATTGGCTGCTGCGTCTTGAGGACATCGATCCCCCTCGAGAAGTCGAAGGCGCCGCTACAGGTATACTTAATTGCCTTGCTGCGCACGGTTTAAAAAGTGCCAATGACACCATTTGGCAACACAATAACTGGGACCAATATCGTGCAGTGTGCCTTAAACTACTTAACACGGGCCACGCCTTTTACTGCCAGTGCCCCAGACGCCACCAAGACGAACTCGGCCGCTGCGTGGATGACTGTAAGCGGCGCGACCTAGAGGCACCAGGGAATAATCTGCGCGTCACTCTACCCACGAAAAACCTAGACTTTGCCGATCGAATTTACGGATTAGTTCCTGCACCAACGCATAACTTTGACAACGCCATCCTCTGGCGTCGAGATGATTTGCCGGCGTACCTACTGGCGGTGGTCGTCGACGACATAGACTCCGACATCAACCACATCGTCCGAGGTGATGACCTGCTACACGAAACGCATCGCCAACTCGCGCTTTACCAATTGCTGGGTAAGGCAGCACCAAAATATGCCCACATACCTGTGGTATTAAACGCTGAAGGCAAGAAACTTAGTAAACAAACTGGCGCCCAGGGGCTCGATAATACCCAAGCATTGTGGAATTTACAGCGCGCAGCACAGCACCTAGGACTAGATGTAAGTCCGCACGAAGCGCAAAATCACCCGCTAGCGTTGCTTGAATACGCCCTGCAACACTGGCGCCTTCCATCTGCTCGGTTACAATAGGACCAGAGTATCGTAAACTTAGCCTTTTGCGGACTTGATGCATGCAAGGTACCCGAGGTCTGTTCCTAATTTTTGGCCTGCTTTTTTTGTTCTTCCCAACGCTCACGAACTGGTTGTTCGAGGCCGATGCCGCTTGGTATCGCCCCCATTTTTTTGCCGCCGGCCTCGTCATCGTAAGCTATCTACTGCAATTGGAAAGGTCGTCTGATGAGCTTTAGTCTAGGCCAAGCCTTAATAGCCATTATAGGGTATTTGTCCTTGCTGTTTGGTGTCGCTCACGCCGCCGAGAAAGGCTGGATTTCGAAACGTATTACCGAACATCCGGCGGTATACATACTATCATTGGGGGTATTCGCCGGCGCCATGGCCACCAATGGCGCGGTTGAACTTGCGCATTGGGAAGGCTACGGCGCACTGACTTATTTCTTGGGTACGACTCTCGCTTTTATGGCGAGTGCCTTAATTTTATTCCCGGTACTGCGCTTGTGCCGTATATATCAGCTGAGCTCTCTAGCCGATTTGCTAACCTTTCGATTCCGCAGCGAATTTGTCGGTGCCGGCATTACCATTGCCATGTGTCTGGCCTTGCTGCCCTTTTTCGCGCTCCAAATTCAAGCGGTGGCCGACAGTATTCACATCATTGCCTCGGGCGCCCCAGACGTTTCTCTCGAATCCGAGCGCCACGATGGCCTGGCTTTTTTGTTTTGTTTAATCGTAATTATTTTCGCTATTTTGTTTGGCACTCGAAACCCTCTGTCGAAAAGCAGAAATACCGGTTTAGTGACGGCAATTGCCTTCGAATCAATCATGAAACTCTTGGCCTTCTCGCTAGCCGGCGTATTTATCGTTTGGCAGGTTTTTGGCGACTACAGCGCATTTGATGCTTGGTTCACGACCAATCGCGAAATATTAGTACCCTCTATTCGCGAAGATACAGATGCGTCTACTCGGACCGCCCTAATGCTATTTTTCGCTAGCACCGTATGCATGCCACATATTTTTCATATGATATTTGCAGAGAACCCCAAGGTTGAAGAATTACGCGCAGCCTCGTGGGCCTTACCCCTATTTTTACTGGCACTAAGCCTGCCCGTTTTGCCTATCGCGTGGGCAAGCTTAGCCACAAACCAACCTTTAGCGCCAGAATACGCTGCACTGGGAATCGGCATTCAATCGCAATCTCCCACCATTCTTACACTGTCTTTCATAGCGACCTTATCTGCCGCCAGCGCGACTTTAATTGTTTCGACTCTAGCCCTATCCAATATGTGCCTAAAGCACCTTGTACTGCCTTTAAGCATTATCCCCATGGATACCGAGCATGGCATTTATCGGCAGCTAATCTGGATCAGACGCCTACTGATTGCCCTGCTAATACTGGCAGGTTTTGCCTCGTTTTTAGTCATTTCTCATCGCGAGACGCTCGCGCAACTGGGGCTTATTGCTTTTGTAGGTACTGCTCAATTTTTACCGGGTGTGATCGCATCTCTTTACTGGCCTAGCGCCAACCGTATTGGCCTTCTGGGAGGATTAACGGCAGGCTTATTGATATGGGGTTTACTGCTGCTTGCACCCCTAATTTTGGGGCAACCAATGGTCGACCCTGAATGGTTTGAATCAACGGGCCTAAATACGACGATTACGACCACCGTTTCACTGGCGGTGAATATTTTGATTTTTCTATCGCTATCAATGATTTTACCCACAACTCGCGAAGAAAGAATCGCAGCAGAAATTTGTTCTATGGATGACCTCAACCGCCCCGCGCGGCAGTCTTTAAATTTGCGCAGCGCAGAAGAGTTTGTTGCGAACTTAGCGGCGGGTTTAGGCGAAGATACGGCGCGCGCCGAGGTCAACCGAGCCATGCGAGAGTTACAGTTCGAACAAGATGAGTCCAGACCCTATGCTCTGCGGCGCTTGCGTGCACGCCTTGAAGCCAACCTGTCGGGGTTGCTTGGCCCCTCAGTGGCTCACTCCATGGTTGGCCGCTATCTACCGTACTCAGCTGCCACCGATGATGGCAGCGAGGACATAAACCTTATTGAGCTGCAGTTAGATCGCGCTCAGCTCCAATTTACTGGCTTGGCCGCGGATTTGAACAACCTTCGACACCACTACCGCGAAACATTGAATACTCTGCCAGTTGGGGTGTGTTCGCTGGGCAGCGACGGCGAAATATTGATGTGGAACGAGAGCATGGAGTTCATCACCCGCATTCCCGCCGAGGATGTGCTAGGCTCTTTAATTACCTTAGTTAGCGAGCCATGGGGACGAATTCTGACCCAATTTAGCACTCAAGACACTGACCAAGTTGTGCGCCAAAAGGTACAAATGCCCAACAAGCAGTCACGCTGGGTAAGCCTTCATAAGTCGCCGATATTGGATAACGCCCTAACCGCGCGTGACCGCGTGATGGTCGTAGAAGATATTACCGAGTATGTTCAACTAGAACACGAACTCATGCATAACGAGCGCTTAGCATCGATCGGACGCTTAGCTGCCGGCGTCGCACACGAAGTTGGCAACCCTGTCACAGGCATCGCTTGTCTGGCACAGAATTTAGAGTATGCGGAGTCGAAAGCCGAGATCGATGAGACCGCCAGTGATATCCTAAAGCAGACACAACGCATTAGCCGAATCGTAGAATCCTTAGTGCGATTCTCGCACGCTGGTGATGTCAGTAGCGACAATCGTCTAGCGCCTTGTAATGTCGCGGACTGCGCCGACGAAGCTGCTAATTTGTTACTGTTAGATCCAGGCACTAAGCACGTTTCGTTTATTAACGACTGTGACCGCGAAATTTTGGTCATTGCTGACCCTCAAAAACTTTTACAAATTTTTATCAACTTATATTCCAACGCGCGCGACGCCTGCGACGCTGATGGCACAATCACGACTACTGCGCGAGTTAAAAAGAACGGTCGTGTCGAGATTATGATCGAGGATGATGGAATTGGGATCCCCGAGCACGAGATAGGTCGAATATTTGAACCCTTTTTCACCACTAAAGGCCCCGGTGCCGGCACAGGACTGGGCTTAGCGCTGGTATTTACGATGATGGAAGAGCTGCAGGGTGAGGTTGACGTGCGCTCGACGTCCGCCCCAGAACACCCCACCGGTACACGTTTTTTACTTACTTTGAACGAAGGGCGCTATAATGTCGCTTGAGGTATTCGTCAGCGGTATTACAATCAAGGATTCAAGGCACTTACTGAGGCAGGTTTATGACTAAATTACTGATCGTCGAAGATGAATCAGTTATCCGTTCAGCGCTTAAGCGGTTGCTAGAGCGCAACGACTACGACGTCAGTGAGGCGGGCTCGGTGCAAGAAGCCGAATCCAGCTTCGACCTGCAAAGTTTCGACCTCATTATTAGTGACTTACGCTTACCAGGTGCAGCGGGCACCACGCTAATAAAAAAAGCCGGTGCCGTACCTGTTCTTATTATGACCAGTTACGCCAGCTTGAAATCTGCCGTAGATTCCATGCGAATGGGCGCCGTCGATTATATCGCCAAGCCATTTGATCATGGCGACATGATCAACGCCGTTGAACGTATTCTAAAAGATAACTCAGACGCAAAAGCCGGTCTTAGGAAGGGCGGCAAAGATCTTGGCCAGACCACGGCACGCATGGAAGGCTTTATTGGCGACTGCGAAGCCATGCAAAATTTGTGCGATGACATCACTAAAATGGCACCGACAACTTCGACTGTATTAATACTTGGCGAAACAGGCACAGGCAAAGAAATGGTCGCTCGCAGCCTGCACGAGCAAAGCCAACGCGCCGCGCAACCCATGATTTCAGTCAACTGTGCAGCAATACCGGAAACGCTGATCGAGTCCGAACTATTTGGCTATGATAAAGGGGCATTTACCGGTGCCAACGCAAATCGAGTGGGACTCATCGAAGCCGCCGACGGTGGAACATTGTTCCTCGATGAAATTGGCGAGTTACCTATGGAGGCGCAAGCACGCCTATTGCGATTTATTCAAGAAGGCGAGATACGAAGAATTGGGGCGGTTCAGTCACGTAAAGTCGATGTGCGCCTTATCTGCGCGACCCACCGTAATCTTGAGCGCTTATCGCGCGAGGGTAAGTTCCGTCAAGATTTGTTTTACCGCATCAACGTACTGCGCGTAATGCTGCCGCCTTTGCGCGATCGCGGCAAAGATATTCTGCATTTGGCCGAACACATGTTACAAAATTACTGTGAAAAACTAGGTAGGCCTATTAAGTCGTTATCACCCAAAGCCATTCAGGCAATTACAACCTACCAATGGCCTGGCAACGTCCGCGAACTAGAGCACGCTATCGAGCGCTCGGTCGTACTCGCAGATGGAGACGAAATCGACAACGATTTATTGGGCATAGATCTTGAACTTGTTAGTGTCAGTCGCCTACGAAGCAGCTCCACAAGTTCGGGGCCCAGCAATAAAACGTCAATACGAGCTATTGCGCAAGACCCACCGGAAGATTTGTCCTTAGAAGACTACTTCCAGCGTTTCGTACTAGAGCACCAAGATACAATGAGCGAAACTGAGCTGGCCCAAAAATTGGGCGTTAGCCGCAAATGCTTGTGGGAACGTCGGCAGCGTTTTGGCATACCTCGCGCAAAATCGGGTAGCGATAGGCGTATTGGCGCACAAAAGGACTAGGGTAAACTACCGCTACCTTAAGAAAACGTTACCCATTGACACCAAGCGGGCAGCTGGAACGACACATAAGGTAACAACTTCAAGGTATCAAATACCCCGCCATACGAAGGGAAAATTACTAAGTGATTGATATAAAATGGTTTTTTAAAGTTTGGCACAACTGGTGCAACTTCGTTAGTGGCTTAAAAAGAACAATAAATAAAGCCTCAATAATAATAATAGCGACACTGTGGACCTGGATGGGGAAGCTTGCTTCCCCGCGTATTTTTTTATCCCCCAACTTTAATCTAACCACCATCAGCGTCGTGGCTTTATGATGCCGACTATTATCGATCGAAATTTTGACATCAATAAACTCCACCACTCTGCGGTCAGCGTTGCTGAGCGCTTAAATGACAAAGGCTATGAAGCCTATGTGGTAGGAGGCGCTATCCGCGACTTATTGCTGGGCAAGACGCCCAAAGACTTCGACGTTGCAACGAATGCAACCCCAGAGCAAGTTCACGCGCTATTTCGTGGATCTAGGATCGTTGGGCGCCGCTTCCAGATTGTGCATGTAAGAATGGGCCGTGACATTATCGAAGTCACTACCTTTCGCGGGCACCACAGTGAGTCCGACAATAAAAACACAGCCAAGCAAGGTCATAGCGGTGTGCTGCTCAGAGACAATGTATTTGGAACTCTAGAACAAGATGCGATCCGCCGAGATCTTACCGTTAACGCCTTGTATTACGATCCCGTAGAAGACACTGTCATCGACTATACCGAGGGCCTTCAGGACATTGCAGCAAGGCGGCTAAAAATTATTGGCGACCCTGAAACACGCTACCGCGAAGACCCAGTTCGCATGCTGAGAGTCCTGCGTTTTCAAGCAAAATTAGGCTTTGATATTGAGTCTGCCACCGATCAAGCACTAAGTAACTGCGCACCTTTGTTGGCACAGATACCCGCAGCGCGATTATTCGACGAATTCTTAAAAGGCTTTATGGCTGGGCACGCCAAACCTTTTGCCGAGATCCTGCTGCAAACACCGGTATGGCAAGAGCTTTTTCCCGACTCCGCGCAGTACATAAATGCTCAGGCGTACTACCGCACCATGCTCATTGCCGCCATGGGCAATACCGACCAGCGTATTAATTCAGGCCAGCCTGTAACCCCCGCTTTTTTGCTGGCGGCTATACTGTGGCCGGCAGTTGAGCAAAGACTAGAGCAGGCTCTAGCGCGCGGCGAAGCCCCAATCCCTGCCATGCAGAGCGCAGGGCAAGAAGTCATTTTGCACACCATCGAGCGTATCGCTATACCCAAGCGCTTTACGACAATGATGCGTGAGATCTGGGACTTACAAATGCGCATGGATCGACGCCGACACCGCAAACCGCTAGAATTTGCGCAACACAAACGGTTCCGTGCCGCCTACGACTTCTTAAGCCTAAGAGCCCAAGCGGGCCAAGATGTAGCTCCCATTGTCGATTGGTGGACGCAATTCCAAGTTGAGCACCCCGAACTCGAAACGCATCGACAACAACAGCACCAAGACGAACCAAGAAAACGCCATCGACCACGCAGACGCCGCCCAAAGTCATGATATTGGTGTATTTGGGCTTGGGTAGCAACCTAGGCCAACCTCTGCGGCATTTAGCTTCAGGCCTGCAAGCACTGCAGAATCTTCCGAATGCATCGCTCATTGCGGTCTCGAGTATATATAGCACCAAACCGATCGGTGGCCCCAAGCAAGATGATTACTTTAACCTCGTGGCGCTTATTGCGTACTCAGGGACTTTGGAGCAAGCCCTGACTGACTGCCAAGCGATAGAAAACAATAACCTGCGGGTTCGCAACGAACACTGGGGCCCTCGCACTCTAGACATTGACTTGCTTTATTCACCCTCCGAAGTCAGTAACACAGTCAGCTTAGAGGTGCCGCACCCTCGCCTGACCGAGCGTTTATTTGTTCTTTCACCATTGTTAGAGTTGCCCGAAGCAGATACGATCAGCATCAATAGCAAGACGCTGCAAGAGTGGACCGCCCTGCAACACTCGCAGCAAATTCAATCAACCTGTTATCAGTGGAACGGCAAGGACATCGTGGAGTCGAATAAGGAATGACAGACGAATTATCTTCCCTGCTTCGCGGCCGAACACTACCGCCTTTTATTGCCATTGAGGGAGTTATAGGTGTCGGCAAAACCACGCTCGCTCGGCGGTTAGCACAGACGTTTCAGTATCAAACGATTCTAGAAGACCCATCTGCCAATCCCTTCTTGACGAAGTTTTATCAAGACATGCGCCAACACGCGCTGGCGACTCAGCTGTCCTTCTTATTTCAGCGCACACAAGCCACCCAAGCTCTGCGTCAAAATGATATTTTTGCACCACTACATGTCGCAGACTTTATGTTACAGAAAGATCCGCTCTTTGCCCGCCTTACCTTAAATATCGAAGAGTACGAACTGTACGATAAGGTCTACCAACAAATGACTGTGGATGTGCCTAGGCCCGACCTTGTAATTTACCTGCAAGCCCCAACAGATGTACTGTTAAGCCGAATAGAGCGCCGCGGTATAAGCGCTGAGCGCCGTATCAGTGCCGACTACCTGAACAAGCTAAACCAAGCCTACAGTGAGTTTTTCTTGTACTACGACGACTCTCCGCTGCTGATCGTTAATGCGAGTGATATCGATCTTGCTTCATCGGACGCGGACTACCACAATTTGGTAAACTACTTCCTTGATATCCGCAGCGGGCGGCATTACTTTAATCCAACATTTTTTGGGTAGAGCATATGGCTAAATTTACCATTAGCAAATTGGACCAGATGAAGGAAGCCGGAGACAAGTTCGTATGTATTACCGCCTATGATGCCACTTTTGCTCGATTAGTCAGCGAAGCCGGTGCCGAAAGCATCTTAGTCGGTGACTCTCTAGGTAATGTCTTGCAAGGTTACGACAGCACGGTGCCAGTCACCATCGAAGCCATGGTCTATCATACCGAGTGTGTAGCGCGAGGTGAGCCTCAGTCGCTCATCATAGCGGACATGCCCTTTATGTCTTACGCCACCCCAGAAGATACCCTAAAAAATGCCGCCAAGTTAATGCAAGCGGGTGCACAAATGGTAAAACTCGAGGGCGGGACATGGTTAAGTGACAGCATTAGTCAACTCGTTGAGCGCGGCATTCCCGTATGTGCTCACCTAGGCTTAACGCCACAGTATGTTAACGCGTTTGGAGGTTATCGCGTGCAAGGACGCACCCCAAAAGAAGCCAAATCCATTTTAGCCGACGCCGTCGAAATTCAAGACGCTGGCGCGGGCTTACTGGTGTTAGAATGCGTGCCAGAGGAACTGGCCACCGACATTACCAATAAGCTCGACATCCCTGTCATTGGTATTGGTGCAGGTCCAGGCACCGATGCACAAGTCTTGGTAATGCACGATTTACTGGGCTTAAACCCACGCCCCGCGAAATTTGTGGCTAATTTCATGGAAGGTCAAACCACCATACAAGGTGCCCTTAAAGCCTTTGTTGACGCTGTTAAAAATGGCGACTTTCCCCGCGAAGAGCACTGCTACCACTAGCCACATAGGCGAAGCAGTACTCTGCTGCTTCGCGTCACTTTCTTGTCACAATCCATTGTTTCACGCCCCATGCTACGGCATACTCTGCGTCCACCAAACGAGCCCGCAAGTCATCTCAAGGTCTAGACAATGCAAACACTTACCTCAATCAAAGCACTGCAAGAAGTCGTTAAACAGCAACGCTTGGCTGGGCGTAAAATAGGGTTTGTGCCGACAATGGGCAACTTGCACGACGGTCACGTAAGCTTAGTACGTAAGGCCAAACAACTTAGTGATTTTGTCGTAACCAGCATCTTTGTTAATCCACTGCAGTTTGGCGCTGGCGAAGACCTAGACAACTACCCAAGAACGCTTGAAACGGACTCAAAGCAGCTTGAACTGCAGGGTAACGACATTGTTTTTGTGCCAAGTGTCGCCGAAATGTATCCCCTCGGCATGAGTACACAGACACAAGTTAGTGTACCGCAGTTATCCGAGACTCTGTGTGGAGCCAGTAGACCCGGTCACTTCGACGGCGTTACCACAGTTGTCACAAAACTTTTTAATGTGGTACAACCTGATCTCGCGGTGTTCGGCGAAAAAGACTTTCAACAGCTATCCATTATTCGCAAAATGGTAGATGATCTGTGCATGCCAATAGAAATTGTTGGTGTGCCCACAGGGCGAGCCGCCGACGGCTTGGCCTTGAGCTCGCGCAATGGTTACTTGACCGCCGACGAGAGATTGATAGCACCCGAACTAAATAAGATTATACAAAGCTGTAAAGACGCAATTCTGTCGGGTAGCACTGATTTTTCAGACTTAGAAGCAAGCGCCAAACAAGGCCTACAAGCCGCTGGTTTTAAACCCGACTACTTTGCTATTCGAGACTCAAGCACGCTGACCGAAGTCACCAAGCACACTCAGGAAATCGCAATTCTTGCCGCCGCACGATTAGGAGCGACACGGTTAATCGACAACACTCGTCTAGCGCCGCCTAAGTAATCAAAAGCTTGCTAGATTAACTCGCCTAGCTCACATTCGACCTTAGTCTGCTTGCACCCATCGCCACACTGCGTATTATCTGTGGTCTCTAAACAACACTACGAGACCGCAGTATGTCAGATCACAACGTCTACCCCGTTCCCGAGTCATTCAAAGACGCTCATATTACACCGGAGCGCTACGAACAAATGTACCGCCAGTCGATCGACGACCCAGAGACCTTTTTCGGCAACTTGGCGCAAGAATTTCTGCGCTGGGATACCCCTTGGAGCAATGTCTGTAGCTATGACTTCCCAAATGGCGAAGCGGAATGGTTTAGGGGTGCCTCGTTAAATATCAGTGTTAACTGCATCGACCGTCATCTTCCGGAGCGCGCTGACCAAACTGCGCTATTGTGGGAAGGCGATAACCCAAGCGAAAGTCAGCGCATTACCTACGCACAACTTAAAGACGAAGTATCGCAACTAGCAAACGCGCTGACCGCTCGTGGTGTGACAAAAGGCGATCGAGTCTGCATTTACATGCCCATGATCCCCCAAGCCGCCTATGCCATGCTTGCCTGTGCTCGTATCGGTGCCGTGCACTCAGTGGTCTTTGGTGGCTTCTCTCCCGAAGCCCTAAAGGACCGTATCTTAGACTCAGATTGCCAAATGATTATTACTGCGGACGAAGGCTTACGTGGTGGCAAGCATGTCCCTCTCAAGGCGAACGTTGATAAAGCTTTAGAGTCTTGCCCCAATGTACACACGTGTTTGGTGGTGAAACGCACCGGCGGCGATATCGATTGGAGCGAGGGCCGCGACCTGTGGTACGACGGCTTTGTAACGCGCCAGTCAACCGATTGCGCTCCGGTCAGTGTCGCAGCCGAAGACCCTTTATTTATTCTTTATACCTCGGGCTCTACAGGCAAGCCCAAAGGCGTGTTGCACACCAGTGCCGGCTACTTATTACAAGCGGCCGCTACCTTTAAATACGTGTTCGACTACCGCGACGGCGAGGTCTTTTGGTGTACCGCCGATGTGGGCTGGGTTACCGGTCATAGTTATATTGTCTATGGCCCATTGGCGAACGGTGCGACCTCTCTTATGTTCGAAGGCGTTCCTACCTACCCCGATGCCAGCCGGTGCTGGGAGGTCATTGACAAACACAATGTCTCTATTTTTTACACCGCACCAACGGCGATTCGCGCCTTAAACGTACAAGGTGATGAACCCGTAAAACGTACTTCTCGGGCCAGTTTGCGCCTACTGGGAACAGTAGGTGAGCCCATCAACCCAGAAGCCTGGGAGTGGTATTACAAAGTGGTAGGCGACAGCCGCTGCCCAATTGTTGACACCTGGTGGCAGACCGAAACCGGCGCACACATGATTACACCTTTACCTGGCGCACATGCGTTAAAACCCGGCTCTGCCTCGTTTCCATTCTTTGGTGTGGAACTGGCGCTGCTGAATGAAGATAGCTCTGAGATCGAAGGCGCAGGCGCCGGTTACCTTGTGGTCAAACGCTCATGGCCCAGCCAAATTCGCAGTGTGTACGGTGACCACCAGCGTCTTATCGACACTTACTTTAGCACCTACAGAGGCTATTACTTTACCGGTGACGGCGCAATGCGCGATGCCGATGGGTACTACTGGATTACCGGCCGAGTTGACGATGTCTTGAACGTGTCAGGGCACCGTATGGGTACTGCAGAAGTGGAAAGCGCCCTAGTGCTGCACGAGGGCATTGCCGAGGCCGCTGTTGTTGGTTTCCCGCACGATATCAAAGGCCAAGGCATCTATGCCTACGTGACCCCTATGGCGGGCGTCGAGAAAAGCGATGCGCTCTTTAAGGAGCTTATTGACTTATGCGTTGCCGAAATTGGTCCGATCGCTAAACCAGATATCATTCAGTGGGCACCGGCACTACCCAAAACTCGCTCAGGCAAAATCATGCGCCGCATTCTGCGAAAGATAGCCGAAAACGAACTGGACTCATTGGGTGACACTAGCACTCTGGCAGACCCGAGCGTTGTTGAGAACTTGATACAAGAACGCCCGCAAACCTAAGCTCACGGGCGTTATCGTGGTCTAAAAGCGCCGACTCATCAGGTCGGCATTTTTTTAGGCCTTTGGCTCTTCCGAATCGTCAGTCGCAGGCGTTTCTTGAACTTCTGAAGCTGCGTCTTCGGTCGATGTTACCTCAGCAGTCTCTTCTACAGCCACTTCTTCTACAGCGACTTCTTCTGCAACTTCAGCTGGCGCTTCGCTTGCTTCCTCTGCAGTTTCTGCCTCTTCTTCTAAAAGCTCTTTAATCGACAGTTTAATGCGACCGCGTTGATCAACATCCAACACTTTCACACGTACAGTCTGACCTTCTTCCAAGAAATCGGTAACTTTCTCGACACGCTGATTAGCGATTTGCGAGATGTGTACCAAACCGTCTTTACCCGGCAAGATCGTCACGAATGCACCGAAATCGACAATGCGCGCAACCGTACCTTCGTAGACTTGGCCCACCTCTGCTTCAGCGGTAATTTCCATGACCATCTCAACCGCCCGATCACGAGCAGCCTGATTCTGGCCAAAGATTCTTACGGTACCGTCATCGTCGATATCAACCGTCGCACCAGATTCTTCAGTGATCGCGCGAATCGTTACGCCACCTTTACCGATAATATCGCGGATTTTGTCGGAATCGACTTTCAATGTCATCATGCTTGGCGCATCTTCAGACGTTACTTCTCGTGCCGCACTGATAACAGTGTTCATCTGACCTAAGATATGCAAACGTGCGTGCAAGGCTTGCTCAAGCGCGATTTCCATAATCTGCTCGTTAATGCCTTCGATTTTGATATCCATTTGCAGTGCTGTCACACCCGCAGCGGTACCAGCTACCTTGAAATCCATGTCGCCTAGGTGATCTTCATCACCCAAGATGTCGGTCAAGACAGCAAACTGGTTACCTTCTTTAACCAGACCCATGGCAATACCAGCAACAGGAGCTTTCAAAGGTACGCCTGCGGCCATCATGGCTAATGAACCCACACAAACAGACGCCATCGATGACGAGCCGTTTGATTCAGTGATTTCCGAAACCACACGAATGGTATAAGGAAATTCATCTTGATTGGGTAGAACAGCAGACAAACTACGACGCGCTAAACGACCGTGACCAATCTCGCGACGACCCGTTGCACCCACGCGACCCGCTTCACCGACCGAGTAAGGAGGAAAGTTATAGTGCAACATGAAGGCATCTTTACGCTCGCCTTCTAAGGCATCAATGATCTGCGCATCTCGAGTGGAACCAAGGGTAACAGCACCAATGGCTTGGGTTTCGCCACGGGTAAATAGCGCTGAACCATGCACACGAGATAACAAATCTACAGAGCAAGCAATAGGGCGAACAGTCTTGCCATCTCGGCCGTCAATACGAGGCTCGCCAGAAAGAATACGTTGGCGCACCAACCCTTTCTCAAGGCCTTTAAACACGTCTTTGATGTCGTCGGCACTTGGACCGCCTTCAACCGCTAACGCCTCAAGACAGGCCGTGCGAATTTCATTCACACGCGCGTAACGCTCAGCCTTTTCTGTAATGCGATAGGCGGCACCTAAATCGGCTGCTGCTTGCGCGCGAACGGCTTCTAACAAAGCTTCGTCCGCTGCCGGTGCTTGCCAATCCCACTTAGGCTTGCCTGCTTCCGCCACCAGTTCGTTGATCGCAGCAATCACAGTTTGCATTTCTTGGTGCGCAAACAATACGGCACCCAGCATCTGATCTTCAGTAAGCTCTTTTGCTTCCGATTCAACCATCAGCACTGCGTCTTTGGTACCCGCAACAACCATGTCCAATTCACTGCCTTTAAGTGCATTGTAATCGGGGTTTAACAGGTAGCCTTCTTGGGCGTTGAAACCAACCCGTGCAGCACCTATTGGGCCATTGAAGGGAACACCAGAAATCGCCAATGCTGCCGAGGTACCAATCATCGCTGGAATATCTGGATCGATGTGATCATCCGCCGCCATCACCGTACACATCACCTGAACTTCATTCATGAAGCCGTCGGCAAAGAGCGGACGAATAGGACGGTCAATTAGACGTGAAGTTAACGTTTCTTTTTCGCTTGGGCGACCTTCCCGCTTGAAGAAACCGCCGGGGATTTTACCTACGGCGTACGCTTTTTCTATGTAGTGTACAGACAAAGGGAAAAAATCTTGGCCAGGTTTTTGACTTTTTGCCGCAACTACAGTGACAAGGACAGTCGTGTTTTCAACAGTAACCAGTACTGCGCCGGTTGCCTGGCGGGCAATGCGGCCGGTTTCCAGGGTGACCGTGTGGCCGCCATACTGGAAGGTTTTTACAATAGGATTCACTCAATTTCTCCAATCTTTCTAAAAGAAACCGGGGCCTTATGCCCCGGTAACTTACTCGGTTTAACGACGCAATCCGAGTCGCTTAATTAATGTACTATAGCGCGTCGTATCTTTACGCTTTAAGTAGTCCAACAAATTACGGCGCTGATTCACCATACGAATCAAACCGCGACGCGAATGGTGGTCGTGATTGTGTTCTTTGAAGTGTGATTGCAACTGCTGAATATTTGCAGTTAGCAAGGCCACTTGTACTTCAGGAGAACCGGTGTCACCTTCGCTTGTTTGATAATCTTTAACAATCGCTGCTTTTTGTTCTGCACTTAATGCCATTTTGATCTTCCTTTATACAATCTGCCCAAGCGGAATACCCGCCATTAAAAAAAGAGCCTAACCGCGCAGATTTACAGGTAGGTTCCCGCTAGCCCTCTTGGGTAGCGATCATTCTCAGAGGCGCAATCTCGCCGTCCTCTGACGCCCTTGCAAGCCCAACAAAATCACCGGCCGCACGTGCGACGCGCACAATACCAGAATTTGCGTCATTTAGCACGTTTACTCGTTGTCCCTGCAGGAGTTTTTCGATTTCTTGCTCGCCTATGCTCAAAAGCGGCAAATATTGCAAACCAGCATCTATGGGCAAAAGTGTTGGTACTAGATTTTGCCCTTCCGCTTGCACTTGCTCAAGGGGCATAGCGTGGCTCAGATCAAAAGGGCCGGCCTGTGTTCGGCGCAAAGCGGTCAAATGCGCACCCACACCCAGCAAGGCTCCCAAATCTTCAGCCAACGAGCGAATGTAGGTACCCTTACTACATCGAACAAACACCTTACACATGGCTCGCTCTCCAGGGGTGAAATCCAGCAAATCAAAAGCGTCTATCACCACATCTCGAGCTTCGCGCTCTATCTCGATGCCTTGTCGTGCTAATTTGTACAAGGGTTGACCATCTTTTTTTAAGGCCGAATACATCGGTGGAATCTGCTTAATAGCGCCCCTAAACCCTTGCATGCCTTGCTCTATTGACTCTGCAGTCAAGTGTGAAGCATTGGTTATCTCGCACACCTCACCCTCGGCATCACCGGTGGTACGGGACTCTCCAAAGCAGATCGTTGCGAGGTAGGCTTTGTCGGCATCTAGCAAATACTGGCTAAACTTGGTGGCCTCACCGAAGCAGATAGGTAACACGCCTGTAGCTAAGGGATCTAGTGCGCCAGTATGGCCAGCTTTTTGCGCATCAAGCGCCCTACGGCACTGCTGCAGGGCGCCGTTAGAGCTAAAACCTTGGGGTTTATCAAGAATCAAGATGCCGTCGATGCGACGACCTCGTTTGCGACGCGCCAACTTAGTCCTCGCTGGGCTCGCTGCTAGTGCCCAGCAAGGCTTCATCAGCCTCTTTAGCACGACGAATCAAGCCCTCTAAATGGCGCCCACGCCCAACACTTTCGTCAAATACAAAACGTAACGCAGGAACCGTTCGCATGGTCGAGTCTTTAGCGATCCGTGCTCGCAAAAAGCCAGAGGCTTTATTCAACACATCGGTAGTCGGCTTAGCATTCTCTGCCGTCTCTGCCTCCAATACCGTATAGTAAATTCGGGCATGGCTCAGGTCGCGACTTACCTGAGCACCCGTAATATTCACCATTGCGACTCGCGGATCACGCATTTCGGTCTGAATCAGGCTGGCGAGCTCTTTTTGAAGCATATCGCCAACCCGTTCGGTTCTACTATAGTCTTTCGCCATATTCTAGAACTACAACGACCGCGCAACTTCTTTGACATCGAAGACTTCAATCAAATCCCCGACGCGTACGTCAGTGTAATTTTTAACACCAATACCGCACTCTGTACCACTCTTAACTTCATTTGCATCGTCTTTGAAGCGACGCAACGACTCGAGCTCACCCTCGTAAATAACAACGTTATCGCGCAGTACACGAATGGGTTTCGAGCGATACACAGTACCGTCGGTCACAACGCAGCCTGCAATTAAACCAAATTTCGGCGACTTAAATACATCGCGCACTTCGGCAATACCGACTATCTCTTCACGCAGCTCTGGCGCCAACATGCCGGTCAGGGCTTGTTTCACATCATCAAGCAGATCATAGATCACATTGTAGTAACGTAAATCAACACCCTCAGCTTCAACTAAACGCTTCGCCGCATTATCAGCTCGCACGTTAAAACCAAACATGACCGCATCACTGGTAATGGCAAGCGTGACATCTGTTTCGGTAATACCGCCAACACCACCTGAAACCACGTTGACCTGAACTTCAGAGTTACCCAAATCCATCAAAGAAGATTGAATCGCTTCCAACGAACCACGAACATCGGCTTTCACAATCACATTCAAGATTCTCTTCTCGCCTGCGGTCATGCTTTCGAACATATTGTCCAGCTTAGCGGCTTGCTGACGCTGCAATCTCGTTTCGCGGCTTTTATCCTGACGGAAGTCCGCTAATTCGCGTGCACGACGCTCACTCTCAACTACAGCGAACTGATCTCCCGCATCGGGTGTTCCGTCTAGCCCCAAAATCTCGACTGGAATGCTCGGACCAGCTTCATCGATAGACTGACCGTTTTCATCCAGCATGGCGCGAACACGACCCGATTGAAAACCGGCTAGAATGATATCGCCGCGACGCAGTGTGCCGCTTTGTATCAATAAAGACGCTACGGGACCACGCCCGCGGTCTAAGCGAGACTCGATCACAATACCCTGAGCCGGCACATCTCGAGGTGCCTGCAACTCAAGCAATTCAGCCTGCAGCAGCACCGCATCCAACAAATCCTCAATACCTTCGCCAGTATGAGCTGAGACGTTCACAAACTGCGTATCGCCACCCCAGTCTTCTGGAATAACATCTTTCGCTGACAGTTCATTTTTAACACGATCAGGGTCAGCACCTTCCTTATCTATTTTGTTCACCGCAACAATCAAGGGTACATTGGCCGCACGAGCGTGCGCCACAGCCTCTTCAGTTTGAGGCATGACGCCATCATCAGCCGCCACCACAAGAATAACGATATCGGTACTTTTAGCACCGCGAGCACGCATCGCGGTAAACGCCGCGTGCCCAGGTGTATCTAAGAAACTGATCATGCCGTGACCTGTTTCTACATGGTAGGCGCCGATGTGCTGGGTAATACCACCAGCCTCTCCGGCCGCCACACCCGCCTTACGAATGTAATCCAGCAACGAGGTCTTACCATGATCTACGTGGCCCATCACTGTTACGACAGGTGCACGTGGCTCTGGGGTGCCACCGTGTTGCGATAGCGTCTCTTCCAATTTATCTTCTAGCGCGTCGGCGCTAATTAATTTAACGCGATGACCCAGCTCTTCAATCACCAAGGTTGCCGTGTCCTGATCGATCATTTGGTTGATAGTTGCCATCACGCCCAATTTCATCAGCTCTTTAATCACGACGCTGGCTTTCACCGACATTTGACTCGATAAGCCACCCACCGAAATAAAGTCGCTGAGTTCCACATCGTAAATGATCTTCTCGGTGGGCAATTCAAACCCGTGCTGATTATCGCCGGCAGAACGCGATTTTTTGCGGCCACCGCGACGGCGCATAAAGCCATCTTCCGCCGCATCAATATCAGACAGTGACATGTGACGTTTTTTGCCACGCCCACCGATAGAATCTTTGTTAAGACGGGCGCCTTTTTTACGGGGCGAATCGTCTTTCTCGACCGGTGCCGCGGCCTCATGCAACCTTTTGGGGCGCGACTTATCGGCTTCTTTTTTCGCCGACGCCTGCTTTTCAGCGTCCGCTGTTGCTTTAGCTTTCGCCTCTTTTTCTTTGCGTGCTAAGTCTTCGGCTGCTCTTTTTTCGCGGATGGCATTCTCGCGCGCCTCTTCCTCTTGCTTGCGACGCAAGGCGCCGCGCTGACGCAAAACTTCAGGATCAAAGTCTTCTCCTTCAGGCTCTGGAGCTACTTCAACAACAACTGTCTCGGCCACTGCTTCCTCAGCAACCGGCTCTTCAATAACTTCAGGCTCAGGTACTACTTCTTCAGAAACCACCTCTTCGGCGACTATCTCCGCAACCGCTGGCTCAGCATATTCAACACCGACGTCCTCAATTGGTGTCGCGACGACCTCTTTCGCATCGATCTCTGGTTCGAGCTCGTCACGCTTAACGTAAGTCCGCTTCTTACGCACCTCGACGTTAACGGTTTTACGGCCGCCTGAACCGCTGGTTTTTAAGGTGCTTAAAGTCTTTCGCTTTAACGTAATTTTGCGCGGCGCCGCATCAGGCTCACCGTGGCTTCGCTTCAAAAACTGAAGCAAGGTCTGCTTATCTTCATCGGAAACTTCCTGCGAGGCTTTCGTATGAGGCAATCCTGCCTCTTTCATTTGCCCCAGCAATCGCTCAGCTGAAGCTCCAACGACTTTCGCTAATTGCTCTACAGTGACTTGTGCCATTCTCTACTCTCCTTCTCTCTCAATTCGTGGTGGGTTGCCTGTTCTAAAACTTAGGCTTCCTCCGCGAACCAAGGAGCACGAGCGGTCATAATCAACGACCCAGCTCGCTCTTCATCCATATCTGGAATTTCCAAAAGATCATCAACGCCCTGCTCGGCCAGATCTTCCATAGTCACGATACCGCGACTTGCTAAAATAAAGGCCAGATGACGATCCATACCTTCCATGTTCAATAAATCTTCGGCAGGCTCATTGGCGCCCAGCTGCTCTTCCGATGCAATTGCCATCGTCAGCAAGGCATCTTTTGCGCGCGCCCGAAGCTCCTCAGAAATATCTTCGTCAAAGCCTTCGATCGCCATCATTTCTTCAAGCGGGACGTAAGCGACTTCTTCTAGCGTGGTAAAGCCTTCTTCAACCAATACTTCTGCCACGTCTTCATCAACATCCAATTGCTCGACAAACAACTGCAACACCTGACCCACTTCAGCTTCTTGCTTTTCTTGAGCCTCGTCCGTACTCATAACGTTAATCATCCAACCCGTTAGGTCAGATGCCAAACGCACATTTTGCCCGCTGCGGCCGATGGCTTGCGCCAAGTTGTCTTCTGAAACCGCCACGTCCATTGTGTGGCTATCTTCATCAACAACGATCGACTCGACTTCTGCTGGTGACATGGCGTTAATGACTAATTGCGCTGGATTGTCGTCCCACAAAATAATATCAACGCGCTCGTTATCGAGCTCGTTAGAAACTGCCTGAACACGTGAACCTCTCATGCCTACACAAGCGCCTACCGGGTCAATGCGCTGATCATTCGTTTTAACAGCAATTTTGGCTCTCGAGCCAGGATCACGCGCCGCCGCGCGAATTTGGATTACACCCTCGGCAATTTCGGGAACTTCAATACGGAACAACTCGATCAACATCTCTGGGCAAGACCGGCTCAAAATAAGCTGAGGTCCTCGAATTTCAGTACTTATTTCGGTCAGAATCGCACGCAAACGGTCATTAACCCGGAAGGTCTCGCGACCCACCAAATTACCACGGGGCAATAGGCCCTCGGCGTTATTACCCAAATCTACGATGATGTTGTCGCGAGTGACCTTCTTAACACTACCAGCTACCAGCTCGCCAACGCGCCCTCGATATTGATCAACGATTTGCGCTCGCTCTGCTTCGCGGACGCGCTGAACAATAACTTGCTTGGCTGTTTGCGCAGCAATACGACCAAAGCCAACGTTTTCTACCGTCTCCTCAAATACATCGCCGGGGACTAAAGCAGGATCTTTCTCGATCGCCTCTTCCGTGGTGAACTGCGTACCAAGAAGAGCCAGCTCATCGTCAGGAACAACCAACCAACGACGCACAGTCATGTAGTCGCCCGTTTTACGATCAATAGTGACGTGGATGTCAGAATCTTCGTCGTAGCGCTTCTTCGTTGCGGTGGCCAATGCCAACTCGATTGCCTCGAAGATAATATCCTCAGACACACCTTTCTCGTTCGATACCGCTTCTGCTACCAGCAAGATTTCTTTTGTCATTGAGAGCCTCGTTTTTACTCGCCCCTAAAGTCGGGGTTTTACCTTGGCCTTATCGATGCTATCGAAAGGCAACACGTATTCATCGTCGTCAATACGGACCACGACGTCTTGATCTTCAACCCCCACTAAAGTGCCACTAAAATTCTTGCGACCTTCAAAGGGTATCCTTAATTTAACTTCTAACCACTCGCCGACGTATTGTTGGCACTGCTCTAACGAGAACAGCAAACGATCAATACCTGGCGAAGACACTTCAAGGTTGTACTCCCCAGCCACGGGGTCTTCAACGTCTAAAATGCCGCTAATCTGCCGGCTAACCTGGGCACAGTCATCGACTTGCACGCCCGCCTCGCGATCGATGTAAATACGAAGCAGGCTATTTTTCCCTTGGGCACGAAATTCTAAACCCCACAGGTCAAACCCCATGGCTTCTACGGTGCCTCGTAATAGGTCAGCTAATTCCGCTTCTTTTTTGGTCACTTGACCACCCACCAATCGTTAGATACAAAAAAACCCCAATCAGGGGCCTCTTAACCATTACGCCCCCCAGCGGACGCGTAATGTATGTCAGCATTCCATCGAATACCAAACGCTGCACTTTCCTTCTTACGCGTGGTTCGCACAGTCTTTGCGCAAAACCGATGTCAGAGAGGCTACACAACTGCGCGCAAGTATACGCACAAACAACTTTACCTTCAACGAAGCTTTCGACAGATAATCGAGTTTCGGTAAAAAAACCGTTTTGGGAGCCTAGCAGAGCACCAAACCTATCGCTCAATGCCGGACTAAGGCCTGGGTTGACGCCTACGGGGCGAATGTAACAGCTCGCTCAACAGAGCGAAAGCACTGCGAGTCTTTCGAGCAGTCATCCAAGGACTCTCGGCAAATAGTTTTACTGAAGAGCAACATTTCAGTTGACCCATTGCTTGTGCCTAACTATACTCTCCGCCCTCAGTTGAGCGTGCACCAACACATCAACGGACCAGATAGTTGCGGGGTGGAGCAGCCTGGTAGCTCGTCGGGCTCATAACCCGAAGGTCGTCGGTTCAAATCCGGCCCCCGCTACCAAAACAGAAAGACCGATACTTTAACCAGTATCGGTTTTTTTGTGCCTCAAATTTAGGCAGCGCTGCATTGACAGAATGGGTGCAGACCGGACACATGGGTACCATTTTTGTCTAAAAAAATTAGGCGCTGGCACCCAGGAAACACTCGACACCCAATTTAAGATCAAGCTTTACGCACCCAAAGACTCATTAACTCCACATGTGGTGTTTGCGGATACATATCTAAAGGCTGCAATTCAACCAGTTCGAACTCATCTCGCAAAGGGGCCACATCTCTCTCAAAGCTGGCCACATCACAAGAGATATAGATAATAAATTCAAGAGCTGGTAACTCACTCACAAAATCGCCTAACAGCGCAAAGCCGTCTCGTGGAGGATCTAGTAACAATAAATCCGCATCCAAACTTAAATTAACCAGATCAGCGACTTTTGTTTTATCAAATAAGTCGATGGCGCCCGTTTTAACGTGCGGCCATTTTCGTTGCAAGACCTCCAGCGCCTCTGGCGCCACCTCAACTGCGGTAATATCACTAATACCTGACGCAAGCAGCGCGTGAGTTAAATTGCCAGATCCTGCAAACAGTTCGACGGCTTGCTTGCTACCCAAGCGGGTCAATATATTTTCCAACCAACTCAGCATGACCTCGTTTTGGCCCGTATTACCCTGCCGAAACGGTAACCGCTGATTAAACGAGATGCCCTCGAATGCCACTTCATCGGCGATATCGATAGTCACCCAGGTTTTGCGGCGGCGGCCGATGCCTAAATCTTGCTTTCGAATTCGCTTTAACATCGAGTTGTTGTGGTCTGAAAGAACTGCGCACTGCTTAATATCCACAATCTGATCACTTCGAGCCGCCACAAAACCTACGGCATCTGCTGACGCTTTTAGCTGGGCTCGATTTCGGTAACCCAATTCTTGAACCGACGAAAGAATCTTTCTCGCCCCATCAAAACCCGCACGCGAGCACATTTCGTCAACACGCTTTTGCTTGGCGTATATTTGGGCGTCATAACCGACAAACATCCATGGGCACCCACCGCAAGTATTCTCGCCAACACCATGATAAGAGCACGGTGCCTCTCGGCGTGATTCGCAGGCTCGCGTCGCGGCTAATAGCTCGGCTTGAACGTAGGACTTTTTGAGATCGAAAACACGAACTCGCACTTGCTCACCCAACCAAGCGCCTGACACAAAAACAACCTGCTGCTGATACTTTCCGACACCCTCACCCTTACTGTTTAAATCGGTGATTTCAAGGTCTAGCTCATCATCAATTTGTAGCTGCTTGTTGACTCGTTTTGCACTTTTCGTTTTTGCTGGCTGCCACTTAAGCATTAACACTCCCCAAGCCAAAAAGAATGGCAATAAATAAAATTAGAGTCGCGGCCAACCGATTCAGCCACACACTGTGCCCTGGCTTTGAAAACCAACGCGCTAATTGCCGGCCACCCAAGGCGTAAACACTCATAGCGATAAACTCGGAAATCAAAAAAATAGGCACTAACAGTCCGAGCTGATGCAGCAAACTGTCAATTTCGTTGATAAAGCCCGGTAGAATAGCGATCAAGAAAGCCCATCCCTTGGGGTTAAGAACCGCAGTATTATAACCTAGCACCGCTAATTGAATTTTACTGAACGAGGCGCGTCCCGACTGCGTCTCTAGAGCGCTCGATGCACTGCGCCACATGCCCACGCCGACATAGACGAGATATAAAGCACCAAGTAGAGTAAGCCATGCCAGAGCCTCTGGCATCCATTGCACCACCTGAGCAACCCCCACAGCCACACTAATTGCGACCGTAGCTACCCCGGCCAGCTCGCCGAGCATCATCCACAGCGTACGACGGTAGCCAGACGACATGCCTAACGAAAACGCCAGGGTCATGCACAACCCCGGCGTCATCGATATGGCGAATATCGTCACGGCAAATAAGGTTAGGGTCTCGAGCGCCATGCACCAACTCTCAAAAAGAGGGCAGTATAACGCGTTAGAACAAACTGCGTTGCATTAGCTACCCGATCGGGGCTAGCGCTGAATACATCCTAGCACCAACATCCGGGTTACCCACCCCCCAAGACACCGCGCGATATAGAGCGGTTTAGGTAGTGCCGCAAAATAGAAAACCGAAAGCATGTTCGCTTCGGTCGGTCCGTCAATTGCATGCCTACTCCATAAGCAAATACTTTCTGTGACCATGAACACGATACAGAGTGAGTGCATTTACTGAACCAATACATGACATAAACCATGGCGATGCTTTAAGCTGTTTTCCACTTTTAATACCGCAAGCCAACACGAGCACACCGTCGCTCGACCGAGGACATCCATGCCAGATCGCGATTTTAAAGACAGCGCCATTCGATATCACACAGACCCCAAGCCCGGTAAGCTGGAAATACGCCCGACCAAACCATTAGCGAATAAGCGCGATTTATCCAGAGCGTACAGCCCCGGAGTCGCCTACCCTTGCGAAATTATAGCTGCACAGCCAGAACGCGTTGCCGATATGACAGCACGAGGCAACTTGGTGGCGGTAGTAACCAATGGCACAGCAGTTCTAGGCCTAGGCAATATTGGCCCCTTAGCCTCAAAGCCCGTCATGGAAGGCAAGGCGGTCTTGTTCAAAAAGTTCGCACACATCGATGTCTTTGACATCGAAGTCGATGAAACCGATGTCGATAAGTTTGTTGATATCGTCGCCTCCCTAGAACCCACTTTCGGTGGTATCAACCTAGAGGACATCAAAGCGCCCGAATGTTTTGAAATCGAACGCAAACTTCGTGAGCGCATGAATATCCCGGTTTTCCACGATGACCAACACGGCACAGCAATCGTTGCCGCGGCGGCAATTTACAATGGCTTGCGCCTAGTCAACAAGAATATCGAGGACATCAAACTGGTGGTCTCGGGTGCGGGTGCAGCCAGCATCGCTTGCGTTGATCTACTGGTAAGCATGGGCTTACAAAAAGCCAATGTGCGCATGCTGGATAGAACCGGGGTGATCTACGCAGGCCGAGTCGACGGCATGAACAAGTATAAAGAGGCTTACGCAATCGAAACCACTGACCGCACCATTGAGGACGCCATTACCGACGCCGACCTTTTCATGGGGCTGTCTGGTCCCGGCGTGTTGAATGGAGACCTTGTGAAGAAAATGGCGCGCGACCCTCTTATTTTGGCCATGTCCAATCCCACGCCCGAAATTATGCCCGAAGAAGCCAAAGCAGCGCGCCCTGATGCCATTTTAGCGACAGGTCGATCAGACTACCCCAACCAGGTAAACAACGTACTGTGTTTTCCGTTTATTTTCCGAGGCGCGCTGGACTGCGGTGCAACAACAATAAACGAAGAAATGAAAAAAGCTGCGGTAAAAGCCATTGCGGACTTGGTGCACCGGGAAGTGACCGAAGCCGTTGTTGAAGCCTATGCGGGAGAAGAGCTTAAGTTCGGACCCGAGTATCTCATTCCAAAACCTTTCGACGCACGCCTAATCGAGGACGTCCCCCTGGCAGTGGTTAAAGCAGCCATGGAAAGCGGCGTCGCCACGCGCCCCATCGAAGATCTGGATGCCTACCGCAATCGTTTGCACTCGTACGTCAGCGGCAGCCGCTTATTCATGCAGCCCACCATCGATATCGCCCGTAAAAACCCCGCTCGTATAGCGTATGCCGAAGGCGAGAACGACGACGTACTTCTTGCCATGCAGGGCGTTATCGACGAGAAAGTCGCCAAACCGATATTGCTGGGTCGCCCCTCGGTGATTGAATCAAAGATCGCCAAATTAGGGCTTCGTATTGACATCGATAACGACATCGAAATCATCAATATTGAAGCCGGCGACCTAGAGGAGAAGTACTGGCGTCATTATCACCAAAAAGTTGGACGCTCGGGTATGTCAGTAGAGGCGGCAAAAACCGTCGTTCATACAAACAGCACGGTCATGGCGGGATTATTGGTTGATCTGGGCGAAGCCGACGGCATGATCTGTGGCAAAGTGGGACGTTTTGACCGCCACCTGAAACACCTATCCAGCTTTATTAATAGCAACCGCGACTCAGGCGTGGTTTCATCGGTGTGTGCGCTTTTGTTGGAAGATGGGCCTCTCATCATCGCGGACCCTTTCGTTAACGTAGACCCAAGCGAAGACGAAATCGTGACCATTGCTCAAGACGCTATCGAATACGCAAAACGCTTTGACATCGAGCCTCGAGTTGCGTTGCTATCGCACTCCAACTTCGGAACCTACGAAGACGCCTCGGCGCTAAAAATGAAAAATGCCGCCGCGCGCCTCCGGGATTTACGCCCCGATGTACAAATCGATGGCGAAATGCACTCACTCTCGGCACTGAACCCTGAAATGCGCGCCACCATCTTTGAAGACAATAAAATCGAAGGCAAGGCCAATGTACTCATCATGCCCAACATGGATACCGCCAGCATTGCACTAGGCTTGATTCGCTCGCTGACCGAGGCACGCTTGGTGGGACCATTCTTATGTGGCTTGGAAAAACCCGTGCACATTCTAATCCCCTCGGTATCAGGACGCGGTATTTTGAATATGACGGCACTTGCTGTTGCTGATATTCATTTACGCAACTTAAACAAAGACTAACTCGCTCTCTTTAACACAGGTGCTGAACTTAAAATCAGCACCTATAGCGTCTTTTGGAGACAATTTCATTAAGGCTGTCTTAATGTGGTCTTATCGGGTAATCTGAACTGGACCTATCGCTTTTATCATGAAATCGGTAGAACTCTATTTACGCAAGTACCTTAAATAATAACGACGTAAATTCAACCATGAATCAGGGGAAGCATATGAGTAGCAACTCGACTAAAACCTACGGTTTAAAGCCGCTAGCACTGGCTGTTGGGGCAGCCGCAGCGAGCTTAAGTTTTCAAGCACCACTTGCATTTTCACAAGCCAGCGCCCTAGAAGAAGTTATCGTAACGGCTAACCGCCGCGAAGAGTCCCTGCAAAGTGTAGCGATGGCGATTTCGGCGTTTAGCGAAGACATGATGCGCGATCAGGGCATCGTAGATTTAAAGGGCATTACAGAACGCACACCCGGTTTTACGATGGGTATGTTTAACCCAGCACAGCCCCAACTATACATCCGCGGCATCGGCTCCAATGAAGACGGCGCAGGGGGCGATCAATCCGTCATCGTATTTATCGATGAGGTGTATATCGGCCGCTCCGCGGGTATGGATATCGACCTGTTTGATTTAGAGCGCGTCGAAGTCTTGCGTGGGCCACAGGGGACTCTCTTCGGTAAAAACGTTGTCGGCGGGGCGGTCAACATGATCACCAAAAAGCCTGGCGAAGAAACCGAACTCGCACTTGAAGCGACTCTGGGGGACTACAACGCTCACACCATTCGCGGATTGGCAAGTGGCAAGCTGGCGGGAGAAGGTGTCTACGGTAAAGTCTCATTCTCTACGCGACGTCGAGACGGCTATATGGAGTCAAAACTAGTCACAGATAATGGTACCCCCCCCGATACGCTTGACGTGAACTCAGACAGCCTGAGAATCGGGTTGCGATTCACGCCGTCAGAGACGCTCGAAATCAATCTTTCTGCAGCCTATTCACAGATTGACAAACTGGGACAGCCCAACCATTACATAGCACCCAAATCGGGCGCAGTGTCACCATTCTACACAGCAGAGGCTGCTCTGATCCAAAACTATGACAACAAGCCGCTCACCGCCATTTATGATGACGCCGGCTTTTTCAAGAGCGACTCAAGCAGCTTTACTGCTCGAGTCGATTGGGACATATCCGATTCGCTCCTCCTGACATCGATCACCGGCTTACGAACTGTTAACGCCGAAAACTCCGACATCATCGCAGGAACCAGCTCCAGCAATTCGGTCAACCAAGCTTACGCTACAGTATTACCAGTAGGCACCACCATGTTGTTCGGCGCAAATTTTTTCACCGATGATTCCGATACATTTACGCAGGAAATTAGACTAACCTCGACTAACGAGGGGCCACTGCAGTGGGTTGCAGGTCTTTATTACATGAAAGAAGAAACGCATCGTATCGAGAGCATCGGTGTAGGCGTTGACGTCCTTGCAGCCCCCGGGTTCATTTTTGGGGCGGTACCCTATCTTCCCGGCTCTGACGACCAAAATAACGAAACGACATCGTCAGCCATTTTTGGTCAGCTAACCTATGATATTACCGACAAACTGAGCGTGACAGCAGGGGCTCGGTATACGTCAGAAGAAAAAGATATGGTTCGCGTCGGCACCGCTGACCCCCTAGGAATTATTGGCAATTTTAACTTCCAAACGGGAGAAGACTGGAGCGAAACGACCAGTAAACTGTCTTTAGAATATCAGCAGTCTGAAGACATCTTCTGGTACGCAACGTATTCAGAAGGATTCAAATCCGGTGGTTACCAAGGTATGGCGGCAACCGAACTCGCCGCATCAACAGCCTTTAACCCCGAGTTTGCGACGCTAATTGAAGGCGGTGTGAAAACCGAATGGATGGATAAGCGGGTCCGACTTAACGCCTCGGTGTTTTCAACAGATTATCAAGACCTACAAATCTTGCAGGCATTAATACCTGCGAACTTGCCAGCCGATGTGCAAACCGGGGTACTAATTACCCAGAATGCGGCCGACGCAATTGTTGAGGGTGTCGAAATTGAATTCACTGCCTTTCCAATGCCGAATTTAACCATTCAAGGCAGCGCGACTTGGTTAAGTACAGAATTCGATAACTTTAGTGTTCCTGCAGGCTATCGTACGCCGAATGGATTGGTGGATTCTAGCCGTGTCGGAAACGAGCTTCGAAACGCACCCGATATGGCCTACAACTTACTGGTGAGATACGATTGGGAATTGGCTTCAGGTGCTGGGCTGGCCGCACAGCTGGACTGGAGACACAAAGATCTGGTTTGGCAAGATCCAGATAACATCGAATACTCAGCAGTTCCCGAGTACGATGTAGGTGATTTCCGTTTGATTTACACCACGGTATCCGGCAACACCCAAGTAACTGGTTGGGTAACTAACGTTACCGACGAGGATTATTTGATACACAACTATCCTGGCACCAACCTAGGTAATGCAACGCCTGGCGCCCCCAGAATGGTCGGCTTGACGGTTTCATGGCGTAATTAAGTTCTGAACCTGCAAACAAAAGGCGGGATATCCCGCCTTTTTTATGTCTGCGAAATCGCGCCTGTCTGATTCATAAGAAATTGTTATACTTAGGTACAGACGTGTACTAACTACGGAGCTTCATCATGCCGCGCTCACTGACCACGCTTTTCCTCACACTATGTTGTTTTATCGCATTATTAGCCAAAGCTGAACCACGCCTTGAAATGACGGTATACAAAAGCGAAACCTGCGGTTGCTGCATTCACTGGATGGACCATCTAGATCAAAATGGCATTCAATCTGAAGCCATACATCCACAGGATCTCGGCGCCCTTAAAGGAGCGATGGGTGTTGTGCCCGCCATGCAGTCTTGTCATACGGGTGTCGTTGATGACCAGTACGTTTTTGAGGGCCACGTTCCCGCCAAACACATCAAAGCGTTTTTAGCCTCTCCACCAAAGGGTGCAATCGGTCTATCTGTGCCAAGGATGCCCGTTGGGAGTCCCGGCATGGAGGTTGGTGACAGGTTCGACGCTTACCAGATCATATTGCTGATGAAAAATGGCGAACACACCGTATTCGCCGACATCAAAACACCCGAAGCACAATATTAAGTGCCTTGTGATAGAGCCCCGATACTAAAGCACGAAGCGCAAAGCCTGAATAGCGGCGGCAACGTGTCGGAAATCGTCGTCTTCCACTGCCTGCAATGCATTACTGTGGACGGCAATTACTAGGTCACGCTTGGGGTCAATAAAGATCCATTGCTGAAAAATACCGCGAGCTGAATAAGCACCCTCATCGAACAACCACCAAAGGTAGCCATAGCCATCAAATCCTTCAGAGGGGGTGACTGAATGGTTCATCCACTGGGCGGGTAAAACTTGGGTGCCATCTGCCAACACGCCTTCAGCTTTAGCGAACATACCAATGCGTGCATAGTCCCTTAAGGTAGCGTTCAAGCAACAACCTCCAGTTTCCACCCCGCCCTCGCTTGACAGCAACCAGTAAGCATCATGCTCCATACCGTAAGGCTTCCAGATTTTGTGCTCTAAATACTCAGAGGCATTGTTACCAATGGCTGATCGCAGCAACTCGCCCACGAGGTTCGTCTCGCCGGTATTATAATTAAAGGTCGTACCGGGTTCTGCCACTTTGGGCAATTTGGCTAAGTATTGCACCAGATCTATGCCATTGAGTGCGCCAGCCAAAGCTACGTCTGATGCAGGGTCCGCATAGTCCTCGTTCCATGCCACACCCGATGCCATGTGTAAAACGTCTTTGATACGTATATCTTCATATGACGTGCCCTTTAAACGAGGCAAATAGTCAGCCACTTTTTCGTCAACGCTATCAATGTAACCATCTTTAACCGCTGCGCCAATGAGCATTGACGTAATAGATTTGCTGACAGAAAACGAGACCCAACGAGTCTCTTCGGTATGACCAGGAGTGTAGTCCTCCAGCACAATATCGTTGCCCTTTACAACGATCAAACCACGATGCGCTTTACGCTTGAAAAAATCGGCAAGTTTGTAGGTTTGGCCCTGAACTTGATAAGTCAGGTTATCAAAATCACGGTACGCCGCGTTCAGTGTTTTTACAGAGTCACCTACCGAAACAGTGCGGCTCGGAAAAACGCCTCGAATGTTACCGAATACCTGTTCGCGAACATCTTGAGGCAAAAGCAGGACATTGGTTGTATCGGCATCTGCTGCGGAGGGCGCTTGATGATGCTCGGCATTCGCAAGATCCATGACCAGGGCGAAAAGTATTATGGCGCTAAACCTAGAAGCTTGGGTTTTCATAAAATCCTCTTAATTACTGACGTTCTCCCTTGAGAATCTATTCCTCAAACACTAGGTTAGCAAGGCTATGCCTATAATATTATTCAGTGGGCTTCCGCCGATCTAACCACTAAATATTAGCTCGTATCGGAGGCTCGTGGGATTTATATAACTGCGGCGCAAAAATGATAGTTTTATCGTGATAAGCCATCGCCTCTTTACTCGTAGCCAGCCAACGAATTACCTCTGCCACATCGGCCGGATCGGTAGGCCCAAATCGAGCCGCTGCCTCTTCGCCAAAGTGGTTGGCCTTCATAACTTCCGTGTGCACAAAGCCAGGCTCGACATTAAAAAAGCGTAGCCCTTGATCAGGATGCTCCACTCGCAAAGCGGGCACCATGAGAATGAGCGCCGCTTTGGATGCAGGGTAGGCAAAACTCCATCCACCCTGGTCCACGGGTACGGGCGGGTTATTAACCGCCGAGCCAGACACCATATTAATAATGACACCGCTACCGCGCTCGATCATGCTTGGTAACACCTTCTGAACAGCCATGGTCGGCGTCGTGACGTTACCCATAAAAATTGCCTGCACCTGATCGTTTTCAACCTCTAAAAAGCGCGATAGGTTGCCAGGTCCCTGATAACACGCATTGTTAAATAATAAATCGATCGGCCCTAAGGTTGCGACAGCTTCATCAATCGCAGCTAAAACAGTCTGGGGCTTAAGTATATCGGAGGTTAAGCAGATTGGCCTGCCACCGGCCTCCTCGATACGTGCGGCGGTTAGCTCTAAACTGCCTGACAGCGAAGTGGTAACCGCGCCATAGGCGTGCTGTGTGCCTTCTTTGAGCGTGCGTGCGGTAATGGCAACGTCATAGCCAGCTTTAGCTAATTGAACGGCGGTTTCGGCACCAATACCACGACTCGCACCCGTGATAAACGCCACCTTTCTACTCATAAGAGTTTCCTATCAAGGCGGGTAGCAAGCTCCCTATCATGAGGACAAAGGGGTATCTGATACCCAAATCACGTTGACATCTCTACGCGCATACTTATACACCCCGTGTTCCTGACGAATTTCCTCGTCGTAGCGAATGGCCATATCGAGTTTTCGCTCCACGCCATTCTTTTGATAAAGATGATTGGCAATACTGTAAGTCTCACCGAAGTAGACTTCGCCCTGCCATTCGCCCAACTGGTTACCCACCATGTGCATGGTTGCCGAACAGTTCTCTGCTAAATAACCCAGCTGTGCCTCAAAGGCTGCGGCGCCGTCACACTGCCACTCCGGTCCATTCTGTTTAAAATCTTGGGTAACAATGTCTTTAATATCGGAAAAGTTGCGCCTATCGCAAATACTGGCGTAGCGCAGGGCTAACAGTTCCTCGATGCGTCTTTCGGTCATCGCCCACCTCGTTTTTTTATGTGATTTTAGTTTGGTCTGGCACGGCCTAAGCTTAACCGACAATACCCACCAAGGAATAATCCAAATGGATCAAGGTCCGCCCGCATAGCATATCAAGGTGATCTTCACAGGCATTCCGATGAGCCGAGGGGATAAACACGCAAATCCCTGATAAAAATTGAGTTAACTTGCATTTCACATCAAAAAACACTATTTTGGCCAAGTGGCCTTACCAAATAATGCGTTACAGGTATTCCGAAGGAGCAAAGTCATGACCAAGGTAATAACGAGAGTCGATCGACGACATAACACAGGCGCCAAACCCAGCGCTGTTTCAAGTTTATGTTGCGCCATGACTTTGCTGCTCGCAGGGTGCATTGACACAAACGAGCAAACAGATCCCGAACCAGCTACACAGCACATTCAAGCCCAACTTGAATCGCGCTTAAAACAATCTATGCAGGTCGACGGCTACAGCTTTAAAGACCTAAACAGCAATGCCGCCTTAGATCCTTACGAAGACTGGCGGCTGCCGATCAACGATCGTGTCAGCGACCTAGTTGCGCGCATGACGCTCAGCGAGAAAGCGGGCATGATGCTCATTCAAACGCTAAACGCTGAGTCACAAGGCAAGCTGCCAGACAAGGCAGAGCAGTTTGTGAAGCAAGAGCACATGACGCGGTTTATTTTTCGTAACCCAATCGTGCCCAACCCCGCCCCCTCGGCGCCGGCAGGACGCAGTGGTGCCCAACTCACCCCCTTTGAGGCGGCAGATTACACCAACGCCATTCAAGAACTCGCTGAGTCAACCCGCTTGGGGATCCCAGCTTTATTCAAATCTAACGCTCGCAACCATTACGAACAAGATGCGCGACCTGGCATTAACTTGTCGGCGGGTTCGTTCTCCACCTGGCCTAAGGAAGCCGGCTTAGCCGCCACACGCGACCGAGACTTGATACGCGAGTTCGCCGATATTATGCGCCAAGAATGGGTTGCTATTGGCCTGCGCGGCATGTACGGATACATGGCCGATCTGTCAACTGAACCACGATGGTATCGGGTGCACGAAACGTTCACTGAAGATGCCGATCTAGCCGCCGATATCATCACCACCTTAGTCACTACGCTTCAGGGTGAAGAGCTCACCGGCGAAAGTGTGGCGCTTACGATCAAGCATTTCCCAGGGGGCGGTCCACAAGCAGGCGGTGGCGACCCGCACTATCATTTTGGTCGTAATCAAAGCTACCAAGCGGGCCAATTCGATGCTCACCTCAAGCCCTTTGTTGCTGCTATCGAGGCGGGTACATCATCAATCATGGCATACTACGGCATACCCGTTGGTCAAGACTATCAGTCGAATAAGGTCGGTATGGCTTTTTCCAAGGGTATCGTGACAGGGCTACTAAGAGAAAAGCTGGGGTTCAAGGGCTACGTTAATTCCGATACTGGTATTATCGGTCCCGCAGGCGCAAACCGCGCTTGGGGGCTTGAAGACAAGTCAATTGAAGAGCTACTAAGCCTGTCCATTCAAGCAGGTACTGACGTGCTTTCAGGTTTTGATGACCACGCTCAGATAATTTCTTTAGTAGAGTCGGGCTTACTTACCGAAGAACGCGTAGACCTTTCTGTCGCACGATTACTGAAAGAACAGTTTGAACTGGGCCTATTCGAAAACCCCTACGTCGACCCAAACTACGCAACAGAACTTGTGGGCAACCCGAAGTTTCAAGCTAAAGCCGACCTCGCCCAGCGTAAAGCCATCGTTCTGTTAAAAAACGACAACGAACTTCTGCCGTTAAAAGTGGCGGACAGCGGCAAGCCAACACGCTTGTTCACATTGGGTGTCGATACGAGCATCAACTCAAGAGACGGTATCGTGATCGAGAGTGGAGAAACCAATCCAGAGGCCAGTAACAACGCCGACTATGCTTTGATCCGTGTAACCGTAACCAACCCTGTAACCGATCTTAGTCACATGTCCATGGAACCCCTGCCCGTACCGGGCCTTGAACCCGCCACTATTTTTGGCGGTGCGGCGCCCGACGAACTCGATTTTCTCGCGTTTAGCCAAATGGCCAACACCAAGTCATGGGTGGTGACGCCTAGCCTGGAACAAATTCGAAGCACCATGGATAGTGTGGGTGCAGATAAAACTATACTCGCTGTGTATTTCCGTCAGCCTTACGTGCTGGATGAAGCCAGCGGGCTAGGCAGCGTAGGGGCACAGATTGCCTTGTTTGGTTCAGATGACGATGCCCTGCTTGATGTCGTCACGGGGCGTTTTAACCCCAGCGGAAAGCTACCCTTTGCGCTGGCTAACAGTGCCGAGGCGATTCTGCGCCAAGCGCCCGATGCACCAGGTTATGCGCCCGAGGATACACTTTACCCATTTGGGCATGGTTTGAGTTATTGAGGTTGCGAATCACGCCTGAGCCCGAGCGCGATACCGCGCGCGAGGAAATTGCGAAGGCCGGGGTAGTCCCGCGTCTAGAACAACGCTACTGAAAAACAAAAGCCGCAACCCCAAGGTCACGGCTGTCGAATGATTGGTGCCGAAAGCGGGACTTGAACCCGCACGA
>JAHEKX010000016.1 GCA_024644535.1 Gammaproteobacteria bacterium
TGTTCGGTAAAGTGTCGTTCACCTACAAAGAGCGAGACGGCTATGTCGATTCGCTGGTTGCTAATCTCGATGATTTTAACGCTTACGAGAGTCAAGGGATCCGCGCTCAGTTAATGGGCCGCCCGTCCGAGACTATGGAGTGGTTGTTGACCGTAGATGCCTCTGACGATTCTCGTACCGGCCCAGGCCGAAGTGTGGGCGACCAATTTTTGCAAGCGACCATAGCAGGACTGGGCGGTTTCGAGCCTGGGTTCTATCAGAACATGCTGACGCAGGAGCCAAGCTCGGACGTCGATAGCCAAGGCGTTTCGTTGCAGGTCGATTGGGATTTGGGTAACGGCACGCTCACTTCGATCACCGCCTATCGCGAGGCGAATGCGAAAGTCACCGACATTGCTTTTGGTGTGGCTTTTCAGTATTTAGGTCTTGGTAGCCTCGATAATTCGGTTAACGAGAGCAGCTCTCAGCTCAGCCAAGAAATTCGGTACGCGACGGATCTAAGCGACACGCTGTTTTTGCAAACCGGGGTGTACTACTTGAACGAAGATGTGGACCGCTTGGAAAGCTTAGACATCGTGTGTGGTAACTTGTGTGCCGGCTTCAGTAACAACTTCTACAACGCGAGCAACCCCTTACCTTTGTATGGTAGCGCGGACCAGACTAACGAGACCAACAGCTATGGTGTATTTGCGCAGGCACTTTGGTCAGTAAACGATCGGACCGATATTACCTTGGGTGCGCGTTATACCCACGAGAAAAAAGATGCGACTAACGTGGGGACTCCCGATGGCGCCTTCGCAATTTTAGCGCCCTACGATGTCAAAATGAATGAAAGCTGGAGCGCGTTTACACCTAAAGCGGCTATTAACTATCAGCTTGGCGAAGATGTTATGGCTTATGCTTCAGTTTCTACTGGTTTTAAGAGCGGTGGATTCCAGGGGCTAGCGCCAACAGGTATCGCAGCCTCTACCGCGTTCGATGAAGAGAATGTAACCACCTATGAGTTAGGTTTAAAAGGTACGCTGTTAGATGGTGCCATGCGCTTTAATGGTGCGGTATTTAGCTCGGATTACGAAGATCTGCAGGTATTGGTGCTCACCGTACAGCCTGACGGGTTGCCTGGGCCTCAGCTGACTGCCAACGCCGGTCAAGCCGAAATTACGGGTATCGAGTTAGAAGCTCAATGGCAGGTTACTGATATGCTGCAGCTCGCTGCAACGTACGCCAATTTAGATACTGAGTACACTCAGCTCGATAACGATTTGGCAGTAAATGAAGGTAATCAGTTGCGTAATGCCCCCGAAAACGCTTATTCATTGAGTGCGATTTTTGATGTGCCTTTGGCGTCGGGCGCTAGCATAAATGCTCGCGTTGACTTCAGTCATAAAGACGACGCATACCAAGATATCCCCAACCAAGACGCGGCCAAAATGATTGAGTATGATGTGGTGAACCTGCGAGCTGCTTACATTGCAGAAGGCGCACAGTGGGAAGTTGCCGCTTGGGTTAAGAATGCGACTGATGAAGAGTATTTGCTGCATAACTCAGTTCTTAACCCCGGGTTGGCCCAGTTGCCTTTACCTGCGGCTCCGCGTACCGTGGGTATGACAGCAACATGGAATTTTGGTGAGTAACACCAAAGGAGAATAATAATGAAGTTGGGTAAACATCTACTCACATCGCTTGTTGCCGCCAGCTCTATGCTGGCGCACTTGTCTTATGCTGCAGGCGCAGCGCAAGAAGGCGAAGAAATTATCTCGGGTGTTTTGGCGATGGGGGTGCCCGCACCTGCAATCGCGCCGCCGAGTGGTGAAGAATCGTTAGGCAAGTTCGAGCACTTAGTCATTGCTAACGCAATGGTCATTGATGGCACTGGAGCGCCACCGCAAGGACCGTTATCGATTCATATCGAGAACGATCGCATTGTGAACATTACCGGCGTGGGCGTCAGTTCGATGCATTTAAATGGCGAGCAATATGGCTCTAATGTCAAAGTGATTGATGCCACGGGTAAATATGTATTGCCTGGGTTTATCGATTCTCATGTTCACTACGGCACACCCAGCCATATTTTTGGCGGGGCGCTCACTGACTCTGAGTATGTTGGTAAGCTGTTGCTTGCTCACGGCATTACGACACTGCGCGATGCTGGCAGCATAATGGGCTTGGGTTGGACCCTAGAGCACAAGCGCCTTGCCGAGGAGGGTGTCATCTCGTCGCCCGATATTGAATCCTATGTTGTGTTCCCCGAAACCTTGAACGACCCCGATGCGGCTCGAGAGTGGGTCCGCACTGTGAAAAAGCGGGGAGCCGATGGCATTAAGTTTTTAGGTGCAGCTCCGCAAGCATTGGAAGCCGCCATTCCCGAGGCCAAAAAGCTGGGTATTGGAGCAATGTTCCACCACTCGCAAATTGCCGTAACTCGTTGGACGGTATTGGACAGTGCTAAAGCGGGTTTAGATTCGATGGAGCACTGGTACAGCCTGCCCGAGGTGATGTTCGAGGAACAGACCGTTCAACATTACCCCTTGGATTATAATTACAACAACGAACAGCACCGCTTTGTTGAGGCGGGCAAGTTATGGCGCCAATCGGCTAAGCGTGGTTCGGATAAATGGTTGGACACCATCGATCAGCTGATGAGCTTTGATTTAACCCTGGTACCGACCTTTAGCATTTACGAAGCGAACCGAGATTTTAGTCGTGCGCGTACGTTGGAGTGGCACGATGAGTACACCATGCCTTACATGATGCGAGCGTTCGACCCCAATCCTAAAACGCATGGCTCGTATCATTTTGATTGGACCACGCAAAACGAAATCGATTGGCGAGAAAACTATCGGTATTGGATGAGCTTTGTTAACGACTACAAAAATGCCGGTGGGCGTGTGGCCGCGGGTTCCGATAACGGGTTTATCTACGGCACCTACGGCTTTGGCTACATCCGAGAACTCGAAATGCTGCAGGAGGCCGGATTTCATCCTCTTGAGGTAATCAAAGCGGCGACGAGCGTTGGTGCTGAATTGCTGGGCCTGGATGACACCGGTACCATCGAGAAGGGCAAGAAAGCTGACTTGGTAATTGTATCTGAAAACCCTTTACGTAATTTTAAGGTGCTATACGGTACGGGGCATTATCGTTATAACGACGTCTTGGGCCGCACCGAGCGTGTTCAGGCAATCGATTACACCATCAAAGATGGCAAGGTGTACGACGTTAAGGTCTTGCTGCAGCAGGTTCGTGATTTGGTTCAAGCCCGCAAAGATCTCGAGGCAAAGGCAGATAAATGATCCCCAGCAAACTATTTAAACGATGCAGGTCGCTCGGCCTGTTAGCGGGCCTAGTGTCCGCTTTTTTGTGCGCTCAAGTCAGCGCTGAAGCCATTGATGATTTTTCCGATCGATTTATCGAGTTGGGTTTGCGGTTCCAAAATTACGATTCTTCGGCCTATTTGTTTTTGGGTGATAAAGCGTTGGTCGCTGAGGCAAAAGCCGATGATGTGAGCTTATCGGACTTACTTTTAAGCTTGCAGAGTTTACATGAAGAGATGAGCGCGTATCAAACGGATGATTCAGCTCTAAAGAAACGCTACAAAGATCTCGGCGATCGTGCGTTAGCTATGATGGTGCGTGGTCAGATTTTATCGGGCGATATGCCCAGTGATTTTGAAACTGAAGCGAAGCTCACCTTTGATGTGACGGTGCCTCACTACAGCGAACAACATTTTGCCGATTTGGCAAAACGCCTGGATTCTCTAATTCCCGGGGATGAACCACTGCCTCAGAGGGTCGAGCGTTTTCGCGACGAGTTTGTGATTCCCCCCAATAAACTCAAAGACGTCTTAAGTGTAGCGATTGAAGAATGCCGGCGTCGTACCAAGTCTTATATAAATTTGCCTCAAGATGAACGCGCGGAACTGGTGTTAGTTAACGACATGCACTGGGTGGGTTTTACCGTGTACGAGGGCAACAGCTTCAGTAAAATTTTATTGAACCAAGGCGTGCCTGTTCATATCGAGCGAGCACTAGAATTGGGCTGCCACGAGGGCTACCCCGGGCATCACGCCCACGCTTCGATGCTGCAAGAAGAGGTGATTAAAAAACGTGGTTGGAAAGAGTACGAGCTTATACAGCTTATTGGCCCTATGGCAGTCATGAACGAGGGGGCGGCAAGCTATGCGGTTGATCTAGCTTTTACACGCAGTGAACGCTTGGCTTTTGAGCGTAGGCATTTGTTGCCAATTGCGGGTTTGGAAAAGAAGGACTTAGAGCGTTATTACCATTACATCGACATTATCGACGAGCTGAATTACGCCAGAACAGAGGCTGCGCGAAAGTATCTGTATGGCGATATGTCGTTTGATGACGCGGTGCAGTGGCTCATGGATTTTGGATTAGAGACCCGCGGGACAGCGACACAAAGAATGCAGTTTATAAAAGCCCAACGCGCTTATGTTGTGACCTACAATTATGGCAAAACCTTGGTTAAGCGTTACGTTGAGCAAGAAGCAGGCGACGACTTGGACGCTCGGTGGGATATTTTTAAACAAGTCATTTTGACCCCAATGTCTCCCTCTGAACTGGAGCGCGCGCTTGGGATGTGACCCTTGCACGCTGGCATTCTTTATAATTCAACGCTGACAGCACTTGCGGCTGTTAGCGCCTTGTTTGTGGCCTCTTCTATAGAGTCACCTCGCGCGAGTGCCACTCCCATGCGGCGTTTGCCCGATACCTCGGGTTTGCCGAACAAACGCAAATCGGTGTCGGGTTCTTTAAGCGCTTGGGCCAGATTTCCAAAGGCGGTTTGAATGGATTCGCCCTGCACCAAAATGACAGCCGAGGCTGATGGTCCACGTTGCCGGATGATGGGAATCGGTAGGCCCAACAATGCGCGAGCGTGCAGATCAAATTCGGATAATTCTTGTGAAATTAAGGTCACCATACCCGTATCGTGTGGGCGGGGTGAGACTTCGCTAAACCAAACGTCATCGCCTTTAATGAATAATTCAACGCCAAACAGTCCCCGGCCTCCCAAGGCGTCGGTGACGGTTTTGGCGATGTGCTCAGATTTTTCTCGCGCAATCACTGACATGGCTTGGGGCTGCCAAGACTCTTGATAGTCGCCCTCTTCTTGCCGGTGCCCAATAGGCTGGCAATAGCTAGTACCGTCAATATGTCTTACTGTGAGTAGGGTGATTTCATAATCAAAGTCGATAAATCCCTCGACAATCACGCGACCGGCGCCAGCTCGACCACCTTCCTGAGCGTATTGCCATGCGCGCTTAATGTCTTGTTCGCTTTTGACCATGCTTTGGCCTTTGCCAGAGGAGCTCATAATGGGTTTAACAATGCATGGAAACCCGATTGCGCTAACTGCAGCTTGAAAATCGGCGTAATTATCGGCAAAGCGATAGGCAGATGTCGGCAAATTTAAAGTTTCTGCTGCAAGCGTTCGAATACCCTCGCGGTTCATGGTCAGCTGTGCCGCTTTAGCGGTGGGGATGACGGTGAAGCCTTCAGATTCGAGTTCGACTAGGGTATCGGTTGCGATAGCCTCGATCTCAGGCACGATGTAGTCGGGCCGCTCTTGCTCGATTACCGAGCGCAGCGCCGCACCGTCAAGCATAGACAGAACATGGCTGCGGTCAGCGACTTGCATGGCTGGGGCATTAGCGTAGCGGTCACAGGCGACAACTTCCACGCCAAGGCGCTGCAAGGCAATGACGACCTCTTTGCCGAGCTCACCTGATCCGCACAGCAAAACTTTGGTGGCTGTTGACGAGAAGGGCGTTCCAATCGTTGGCATAGTAATACCTGAGCTTGTATTTTAAAGCGTCATCTTACTGGTAAGAGAGGTGGTCCAGCAATCTTGATGATATCAAAGCCTCTGGTGGAGCCCGGCAGCATAATCAAGACCGAGACCAGATGTTGATCCCGCCTGGCGATGCGCTCTGCGTTCGCGGTGCTTGCTCGATTGTTCGCGCAGGCGTACTGTAACGCTTAGTTCCTAATAATAGGTGCGCTGGTCCGCAAGCCAGGCATAACTGATGTCTTTAACTTTGTTTTCTAATCGCAATTTCGTGCTGTATTTGGCGCTGCGCGTTTTTTTAAGTTTATCTGTGACCAGTTTGGCCGTGGCGGTCGGCTGGCACATTTATGAAGCCACTGGAAATCCCATAGATTTGGCCTACATTGGGCTGACTCAAATTGTACCCATATGGGCCTTGTTTTTGGTGTCTGGTTGGGTGGTCGATAACGTGGCCAGGCGGCGCGTGTTGCAGGTCACTATTGTGGCACAAATGTCGGTCTACATTGGCCTTGCGTGGATGTTACGGGACGGTGTGCAGGACGTGGGCTGGATTTATATTCTGTTGTTAATTAACTCCTGCGCCAGAGCTTTTGTTGGTCCCTCTATTCAGTCAATTTTGCCCGGTTTAATTGATAAATCTGAACTATCACAAGCTGTATCAGTTGCCAGCACGGTCTGGACAGCAGCCACTACCGTGGGGCCTTTCGTCGCGGGTTATTTGCTGCATTGGTTCGACGTAAAAGTGTACTGGGTTATTGCGTCATTAATGCTTTTTGCCTTTGTCGCCGTGACGCTATTGAAAGAACCTGCGATGGTGAAAAAAGCGCAACGCAAATGGCGTGATGTGGTGCAAGGCATTATTTTCGTGTGGGGTAATCCCTTGGTGTTTCCAGCGATGGCGATTGATTTGTTTGCGATTATGATGGGCAGTGTCATGGTGCTTTTGCCCATTTACGCCATGGATATTTTGCAAGTTGGCCCAGAGGGCTTAGGGTATATGCGCGCTATGCCGGCACTTGGTTCAGTGTTTGCGGGTTTGTTGATCTCAAGGTTTGGGCACGGCCCTCATTCGGGGCGAGCTCTGTTCTTGGCACTCGCCGTATTCACATTATCTGTTGTGATGTTTGGTTTATCAGAGATCTACTGGTTAAGCCTGATAGCGCTATTTGTTTACGGTGCCTCGGATATGGTGAGTGTCGTCTTACGAACCAGTATTATTCATTTAGCCACACCCGATGAATTGAGGGGGCGAGTGAACGCGGTAAACTCACTATTTATTGCGTCTTCTAACGAGTTGGGTGACCTGCGCGGTGGAGCGGCAGCTGCTTGGCTCGGTGTTGTGCCTGCGGTTCTTACTGGTGCGGTTTGCACCGGTGCTGTGGGGCTGGTTGCTTGGTGGCGTTCTAAAGATCTGCGGCGGCTACAATCAGCCGATGAGATTTAAGTAGGCCACCTGATGACTTGGTGAGTTTTTTGCCTGTCAGGGCGGTATGTGCACTCATGCGGTCAGCCAAATAGCCTTCCGCATGAATGTGTCCAAGATTTAAAACTAAGCTTGGCTGTCTTCTAACTGATAGTGCTTAATTAGAATGTCTGCCACTTCGGGGCGAGAGAACTCGGGCGGTGGTGCAATGCCATTGCCCAACATTTCACGGACCTTGGTACCTGAAAGCAAAATAAAGTCTTCTTTGCTGTGGTCTTCGGCTTCGTTCATCATAACCACTTGGCCGAGTTTAGTTGAGTAAGCGGTGTGATCCGCCTTGAAGATCTCGATTTCTAAAGCGCCTTGAGGAACTTGTTCATCAAAAATCGTCTGCGCATCGAAAGCACCGTAGTAGTCGCCTACACCAGCGTGGTCACGCCCTACAATCAAATGTGTGGCGCCCATGTTCTGACGAAACACCGCATGTAATACCGCCTCACGAGGACCTGCGTAGAGCATGTCAAACCCGTAGCCAGAGACCATAACGCTATTTGCTGGGAAGTACACATCGACCATCTTGCGGATACACGCATCGCGTACATCGGCTGGAATGTCCCCTGCCTTTAGTTTACCAAGCAGCATGTGAACAACACAGCCATCCGCGTCCAGGCGCTCCATGGCCATGCGACACAGCTCTTCGTGGGCTCGGTGCATGGGGTTGCGTGTCTGGAAGGCAACCACAGTCTCCCAACCACGTTGCTTGATTTCGTCGCGAATTTCGCGTGCTGTTTGGAAGGTATCTGGGAAATCCGTTTTGAAGTAGCTGTAGCTCAGCACCTGGATAGCACCCGACAACAGCGTGTTGCCCAAACGCAAGAAGGTCGCCACACCCGGGTGATTCGGGTCTAAGGTACCGAAAATTTGCTGAGCCATTGTTTCTAACTGCTCGTTCGATACCGACTCGACGGTCTCGACAATCATGGTGGCCATGATCGGGTTGCCATCCGTATTGGGGTCGCGCAAGGCGATTTCGTCGCCGACTTTGATATTGGCAGCGTCGGCGGTCAAGTTCAGTACGGGTACGGGCCAGAATAACCCTGATTTGGTGTGCATGGACTCTGCAACGCTTAGGGCATCTTCTAGGTTCATGTAGCCTGTGAGCGGGTTAAAGTAACCTGCGCCAAGCATTACAGCGTTTGCCGCTGCTGCAGAATTTAACAGCAAAGATGGCAGTGCTTCGGCGAGTTTTAATGCGTCTTTGCGATCTTGTGCGTTGTCGATATACAGATTGTTTAATGTGGTCGAGCCATGGGGCTTAATCATCTCGTATTCCTTTTATTCGCTAATTAGGCCGTGTTGAATTAAGTAGTCGATAATAATGGCGACTTCTTGATCCAGGGGCGTGGTGTCAGTGTTTAAGTGAATCTCGGGCTGTTCGGGTGCCTCATAGGGTGAATCGATACCCGTAAAGTTTTTGATTTCACCTGCGCGAGCTTTAACGTACAAACCCTTAGGGTCGCGGTTTTCAGCTTCAGATAAAGAGCAGTCCACAAAAATTTCAATGAAGGGCATGTTCGATTCTTGGTGTAAACGGCGCACTTGGTCTCGGTCTTCACGGAAGGGGCTGATGAAGCTTGATAGAGTAATAATACCCGCGTCGACAAACAGCTTAGAGACTTCGCCAATACGACGAATATTCTCGGTGCGATCTTCGTCAGAGAACCCCAAGTTTTTGTTAATGCCCATGCGAATGTTGTCGCCGTCGAGTCGGTAGCTGAGTTTGCCGCGCTCGAATAAGGCTTCCTCTAGCGCAACGGCAATCGTGCTTTTACCGCTACCCGATAAGCCTGTAAACCAGAGCGTTGCGCCCTTTTGATTCAATAAACGATTGCGGTCTTCGGTGGTGATCTGGCCGTGGTGCCAGTGAACGTTGGTTGCTTTTTGCTCTGCCATAACGACATCCCTGTTAATAATAAAGGCGCTAGCGTACCGAAACTCAATAAGTTAAAAAAACGGTTTTTTTGAATTGATTAACCATTTTTTTTGGTAGATAGTGTGAGCGACGGACTGCATAGGTTAATCGATGAAGCTCACACTAAAACAACTTCAAGTCTTCTTGGCTGTGGCGCAACACAAAAATACGGCCTTGGCAGCAAAAACGCTGCACTTATCTCAGTCCGCGGTGAGTGCTGCACTCAATACACTCGAACAGCACTATCAAGTGCAATTGTTTGACCGGGTAGGTAAACGACTCGAATTGAATACTCTGGGGCACAGTGTGCGAGTGCATGCAGAGCAATTACTGGGTCAGGCCGAGTCGCTAGAGTCGGATCTTGCGGGTTACAAGGATCTGGGGCATTTGCGGATTGGGGCGAGCTACACCATCGCTAATCACATGGCGATTAATTACTTTAGTGATTACTTAGCCCAATTTCCCGAGGCCAAAATTGATCTGATCTCGGCTAACTCGCCCGATATTGTCACCAAGTTGCTGAACTACGAAATCGACATTGCCATGATTGAAGCGCGCTCGCCGCACTCGGCCCTAGTGCTGGAGCCCTGGGTAGAGGACGAGTTGGTGGTCTTCTGCAGCGTCAATCACCCATTAGCGCAAAAAGGGTACCTGACAGAGGCCGATGTTTTAGCCGAGCGGTGGATTTTGCGCGAACCAGATTCGGGCGCGCGTCAATTTTTCAACCGTAGCTTCGCGCATCTCATTAACGAAATGCCAATCTATTTGCAGTTTCGGCACAACGAGCAGATAAAGAAGGCTGTGGAATCGGGTCTAGGTATTGGCTGCTTGTCTGAAAAAGTCTTAGGTCCCAATTTAGAGTCAGGCAATTTAGTCCCCTTGTCGCTTCCTGCTGGGATTAACCTTAAACGTCGATTTTATCTGGCGACCTTAAAAGACCGTTATCAGTCGTCGGGTGCTGAAAGCTGGTTGAAGTTATGTGCGCAGGCATAGTTAAAATTCTGAGCTGCACAAAATTTTCTCTGAAAGTGCTCATCAATGTCTCTTGACTTAGACAATTAGCCTTAGTGCTTAAAATAACTTGATCGGGCCCTACTTTCCGATAAGGTGCCGTAAGCAGCGATATGAGGTGTGTGTGATGAATCAGAGCAGGCCAGCAAGTGGTCTCCGAAAACCCTGGCCGGCGTGGGTTAAGTGGCTGCGCGATATGGTATTTATTCTGGTCGTTTTCTGGGCAGTAGACGCCTGGCATACGCGCGATATGCTTAGCTCCAATTCGGGGCCAATCGCAGATCTCACCCTAGTTAGTTTAGAGGGGGAGGTGGAACGCTTGTCGGCCGATCCCGACCGTCCCACCGTGCTGTATTTTTTTGCGCCTTGGTGCAGCGTCTGCCGCTTGAGTATGGGTAACCTCGAGTCGCTGAATGAGAGGCAAGTGCGCGTGATTGCTATTGCACTTGACTACGCTAACCAAACCGAAGTCGAGCAGTTTTTGGAAGACATTGATGTGCAGGTGCCTACGTATTTGGGAACCAACGACCTGAAAGAGCGCTTTGTGATAAAAGCTTACCCAAGTTACTACGTGTTAGATCAGAACTTCGAAATTCAAGGACGTACTGTGGGTTACAGTACGACCTTGGGAATGTGGCTACGAACGCTTTAGCCTTCTTGGCCGCGATACCAAATCGGAGACGACCAGGCGCGCTCTTGGATGGTTTTGGCAAGATCCGAACGCGGTTCGACGCCGGCCCGCATCGCATCCCAGGTCGACCAGCGGCAGGTTGGATTCTCGAGTACCCTTACGTAATAAAAAGCTTCTTGCGCAGAGTCGAAGTCGGGGTCGGTCCAGACATTTTTCAGCTCGGCGGCGCCAACGTCACCACTGATCGAGCAGTCGGCCAAATCAACGGAAGCGCCATTGTCGGGACAACGGTTGGTTTCTGGGTTGACGCTTAAACCATCACTGCAAGCCGCATCGTAGACGGTTTCGTGGTGTTCGCCATCTTTAACGTAACCTTTAATGATTTGGATGCGCTGTAACGGTGCCGCCAGTGGATCGCGCACAGCCCAGACTAAGAACTTAGGTGCTTGATTGTTGTTGGGACTAAGATCTGACCCCATAGAGACGCTTGAGTTGTAGGCCTTGCGGGCCATGTCGGTCTGATCTAGCCACTCGCTTTGAATGTCGTAACCTGCGAAAAAGCGAACTTTAATTCTGGGGCCCGTGGTGGCGAAAGTTTCTTTACGACGGAAGGCATCGTAAATGGCTTCACGGGTGTTTTCTTCGGCCCAGACGCCGGCTAAGCCCGAGGCACTCCACGTTTCGAACGATGAGCTGGCGATGTAGTCGTGTCCGTCAACCTCGGTCATCTGATTTGAGTCTAGCCATTTCAAAACTGTGCCAGTTAAAAACGACACGGGAATTGAGCCGCGGCGCTCCGCCGTGCCATCTAGCAGTCCTGCTTTCGAGAAGAAGGTTTCTTCGCGGTCAGAGTTGCCCGCGACGTGAGTGTCACTGGCCCCCACAAGTCCAAACTTATAGGGGTTTAGGCCCGATTTTTCTTGCAGTGCCAAGCCGCGTAAATAGGCATCGCGTACATAACTTCCGGGAGGGGCGCTAGGTAGGGTTGTCGCCACACGATACGGCGCTATTTCAAAATCAGCCCATTCGTCATTCTTGGACAATGCTGGGTGGGTGTCCGATGTGCCTTTCACTTGCGTGACTTCCACGATTGGTTCGTTGCGCATGCGTTGTGTAACGTAGTCTTCCCCCATTGGGTTACCGGCCCAATCGGTCAGGGTAAACATTTGACCATTCGAGCCATTGGAGTTGTGTGGGATAGCTAAACTTTCGATGCCTTGCGCGCGCAATCCATCCATCCAATCCCAAAGGCCCTCTGGGTTTTGTGAATGAAAGCGCGAGAAGGGTACAGCAGGCAGTTTGTCGGTACCCCGGAAAATGACGTTGCGGTGCAGGTTGCCACGATCGTCAGTCGATGAGGTGTATTCGTAAGCGGCGAAGGTTGTAAAGCGCCCCGGGATATAGTGTTGGTCGGCTGCTTCAATGCTGTCTCGCCAAGCAGATTTGGTTACGGCTTCAGCGACTTTGGGGTCGACTTCGCCTGTAATAATATCCGCTAACAGTGATGGCAAAAACGTAGCGAATGCTGAGGTCCTTTGCGGAATCGAGCTTTCACCATAATTATCCGACGCATTGATGTTGTGCAGCGGTTTTGCGACCGCGTAATGCGAAAAGTCGGTGCTGGTATCGGCACTGGCCTGCACAACGCCCATAAACATTGCGTGATCGGTTACGGCATAAAAATCCAGCGGCTGCTGCATTTGAATTTCATAGCCAGCTGGGTGAAGTAATGCGTCGCCCTTCGCGTAGCGGTATGCGTCGTAGGGCGTTGCAATGGTACCAAAGGCATAGGCATCAAAGCTGTAGCCGGTATGTACGTGTAAATCGCCGAAGTAGGCATTGCGGTTGGGGTTAGCGACCGGCCGTAAATCCAGAATTTCTTGGTTGGTTTCCAGAATGGAGTTGCGCGGCGTTCCATTAGCTGTCGTAAGCGGGCTTTCTAAATTTAGATCGGGAATCGCAGATTCACCGCAGCCTGTAATCGCCAAGATGCAGGCGGCGATAGCGGTAATTCGGGTGCTGGCCTTGCACATACTAAGTCCTTTTTGTTAGTTGTTATGTCACTTAAGTGCCTAACATTAATGCAGGTAAGCAAGAGTGTATAGGTCTAGATAGGACTACTTTGTGTCAGGGATGGGTATGCCTAAAGATTCAAGCCAAGGAATGCTTCGAACTGTAAGCCCAGAGCATAGCGCAGCTGGACGACTACAAAGCTGTAATGCCGCTTCCGCCATGGTGGCAACGGGTTCAACATGATCCTCATCGCTGAAATTATTTAAGGCCATTGCCCCTTCACTTAACACCACACCAACGGGCGCCAATGAGTTGATTGCGATATTGTAGGGCGAGACTTCTGCGGCCCAGCCTGCGCTGAGTCGCTCCAGTGCGGCTTTGGTTGTGCCGTAAAGCGTTGGGTGCCCGTCGCGGTTAAATCGTACAGCTCTGGACTCGCTGTCATAGGGTGCTGAGGGTGGCATATCAGAGGTGGCGCTGGAAATATTTAAGATCCAGCCTGCGCCCTGGTTTTTCATGTGTTCAACCGCTTGCTGTGACAGTATTTGTGGCGCAATTACGTTCATTTCAAAGGCGAGTTGCCATTGCTTGGGAGTGACTTGCCAGATAGGAATAAACCGGCACCAAGCGGCGTTATTAATTAAGATGTCAACTTTGCCAAACCGTTCCTGTGCAGCAGGGATGATGCGTGCCCGATCTTCGGGGTCTGCTAAATTGGCCTGAATACAAAACGCTTCGCCGCCCATCTGGGTAATCGTGTTGGCAGTTTCTTGTAACGATCCACTCATGCCATCTTGGGGTTCTAGTGTGCGTGCCACTAAAGCAAGTTTTGCGCCATGTTCAGCAAAATATCGTGCGATACCGGCGCCAATGCCGCGGCTGGCGCCCGTGATTACTGCGACCCTGCCTTGTAGTTTTTGATGATTTGCCATATCCCATTCCCGATGTGGTTTGAACCAAGAATAGCACCGGGGCACTTGAATTGGTGAGTGTGCGCATTAGTCGATTCGCATGTTGTCTCCTTGCTAAAAGCCCGATACGTAAAGCCCATGCCGGGTTGATTTTATGTAGCTTTAGGCTTTTGACAGCGGGGTTTTTTTGCGAATTAGACGCACACCTCGATCAGCATAGCAGTACCAGTGCCCGCAGCTCCGCTTGTGGCAACGATACCTGTGCGCTGGTTACGTAGAATGAGCTCATCGAGCAAGGTTCCTAACAGCATGGCACCTGTGGCTCCCATAGGGTGCCCTAAAGCGATACAGCCGCCGTTGACGTTGAACTTATCATCGTCAATTTCTAATTCATTTTGAGCGCGCAAGCTGGTGCCGGCAAAAGCCTCGTGTATTTCGAATAAGTCGACATCGGCAGACGTTAATCCGTGCTTTTGCATAAGCGTTGCAACCGCTTTTACACAGCCGCTAACCACTTCAAGCGGTTCATCGCAGATGCTTAAGGTGTCGATAATGCGCGCTTTGGGTTTTTGGTTAACTGTGTCGGCAAGATGTTCAGTGCCGAGTAGCACCAGCGCGGCACCGTCGCACATGGCGGGCGAGTTGCCAGCGGTGTGTCCGTGCATAATAGTCGGGAACTGTGGGTAAGCCTTACTCTGAATAGCGTCTGCACCGGCATGGCCAAGCGCTTCAAAAGCGGGTGGCATGGCCGCGAGAGACTCGCGCGTGGTGCCGGCGCGAATACACTCGTCTTGCTCAATCCACCGATTATTCGCTAAGTCAAAGATCGGGACAATCGAGGAGAAGCGTCCGTGGGCCTGTGCGGCGGCGGCGTTTTGCTGGCTTTTAAAAGCAACCTCGTCTAATGCCTCGCGGCTGAATTCGTGCCGAGTTGCAATAAAATCTGCGCCTGATCCCATCAACAAAAAATGTGTTTTAGCCGCAAACTCGCGGTCGGTAAAAGCGGTTGCTTTATCAGACAGCATGGGAACACGTGACATCATCTCGATGCCACCGCCCAGCGTTACCAGGGCCTGATTAGACCAAATTTTCATCGCCGCCAGATTGACGGCATCCAAGCCGGAAGAGCAAAAACGATGCACAGTGATTCCGGGAATCGATTGTGGCCATCCGGCATCCATTAAACTGGTTTTAGCAATGTTGGCTGCCTGTTCTCCGGCTTGCGTAACACAGCCCAGAGCCACTTCTTGGACAAGGTTCGGGTCTAAGTCATTGCGAGTTTGTATGTGCTGGTATAGCGCGGCCATAAGTTGAGTTGGTGTTAGACCTGCCAACCCGCCATCGGGTTTTGCTCGAGTTCGGGCCGAGCGAATGGCGTCGTAAATGAAGACTTGATTCACGAATCACGGCCTACAATAAATGAGGCACAGGTTGTTGTGCTGCCACCGAGGTTCAGAGTTACCATATTGCGGGCGTTGGCAATTTGATTGCAGATGGCTTTGCCGCTGACTTGATTGGCACAGTCCAAGACCATACGAATACCCGTCGCCCCTACCGGGTGGCCAAGGCCAATAAGCCCACCGCTTGGGTTGATAGGAAAGTCTCCATCCATCGATATTCGACCTTCACGAATTGCTCGGTAGCTTTCGCCCGGAGGCGTCAAGCCAATATGGTCGATGGCCATGTACTCGGTTACGGTAAAACAATCATGCGTTTCAAGCCCATCTAGATCATCGATTTTTTTGAAGCCACCACGCTGTAAGGTGTCCTGCATGAGCTTGGCAACATGCGGAAAGATGTAGTCCTGGTCGCGGCTGATGGCCAGCTTAGAAGCCAAGCTGATGGGGGCAGACCGATGTCCCCAACCCTTTATTCTAGGGATGTCCTTGAGGTTCAAGCCAAAACGATCGGCGTAAGCTTGAGCGGCTTTGCGGCTGGCCAGTACAACGCAAGCGGCGCCGTCGGTGATTTGACCGCAGTCCAATTTGCGCACGTACCCCTCGATGACAGGATTTAATGTGTCATCGTCAGCAAAGGCCTCGTCGGGTAGCGCCCAAGATCGCGTTTGCGCGTTGGGGTTGCTGCGCGCGTTGCTGAAGTTTGTTTTGCCAATAATTTTTAGATCGTCGGTGTTAATTCCGTAGCGCTTTTGGTATTCGCGCGTCAGCAAATCGAACTGATGTGGCCAAGGATAATCACAGCTCATGGCCTCTTGGCCTTTCCAGGTAGCAGCGCCTAAATATTCCGCCCCTGTCTTACCGTTGACGTTGCGCATTTGCTCGATTCCTAGCGCAACGGCGACGTCGTAGTGCCCAGCTTCGATATCACGCATCGCGGCCAAAATAGCCATGGAGCCTGAGGCGCAAGCCGCTTCGTGGCGACTGGTGGGTATACCCGCAAGCTCTGGGTAAACCTCGGCAAAAAAACCACCCAACAAACCTTGGCCGTTGAATAAGTCGCCCACAAAATTGCCGACGTGGGCGACGTCGATTTCATCGGGGTTAATCTTGGCTTTACCTAGCGCACTGGTGAATACTTCTTTAAATACGTCAAAAACGCCTTGGTCTTCTCGCGCCCAGTTGCGTGAAAAATCGGTCTGGTCGCCGCCGAGTATGTATATTTCGGATCCACTCATTACTATTCTCCTTGCTGCCCCTTTAGGGACAATCGGTATTCGGCTTCTAATTGATCAACGATTGTGGCAATGGTATCGACTTGTGTTGAGGTGCCAACCCCTTGGCCTGCAGCCCAAATATCTTTCCAGCGTTTGGAGTCGATGCCGGCTTCGGCGAAATTGATATTGGCAGCGCTAGGCATGTTGTTAGGGTCAAATCCGGCTGCGATCAGGCTATCTTTTAGCCAGTTGGCTTTTACGCCAGTAATGGCATCGGAGGTGACGATGTCACCAATATTCGATTCGGTGACCATGGTCTTATAGCCATCTACGGCCATGCTTTCTTGTGAGGCGATAAAACGAGTACCCATGTAGACATAGTCTGCGCCTAGTACTTTAGCGGCATGGATCGCTTTGCCCGTGCCAATAGCGCCAGACAAAATGATGTCGCCATCAAAAAAGCGGCGAACTTCCTCTAAAAAGGCAAAGGGCGATAAAAACCCAGTATGTCCGCCAGCGCCGGCACAGACCAAGGCTAACCCATCCGCACCTGCAGCGGCTGCCTTTTTGGCAAAATCTAAATTGATGACATCAGCATAGACTTTACCGCCATAGGAATGGACGGCTTCAAGCGCATCTTTCGGACTACCTAAGGCCGTGATAACAACCGGCGCCCGGTATTTAACGGCAAGTTCCAGATCGGTCTGGCGTCTTGGGTAGGTCGGGTGCATGATTAGGTTGATTGCCCAGTTGCGCTCTGCTGGGGTATTCGCCAGCGTTTGAGTAATCTGAATTAGCCATTGCTCTAACTGCTCGGGGGTGCGAGTATTCGGAGTAGGGAATGACCCCATGACCCCAGCTTGTGCGCTGGCAATTACCATTTCAGGTCCCGATAGCAAGAACATGGGGGCCTGAATGACGGGTAAGCGCAGCTGTGGTGTCTGGCTTGGCATGTTTATTCCTTTTTGTTTGATTGCATAATAAGACTGATAGGGAAGTTATTCAATAGTGGCATCGGAACATAGGTCAGCTGAGTCAAGCGGATCTCGTCGCAGCATCCAAACACGCGCTAGCTCCATTAATCGCGCACTTGATGAAGTGGGCGATATGTGGACGTTGTTGATCTTACAGGAGGTTTTCTGGGGTATTAATACCTTTGGTGAGATGTTAGAGGCTACGGGTGCATCTAGAGGCATTTTGTCTAACCGCTTGGCGTGGTTACAAGAAATCGGGTGTATCAAAAAAACCGTCGAGGACGACGCTCGTAAACCAGTCTACAGGTTAACCAAGAAATCTGTCGCGCTTTATAATAACGCGCTCATGGCCATCGTGTGGGAGCGCAAGTACTACAGTAACCCAGAGCTTGATGCCATTGATTTGCACCACCAGACTTGTAAGCACTCGTTTTGGCCCGAATTCGTTTGTAAACACTGTTCTGAGCCCGTGTGCTGGCAGGATATCGAGTACCGAAAGGGGCCGGGTGCTGGGTTTGACGTACGCGAGATTAAAACCCGTCGGCGTGCAACAAAGACAATTGTTGGTGACGAGCAAGGCACATCCTTATATCGCAATTTAACCGAACTCTTGGGTGATCGCTGGACTTCGAACATCATCGCGTTGGCCTATCACGGACTGGTGCGATTCGAGGAATTTCATAAAGAGCTGCCTGTCGCGACCAATATTTTGTCTGATCGGCTAAAACTGCTAGTGGATAATGGCATTCTTTACAAAAAGCCCTATCGGCCCTCGGTGCTGCGATATGAATACCATTTGACACCCAAAGGGGCCGATCTTCTTCCATACTTCATTACACTGCTACAGTGGGGGGATAACTGGTGCAGTCACGGTAGCGGTGCCCCCATGCAGCTGTTCCACCGACGTTGTGGCCAGCCGCTCTATGGCATTGTGCGGTGTGATCATTGTCATCAGGAAATTAATGCCAGCGAAGTATCGTTCTAGGCTTTGGTGGTCCTTTTGCTAGAGGCGGTATTAATTTGATATTTGTTGGGCCTAGTAGCTTGTATAAACGAACTGGTTTGCGTTAAGGTTTGGTATTCAAATTTTGAGTATGTGAGGTTTGCTGTGGGTAAACGTTTTGATGAGGCGCCTTTCGGTATCGATCATGGACCATTTTTAACGGGTGCCTACGCGCCGGTGTTCGATGAAAAAGTGTTAGCAGACTTAGAAGTCGAAGGGGAAATCCCCGCTGATTTGAACGGTGTTTATCTGCGCAACGGGCCGGATCAGCGTTTTGAGCCCAAGGCCATGCACCACCCTTTTGATGGTGACGGCATGTTATTTAATGCGCACTTCCATAACGGCAAAGTCACCATTCGCAATAAGTGGGTTCGCACCGAAGGTTGGCAAAAGGAAGATCAAACGCGACACTCCGAGTATTGGGGAATCATGTCTTCTCTGAAGGAGTCCGAAACCCAGCCAATGAAAGATACCGCTAATACCGATGTGATTGGCCACGCGGGTGTCGCCGTAGCCTCTTGGTATCTTGCGGGTGAACCTTATTTAATCGACCCGATTACGCTTGAGACATTAGGTCCTGCGCCCTATACCGCAGCGCCGGGTTATGGGTTTTCGGCACACCCTAAGGTCGATGAGGTGACCGAAGATCTGCTCTATTTCGACTACTTTCATGAAGCGCCTCACATGGCTTATGGCGTAGTGGGGCCTGATAAACAGCTAAAGCACCATGTCGAAATACCTTTGCCGGGTAACCGTCTGCCCCACGATATGGGCGTTACCGAGCATTATTCGATTTTACATGACCTGCCGGTTTGGCACTGCGAAGAAGCCTATGCTGCGGGGCGCCATAAAATTGTTTTTAATGCTGAGACACCTGCGCGTTTTGGTGTTATTCCGCGCTATGGTAAAACCGAAGAACTTAAGTGGTTTGAGTTTTCTCCCTGCTTTTTATACCACGTGGTGAATTCGTGGGAAGAGGGCGACGAAATTGTGATGGTGGCGTGCAGATTTATGCCCGTAATGAAGGCAGACGGCACGATTGATGAGGCGCGCACGGCAAAAAATATCGCTGAGCTTAAAATGGACGCGCGTTTGTGGGAGTACCGCATGAATTTGGCGACGGGTGAAGGTCAAGAAAAATGCTTAAACCCTGACTTTAATGTCGAGTTTCCCTCCTACGATAGCAGCCGCACGGGGCGTCCAACGCAGTGGGCCTATTTGGTCGATCACGATCCACAGACATTGCACTGGATTGGCGTTCGGAAATTCAATACTAGAACCGGCGAGTGCGTTGGAGCATGGACCGACGATCCGGTGCACGCTTGGTATAACGAGCCTTGGTTCGCACCGGCTGATAATCCAGAAAGTGAAGGCCACGGTTACGTCATTACCTTTGTTTGGAACGATTTAACCAAAGAGCAGCAGCTGCAAGTGTTTGATGCCCGTGATATCAGTAAGGGCCCGATTGCTCGAGTGAAAATGCCCATTCGTGTGCCGCAAGGCTTTCATGCCTGTTGGATGTCGGCTGATCGTATTGCTAAAGCGGCCTAGTTGCTGAGCTGAAAAAAGAGCGGGATTCGCTTGGCTCTGTACGCGCGTTAGTTTAGCTTAGCGGCTTTTTGCAAGCCGCTTAAACTATGCCCGATTTGCTCAAAGACCATCTTCAATCTCGAATTCCGGGGGCGACGCTGAGTTGGCAATGCCCGCCTCAAACGCCTGATTTACCCTTGTTGCTGATTAGCGAAAATTATCCTCGCGAGGGCCTGCCGTATGAGGTCGCGCAGGCACTCATGGATAATCCCCCATACTGGTGTTTCTGCTGGGCCAGCGGTCAGGTATTAGCTAGGTACTTGATGGATAACCCCGAGATCGTTCAGAATCAAACTGTCATCGATTTTGGTGCAGGCTGCGGCATTGTCGCTATTGCTGCAGCGCTTGCTGGGGCTAAGCGAGTGGTGGCCTGCGACTTGGATTCAAATGCATTGCACGCTTGCAAAATTAATGCCCAACGCAATGGTGTTGCGCTAGATTACAGCGACGATGTGTTTGATATTTTGCAGGACTCTGCCTTTGAACGCGCGATTATCACCGTCGCGGATGTCTTTTATGATCGCGACAATTTGCCTTTGTTAGAAACATTTAACGGTTTTTTTAAAGAGGTCCTAGTCGCTGACTCGCGTTTAAAGGGCATGTCTTTGCCTGGTCTAAAGACCCTGGGTGTTGAGGCTAGTCACACGGTGCCGGATTTAGACGAATCGGTCGAATTTAATCGCGTGACTTTGTATCGAACGCCACTTCGTTGATATCAGCGGGATTGACCCTGAAGCGTTAGTACAAGCGTGCGACTGCCGCCGTAATCGCGGTGTTCGCACAAATAAATACCCTGCCATGTGCCTAATGTTAATTGCCCGTCGCGAATGGGAATTGTCAGTTCTGCTCCCAGCAAGCTCGATTTGATATGCGCCGGTAAATCATCACTGCCCTCGAGAGTATGTTCATAATAGGGCGCGTTCTCGGGCACTAAGCGGTTAAACACCTTCTCGAAATCAGTGCGAACTGTGGGGTCGGCGTTTTCGTTGATCGTCAGGGACGCCGATGTGTGCTGAATAAAAACGTGTAGCAAGCCCACTTCGACTTGACGTAGAGGCGCAATAGCTTGCTCGATGTCTTGGGTAATTAGATGAAATCCGCGTGCGCGTGAGCCTAATGTGAGTTCAGTTTGATGCCACATAGATGTGCTCTTCAATTTTTGAGAGATTAAGTCTAGATGAACGATGTTAACCGGTTATGGGGTGTGGCAACAATTTTGATGAAAGCGCGTACGCATGCTGTGTTTTCGATTTTGAATGGTATGCGAAGTTATCTAGCTGATTTGTATCAAAAAGTATAAGGTTAGCACCAGTAATTCTTAGGCTTGGGTGGCCAAATGTTTATCACTTGGCTATAGTGCGCGCGCACGAAACAAATACCGACGGATAGAGCAGAGCAATGGCAGCTACATCACCTGTAACAGTAACCGAAGTCACGCATTGGAACGATAAGTTGTTTAGTTTTAAAACCGAACGCGCGCGTGAGTTTCGTTTTGAAACCGGCCAATTCGTTATGATTGGTCTAGAGATTAACGGTAAGCCTTTGCTTCGTGCCTATTCGATTGCCAGCGCCAGTTACGACGATCACCTTGAGTTTTTAAGCATCAAAGTGCCCGACGGGCCTCTGACATCTCAGCTGTGTAATATCAAAGCGGGCGATCAAATTTTATTGGGTAAAAAGCCGGTGGGTTCTTTGTTATTGGCCGACTTAAACCCTGGCCGCAACTTGTTTTTGTTTTCAACCGGTACTGGCTTAGCGCCATTCATGTCTATTATTCGTGACCCTGCGGCTTACGAACGCTACGAGCATGTGGTTGTGCTACATGGCGTGCGCCGAGTATCGGATTTGGCCTACAAAGAATACATCACCAAGGACTTGATGGAGCACGAGTTCTTGGGTGAATACACCAGCAAACAGTTACTGTATTACCCCGTTGTGTCACAAGAGCCCTTCGAACGAGGCGGTCGAATTACCGAGTTGACCCGTTCGGGCAAAATGTGTGAAGAATTGGGTTTACCTCCCATTGATCCAGAGCACGATCGCGCCATGATCTGTGGCAGCATGGAAATGCTAAAAGACACGTCGGCTATGCTAGACGAGATGGGTCTTCAGATTTCGCCCAATCAAGGCACCATTGGCGACTACGTGATCGAGCGCGCTTTTGTCGGGTAAAATCCGATTATGGTTAATTGGTTTTGAACAACTGTAGCTCAATACCATCCAGTAAAAGATCCAGGCTTTGCTCGAACAGCTTGTCGATGTCACTAGTGCCTAGCTTGGAAATAAAATCAAAGGCTAGTGTTTGATTTGCATTGTCGGTATTGCCGGCTTCTTTCGAAGCTTCTCGAGGAGCTTTCACATTTATCGAGTCATCATGTTGAATTTCGATTAGCACAAGTCCTGCAACTCCGCGAATGAAGCTTTGCGTGCACTCAATTTGCTTGGCCTCGTCACATTCACAAGCGGCGAACACATTCCAAACCGGGGTAATAACCCGAAACCAAGCGTTAGGTATGTGTTGACTCATTTTTAACATAAGCGTTGCGTGCGGGAAGGTTCTGTGATTTTGCCGCACTGCATAGGCCCATGCGGCTAATGTCTCACGCCACGGAGCGTCGGTTGGAATTTTATCGAGCTCGACGCGCGAGGCGACTTCTTCGGCTGCAGTTTTCAGCAACTCATCTTGCCCCGAAAAATAGACGTAAATTGCAGCCGGCGTTACTTCAAGTTCTTGCGCTAGGCGCCGGATACTAAAGTTCTCGGGGTTAGACGAGTTCAGCAGAGCCAGTGTTTTCTCGATGATTTTATCTCGAGAGAGACTGGGTTTTCGTCCTCGTTTTGTCTGTTTGGTCTGCATTAGCGTCATTTTTGGTTGCTCTAGGCGCAGTGTACAGCGTCAGTCATCGAACGCAAATTGGCGCGATTTTAGTTGCAATGAACCTAACAGCGTGCGCTTACCAAATGGGTTATGAAATTTCGTAAGTGAAGGTTGACCTGCGGGCTCATAAGGTTATAACTTAACGGTGTTAATTAAATCATAATAAGCCTACAGGGTAGCGATGGGCCCACACGAGGGAAAGTTTATGTCCAGTACATTTATTCACGGCGGCACAGTTGTTGATGGCACGGGTGCGCCAGCCTTTGCAGCAAATATAAGAATTGAAGACGGCGTGATTGCTGACATTGGTGCGGATGTATCTAAGCAATCCAATGACGATGTCATCGACGCTACAGGCTGTTACGTGGCGCCAGGGTTTATCGAGACGCACACCCACTTTGATGCCAATATGTGGTGGCAACCTGATTTGGATCCACTACCAGGTTATGGGGTGACGACAACCATACTAGGCAATTGCGGATTCACCGCAGCGCCTGTCTCAGACGATGAGGCGGTGCGACTAGAGATGGTTAATATATTCTCGTTTTTCGAGGATATTCCTGTGGCGCCGTTCTTGGATCACCTCCCTTGGGATTGGCGCACTTGGCCGGAATACAAAGAGTCCATGACGTCTAAAGTAAAGGTGCCCGCGAACTATGCAGCGTTTGTGGGTCACTTAGCAATACGCCTTGTTGTGATGGGTATGGACGCGTGGGAGCGCGCAGCGACCGCCGCTGAAATTCAGAAGATGTGCGTAATGTTAGACGAGGCTTTAGCCGCGGGGGCGCTAGGTATGTCGTCTAACTTACTGGATCATGACGGACAAAATCGGCCCGTCCCCACCATGCTTGCGACCGACGATGAATGGGAGGCTCTGTTCGACGTACTGGCCAAATACCCGGGCGCGACATTGCAGGTTATTGTCGATACCTTTATGCGCAAAACAGCGGCAGAGTCGGTCGAGCGAATTGATCGCTTGATTGGCAACAGGCCGATCCGTGCACAAGTTGCGGGCATGGCGCCAACGCTGACTTTCCAGAAAGATATCGAAGAAAAGATTGGGCCTTTGCGTCGTCGTTTAGCGGCCGAGAAGCGCGATATTCGCGCGGGTTTTGCGCATGTTCCGCCCACCAGTGTAATCAGTATCAAAAAATCGCTGATCTTTGCACAGTCCAACGACTACGTGTGGCACGAAGTGGTGCTGGCGGAAACCGAAGAAGAAAAGTTACGTATTCTGCAAGATGAAGATTGGCGTGCTCGCGCTCGAGTATCGTGGGATGAGAAAGTGTGGAAGCATTCGCCTTTTGCCAATCCCCAAAGTTTACTACTGATTAACTCAGAAAATGGTGTTGGACCTGTCGATATTTCATTGGCGCAGTATGCTGACGATCAGGGTTTGCATCCCTCGGATGCCATGGCCGATTGGCTAATTAGCAACTCGGTGCATTCAACCGTGCACATGGCGCCCTTCCCACAAGACGAAGAAATGGTGGTGGAACTGATTAAAGACCCGTGGTCAGTTCCTAATATCTCCGATGCCGGTGCTCACGGGCAAATGCTGTGTGGTGGCGGTGAAAATATTCGCTTGCTGACCTATTACTGCCGTGAGAAAGGCTGGATTACGGTCGAAGAAGCGGTGCACGCCCAAACGGGTAAGTTGGCGGATTTTTTTGGCTTGCACGATCTGGGCAAGTTGCAGGTCGGCAAGCGAGCCGATATCACCGTGTTTAACATGAATGAAATCGAGCGCCGCCCCATGAAAAAAGCCTTTGACGTGCCCGATGAAAATGGCGGGACCACATGGCGCTTTACGCGTGACCCTGCACCTGTAAGGGTGACGATGGTTAACGGTGAGGTAACCTTTGCCGGCGGCACTGCGACAGGCGCTGTGCCAGGGCAAATGCTTGCCCCCTCGGCTGCTTGAATAAAGGAGTATAGCGATGACGAATAAAGAGACTCCTTATTTGATGAAAGGCGCTAAACCACCGACGTCCAACAGTTCGATACTCTTGAGCTCGTCGCGGTACATGAATGACCCGCGGCTGCGTGAGGCGATAGCATTGCGGATGTTGGGTAAGAACGGCCGTGATCTTCCATCAACCTATACTCTGCCGGCGCTCTTTCAAGCGCTTTCAGAGAATGAAGATTATGAAGAGCTTTTTGCTCTATTTGCCCAAGAGCGTGCGCAGAACAAAGCCTTTGATGCATGGATGTCAGAAGGCTTCTTGTCGACCATGTCACGCGACGATTTTCGGGATTTTGCACCGGGCACGGTGGGGCGTATTTATTACGAGTATCTGCACGATCGTGACTTCGAGCCCAATATTGTCGCTTTTAAACAACCCGAAAATGAAATGGAGTATTGGGTGATTCGCGCTTCGCAGGTGCACGATGTCTTTGAGCATATCGTTGCCGGTGCGCCTTTTGACGTGATAAATGAGATGGTGCCGACCTCGATGAAGTTAACCAACGCCCACAAGCATTTAGGCTCGGGTCTGGCGGGTAAACTCACCATCATCAACTCGATTTTGACGACAGGCCAAATTAACCGTGCCACTTTGCACTATCCTGCTTGCGTGTCGGCTTTACTCGAGCGTCTTGAGCGTGGGCTGATGATTGGCCGCTCATCTGACGCATACTTTATGATGAAGTACGAGGACATCCTGCATTTAAGTGTGGAGGAGGCTCGCAAGGTAATCGGTATGAACAATACGCTGGAAGTCGATTACGGCGAATTATCAGACATCCTTACCGAAGGCGCTTATGGCGACGATATCGAGGCGATGGAGAAGCGTAAAGCTGAGCGCCTAGCGGCTGAAGCGGCGTAGTTAATCTGAATGGATGAAGCCAGAGAAGGAATTATCTTCTAAGGTGTTAATAGAACTTAAAAAAATAAGGATGTGAATATGTCTCGTTTTTCAAAAATGTCGATGGCCGTTCAGCTTAGTGCCGCGTTGACCATACCATCAATTGGCCTTTCGGCTGTTGCTAATTCAGCACAGCTAGAAGAAGTCGTCGTTACCGCACGTAAACGTGAGGAAAGTCTGCAGAGCACCCCTGTGGCCGTCACGGTTTTGAATTCAGAGCTGATTGACGACGCGCGCCTGATGAGCGTGAAAGATATCGAGGCGTTGACGCCTAATCTTAATTTTGTGGTTTCGGCCGACGGCAGTGGATCAACACTTCAGGCGTTTATTAGAGGGATCGGTCAGTTTGACTTTGCAGTGACTACGGACCCCGGAGTGGGTGTTTATATTGACGGTGTCTATATGGCTCGAAGTATTGGCGCCAATCTTGAGTTTTCGGATATTGAGCGTATATCAGTTCTTCGCGGCCCTCAGGGTACTCTTTTCGGTAAGAACACCATCGGTGGTGCGATAAACGTGGTTACGCGCACACCATCAGGTGAGCGTGAATTTACTGGCGAGCTAACGGTAGGAAGTTTCGGCTACACTGGAGTAAAAGCTTACGCGGCGCTGCCCCTATCAGAGACTGTTTCAGGTAGTGTGTCCGTACTTTCCAAGCAATCAGACGGGTGGCAAAAGCGACCGCAAGGCGATAATGGTGGTGCTGAAGATATGTTTGGTATTCGAGCGCATTTGAATGGAAATTTCTCTGCTGACTGGAATTCGCATCTAATTGTTGATTCGGTGACCCAAGATCAGAGTATTTATCCGAGGGTTCTGTCGGACTTTGATGGCTCTCAATTTTTCCCCTTTCTCTACAACGCTTTTGTGCTGGCGCCAATGGGGACGACTTGCTGTGAAACCAATATTAACAATGTAGACCGCAGTAACACTGTCAACCCAGAAGAGCGAGATGAACTAAATACCTTTGGCCTAAGTTGGATTAACACATGGGATCTGGGTTCGACTACCCTAAAGTCCACGACGGGTTATCGTACTATCGAGTCGGAGGCTCTGCGCGACACAGATAACTCCGCTAATAATTATTTTTCAGTTGAGACGATTTTTGACACGTCTCAAATAAGCCAAGAATTCATCCTGTCTAATAATGATGGTGATATCGACTGGCTGGCGGGTATATATTACTCCAAGGAGGATGCTGATCATTACAGTGGGGTGACGGTAGCCGAGGGGCTCTATGAGGTATTGTCCTCTCTACCGCTTGCGGTCACGACCCCTGACGGTATACCTTTTGCGTTCCTCGCGGCCCCTCTTGATTTGACCTTGGATTACGATCGCAATCAAACTACTGAGAGTTATGCTGCATTCTTCAACCTAACTTACCCATTGAGCGAAAAGCTAGATTTGAACTTAGCTGCTCGTTACACCAATGAAGAAAAAGTGCTGCAGACTTACACCCTAAAAAGAGCCAGCCAAACACCAATCGCGGTACCAGGGCCTACAGCCGCGACAGAGTGTTCCGATGTCATGGCAAATGGAGCGGGAAGTTCATTTACCTGCAGTCAGTCTTGGAACGAGTTCTCACCCAAGATAGGTTTAGACTATACCGTCAATGACGATCTTTTACTCTATGGTCATGTTTCGAGGGGATTCCGTTCGGGTGCTTTTAACGGTCGGCCAATTGCTACTGAGGAAATTTCAGTGGCCAATCCAGAAACTGTTACTGCTTACGAGGTGGGAATTAAGTCGCAATGGATGGATCGTCGCGTGCGTTTCAATAGCGCCATCTTTTACAATGACTACAAAGATCAACAGTTTTTGGTGAATCAGTCGAATGCGGCATCGGCGGCCGGATTGATCCTGTTGGTTGATAATGCGGGCGAGTCCTCGCTTTCAGGTCTTGAGCTTGAGGCGACTGCATTAATAGGTGAAGGTTTGAGCGTATCCGCGAGTGCCGCATGGCTAGATCCTGAATACGATACTTACGAGCAAATTGATTTTGTTACCGGTCAAGTACAGGATTTGTCTTATCGAGAGTTTCGTGATGTCCCCGAGTTTACCGCCAGTGTATTTGCCCAATATGAGATACAGATAGCGAATGGTGGAGAGTTAAAACTTCGAGCTGACGCTTCGTATCGAAGCGATATTTACTATTCGAATGAAGAGACGCTGTCTACTTACGAGCGACTTCATGCCGACGGATTTACCACGATGAATGCAGGTGTCACTTATAAGTTGCCTGGAGGCTCTTGGGAAATCGGCGTTTATGGCCGCAATTTGACGGACGAGAGGGAGATTGTTGGTGGCTTCGGCGTTGATGCGTTCGGATCGACTGATGTTGCGTTCAACGAGCCTAGAAAGGTATTTGCGACCATTCGTTATCTGGGGCGGTAGTCTCTACAGAGACCCAGGCCGATAAGCCTGGGTCTTTCCGAGGTAAAACTCATGTTTCAGGGGCTTTGCCCTGTTCTCGGATTGTGAGATGGGATCCGAAGAAAGGCCGGAGCGTGATCTAATTTTACATAGTACTTAGCGTAACTGCTGCCTTGTCGCTCAGGTCAGTACTCGTAGCTCGCCTGCAAGCCGAGCGGAACCTCAAGTCCCCACATCAGCAACAAGAACGCTGTCCATGCCACAATAAAGGTCAGAGTGTAAGGCAACATCATAGCCACCAAAGTCCCGATTCCGGTGTTTTTGACGTACTTTTGGCAGTACACGACTACTAGCGGAAAGTAGGGCATAAGAGGCGTGATGATATTAGAAGTGGAGTCGCCCACCCGGTACGCGGCTTGAGTGAGGTCCGGTGAAATACCCAACTGCATCAGCATGGGCACAAAAATGGGTGCCAGCAGTGCCCACTTAGCAGAAGCCGATCCCACAAATAAGTTAAGCAGCGCGGTCAGCAAAACAATACCAATAACTGTGACTGATCCCGGTAGCCCCAACGCTTTTAATAATTCTGCGCCCTCTAGCGCTAGCAGAATGCCTAAGTTAGATGCGGAAAAGCTGTAAATAAATTGGGCAATAAAGAACATGATTACCAGGTAATAGCCCATGTCCTGCATCGACTTTGTCATACCTTCGATGACATCTTTAGAACTTTTGACGGTGCCAGCTACGACGCCATAAACCACTGCCGGCAGCAAAAATAAGACAAAGATGAGTGGAACAATGGAGCCCATCAAGGGCGCTCCAAATTCTGTTAGCGTGCCGCCAGCGCCTCGCCAAGACGACGTCTCGGGGATGGCCGTTGCAACCAGAGTCGCCGCGGCTAGCCCCATGCTGATTAGCGCATAACGTAAGGCTTTTTGCTCTTGCGCATTCAAGTTCTCACTGACATCAGATGTCGCTGGGTTTGCGTCCAGAGCTGTGTCTTGTAGTCGAGGCTCTACAATGCGATCGGTAATAAACCAACCCAGCAGGATAATGACGATCGACGACAGCGAGGTGAAATAATAGTTATTAAGAGGATTCAGCACGATGTCCGGGTTCAGAATCTGCGCGCCAGTTTGGGTAATACCCTGCAGCATAGGGTCAATGGCAGATGGAATAAAGTTGGCCGAAAAACCGCCCGATACACCGGCAAAGGCCGCGGCAATACCGGCCAGGGGGTGACGGCCCGCTGCGTAAAAAATGACGCCACCTAAAGGAATAACAAGAACGTAACCCGCATCGGCTGCGGTATGGCTGACAATACCCACCAGAATAATCATGGGTGTCAGCAGCCAGCGTGCGGTTACGCTCAGCAGAGCTTTTAAGCCTGTATTGATAAAACCGGTATGCTCGGCGACACCAATACCCAGCATGGCAACCAAGACCACACCAATGGGGTGGAAGTGTGCAAAATTTTTGACCAGCTGGGTCATAAAAGTCGCGAGTGCGTCAGCAGACAATTGATTGTGCACGATCACTGCTGCACCCGTTCGAGGATCGACTAAGTCGTAATCGAACAAGGAGAAAATGGCTGATAAGGCCCATACCAGAAGGAGTAAACCGACAAATAGCATGGCTGGGTCGGGTAGCGCGTTACCCCAGCGCTCGATCGTAGACAATGCACGTTGTCCCAAAGTCTTTTGCGTCATAGCCCTTTCCTTAAATTCTTAATAGTTGAATTGGACGTTATCTGTTCAGTAAGGTCAAGGTGAACAGGCTCGATAACCTGATGATCAACCTTAATTGGTATGGGCTTAGTCCATCTAAAACTTGCGCGTTGAGTCCACATCCGTTGAAATAAAGTAAACCACTGAGAAAGCTCTGTATGTCTGCTAGTCCATTTTGTCGCCGCTGCGGCACGTCACTTACTAAACGCGTGCCCAGCGGGGACCAAAAGCCACGCTGGTGCTGTGATGCATGCTATTTTGTAGAATACGATAACCCTAAGATCATTGTTGCCTGCATTGCGACCGTGGGTGATCGAGTGTTGTGGATTAAGCGGGGAACACCGCCCAAGCAGGGTTGCTGGGCACAGCCCTCCGGTTTTATGGAAAATGGCGAAACGCCGGAACAAGCCGCGGCACGGGAGTTATATGAGGAAACGGGCGCACGAATCGACCCCGCCAAGCTTAACCTGTTCTTGGTGGGTTCTTTGCCCGCCATCAGCGAGGTGTATCTGGTGTATTACGGTGAGCTCGAGAATTTCAACGTAGCCCCCACCGACGAGGCATTGGAAATTCGCTTGTGCAATGAATCGGAGGCACCGTGGGACCAATACGCCTATCCTGAGGTCATCGAGGCAACGCGGCAGTTTTATCGCGATCATGCAAATCGGTCCTACGGCGTGTACCGAGGACGTTACGTTGACGGCGTGAACACGATTGAAAAAGTGGTTGGCGGATTGGCGTCGGTGAAGAAAATAGCTAATTAATGTAACCAAGGCCACGGGCGAGGCCTTGGTTTTAAGGTGGCTTAGCTACCGTCTTCAATTTTCGACTGGCGCGCCGTTTCCATGGATTTCATGACGGTCGCGACCATGCCACCCACATCACCTAGGTTTGAGGGGATGATAAGCGTGTTGTTGGTTTTGGCGAGCTGGCCAAATTCTTTCACGTATTGCTCCGCAACGCGCAGGTTAACTGCGTCTAATCCGCCTTCCTCTCGAATGGCTGCTGCAATAGCCCGAAGACCTTGTGCCGTAGCTTCGGCAATTAAACGAATCTCGCCGGCTTTGCCCTCGGCCTCATTGATTTGCTTGAGCTTTTGCGCTTCCGACAGGTTGATCATTTCTTGTCGAGCACCTTCTGAGACGTTGATTTGCGCTTGACGCTCGCCTTCAGATTTTGCGACAACAGCTCGACGCTCACGCTCGGCACGCATTTGTTTCTCGAGCGCATCTTTGACTGACTCGGGTGGCATGATGTCTTTGACTTCGTAGCGCAGGACCTTAATACCCCATGGCTCGGCAGCTTTATCGACTGTTTCAACCACACGAGCGTTAATGACGTCGCGCTCTTCAAACGTTTTGTCGAGTTCGATTTTACCGATTTCGGAACGCAAGGTGGTCTGAGCCAGTTGAGTGGTCGCAAAATAATAGTCGGTAATGCCATAGCTGGCGGCACGAGCATCAACGACCTGAATGTAAATCAATCCATCAATGTCCACTTGTATGTTGTCGCGCGTGATGCAGGTTTGTTGGGATACATCGACTGCAATTTCTTTCATTGAATGCTTGTAAGCGACTTTGTCTAAAAATGGGATCAGAAGGTGGAATCCGGCGTCCAATGTGCGAGAGTATTTACCTAATCGCTCGACCACGAACTGTTGTCGTTGCGGCACAATTCGGGCTGTCTTGACGATCGTGATGATAACGAAAATCGAAAACCCTATGGCTAAAATGAGCGAAATATCCATGTTATGCATCCTTCTGAATAATAAGAGTTGAGCCCTGACGACCGCTAATCAGCACTCGATCTCCGGCCGTTAATGGCTTGCTGTTTGCTGTCTTGGCATCCCAGCGTGTGTCTCGGTAAGATACTTTTCCGAACCCATCCCCATTCTCGAACCCCTCAAGAATTGTGGCGTAGTGGCCGATATAGTCATCGTCTGGTGTCTGGGTGTCGGCAACCAACGCCCCCCCTTGGAACCAAGGTTTGAAGCGAGAACGCAGGGTTAGCAGTAACCCTCCCGATAGAATGCCAAATAGCCAAAGCTGATAAGTGGTGTCGGTTAGTGCGCCCCACCAAGCAAGTAATCCAACGACAAGTGCGGCAATACCGAAAAATATGATGATGAGTCCCGGTATCACAAATTCGGCCAGAATCATGACTATGCCCAGCACTATCCAAATAAGCTCAACTGACATATTGGCTCCTTAAGGTTTTTTTGGTTAATTGGTAGTGTGCGGCGATTCGGGCTGAAAAGCGAGTGCTTTGCGGTGAGTGGTGCTGTCGCTCGATAAATTGCGATGATCTTGTCCAGCAGGTGTGCACGTCTTGTATTAAAACATGATGAAACTTACAATTGAATCTGAATTCAATTTCAAATTTGGTTTTGGCATGACAGAAAAAGAACAGCTTGCCGCTTTAAGTGGTATCCGACGTGGCCCCTATATCGCATTTAATCGTGTAAGCGCTGCGCAAATTTGGCGGTGGTGTTCAGTCATGGGTGAGCAGCAGGCGCGGTATCAAACAGGCTCTGATCAGTTTGCACCACTGGCGATGATGCAAATGTGGACCATGCGTGATTATTATGATCGCTACGCTCCCGGCTCAACCTCTGATCGTCCCTATCAAGTGTTTGACGACATGGCGGCCATGGGTTATGACTCGAATGTTGCTGTCAGCTATGACATTGAGTTTTTGCGGCATTTGCGGGTGGGCGAGTGGCCTAGGCATTACACGACCGTCGTGAACATCAGCGACCCAAAAGCCACATCTTTGGGCGTGGGCTACTTTGTGACGGAGCGGGTTGAATACACTACGGACACAGCAGAGGTATTTGCCTACGCCAATATTACGTATTTTCAGTATCGCGCAAAGGCGTTAGAGCCGACTACATCTGGGCTTACTCTAAGTGACGACACAGCCGCCGATATTAGCACGCCTGTGATGCTGGATCCGGACAGTCTCGCTTTGGATTGGAGCTGTGTTACGGCTGGACTGTCCCTGCCAGAGTGGCGGTTGCCCATCACTCATCGCTTGGTCGTCGGGGGTGCGCTGGCAACTCAGGACTTTATTCCCGTGCACCACAACGTGCCGGCGGCGCGCGCTGCAGGTATGCCGGATATTTTTATGAACATACTCACAACCAGCGGTTTGGTATGCACCTATATCAATGCTTGCGCGGGTGAGAGCGGTTTTATTAAAAACCTTAAATTCAGTTTAATGGCGCCAAATATGCCGGGCGACGTTATGACCCTGCAGGGGCAGATCCAAGAGTTAACCGCGCTAGATGGAGGCATTGAGGCTAGCATCACCTTTGCCGGCAAAAACCGTATGGGTATGCACACCCAAGGTAGTGCAGTGGTTCAGGTATCAAAATAATTGCAAAGTTAAGGGCAGCACTATGACAGCCAGAAGATTTGAGGGAAAGGTCGCTATCGTAACGGGCGGCAGCATGGGTATTGGCCGCAGCACGGTGTTACAGCTGGCGGCAGAGGGTGCACACGTCGTGAGTTGCGCGCGTCGTAAGCCAAAGCTTGACGAGCTGGAGGAGAAGGTTAAGGCGTTGGGTGGCAGCTTTACTGGCTACGGTTTGGATGTGGGTGACACCGACGCCTTTGCGGCTATGATAAACGAAACCGCCGAACGTCATGGCCGCCTCGATTTGTTAGTCAACAACGCCCCCTCGGTCATCGGTGGTATGGTTGTAGACCAATCGTTGGACGCTTGGAAATCGAATTTTGGCATTGGAGTAGACAGCGTGTTTATCGGTGTGCAGGCCGCCCTGAGAATCATGCAACCCCAAGGCAGTGGTTCGATTGTGAATATTTCATCGGTAAGTAGTTTACGGGCTGGTTTGGCCTCGGGCGCTTACGGTGCTGCAAAAGCCGCTTTGAACCAGTTTAGTCAATGTGCTGCGATGGAGGCCGCGCCGTACAATGTTCGCGTTAATGTTGTCGCGCCAGGCGCTGTGGATACTCCGGGGTTAAACGCCTCGATACGCAAAAACGAAGCCGTAAAAAAAATCATGACCGATGCCATTCCCATGCAGCGCGCCGCAACACCCGAGGAGGTCGCCAAGGCGATTTGTTTTTTAGGGTCAGATGACGCCTCGTTCATTACTGGTGTTATTTTACCCGTCGATGGCGGCAAAACCCCGCAGCTGTATGTGCCGGCTTTTGATATTACGAACTTGGATAACCAAGCCAAAGATCGTTAAGCCAAGGCTTGGTTAATTTTTTTAGGCTCGACGCGCCGCTTGGGCTTGAGCATTTTGCTGCGCTGTGGTTTTGTGTTTAGCTTAATTGTTAAGCGTGATGCAACAACTGGAAGAGAGTATGAGTACAGCGCAAGTTCTGACTGAATTGCAGGATCAATACGCCTTGTTGTCAGAAGTGAGTTTTTTTCAGGGGAAGGGCGGCCTGCCTTTTATTCGGGTGAATAACCGTTTTTGCGATGCCGAGATTTCATTACTTGGTGGACAGGTGCTGTCGTTTCGTCGTAAAGACCAAGAAAAGGCGGTTTTGTTTTGCTCAGACGCTGCGTATTTTGAGCATGGCAAGGGCATCAAAGGTGGGGCGCCCGTATGTTGGCCATGGTTTGGAGATCACCCAGAAGGGCGTGGCGCGCATGGTTTTGCTCGAAGCAATCTCTGGTGCGTAGACAGCATTGAGCGCGATGACTGCGAGGTCATCGAGCTCGCACTGCGTCTGCCTATTGAAGCCTTCGCTCAGTATCCTGAGTGGCAAGGTGTGCGCCTCAGCACCCAAATCCGCGTGGGTAAATGGCTGACCATTGCCCTGATAACCGAAAATGGCTCGGATAAGCCCGTGTCGCTTAGCCAAGCCTTGCACACCTATTTTCAGGTCTCCGATAGCCGCACCATTAGCATTGAAGGTCTGGAAAACAATACTTACCTTGATAAGCCCAGTAACTTGCAGCGCCAACCGGCGACCGGTAAGGCCATTGCCGTAGACGCCGAGGTCGATCGTATTTACGAAGACGTTCATTCGCCCATTAAACTGATTGATGCCGTCTGGAATCGCAGCATCACGCTAACCAGTGAAGGCAGCGCAAGTGCCGTGGTGTGGAACCCCTGGGTCGAAAAATCAAAAGCTATGAGCGACTTTGGCGATGAGGAGTACATCAATATGGTCTGCATAGAAACCACCAATGCAGCGGCGGATACTCGAGAGCTAGCGGCGGGCCAATCGCATACGATGCAAGTCAAAATTCACCCAGCGGACATTGTGTAGGCTTTTTTGTTGGTCGCACAGGTTGTCGCGCCTATCAATCATTAAGGATCATTAGTGGATAACGATTCGAATATTCTGAACAAAGTGGTCTTAGTTGTCGGAGCAGGCGATGCCATCGGTAGCGCGATTGCAACGCGGTTTGCACAAGAGGGTTACACCGTGTGTATGGCGCGCCGAAACGGTGATCGTCTGGCACCTCTGGTTGAAGATCTGAGTCAACAAGGTCTTACCGCTCACGCGTTCACTTGTGACGCGCGCAAAGAAGATGAATTGATTGCCTTGTTCGAGCACATCGAATCGAGCATCGGCGAGTTGGAGGTTGTTGTCTTTAACATTGGCGCCAATGTTCCAATGAAAATTGTGGATACCGACAGCCGCAAGTTCTTTAAGATTTGGGAAATGGCATGCTTCAGTGGATTCTTAACAGGCCGCGAAGCCGCTAAGCGCATGCTGCCTCGTCAGCGCGGCACCATCATATTCACCGGCGCGACCGCCAGTACGCGCGGTGCCGCGGGCTTTGGCGCTTTCGCCAGTGCAAAAGCTGGCTTGCGAGCCATGGCGCAAAGCCTAGCGAAAGAGATGGGGCCTAATAATATCCATGTGGCGCATGTGGTGATTGACGCGCCGGTAGATACGGCATGGATAATGGAAAATGTGCCCACTGCCGCCGAGCTAAAAGCCAATGATGGACTCGTTGTGCCCTCGCATTTGGCTGAGAACTACCTGATGTTGCACAAACAGCCGCGCGATGCATGGACCTTTGAATTGGATCTTCGGCCTTGGTCAGAGTCGTGGTAATGCAAATCAGCAAAGCCTTTCAGGAACCAGCTAGCAGCACGCCTCGCGCAATGGCGGTATCAATTAAGCACATTAAGGAATAAACATGGAACTCGATTTTTACTTTGATTTTGGCAGCCCTGCCTCGTATTTAGCCTACAAGCGTATAAGACAACTGGAATCGGAATACGATTTAAGCGTGTATTGGCTACCTATGTTGTTAGGTGGTGTTTTTAAAGCCACAGGTAACGTGTCGCCCGTGACCGTTCCTGCAAAAGGCAACTACATGGTTAATCAGGATTTTCCACGTTTTGCTAAGCGCTATGGCGTCCCAATGCAGTTTAATCCGCATTTTCCGATTAATACCTTAAATCTGATGCGAGCCGCCATCGCCGCGCAACAGCTTGACTGTTTTGACGCATACGCTGACACGATTTTTGACGCGATGTGGCAAGACCAGTTAAACCTAGGTGATATTGCATTGGTGGCGAAAGTATTGAGCGAGTCTGGGTTAGACGCCCAAGCATTGATAGACTTGTCTCAAGAATCAGACATCAAAGCTGCGTTGATTGCGAACACAGAAGCTGCCGTCGGCAGGGGGGTGTTTGGGGCGCCCACAATGTTTGTGGGTGAAGCGATGTATTTTGGGCAGGATCGCTTGGACTTTATTGAGGCGCAGCTAAAAACAGATCAATAGCGCTGAGAGAGCAGGGGCTATTTCTAAGAATAGCCCCGCGGTGGGGCTTTTCGATGTTGGGCTAATAAGAGGTGTTTTAAAAATTTCGAAACCGCTTTTTAACATGTCGCTCTCTAGCGATGATCTCCTGTAAACGCTGGTCAGGTGTGACTTTAAGGGTATCGTCGGGCAAGTGGTTTACGACGTCACTAAGCGCTACTTTGGTCGCGTTGATAGTGGGCCAAACCTCTTTGTCGGGTGTTTCGCTGTAAGCCCAGCGTGGCGCCATAAAGCCCTCTTTATGACCGGTGGTATCTAGCCAATTTGCGACGCCTGGGTCTGTGTGTGCCACCACCAAACGGTACTTGCCATCGCTACTTTGCGTCATTTGGTGGCGATTTAAACTACCTGTTCGGCAGCCATATTCGATTGACTCACCCCATAAGTTACCGAGCTGAAAGCCCATGTATTGGGGCTCTGTTGGTACTGCCATTTCGACGATGAGCGCCTCGTCGGGTTCTAGTTCAAAGACCCCGCCGGCGTATAAGTTGGTACTCATACCACCACCAGTGGCGCCAGAGGCGGCGTTGATGGTGTTAAAGGCATTACGCGGGAACGCTACGCCTGGGATAGAGCCCTGACGTTCGCCGTAAGTGCCCATAGGGATAGTCCAAAACGCATTCCAGAACAGCATTTGGTTGCGTGCTATTTCACCGCAGCGCTGAAGCTCTGCAACGGCTCGATCAACTGTGTAATTAGGGCGGTCGCTCCAGTGTTGCTCGTCGGGCTCTAGGCTGAAGTGAATGGCTTCTTCCATGTCCCAATCGTTAAATAGCTGGCGTCCACTTAGGTAGGTCGCATAACGCTGGGGGGCAACACTTGGGTCCTCGGGGTGGGGGTGTTTCACGATCTTCAAGGTCGAGATGAAGTTGCCCTCAAAGCCCGCGGGGCGCTCGGGTGCTAGCAGAATTTCAAAGCTGCCATCCTTATTGACCTCTATGCTTGACGAATCTATGCGGCCGGTTTGAATGCGCATACCTGGGCGAAGCTCTGTGAGTTTACCGGAATCGCCCGATAAGTCGCGCCAGCTCGCCTCAAAAATCAGGTAGTGCGGCGCTTTGGGCTGTTTGTCGTTAACCGGCTCTCCGCGCCAATGAGCAGTCTGGTGGGTTTTGCCACGCAACCAATAGGCTTTTGAGCCGTCGATGGGCGCATAGAAGTATATAGCGTCGGCGTTATCGATTGTGGCTCGTGTGATAGGGCTAAGCATGTTCCTGAATTCGGGTGCCTCGCGGTTTTCGTGAAAGGCACGTTCGATGGCTGAATGCGCAAATCCCATTAAGTAGCGGTAGCCCTCGGCGAGAATCCGATCATTCTCGGGTGGCGGCATGAGTTTCGGGTTGTCTATGGCATCGCGCGCTTTCTGTAATGCGCCGATCATGTCGTCCCAAGCGCGGCGTAATTTGGCGCGACTCGACAGCGACCAGTTGTATTCGTCGAACCACTCGGCCAATTCGTCCTCAATCCGCTCTGCAGTGATGGCGTAGTCAGCAAGCTTATATTTGAACGTCGAGGTATGCTGTGTTTCGCGTTGCTCTTGTTGATCTAGATAGTTCTGATAGTCCGCAGTGATGGGCAAATCTAGGGCCTCGTAAACCTTGTGTAGGGTCGCTCCCGGAGCAGTGGTAAGCTCTCGATAGTCTACAAATAGGTGCGGCGTCTCGGAGCGTTTTGCTAAGGCTTGCTTGGGAATTTTAAAAGACTCTAGCGAGATCTCTGCCATGTGCTGCAACGAGACTTGGTAGTCTTCTTTTTTCCAGCCTTTGGCTTTCCAGCTGCCCTCCAATAGCTTAAGCGCGCTGGGAATGCACTCGAGTGGGTTGCGTACCGATACCACAATACGAGCATCGGGAAAGGTATCGAGTATGGCGTTGACCCAGCCTGACATTAAGGGGTTCTTGCTAAGGTGAGTATGCTGGCCACCGTTCAGCACCAGTTGGCGCTTAACGCATTCTTTGTAGTGATGCATCCAGCGTTTGCGTTTGTGTTCCGGCAAATCGTCTACGTGGAAAATATCGATGTGCTCGAACAGTGGCATTTCTAGAGACCACTCTTGGGTCACAAATGCCCCACGCATGACAAACTGGTCCTCTTCTGAATTCCATAAGCTCATGTTGTGAATGTGGCGAAATTCGCCAAATTTTTTCTCGTCCCACGCTTTCAGGCGGCGATCAAAAAAGCCGCCTAAATAGCGTTCGTCAAAGGCTCCAAACCATCGAATAAGATGTTTTTGCGTTAAAGAGGGGAAGAATGTCTCCCAATATAAAAAATAGCTAAAACGCTTTTGGTCGCCTGACATTAACCGGTGCAGTAAGGTTGTACCGCTGCGGGCATGTCCCACAATAAACACCGGCTTTACGACTTCTTGGCGCCAGAGCGCGGGGAAGAATACATAATCCAGTAAAAAGCACAGGGTGTTGAAGACCATATTCAATGGCACCCAAAGTAGCAGTTTAACCAGCATCTTCGAGCGCCCAGGCCAGGTCTTAAATGACCACACACTTTGCAGCACACGGAAATAGTAATCCCAATCAAAATACATCGATTTATCCTCTTTAGTCGATGCAAGTACCGTAACGCTGACGTTGATGTTTGCCAACTCACTTCTTTTTGATAATGAAATGCTGCTAACACATTGTTTTTATTTGAGTAATTCCGAGGGTACTACTGTGACTTACGTTTCTTCGCGATTTGGTCTAGTCTTTATTTGCCGACTTTTACTGTGTGCTTAGTGACTCATGCAATACGACGATACCAAACCTTTGCCTATCCCCCGAAAGTTGCCCAAGCAGGGACGCTCGAAGGTATTGGTCGACGCAATTGTTGAGGCCTGTGAAAAGATCTTGGCGCATGAAGATACTGACGCCCTGACAACCAACCGTATTGCGGAGTTAGCGGGTGTGAATATTGGTTCTTTATACCAATATTTTCCCAACAAGGAAGCCATATTGGCAACGCTGTTTGCTCGAACGATGGCCGCAGAGCGTTACGAGTTTGCCGAGCAGGCAAAGCAGCGTGTGCTGGCCGAAGCGTCACGGTCATTAAGTGCAGCCTTGTTGGAAGTTATCCGAGTAAAAGCGGAGTTGCATCAGAGGTTTTTAGCTTTGCACGGCGATTTTTACAGCGATTACTACGACTTTTTCGACTTTGAATCTACGGTCGATGATTTTGTGTCTACGGACCTTAAACAGCCCACTTGGTCGACATGGCTGCAGTCTTTACTGAGACACTATCGATCAGAGCTTTTATTGGACAATATCGAACGCGCCTCGTTTTTGGTGACTCATACCATTGATGCCATGCTCAGTGCTGCGGTGCGAGAGCACCCAGCATGGCTGCAAGACAACGCATTTCTGCAACAGATTCACAGGGCTGCCTTGAGGTCGGTGACGTAAATGAATTGGCCCTGCGCAAATAAAGAATCGGATGGTTGCCCGATACAGCTATAAACGTTGGATGTAAGTGCGGGCAGTTCCAAGCCCGCTTACCTTACGTCGTTTCTTTAAACCAGTGGCGCGTTCGGTTTGCAAAAGCGACAAGGCTTAGCATTACCGGTACTTCGACAAGAACTCCAACAACCGTTGCCAGAGCTGCCCCAGATTGCAAACCAAACAACGAGATGGCGACAGCGACCGCCAGCTCAAAAAAGTTTGATGTGCCGATCATGCAGGCGGGTGCTGCTATCGAATGTGGTAGCTTTAGCGCCTTGGCTGAGGCGTAGGCCAGCGCAAAAATGCCATAGGTCTGAATTAGCAATGGAATCGCAATAAGAACAATCGCTAGGGGTTTTGCGAGAATGGTTGGCGCTTGAAATCCAAACAGTAAAACAACGGTTGCAAGCAAGCCGACGATTGATATCGGCTTTAACCTTGCAAGCAGATTGTTTAAGCGTGAATGATCGCTGTCGGAATCTAAGGCTTTGCGGGTAATTGCACCGGCCGCTAGCGGAATGACTACATACAGAAGTACCGAAAGCATAAGAGTATCCAAGGGCACTGTGACATCGCTAACACCTAACAAAAATGCTGCAATGGGAGCAAAGGCCACAATCATAATGAGGTCGTTGACCGACACCTGAACTAAAGTGTAGTTTGGGTCTCCTTTGGTTAAGTTACTCCAGACAAAGACCATGGCGGTGCAGGGCGCGACACCCAGTAAGATCATGCCGGCGATGTATTCGCTTGCGCTTTGTGGATCTACGAAGTCTGCAAAAATAACTCTGAAGAACAGCCAACCCAAAAACGCCATGGTAAAGGGTTTAACGAGCCAGTTGATGAGTAAAGTGAGTATTAGACCTTTGGGTTTTTTGCCAACATCTTTGATAGATGAAAAGTCGACTTGGACCATCATTGGGTAAATCATGATCCATATGAACACGGCGACTGGTATATTTACGTTGGCGTACTCTAGTGCGGCGAACCAAGCGAATAGCTGGGGGAATAGTTGACCCAGAACAACACCGCCTGCGATACACAGACCGACCCACACACTTAGATATCGCTCGAATAATCCCATGGTTAGCTCTCTTGAATTAAAGTATTGATTAGTTTGGCTTGCTCGGCTTTTGCTTTGCCCTGTAACCCTAGATGGATCAGAGCTCGAACGCGTCCAGCTATAAGCTCCATACATTCGTAAAAGGCGGCCCGAATTTCTTCGTCCGGCCCGCTCAGCTTAGACGGGTCTTTAAGCCCCCAATGGCATTTGATGGTGTCACCAAACCATACGGGACAGGCCTCGGCCGCCGCGCTGTCGCAAACGGTAATAACGATATCGGGCTTGATCGATTGGAACTCGTCCCAAGATTGGCTTTTAAGCTCTTCTGTTGCTATGCCTTGTTCTTCTAGATACTTAAGTGACAAGGGATGTACTTGGCCTGCCGGCTGACTTCCCGCACTAAACGCTTGAATACTGCCGTCTGACAGGTGATTGGTTATTGCCTCGCTGAGGATGCTGCGGCAACGGTTGTGGGTGCAGATGTACAGCACGGTGATAGGCGGTGAATTCAGGTTCATAAGCAGCATCCTGGTCGGTTTGGCATGGTGGAAAATGTCTGTTGAAGCTCCGCAAGATCAGACGCGTGCGCCTCGTCTAGGTTACTTAGAATGGCTACAGCCCAAACAGGAAGATCGGCCGAGAGCGCATAATAAACCCACTGCCCGCGGCGACTATCTTGTAGCACGCCTCCCTTTCGAAGCTGCGCCAAATGCCGGGATATTTTGGGCTGGCTGAGTTGTAAAGCGGTCACGAGTTCACAAACGCATAACTCGGTTTCGCGTCTGATCAGCAAGGTGGCACGCAAGCGGGTCGAGTCTGATAAATCTTTTAAAAAACGAGAAGTGTCGAGCATAGTAACGATATTCCGCTTGAAAACGTAAACTTTAATATATGGTTATCCGTATGTCCATATGTTGATCGTCAAGACCTTAGTTTCCGCCCTTGCTTTGACTTCTGCGCTGCGATCGTCTGAAGAAAAAGACTCTATAGGGCTAAATAAACTTAGTCTTTCTGCTTTGCCTAATCGTAGAATGTGGCTTGCGAAAGTGATGTGCTAATATGTCGAAAGAATCTCGGTTAGATTAATTATGGCGACGCCTGCAAGAAGCCGAGCAGGCCCTAGAGGCAGAGCTTTAAGCGTATGTCGAAGAGCAACGAGAAAAGTTTCACTACACCTTAGAAAACGGCAAAGTAAAATTTGAGACCGAGTTTAAAGCCTTTCAAGAACGCTATCGCGTTGGCGCGTGGCGTTATTTAAAAGAGGCCAAGTTCAGCTACATCTCAACAGCGCCCATTATTTACTGGATGGTTATTCCCATCGCTTTGCTTGACGTTACTCTGACGCTGTATCAGCACATTTGCTTTAGGGTATACGGCATACCGAGGGTTAAGCGCTCCGATTATGTGGTGATCGACAGACATATGCTGAGTTACTTGAATGCCATCGAAAAGCTAAATTGTGTGTATTGTGGTTACGGCAATGGCGTCATCGCCTATGGACGCGAAATTATCGCTCGAACCGAGCAGTTTTGGTGCCCCATAAAGCATGCTAGCAAAGCTGCTGGCGAGCATGGACGTACGGAAAAATTTGTCGAGTATGGCGATGCGGATGGCTGGCGAGCACGACTGCCTGCTTTGCGAGAAGATTGGAACGATAGTTCCTCTGAGCAATAAGCTAAATGCTTATATTCCAGCAAGGCCGAAATGGAACGCCGCGAATAAGTGAGCCCAGAGCGTATTAAGACCCTGTATTTCAGTCAAAGAGTCTAAGGCCCATGCCCAGGTCATCAGGGTAAAAGTCAGCATAAATATGCGAGTTACCCAGCCGGACCATCCGGACAAGCTAATCCGAAAATGCACGTAGTTCGGATGTTGCTCGACGCTAATTCCCGCTGGCGGGTTTGCTAACATCAAGGTCTGGTCTTGGTCCCACATCAGTCTAAGAGCCTTGAGTTGCTGGTCACTTCTGGAGTGTACCTAGTGAATCGAATTTTTCGAATTAAATCGTGGTAAGGCTTTGCTATGATAAGGCCAACAATAAAGACAAAGTGATAGGAGCGTTAGGCGTGACACAGTATATTTTGTCGATCGATCAGGGCACATCAAGCTCGCGAGCTATTTTGTTTGATCGCGATGGCAACAGCGCGTTTACTGCGCAACAAGAGTTTCCGCAATATTTTCCGAATGATGGTTGGGTCGAGCACGACCCCGACGAAATCTGGCAAAGTGTGTTTGCTACTGTAACCGAAGTTTTATCGAAGCTGTCACCTGACGATACGGTGGTGGGAATAGGTATTACCAATCAGCGCGAAACGACCGTGGTGTGGGATCGAGCCACGGGTAAGCCCGTGTATCGAGCCATAGTCTGGCAAGATCGTCGGACTGCAGAATTTTGCCAGCAGCTTCATGCCGACGGTTACGAAGCGCCAGTTCAAAGTAAAACGGGCTTACTGATAGACCCTTACTTTTCGGCGACAAAAGTCCGCTGGATTTTAGATCATGTCGAGGGTGCGCGAGACCGAGCAGAGAGAGGCGAGCTCGCTTTCGGCACTATAGATACTTATTTGTTGTGGCGCTTGACCTTGGGGCAATCGCATCGGACGGATGCGACCAACGCGTCAAGAACGATGCTATTTAATATTCATGAACAGGCTTGGGATGAAGAGCTACTCAAGCTATTCAATGTGCCGGCCTCTGTGTTGCCCGAGGTGTGTGATAGCGCCGCCGATTTTGGCATGTGTGATGCAAGGTTGTTCGGTAAAGCAATGCCAGTACTGTCTATGATTGGTGATCAGCAGGCCGCTTTGGTCGGGCAAACCTGTTTCAAGCAAGGCATGGCGAAAAGCACCTACGGCACTGGATGCTTTATGATTGTCAACACAGGTGATAAAGCTTTGGTATCGGACAACCGTTTGCTGACGACGGTCGGTTACCGACTAAAGGGTAAAACAACCTACGCTCTTGAGGGCAGTATCTTTGTTGCCGGTGCGGCGGTGCAGTGGTTGCGAGATGGCCTGAAACTGATCGCGCATGCCTCTGATAGCGAGGCGATGGTGGAATCAATTAACTTAGACCATGGCGTCTATCTGGTACCCGCCTTCACTGGATTGGGCGCACCGTACTGGGATCCTGACGCGCGCGGTGCTTTGCTGGGCTTAACCCGCGATACTGGCATTAAGGAAATTGTGGCGGCAACCTTGCAATCGGTGTGTTACCAAACCAAAGATTTGCTGTGCGCGATGGAGGCTGATGGTCAGGCGCTGCAAAGTTTGCGTGTTGATGGTGGTATGGTGGGTAACAACTGGGTCATGCAATTTTTGGCCGATATTTTGGGGACAACGGTAGAGCGACCCAGAATCACGGAGACGACTGCTTTGGGTGCCGCGTATTTGGCGGGCCTACACGCCGGAGTTTACGGCTCGCTGGAAGAACTTAGTGAATTGTGGGGCTGCGAGCAACGGTTTCAACCAGAGCTTGCAAAAGAGCAACGTGCGCAGCTATATCAAGGTTGGCTACAGGCGGTAAAACGCGTGATGTCGGATACGGTCTTACGGTAGGGGGCTACCGTTAGACATCACATAGCAAGCTTAGCAAACTTCGAAGGTTATGCCTGCCTTGGATTCTAGACGTTTGATTAATGCTGCACCCATTGCAGCAGCCGGCGTTGAGATGCCAGCATCAGACGCGAGCTCGTCTCGGGCCAAACACACCGCCGATTCGCCAAGCATTCTTGAGGTGGCGCCATAACCTGGATCTCGGTCACCTGAAATTCGAGTTTTGAGACTGTGTGCAGAGTCGCTACCTTGACCGTGAAAGAAAAGTTCAAAGTGTCCTTTGCGCTGCGCCTCTGGGCTGGGGCCTTCGCCTGGCTTGGGTAAGAATTTACCCGCCAGTTTACGCATGAGCGCGATCGACATAATCCCGGGAGTAAGCTTGCTACCAAGCGCGATATTTTTGGCCTTGCGTTTGCCCGCGTTATCAGTGCCTGTAAGCTGCCGTTCATCGTAGGAGAAGTCTTTGCCATAAGGGTAGCCCGCCAGCGCATTACTGCGACGAACCACTCTGGCATTTACGGCTGCCATTACAAATGGGCTGGTCCACTGTTGAAAGTCGTTATCGTATATGGCTGAATTATCATCTAGGCCGTCTGGCCCACTGTGTTCGCCTTGGGGGTTCAAAGAGTAAGGGTTTTCCATTTCTGCCCGAATGCTTGGGTCTTTGCTCATTTGCTCCATCATGACCATCATGCTTGCGATGGTGCCGCCGCTGGCCGCGCCGCTGAATTTGCCTACGCGCGCTTTGATGGCTTTTGCGTACTCATCAAACTGCAACTGCATTTGTTGCTGTGTGTAAAAAACACCCATATCACTGGGAATAGAGTCGAATCCACATGTGTGCACAATTTTCGCACCGCTGACTTTGGCGCTGGCATCAAAGTCTTTAATTGTTTGTCCCATCCACTGCACTTCGCCAGTTAAATCGCAGTAGTGCGTTCCGGATTGGGCGCAGGCCGCGACTAAGGGGGTGCCATACAGCGCGTAGGGGCCTACCGTAGTGCACACTACCTTGGTTCGCGCAGCGAGGTCGTTCATTGCTTCTTGGTCGTGACTGTCGGCCTGAATAAGGGGTATGTCGGTATTACCGAGCCCAGCACGGACTTTTTCCAGCTTGTCCAGATTGCGGCCGGCCATGGCCCAATTTAAGTCAGGGCCGTAGGTGTCGACAAAGTGTTGCGCAACGAGCGAGCCGGTAAAACCGGTGGCGCCCCAAAGGATGATTTCGAATTCGCGAGCTTGAGTCATACAGTTTGTCCTATGTTAACTTTGTGTGATCGTAGGCGCCGAAGGGTACCTTGCGCAAGCAACGGACGCCAGGTTATCCGTCTGTCCTGGTACTATGTGGCAGGGCCCATGCTGACGCTTTGTCTCAGTGCGCGGGCGAATTTATTGAGTTTCCGAGTAAAATAGTGACTTTGTTAATTAACCCTGAAAAGCGACCACCCTGGTCATAGTCAGTCGACACGGGCACGTGAGAGTCACGCCCTGTTTCAAAAAACTCGCCTGCACCGGCCAGAGTCAGGGGGCGCTTCGCGATATTTCCCGCCGCCACATGTTGGCTATCCACGTAGATATTTACCGAGGCGCCTTCGCCTTGCCAGTTCACGCTAAATGAAACAGTATGCTTTCCTGGGGTAAGCGCTTCGTTTGAGCTGACTCTGTGCAAACCATCGGGTTGCGGGGAGTGGGCTGCTGCGACAAAAGGTCGACCTTCTTTTAGATAGAAACTCCATCCTCCAAACGAGCTGCCCGCGGCGAAAATGACGCCTTCAGCGCCATCTTTTGGGATCTCAATCTCTGCGGTCAGCTTGAATGGTATCCAAAATAGGCTGGGTGCGCCGCCGCCAAATGGGATCTGTATGTCAGGTCCCCAGTAAGTGAATTCAGTTCTTGGTTTGGCGTGTTCACTAAGTGCTGACAAGCGGGCGCGAG
>JAHEKX010000022.1 GCA_024644535.1 Gammaproteobacteria bacterium
TTGTTCATATCGGGCATTTTACTGCTGGCCACGGCTACCAGCTTGGTCACCAACGACGTGCTTGGTCTAACCCACATTGTGCTGTGCGCTTTTTCGGGCGCCTTTATTGCAGATCATTTGGGGTTTTATTTGGGGCGCAAAGTAGGTCCCCGCTTTCATCACAGCCGTTTTGCACAAAAACAGGCTGACCGTATTGTCCGCACCGAATCGCTGCTACGACGCTTTGGGCCAGCTGCGGTATTAGTGGGTCGCTTGGTACCAGCTGTACGCAGTATCACACCTTTAATGTTGGGTATTACTGGACTTTCGCGCCAGCGCTTTACCTGGATAGACCTGCTTGCCTGCGCCTTATGGTCCGCGTTATTAGGGACAATGGCTAGCGGTATTAGCGTGGCGCTGGATTAAGTGGTTTACAACATCGTCCGAAAAAAACTATCGGACCAGCGCTTTACCCGGGGCCAATAGTTGCCTGGGTCTTTTGCTCAACATTACTAGGCGCAATGGCCAGAGGTTGCTGTGTTGCGCCTAATTAAGCCATTCGCAATACTGCCCAAACGCAGCGAGTTACATTACTTAGGCACATCTTGGCAGGTAGCGCAGTAATACAAGCGGCGGCTCGAGAGCTCTACTTTAGTGACTTTTGTACCACACTGGTAACAGCGCTTACTTTGGCGCGCAAACACATGGTGGCGAAACTGGCTGCGTTTTACGCCCTGCTCTTTTAGTGCCGCGACACGCTCAAGATCATTCGTAATACCGGCGGTTTTATAGGCGCGCTTGCTAATCTCAAGGGTGGCCTCACCCAACACCTCGCGCTGCGTCTGCGTTAAATCTTTGGGGCGCAGTAGCGGGTTAACCCTGGCTTCAAATAAAATTTCGGAACGCAGGTAGTTGCCCACGCCAGCCAAGAACCCCTGATCCAAATACAAATGCGCCAGTTTGCGTCCCTGGTATCGGGCATCACTTAATCGCTTGGTGACCTGCTCGGGGGTCAGCCGCTTATCAAGAATATCTGGACCAATACGCGCTAAAAACTTATGTGTTAGCAGCTCTTCGGCGGTTAGTACTTCAATATCCGAGGCACTGTAAAGCAAAGCACTGTGAGTCGCAGTGTGCAGCGCTACGCGTAACGACCGATTGGTTGTTGGTAAACGATCGCGCTTTACCACGTACCAACGGCCATACAGCTGGTTATGCGAGTACAGCGTCAGCCCGTTTTCAAAATGCGACAGCAAGGCCTTGCCGCGAGTTTCTAGCTCGGTAAGGCGCACACCCGATAACATGCCATCAAACTCTTGCAAACGCGGCAAACCAAACTCGACTTGTTCTATTACACGGCCTTGCACCACCTTAGCAATGCGATCGGCCGCTCGGCGAATTTCGGGTCCCTCGGGCATACTGATGTTCTCTATAGTTCTTACGTTATCGGTGACTCTAAAACGGGGGTTACAACCTATACGCAAACACCGCCCTGTTTGATTCACTTATGAAGGGTTTAGCACTTTCTAACGGCGATACGGCGGTTGTTGCCGCTTTCGCATTATGGTGCTTTGGGTGTGGTTTGGGTAAGAGTCACTTATACTGCCGCAACGAACTCCAATAATTGACCTACGCATGACTCCCATTTTTGAACGAATACGCAAAAGCTTTAACCAACAAAGCTTTATGCAAACCCTAGGGGCCGAGCTTGTGGCGGTGAAAGACGGCACAGTGACCATTGAACTGCCCTTCTCTGAATTTTTGTGCCAACAGCAGGGTTTTTTACACGCCGGTGTGGTGGCAACACTTGCCGACAACGTGTGCGGCTATGCAGCCTTAACCCAAACACCCGACCATGCCGATGTGGTGACTGCAGAGTTCAAAATCAACTTTGTGCGCCCCGCTATTGGCGAGCGTTTAGTCGCGGTAGGTAAGGTCGAAACCGTGGGCAAACGCCTGTGCGTGTGCCGCGGCGAGGTCAGCGCAATATCGCAGGGCAACTCTAAAGTCGTCGCGATTGTGCAAGCTACGGTGGCGGTGGTTTAAATAATCGCCCTATTGCGGCGCCGCCAATAAGACAAGGGCGGCGCTCTTAGCTTTTGTTTGCCAGCGCAACGAGCACGCGTAACTAAGCGCTAAGCGCTCGGCCATAGCGCTGCGCGATTTGCTCGGCCGCTATTTTGCCCGACACCGCCGCCGACTCGGTGCCAATTTTACCTTTGGGCGCATTCCCGTCACCCACCATGTACAAGCCTCGAATGGGCGTATTCACGGGCATACAGCGCCCCACAGCGCGCCGCCCCGCAGGATACTTACCGCTAAACTTGGCTTTAACCAAGATCTCGGCCTCGTCTTTAAAGCCCGGAAAGTTCGCCTCTAGCTCGTCGATGGTGCGCTGCAGTTCTTCCTCTAGATTTGCGTCTTCAAAGTTTTCGGGGGCACCGTAGGCGGTGTGTACGTATTTGCCTGCAGGCGAATACTGCCCCGGGGATATCGCCGACGGAATTTCTAAATAAATTAAATTGCGGTTGTTGCTAAACACCATGCAGCCGTCAAAGTCGGGGACTAAGGGGCGGTCCATGACAAAGGCAACGTGGTAAATGGGCACGGGTGTGGCATTTGTATGCAACTGCTGCACGTAGCTGCGTTCGAACATCTGCTCGCCGCCCGCCAAACTAACGGTGGCATCGGGGCCTAAGTTCGATACCACAATATCGGCGGGCATGACTACCTCATCGCCAGACTCGTTGTTAACAAGCACACCCGTGACTTTACCGTGCTCGGTAACAATGTGTTTACACGCCGTATGGCACAACACTTTACCGCCTTTACGCTCGATTCCCGCCACCAAGTCAGTCATTAGCGCAAGGTTACCCTTGCGCGCCAAGCCAAAACGCGTGCCTTTACTGCTGTGTTTTAAAAACAAGAAAAAGTCGTGCGCACTTAACTCGTGGGTTCGCACCCCCATCAGGGCTGAACAGTAGCCATCGAATAATTGTTTTACACCCTCGTTATCGGTGTACTGATCAAACCATTGGCGCAGGCTAATATTGTCCAGCGGTAACCAGTCGATCAGTGCGGTTTTAATGTGAGCCAATAGTTTTGCTGCCTCGGCTTCGTCCTGCATAGCAAACGTCACCATACCCGCCAAACCGCCGCCACCCGGTGGCAAATCGTAGTCGCCGTATGGCATGCGATAGCGCATGCGGCCTGTCACATCCACCATATCCATGGGCACACTTAAGGCATCAAAGGCTTGGCGAATGGCGCTTGATTCACCCATGGGCACCATCATAGCGCCTGTGGTGACAATATAGTCGCCGCGCTGACGGTGCGAACAGCGCCCACCGGGGTACGGCGATTTTTCTATCACCGTGACATCAAAGCCCTGCGCCACCAAATTAGCAGCGGCGCACAAGCCACCAATACCCGCGCCTAAGACGATAATTTTAGGAGAATTCATGGCTCTTCCTTTTTTATAATTTAAAATAGATCTGGCACCGCACTATATGGTTGCTTCGCGGTGCACCTCTATAAGCAAGATGCTATCAGTTTGATTTTAAAATCGGAAGGAATGATTTTATAAATAGACTAAAATAAGCCCCATATAAATACAGCCTGGCAATGAATGCACGAGTGCTAGCTAAACTCGACCAGTGCCCCAAGCGCTTGCTGTGCTAACTGCGTCGGCACAAAAATATGGTCATGGTAATAACCCGCCATCACATTGGCGCTAATGCCCTTCTTGGCTAAGGCGGTCGAGACCGCTGCCGTTAAACCAACAGCCTCTAAGCTGGAATGCACGCTAAGCGTTATGCACTTAAATACCGAATCGTAGTGCACGCCGTGCGTATCAGCAGCCTTTTTTGTAAGGACCAGCGTTAGGCCTTCGCGCTCCTGCACTGTCGCAAAGGGCTGTAAATGGGCGCAATCTGCATAGCCCCCGTGGGGCAGCGAAACAAAGACATACTCAGTGTCAGTCACCGTCGGAGCCATTGAAGCAAGTAACACGCTTAAGTTGTATTCACCCGTCACGCGAGCTCCTGTTCGTCATGCCTGGGCCCGCAAAGGTCTTGAGGCCTGGCCATCGCACGAAGTAAGTGTTCACAATCGTTGTTGCCAATTAGGCCTAGCACTGCTTTCTAGCCCTGACTTTGCAGCCGCAGGCTCACCTCGCCGCCGTGAAAGCTTTTTACGCCTAGCGTTGTTTCAACTTGAATAGCGCCTGTCGCGTCCACACCCTTAGCAATGCCCGCTACGCGCGTATCACCCATTAAAATATTGACCGGCTGATCTCGGTAAGCATCCAGTGCCTGCCATATCTCTCGCCATGGCTCAAAGCCACTTTGCTCCCAGCCTTGCAGCAAGGGTAATACATGGTTTAGCACACCCGCAATAAGCGCCGCGCGCGCGGGCTTAACGCCTTGCTGGTACACATCGGCCCAGGCCTGATCAATGCCGTCTTGGGCGTATTCGGGCATGTTTACGTTTAAACCCATGCCCACCACCACCGAACATGGACCCGCCATATCACCGGTCAGCTCGATTAAAATGCCACCTAACTTTTGGCGCCCCACCACGATATCGTTGGGCCACTTCAATTGCGCGGCACTCACACCTACATCTTGCAGCGCGCGAACAACCGCCACGCCTATCGCTAGCGACAGGCCTTGTAAGGCTGCCGCTCCGCTCTGCACCTGCCAGCCCACCGACAAATACATGTTGCGCGCGTAGGGGCTAACCCAGGCTTTGCCGCGTCGGCCTCGACCCGCGGTTTGCTGTTCGGCACTAATTACCAGGGCTTTGTTCGGTGCTGCCCGCTCGCTCATGGCCTCTTGGCAGACGCGATTGGTCGAGTCGATTTGTTGCAGCACCTGCAACTCGCCCATTAGGTTTTTGGCCGTGCCATTCAAACCACGGTGCACGTCACTATCGGACAGCAGATCTAAGCCTCCAATAATGCGATAGCCCACCTTGGTCACCGCTTCAAGTTCAATACCGGCCTCTTGCAACTTCTGCAATTGCTTCCAGATCGTTACACGACTGACACCGGCTGCATCTGCCAACGCCTGCCCCGAATGCCATTCACCATCGGCTAAAACCTGTAATAATTGCGTGTTCAAGTGCTACTCCTTTGTATAAGCTGAGTGTAGCAAAGGTCGTCGCCCAAGCCCTAGCGAGATTGCGCTCGCGGTACCTTGTATCACGGCACCGTTACACGCTTGGGTTGTCGATGTAATACCATTAAGCACAGAGTAAAGCGCGCAGCACATGACCCAAGTCACTCGTTTTATTACACCCACTCGCAACACTCTAGCGCTAATTGTGCTGGCTGTGGGTATGGGTCAAGTGGCTACGCTTTGGCACACACCCTTGGGCGCTGAAAATTTAATGCGTGTCATGTTGGGCTTTACCAACATCTTAATGGCCTTGGGTTTATTGGGCACCTCACGCCTGCCCTTGTTGGGCACCACCATCATGCTTTCTTGCAGCATTATGTATGATGCCAATTGGTTCCGCTTGGGCACAACCTACAGCACCCTCGCGTTTGGGCTACTGTGTATGGGAATGCTGGGGGGGCTTGCTCTGGCAATTCTTACTGCCCGTGCCGAGGCGCCGGAGTCGAAGGTCTAGTCAAACAACGCGTTGCATCGTACCGGCGCTTTCGGGTACTTCATTACGCCCGCGCTATTTCTGGAAATTGCTCGGGGTGCTCGATCATAACCTCAGTAATATCAACATCTAAATCCGGCCAATAAAAATGCCCCGGGCTGGGCTCTTCTATATGACAGACGCGCTGCCGGCTTTGCCCTTTAAACCACGGAAATTGGTCGTAGGGCATGAAAAGCTCTTTACCCCGAGCCGTCAGTATCCACACACCAAAGCGAGAGATCTGAGTGACCTCAGTCACCGAAGTGGAATCGCCATGCCTGAACAAACTCATGATGGTGCTCCTGTATGATACGAGACATGGCATTTATCTGTTTGGGAGTGTATCGATAATTACTTGCCAGCACAATTTCAGGTTCGAGCCAAGATTTGGCTTCGCCCTCTGATGACGCGACATGGACATGCATTCGGCTTTCCTCGCGAGAAAAGAAATAGAACCTGTACCCCTCATGCCGCAATATGGTTGGACTCACAAGTACCTCCAGAGTCAATCGAAGGCATATTGTGCGTTGGTAGCCTCACCCATAGGCCATCAACAAGCGCCCTTACCTATCAGCAGACAGCAAACCTCATCAATACCGAGCGTTACACCAAAGCCTAAAGATAAGAATTACTCTCATCCAGTTATTGACAATCATTCTCATTTGCATTTACATTAAGCCCATTGCAACCCAACCAGGAATGTATTGCCATGCGCACCAAAACTCTGCCCCTTTCAATTGCTGCCATACTGGCAAGCGGGGCCGTGACCACTCAAGCCGATGACGCCCCCGTTGCTCAGGCCGACCGCTCTATTCCCATGCCGGTCATCGAGGTTGTTGGTAAACAAGTGAACGGCACCAAGCGCTTAACGGGATCGGTGGTATTGGTGGATCGCGAACAAATCGAGGCAATCCAGCCGCTATCAACCGAAGACGCACTGCGTCGTGTACCGGGCATTAACATTAAAAGCGAAGAAGAAACCTCGATTGTGGCCAACTTTGGTATTCGCGGCCTGTCGGCCAGCGAGTCAAAATCGCTGATGCTAGAAGACGGTGTGCCGGTGGCACCGGGCTTATTCATTGGTAACGAGCGTTACTTTAACCCCCGAATTCAGCGCGTCGAGAACATCGAGGTATTAAAAGGTTCTGCCTCGTTACGCTATGGGCCATCTACCATCGGCGGTGTGGTGAACTACCAAACCAAAAACCCGCAAGAAGGTGTATTAATTAGTGCTCGCGCGGGCTCGTACAACATGCGCGAAATGTCGGTCGAAGCTGGAGCCACCACCGCCAGCGGCGACGCCTTTATGGGTGTGGTTGCAACGCACGCCGAAAGCGACGGCTTCATGAATAAAGGCTACGACATGGACGACGTCATGCTCAAAGCCGGCATGGCCATTAACGATGCGCACACACTAGGGCTTAAAGTGTCTTGGTACGACAACGACGCCAACATCTCGTATCGTGGTTTATTGCTAGACGGTTACGTCAACGGCGCCGAATACAACCCTGCACCCGACGACGACTTTTTAACCGATCGCCAAAGCGCCGATGTCAGCCACGAATGGGTAATTAACAGCCGCGCCACGCTAAACACCGTAGCATATTACAGCGAAGTCACCCGCGACTATTGGCGTTACAACGTCGATACAGCTGCCTCGACCGAAGCAGGCCGCTGGGTGTACACCGACTCTCTCACCGGCAACAACCGCTCGTTCGAGCGCGTGGGCTTCGAGTCGCGTTTGCAGCTGACCAACACTTGGTTCGGGTTTGACGGCGAGGCGGAGTTTGGCCTGCGCTATATGGAAGAAGAGTCAAACGACACGCGCATTCGCGCAACTCGTGCCGCCAATAGAACAGGCATTAACGACCGCCACCGTATCGACAGCGCGGAAGATGTAGCAGCCTATGTGCAAAACCGCGTCGAAGTTAATGACCGTTTTGCTGTCACACCGGGTTTACGAGTAGAGTCATACGAGCAGAGGCGCGTGATCTTAACCGACAATAACGCCTCGGCAACCACCAGCAACACCGAATGGCTACCCGGTATTGGAGCGACCTACGAACTAACGGACGCGGCTCAAATGTTCGGTGGTGTGTACCGCGCGTTTTCGCCCGCAGCCAACGAAGTTGCACTGGATGGCTTGCAAGACCAGCAGCTCGATGGCGAGCGCTCGACCAACTTTGAGTTAGGTGTACGCGGCCTAAGTGGCGCCCTAAATTACGAAGTCGCCGCTTTTTATATGGATTTCGACAACCAAGTCGTTACCGGCAATTCCGACCCGAACTTGTCGCAAAGCAATGCAGGTCAAACCACGCACGCCGGCATGGAATTTAGCGTGGGCTACGTCTTCGGCAATGGCTTTAGTGTTGACGCAAACGCCACTTGGGTACCCGAATCCAATTTTGAGACCGGCGACTATCGTGGCAACCGCCTACCCTACGCCCCCAAAGTGCTGGCTAACTTAGCTATTAACTACCAGCGTGGTGATTTCAGCGGCGGTTTATTAGTACACCACCGCGGCGAGCAATACGGCACCCCCGACAACCAAGTTGCTATACCAACAACGGCGGCCGGCGGCATTTGGGGCGGACGCTTAGATGCTTACACCTTAACGGATGCGGTTGCACAGTATGAGTTCAGCAGCAACTTAACGGTGTTCGGATCGGTTAAAAACCTAATGGACGAGCGTGCAATCACAGGCCTTCGCCAAGGTATTTATGCGGCACCCGGACGCAGCGTCGAAATGGGCGTACGAATCCGACTGTAAGTCCGCAAATGCGGTGTGATACCAAAAGTGCATATCGCGTTTACCACCACCGCAAGCCTCCCCCGGCTGTGCGGTAACCCTTGGCCGCTGGCTTCCCTGCCGCGGCTTTTTTATGAATTACACAAAAGGATTAGCGAACGCACACGGCTTGCAACTCAATATCTAGGGCCTTCAGCACCGCCACTATGGTTTCGAATCTGGGCTTCGCACTAGGTACCAGGGCTTTGTAAAGCGATTCCCGGCCCAGCCCTGTGGCTGCCGCAATGTTCGCCATTCCTTTTGCTTTAGCTGCGTGACCGATCGCCCGCAACAGCTCATCGATATCGCCCTCTTGTAAAACCAAGCTTAAGTATTCAGCGACAGCTTCTTTGGTTTGTAGGTAATCGGCCATATCGAAAGTTTCTAAATGCGCAGGCTTAGAGTTGTTGGGCATTAATGTCCACTCCTGTTACTGTTCTCATATAAAATCAGATTGTATCTAAAGAGATACAAATAATGAATCAGACTTTGTAAAAGCAATTAGCAGGTACAACCATGACTCCCCTTATCAACCACCTAGACCATGTCAGCATCGCAGTAACCGACCTAGCGGGCGCGATAGACGACTATCAAACCTTGTTCAACACCACGGTCAGCATGCGCACATCTAGCACTGACAACGAGGCGTGGCTGTATACAGGCAATATCTGGCTGCGCTTACACCAAAGTGGCCCTGTTAGCGGCCTACACCACATGGCGTTTGCGTGTAACGACTGGGCAAAAGCTCAGCGGCGGGTCACGCAGTTCTCGCTTGCGGCAGGCAACACCGAAGCCACAAAATCAGAAAATAGTGCCGTTCAGTTAAACCCTGATCGTACGCGCGGCATATCACTCAGCCTAATGCC
>JAHEKX010000006.1:0-4446 GCA_024644535.1 Gammaproteobacteria bacterium
CTGAATGGCAGCACCTACCCTACGCCCCCTTGGGCGCCCCCGGCAACCCGGCATAGTAGTGCCCCGCGGTCATACCCCCGTCGACCACCAGCTCCATACCCATACAGTAGCTGGCATCATCCGAAGCCAAGTAAGCCGCGGCTGCGGCGATATCGGATGGGTCCCCAGCGCGCTGACTGGGATAACGCGCATAGGCTTTATTCACGTCTTCGCGCTTATTACCCTGCGGGTTCGATAAAGGCGTATCAATGCCGCCCGGGTGAATCGAGTTAACTCGTATACCACGAGGGCCCCATTCTAGCGCCAGCGACTTGGTCAGACCCCGTACCGCAAATTTGGTCGCACCATAAATCGACACAGCATTCGCGCCTTCTAGTCCATCTGACGAACTCATATTAATAACGCTGCCGCCGTTTTTTTCCAGCAAAGGTAAAGCCGCCTGGCAACCGTAAATCACGCCCATCAAGTTCACCTGAACCAGCATGTCAATTTGCGCATCGGTGTAGCCTTCAAAGGGGGCAAAAAACAAGACACCGGCGTTGTTGACCAGAATATCTAGGCCACCAAATTGGGCCTCGACGGTCTGCATCGCACTGGCCCAGTCCGCACGCGAACTTACGTCCTGTCGCAAAAACTGGGCGCTGTCGCCATAAGCTTGAATAGAACTTTTACCTAACTCTTCGTTGACATCGGTAACTAGCACTTTGGCGCCTTCCGCGATAAAACGCTTCACAATACCAGCGCCAATACCACTCGCGCCCCCGGTAACCAATGCCACTTTGCCTTCGAGTCTGTTCATAGCTTCCCCTATTAGTTGTTATTGTGCTTCGGTCACTACCGCTTTTTGACTTTTGTATCGCCCGGCCCGACCGCGCCCATGCACCTCTTGAATTTACGATACCCAAGCCCGCTCCCAGCACGCAACACTTTTAAGTCATTAACGAGTATCCATTCGTATTAAGCGCTGTTCAATATCGCATTAACGCGCGCCAGCGTTGCCAGGGTTGTGTGCAAATCGGATTCAGGTATCGCACTTTGCAAGACACGCTGCAGATCGCCTTGCGTGGTTTTTGATTGCGCCGCAAGGGCCGCGCCTGTTCGGGTTAATCGCACCAGCACTTGCCTGCGGTCCGCTTTGGCGTGCCAACGCTGGACTAGGGCCTGTTGCTCTAACCTGGACAACAGCTGAGTCATGGCCGGGGTGCTAATTTGGCAGTGCCGAGCCAACTGGGTCGGTGTCACTACCGTATCCCCTTTGTCGGCTAAATATCGAAGCACCTTAGCCCCACTGCGCGAGAGTTTTTCGCCAGCAAGAGCCAACTCTTCTACGCGTGCGACCAGTTGCCGCGACTCGATAAGCAATTCATTAAGCATACTGACGCCTTTAGTTAGATGCGTTAATTATTAGGTAGACTAACAAAAGTGACGCACCATTCCCAGCACATCGACACCAACAAAACGTTCGGCGCAGGGTGATTAGCAATGGCGGATGACTGTCCGAAGCTGTAACCGCTCGGCTTTGTGCCGAGCCTGTTGCCGTGTCGGGCGCTAATCCTGAGCCGCCATAACACGCCTAGCGCAGCGCAAAAAGTGGATGTAATCCGCAGGGTTTCAGGTAAGGTATAGACTCCCGCATAGAGGTAGCCATGACAATAAAAACAGCCGGGTTAAAAACCCAACTGACCTACGGATTCGGCGCCGTAGCCTACGGCATTAAAGACAACGGCTTTGGCTACTTTTTACTACTGTTCTACGGCACGGTGGTAGGTCTTGAACCAGGGCTGGTGGGTACCGCTATTTTTATTGCCCTAATTTTTGACGCCATAAGCGACCCCATTATCGGCTACTGGTCCGATAACACGCGCTCGCGCTGGGGCCGCAGACACCCCTTTATGTACGCCGCCGCCCTGCCGGTGGCCGTCAGTTACTGGCTGTTATGGAACCCACCCGAGTGGGGTCAAGCGGGTTTATTCGCCTATTTACTGGGCTTGGCGGTTTTAATTCGCACGTTTATTACTCTTTACGAAACGCCCAGTTCGGCTTTAATGCCAGAGCTCAGCACCGACTACGCCGAGCGCACCACCATTCAGGCGTGGCGCCAGTTTTTTGGCTGGACCGGCGGCAACTTCATGAGCGTATTAATGTTCGGCTTGTTACTGGTACCGACGGCACAGTACAGCGTGGGTACACTTAATCGCGAAGGTTACCAAACCTACGGCGTTATATCGTCTATTCTAATCTTTATTGCGATTTTAGTGTCGGCTCTGGGCACCCACAACCAAATACCTCACCTTAAAAAACCGCCCAAGCGCGATAGCCGAGGGCTAAAAGCCATTTTCAAAGAGCTATTTCAGACGCTGGCCGAACGCAGCTTTCTGGCGCTATTTGCCGCCAGCCTGTTTGGCGCCATGGCCACCGGTCTGGCGGGCGCCATGAGCTATATTTTGCTGACCTATTTTTGGGGCTTTAGCTCGTATCAGATTTTTATTTATACCTCACTGGTATTTTTGTCGGCTGGTATCGGCTTAGGTGTAGCACCGTGGTTCGTCAAACGCTGGGGTAAAAAAGCGGCTGCAATCCGCTTAGGGGCTCTGGCGTTCTCAGTCGCACCAGCGCCTGTGTTACTTCGGCTACTGGGGCTTATGCCCGACAATGGCGACCCCATACTCTTCCCGCTTCTGGCCATTATTAACACCATTGACTTAGGCTTAATTATTGCCTGCCAAGCGGTGCTGTATAGCATGGTGGCGGACTTAGTCGAGCAAAACGAGTTGCGCACCGGCAAGCGCAGCGAGGGCGTTTTTTTTGCCGCCATTACCTTTATTCGTAAAACTAATCAGGGTTTAGGCGCGTTTGCAGCGGGCATTATTCTAAGTTTAATCGCGTTTCCGCAGGGTGCATCACCGGATCAGGTGTCTACAGAAACCATCCGAAGCTTAGGCTTGTGGCACGCGCCCAGTCTGCTGGTGTTGTGGTCGCTAATGCTGTTTTGTATAAGCCGCTACCAGCTTAGCAAAGACGATCACGAGTCGAATTTACAGAAACTTGCTACGCGATCGTAGGGCTTACCAAGCGCCAATTGGCTGCGCTTGCTGAGCTACTCACAGACTCGGAGGCCGACCAGAGACCCATTACCGTTAAAATGCGACAGGCGCCGGCTTTGCTAATGGTTAGCGGCTTAACATTTTTCATCAGTAGCCCAGGCCTGCTAGGCTATTTTTCCAGACCCGCCATACGCCACTTAATCTCAGCCATATGCCCTAAATACACCGAGATCTCGTTAAGCGGCATACCAGGTACAATACGTTTAGCGTACACCGCCATACCAAGCTCAAGCACTTGCAAATTGTTCGGATAAGCCTGGTAAGCCCAATCGGCAAACTGACTGGCCATGGCGATATCGGTTCCTATTAGCGCTCGGGTTTTGGCGATAAAGTCCTCTAGCCCGCCGGCTGCGTTAATCACCGCCCTCGCCGTGGTCGCGCTGCGCGGTGCTTGCCAATGCGAGGGCACACCGTCCCACCAACCGGTGTACTGACGCACCACCATTTTGGCTACATCCGTTACCGTGTTGTAGTAAGGGTCAAGATCAGCATGATTTTGCAGCTTGGGGGGTAGCTCCACGCTGTGAATAATCGCGTCTTGCGACCAACCTGCGTTCAAGCCCTTGGTCACCTGCGCGACAATGGATTCGAACGCGCTGGCTACTGTATCAAGCTTTTCTTGCACCAGCGTTGCACCCCGAATGGCAGGTCCGTGCATGGGCAACAATACATCGGGGTTGGTAGCCGCCATATCTCTTAATGCTTGAGCCCACTCATCCACATGACGCTGCCGACGTTTGCCATTACCGGCGTTGGGCAAAAACGGCTGGTGAAAATCTCCGCTGACGACAATGCCGCGTTCAGGCGCGTGAATCCAAACGTGATCTTCTGTTTCGCCGCGAGCGGTATGTAACACGAAGGTCTCGTCGCCTAACACCAATGTCTTGGTACCGGTAAAGGTTTCGGTGGGGGCAACCATTTCGGCCATCGTGCGGGGGATATCGCGAGGATCTTGATTATTCATGCGCGCATTCGCAAAATCTGCTAGCTGTACGTCTAAACCCATCTGAGTTAAAAACGCATCAGAAGCAATGACTCGCGGGGCCATGCCCGCTTGCTTTAAAGCCCAGGCACCATAGGCATGGTCTAAATGGTGGTGAGTAAACACGATGGTGTTCACCGGCTTGTCGCTGATTTGCTTTAACACGTCGACCAGCACGGGGCCCGCTGGCGCATAACCGGTATCTAGCAACAGCAAGCCTTCGTCGGTTTCCATCACCGTTAGGTTCACCCAAGGCATTACAATAAACCAAGTGCGATCATCGATTTGCTGTATATCCATCATGTCACGTGCGTCGTTACGAGCCTCTTCTGAGGTGCGGCTGGCCATGTGGTGGGCAAT
>JAHEKX010000006.1:4546-16808 GCA_024644535.1 Gammaproteobacteria bacterium
ATACTCTGGCGCAAGAAGGCTTACGTTTTAACCGATTTCACACCACCGCCATTTGCTCTCCGACCCGGGCCTCTTTACTGACTGGGCGCGATTCGCACGCCGCCAATGTGGGTGCGGTATTAAACTCATCCAATCAGCTGCCGGGGTACCAAGGCGTCATCAAACCCGACACCGCCACCATTGCTCAAATACTAAAAGACACTGGGTACCGCACCGCGGCTTTTGGTAAATGGCACTTAGCGCCCCCGTGGGAAACAACCCCTGTCGGCCCCTTTGACCGCTGGCCTACAGGCTTAGGGTTTGAAACCTTTTACGGCTTTTTGGGTGGCGAGACCGACCAATTTGACCCAACACTTTATCGAGGCACTGCACCCGTACAGCGCCCCCATGACTCCAACTATCACGTGACCGAAGATCTAGTGAATAAGGCAATTGAATGGGTACGCACCGGTCACAGCTTGCGCAACGAACAGCCCTTTTTTATGTACTTTGCCACCGGAGCAGCGCACGCCCCCTTACAGGTGCCAAAGCAATGGGTAGACGCCTATCGTGGGCAATTTGATGACGGTTGGGACGCCATGCGCGAGCACATCTTACAACGCCAAATCGCTTTGGGCGTGGTCCCAAAAGGTACACTATTAACACCGCGCCCCAGGGCATTACCGGCGTGGGACTCACTGTCGCCCAAGCAACAGCATGTGGCCGCTCGACTAATGGAAACCTTTGCCGGATTTTTGGCGCACACCGACCACGAAATTGGGCGCTTAGTACAAACGCTTAAAGACCTAAACGAATTTGATAACACCATTTTTGTGTACATTGCGGGCGACAACGGCAGCAGCGCCGAGGGCGGCTTGGCCGGCAGTATCAATTATATGGGTGCGTTGCAGGGTCTATCTGAAACTTTAGATGAACAAATCGCTGCGCTCGATCGTATCGGTGACAAGACTACCTACCCGCAGTACCCCGCCGGGTGGGCCTGGGCCTTAACTTCGCCCTTTCAATGGGTAAAGCAGGTCGCCTCGCATTTAGGTGGCACCCGTGTTGGCGCTGTCATTACTTGGCCCAACACCATTAAAGACGCCGGCGGCTTACGAACGCAGTTTACCCACGTCAACGATATCGTCCCCACCGTACTAGATGCCGCGGGCATTGCTGAGCCCAACGTAATGGCGGGTGTGGCACAAATGCCCATGGATGGCGCCAGCCTTTTGCCTGCGCTTACCAACGCCGCCGCTCCCGAGCACAACACCACGCAACTGTTCGAGGTTAACGGTAACCGTGCTATTTACCACAACGGCTGGATGGCCTCGGCCTTTCATAAACGCTACCCATGGAGCGTGGGTGTGCGCACCGGCGCCACCCCCATGGAAGACGACGAGTGGGAGCTATACAACCTTAACGAGGACTACAGCCAGTCCAATAATTTGGCGAGCGCGCGTCCCGACAAGCTCGCCGAACTTCAGGCCGTATTCCAACAAGAAGCTGAACGTTTGGGAATTTGGCCCATCCAAAGCGCCATGGATGCAATGAACACCCACCCTATTCCAAACCTACGCCAAAGCCGCACAGAATTTACCTATTACCCTGGCGCTGTAGGCATAGCCGAAACCCAAGCCCCGCCCATTTATAATCGATCGTGGTCTATAAGCGCACAAATTTCCGGCCAAGCACCCACCGGGGTTATCGCGACCATGGGCGGCCTAGTCAGCGGCTGGAGCTTGTATCTTGACGAGCAAAGCCGGCCTGCATTCAACTTTAGAAATTTCGAAAAAGGCCAGGTTTTATTGCAGTCATCTAAAGCAGTATCGGGTGCTAGCACTGTGGGGCTAACCTTTAATTACGATGGCGGCGGGTGGGCACGCGGCGGTGAGTTTGTGCTAACGATCAACGACGAGATTGCGGCCCGCGATCGCATTCGGCTAACGCCACCGGCTTACTTCTCAATCGACGAGACCTTTGATATCGGTATCGATACAGGCTCACCAGCGGGCGATTATCCAAAAAATGCGACGCACGGTTACAGTTTTAAGGGTGGTGACATCCAGCGTGTAACTCTTTTTTTACAGTAAAACGATAGAACATAAAAAAGCCGGCAACGGCCGGCATTTTTACTCGTTAAAAATCAGGACTTAGCGTAGCGTGCAGGCCTGTTCGCGCTTTTCAACAGCGGCATCACATTTCGAACCTTCTTTTTTGCAACGCTTAGCTTCGTTTTTCTGTGCCTTCTGACAGTTTTTAATAAATTTCGACATATTCTTTTGCTCGCCTTTCGTTAGGCGATTCGCCACATCACCAGCCGATATCGGTGCATTTTGCATGATAATGCGGGCCTTCGAAAAACTAGGCTTTAAGCTATACACCTTCACCAAGCCAATAAGTTCCTCTTCAGCGCCCAAAACTTCTCCGGTGTCTGGGTCAACAAAACCCTCGCCAAGAGTTACAACCTTCAAAATTTCATCTTTCTTTAAAAATCCTTCCCCATAGTTTAGGTAGACTTCGTCATCGGACGACTTCGCAATCTTCACGGGGAACAAGTTTTGAGTTAGCGATTCAGCTAACCCTCGCGACGCGGATGCACTTAAGGTATCAAAAGCCTCAATACCTACCCCTCGACATGGATTAGACTCGCTATCACTTGTATTGACACCATCTTCTTTTGTTATATTTTCGCTTAGCCGGATCTCTCCAGTCGTCACGTCGACGACTCGCACGTCCAACCCAAGTTTTGCACGGCATTCGCTCATGATTAGCAGGTTTTTAGCCTCTAAACCTAACTGTGTAACACGACCATAAATTAGGTAATCAACACCGCCAAAGCCACCGAGACTTTGCACGCCACCGCCTACGAGGCCCTCCATAGACATATTTTGCTCGGTCAGCAGCTGATCTAAACGACCTCTCTCCATCAGCGTGAACTTCCCTGTTTTGGAAAGCGCTGTCTCGATTGCCGTTTGAATATTGCGCGTATCATAATCCTGAAAAGAACTATCGAAGGTACCGACAGCAACGATCGGCTTATTTCCCTGCGCGATCGCGACAGCTGAAAAAAAAACAAAGACTAACAATGTAACACTTTTATAAAAACTCATGGTATCTCCTAATTAAATTTTTCGACCGCGCTTCTCAACCGGAGCGCTTCTGTTTGATGACGACCCAGCTTCTGGCCCTTTCTCTAATATTCTTACCAGGTCACCTTTAACAGGACCGTCACCCTCAAGTAATTTTGCTTTAGAAAACTTATCTGTGGTGGATGTTACTTGTAGTTTGCCTAAGAAAATTTCCTCTGAGCCCAGATTCAATCCAGTTGCCTCGTCAATAAGCTCTTCACCCGGCTGGAAAACCGCCAAAATATCGCCCTGATCCAAGATAGACGAACCATAATTCAAATAGATGACGGAACCGCCTTTAACAACTTCAACAGGGAAAATACTGGTGGCAATAAGTGACGCCACTTTCTTTGCCGCCATACGTTGCACGTCCGCCAGAGGATCTCCCGCCCCTTTTGCAGTTGCAAAACTGCCCGTAGCCATGCCGCCCGCAGATTTAACCATCACCTCTGCAGTTTCTGCTCTGCGAATTTCTCCAGTCGAGGCATCAACCACTTTAATATCGACGGCCATTTCGGTTATTAAACTTGCTGTCGCAAACTGCCCAGTTGCCATGCCCGATTTACGCTGCCCCAATTTAGTGATTGAGCCATACACGAGATAGTCGACGCCCGCGATATTATAACCACCATTTGCCGTTCTACCATCACCCACTTCATTATTCATGCCCTGCTCAGCCAGAATTTCATCGACCCGAGCGCGCTCCATAATTTTGAAACGCCCGACTTTTGCCATTTGCGTTTCAAGCATCACCTGAAAATTTGCGCCCTTAGCGTTTCGATTCCTGTCGTTTACGGTTTCTTTGATGGTGGAAATGCCTACGATGGGCAAGTCTTGAGCGATTGTCGTTAATGACGCACCAAGCATCATCACAACAATAAGAATTTCTACTAATCTTCTCATTGTCTCTTCCTTTGTTGGTTACTAGTGCTCCAACCTTAACACAGTCAAGCCTTGAGCCAAAAGGGCAGCGAATATTTGTTTCCATTACAAAACAATGAGCAAAACACCTCTTTGTGGTAAAGCTCACAGAGCGTGGCCGAACACCTCGTTTTACGTCACCAAGTTTTGGGTATACCAAATCGGTGACAAGTAGGCTCTACACACCGTCGTCATGGGCGTACCCTGCAGAAGTTGTGTACCCATGCACGCGCGATCATAAGCTCTTCATAAAGGCGCGAGAATTGCCAGCACACGTACGTAGTAAACCGCATGTTGCGTAGGGTCAAAGTCGGGGTCTTACCAGTAAGCCCGAAACATCGGTGCACTGATGGTATTTTGGTAAGTTGCAGCTTATTCGTTCACTATATTGCCTACCGAGTGGCGATTGCGGCCGTGTTGGCCGGGCACGCTTTCCCCCGCTAAAGCAAAATCATTACTTCTTCATTGTTAAATTACATAGCAATATTAGACTCAACGCAGAGTCTTAGAACGAGAACCAACACCAACCCAATCGCCAACCATAGCACCAGCGGGACATTAGGTCTTCGTGTATCATAGACGCCTGCACAACCACAAAAAAACGCCAGCTGAATAGCCGGCATTTTAATTATTTAGATAACGACTCTATTGTTAAGCATCCATACTTGCGCCAAGACCGGCATACACAATGCCGCCGTCTACCGCAATGGTTTCACCGATGACGTAGTTACCCGAGCGCGCCGCCAAAAAGATCGCCGTAGCTGCCATATCTTCATCGTTACCGACTCGCTTATTTGGAATGCCTTGTGCAACCGCATCGGCATGGTCACGCGCCGCTCGGTTCATCTCTGACGCAAACGCACCGGGCGCAATAGCCGTGACATAAATGTTGTCAGTCACTAACCGCGCCGCCATACGCTTGGTTAAATTAATGACTGCCGCTTTAGAAGCTTGGTAGCTGTAGGTTTCCCAGGGGTTAAGGCGCAGCCCATCAATGGAAGCAATATTAATGACTTTAGAGGGTGTGGCCTGAGTCGCGTTACCTTGCAACGCGGGGTACAGCGCCTGTGTTAAGAAGAACGGCGACTTCACGTTCAAGTCCATGACTTTATCCCAACCCGATTCTGGGAAGTCCTCGAAGTTAGCGCCCCATGCAGCACCGGCGTTGTTAACCAGAACATCTAACGATGACTCGTGCTCGGCATAAGCAGCTGCTAGCGCTTTGCACCCATCTACGGTCGAGATATCGGCAGGCAATGAAATACAGTTCGGACCAAGCTCAGCCGCTACCGCATCACACACCTCGGCCTTGCGCGAAGAAATGTACACCTTGGCGCCTTGCGCGATGTAGCCCTTGGCAATCATTAAACCAATACCACGCGAGCCACCCGTTACTAAAGCGATACGGCCTTCTAGCGAAAACAACGAACTTGTATCCATGTCGCACTCCTATTTAAATAATTTGAACTTTGGGTACGTTATCGAAAAGCCTGCGGGGCCGCAAGGTATTAGCTCTACCTTTTTTTAAATTCATGGCACAAAAAAAGCGCCCAGGCTTACACCACAGGCACCTTTTAGCGGATGCTTAAGCTTAGCCTGCGCACTCCTCGACCCAGCCGCAAATATCGCGCGCTGTAACACGGCTAATGTCGGTTACGGTCGACGTAAACAGTTCAGCACCATGCGCCGTGCCCATAACCTGTCGACACTGTGCCTGCACGCCTGCATTCATGAGCTTGCGATAAAAATCGATACCCTCGTCCCGCAGTGGGTCACACTCGTTTACGCTGACCATCGTAGGCGGAAAGTCTTTTAAGTCGTCGATGCTCGCGAAATAAGGCCAAGCTAATGGATTTTGCGATTCCAATTCATCCATACCGTAGGCCATAGCACCATGGTTATTGCCAATGGTAATAAAGATGCCATCGTTTTCGGAGCTAGAGGGGAACTCAGGTCGCGGCCACTCGCCGGAAATATACGGGCACAGTGCATACAAGCCCGCTTGCTTATCACCATGGCCGTCCCGAATTAGCTTCATGGTGGTGGCAATGCTTAAATTGCCACCACCACTTTCGCCAGCAACAATCATACGGTTGGGGTCAATATTGAAGTTGGCAGCCTGCTCGCACATCCACAAAAAGCCCGATACACAATCATTCAAACCGGCCGGAAACGGCTCGACTTCAGGCACACTAGAAGGCGTTAGGCAGTTCCTAAAATCGACCATCACCACTGCCAACCCCTGGTGCGCAATCATGCGCCCCCAGGTTTGGTAGGTACCAAAAAAGCACGACAGCGTCATCATGCCGCCGCCGTGAATGTAGTACACGCAGGGCAGTGTCTCGTCGGTATCGGGGCGCATGACTGAAAGGTGAATGGTGTTGCCATCGGGCGCCGAGCTGATGCTGTGCTTTTCAATGCGCAGTCCTTCTTTAGGCGCAATTTTGATGTTATCCATGGCACCGAACATGCCTTCCATCATTTCACGGCGGGCGATACCCTCTGGGCTATTGGCAGCGGCTAGTAACACCTCGCGGCTTGGGACATCGACCGGCGGCTCGTCGGTGCCCGACAACTGACCCATAATTTTTAGCGCTTGTTTTAGGCGTGGATCTAAACGCGGGTCTTGATCAGGATCGTATTTCATACAGCATTCCTTATTATCGTTAAAACTTGTTTTTTAGTCGCCTTGCAAAACCTGAGTTTGCCCTATCTATCGAGCATTAAATAAATATCGCCACCGTCTGGCGCGCCGCCATAATGGCACGGCCTTTATCGTCCCACAGAGTCATTGCCTGCGACGAATAACCGTGCTCTGCCTGCTCGGATACCGCACGTAATAACCACCAACCAGATTCACTAACAGCATGATCGCTTAATATATCAATCGACCAGGTCATGGTGCTAACGGGCGCACCTTTGGAAAACTTAATCATAGACGCTGGCGGTAAGGCATCGGCTAAGGCAATCACAGGCGTTAAACCTGTAGGCAGCTCATCGTCATCATGACGCAGCCATACCGTCATATCGGGCTCGTGGTCAGGAGTGCACGGCGTCGCACCCTGGGCTAGCCGCCCACGAAAATGCTGGGTAAAACCTGGCACGCCATTACGATTAAAAAAGTCACGGCTATCATCGACTGTAGGTACTTCGGGCGCGGGAATATCTAAGTATGCCTGCTCGGAAGGTCGTTCAGCGCCAAAGCACAGCAAAGCCCTGGCCGCCATACCGGCCTCGCCGATTAAGTCTACGCCGATAAAGGCCGCAGATTTTCCGCGGCGTAATAGCGTCGGAGTAACCACTAACTCACCCACAGCGGGCCCAATAAAGGCAAACTGCGCCGAGCGCAAAGGCGGCAGATCGTCGCTGGCGCGCAGCGCCGCCTCGTAACACAGGGCGGCCGACAAGCCGCCGTAGGCTGTGCGGCCCTGTAACCAGTCGTCAGGAAGCGTTACCGAAAAAGCGTTATCAACCTTGGCCATAGCAGCCAAGAGTTGCTGAAAAGAGGTTCCTGACATAGTTATTACCGCCGTAAAAAGCCCAAGAGCTTAACGCGCCGCGACGCTAATTTCACGCGTTGATTTGCGTTCGCTATAGCAATTTACACAGTACGTCAGTGGCGCGCTTGCAACACTTGCCAAGGGTAAGGCTAGCGCCACTTGCTCACCACAAGCCTCCGACTGCGGCTTACACAACTAATTTACCCGCGTAATAACCGGCAGCGTATAGTCGCCCGACAAAGCTTCGGGGTTTGGTAAGTACAAACGCGTCACCACATGAAAATAACTTTCTGGAATTGGTAACCAATTCGCGATGCTGTCAGCGGGCGGTTTGGCCGCTAAGGTTAACACCAAACTGCCGTCGTCTTCATACACCAAACCCGGAGTGCGGTCTCCAATCGAATAACGCCCCAAACTGTTCTTGGTCAGCTGCGAGGTCTTAGCGTCGTAGGCGGTAATCGACCAAAACGCCTCAACGGGTGGCAACTCGCCCTTGGCGAACCGCATTTGATATACACGATCGCCCTGCAGATATTCACCGTTCTGGTCAGTCACGGATGCGGGGTACATCGCCTCTTCGGGTTGATTAATGTAACCACCACGAGCAATTTCAGCGCGCAACAAATAATCGAGTCCCGGGTCGGCGATTTTGTCGGATATCATCCAGCCGTTGGCAACACGCGTCGGCTTAAAACCTCGCTTGGTTAATAACTTGGGGCCCTGCACAATGGCACACCCCAAACCCAGCAATTCATTAGCGCTGAGTTTATTAATATCAAAATCAGCGTTAGGACCCAGGCCAAAGCGATCAAACTCAGCCAACAAGCCCTCGGCGCTAGACGGTACAGGCATAGACTTTAGTGCCTGGTTCAGCACCGCAAAGTACTCGACGCTGGCATGCGGATTTACCGCTTTGGCCGAAGACGGCGCTGGACCTTTGTGCCCGAGCAAACGAATGGCTTGGGCTAAACTGCGCGCCTTTTGTTCATCGTTGGAATCTTCTGCAAGAACGCGGCCCAACATCCAGTTGGTGTCCGTCGCTAAACGCACGACTTCCACTCCGGGCTCCAAGACACCACCCGTGGGACCCACTAAGGCGTAACGTCCAGCCTTGCCGCCGTTGGTGCGGGTCCCCACATGTACTGGCTTGCCGTATATATCCATAAAAGCGAGCGTGTAATACCGGTCGCCCATTTCGGGCACGTCAAGATAAACAGGCCCCTTCGATAAATCGACCCAGGCGTTCATGTATAACGTATCGACGTTGGGGGCGCGCAACTGGCCCTGGGTTTCGGGCGTTAATAAATGCGGGTAAATCGCAATATCGTTTATGGCGGCAGCTATTGGCTGATCTTCTCGGGTCCAATGCGTTTCGTTGTATTGCTGCTTGTGCAAATCGACAATCGGAAATCCGTACACATACGCTTGTAGGCCTACACTTTGTGCATAAACAAACTCGATATCGCTTTGTGCGGCGCACTCTTCCATTGTTGGGAGCGGCATCGCCGCCAGTAAAGCGTCAAACATAGCAACCTCTTATGTTTGGGGCCAGACACGTACACACGACGCAACTAGCCTGTGAATTGTTAAATCAGTCCGTAGTGGACTTAAGCGCTTACATCTTCACGACTGAGCGGTCGAATTTCTTCCCAGTCAATAATTAAATGGCGCCGCGTAAACTGCCATTCCCCACTATTTTTGCTTAGGCGATCTTGGTACCGAATGTGCCAACTTAAGATCTTTTTTTCGCCGTCCATGACTTGAATGTGGTCTGCTATACAGTAGGTCTCAGCTACGACCTCAGTGCCGTCTCGATGCGCGGTGACGTTCATGACATTGTGACGTGTTCGCACAAAAATACGCTCGAGAGTGTCAATCAATTCCAAACAACCGTCGATACCTTGGTTGTGAAACCCGGGGCCATCGATCAAACAATCATTCGCTAACACTTGGCGCCATAGCGCTTTATCTAAACGGTCGGCGCCGCGGGCATATCTATCGGCAAGGTCGCGCACTATGGCAACGGGATTTGTGGTTTGCATGGCAATTGCTCTTGTTATTCTTAACGTTGTTAAGCAGTGTAGCGAACACAACAAAAGGCTCAAGTGGACGACGTAGTCCGCTCAGCTTATTCAGGCAGAAATTTTTATAAAAAGGCTACGCTCGCACATTAAGGGGAGATGTGAACGCGAGCGCAGCAGTGGATAATCGATATCTACTTAGCGGGCGTTGATTTGTACTTGTTTAACACAGCGGTGCGCAACTCGCTAAACTCTTCATCGGTGATTAAGCCCTCGCGCTTGGCTTCACCCAAATCACGAAGTTCTTGCGCAAGATTGCTGCGACCAGGATGCGGCATTGGCGCCATGTGGGGCATGAACACACCATCTTTATCGCCTAGCTTAATCACTTTTACACCTTTGGGCGCGTACGGCAGTTCTTGGGCGTCAATCAGCATTTCAATGTCGATGTCTTCGCCTTCAGGCATGTCCTCAACACTGCCAACCCAGCGATCGACCGCGCCATTAGGGCCGCGAGTTTCAATACGAACCATGCCTTCGCCAGGCGCTTGGCCATCGTTCAAAAACACCTCGACTTCTTTCTCGATGGCGTCGCCACCCAGGCGTTTGACGAACACGCGATGTTCGCCAACTTCCATAGCGTGGCCGTCGAACTGCGCGGCACATTGGCTTACGCATTCTTCTAGCGAATCCGCCGCGGGGCCGGCAGTTGTGGTGGTTTTGGCGGCAATGACACAGCCCGACAAACTGCTAGCAAGTGCTGCGGCGACAAACGTTTTTTTGTACATTTAGAGCTCCTTTTCTGGCGCTTTTAAGACCAGGCAAAGTGTACGCGCAGCCTAACAGAATGCCAGCTGCCTGCGTTAAAACGCCAAAACCTTACGACGGGGCGTTATAAGCCCAATTGCGCACGTGCATGTGCCGCAAAACCCGACCCCGCTTGCGCAAATAAATAAAACGCTGAAATCCCATGTTGCTCTAGCTCTTCAGCCTCTTCAGGGAAACGCACAACGGCAGCCATGTGGCCCTGGTAACCAAGTTCTTTAAGCAGCCGCGTAACAACCATATTTTCTTGGTGATTGGTCAGTGCCAGCATCACCAGCTGCAGTTCAGCCAAATTTATTCGAGCCCAAAAATCAGGATCAGTGGCATCGGCGGCAATCACTCGGCGGTGGTCTGCCATGTGCATCAATAATTTGTTATCGTTGTCATCAATGCCCAATACGCTGTAGCCATACTCGGTTGCCATATCTTCATAGGCACCGGTCCCGATATTACCCATACCTAAAACAATAATTCTTACATCCGAGGTGTCCGGATGCGATTGCCGCAGCTTAACTGATTCAAACACCTGCAAGCGAGACTGCCATCGCCGATACCATGCGTGCGCTTTGGTGTTAATCGGCGAAGAAAGAATAAAACTGACCGCTATCGCCAAGCTTATAGCACCGCTCCACTGAGTTTCCACCCAGCCTGCACTGGCCGCAACTGCTAGCACAATCAATCCGAACTCGCTGTAATTACCCAGTGCCATAGAGCTTAAAAAAGACACTCGCGCAGGCGCATGCAGTTTGGTCAATAAAGGGAAGTAAAGAAACGGCTTTAACAACGACAGCAAGCCAATCACAACCGCTATTGCAACAATTTGGGGTTCGGGCCAACCCGACAAACCAATCAACAAAAAGAAACTGACCAAGAACAAATCTTTAAACTGCATTAAGTTGCGCGACAGCTCTTTGGCCTTTTGGTGTCCAGCCAAGCTAGCGGCAATAATCAGCGCACCCAAATCTCCCTTAACGCCCACCATCTCGCATAAAGCAGCGCCACCTAAAGCCAAAGTAAGCCCAGCCAAAGTGAACAATTCACCGTAACCGCAATAGCTCAGCAAACGCAGCATGACCGGACGCAAAGGCATTAACAACAACAGCGCCAGAGCCTCGATGGTTGGCACCTTACCGGCGGCGAAGGCCAAAAACACCACGGCTGCCAAATCCTGCACAATTAATATACCCACGGCCAACTTGGCGTGCCGCGACGCGCTTTCGCCCCGCTCCTGCAGTACCTGTATCACAAACACGGTACTGGAAAACGTCAGAGCAAAGGCAATCACCGCCGTGGCGGTCCACGACAGAGTCAATAACCCCAAAGCCACACATCCGGCCAACAGGGCCATAAAAAACGCCTGCGTCGCCAACATATGGAGCAAGGTGGTTCCCCAAACCTGGGGCTTTAATAAATCTTTAAAATCAAGCTTTAGTCCAATGGTAAACAGCAGCAAGGTAATGCCAATGTCTGACAGCGTCTGCAAAAACTCACCCGCTTGGGCGTCTAATTCGTGTAGGGCAAAACCCGCCGCCAAATACCCAAGCAGAGCGGGCAAACCCAAAGCGCGCGCGCCAATACCAAAGCCTAGGGCCACCAAAATAATAAGCGGATCGAACATTACGTCACCTAACCAAATGCAGAATGCTTACCATATCAGAAAGCGGATGCTCCAAGGAGGGGTAGCTCTTGTAGTAACATATTTATGCTTCAGGCCGCCAGACCGTGATACTTGCCACACAGCCAGCGCACAGACTCGCGATTTGTTTTGCGAACACTCAGTGCGCTGCTTTGACCGAGCGCGGTTGGCGAGGCTGTCGGCGAGAATGTCTGAGCACGAGACGATAGACGAGTGCGAGTTTTTGAGCCGTCGCCATTAGCGCAAGGG
>JAHEKX010000006.1:16908-76062 GCA_024644535.1 Gammaproteobacteria bacterium
GACCGAGCGCGGTTGGCGAGGCTGTCGGCGAGAATGTCTGAGCACGAGACGATAGACGAGTGCGAGTTTTTGAGCCGTCGCCATTAGCGCAAGGGCGCGAGCAAAATAAATGACGAGGCGGGCGCGGATCAGTATCCCACCATCCTGTACACACTAAAAATTAGGCTCGCTACCAGCACAGGTTAATCAACCCTCAAACAAAAAAGCACGCCCGAAAGCGTGCTTCGTATAACGCTAAACTCGCTTACTCAGCGGGCGTTACAATATCCAACAGCTCCACTTCAAAAATCAAAGTAGCAGAAGGGCCGATTTGCGCGCCAGCACCACGGCTGCCGTACGCCAGGTCAGATGGAATGTAAAAGGTAAACTTAGAACCCACAGGCATTAATTGCAGACCTTCGGTCCAGCCGGCAATGACTTGGTTTAAGCCAAATTCTGCAGGCTCGCCGCGCGAGTAGCTTGAGTCAAACTCTTCGCCATTTAATAAGGTGCCGCGGTAGTGAACGCGAACCACATCGGTCTCTGCTGGATTTGCGCCATCCCCCATCGATTCAACTTTGTATTGCAAGCCCGACTCGGTAGTCATTACGCCATCTTTGGTCGCGTTTTCAGCTAAAAATGCTTCGCCTTCGGCGGCATTAGAAGAGCCGGCTGCTGCCGCCTCTGTTTCCATTTTGGCCTGCATACGCGCTTGAAAAGCTGCCATTTCAGCCGCAATTTCTTCGTCGGTTAGTTTTGAGTCGGCGCCAGACAAGGCGTCTTTAACACCAGCAGCAAAGGCGTCTGCGTCAACCTCTAATGACTCGGCAACCATACGTTCGCCCATATTGTAGGCCATGCCGTAACTAAAACGCTGCTCGGGGGATTCTAGTGCAGCACTTGCTTCCTGAGCTTGCTCCTGGGGCTGACATGCGGCCAATACGACTAAGCTGCTCAATGCCATAGACATTGCGAGTTTTTTCATGAATTTCTTCCTTTAGTTTAACAAGTGTTGCCGAGTAACACCGGCGATTAATATAAGTTTTCTAGCCTAACATTGCGCTCTGAATCTGACCAGTAATAGCAAGGTACTCGGCCTCAATTTTGGGCACTAAGGCGCCCCAAGCACTTTCATCAGAAACGACAAGCAAGCTCAAATTCCACCGCAAGTGCTTGACCAAATCAATTCCTGTTACCTGGTCACAAGATATTGTATTCACCACCAAGGGCGCCAATGCTTGGTACAACTTATCTTGCAATTGCTTTTCCAGGGCCAGCTCAAGTTCTTGTAGGGTGCGCCTAGATTCCTGTAAGGCCTTAATGTGCCGCCAAGCTTTGCGCAGACTTCGCACCGGAGCTATGCCTTGCTCTGCCAGCTCTTGAGTGGCGTGCCGCAGCGCGGCAACTTGCGCTTGAGTCAGCATGACACCTTGATCGCTCAACCACAAAGCGGCAAGAATAAAGTTGACGTCTGCGCCTGCTTTATCTTGAGCCTCGAGCAACAGCGCTTGAAGCTTCGGGTGCCTGTACACCTGAAGCGAAAATTGCCACAAAAAATGTTCCTGCAACATGCCGTGTTTCCTATTGGCTAGGCGTGTATCATAGCGCTTTTTTTGGCAGCGCTGTTGGCCCATGATCATCCTTAAAGACATTAGTATTCGCCGCGGGCCAAAACTCCTGATCGAAAACGCCAACCTGACCATTAACCCAGGTCAGAAGCTTGCGCTAATTGGAGCAAACGGCTGTGGCAAATCCAGCTTTTTTGCCATGCTTATTGGGCATCTTGCGGCCGATAAAGGCAACATTACCGGAATGGCTAATTTGCGGCTAGCGCACATGGCTCAGGAAGTCAGCGCCGTCGACTTATCGGCGCATGACTACGTCTTTGCGGGTCATGAACTGGCGTATACGACCTACCAAGCGCTTAAAGGCGCCGAGCAAAACGAAGACTACGAGCAGGTTGCCAAGCTACATCAGCGGTTAGATGAACACAATTGGTACGCTGTTGAGCGCGAAGCAAGTCGATTACTGGAAGGCTTAGGCTTCCCGCTCGAGCAACACAACAACAAAGTAGCGGACTTTTCAGGTGGTTGGCGCATTCGTTTAAACCTTGCCCGCGCCCTGCTGACTCCATCGGACATCTTGCTATTAGATGAGCCCACCAACCACTTAGATTTGGACGCCACGGTGTGGCTACAAAACTGGCTCAATCAATACCAGGGCACCATTGTCTTGATATCGCATGACCGCGATTTTATCGACGCGGTGTGCGAGCGTATCGTGCACATCGAGCACTGCGGCTTATTCGCCTACAAAGGTAACTACTCGCAATTTGAAGAGCAGCGCGCCGAGCGTCTGGCGCAACAACAAGCTATTTTTGAGAAACAAACTAAACGCGTGGCCGAAATCGAATCTTTTGTAGCGCGCTTTCGCTACAAAGCCACCAAAGCCAAACAAGCGCAAAGCCGCTTAAAAGAGCTGGAGCGCCTACCAAAAGTTGCCGCCGTGCAGGCCGAATCGCCCTTTCAGTTCCGATTTTTAGAGCCCAAAGCCGCATCTGACCCGCTGTTAAAACTTGAGAAGGCCGACATTGGCTACGGCACAAGCTCTATTCTTGGCAACGTCGAGCTGACGCTAAGACCGGAAAGCCGTATTGGTTTAATCGGCCGCAATGGCGCGGGTAAAAGTACTTTGCTTAAAGCCCTGGTAGGTGATTTAGGCTTACAAGCCGGCAAGCGTGAGACCGGCGCGCACTGCGCGATTGGTTATTTTAATCAGCACCAACTCGAGGCCTTAGATTTAAACGCCAGCCCATTGCAGCATCTGTTGCGCCTGCGCCCTGAAGTGCGCGATCAAGACGCCTTAAACTTTTTGGGTGGCTTTGACTTTAAAGGCGAGATGGCCACCGACCCCATCGCCCCGCGCAGCGGCGGCGAGAAGGCACGCTTGGCGCTGGCCCAAATTGTGTGGCTGGCACCCAACGTACTAATTTTAGACGAACCCACTAACCACCTAGACTTAATGATGCGCGCCGCTTTGGAATACGCATTGCAAAGCTTTGCCGGTGCTGTCGTTCTGGTAACTCACGATCGCCACCTATTGCGCAATTGCATTGACGAGCTTTACTTGGTAGATGCCGGGCAAGTAAAGCTTTATGAGCAAGACTTAGCGCACTACGAGCAGTGGATATTAAGCGACAAAACCCAGTCAAAAACGAACACTGTCGATACCAAACTTGCGACCGCCGCCAACAAAAAATCGCAGAGGCAAGATGCGGCTGCCAGAAGAGCGCGGCTTCAACCACTACAAAAAGCGGTAAATCAAGCCGAGGCCTTAATGGGCAAACTGGAAACCGAACTGACCAAAATCCGCGAAGCACTAACCAATGAAACGTTGTACACCGCCGAGCGCAAGCAAGACCTTACCGATTTGGTGGCCAAAGAAGGACGTATCGTGCAGGCGCTTAATGACGCTGAAGATGAATGGCTTAAGGCACAAGAAGCACTAGAGGCCTTCGCTGCAGAAAGCGACTAGTCTTGCGGAATCCACGGCGCGTTAGCGTTAATTAGGCGCTCTTTAGCCGACTTCGAAAGTGTTTTTATTTGAGCTTCGTACTTGCAGGCTTGGCTTCGGGACTCACAGCTTTGCTGCCAAGCTACAGCCACCGGTCGTCTTACCCGAGTGTAACGCGCACCACCGACAATCTCGCCATTGTGCTGCCTAAGGCGTCGCTCCATATCCGTTGTTACACCCGTATATAAGCTGCCGTCGGCGCAATTTAAGATGTATACCGCCCACTTGCTTTGTCTCAATTTTCGCCGCCTCGACTTATGATATTGTGAAATAGCTTTTAACAGCTCGCCGGATAGCATAAACCTTGAACTTGCAAACTTTGCCCCCAGTAATACCGTAAAGGCAAAGTCGAAAAGCTAGAACTAGGACTCTTCCCCTTTCCAAGACCTAAAATTGCTCTGGGCGCTTGTAAGCTTAAACCACAATGCTATCATCACTTTTTTAACACAACCGAGGATACATCATGAGCGACATTCTACACGTAAGCGACGCTGCATTTGACACTGCAGTTTTAAAATCAACCGTACCGGTATTGGTCGACTTCTGGGCAGCATGGTGTGGCCCTTGCAAAATGATTGCACCTATTCTGGATGAAATTGCGCCCGAGTTCGATGGCCGCTTACAAATTGCTAAAGTCGACGTCGATGCCAACCCAGAAACCGCGCCTAAATACGGCATCCGTGGTATTCCCACACTGATTATCTTTAAAGACGGTGAAGTGGCAGGCACTAAAGTCGGCGCACTTTCAAAAACTCAGTTAGTTGAATTTATCAACGAAACGCTCGGCTAAACCAAGCAAAACCGCAAAAAAGTAGACGCGCCCGCACGGGCGTGCTACTTTTACGGCATTGAACGCATCCACTGCGCTCGTAATGCTCCATCTTAACCAATCTTACGCAAGCCGCAAGGCACACGTTGCTCGTGCAATGTGCAGTGCATAGCTCTTACAAATCAAAACGAACCCTCTATGAATCTGACAGACCTTAAGACGAAATCCACCCAAGAACTCATCGACATCGCTAAAGAAATCGGCCTAGACAACATGGCCCGATCGCGCAAACAAGACATCATTTTTGCGATTTTAAAACGACACGCCAAAAGCGGCGAAGACATCTACGGCGATGGCGTCCTCGAGATCTTATCAGATGGATTTGGCTTTTTACGCTCGGCCGATAGCTCATACCTGGCGGGCCCAGACGACATCTACGTATCACCCAGCCAAATTCGTCGCTTTAACTTGCGAACAGGCGACACAATTTCTGGCAAAATTCGCCCGCCCAAAGACAGCGAACGCTACTTTGCCCTGTTAAAAGTCGATAACGTAAACTTCGACCGGCCCGAAAATTCCAAACATAAAATCCTGTTCGAAAACTTAACCCCATTGTTCCCCGATCAGCGCCTGATACTTGAAAAGGGCAACGGTAGCTCGGAAGACTTAACCGGCCGAATTATCGATTTAGTTGCGCCGATTGGTAAGGGGCAACGTGGCCTCTTGGTGGCACCGCCCAAAGCCGGTAAAACCATCATGATGCAGAATATTGCTCAAGCGATTATTACCAACAACCCCGAATGCTATGTGATAGTTCTTCTTATCGACGAGCGCCCAGAAGAAGTCACCGAAATGCAGCGCTCGGTTGGTATTCGCGGCGCAGAAGTTGTGGCCTCGACCTTCGATGAGCCACCCTCGCGCCACGTGCAAGTTGCCGACATGGTTATTGAAAAGGCCAAGCGTCTGGTCGAGCACAAGCGTGATGTTATCATCCTGCTCGACTCTATTACTCGTTTAGCGCGCGCCTACAACACGGTCATTCCAAGCTCTGGCAAGGTGCTGACCGGTGGTGTTGACGCCCACGCCCTCGAGCGCCCGAAGCGCTTCTTTGGTGCGGCGCGTAACATCGAAGAGGGCGGCAGCCTGTCAATTATCGCGACAGCATTAACCGAAACCGGCTCAAAAATGGACGAGGTTATTTACGAAGAATTTAAAGGTACGGGTAACATGGAACTGCACCTTGACCGTAAAGTTTCAGAAAAACGTGTCTACCCTGCCATTAATATTCGGCGCTCTGGCACACGCCGCGAAGAACTGCTTACCGGCGAAGAAGAATTGCAACGTATGTGGATTTTGCGCAAGCTACTGCACGGCATGGAAGATCTTCCCGCTATCGAATTCTTGTTGGATAAACTAAAAGACACCAAAACCAACGACGAATTCTTTATGTCGATGAAGCGCAAGTAAAACACCTCTATTGGGCGCCATTAATGTGGCGCCCTCAGCACTGTCCTAAGCTCGGTACCACTTAATCTTTTAAAAACGTAAAACTTAGCCAAGCGGCTGCAGCCTGTTTCGCGCGGAGCGTCACGCGACAGGACGTCGAGTGCGCAGCGTGCCATGGACGGCCTTGAAGCGTTCCGCAAGAAATTGGCTGAGGCGTGAAGGCGGATCGGTAATTGCAGGCCTCAACAGAATATAAACCCACTTCCGCCTCGTGCTCATACATTTTCGCCGACTGCCTCGCCAACCGCGCTCGGTCAAAGCAGCGCACTGAGTGTTCGCAAAACAAATCACAAGCCTGTGCGCTGGCTACATACCAAGATTCACCTGCAATAGTGCTTTTTGAGCGCCAATGATAACTAACGCGCGATCACTACCTCTAGTTTTGCATTAGGCTTATTGGGTCTCTTTTCAACATTTTTATAACGACCGCGTGGCAGGCTTGGAACCATGATGTACACTCATCAGTACAAAATTTTGTACAAGGATTTTAAAATGCGACGCATAAATCTAGAGCAAGACATCAAACCACTGTCGGAGTTTCGAGCGGGAACATCAAACTTTATTCGCCAGGTGAATGAGACACATCGACCCTTGCTTATCACCCAACGTGGCAAAGGTGTCGCTGTATTACTCGATGTATCGGAATACGAGTCAATGCGCGAACGACTCGAAATTTTGGAAGATATCTATCTCGCAGAAAGCCAACTGACCGCAGGTGCAGGCATCGATTCAGAGAGCGCAAAATCAAAACTCCTAGAGCGTCTCAAAACGTGAAAATCCAATGGTCGCCACTTGCCCTCGAAAGAGCCAGCGAATGTGTTGCCTATATTGCAGAAGACAAGCCCGCAGCCGCAGAGACATGGATACACGAACTTTTTGAACGTGTAGATTTACTAACATCAACACCCTACATGGGACGCGTGGTGCCCGAACTTAACAATGCGAGGTATCGCGAAATTCTGTTCGGCAACTATAGAGTGATTTACAGTATCAAAAATGAATACATCGAAATCTTGACCATTCGCGGCGTCAGGCAAATTTTGGCTTCAGAGAAATTTGATTAGCGCTAATCCTTGTCCGCCTCGTCATTTGATTTACTCACGAGTCTGTGCGCTAGTTTTTTAGTGTGATTCAACTCCTCTGCCTTATCGAGCTGAGTACCACTTAATCTGTTAAGAATGTAAAACTTAGCCGAGCGGCTGCAGCCTGTTTCGCGCGGAGCGTCACGCGACAGGACGTCGCGTGCGCAGCGTGCCACGGATGGCCTTGAAGCGTTCCGCAAGAAATTGGCTGAGACATGAAGGCGGATCGTTTAACCTACAAATCAGAAAAGCTACTTATTCGCCACTCAGGGCGGTTCCCGCTACAATGATGTTTTGCCTTCAGAGCCACCAGCATGAGCTATAAAGATCTGCGTGAATTTATTGCCGCCCTTGAAAAGAAGGGCGATCTGGTTCGCATCAAGCAGCCCATTGACCCCAATTTAGAAATGACGGAAATCGCCGACCGCACCTTGCGGCAAGGCGGTCCTGCGTTGCTGTTTGAGAACCCCACGCAGGGCAAGATGCCGGTACTTGCTAATTTGTTTGGCACACAAGAGCGCGTAGCGATGGGCATGGGCGCGGACTCGATAACCGCACTTCGAGAAATCGGCGAAATCTTGGCTTACTTGCGCCAGCCCGATCCGCCAAAGGGATTTAAAGATGCCCTAGAAAAAGCACCGCTGCTAAAGCAGGTTCTGAATATGGCACCCAAGGTGGTGCGCAATGCCGAGTGTCAACGCCACGCCAAGCACGGCGATGACGTTAATTTAGACGATCTGCCTATTCAAACTTGCTGGCCGGGTGATGTCGGGCCGCTAGTGACTTGGCCCTTGGTAATTACACGAGGCCCCAACAAAGAGCGCCAGAATTTAGGCATTTATCGAATGCAAAAAATTGGCCGTAACAAACTCATTTTGCGCTGGCTAAGTCATCGCGGTGGCGCACTAGACTACCGCGATTGGCAACAAAAAAACCCTGGCAAACCCTACCCGGTGGCCCTGGCGCTAGGCGCTGATCCAGCCACGACCCTAGGCGCAGTCACACCGGTACCGGACACATTGTCCGAGTACGCCTTTGCGGGCTTGTTGCGCGGCAGCAAAACCGAAGTCGTTGAATGCCTGTCGCCGCTGTGCAAAGAACATGGACTGCAGGTACCTGCTTCGTCAGAGATTATTTTAGAAGGCTATTTAACGCCTGGCGAAGAGGCAGACGAAGGTCCCTTCGGCGACCACACAGGTTACTACAACGAGGTCGAGCGCTTCCCTGTCTTTACCGTCGAGACCATGAGCTACCGAGAAGACCCGATTTACCACAGCACCTACACCGGTCGCCCACCCGATGAGCCGGCTATTTTGGGCGTTGCCTTAAATGAGGTGTTTGTACCGATTTTAAAAAAACAATTTCCTGAGATCGTGGACTTCTATCTGCCGCCCGAGGGCTGCAGTTATCGCTTAGCTGTCGTCACCATGCGTAAGGAATACCCAGGGCACGCCAAACGCGTCATGCTAGGTATTTGGTCGTTCTTGCGCCAGTTTATGTACACCAAGTTCATTATTGTGACCGATGAAGACGTAAACGCACGTAACTGGGAAGACATTATTTGGGCCATGACCACCCGTATGGACCCCAAGCGCGACAGCGTGTTCATAGAGAACACCCCCATCGACTATTTGGATTTCGCATCACCCGTCGCAGGCCTTGGCTCTAAAGTTGGCTTTGACGCCACCAACAAATGGCCAGGAGAAACCGATCGAGAATGGGGCGCGCCCATTACCATGTCCGATGACGTCAAGGCGCGAGTCGATGAAATTTGGGACGAGCTAGGCATCGACAAATAGATCGGCCCGATTGAGTACTGGGTACTGGGTACTGGGTACTGGGTACTGGGTACTGGGTACTGGGTACTGGGTACTGGGTAACAAATTAACGTGTCGAAGCCGCGCGCTCAAACCACAGAATTGCCGCGTCACGGTCCGCCATTGCTAAACACACTTTGGCCAAACACTGAGCGGTAAAGGCCGAGCTTTTAGCCTGGTAGCTTTTTTCTAGGTGCGTTTTAGCCGTTCCCCAAATGGCTTGCTTGGCCGCCAAACGCCCTTGCAACAACAAGCCCACCGATGTGTTGGCTTCTTCGCCAAGCCACACCACCCATTTTTTTGATGGGCTGCAGGGCAATGCCGCTAACGGCGCATAAGCAAATTCCTCTATCGCGGCTTTAGGCCAGGCTTTTTTATAGTGCGCGGTCAAAAACTCAATAACTTGCTGACCATGCCCCTCGCGCAACAAGGCACCGGCCACAGCCTGCATTATGTCTTCATTATTTCGATCCGCCTTGGTGAGCGTTTGATACGTCGCCAGTTGATCCTCTGCCGTTCGCAACTCGGCCAAACGATGCTTAAACGCAATCGTTAGGCGCGCCAATCGCTCTTTGTTTGGCATGAGTCCCAGGGGTGGATTGGCCAACAAAGCCATAACCGCACGATGATCGGCCAATAGCGTTTTGACGGCAAGCTTAATGCGCTGCACGGCGACCGCGCCTTGCTGATCCTCGGACAGCTTAGCCAAGTAATCATTAGCCACACCGTACTGACCCTGAAAGTAGCTAAACTGAACCCGAAGCCAAACGCTTGCGGCCTGCAATTCTGCGTCTGTTAACGACAAAGCGTCTAGCTGCTGAGCTGCTCGTTTTAAATCACCGTGGTCAATATCTGCCTGAATGGCAGCAAGTTTTAACCACTCATCGTTGCGGCGTTTACTGGCCGCACGAATTGCCTCGCTCACGGCCTTAGTGTCGCCCAGTACCGCTTTTTCTAAAGCCTGCTCCAGTGACTCTTGCGTGCGACGCTGTTTACGCCCTAAGTGCCAACGCCCGATAGACCCAGGAGCACTCAAAATAGAACCAAGTAAACGCCACGCCAACAGACACGCAAAGACGCCGCCTGAAAGCACAATTGCAGAGGCCCACAGGGTGCTCTCGATACGCCATCCCTGGAAACTTAATAGTACGTAACCCGGGTCACTGCGGACAATAAGTACAAGAGCTACGCCCAGCAGCAAACCGGTAAAGATATATCTTAATGGGCGACTCATTGTTCACCCTTGTCAGCGTCGGCCGGCAGCCCCATATAACGGGCCAAGGCTGCTAGCGAGCGATCTAGCGTGGGCAACTCAGCCACCAGACGCACTGTTTGCAGCTCGACAGTGCGTTGCTGTAAGTAAGTCATGGTCGCAGCATCAGTAATGGTGTAATCCTGAAGCCATTGCTCGACTTGCTTCAATGCACCTACATACAAAGCCTGATCTCGGGCTAATAAAGCCACCTGCGCCTGCGCCAGCAGCAGGCGAATGCTCTGACGCACCATTGCCGACTGCGCCGGACGCATCCACGCCTGATCTGGGTCGACCTTTTGCACGCTGAAATAAGCATTCAATTTAGTGGTAAAGGACTGCCAGGCACCAATGGCCGAGTCGGTAGGCATGGCAACATTTTGGGGCTGGGAACCCTGTCTGGCGACTGTTGGCGTCAATGCTGCCTCGGCAAGGCGCTCAGAAATAGCCGCAATCTGAAAATACACACCGTCGACATCCACTGGCACTACCAGCATAAGCGCCTCGCGATCTTGGGCCAATGCCAAACGCACCAAACCCAGTCGTGGGTCATCTAATGCTTTTAAACTGTCATCTACGGCGTTAAGCAAACCCAGTGCCACCGTTGTTTCGCCACCTAAGGCCAGCCGTTGATTTGCCAAGCGCAGTAAATAGCGGGCCTCTGCCAAACGCCAAATACGCTGATCGGCAGCATCGAAGTGGCGCAAGACTTCTTGCTGCGCTGAATAAGCCTCGCGCATCGCGTCGACTTCTTGCGCCAACGCCGAGCGCTGTTGCTCGACGAGGCTTTGCGTTTGCTTTACTTGCAGCTCAGTTTGCGCAAAAGCGTTTTGCCAAAGCCCTCGCTCGGCCTGCGGCTCGGGCAATTGGTTAAGCTGCGCTTGCAGCGCTTTTACTTGGCTTACTAAGCTGGCTTCGCGCTCGATAACTACTGGAGCATAACGCCAAAAACCAAAACCTAGGCCAGCGCATAACATCAACACCAACAGCAAAGCGAAACGCCCAGACCATGATGCTTTTGCGTTGCGATCAGCTGGTGATTTGGCCGCCCGCGCTGCACTACCACCTTCGTCTGCTTGGATCGATATTTTCGGCTCGGTCTTTGTTACCGCAGGGGATGGAGAATTTTCAGACTGGCTTGCAGCAGCATCGCCTGCTGTCTTTGCATCACCATTGGCCATTGTGGTCTCACTACCTACGATCTGCGTGTCATCAACAGCCGCGCTACCAGATAGGCTCGCTTTACCATCGATACCAACCGCAATAACAGATGCACTTTCATCTTTGGGTTTATCGGGATCACTCACTTCGAGCTCCTTTCACGGCAACCATAAGCGCTGCCACCATGTCCTTATCTAGGGCGCTGCGGGCAACAACTAAATTCAAACCCATATCATTGTAAGCGTCTGCGACTCGCTGCGAAGGCACGATAACTGGCACCCCCTGCAACAAGCCCAAACTGCCATTCACAGCAGCTAACACGTTCGCCAGAGTTTCGCCGCTTTGTGTCAGCACAGCAGCAACGCTGTCTGCAAGCAGATCACACAACTGGGCTTGATGGCAAGCTTCTGGGCCCAATCGACGATACCCTTCCCACGACCGCACAAGACTGCCTCTTTGCGACAAAGTTTCAGCTAGCGTCTGACGCCCGCCCTCCCCTTTAATAATAAGCACCAACCTGGGCACCGAAAACCATGGGGCCTGTAACAAGCCTTCGGTACTCAGCGCATTCGCTCCATCGGCCACCAAACCCAGATCACGCAATGCATTTACGGTTTGCTGCCCAATCCCAAAAACTCGCACATTCTTAGGTACTGCGCGTGAATGGCCGCTTTGGGCAAACGCAGCAACGGCATTGGTGCTAATAAAAATTAAAGTATCCAAACCCCTGAAGTCAGGCGGGTCGACACTTTCTAAGAACTCAATTCGCAGCATAGGCACCGAAACTCCGGCAAAGCCCTCTGCGACCAAAAGCTCCAACAAATAACTCGCCTGCGCCGCAGGCCGAGTAACAATAACTGTCGGATTACGCGCCATACACCTCGGCCAATATTGCCTCGGCACCCTGGTTTAACAGCTCATTCGCCACCTGCTGCCCTAACAGCTCGGCATCTTCCACTTTGCCGCGAGCCTCGGCGCGCAAAATCGACGAGCCATCAACCGCACCCACCAAACCCCGCAACCACAGGGTATCACCTTGGGTCAGGCAAAAAGCGGCGATGGGCACCTGACATCCACCATTCAGCGTTTTATTCAAGGCGCGCTCGGCCGTTACCTCGGCATCGGTTTTTGGGTCATGCAGCACCTGAATCAAATCGCGCGTTACCTTATCGTCAGCGCGCAACTCGATACCGACCGCACCCTGACCACCGGCTGGCAACGACTGCTCGGGCGTTAAACGCGACCGAATACGGTCTTCAAAACCTAAACGAATTAGTCCGGCTGCCGCCAATATAATGGCGTCATATTGGCCATCATCTAACTTCGCCAATCGCGTATTCACATTGCCACGTAAAAAGTTGACCACAAGATCGGACCGATACGACCGCAACTGACACTCACGACGCAAGCTCGACGTCCCCACAATGGCCCCTTGCGGCAGGGCATCGATCGAATCAAAAGCATTACTCACAAACGCGTCGTTCGGTGCTTCGCGCTCGCAAATGGGACCTAAGCACAGCCCCTCAGGAAAACTCATGGGCACATCTTTCATAGAGTGCACAGCAATATCGGCACGACCTTCTAGCAGCGCAGTTTCTAGCTCTTTGACAAACAAGCCCTTGCCCCCAATTTTGGCGAGCGGGGAATCCAATAATTGGTCGCCGCGCGAGGTCATGCCCAACAGCTCAACCACAAGCCCAGGGTGCGCCCTCTCGAGCGCATCTTTTACATAGTGCGCCTGCCACAGGGCTAGGGGCGATTCTCGGGTTGCGATCACAATTTTGGCCATGGGAACCTCTTTGCTAAAAACGCATGATACCAGTTAGGTCGCAAAGCCAAAACATTGCCCCTATTATCGGCACCACTTTATCTATTAAGGACGCAAAACTCAGCCGAGCGGCTGCAGCCTGTTTCGCCCGGAACGTCACGCGACAGGACGTCGCGTGCGCAGCGTGCCATGGACGGCCCTGCAGCGGTCCGCAAGAAATTGGCTGAGACGTGACGGCGGATCATTCACTCACTGACTTCAAAAAACGCAATCCCCGTAGCGGTAACGCCCTGCATCAATAAACTGATATACTGCGTGCCTTTATTTACGCCGATAACGCCGGAGATCAGCATGGCGGAAACCAAAAATACCAGTACTTTATGGGGCGGTCGATTTAGCGAAGGAACCGATGCCTTTGTGCAGCGCTTTACCGCCTCTGTGACCTTTGATCAGCGCATGGCCGAAGAAGACATCGAAGGCTCACTTGCACATGCCGCTATGTTGAATGCCGTGGGTGTTTTAACAGATGATGAGCTGGGCCAAATTCAACTAGGTTTAGCGCAAATTAAAAGCGAAATTGCCGCGGGCGAATTCCCCTGGTCGATCGAGCTTGAAGATGTACACATGAACATCGAAAGCCGCCTGACCCAACTGATTGGCCTGGCTGGCAAAAAGCTGCACACAGGTCGATCTCGCAATGATCAGGTCGCGACCGATATTCGCCTGCACTTACGCAAAAGTATTGATGTAATTGCCTCGGAAATTACGCGGCTGCAAAACGGCATTATCGGTTTGGCGGCACAACATACCCTGACCATTATGCCGGGCTTTACCCACTTGCAGACGGCTCAGCCGGTATCGTTTGGCCACCACTTATTGGCGTGGAACGAAATGCTCGAGCGCGATTATTCGCGTTTAATAGACTGCCGTGAACGCATGAATATGTGTCCTTTGGGTGCCGCGGCACTCGCCGGGACCAGCTACCCGATTGATCGCCACCAAACCGCCGCAGCGCTGGGTTTTAGGGGTCCGACCGAAAACTCGTTAGACTCGGTATCAGATCGTGATTTCGCGGTAGAATTTTGCGCCTTTGCGGCGCTGACCATGACACATCTGTCACGCATGTCGGAAGAGCTTGTACTGTGGACATCGGCGCAATTTGACTTTGTGCGCTTGCCTGATCGCTTTTGCACGGGCTCGTCGATTATGCCGCAAAAGAAAAACCCCGACGTACCGGAACTGGTGCGCGGTAAAACGGGTCGTACCAATGGTCATCTGATGTCAATGCTAACGCTAATGAAAAGCCAGCCGTTGGCCTACAACAAAGACAATCAAGAAGACAAAGAGCCCCTGTTTGACGCTATCGACACGGTGCGTGATTCGCTGCGCGCGTTTGCCGACATGGTACCCAATATTCAGCCCAACGCCGAGGCTATGCGTGCCGCAACCCTGAAAGGTTTTGCGACAGCGACCGACTTGGCCGATTACCTGGTTCGTAAGGGCTTACCATTCAGAGACGCACACGAAGTGGTAGGTTCCGCGGTAGGTCTGTGTGTCGAGCGCAAAATCGATTTAAGCGATTTAAGCTTACAAGAGCTACAAGAGTTTAATACCCTGATTGACGCTGACGTTTTTGATGCCCTGACGCTAGAAGGCTCGTTGCAAGCGCGTGATCACATTGGGGGCACAGCACCAAGCCAAGTCAGCGCTGCCTGCCACCGGGCGCTAGCTAGAGTTGCGGAGCGAGGTCTATGAAACGCTTTGTGCTAACAATTTTATGCCTTGGGTTTCTGAGCGGTTGCGGACAAATGGGGCCCCTAGTGCCTGCCGACAACAGCACAAATACGACTAAGGAGTCGCAGTGACACTTCCTTCATTTTTTTCGTACGCAGACTCGTCGCTGTACTGCGAGAACGTGGCGCTAAGCCAAGTTGCCGATCAGTTTGGTACGCCCTGCTACGTGTATAGCAAAGCCGCTATTACCCAAGCAATGAGCGCGTACTTAAATGCCTTGGGCGACCACCCCGGCATGATTTGCTATGCGGTAAAAGCCAACAGCAACTTGGCTGTACTGCAGTTACTAGCCGAGCTTGGCGCTGGTTTTGATATTGTTAGCGCAGGTGAGCTGGCACGCGTTTTAGCAGCCGGTGGCCGCGCCGACAGAGTTGTTTTTTCAGGCGTTGCTAAAAAACGCGAAGAAATGGTCACAGCCTTAGAAGTGGGCATTCACTGTTTCAACGTGGAATCTGTGGCCGAGCTTGAGTTATTGGCGGAAGTCGCGCAAGAGCTAGGGAAAGAGGCACCGGTGTCGCTTCGCGTAAATCCGGACGTCGACGCCAAAACACATCCTTACATCTCTACGGGTCTGGCGGAAAACAAATTCGGCGTTAGTATGGAGCACGCCTATCAAGCCTATACGTTTGCGCAGGCAACCGAAGGTTTGCGGGTCATTGGCATTGATTGTCATATCGGCTCACAGCTTACTGAACTCGCGCCCTTTAAAGATGCGCTCGATCGCGTACTGGATTTAGTGGACCGCCTTCGCGAAGCCGGTATCGTGTTGGAACATGTCGACGCCGGCGGCGGTCTAGGCGTGCGCTACAAAGACGAAACACCACCCGACATTACCGACTATGTGCAAGCCTTAAAAGGTCCACTTGCAGCACGTGGTTTAGGTCTAATGCTAGAACCCGGCCGGTCGATTGTAGCCAACGCTGGCACTTTAATTACTCAAGTCGATTTTTTAAAAACCACAGAAAAGCACAACTTCGCTCTAGTTGATGCGGCCATGAACGACCTGTTGCGCCCCGCACTGTATCAGGCCTGGATGGATATCAAGCCGCTTGAAATGAATTCGGACGTTACCGAAAAAGCCTGGAACGTTGTGGGGCCCGTGTGCGAGACAGGCGACTTTTTGGGCAAAGACCGTCGTCTGGCGCTTTCGGCCGGTGATCGTCTTGCCGTACTGGGAGCCGGCGCTTACGGCTTTGTCATGGCGTCGAACTACAACACACGTCCTCGCGCTGCTGAAATCATGATTGACGGTCACCAAGCACACGTGGTGCGCGCGCGCGAAACGGTAGCAGACTTGTTTAAACACGAGCACCTGCTGTAGGAGTCAAAATGAGCATTCGCTTTACCAAAATGCATGGCTTGGGTAATGACTTTTTAGTGTTGGACCTTCGTGTTCAAGATGTGGAGTTAACACGCGAGCGCATTTTGGCGTGGAGCGACCGCCACCGCGGCGTCGGTTTTGACCAGCTACTTATTTTAGAGCCAGCGGCTCAGCGCGACGTCGATTTTAAATACCGAATTTTTAACGCCGATGGCTCCGAGGTCGAACACTGCGGTAACGGTGCACGCTGCGTCGCGCGGTTTGCCGAGCGGAGTAGCAAGCAATCTGAATTTGTCTGTGAAACGGCCCGAGGCTTACTGAACCTAAGCGTGCTGGATGATCAGCAGGTCAAGGTTGCGATGGGTGTTCCCACATTAAAGCCCAGCGAAATTCCCTTTCTTGCCGACGACACAGCGTTTGACTACGACTTGCCCCTGTACTCCGACCAAGCTGCACAAGTTAAGATCGGCGCTCTGGCCATTGGCAACCCGCACGCGGTACTTTGGGTTAATTCAACAGCAACCGCCCCTGTTGACGAGCTAGGCCCTCTGCTCGAGTCACACCCTCGCTTTCCTAACCGCGTAAACGTGGGCTTTGCCGAACGGATCGATAAGCACCATATGAACCTGCGCGTTTTTGAGCGCGGGGTCGGCGAAACCGAAGCCTGTGGCACGGGCGCATGCGCCGCTGCGGTGCACGGCATGCTAACGCAAGGCCTTACCAGCCCTGTAATGGTCCAATTACCTGGCGGCAGACTGCAAATAGAGTGGCAGGGCATGGGCGAGCAAGTCATAATGACAGGGCCCGCCACCTTTGTGTACGATGGCGAACTAGTAGAATAAACGGACGTAGTTGTGAACGAAAGCCAAGACCCAAACACCCTAAATGACAGTGCTATTGAAGCCTACCTACTGGAACACCCCGAGTTCTTTAAGGACAAAGCGGAGTTACTGACCCAATTAAGCCTGCCTCACGGTGGACACGGTGCGGTGTCGCTGGTCGAACGGCAACAGTCAGCTCTGCGTGAACGCAACGTAGAGCTTCGCCATCAACTGGGTGAGCTCACACGCATTGCAGAAGCTAACGATAAGCGCTTCCACTTAACCAGCGCACTTATACAAGACCTAATCAACGCCGATACAAAAGATGCCTTAAAGCACAGTTTCGACCGTCACATCAAAGAGAGCTTCGGCAACTCCTACGCGGGACTTCAGTGGTTCGACTCAAGCCATACCCTCGATAAAGCCAAAGCTGCGCTTGGCAGCCTGATCAATACCGACAAACCCTTCACCGGCGCCCTGCGCGAGACTGAAATGCGATTTTTATTTGGTCCTGCCGCCATCGCCGGATCAGCGTGCATTGTGACGCTGGGCGAGCTCAGCCCAAAAGGCTTAGTGGCGCTTGGCAGCAAAAATGCCACTGATTTTGGCTCCGACACGGGCACTTTATTCATTGAGCATGTGGCCAGCGTAATTACTAGCTTAGCCGCTCGATTAAGCGGTTAAGCACGTCATGCATGCAGCGCTCAATACCTCTGAAGCTGCAGCGCAATTTATTACCTACGCGCGTGACATTAAGCAGTTATCCTCGCACACCTTAAAGCACTATCAACGTGACATCGACAGCTTTATCGCGCAACTCGAGCAAAGCGACGCCGACGACATTCATTCCATTAAGGAATATCATGTGCGTTCATGGGCAAATAGCCTGCGACGCAGAGGGTTATCACCCGCCAGCATCGCACGACACTTGTCGTCGGTGCGCTCGTGGTTCCAATTTTGCGCCAAACGCTTTGGCTTAAGTCACAACCCAGCGGCAGGCGTTAGTGCGCCCAAGAAAGCGCGCAAACTACCTAAGGCCATGGACGCAGACCAAATTAACCAGTGCTTGGTCGCACCTTCCGATTCCGATCTTGATACCCGCGACCTGGCGATGGCAGAGCTTTTATACTCTTGCGGCTTACGATTATCAGAACTGCATTCGCTAACCCGAGCGCAAATTGATACTCGTCAACGTATCGTAACGGTCACGGGCAAAGGCAACAAAACACGCCAAATCCCGATCGGTGGGGTTGCGCTAGAGGCCCTGAAAAAGTGGATGCAACAGCACCCTTTAGCAGATGACTTACATGCTAACACGCCCATATTCACCACTCGTCAAGGCAACACATTATCAACTAGATCTATTCAAATGCGCTTAGATCGCTTGGCCAAACACAACGGTATTCCGGTGCACGTGCACCCACATATGATGCGTCACTCGTTCGCCAGCCACCTACTAGAATCCAGTGGCGACTTACGTGCAGTACAAGAATTGCTGGGCCACAGCAACATCAGCACCACGCAAATTTACACCCACTTAGACTTTCAGCACCTGGCCAAAACCTACGACGCGGCCCACCCTCGAGCCAGACGCCAAAAAGGGAAAGCATGAGCCAAATTCAGTTAATCACCTTCGATCTTGACGACACGTTGTGGGCCGTAAAACCCGCGATAATTCGCGCCGAGCAAGCGCAGAACGATTGGCTCAAACAACACCGACCGGGCACCGTCGAAAACCACACCCACGAAAGTCTGTTCGAGTTTAAAAAATCGGTTTGGAAGCGCCACCCCGAACTCGCACACCACATCAGCAAAATGCGCGAACAAAGCCTGTATGAACTGCAAATGGAAGCGGGTTACTCTGAGCATGAAGCGCGCAGTGGTGCAAAAGAGGCGTTCGAAATTTTTTTGCATTTTCGACACAAGGTCGAGCTTTACGAAAATGCCCTTCGAGTACTCGAGGCGCTTCACCCCCACTACACACTCGGCGCCATCACTAACGGCAATGCCGACGTGTACAAAACCGACGCTGCAGAATATTTTGATTTTGCCATTCTGGCCGAAGACGTCGGCGCCTCTAAACCTGCGTCCATTGCCTTTGAAGAAGCGCTAAAACGCTCAGGCTTCAGTGCTAATCAGGCCGCTCATATTGGCGACCATTGGGAGCATGACGTGCTCGGTGCTCGCAATGCGGGCTTTCACGCCATATGGCTCAACGCTGCCAATACCGAGTGGCCCCACGATTCCAAGCCGCCTTTGACCATTCAGTCGCTGGATGAATTACCCGATTTAGTTGAGTCAATTGGTTAAATTTTAGCTGCGGTAAGCGAGGATATTATTCCGCGCCCGCCTCGTGATTTATTTTGCTCACTCACGCTTCCCTCACGCTAATGGCGACGGCTCAAAAACTCGCACTCGTCTATCGCCTCGCGCTCAAACATTTTCGCCGCAAGCCTCGCCAACCGCGCTCGGTCAAAGCAGCGCACTGAGTGTTCGAAAAACAAACCACGAGTCTGTGCGCTGGCTTCATTCCAAAATTCAACAACTCAACACTCAAGATTCTGGTGCCACACCCGTTAGGAAGGATGCGATACTTAGCCGAGCGGCTGCAGCCTGTTTCGCGCGGAGCATCACGCGACAGGACGTCGCGTGCGAAGCGAGCCATGGACAGCCTTGCAGCGGTCTGCAAGAAATTGGCTGAGACGCAAGAGCGGATCGTTAAACGTCCGCCACTGAAACAAATGCTTATACCGCTTCTTCGCCAGTTTCGCCGGTGCGAATGCGAATGACTTGCTCAAGAGGGGAAACAAAAATCTTACCGTCGCCGATTTTACCGGTGCTGGCAGACTTAAGGATGGCGTCAATCGTGGCATCGAGCTGTGACTCAGATACCGCGATTTCAAGCTTTAACTTGGGCAAAAAATCAACCACGTACTCTGCGCCACGATAGAGCTCGGTGTGACCGCGCTGACGGCCGAAGCCTTTAACTTCCGTAACCGTAATACCTTGAACGCCAATTTCCGAGAGAGCAAGACGAACGTCGTCCATTTTGAAAGGTTTAATAATCGCGGTGACCAATTTCATAAGGTGTAGTCCTGTGATTCTTTGATTGTTGTAGCGTAACACAATTCTTGCTTAATCAAGCAGAGATCGAGCACCATATTAACGCAAAAAAGGGGGCCAATGGCCCCCGAAGATGCACACATAGGTGTGCCCGCAAGACTTTAGTTGGAGCCACCAAACTCTGGGTAGGCTTCCATACCGCATTCTGAGATATCGACACCTTCGTACTCTTCTTCCTCAGAGACACGCAGACCGATAACCGCTTTGACAATGCTGAAGACAATGAAGCTGGTCACGAATACCCACACAAAGATAGTCAGCGCACCAACAATTTGCCCCACAAAAGACACATCGCCGTTTGTTACAGGTACTAACAGTAGACCTAATAAACCAACCACACCATGAACCGAGATCGCACCCACTGGATCGTCGATTTTCAGTTTGTCTAGAGTGATGATCGAAAAGACAACCAAGACACCGCCGATAGCGCCGAAGATAGTTGCCTGCAGAGCCGTTGGGGTATCAGGGCCAGCTGTAATTGCCACTAGGCCAGCCAATGCACCGTTCAAAGCCATGGTTAAATCAGCTTTGCCGAACATGAAGCGCGCTGTGACTAAGGCGGCAATCAAACCACCGGCTGCCGCTGCATTGGTGTTCATAAATACGATAGCTACAGCATTGGCGCTTTCGACAGAGGCCGTAGCTAATACCGAGCCACCGTTAAAGCCAAACCATCCCATCCACAGGATGAAGGTACCCAGCGTGGCTAAAGGTAGGTTTGCACCTGGAATTGGATGAATAGATCCATCCGCCCCGTATTTGCCTTTACGCGCACCTACCAGCAACACACCAGCCAAAGCAGCCGCAGCACCAGCCATGTGCACAATACCTGAACCCGCGAAGTCAACGAAGCCTAAGTCGCCCAAATTGTACATGCCGAAAACGGAGTTACCACCCCAAGTCCAAGAACCTTCCATGGGGTAAATAAAGCCAGTCATGACGACCGCGAAGGCTAAGAACGCCCACAGTTTCATACGCTCAGCCACAGCACCCGACACAATTGACATGGCGGTTGCTACGAATACTACCTGGAAGAAAAAGTCAGCTGAGGGCGCGTAGCTAGCCGCTTCTTCTGCGCCGGTTACGCCGTCACCGGTAATCGTGGATAAGAAAATATCACCGCCGTACATAATAGCGTAACCGCAAATCATGTACATGGTGCATGCAATCGCGTACAACGCGACGTTTTTGGTTAAAATTTCAGTGGTGTTTTTGGCACGAACCAAACCAGCCTCGAGCATAGAAAAGCCCGCTGCCATCCACATGACTAAGGCGCCGCATACCAGAAAATAAAAGGTATCGAGCGCGTACTGTAATTGAAATATTTCGTTTTCCATAACAATGCTCTCTCGTAAGTTACAGGATGACTAGATAGCCTCTTCCCCAGTTTCGCCCGTTCGAATTCGGATCACCTGCTCTAAAGATGAAACGAACACTTTACCGTCGCCGATTTTGCCGGTGTTAGCTGCTTTGGTAATCGCCTCGATGGTTTGATCAGCCAATGCTTCCGCTACCGCGATCTCGATTTTCACCTTGGGTAAAAAGTCGACAACGTACTCGGCGCCACGATACAGCTCGGTGTGCCCTTTTTGACGCCCAAAGCCTTTCACCTCGGTAACAGTAATACCCTGCACTCCGATCTCTGACAGTGCTTCTCGCACGTCATCAAGCTTAAATGGCTTAACAATTGCTGTTATGAGTTTCATATTGCTCTCCTGTTGCGGACGCAGCCCTAAGCGGGCTGCGATCTCTAAATACGATTACAGACTTTTTGAGATTGAGAAGATCAAACGATCGTCAGATCCTGCAACGATATCGTCATCTAAATCAGTCCCTACAAAAGCCAATCCGAAGTCCACGCCGCCGGCACTGAATCCCAATGTGGCGCTGTAGTCGGTATATGAGTCTTCACCTGGCCCCCAGAAATCAGCTGCGTCGATATCGCTATAGCCGTAGTGCAAGTCGAGCGACAAATCTTCCGTCAATGCCATCGAATAGCCAACATAGGGGTACAAAAAGTCAGGACCGCCATCGCCTAGGTACTCTGAAGAGTAGTTGACGCCGAAGCTGAAATCTCCGTAGCTGAAGGCTACGGCATACTCTTGGTAGTCGAATTCCGCATCACCTTCGTAGTCAAAATAGATGTAGCTGACGTCATAACCAAGGTCGCCCATGCTACCCGCGTAACCGAAGTAAAGGTCCATTTCGGTGCTAGACTCGGTACCAAACTCAACGTTTGAAGCCCAAGTACCTGCGTAAAACCCCGACTCAGCGGCGTAGTCAAAACCACCCTGAATAGCGCCTTTTTCGGCGGTCTGGGAAATACCACGAAACGAATAATCAGATACATAAGATACATTGCCACTAATTTCAGCAGACGCTTGGGCAGCACCAGTTAATGCCAAAGCAGCGACTAAAGCGGAAAGTTTTGTTTTGTTGAACATGTGTTTTCTCCTTCAGAGTATGTAATGTGTGCACTTCAACCAGCGACACTAGGTTTGGTGCATCTGTTGCACACTGATCTTTGCACCCGGCGTGCCAAGAAAAATTTTTATATTTATTATTCAAGTGCTTAGGTTAAAAATAGCGAGAAATCTTCAGGCGAGATAGAAATATTTAGTGGCTCAAATCGCCCCAAAAAAGCGCCAGGCACCAAGATGGTGCACCAAATCGGTTCGTATTGATGATTTTTGACGCCTGAGGCGCTTTTGCTTCGAAACACAAAGCTCTACACTGTGCACCACACACTAGGAGACACAATTATGGCGCTTAAACCTCCACCAATTGGGGACTTGCTAAGTCAATTTAAAGGCCTAGCTGAAGATAGTGGACTGAAGCAAGAACTGGATAAAAATTCCAAGGCGCTTATGCAAACCATGCTGGCGAAGTTGGACGTGGTAACACGAGAAGAATTCGATGCGCAGTGCGCGCTATTGGCGCGTGCACAACAACGCATTGCCGAGCTTGAAGCGCAAATAAAGACGCTAGAAGAAAACAGCTAAAGCTGGATCATCGCGCTAGTTTGCGCGCCAATCTCAACATTCGCTCAAGGAAGAGCTATGCAATTGTCCGTGATAAAGGCCCGCGCCTTGGTGGGTATCGACGCCCCCTTAGTCCGTGTAGAAACGCATTTAAGCAGCGGCTTACCCGGTTTTAACCTAGTGGGCATGCCAGAGACCACTGTCCGCGAAAGTAAAGACCGCGTACGCAGTGCCATTATTAACAGTCACTTTGATTTTCCCGACGCGAAAATCACCGTCAACTTAGCGCCCGCCGACTTACCGAAAGAGGGCGGTCGCTTTGATTTGGCAATTGCATTGGGCGTGTTAGCCGCGTCGGGACAGATCAACACTAAGTTCTTGTCGCAGTACGAGTTCCTTGGCGAATTAGGGCTTGATGGCGCGTTGCATCCGGTTACCGGAGTGCTGGCGAGCGCCCACGCTTGTGCTGCATCCGACTGCAAACTAATGGTAAGCCAAGCCTGCGCGCCCCATGCAGCCCAAGTACCTAACTGCTTCGTGATGGGCGCCGAATCCTTACTGGATGTATGCGCGCAGCTGCGCAATGCAAAACCCATAAGAACCGTAATTCATCACCCCAGGCCTGGGCCCATCAAACAGCCTGATTTAACCGATGTGCGGGGGCAGCTCGAGGCAAAGCGCGCGTTAGAGATTGCCGCCGCCGGCGGGCATAACGTGTTTTTGTATGGCCCACCAGGCACTGGCAAAACCTTGCTGGCGAGCCGTCTTGCCGGCCTGCTACCGCCACTAAGCACATCCGAGTTATTGGAAGTTCGCTTAATTCAAGACCTAATGTCCAGCGGCAATTCGAATAACGAGCGGCCCTTTCGCGCACCGCACCACAGCGCCAGTGCGGTAGCTCTGGTGGGCGGTGGCTCCAAACCCAAACCTGGTGAAATTACCTTAGCCCATCGCGGTATATTGTTTTTAGATGAAATCGCAGAGTTTCCTCGAGCAACCCTAGATATGCTGCGTGAACCGCTGGAATCTGGATCGGTGCGCATTAATCGCGCTAAAGCCAGTGTCACCTACCCCGCTAACTTTCAGTTAATTGCCGCTGCCAACCCCTGCCCTTGCGGGTACTTAGGTGATCCAGACCGCCGCTGCCGATGCAGCAACGATCAGATCGAGCGCTACCAGGCTCGTTTGTCAGGTCCTCTGCTTGACCGAATCGATTTATTCTGTCGAGTCGAACGACTCGATGCCAAAACCTTGCTAGAGAAGGGTAGTCAAGCTGAAAAATCGGCTGCGGTTGCCGCCCGAGTCTCTGCAGCGCAAGCCAGCGCGTATCAACGCCAAAGCACACTCAATGCCAGTGCCCATGGTGAAACCTTGGCTAATACGTACTGCAGTGATGCCGCCAAACAAACCCTGACCTTGGCGGCGGATAAGTTCCAATTATCGGGCCGCTCGGTCCACCGGGCACTTCGAGTGGCGCGCACCATTGCCGATCTTGCCAATGCCGATAGCATTGAAAGAAACCATATGCTAGAAGCCTTAAGTTATCGGCAAATTAACTTTAACAAAGGCGCTTTCTAACAGCTTTGACCGTCAAAGTTTGATACCCTAGCGCTTTTTTAGGCACCCTTATTCGTGACTACACTGAACCCTGCGCAACGAGATGCTGTTCGCTATTTAGACGGCCCTTTGCTGGTGCTCGCTGGTGCCGGCAGCGGTAAGACAAGTGTAATCACCCAAAAAATTGCCTACTTGGTGGAACAGTGCGAACTACCGCCTAAAAAAGTAGTAGCCGTTACCTTTACCAACAAAGCAGCGCGCGAAATGCGCACACGGGTCAATGGTATTTGCGAAAAAGCCAAGGGCTTGTGGGTCAGTACCTTTCACCAGCTGGGTTTATCCATTATTCGTAAAGAGCACCAATTACTGGGCCTGCGTCCGGGTTTTAGCATCTTTGACCAACAAGATGCGGTAACCATAATGAAAGAGCTGCTCATACAAGAGCTTAATACCGACCCTGACCAAGCCTCCTTAATTTTAAACGCCATTAGCGCCTATAAAGCCGATGGCATTACCCCGGAACAGGCGCAAAGCAGTGCCGAAACAAATTTAGACATACTGCACAGCGCTTGCTACGAGCGCTACCAACGCGCTTTACGCGCCTACAATAGCCTAGACTTTGATGATCTGATTTTTTTGCCCAACATCCTGTTTCGCGAACACTCGGACGTCAAAGACCGCTGGCAAAACCGCGTTCGTTACATGCTGGTCGATGAGTATCAAGATACCAACGGCAGTCAGTACGAACTTATTCGACACCTGATGGGCACCAACTCAGGCTTAACCGTCGTGGGCGATGACGACCAATCCATTTACGCTTGGCGTGGAGCTAAACCAGAAAACTTAGTCGCCTTAGGCGAAGATTTCCCCAATTTAAAAGTCATCAAGCTTGAACAAAACTATCGCTCTACCGCCACAATTCTGCAGTGTGCCAATGAGCTAATCGCCAACAATCCACACATTTATGACAAGGCATTGTGGAGCGAACTGGGCCGCGGTGACAAAGTTCGCATTCAAGCAGCTGCCGACGAGCACGCCGAGGCCGAGCAAGTCGTAGCTGAGATCATCGATCACAAAATGCGGCGCGGCTTGCGCTACGGGGTCTATGCCATTCTGTATCGAGGCAACCACCAGGCGCGACTGTTGGAATTGGAGCTGCAGCGGTTTCAAATTCCTTACCAGCTAAGTGGTGGCACCTCGTTCTTTGCGCGTAACGAAGTCAAAGACATACTGTGTTATTTACGCCTATTGGTTAATCCCGACGACGACAACGCATTTTTGCGCATCTGTAACGTGCCGAAACGTAAAATTGGCGCCGTTACCTTAGAAGCAGTGGGTCGGTTCGCGCACGAGCATCACATCAGCCTAAAAGAGGCCGCAGGTCGCGCTGATCAAATCGAGGACCTCGCCGCAGCTGCACAAAATGCTTTAAGCGAATTTGCCGAGTGGATCGCGCACTGGGAGCGCGAGTGCTTCGAGGCTCGCGATGCCAAACCCATTCGCGCAATGGTCGATGATCTGAACTATGAAGGACACTTGCAGCTGACGAGCTCTTCCGATGCGGTCGCTGCGAGGCGCATGGGTAACGTCGAATTTTTGATTGCCAGCTTAGACAAAGTGATCGAAGATCAAGATTTAACGCCAGAAGAAGCTATTGCACGCTTGATGCTGCGCGACCTTATGGAACAGCAAGAAGAAGAACGTTCAGGGCCAGACAGCGTGCAGCTAATGACCTTACATGCGGCCAAAGGCTTGGAATTTCCGCACGTTTATCTGATTGGTTTTGAAGAAAACATCTTACCACACCGCAATAGTATCGAAGCTGATACCGTCGAAGAGGAGCGTCGGCTGGCCTACGTTGGCATTACTCGAGCACGCGAGACTTTAACCATTTCTTACGCCCGTAAACGACGCCAGTTCGGCGAAAACATGAGCTGCGACCCAAGCCGCTTTTTGGATGAGTTGCCCATGGAATTGCTAGAGCGCTACGACGACGACGAACAATCGGCGGAGGTCAACGCGACTCGGGGCTCAGAGACTCTTGCTGGGTTGAGAAACTTACTAGGCTAAAACAAAAATGGCGCACCAAGGCGCGCCATTTTTTCGAGGCTTTGGATTTAGCCCTGCGGCACCATAAAGTCGATCGCTGCGTGAATTTCTTCGTCTGAACAGTCACCGCAAGTGCCTTTAACAGGCATTGCACCAATACCATTTACACCGTTCGCGTAGACTGTCTCTAGACCTTTGGCGTCGATACGCGCGGTCCAATCGGCGCTGCCAGTTTTGGGCGCACCAAGAACGCCCACACTGTGACAAGCGGTGCAATACGTGTTGTAGACCTGCTCGCCACTGCGCGGACCCGAGCTCGCCGCTGCGCCAGCGCCACCACAGGTGTTGTCACCTTGCAGGCACACTTTAGCCGCGGGGGCGATACGCGCTTCGATATCTGCACGTTGTTTATCCGATAAAGCCCAAGCGGCTGACGCGACCATTACCGTGAAGATTACTATCACAGATTTTTTGAACATGATCCTACCCCTTTAATCAAAGTGGCGGCATTATAGCGAGAAACTCTCGGATAAAAAACCAAGAACATTTGTGAGTACGTATTAATTTGGGCAAACTCTGTTAAGAATCAATAAAAAGGCCTAACTATGCATTTGTATAACTACGATCCAGCACCTAACCCCCAGCGTTTGGTTTACTTTATGAAGCTCAAAGGGTTAGAGCTACCCACCACCCAAATTGATCTGGGCAAACTCGAACAACTAAAACCCGAGTACCAAGCGATAAATGCCAGCGGCACCGTGCCTTGTTTAGTTTTAGAGTCAGGCGAGCAATTAACCGAGGTGGTTGCTATCTGCCAGTACCTAGAATTACTGAATCCAGAGACTCCGCTGATGGGCACAAACGCCCTGGAAAAGGCCCAAGTACTTGAATGGGACCACAAAATCTTTACAACTTTACTGAGCGCAGTAGCCGACATGTTGCGCAATGGCAACCCGGCGTTTGAGGGTCGCGCCCTACCCGGCCCTGTCAGCCTAGCGCAAATTCCCGCACTGGTTGAGCGCGGACAAATGCGTATTCAACATTGCTGGAAAACACTCGATGCCGCGCTTGAAGGTAAAGAGTTCTTGGTTGGAAATAGCGTCACGCTTGCCGACATTGACCTGTACGTTGCCATGAACTTTGCTGGCTGGGTCCGCGAGCGCGTACCCGAGACTGCAAGCAACCTACTAGCGTTTCGCGACCGCATGAAAGCGCTTTTGGATCAAGCCTAGGACCACACGCCCATGAAGCCCACAAGAACTTTATGGGTCGCACTTGCGGTATTTCTGGGCGCTTGCTCTAACAATAGCGGCGAGACTATTTTAAATGATTACGAGGCGCGGCTCAGCCGCACCTTGAACCTTAGCTTCCCGCCAATCGAGCGCCCTGAAGCGCCCCGAAAGCCCAGAGCAGAAGCATTGCAACTCAATCTAAAAAACAGCGATATTGGTACGCTCGATTTTTTGGCGTTAACCGGTTGTGAGCTTCAGATTACCATTGGTAAGCGCAACTCAAGCCTTGGCAAATTGGCCGCACCCTCACAACGTTTGCTGCTGGATTTAGAGTTCTTACAGCACGCGCCGGCTTGCATTGCGCACCTTAAAGCCAAGGCTGAGCAACAAGAATTGGTATCCCTGCTCGAACAAAGCCAAACACTTAAGCAACAGCAACTGGCTCAACAAATTCATAACGCCACGCTCGCAGGCCCAGAATGGCACCAGTTCTGGAAGCCCCAGAAAATCCCCGCAGGCTACCCAAACGACACCACCAGCGATCAGGTACTGCAAGCCTTAGATGCCGTAACAGCAATGGCCAGCAAGTGGCTAGATGGCAACTACGCGGCAGACAACGCATTATTCGAAGCGCACCTGAACACTCTGCGGTCAGGAGATGGAGGTGTAATCGTTGCCGCCACCCAGCTTGGGCAGACCTTTTTTAGCCGCTGGAACACTACCTTAGACGATTATGCAGAAGAACAAGCCTGCGGCCCAGTAAAGCAAAAAACAATTCTTGAAACGGTCATCGCTAAGTATTTTGCTGGGGGCGTACAACAATGGCTTGCACCGGTCATCAGTCGCGCCGACAGTATCCGGATAACCAGTAACAACCTAGAAACTTTGCTTAGCAAGGCAAGCCCACCCGAATATAACGATTGGCAACTACAAAGGGATAACTACATTCAAACAGTGAAATTCTTGACCGTAGCCCACGTTAAGACTCTTAAACGGGTTCTGGAGCCCTGCCAGACCTTATAAAAAAGGGGGCTTGAAGCCCCCTATCATTGGTAATTAAGCTTTGCCGCCCTAGAAGTTCTTGCGAACATTCAAACCAAAGGTGCGCGGCTGACTTGGATACCCATTAAAGCTGCCGGCCTGCGCAACCGACGGGAAGTTCGTAATCAGATGCTCGTCGTTAAACAAGTTACGCGCCCACAAGCTGATATTCCACCCATCAATTTCAAGGCCAGCCGAACCATTCACTACATTCATTTCGCGAGCTTCTGCCCCCACGGCGGCCAGTGCGGCATACGTCGGGTTAGCAGCGCCCCCGTCTTGAATATCGACTTCGCTTTCGTACTGGTAGTCCATGCGAACGTATCCGTCATAACCGCCAAGCTCGAAATTGTAAGTTGCCGCCAGCGACAAGCTTTGTTCGTGAATACCACCCGGCTGGGTGCCAGAGATATCGCCAATAGCAGAGCCTGTAAAGCTGTCGTACTTGGGATCCAAGAATACACCAGAGAAGGCCAGGGTCAGAGAGTCAGTTGGGTTGTAAGCCACATCGACCTCTAAACCCTGAGCCGACTGGCTACCTGCGTTCGCCAGGCTAAACGCGGCACCGGTGAATGTATTCGATTGGAAGCCCTCGATGGTTTGATCAAAGACTGCGATATTCACAAAGCCCCAATCAAAAGACCCTTTAAGACCCAATTCAAATACTTCGCTTTCTTCGGGGCCTGCCAGACGAGTGCCAATCACCAAATTAGCGGGAAGAGCAGTGCCCGCAGCGGTTAAGGCAGACACTTCTGCGGCTGTTGGTCGTGAGTCGCGTGACAAGTTCCACGAGGTCGCTTTATAGCCCGTTGATAAACTGGCGTAGACGTTAATAGAGTCTGTCCAGTCGTACGCTAGGCGCGCGGTGTAGGTGACTTTAGAGTCATCTGAAGTCCCGCTGTTTCCAGCGTTAGGGTAACCCAATAATTGCGGCAAAAACTGCAGAGCCTGCAAACCCAACAAGGGGTTTTGGGCGGGGTTTGCGAGGTCGACCTGCGAAACGCCAGCCACAACAGCCTGTTGCAGCTGCAAGAAACCCGCAGCACCCTCGGGTGTTGACGTCACTAGGCCAATATTTTGAGCGCTAAACGGTAAACCACCAAACACCAGCGGAAACTGTTGGGCAAGCGTCAAGCCAACCAGCGCATTAAAGCCGTCAGTACCGTCTAGATCTAACTTTGAAAATTCATCGGAGTTGTCTTGTCGAAGACTCGTATCCTTTTCATCTTGGATGTAGCTTAAACCCACAGTCGCGGTTAACCGGTCGTTTAACGCAATATCCATTTGCGCAAAAACTGAGGCCGCCTGATTGCTTTGCTTGGCATATTCGCGCACGGCCACACCGTTGTGGAAAGTGCCAGGGGCGTAACCTAGCAGGGCTTCTAAACCTAAGACTGTGCCCGCACCACCGGTTAAGAAATCGACGTAACCCGAAAATGCCGAGCCAAAATCTAGGCCATTGCGATAGTCGATGTCTTCATCAAAGTAGAAAATACCCGCAACCCAATCGACGCTGTCGGTACTGCCAGAGATACGCAATTCCTGCGTAAAGGTTTGTATATCAGTTGAGGTTGGCTGATTACCGATCAAATCGGCACCTCCAAAATCCACATCAGATACCGGCTGATCAAGAAACGAATCACGATAAGCAGTGATTGAGGTAACATCAAAACCACCAAAATCAAACTCTGCGTTCACGGTAATACCGCCATTTTCTGCGATATTGATACTGTCGTTATTGTAATATACATCGTAGCTGAAAGGATTTTCTGCATCGAGTTTGCCACCTAAAGCGACAACCGCGGCGCCCGTAGGGCCATTGACCAAATTGGCAACCGTACAGCAAATTTCATCGAGTTCGTCGTAGTCCGCAATAATACGAATACGGCTGGTATCACTTGGCTCAATCAGCAAATCGGCACGCACTCCCCAGCGATCGCGAGTCGACACGTCATTGCCAGTGGTTAGGTTATCAGCGTAACCGTCGCGTTTGTTCATAGAACCACTAACGCTTAGGGCAACCTTATCCGTCAGCCCCGTGCTGTAATAGCCTTTTGCCGTCTGGTTATTGTAATTGCCAAGGCCCAGTTCAACGTATCCTTCGGGCTCGTAGGTAGGGGCCGCCGTAACCACACTTACGACACCAGCGGACGCATTCTTACCGAATAGTGTGCTCTGTGGGCCACGTAAAACTTCGATACGCTCGAGTTTGGGTAAATCAGAAATTTGGCTTTGTGCTCGAGAGCGGTAAACACCGTCCACAAACACCGCTACCGACGGCTCGATACCAGGGTTGTTCGCGCCATTGCCAAAGCCACGAATGATAAAAGTGGTTTGATTAGAGTTTTGCAATTGCGATACACGCAACGAAGGCACCACCGACTGTAAATCTAACACATCGCGGATTTCAGCTTGCTCGATCGTCTGTGCCGTAGTCACCGAAACCGCGATAGGAACTTCTTGCAAAGTTTGGGCTCGTTTAGAGGCAGTGACGATAATCTCTTCCATAGGCCCTTGGGCTTGAGACATTGCGCTAGCCAATGCTAGGGGAACCGCGATGCTTAGTACTTTTAACTTGTTAGACTTCATGTGGACACCTCACGATTCATAATTCTTATTGACGGGCGCATTCACCCGCCTTAAGTTTACCCAAGTACCCTTGAACTTTAGTCTAATGTGACCATTTTTTAACGTGAATATTTAACACTAATCGGCTGCGTGAGCCTGTCAATGTCTAAAGCTGGTTATGACACTTAAGGGGTTGCGTAATCGAACATACCCCCTAGTTACGTGCCGAAGCAAAACCGAACTTAGCGCATCGTTATTCACGTCAATTCCCGAAGACAACATTGATGCGAAAAAACCCAAACGAGTGGCACCTAGGTCACTTTACAATGTTAAAGATCTACATTAGGCAAAAAAATAGCATTTCACTAGCACCGAACTTTTGCTTATACAAAGTAAGCGTTATATGCTACACAAAATTACAAAGTGTTAACTTTTTGCTGGCGAGCCGTATATGAAAGGTATTATTTTTACTGAATTTTTTGATTTAGTAGAGCAAGCATTCGGCTTTGAAGTGGCTGAAAAAATTATCGATGAATGCGACCTCCCGTCCGGCGGTGTGTATACAGCTGTGGGAACCTACGATCATACCGAGATTTTGGCGCTAGTAGGCACGCTTAGTAAGATCACCGAAACGCCAGCACCGCAGCTTTTAATTACCTATGGACGTTTCATATACCCCAAACTTCACGCCCAGCTAAAAGGTATGAGACTAGAATTTGGTAGTAGCTTTGAACTATTCAGCTCCTTGGACGACATCATCCACCCTGAAGTACTAAAGCTGTACCCCGACGCCGAACTCCCCAACTTCGATGCCAGAAGACTCAGCGAAAGCCAGCTATTACTTAAATACAGTTCTTGTCGCCCCTTCGCTTATATGGCAGAAGGTCTTATTCTTGGGGCTTCGGATTACTACCATGAAAACCTGTCGGTAACGCTTGAACACCACAACACCGACGATACGTTTTACACCGATATCACCATTACTCGTCAATGAGCTCAACGGGGGACTCCACAGAATCTTCTTACTTGCGCAAACGCCTCGAGCGAGAGCGAGCAGCGCGCGCCCAGGCCGAAGAGTTACTAGAATCAAAAAGCCGCGAACTTTTTGAAGTTAACCAAATTCTAGAGCGCAGCAACGAACACCTAGACGAGCAGGTCCAGCAACGCACTAGCGCACTGCAGGCACAAACTAAGCTTGCAGAGGACAATGCCAACCGACTTAACTCGGCCGTACAGCGCTTAGAGATCATTCTAACGGCCGCGCGCGCCGTCAGCTGGACCTACGATATCACCCACCACACTTTCCAAGTGAACGGTGGCGACACCACTCTACTAAAGTTTAAATTAGATGAGGTCGTCGACTTCAAAAAATTGAAAGAGGCACTGCATCCAGATGATCTCACATTGTTTCGTGAGACTTTCTCGGAGCTGAGTTACTTAAGAACCAAAATAGATATCCGTGTACGCTTCAAAGACCAAGATGACCAGTACCGATGGTTTGGGCTAAGTGCCGTCGCGTCTCGCTCAGAGACCCAAGACCCCATTTTGCTTGGGGCTCTAATCGATGTACAAGAACAGGTAAAGCGCGAAGAAGAAGCTTTGGCCTTATCTAACAAAGACTCGTTGACCCAGGTGGCTAACCGCCGTTACTTCGAGCAACTTTTTGCCAGCGCAAAACAAGAGGCGCAGGACTGCGGTACTGGCTTTACTTTGGGCTTAGTCGACATCAATGAATTTCGGTTAATCAACGAGAGTTTTGGCCAGCGCACAGCAGATTGGACTCTGCAAGCTCTTGCTGATTTACTGTTTGATCGTTTTGAAGACACAGCCGCGGTAGCACGTTTGGCGGCCGACGAGTTCGTAGTTTTATTCCATCGAAACGTTAAGGCGACGCAGGCCTTTGTTGATCTCGAGCAACTCGTAACCTCAATAGACCATTTTGATCTTAACAATGGTGAGCGCGTTGCCATCACTTTGAGTGCGGGGGCAGCCTGCTTCCCACACGATGGGCAAACCTTCGATAATTTACTGCAAGCGGTACAAACCGCCAACCAAAAAAGCAAACAATCTCGCTTCAGTAGCCCAAAGTGTGTCATGTATCACCCGGGTATGGATGTCAGTCGGCAACGAGATCGTAATATTAGGCACAACTTACAACGCGCACTTATCCAAAACGAATTCTCATTTGCTTTGCAACCTCTTACCACAAAAGATGGCACCTGGCTTGCGGCTGAGGCCCTGCTGCGCTGGACCAAAGGTCCGCGCGATTGCTCGACCCTAGACTTCATTAACGTTGCCGAGAGTTGTGGCTTAATTTTACCCATTGGCGAATGGGTGATCAAAAGCGCTATTGAACAACTTGGCGATATACAGAAAATTAACCCGGACTTTTGGTTGTCGATTAACATTTCGCCAGCCCAGTTCCAACATCAGGACTTAGCATTAACCATCCAAGAGGCTGCAGCGGGGACCGAAGTCGACCTGTCTCGTTTAGCCATTGAAGTCACTGAAAGCTTGTTTCTAGACGACTTAACGCGAGTGCAAAATAGCTTAGACCGCATAAAAGCTTTGGGTTGCAGCATAGCGATCGATGATTTCGGCTCGGGTTACTCAAGCTTAGGTTACGTGCAACAGCTACCCATCGACTACATCAAAATCGACAAGCGCTTCGTCGATCAAATTACCGAACACCCCGAAAGCCAAAATATTGCAAAAGCTATTATCGAAATGAGTCACTCACTGCACAGTAAAGTGGTAGCCGAGGGCGTCGAGACCTTACTGCAAGCTGAGGCTCTAGCCGCGCTTAACTGCGACGTATTACAGGGTTACTATTTTGCAAGACCCATGGCGCCCGAACAGTTTTTAGCAGAGCTTAGGCAAAACAGCTAGTTAGTTTGTGAAGGATTAGCACCTCTTAGTGCGTTACAGCACTCCATGAATTCGATATCCTACGATTTTTAGACGCTTGGATACCTTATGACCCAAGGCTTTCACTTTGACGATCGACTGAGTGCGCTTGACGAGATTATGTTGCGCGCCGAAAGCAACCCCAAAACGCGTAACTGGGTGCTGTCGCTGGTGATACTAGATAAAAAACCTAGCACATCGCGTTTGATGGAACAGCTCGAGCGCGCCAGCCGCGAGTTTGTTCGTTTGCGCCAAGTCGTCGTGCCTGCACCAACGCCACTGGGCTATGCCCGCTGGCAAGCGGCGGAGTATTTTGACCCACAAGAGCATTTCGAGCATGTCGCATTACCTCGAGGCGGCTCATTTGACGATTTACTGCAGCTTGCCTGTAATTTTATTAACAAGCCTGGAGATCTGTCGCGCCCTCTTTGGGAAGCGCTGCTTGTCGAGAACGTCAAGCATCCCGAAGGTAAATCCGCATTTATGTTCCGCATGCACCATGCCGTTGCCGATGGTATGGGCGCGGTACAGCTGTTTTTATCGTTATTTGATACCCAGGCCGATGGCACCCTTCGCGAGTTCTTAGACCCGCCATTGGTGCAACCAATGTCCTGGCTGGCACGAGCCAGAGCAGATTTACGCGACAGCCTACCCGACGCTAAACGTCTTGCTACTGGCGCAGCTAAGATTGCTCTTGCTCACCTGACGTCGCCACTCGGTCAATGGCGCGAAGATAAAGCATTACTCGAGTCGGTGCAGCGACTTTACGGTACCAAAGGCGCGCCGGGCTCGCCCGTGTTGGCAGAACGGGGTATGTCGCGGCGCTTCCTTGCGTGGGATTTTCCTTTCCCTCCGTTTAAGCAGGCACTTAAAAATTTGGGGTGGTCGGTCAACGATGGGTATCTGACGGCGCTAACACTTGGGTTAAAACGCTACCACGACGAGCTGCATTGCCCTATCGAGACCATGCCCCTAACCATTCCGGTCAATGTTAGGCGCGGTAATGACGTCGAACAAACGGCGGGCAACCACATAGCCCCCGTAAAACTAGCGCTACCTATGGACCTAAACGACCCTCATGAAATTGCAGCGCGTATTGGTGACATGGTGCGCTCAGCTGTGCAAGAGCCTGCCTTGGGTTTAATGTCTTGGGTTGCGCCAACCATAAAAGGCGCTCCGCAATTCGTGGTGGATAAAATCGCGGACAGCATGGCAGAGGTCGATATCCAAGCCAGCAACGTGCCAGGTTACCCCTTTGCGCCCTACCTCGCAGGCAGTAAAATTGTCAGATCTTACCCCTTTGCTCCTCTACCCGGGGTGGCGGCAATGGTAGCTCTATACACCCAAAACGATGTGGCCCATATCGGTATCCAGTTGGATAAAGCCGCAATTGAGGACACAGCCCGATTTGAGCGCTGCCTAAAAGTTGCTTTTGATGAGGTAATAGCCCTGGGTGCCTGACTACGCAGGCACATCCATTTGGTTTTCGACTTTGATACCTTGACCGATCATTTCATCGTAGGCGCTGGAATGGATCATGCGGTACTCGCCAACCTGCGCCCGAGCAAGAATACGCTTTAGTGCCTCAGCTGACGGCCTGCGAATCGAGGTACCCTTCTCGGTCAACAAATAAGTTTGACCATCAATCTCAAGACGCGCTGTGTATAGCGACGGCATTAACGACAGGATCAGCACTCTATCTATGACGGTAGCCTCGCTGATATCGCCCAGGGCGACTTTAAGTACCTGCGTCATCGCGGCCACCCAAGTTACTGATACCCGTTTCTGGTAAAGATCTCCAAGGTGTGCCTTTACAACGCCCTTTATAAGGGCAGGAGGCAATGCATCCGCGACAGGGTACAGGTACTGCGGCTTCTTTCTTGTTTGCTTCACTCACGATCTGATTTCTCCTCTAAGACTGAGGCCAAGGCACGCTCGACCAAAAATCTGGCTTGGTTAATATAAGCATGCACGCAAGCGTGCGTAGCCGCGTCAGACCAGCCCTCTACCGCACACTCGCTAGAGTACCGCTCAAAGTTCGATAGCGACTCTATCAACTCAGCCAAATGATGAGTGCAACCACAGGGAAGCAAGGAATCAATTTTTTTAAGCTCAGCAAGCCTTGCGGTGTCGAATAATTTTGGTTTGAGTAGAGCAAGCTCACCGGCATCGCTGTTCCCCTGATCTAATTCGACCGCTTGGCGAATGCCTGCCATATGCACGGCGAGTCGCTCTTGATCAAGCGGCCCTTTCAAACAGGCGACGCCACGCTCGGCTAACTGCTCGATCCAATGCGGATTGGCAAATTCGTAGGCCACAAGCGTTAAAGGTGCGCCGATTTGCCTTCGGGCCTGCTCAATAAGATCAACCTGTACACGACTGAGCTGACCCACAGATACAATTAGGATTCTGGCAGGCAGAGTCTCGAGGTCACCCGACGCGACGGCCGATTCGAGCTCCTCGCGCATTAAACGCACATCCAAACCCGACACCACATTAGGGTGTTGGTCTAACCAGTCGCAAAATGATGCCCCAAGGCACAGCGTCTTAATACGAATTTTGGTGGTAACACCTTGACCGGCGCCTGCTTGGTCTAGCAAAGCTGCGAGCGTTTTGCGCTCCATGTTCGCTATCTCACCAATGCGGTACCCTCGATCAACAAGATTCGCCACAATTTGCAGGTGCTCGAGATCGGTTTGAGTGTACATTCTGCGGCCCGATTTCGATTTATAGCTTGCGCCCAAACCGTAGCGACGATCCCATATGCGCAATGTTCCGGGCTTAATCCGCGTTAACCGCGCCACCGTGCCAATACCGTACAGCGGCCGTGCTTCTAGCTCGAATGCTCCCATATATCCCACCTTGTTCCAATTTTGTCTCACTAATAGTTATACAAATCGTATAACTTAGCAAATCCGACCGCTGTTAAATGCGTAAAATGTACAGTAATGGCTTGTAGGAGAGTCCCATGGTGATGTTTGCAGGTGATATTGACGAGAATGTTGACTTCTTTTTTGGTGAGGCCGAACGCTTCCCTCTATTGAATGCAGAGCAAGAGCAGGCAATCGACCAACAAAAATGGGATTTTGCTCATCAAGCACTACTGCAGTTGTTGAAGGATCCCGACGGCAAAGACTTTGTAACTGAAGTTTGTTGTGCCATGGTGGAAGATCAAGCTGACATCGAGCAGTTTGCGCAACGCAGTCACTACTTCACATTGAAGCGCGATCTTAAATCAATAGCTAACAGCAAGGCTTGGCTAACGCCTACGCAGGCCCTAATACAAGCCATGCAAACCGGCGCCCCAGAAACTGAAGTTTTAAAGCGAATTGAATGCAGCCAGTGGCCGGCAACCTTCATGATTGCCTTGGCTATCGTGGCTGAACGCGCTTGTGGACGCACCCGTAAAGACACCTTGGCCGACGCTTTAGCTACTTGGAACCCAAACTGGCAGACCTGGCCGTTCAACCGCCAGAAGGCCTTGCGCCAATCTCTCATGGGACCAGTGCAAGGGTACCTGGCGGCGCGAGACAAACTGGTCATGCACAACATTCGGTTGGTGTACAAACTAGCTCGCGAGAACCAAAACCGCGGCATTGCCGTGCGAGACCTGGTGCAAGAAGGCATTATCGGTTTAGTGCGCGCCGCCGAAAAATTTGACTACCGCTTAGGCTTCCGCTTTTCTACCTACGCCTACAACTGGACAAATCAGCATATCCAGCGGGTGTGCGAGGGCAACGGCAGCTTAGTTACCTACCCTACCCACGTCACCCAAGAGGTGAATGCGCTTTATCGTGTGCGTAATGAGTTCATGGACAAGCGCGGCGAGGAGCCGTCGGTGGCAGAGCTTGCGGAACAAAGCGGTTTTACCTTAGACCGAGTGCGCGAGCTCACACAGCTCACGAATCTAACGGTGTCTATTCAGGGCGATGACGACGAAGACACTAACGCATTGCCTGAATCGGCCCTAGTTGACGAAGCCTCTAACCCCGCATTGGAACAAGCGCAATCGCGCAGCCTGAAGCGTCTAGTGGAACAACAGCTAAAACAATTGGACCGGCGTGAACAAATGATTGTGACGGCGCGCTGGGGCTTAGACGGGCGACCGTCTCGAACGCTTGCGCAGCTTGCCGACCAACTCGAAGTTAGTCGCGAACTCGTAAGACAACTCGAAAAGTCGGCTCTGCGCAAGCTTCAAGTTGACGCCGAGCTCAGCAAAGCCTTTAAAGTGTTGTCGGCGTGAACCGCACTGAGCTAAATTACGTACTACTCAAAAAACACGAGAGATATCCCATGAAAAACTTGCTGTTAAGTGCCGCCCTGATAGGTCTGAGTACATCTGCGCTTGCAAGCTGTCCTGATTATTTGAACCATGATCTGCGCAAGCTGCATTCTAAAGAGACGGTCAATTTGTGTGAAACCCATGCGGGCAAACCCATGCTTATTGTTAACACAGCTAGCCACTGTGGCTTTACCGGACAGTTCGAGGGTTTAGAAGAACTATACAAGCAATACAAGGACCGTGGCTTCGAGGTCGTGGGCTTTGCCTCGGATAGCTTCAAGCAAGAGGACGACAACGAAGAGAAAGCGGCCGAAGTGTGTTTCGTTAACTACGGCGTGACATTTACCATGATGGCACCAACGCCAGTCAAAGGCGATGACGTTAACCCTGTGTTCAAACACTTAAACGAAAAAACGTCTAAACCCAGCTGGAACTTTAACAAATACCTAGTCAATGCCGAAGGTGAAGTTTTAGAGAAATGGGGCAGCATGACCCGACCTGACGATAAAGACCTAGTCGCTGCTGTCGAAGCGGTTCTGTAAGCGCAAGATATCGGCAGCTGTAAAAGTCAGATCCCACAGCTGCCGGTGCTGTTCCACTTTACCTGGACTCAGGCAGAGCTGCCATGTAGCGCATTACGTGAAAAATTACGTTTTGTTCGAGGCTACCGCTTAACAAATGTGCCCCCGGACCGCTCGCAAAAATCCCCACATCATCGCCTCCGTGTGTTTCTGAATTTAATGGTATTAGGGCTTCCTGATGATAGCCTGGAGAGGTGGTATCAACTTCTCCATGTAAGTGACGACCTGCCTTAATTTCGGACGCATAGCGCACATCGGCGTTAGTTTCATCACCCAAATCCGCATAGCCGCGTCCATTGGCGTAGTTTAACGTCGTGTAAGGTTCGCCGTCGGCCGCCAACGCCACCTCGTCTTTACCTATGGGGACGACCTTGCCTAAAATCGGATTGCCGCGACGAGGGTAACCCGCAATGGTCATCACATGACTGTGATCGGCGGTTACAATGATTAGGGTGTCATCGTCAGAGGTTAACTGCTTAGCAACGGCAACAGCATCCGACAGTGCCACAGCATCGCTGAGCGCACCCCCAGCACTGCCCGCATGGTGAGCATGATCGATACGCCCTGCTTCGATCATTAAAAAGTAGCCATTTTGGTTATCGAGCAGCTCAATGGCTTTACGGGTCATATCAGCTAAGCTCGGCTCTTGGCTTTGCTTGGCGACTCGATCAGCCTCGTAGCTCATGTGCGAGGCACTAAATAAACCCAACACCGGCAACTGCGACGACGTGACCGCAGTTAATTCGTCTTTTGTGCTCACGTAAGACGCTGTTGAACCCAAGCGCTGCCATTCATTGACTAAGTTGCGGCCATCAGCGCGCTTGCCTTTAAACGGCTCGTCTACAGCGTCTTTTGGTAAAAAACTGCTCGCACCACCACCCAGCACCAGCTCTGGGCCATCGATATCTGCGCCCGTTCTAGCTGAAGCTCTCGCAGCGTAACTGATTAACTGCGATGCGATATCTTCGCAGCCGTTGTCTTTGGCCTCATCACTAAGCTCCGCATCGTTCTCCCAATCGCGATTCACGCTATTGGCGTACAACGCACCAGGGGTCGCGTGTGTTATTCGCGCTGTAGAAACAATACCTGTTCGCTTGCCGGCAAGCTCCGCCAAGGTCAATATCGATGTCAGGTCATTGCCTTGCTGTGACGCGCAATTCCCGGTAACGACATCAGGCCCTACACTGAGCACCCCTGCGCGGGTTTTTGTTCCAGTCACCATCGCTGTCATCGTGCCAGCAGAGTCTGGGGTTTGTGCATCTGTGTTATAAGTGCGAGACAAGCCGACAAAGGGAAACTTGTCGAACGATAAATTATGCTCTTCGCCGCTGCCACCTAAAAGCTGCCCCTCGTATATTCGGGCTGCGGTGACGGTAGGAATGCTCATGCCGTCGCCGACAAATAAAATGACATTTTTGGCGGCACCGGGCGTTTGCACCATTGTTCGATCTAAGTTGTGCTGCAACTTGGCGACGCCAGCTTCATAGCCCGAAGGCGATACGGCCGTCCTTGGCACTAGGGTAGTCGACTTCTGCAGACCAGATTCACTGGCGCAGGCACTTAACAATAGGGCCGCACCGACACATCCCAGCCACTGCTTTTTCATAGCTCCTCCCAAACCAACTCTCGCAAAAACGCGTATCATAACCTATTCACATAACAAGCGTGTTACGCTTGGCGTATCAATTCGATTAGGAGTTTTTCCGTGCGAGCCTACCTACTTTCTGCCGGCTTACTTATCGCTATTTTTGGCAGCGTTGGCACCTACCTTTACAACAAATTTTCGGCGCTGGCCGAAATGGACTTCAGCCCCGCGCCAGTTACGATAAACGCCGACATCGCGCAAGTAGAAATTATTCAACGCACAATCTCGGCGGTCGGCACCATTATCGCGGATCAAGAAAGCCTATTAAAAGCCGAGGTCGGAGGTCGAGTATCGATGCTGTCTTTCGAAGGCGGCCAAATGGTCACCAACAAACAAATCCTAGTGCAGCTAGACGACAGCATCGAGCAGGCAGAGCTCCGTCGCTATCAGGCCGAACAAGCACTAGCCGAAACCTTACTAAACCGGGATCAAGCTCTGGCAAAAGATAAGGCAATATCACAAAGCCAGCTCGATACTCGTTCAGCACAATTCCAAGCAGCAACTGCACGAGTAGAAGAGACTATTGCTCGCATTCGACAAAAGCGAGTACTAGCACCGTTTGCCGGTCTGGTCGGGGTTCCTATGGTCAATGTGGGTGATTATGTTAGCGCCGGTGAGCCTTTGGTAGATATCACCACCGCGCAGAATCTTGAAGTCGAGTTTAATTTGCCCGCGACGCAGGCACGTGATGTCGAGCTGGGCCTTACGGTACGTATTGAAACAGCCAATAAAGAGCTATTAGCCGAAGGTACAATTTCCGAGGCCGACCCAAGGCTTGACCCTACTGACCGCACTCGCGGCTTTAGAGCACGACTGAATACGAGCACTTTATTTCCGGGAGAATTCGTTCGTATTGCGATACTGCTAAAGGACCAAAACGAGGTGGTTACTGTGCCAGAAACAGCCGTCACTTATGCCCTGCGTGGCGACGCCGTATACGTTGTAGAACAAACCGACAATGGCCCGGTGGCGTCCATGCGCATGGTAAGTACGGGTGAACACATAGGTCAGCGTGTTGAAATTCGCTCTGGCATTAAGGTCGGTGACACGGTCATCACGGCAGGGCAACATAAGCTGTATTCGGGCGCCAGCGTAACCGTCAGCGAGGACAGCCCGCTGTGAACTTCACTGATGTATTCATCCGCCGCCCCGTTCTTGCTGTTGTCATAAGCGCCTTACTGCTAGTTGCCGGCGCTCAGTCGTTCAACCGTCTGGAACTGCGCCAATTCCCAGAGGTCGAGAAGTCAGTCATTATCGTGCAAACCGCCTACCCGGGGGCCAGTGCCGATACCGTGCAGGCTTATGTTACCGACGCTCTGCAACGGCGCATTGCCGGTGCGCGAGGAATTGACTATCTAACGGCCACCAGCGCCCCAAGCATGTCGACCATTCAAGTGCACGTGCGATTAAACGAAGACACCACTATGGTGCAGAACGAGGTGATAGCCAAGATAAGCGAGGCCAAGTATGAGTTGCCTCGCGAAATCGAGGATCCTGTGGTAACCACCAGTCAAGGCGATGACGCGATGATGTACATCGCCTTTACCAGCAAGCAATTAAACACCAAGCAAATTACGGACTACTTGTACCGCGCCATTCAGCCCGAGCTTGCCACCATCGAAGGGGTGGGCCAAGCGCAGGTCTTGTCGGGTACCGTTTTTGCCATGCGCATTTGGTTGCAGCCCGAGAAACTGGCGGCTTATAACATTACCGCGGCTGAGTTAAATCGTGCACTGCAACGCAATAATGTACGCGCGACACCTGGTGGGGTCGAAAGTGCTTGGACACGCACTGCCGTGGACGTAGAAACCGACATAGAAGACCCGAATTTATTCGCTGAAATTATTGTTCGACAAACGGGCGACCAACGCGTTCGTCTTAAAGATATTGCCCGAGTAGAACTTGGGAGCGAGCGCTACAATGTTACCGTGTACTCTGATGGTAATACTGGCGTATTTGTGTCAATTACCAGTGCACCGGGCGCCAACCCGCTGGCTGTCGCGCAACGCGTGAAGCAAAAGCTTGCTGACTTAGCGCCCGAAATGCCCGCCGATTTAGTTGCAGATGCCGACTCCGATGCCTCGATCTATATAGAAAAAGCCATTGAAGAAGTGGGCATGACACTTGTTGAGGCCACCTTAATTGTAATTGGCGTGATACTTGTATTTTTGGGATCTTGGCGTGTGGTCATTATTCCGCTGGTTGCAATACCACTTAGCCTGGTAGGCGTTTTATTCGGCCTGTGGGTCGTCGGCTTTTCAGTCAACCTGCTTACTTTGCTAGCTATGGTAATTGCTATTGGCTTAGTCGTTGATGATGCCATTGTAGTGGTTGAAAATATTCACAGGCATATTGAAGAAGGTGAAACACCGCTTAATGCAGCCTTGATGGGCGCACGAGAGGTGGCATTGCCGGTCGTCGCCATGACCCTGACTTTAGCCGCAGTGTATGCCCCCATCGCTTTTGTCGGTGGACTTACCGGCACATTGTTCAGCGAATTTGCGCTAACCCTTGCTGGTGCTGTGCTAGTTTCTGGCTTAATTGCCCTGACACTTAGCCCTATGATGTGTTCCAAAATTTTGCGCCCGCTAAAAGAACAGGGTAAAACCGCCGACTGGGTAGATGCGCAATTTCATCGACTTGATCGGGTCTATCGCCGCGGCATCGAGGCATGCTTAGCAAACCGGGGCGCAGTGTGGCTCTTTGCGGGCGTCATATTCTTAAGTCTACCTCTAAGCTTTTTACTGGCGCAGCGCGAGCTCGCCCCAGAAGAAGACAACGCCAGTATTTTTGTGTTCGCGAGCCCACCCGATTATGCCAACATTGACTACGTAAATGCGTATACCCAGCAGATGATCGATTTGTGGCGTACCATTCCTGAAATTCAAACAGCGTGGCAAGTGAACCAACAGGATCAAATTTTTGGTGGGCTAGAGCTCAAACTGTGGGATGAACGCGAGCGCCATCAGTCAGAAATTATCGCCGAGGCGCAGCAAAAATACTCGACAGTTGCTGGTCTAGAAATTTACACCTTTGCTTGGGCAGCACTGCCCGGCGTTGACTCCGGCTTGCCCGTTAATTTTGTGGTGGCGTCAACCGACAACTACGCGCAACTTGAGCAAGTCGCCGAAGAGCTGCTTGCCAAGGCTCGCGAGTCTGGCAAATTTATTTTTGTTAACAAGTCGATACGGCACTCTCGCCCCGAACTTAAGGTGCATATCGATCGCGAGCATGCTGCAGCGCTAGGCGTCGAAATGCCCGAAATTGCAGAGACCCTGCAAACGCTTTTGGGCGACGCCGAGGTCAGCCGCTTTGCCATAGAAGGCCGAACCTATCGCGTCATTCCGCAAGCAGCAGATGATTTCCGTCTAAGCGGTTCCAATTTATCACAGTACTACGTACGCAGTTTGTCGGGGAAAATGATCCCGCTGTCGTCGGTGATTTCCGTGAGCACAGTCGTGCAGCCGAATGTGCGCTCACAGTATCAACAGCTTAACAGCATTACTATTCAAGGCATGATGATGCCCCCAAACACTTTAGGAGACGGCCTAAGCTTCTTGGAACAAGAACTGAACACACTAGCACCGAAAGGCTATCGCGCTGGCTACGAGGGCGAATCACGCCGCTATGTGCAAGAAGGCAATAGTTTTTTATTCTTGTTTGGCGCCTCACTGGTGTTGATCTATCTTGTGTTGTCCGCACAATTTAATAGTTTCAGGGACCCTCTAGTCGTTCTGGTGAGTGTGCCCTTGAGCTTATTTGGTGCGCTATTACCGCTGGCGTTGGGATGGGAGACCTTAAATATTTACACGCAAGTTGGCTTGCTCACGCTGGTCGGCTTAATCGCCAAGCATGGCATTCTGATTGTGGATTTCGCCAATCGGCTCGAGCAAGAAGGCAAAGATCGCTTCGAAGCAGTTGCAGAAGCTGCCACCATGCGCCTACGACCAATATTAATGACAACTTTTGCAACCGTTCTAGGCGTAATGCCCTTGTTACTTGCAAACGGCGCAGGCGCCGCAAGTCGCTTTGCTATGGGTCTTATGATTGCGGCTGGGATGTGCGTGGGCACGCTCTTTACTTTGTTTGTGCTGCCAACGTTTTACCCTCGCCTAAGCGAGGCGAGAGATACCTGACACAGCTAATCCAGCACCCTGACGGCTGCGTATACACTGCAAACTTTTAATGGGTTTAGGTTATGGTAGACACAGCCTGCGCGCTAGGGAATTCAGAATCACTACCCAAGTATGTGGTAGACGTGACCCGAATTGAAGGTGTCGTAACCTATAAGACGCTAGACTCAACAGCGGGATTTGTTCGCTATCAGACCGATGGCGGCATTGAATACATTTTCGTGCGAGGATTGTATCGCCGACAGGGTTTAGCTTCACTGCTGCTTAACGAAGTTGAACAACTGACTGGCTGCCAACCTTACCCACTACCGCCAATATCGCCTTTAGGTGCCAAGCTATTTGGCACCTAAACCACCTAGGCAAAGGGGTGACGAAGTACAATGGTCTCGACTCGGTCGGGACCCGTAGAAATTATATCAATGGGCGCACCAACGATGGACTCGATACGTTCGATGTAATGACGAGCAGCTTGTGGCAGCTCTTCCAAAGTTTTTGCACCAATGGTGGATTGAGTCCAACCAGGAACTTCTTCGTAGACAGGCACAACATTAGCGTAATCTTCGGCATCTACTGGCGCAGCCATAGCATTGCCATCGGCATCTTGATAAGCGACACAAATACGAATGGACTCTAAACCGTCAAGCACATCAAGCTTAGTCAAGCACAAGCCCGACACTGAGTTGATGTTTACCGCCTGACGCAAAGCCACGGCATCAAACCAACCACAGCGGCGAGGGCGCCCCGTAGTCGCACCAAATTCGTGACCGCGTTCGGCTAAACGAGCACCCGTGGCATCAAACAATTCTGTTGGGAAAGGACCGCCGCCCACGCGTGTCGTGTAAGCTTTGGTAATCCCCAGCACATAATCCAAATATAGCGGACCAAAACCTGAACCCGTGGCGGTGCCGCCTGCGGTCGTATTCGAACTGGTCACGAAAGGGTAAGTACCGTGATCAATATCTAGCAGTGATCCCTGCGCGCCCTCGAATAATATTCTTGCACCGGCCGCACGATAAGCCTGCAAAGCCGCGGTAACGTCAATAGTCATGGGCAGCAATTCTTCACCCATGGTCATGGCTTCATCAAAACAAGCCTGCACATCAACCGCATCGACTTGGTAATACTGAGTTAACACGAAATTGTGATAATCCAACACTTCGCGCAGGCGATCTTCGAACCGCTTGGGACTGTTCAAGTCGCCCAAGCGCAGGCCACGTCGCGCGACTTTGTCTTCGTAAGCAGGGCCAATGCCACGCCCTGTAGTACCTATCTTTGCATCACCGCGTTTCAACTCGCGCGCTTTGTCTAAAGACACATGGTAGGGCAAAATCAATGGGCACGCGGCCGACAACTTCAAGCGATCACGCACTGGTACTCCAGTCGCTTCTAACTTGCGCATTTCGGTCAGTAAAGCATCGGGCGCAAGCACAACGCCGTTTCCGATCAAACACTGAACGTGGTCACGTAAAATACCTGAGGGAATTAGGTGCAGTACAGTTTTTTCACCGTTAATAACCAAGGTGTGACCCGCGTTGTGCCCACCCTGAAATCGCACTACAACTTCGGCTTGATCGGTCAAAAGATCTACAATTTTACCCTTACCTTCGTCACCCCATTGAGTGCCGAGTACCACTACGTGTTTGTTCATACTGTTTTATTACCTATTGGACGCACCGTCCAGACATCATCGATCAACACGATTTCGCGATCGCAGCGCTCATCATGCTCAGTCAGTAAAGCTCGAATAACAATCTGCCCGCTCGCGCGCAAATCGTTTACCAAAGACTCCAGTTTTGTATCCATAATTGACGGCGCACTAATGCCGCCTTGCGAATTTGTTTGGTAGCGGCCTTGCGCTAAAAGCGTTTTTAAATCGACGGCGAAGCCCGTTGCGGCACGCGCTCGCCCATAAATTTCACCAACCGAATCGTAGCGCCCGCCATTCGCTAGGGCTTGCCCTGCTCCTTTGGCATACGCTGCAAAAACAAGACCCGTGTGGTAATTCAAACCACGCAATTCCGCTAAATCTACATACCAGTCGATGTCTTGAGCGACGACCGACAAGGCCTTAATGACGGTTTCAATTTGCTCAATCGCTTGGCTTACGGCGGGCACACTGCTACCGAAGGTCTGGCGCGCCCGCGCTAAAGTATCGATGCCACCGTGCATATTCATTAAAGCGGTCAACCATTCCCGAGTTTCGGGCGGCTTATTCTGCAGTGCGACCTCAAGATCTGGCGCAGACTTTCGCTGCAAGGCATCAAATATATCCGTGTCTTGTTCACCAATGCCGGCCGCAGCGAAAACCGCTTGATACACGCCAACATGACCAATGTCTAAGGTCAAAGCACCCACACCAGAGGTTCGCAGCGTTTCGATTAACAGGCCAATGATCTCGATGTCTGCCTGCTCACTGCTGTCGCCATAAAGTTCTGCACCCACCTGAACAGGGCAGCGCGAGGCCATTAAGGACTTAGGGTGGGTATGTAAAGTCGTGCCCGCATAACACAAACGCGACACACCTTGCTTTAGATAAGAGTGCGCATCGATGCGCGCTACCTGAGGCGTGATGTCTGCACGAATACCTAAGGTTCGCCCTGTCAGCTGGTCGGTAAGCTTAAAGGTTAACAAATCGAGATCGGCGCCCAGCCCAGTCAACAACGACTCGCTGTATTCAATTAAAGGCGGAAATACCAGCTCGTAGCCCCAGCACTTGTACAGATCAAGCAGATCGCGACGCAGTGCCTCCATGGCGCTGGCCTGTTCGGGCAACACTTCTTCAACCGCTTGCGGTAACTGCCAGTACTTCACTCAGGTTAGGTCTCTGTTTGGGTTGCGCACCCACTATTTTAAGCGCTTTTGAACAACAAAAAACCGCGGCAGTGAGAACCCCGTGAGGGCACCACTTACCACGGCTGGCATAGTTTACCAGTTTCTGCGCTGGTTACCACCATTTAGCAGGCGTTGCGGGGTGTGAATTCCCCGCAAACCCAGTTTGCTGATCTAGTTCTTACCCTCTGGATTCTTCAAATATTTAAAGAAATCACTATCAGGCTTTAATAGCAGAATATCACCAGCACTGTTAAACGAGTCTTGATACGCCCGCAGACTTCGAGTGAAAGCGTAGAACTCGCGATCGCTACCAAAAGCTTCGGCATAAATACGAGTTGCTTCGGCATCACCCTCACCGCGAATCGTCTCGGCATCGCGGTAAGCCTCTGACAACAGCACCGTTACCTCACGGTCAGCCGCGGCGCGAATACCTTCCGCTAGCTCCTGACCCTGAGAGCGGTGTTCACGAGCTTCTTTTTCCCGCTCGGCATTCATACGACGATAGACCGAGTCGGAGACATCGGGCGGCAAGTCAATTTTCTTGACCCGGACGTCTACGACTTCAACACCGAGCTCTGCCGCAGCGACTTTGTTCAGCTCTAGCGTAATGTTGCGCATTAGCTGATCCCGTTCGCCCGACACCACCTCTTGTATGGTGCGAATACCGACTTGGTTACGCAGCCCATCGTTGATACGCTGAGCCAACAGACCCATTGCTCGCTGCACCTCACCGTTGGTTGCCGTATAAAACCGGGCGGTGTCAATCACACGGTACTTAGCGAACGAGTCGACCACTAAGGCTTTTTTCTCTTGTGTTAGAAAGCGCTCTGCTTGGGCATCAACCGTCAGCACTCGGCCATCGAACTTACGCACGTTGTTCACAAACGGTACTTTGACGTGCAGGCCCGGCGTAATATCGGGATTAACGACTTCACCAAAGCGCAATAACACGCCTTTTTCCGTTTCCTTGATCACGTACACGGCGTTGCTTAGCACCATCAACACAAGCGCTGTTAAGACACTCCAAACCATAGATTTCGTTGACATCTTAGCGGCCTCCTCGGTTTGTTGTTCGGCTATTAGCCGCATCGCGACGCAATTGCTCGGTAACCGCGTCAGTCAGATCGCGTAGCGATCTAGAATCCATCGCCGCACCGCCTGCACCGCCAGAGGTCGCGGCACGCTCAGTCAATTTATCAAGTGGCAGATACATCATGTTGTTGCCGCCCTCTACATCCACCATAACTTTGCTGGCGTTGCCATACACCGCGCTAATAGCGTCTAGATACAGGCGCTCGCGCGTTACCTCCGGCGCCTTTTGGTATTCTGCTAGTAACTTAGAAAAACGGTTAGCTTCACCTTGAGCGTTTGCCACAACTTGCTCGAGGTAGGCGTTTGCTTCTTCAAGTTGACGCTGCGCCTGACCACGGGCCTCGGGGATAATACCGTTGGCGTAGGCTTGCGCTTCGTTTTTAACCCGCTCCTCGTCCTCGCGCGCCTTAATCACGTCGTCAAACGCGGCCTGCACCTGCGAAGGTGGCTGGGCGTTGTCGACAGTAACTTTCGACACCTGAATACCCGTTTGGTAATTATCGAGCAGGTCTTGTACGCGCTGCTGTACTTCCAGTGCGATTGCAGCTCGACCCTCAGTCAAGACCAGGTCCATGCGGTTGTCGCCGACAACGTGCCGCAGTGCGCTTTGCGTTGCATGCTGCAGAGAGACCTCTGGATCACGCACTTTCAACACAAAGTATTCTGGGTTGCTAATCACGTATTGAATCGACATATTCACGTCGACGATATTTTCGTCTTTAGTCAGCATCACTTCGCGAAAGCTTTGCGCTCGGACTTTCGTCACGTTCAGCTTAATCACTTCATCAATCAATGGCGGGTTCCATTGCAAACCGGGGGTTACAGTACTGTGGTATTCGCCAAAGCGTAAAACGACTGCACGCTCTTGCTCATCGATCTGATAAAAACCCATCACACCCCAGATCACTAGGGCTGCCCCGGCAACTACGCCAAAGAATGCGGACGATGCGCCTTTGCTAGGACCGCCCGAGCGGCCACCCGAACCGCCGCCAAAAATGGCGTTGATCTTGTCTTGCACTTTTTTCAGTGCCTCGTCTAGGTCTGGCGGCCCCTGATTGCCGCCACTACCCCATGGATCATTGGGCCGATTGTTACCACCGCCCGGCTCGTTCCAAGCCATAGCTTACTCCCGTAGTTAGATTAGCCTTAGTTTAGCAAACTTTTACCTAAAAACCTGCTTAAGCGCTTCGAATCAGCTCAACTGATCCCGTTTCTTTCGCGATTAGCCGATTCCAATCTGAGCGCGGTAGCAGCACTTGCAGTTGTGACCAGCCTCGTTCATCCACCAACTCATTCGTCACGGCATTCACACGGTACAAAGAAGCGCGTAAGCGCCCCTGCTCGGGCTTAAGGGCGATAGTGGCATTTAACATATCACCCCCTAAGCGCTCGGATATCGCCTCAAGCAGTAAATCCAAGCCTGCACCGGTTTTGGCGCTCAGCCATACGCGCTCGGGCAAACCGTCGGTATCACGGTCGATACGAGGTTCCTGCTCGAGCAGATCTAATTTGTTGTAGACATACAGTTTGGGAATTGTGTCTGCACCAATTTCCGCCAGCACATCCTGCACCTGATGCAAGTTTTCGTCACGTTGCTCGCTCGCTGCATCAACGACAATACACAAAAGCTCGGCGTTTAAAGTTTCTTCCAATGTTGCTTTAAAGGCATCGACCAATTTATGAGGCAAATGCGCAATAAAACCCACCGTATCGGCCAGAATAACCTGCCCTATGGCCTCGAGTTCGAGTTGCCGGAGCGTTGGGTCCAGTGTGGCAAACAGCTGGTCGGCGGCGTAAACATTGGCATCGGTTAAATGATTAAACAGGGTGCTTTTACCGGCGTTAGTGTAACCAACCAGCGACACAGTGGGGATTTCAGCGCGCTTACGAGAACGTCGCCCTTGATCACGCTGCCGCTGCACTTTATCCAAACGCGCCAGAATCGATTTAATTCTAGCTCGCAATAATCGTCGGTCTGTCTCGAGCTGTGTTTCGCCAGGACCTCGCAAGCCAATGCCGCCTTTTTGGCGTTCAAGGTGGGTCCAACCTCTGACCAAGCGTGTGCTCATGTGCTGTAGCTGCGCCAGTTCGACCTGCAGTTTGCCCTCGTGCGTGCGGGCACGCTGCGCAAAAATATCCAAAATGAGGCCAGTACGATCCAGCACGCGACACTGCAATGCGCGCTCTAGATTACGTTCTTGAGAGGGCGACAAAGCATGATTAAACATCACAATTTCAGCTTCATGCTGCTCTTTTATCTGGCGAATCTCATCGAGCTTGCCGCTGCCGACAAACGTGCCGGCGTGAGGCGTAGCGCGCGAACCAAAAACAAATTCAACGGGATCGCCACCAGCAGATAATACGAGCTCCTCGAATTCCCTTGGGTCTTCGCGATTCACTTCGCTATCTAATTTCATATGGACGAGCACAGCGCGCTCGCCCGATTCCGGACGCTCAAAGAACACTGGTTGTCAGCACTCCTGGGGTAAGACCTTACGCCACAGCCTCAATTAATCTTCGGCTTCGTCCTCGGGATTTGCCATAGGCATACGCACCATGCGACCGGGAACCACGGTAGAGATCGCATGCTTGTACACCATCTGCGACACGGTGTTTTTCAGCAACACGACGAATTGATCAAAGGACTCTATCTGGCCCTGCAACTTGATTCCGTTTACCAGATAAATCGATACCGGAACGCGCTCTTTTCTTAGCAGGTTCAAGTAAGGGTCTTGTAAGGTATGCCCTTTTGACATAGTTCTCTCCTTGGTGAGCCAAGCCGGCTCATAATAAATATACGCCCTAGATTAGGGATAGTAGGCTCTGTCCGAACCAAGTCAAATTACCAACTCGTAATACATACGCAAATAAATCTTACTTGGTTTGAACGCCCCGCGAGGTTGTGGACCTGTCGCTTAGTTTAATTTATTGGGGCAGTTTCAGGCAATTCAAGATCACATCTGATGGTTTTTTTGCACCCTTCACCAACTCAGACTCGGTTTCTTGTGCCAAGTTCCCTGCTGCATCGGTATAGAGCCACGTTAAATCGGCCCATTTTCGCAACCACGTTAGTTGTCGTTTAGCTAACTGACGAGTCGCTGCAACACCTCGATCTTTGCAGGCGTCTATATCAAACTCACCTGCCAAGTACTGCCAAACTTGACGGTAGCCTACGGCACGAATGGCGGGCAAATCGGCATGTAAATCACTGCGCTCACGCAGAACCCTGACTTCATCAACAAAGCCCTGCTCGATCATAATTTTGAAACGACGCTCGATGCGATCGTGCAATACGGTGCGATCAACGGGTGCCAGCGCGAATTGCTGTAAATTATAACGCTGGTGTGGAATAAGCCGGTCTTGTGCTCGCTGTTGCCACTTCGACAGTGGCATGCCACTTAAACGATAAACCTCTAAAGCACGCGTAATGCGGCTAGAGTGATTAGGGTGAATTTTGGCGGCGCTATCAGGATCCAAAGCTTGTAACTGAGCATGCAATTCGGGCCAACCCATCGTGACAGCTTCGGCTTCAATGACCGCTCGTGTCGCTGGGTCACTTTCCGGCATGGGCGACAAGCCCTCCAAAAAGGCTTTGAAATAGAGCATGGTACCACCCACCAAAATAGGCGTACGCCCTCTGGCGATAATGTCAGCAACCGCTGCATCGGCATCTTTTACGAAATCAGCCACATTGTATGGCTCTGACGGGTCGCGAATATCAATTAGATGATGCGGGTAATCGGGTTTGGCAGCGCCTACATTCAAACCCCTATAAACCAGAGCAGAATCGACACTTATAAGCTCGGCATTTAAGGGGCTGACTAACTCGATCGCCAAATCGGTCTTTCCGGATGCGGTCGGACCCATAATGCAAATCACTACGGGCTTGGTCACTAGCGACCCCGCAAAAATAGCTTATCGAGTTCGACCAAACTTAGCTGAGTCCAGGTCGGACGCCCATGGTTACACTGCCCTGCACGCTCGGTAGCCTCAACATCTCGCAGCAAGGCGTTCATTTCGGGCACACTTAACGCTCGATTCGCGCGGACCGAGCCGTGACAAGCCATGGTCGACAATATCGCCTCACGCTCGGCCGCAATGCGGTCAGACTGCCCGTACTCGGCCAAATCTGACAGCACGTCTCGAACCAATTGCTCCATATCCGCTGACCGCAATAAGGTTGGCACCGAACGGATTAATAAAGACTCTTCACTGGCTGGCTCGACCTGCAAGCCCAGTCCGACAAATACAGCCTCGTGATCACGTGCTAGCTCTACCTCTTTTTGACTTACCGCTATGGCTTGCGGCACCAGTAAGGGCTGCGAACGCACCCCCTCGGCGGCGTCGGCTTCTTTAAGACGCTCGTAGGTAATTCGCTCGTGCGCTGCGTGCATGTCCACCAACACCAAACCCTGAGTGTTTTCGGACAATATGTAGATACCTTGTAGCTGCGCCAAAGCGTAACCCAGGGGCGGCGCTTGTTCTTCAGAGCTTTGTTCTGGCAATGGCGCAGGGTGCAAACGGCCGTAACTGTGCATTTGCGATTGCACGGCTAAAGGGCTTGGTCGGTTTGATTGGCTAAACTCTGGCCGGTGCGAGGAAGCACCCCAACTCAAAGCACCTTGGCTTACTTCACCCGTTTGCGTATCGACTTGCCCACCTTCCGCCAATGGCTGATATCGCTCAGATGCTGCTAGCTGGTCGGCTGGACGCACATCGGCTAACGCTCTGTGCAGGGTCGAGAACAAAAAGTTATGGACCTCACGACTGTCTCTGAAACGCACCTCGTGCTTAGTCGGGTGCACATTTACATCCACCAAAGCCGGATTAATATCCAAATACAGCACAAAAGCAGGATGACGCCCGTGATAAAGCACGTCGCGATAAGCTTGCTTAATCGCGTGAGCAACCAACTTATCTCGAATTACCCGACCATTTACAAAAAAGTACTGCAAATCTGCCTGCGATCGAGAAAACGTGGGCAGGCCAACCCAGCCACGCAAACCCAAGCCACTGCGCTCGCTATCGACGTGAACAACTTGGTCGATAAATGCAGGACCACAAATGGTAGCCACACGCCTTTGCTCGGCCGCAGTCGAGTCGGCAACGGGCAGGTTCAACACAACGCGACCATTATGAGATAGGCTAAAAGCCACATCAAAACGCGCTAAGGCCAAGCGTTTAACCACTTCTTCTAAATGATTAAATTCGGTTTTTTCGGTACGTAAAAACTTGCGCCTTGCCGGCGTGTTAAAGAACAAATCACGCACGTCCACGGTAGTGCCCTGCGGATGCGGTGCTGGTCGCACAGCTACGACTTGGTCGCGTCCCTCAGATTCTGCCAGCACACCAGCACTGGCATCAGTCAAGGCGTTAGTACTAAGCGCCAGTCGAGACACCGACGCAATACTCGCCAGGGCCTCACCTCTAAAACCCAAGCTCGCTACGGCCTCCAAATCATTCAGCGACACAATTTTCGAGGTGGCGTGGCGCGCCAACGCTAAGGGCAGGTCGTCAGGCTCGATACCCTGCCCGTTATCGCGTATCCGAATACGCTTGACACCACCCGCTTCCACTTCGATATCAATTCGAGTAGCGCCTGCGTCTAAACTGTTTTCGACAACCTCTTTCACGACCGAGGCAGGGCGTTCAACTACCTCGCCAGCCGCTATTTGGTTGGCCAACTGGGGGCTTAAATTGTAAATACGGGCCATAACTTAACTTCTCGGAATGACTAGGGTTTGACCAACCAGAATTCGCGACCCTTTAATATTGTTTTGTGTGCGCAAGGAATCTACCGGCACCCGAAATTTTTGCGCAATGCCAGACAGGGTATCTCCGCGCGCAATCGTATAGGTTTGCTGGCCCTGCTCTTTTGACCAAGCTACATAGGTGCCAGGCGGTGGCTGAGCGTAAAAGTGATCGTTCACACCTGCAAATATTGCGTTCGCCATTTTACGGCGATACGCACTGTTATTTAAACGCCGCGCCTCGGTCGGGTTCGAGATAAACCCCGTTTCAACCAAAATTGAAGGAATGTCAGGTGATTTCAGAACCGCAAACGCGGCCTGCTCGACATGGTCTTTGTGCAACCGCGCCACATTACTCATTTCGGCCAACACACTTGAACCCATTTGCAAACTGCGATCTAGGGTAGAGGTCATGGATAAATCGGTTAGCACACTGGCCAACACGTCGTCTTTATCCGACAGGGTCACGCCACCCACCAAGTCAGCCGCGTTCTCTCGTTGCGCCAAATAACGTGCCGCCGTACTCGAGGCTCCGCGCAACGATAAGGCATAAACCGAGGCACCATTGGCCTGCGGATTAGTAAAGGCATCGGCGTGTATCGAAATAAACACGTCCGCCTGCGCCTCCCGCGCTAACTTGCGTCGACCCGACAAAGACACATAGTAATCGCCGGTTCGTATCATAACCGGCTGGTAACCCTTGGCATCTTCAAATAATTGCCGTAACTCAGCCGCAATATCTAACACAACGCGTTTTTCTTGGATTTTACCGGGGCCAATGGCGCCCGGGTCTTCACCACCGTGGCCGGCATCAATAGCCACAATGATGTCGCGCTTTTCAGAGTTGTCGACTTTTCTGGTCACAATTTTTGCCGGTGCAGCGGGGTCGACCAAATCAATTACCAATCGGTCTTTTTTACCATCAGTGGCTTTTAAAGCAAAACTACGCGGCTTAACTTGGCTACCTAAATCCAACACCACTCGAATGTCACTGTCGTTGCGTACCGCCGTTCTAACCCCTGTGATGGGCGTACCGTTCAGATCCAAATCAGGCTTAGAAGCCCATTCAACCTTTTTAATATCAATAACAAGTCGATCGGGGTTTTTCAATTCGAGCAAGGTGTGATCTGCAGGCTCAGATAAGTCGAACACTAATCGCGTATGATCAGGCGCGCGCCATAAACGCAGTTCTTCTATCTTGGCCCCAAATGAACCACTTGAAACCAACACGCCAAACGCAAGAACACCCGCAAATCGCAACACAGACATCACCTTAAACACTCCTGCACTTTACGCCCCTTATCGGTTAAGGCGTCCAACCGCAGCATTCGCCCTAAAAGCTCGTGTTCTAAAGTGATCGATAAATCTGCTCTAGGCAATAGACCCGAGGCTCGATCCGGCCATTCAATCAAGCAGATACTGGCGTCATTAAAATAAGTCTCTACGCCCAAATAGTGCAGCTCATCGGAATCGGCAATACGATATAAGTCAAAATGATACACCGGTGGCTGGATGTGCTCGTAGGGCTCTACCAAAGTATAAGTCGGGCTTTTTACCGCCCCCTTGTGTCCTAAAAACTGGATAATGGCGCGACTTAAAGTGGTTTTACCGGCACCGAGCTCACCGCGTAATTCAATCACAAGCCCTGGCGTCAAACAGACTGCCATTGCTCGACCAAAATTCAGCAGGGCTTCTTCGTCCTTAAATTGGCGAACCAAACTAAGCACCTAAACGCTCCTGCAAATAAGGCATTAACTGAGTGGCCCTTAGTCCGCGCATGCCAAATTCGGCAGCAGCTTGGTCGGCGGCATCGCCGTGCAAACACACACCGAGCTCAGTCGCAACAACCGCATCAGGTATTTGCGCCAACAAGGCACCCAGCACGCCACTTAAAACATCACCCATACCACCTGAAGCCATACCAGCATTGCCATAATCGCTAAGTGCCACGCTGGCGTCAGCGCTTATCAGACTCCCAACACCCTTAAGTACAACAATACCGCCAACCAGAGTCTGCAGGGCTCTGCAGGCTGACAGCCTGTCATCTTGCACCTGCGCAGTTGTTTGCCCCAACAGTCTTGCGGCCTCGCCCGGATGCGGCGTTACGACCAAAGGTGCCGTCCGCGTTGCTAAACGTCCCAGCCATTGCTTGGCTACCAAAATATTCAATGCATCGGCATCTAAAACCAAGGGGTGATCATGCTCTAACACCACTTGCAACAACTGTTCAGACCAAGAGCTTTGGCCTAGACCTGGCCCAACCACCACCACCGAAACTTTGCCAAGCAATGCATCTAACTCGTGACGATTTTCCACGGCGTGCACCATGACCTCTGGCGCTCGAGCCAGTATCGCGCCCACATGTTCGGCACGAGTCGCTACAGATACCAAACCTGCACCGCAACTCAGGGCCGCATCGGCTGCCATAGACACGGCACCACCATAGCCGCGATCACCACCCACCACTAAAACGTGCCCATATGAACCTTTGTGCGAATTCGCTTTGCGTGGCGCTAAGTTCGAAAGAAGCTCCTCTAAGTCTAAACGGGTCGCTACCGGAGAATGCGCCGCATAACATTCGTCTGGGACCTGCAAATCCGAATAGTGTAAAAACCCGACGCAGTCAGGACCATTACCGGTAAACAAACCAAGCTTTAAGGCAATAAAGGTCACGGTCATATCGGCCGCGACCGCCTGACCTAACACGCGCCCTGTGTCGCTGCATAAACCGGATGGCACATCTATCGCAACGACCGGCGCGTCAGTGGCATTCATCCACGAAATCGCATGCAAAGACTCGTCATGCACATCGCGATTCAAACCCGTACCTAACAGGGCATCGATAATAATCCACTCTGGTTCAAGCGGCGCGTCGGGCAAATCGACAAACTTTACGCCGGCTTCAAGGCACAAAGCGCAGGCCTTGGCCGCGTCATCTTTTAGCGCCTGGGGCGACTTACCCAGCCAAACCTGCACTTGCCGGCCTTGATTTTGAGCCAACCAGGCGACAAGCAACCCATCGCCACCGTTATTGCCCCCCCCACAAACCACGAACAAGGGGCGAGCCTGATCAAAAGACTCAGACACTAACTCATACACAGTCCGCGCGGCACGCGACATTAGCGTAAAACCACCCAGCCCACTGGCGATAGCAATGGCATCAATGGCACGTATTTGCTCGGCCAAGTACAAGGCCGATTCGCGTGCAACATAACTTAAGGGGGCTTTCGACATGCAAAAAAAAACTTTATCCGTTACTCTGCCAGCATTATAGGCATGCATTAAGCATAAACCCAATCCCGTGACCGATCTGAATTTACAATCACTTAACGAACAACTTAAAACCTGGTCTACGGAACTGGGCTTTAACGCTATGGGTATTAGCGACATCGACCTAAAAGAACACCCAAGGTACCTACAGCGCTGGCTCGACAAGGGCTATCACGGCTCGATGAACTTTATGGCAGCTCACGGCGAAAAACGCTGGCGACCCGAGCAGCTAGAACCCGGAACACTGCGCGTTATCTCGGTACGTATGGACTACCTGCCCGACAACGACGACGCGCTTGCTGTATTAGAGGATACCAACAAGGCTTACATTGCGCGCTATACCCTGGGTCGCGACTACCACAAACTAGTGCGCAAACGTTTGGCAACGCTCGCCAAACGCCTGCAAGAGGCCGCAGGCGGACACCACCGAGCTTTTGTGGACAGCGCCCCGGTATTAGAACGCGCTATTGCAGAACAAGCTGGTCTGGGCTGGATCGGTAAAAACACCATGCTAATCAACGACAAGGCTGGCTCGTGGTTCTTTTTAGGCGAAATCTACACCGACTTGCCACTGCCCGTATCGCCCCCCAAAACCGAAAAGCATTGCGGCTCGTGCAGCGCCTGTTTGGATATCTGTCCAACCGATGCTTTTGCCGGCCCTTTCGAGTTAGATGCTCGTAAATGCATTTCTTATCTCACCATCGAGCACAAAGACAGCATCGACGTAGAACTTCGCTCTAAAATCGGCAACCGTATTTTTGGCTGTGACGACTGCCAACTTTTTTGCCCTTGGAACAAGTTTGCCAAACCCACTCTAGAGACTGATTTTAAGCCAAGGCATGGCTTGGACAATGCCGATTTAGTCGAGCTATTTTTGTGGGATGAGCAAACCTATCTCGCGCGCACCGAGGGTTCGGCCTTGCGTCGCATTGGCTACGAGCGCTGGTTGCGCAACATCGCAGTCGCTTTGGGCAACGCACCTAGCACAATACCTGTTATTGAGGCGCTTAAATCACGCCTGTCGTTTCCCAGTGACTTGGTGCAGGAGCATGTTGTTTGGGCTTTGGAACAACATAACGTTAATGACTAATTCCGCGAGTCAGGCGGAGCTCTATAACCGGACCTACCCCTACAGGTTCCTTCTCGAGCCTGCGGTCGACTGGCTGTCATGCGCTGTTGGGTGCAACATCGAAGTGCAGGCAACACCGCCATCGCAACAAATACAATCAGCGAAATATCGCTCCCATTGGCACTCAAAGAAACCTCTA
>JAHEKX010000006.1:76162-154366 GCA_024644535.1 Gammaproteobacteria bacterium
GCCTGCGGTCGACTGGCTGTCATGCGCTGTTGGGTGCAACATCGAAGTGCAGGCAACACCGCCATCGCAACAAATACAATCAGCGAAATATCGCTCCCATTGGCACTCAAAGAAACCTCTAACGCTCTCCCTCGCTATGTGGGTGCTAAAAGTTTGGTGCTTCGTAGCAGGTTCTGTGGTTCTGTGGTTCTGTGGTTCACTCATCCATGCATAAGCATAGACACAAACAATATTTCACAGATGATAGGCATATTCGTATCCTGCCCGACATCACACTGTGTGGGGCCTTGTCATGATTTTAAGCCAACAAGAAATCGAAGAAGCCAACCAACGTTTGCGCAAAGCGGCGCCAACCGACGTCATTCGCTGGGCTGTTGGGTTGGGAAGCGCTACTATCGCATCGACAAGCTTCGGGTTAAATGCGGGCGCACTGCTGCATATGATCGCGCAAACCACGCCTAAATTGCCGGTTGTTTGGGTTGACTCTGGCTACAATGTCGCCGACACCTATCAAGTGGCTGACACTTTAACAACTCAGTTACATTTAAACCTGCATGTCTACAGCCCCGCCATGACGGCAGAACGCCGCAATGCTATCCGCGGCGGTATCCCTACGCTTGACGAGGCAGAACGCCATGCGGCGTTTACTCGCGACGTCAAACTCGAGCCTTTTGAGCGCGCGCTGACAGAACACAAACCCAAAGTATGGATAAGCGGAATTCGGCGGGAAGAAACCGAACACCGCAAGTCATTGGACATAATTTCAGTGGATGCGCGAGGTATTTTAAAAGTCGCACCACTATTTTATTGGAGCGAGAGACAAATAAGTGTCTACATGAGAGAACACAGCCTTCCCTCATGTGCCCATTATTTTGACCCCACCAAGGTTTTAAGCGGCCGCGAATGCGGCTTACATACCGCCGCTTAAGGCTTCGGCCTTAACCCATTATTGCGCCAACAGTAATACCTAAGGCGATAGTAAACAAAAAGAAGCCTGCGACCATTTTAAACAGCGACTTCATATCTTTTGCGTCTTGCGTTTGGTCGTCTTGAGTCATGTGATTAGCCATAAGATTTCCCTTTTTATTGATTTTAATTCCATGCACATGGCGTAAAATGCCCGATCATTGATTTTACTGCTTTGACCTAAATCAAAGCCGCAGTGAGGAGCCATGTTCACCAAACAAGATGACCTTAGACTCGCTCTTCGGGGTCTGCTCGATCAAGAATACGACGTAACCGCAAACAGCGCCAACTTTAGTTCGCTGCTCTACCACAGCTTACCGGAACTTAACTGGGTAGGCTTTTATTGGTTACAGGGTAGCGAGCTCGTACTAGGTGCTTTTCAGGGCAAGCCTGCCTGCGTTCGGATTCAAATTGGCAAAGGAGTGTGCGGCACCGCAGTCGCTACTAAAGAACCGCAAATTGTGCCAGACGTGCATGCATTTCCTGGACACATTGCGTGCGACGCAGACTCAAGATCAGAATTAGTTTTACCTATCATTCTTGCCGACCAAGTGATTGGCGTGCTGGATCTTGATAGCCCTATAGCAAACCGCTTTGATGACAACACCGTAATACTGGTGTCAGAATTATTTTCGATTTGGTGTGAACACCAATACTCAGACAAGTAGGATTAATTATGACTTCTTCAATTACACCGCAAACCGTTAAATCGCTACTCGGCGCAGAAGGGCAAATTGGCACCGAGGTTCGTGTTCAAGGCTGGTTGCGCAGCAAACGTGACTCCAAGGCCGGAATTTCGTTTTTAGCTATTCACGACGGTTCATGCTTTGACACGATTCAAGCGGTGGCACCAGCAGAGCTGGGCAACTACGAATCGGAAGTCAAAAAGCTATCCACGGGCTGCGCGGTCGATGTGCGCGGCACCCTAGTGCAATCGGAAGGCAAGGGCCAGGCGCTGGAAATACAGGCAACGCAAGTTGTTGTGGTTGGCGATGTCGACGACCCCGAGGGCTACCCCATTGCCAAAAAACGGCATACTTTTGAGTACTTGCGCACCCAAGCGCACCTGCGCCCCCGCACCAACACCTTTGGTGCAATCACTCGGGTACGAACCACGCTGGCCAACGCTATTCATCAATTCTTTTTTGATCACGGCTTTCACTGGATCAACACACCCATCATTACCGGCAGCGACTGCGAAGGCGCCGGCGAGTTATTTCGGGTTAGCACTTTAGATATGGTCAACACCCCAAAAAATACGCAAGGCCAAGTCGACTACAAACAAGACTTTTTCGAGCAAGAAGCGTTTTTAACAGTATCCGGGCAGCTCGAAGTCGAGTCGTACTGCTTAGCGATGTCCAAGGTCTACACCTTTGGTCCCACCTTCCGAGCTGAAAACTCAAACACCAGCCGCCACTTGGCTGAATTTTGGATGATCGAACCCGAAGTAGCCTTTGCCAATCTGGCCGACAACGCAGACCTAGCCGAAGCACTGCTCAAGCACGTCTTTACGCGCGTAATGAACGAGCGTGAAGACGATATGGCCTTTTTTAACCAACGTATCGATACAACGGTTCTGGAGCGTCTTACCAACGTTATTGAGCAGCCCTTTGAACGCATTGATTACACCGATGCTATCAGGATCCTAGAAAACTGCGGTGAAAAATTCGAGTTCCCAGTCAGCTGGGGTATTGATATGGCCTCAGAGCACGAGCGCTACCTGGCCGAAAAGCACGTTGGGCGCCCGGTGGTAGTGATGAACTACCCCAAAGATATCAAGGCGTTTTACATGCGTTTGAACGACGATGAAAAAACCGTGGCTGCTATGGATGTTCTAGCACCCGGCATTGGCGAGATCATCGGCGGAAGCCAGCGCGAAGAGCGTTTAGATGTGCTGGACTCTCGCATGGACGAGACCCTGCGTGAACATTTATGGTGGTACCGAGACTTACGCCGCTACGGCACCGTGCCACACGCGGGTTTTGGTTTGGGTTTTGAGCGATTACTAAACTACATAACGGGCATGGAAAACGTACGCGACGCCATCCCCTTCCCTCGCACGCCCGGCAACGCCCACTTCTAAGTTTCTTGGGCCGCCAGTACTGAATTGGCGGCCCTGAGCCACCATTGCCCAACTTAAGCCGATTGTGGCTGCCTAAGTGTAGCAGTATCGCTATATTTGCCCGACAGCAAATGCCAAGGCTTGTGCATTAATTTCGGTGGCACGCTGAATTGACCTTGCTTCAGAGTAACACCGCAGTTCGGGGGCATTACCTGACTGGCGAAAATGCACGATCACATTATTTTCGAAGGTGAGACGACAACCATCGGTTAGATCGGTTGCGACCAGCTCGCCTAAGTTCAGCGTTTCCGCCAGCTCAAAAGGTAGCTTTACCACCAGCTCGATAAAGGCTTGTCCGCGTTCAGGAGCCACACCTTTCACACGATCGCTAGCTGTAAATATGGCCGGCAACTGGGCATCCAAGTCGGCAACCAAGCACGTCCGCTTCCGGCACTCGCTCATTAGTGCCAGCAGCGGCAAGACCGCATCACGAGTCGCTAAGGGCGCTAAGGTTTTACCTTCAACATCGATGGTAGATGCGGTTAAAAAACCACCGTTCGCCTCATAACCCACCACAGACTGATAGCACGATGTAAGCGCTTGCATACCCTCAATTACATAGGGAGAGCCAATTTTTGTTCGCTCTACCCGATCAAAAGCGCCGCATTCGCTCACCACAGAATTTGAGCTTACCGGTGTTACTACAGCATCCGCACCTAGGGCTTTAGCGCAGAGCACGCCCAGTCGATCGCCACGTAACCACTGACCAGCAGCATCACCAATGAGCGGGCGGTCGGCATCGCCATCGGTAGAAAACAAGACATCAAATTCGTATTCGCTGGCCCAAGCTTTGGCGCGCTCGTGATCTTCACGACTGACAGCCTCGGTATCAATAGGGACAAACTGATCAGTGCGACCCAGCGGCAAAACACTGGCACCCAAACGCTGGAAGAGGTCAGCAAACAAATCGCGTCCAACACTCGAGTGTTGGTAAATTGCGACGGTTCGACCCTCTAAACACCCAGCGTAACAGTCGAGGTAGCGCTGACAGTAGGCTTCGTAAGCGGCTACATTGGGCGGCGACAAGTCAGTGCTGAAGCTTGCCGGTAACGTAACGGGGGCATTGTTAATGGCCCGCTCATCGGCTTTAGTAATCTCACCACTTGCCGTATAAAACTTTATGCCATTGCGATCAAAGGGAATGTGCGAGCCCGTGACCACAATCGCAGGCAAACCCGTGATACCCGCGTAATAGGCAACCGCGGGAGTTGGCAAGGCACCCACGTAATCGACATCGACACCGAGATCTTTGGCTGCTTTTGCGCAAGCACTGGCAATGCCCGGGCTCGAGGCGCGCAAGTCGTGCCCCAGCACTACTGCAGTGGGTTTATCGGCCACCGCCGTTAAAAACGCGTAAGCGAACCCATAGACGACGTCATCTGTTAAATCACTGACCAAGCCACGGACACCGCTGGTCCCGAACTTAACGTCTTTAGACTGGGTTAACTGTAAAGTTGTTTGTGCCACCTAGCGCTCCGCAAGAATTTAAGAGTGAATGGTATCGCCGATCATCGAGCGCTCGACCACAACGCGCGAGGCACGACCCAGCAACTCAATGAATAAGTAGGCGCGCTCTTCGTCTTTACTGATATCGAACACACCGGCCAAGCCCGCAAAAGGTCCTTGCAAGATCTCGACTTTATCGCCGTTTCTGTGGGGCCAATCCGATTCATTTTTAGCACCTAGGTCAGGGTCTTGCTGCACCTGAAGAAACTCAATGACCTCGTCGGGCACTGGGATAATATCGTGCCCAAAACGCACCAAATTAAATACCCCTGCGGTCGATCGCACCGGCGCCAAGTCATCGGTACCGTAGTCGACATCAATAAACAAATAGCGCGGGAACAAAGGCGACACGACCAATTGCCACTTGCCCCGAACCCGCTTACGTTGCTGCAGCTTGGGCAAAAATACGCGGTAGCCTTGCCGCGAGAGATTAAGCTCAGCGACATCTTCTTGCTTGGGTTTAGTTTGCACTACCAACCAGGTCACGCAGTAAGGCCTTATCAGACTAAAACGTCGCTATTGTACGCGATTTATATCGCATCGGACATTTTGAAAATGTCGGTTTTGTAATCTCCTACACATCGAAGTACCAACCTACATAGCCCTTCAACGCAAGGGAGAGCGCTAGAGGTTTGTTTGAGTGCCAATGGGAGCGATATTTCGCTGACCGTGTTCGTGGCGACGCTGGTATTGCCGGCACTTTGACGTTCAAAGCAACAGCGCATGGCAGCCAGTCGACCGCAGGCTCGAGAAGGAACCTGTAGGGCTAGGCCCGGTTACCGTGCAACACCCAAAAACTTACAACACAACCACCCCCATATGGAGGAAGCGTCACCGTCGCGCACTCACATACATGCTGATATTCTTTGAAAACCCGACCAAAAGGACTCAAGCTTGAAACAAAACCCAAACTTCACGACCGAGCAGCGGCAAGCTTTGCAACACGTAGTACAAGAACTGCGGCATGTGCTCGAGCACATGACCACACTAAACGGCACTGCCGAAGAACTTGAAAACATAGCAACTCAGGTAAAAACGCTAGGCGACACCATGACGCCCATGACCGGCAATAAAACGCTCGAACACTTTAACTTAGAGTGGGGTGACGATTTAAACTCACCCCTACCCATGAGCCCAATTACCGGACGCTACCACCCGGTTGCGCCGCCTGTAGAATTAAGCATGGAAGCGAAAACTCTAATCGGAACAGTGACCTTGAATAAGGTTTACGAGGGCGGCCCTGGCTGGGTGCACGGGTCTTGGATTACAGCAATTTACGACCAGCTATTAGCGTTTGCCGGAATATTTAATAAAACAGGCGGTCCAACGGCGTCTTTAACCGTAGATTTTATGAAACCCACACCCATTAATACCCCACTACGCTTTGAGGCGGATATTGATTCGGTAGCAGATAAAAAGATCTACATGAGTGGCCGCTGTTATTGCGAGGGCCAGTTAGTCACAAAATGTGAAGGTTTATTTATTCAACACCGCGGTTATTAAACCGGGCGCGCACAATACGCGCCTGGCCAGTATTTAATCAGAAATTTCGCAGCTTTCGCGTGAATTGCCGGCATCGAAATAATCTTGAAAGACTTTAGGTGTGCGACCACGACCGGTCCAAAGATATTCTTCGCCATTGACTACCAAGCGGTATTTTGGAGCTACTGACCCACGGGGCTTGGTTGCCACCTTTGATTTAGCAGCTTTTTTACGACCTCGTTTGGGGGTAACACCAAGATCTTCAGGAGTAAGCCCTGACTGAGCCAGCAGCGCCTGAATTTTTTCTATATTCGCGATCTTTTCTTTCTCGGCTTTTTCCGCTTCTTTTTGTTCGAGCTCGGATTTTACGGCTTGTAACACGCCGATTAATTTATCGACTTCATGCAAGGCTAAACGTTTTGCTTCAGCTTTTGCTTTGGCTTTTGATTTTACGTAAATATCCAATGCAGAGACTTTGGCCACAAAATAACTCCCGTAATTAATTATTACGCGAGTCTAAGTAAAAATTAAATTTTAGTAAAGAATCGGTAATTTTTTATTAAAAGAAATTAGGTGTTATTTAAATAAAAAACGACGCAGCCTAATCGAAAACAAAGCACCGATGACACCGAGGGCATCGGCCAGCCAGTCGCCCCACTCGGGCCCTCTAGTTTCGGTTAAGGCCTGAAAAAACTCAATCAGAGCACCGTAAAGAATTAAACCGCCAATAACAAAAACAAGATGTTTGGGGTAAGACCAATAACCCAAGGTGGCCAGTACTAAAAAAGCCAGCGCATGCATGACTTTATCGGAAAAAAGCATAACATCTTTGATCGTATCCGATGGCAGTAAAGCCAAAGTCAATAAACCGCCAAGCGCCACCCAAAATAGAATGCGTAAATGCAATAGCGAAACAAAGGGGAAAGCCGGTCTGTGCATTGTGTTATCTTTGCAGCGGAATAGCATACGTGCCAACCACATGGGCAACCATATCATCGTCGCCTAGACTATAGATCGCCACACTGCCCATTGCCTGCGTTTTTCCGACTTTATGTAAATCGCACGCTGCTCTTAGGTCTCTATTAGCCGCGGGTTTACGCAAAAAATTAATGGTCAGGTTAGTCGTGACGGCAAGCGGCACAAGACCAATAGTCGCAAGCACAGCAACGTACAGTGCAGTATCAGCAAGCTCCATCATTGTCGGGCCCGACACGGTACCGCCTGGGCGCAAGTCTGATGTGCTTACCAAACGAATAAGCTCACAATGATTTGGTGACGCACTGACAATGCGACTTTTAAACCCCGGGAATTCGGCGTTCAAAAATTCCTGTAGATGATGAGCAGATAAAGGGGCTGACAAAATAATTCCTTAATTCACGCAGGCAGTTTTAATATAATCAGGAATTGATAATTGATTTTTACTGCCTTCACAAAAGTGGCTAAAAAACCGCTCGTTTTTTTTATCCAAGGCCAGAATTAGACCCTGCCAATCGCTATTCTTAGCGTACTTACGATAAAAACTTTTTTTCCAATTACTGTAGCGAATATTAGCGATTTCCATGTCCTGAATAAAGAGTTTGCCTGACTGTATCGTTGTTATGTACTGCAATGCGACTGGTATACCTAATGGGCCTTTGACGTTAGCACGGATACTCGGCGGGGTTTCGTCTAAACGCAGGATCATATCTTCGATGCTTTTTTTGTTGATTTTATATTCTAATAGTACCTCGAATACGTAGCGCTTAAAGGTTATGCGTAACTGTTGGATTAGACCTTCTCGAAACGCGGCATCTACGGCTGTTACGTCATCATCAAGCAATAAATTCAGCAATGCCGGCATGTTCCAATACTGCATAAAAGGTTCTGCGATTCTGTGCTCTACTTGAGTCGCCCAAAGCGAATTTTTCTGCTCAGAAGGTACCGATGCTAGCTGCAGAGCCTCGCTCCAAAGCTGATTAAACGCCTGTTCAGTGGACTCTACCAGTTCGAAGGAAGCCACAGACTCATCGGCGGCAGGCACAGTTGCCGGCGTAAACGCAAGCATCCAGACGATTAACCACGATGTACGCCACAGTTTCACAGCACCCGCCTATTATTTGTCCGCGTATTTAAATCGCCAGATGGCACCAACACCGAACATTACGTAGGTGTCGTCAACAAACAAGGGGCTTGCGGTATTCTTGGCAGACCCTAAATCCATGTAGCGTGCGTAGGCTAAAAATGACCAAGCGCCAACATCGTATTGTATGGTCGAGGATAACCGATATCCCACCAAGCCGCTTTTCGCCTGATATTTAGCACGCTCTAAAGTCGCAAACTGTTGTGACACACCGTAAAGCAATTGGTTGTATTCTTGATCGGCAGTGTAGGCACCCAGGTCAATTTCAAACTCGGTGTTTTGAGTGCGCCACTCGTAGTGCAAGCGAGGGTCAAACACCCAGCCTACGGGTTCGATACCATTTGAAGGATCTAGCTCAAGCGCGGTACGCAGAGGCAAGTGCAGTTCAAGCGTATTGCGACCCCACTGCCCCAGTTTTAGTTCCAACTCTGGCCCAACCTCCAAAATAAGCTCAAGGTCGTCCATACCCTCGCGCAGGATATCGTCGTCGTTATTAACAGGAAGTGACCCACTGACACTGATATCAAGCTTGATACGATCGTTTTTAAACAGCGACGCCTGAATACCGTCGCGGTCAATACTCAACCAATCACCTTCGTATTCCAGGTAAGGTAAAGGAGCGACTAAAGTGTCACTTTGAGGCGAGCCAGGGTAGTGCGGATAGTCGACTGCGGCGACACCCACACCTAAGGTAAGGTCACCCCACAACTCTTTCAAAGTAGGGTAGTCCGGCGAGTCTTGCTCGGCCTGACTTGAAACGTTATCGGCCGCAACATTTCCAACCAAAAGACCACTAAATACGACCACAGCAACTGAACGTAAAACCATCATAGGCATCCTTTACAACATACTTAATTGCACTTTACCAGTGTCACGTGATGCCTAGGTTAAGAGTCCACCATCGACCACAATACACTCACCATTGGTATAGCTAGACGCGTCAGAGCAAAGGTAAAGCAAGGTCCCGGCCATTTCTTGCGGCTCAGCGTGTCGACCTAAAGGAATCTGCTGAATGGCCATCTGGTAAATATCGTCATTACTGAATAAGGCGCCAGCAAATTTTGTTTTGGTTAAACCGGGCAACAAGGCGTTACAACGAATACCCAAAGGGCCACACTCTTTCGCGAAAGTTTTGGTCATGTTAACCACGGCGGCCTTCGTAATAGAATAAATTCCCTGCATTGGGCCTGGCTGAATTGCGTTAATCGACGCTGTGTTTACAATGACGCCCTTGCCGTGGTCGCGCATGATTTTGCCGGCCTCAACCGACATAAAGAAATAGCCACGTATATTCACATCCACGGTTTTCTGAAACGCGGCTAAATCGGTATCCAGCACGTGACCAAAATACGGGTTAGTCGCGGCGTTATTAACGCAGATATCTAAACGTCCAAATTCAGTTTTAATTCGGCTAATTAAATTCTCGATTTGTGCCATGTCACCAATGTTGCAAGCAATGGCAGTCGCATCGCCGCCAGCGTCACGGATTTCTTGCGCTACACGCTCGCAATCGTCGATCTTTCGACTCGATACAATCAGCCTAGCGCCATATTCTGCTAGGCATTTAGCCGCCTCTTCGCCGATACCCCGACTCGCTCCGCTGACCAAGGCCACTCGGCCACTTAAATCAAATAAGTTTTTATACATAGCCAATCCTAAAATGTTGATTTATCGGTTTGCGCAATTCGATACGCCCAGTGCACGTAGTATAAAGATACAACAACCAGCACAACCCATGCGGTAGAATAACCAAAATATGTTACGGCGACACCAGTGACCAAGGGGCCTACCACGCGCCCCCAGGAAGAGGCTGACCCCGTAGCACCCATCATTTGTCCACGATGCTTAGCCTCGGCTCGTTTCGACGCCAGCGAGTTCAAAATAGGAAAACAAAAATTAGCCCCAGTCACGGCAATAAAAAACGACATTGGAATCGTCACCGGCCCATTGGCAAATACCGCTAAAATTAAGCCAGCCACTACCGCGATCAGCGCAGCGCGTAACAAGGGAATTTCGCCAAATCGATCAATTAAACGCCCAATCATTCCACCCTGAATAATCGCCATGGCCAAACCCTGAACGCCCAGAACAAAACCGACCTCTTTAGGGGTGTAGCCAAGGGTATCCGCCGTCCAAATTGGCAGCAGGTAGGTAATTGAACTAATCAATGCTGAGTGCGTTGTAAACTGACTGACGAAACGCAAATTGTTGGTGCGCTTTAAAAACGTAATCGAGCTGCCGAAGCGATAAGGTTCAGCTTGACTGCGGTGCTCTGACTGAGCTTGCACAGACACCGTTTCTTTGAGAAATACGGCCGCGGCAGCTAGTGCCAACAAAGACATTCCTGCAGCGACCAAACAAGGCAAGACAAAGCTACCCGTATCACCACTTAACAGCCCCCCAAGGAACGGCCCTAGCACCAAGCCCAGTCCGAAAGCTGCGCCCAATTTACCCATGGCGCTGGCGCGATCCTCTAGACTGGTTAAATCAGCCATCATGGCTGCAGCAACCGGTAAGTTACCCGCCATCAGACCTGCAAATGCACGCGCTGCAAAAATCATCCATAAAGCATGAGCAAAAGCCAAAGCAACATACGATACGGCCGCCCCAAGCAAACACAGCATTAAAGTGCGTTTACGCCCCCAACGGTCAGAAAGCCGCCCCCAAAATGGCGACATAAGGCCCGAGCAAATCGCGTAAACAACGATAATTAAAGCAATATCGAATTTGGATGCGCCGAGTTCAGGCGATAAAAAAGGCAAGATGGGTATGACGATCCCGAAGCCTATGAGATCAAGCAGTGCAACACCAAACAGCAGAAAAATGGGGAGTTTAGCGCTTCTATTCACCGCGCTTAAGGCCTTGCCAGCGCATGACCTCTGCGCTGTGAAAACCGAATAAATCCAAGCAGCGCCCCACCGATTGATCCACCATCGCCTCGATGGAACCCAAGTTAGCATAGAACGCCGGTACAGGGGGAGCTATTACGGCACCCAGCTCCGACAGGGCCGTCATGGTGCGCAAATGCCCCGTATGCAGCGGTGTTTCGCGCACCATTAGCACCAAACGGCGGCGTTCTTTTAACACCACATCCGCCGCACGAGTCAGCAAAGTCGAAGTAACGCCAGTCGCAATTTCTGACATGGTTTTTATCGAACAGGGGGCAATCAACATACCGTCGGTAACAAAAGAACCAGAGGAAATCGTGGCGCCGACATCGGCTACAGCGTAAGAGTGGTCCGCCAACGATTTTAAATCGCTTAGGCTCATGTCGGTTTCTTGAGCCAAGGTCAGCTGCGCTGATTTGCTGACAATCAAGTGAGTTTCCGCACCCAAATCAGACAGCATTTGCAGGGCTCGTACACCGTACATCACACCGGAGGCTCCACTGATCCCCACAATGATTCGTTTTGGCATACGCTGTCTCCTTAACTTTATCTCAGAACTCTAGCACCTCTTTTGGCAAAATTCATTGCTAGAAGCTGCTAGAGTTTGCCTTGCGTTTTCGCGGCTTGCGCGTGCCATCTTGCTCGGCGACTCTTGCAGGCTTTCGTGCCTTAGCAGGTGCTTTTGTGTTATCTCGTTTTTTGGCCTTAGCTTTACCTTTTGGCTTAGCGCCAGCAGGCTTGCGCTTGCCTGAGCGTTCAGGACGCTCTCCGCGGCGATGCGAGGGCTGTTCGCGGATATCGCTGTCGAGCACTTCTGGTTGCGCTCGTTTTTGCGCATAGCCTAATTCCATAGCAAGCACAGCGGCAACATCTGCGGCACTGACTTCCAATTGATCCGCCAAATGAAATACAAACTCTTTAGCGGTATCCAAACCTTTGCGTTTTAAACCTTCAGCAATCTGATCACGGATTTTCTCGGCCTTTGCATCAGCCACATCCGACGCCGTAGGTAAACGCATAACCTCTATGGGTTGCCCTGTTGTTCGCTCGATCATACGCAACAAACGTTGCTCCCGATTTGCTGCAAACAAAATTGCTTCGCCTTTGCGCCCTGCTCGACCGGTTCGACCAATACGATGCACATAGGCTTCAGGGTCTTGCGGAATATCATAGTTTACCACGTGGGTAATGCGGTCCACATCTAGGCCCCGCGCAGCCACATCGGTTGCCACAACAATGTCGAGGCGCCCCTTTTTAAGCTGACTGATCACCTGTTCGCGGGTGTTTTGCGCCATATCACCGTTAAGCGCGGCCGCCGCAAATCCGCGCGCTTGCAACTTGTCGGCGAGTTCGGTGGTAGCAATTTTAGTGCGGGCAAAAATAATCAGGCCATCAAAGTCTTCAACTTCCAGTATGCGAGTTAGACCATCTAGCTTACTGGCACCCGAAATCATCCAAACTCGTTGACGAATCAAGGTTGCAGTCACAGTTTTCTGAGTTACGGTAATGTGCTGCGGATCATTCAAGTAGTCGCTGGCAATGCGGCGAATGGCGGTTGGCATTGTCGCTGAAAACAACGCGATCTGACGCTGCTCGGGCAAGTGCGACATCACCCACTCGACGTCATCAATAAAGCCCATACGTAGCATTTCATCGGCTTCATCAAGCACTAAATGCGCAAGGTTATCGAGTTTTAAAGTGCCTTTGCGCATGTGATCCATGACTCGACCAGGCGTGCCCACGATTACCTGCGCACCGCGCTCAAGCTGCCTTATCTGAGTACGATAATCCGTGCCACCGTATATGGGTGCTACCTGAAAACCCGGTATGTGACGCGCGTAACTCTGAAAAGCCTCGGCAACCTGAATAGCCAATTCACGTGTTGGCGCCAGGACCAAACATTGAGTCTGTTTTTTGCGGCAGTCGATCTTAGCAAGAATGGGCAGGGCAAACGCTGCTGTTTTGCCGGTACCCGTTTGAGCCTGACCAATAACGTCACAACCGTCTAACAGAGGAGGAATAGTTTTAACTTGTATGTCAGAGGGTACTTCGTAGCCCACGTCATCTAAAGCTTTTTGCAAATAAGCGGGCAAGTTCAAAGAGGCAAAGGTCGCCTTCGCCGGTGTATCGGTCATGGGAGTTCCTAAAAAAAGAGGCGGGCTATGAGAAGCCGGTGGTGCAGTATACAGACCACCGACCAAACATAACAGCAAAACAGGCACTTAGGTGTAGGATTACCTAAAATTGCCCGCGGATGCCAATCTCGAACCCGCGCCCTTGCTCTGGAGCAATATCTTTTAGGAAAGAAGTATGCAAGCGTATTTCCTCGTCAGCGATATTTCGAAGACTAGCAAATAGCGTCCAATCAGAAGCCTCAGAAGGTACCCACTCTAAACCCGCATCCAGTTTCGTATACGACTCGGTCGGCTCTTCATTGACCGCGACTCGATCCTGTTCGAAAGCATGAATAGTGCGAGCCCAGACGTAGAACTCGTCCCCACGCCAATCGAGCTGTGCGAACAGACGATTCGCCGGCATGCGTGGCACGAAGCCCAGGCCACTATCGAGCTTGCCTCGGCTGATATCGCCATTGAAGGTTAATGCCATATCACCCGAGGCGAATTCGCCCAAGGCCCAGACAGACGTTAACTCAAGCCCAGAGAAAACCGCATCTGTTTGTTCGTATCGGTAAACAGAGACGGTATCTACTTCAAGCCCGGTATTTAACAACCCAATGTAATCACTGAACTGATTGTGATACAGTACGGCCTCGACAAAGTGCCCACCCCACGAGCGCGACACCGAGAAGTCAACATTATTAGACGTTTCACTGTCTAAATTTGGGGCCCCCAACTCAATGACCTCAGTGGCAGCGTGAACCACCCAGTCTTCTTCTGCCAGAATACCCGCATTTGAAAAAAGCTCTTCAATAGCGGGAGCACGTTCAGCGTGAGAATAGGCCACACTCCACTGCCAACCATCGTCGAGACTTTGAACCCACGAAGCTGAAAAGCTCAGGTTATTGAACGTACGCGTATTAGCGTCACTTTCGGGATCTAGCTCATCTCGGTCATAGCGAGCGCCCAGCTCAAGCAAACCAGCGTCAAAATGCAGGTCTTCGACTAAAAACAACCCCAGTTGATTTTTATCGGTTACAGGAATAAAGGCTTCTTCCCCCAAAGCACTAAATTCCGATTGACCTATCTGCACACCAAATACACCGTGCAAAATACCGACGGTCTTATGAACAGCTTCGAGCCGCACTTGAGCACTCTCGTTGCTGTAGGTTGTGCCCACATCACCGCTAGGTTCAATTTCGGCGTGCTGATAGTCAGTGTAGGCTGTGAATAAACGCAGCTCATCTAACATAGGTAAAGGCTCGTGCAGATGTGCGGCCAAGTCGTAACGAGTCTGCTCTAAATCGATACGGATACCCTGCTCTGGGTTCTCCATCTCGCCGGCAGGGACAGCGGCTGGATCAGCACCTAGCTCCTCTTCATGGTCATGATGGGCGTGTGCGGCCGCAGGAATACCGTAGTTGCTTTCCTGACGCTGAACAGAGAATCCAACGAAGCCCGATTCAAAATGGCGGCTCAAGCCAAGCGTAACGATATCGGTTTCACCGTCGGTATTGGCCAGCCGGCTGGGCGGTCCTTCATAAGCCTCTTCCGCATGAACTTCTTCTCCGGCGTGTCCCTCTGCGTGCTCATCGTGGTGCTCAAGAGGTTCCGCGGTATTTTTCGGCACCGTCAAATCACCCCAGCGGCGAACAACCGCATCTAAATGAAACGCTAAATCTCCGCTTGAGGCATCAATCCGGACCACACCCGTTTTTTCGTCATTCACTGCGTTGTAGCGAAGCTCCGCAGCGGTTTCTGTCTCAGCTACCAGCCGACTCGGTATTCGGCCATCGGTTACGTTGACGACACCACCGATTGCGCCACCACCGTACAGCAAAGTCGCGGGTCCCCTTAGCACCTCGATGCTATCTGCCAAGATAGACTCCACTGCAACCGCATGATCGGCACTTAAATTTGACGCATCGGCACTGATCGTACCGTTCTGTAAGACGGTGACACGCGCCCCTTGCTGACCACGAATAACGGGCTGACCAACACCGGGGCCGAAAGAGGCATTATTCAAACCAGGCTGGATTGCCAGCGTATCTCCTAAAGTACTGCTCGCAGCGCGGCGCAGATCTTCGCCACTTAACACGGTAACAGGTAAGGCCGTTTCAGAGCTCTTTTTGTGCAATGGCACCGTAACAAGAACGTGCTCGATTCTAGGCGATTCTGCACCCATAGCTACCGCACTAGCGCAGGCCAGTGCAGCGATAATTCGCTTCTTCATACTAACTCCTAATAAATAAAATAAATAAACGACTTTTATTTGGAGTTGTGGGGCGGACCTGTTGCAGGGGGAGTAGAATGAACCTGCCTAGCAAGCACAAACTGATAGTCACCGGCACAAAAAACGTCGACTAAGTGCGGGTGAGTGATGCTGTCTGGGGATACGTCTACCGCAGCAGAAGAGCTATGAAAAACCCAGCAGTCGACCGGTTGTGAGTCGAAATGTATGTGGCCCGACTCGAGCGCTTGACCTGACACCGACACAAAAGCAGCCAACACAACCAGCAGACGAAGCCAGCGCGCACTTTTGCTTTGCAATGTATTAACCAAGCCTAGGGTCATAATCTATTCCGATTCACAACCTGAACAGGTTAGCCATTTATCGGCGTTCGGGCAATACTCTGCACAAGAACATGTGTGTACTAATCGTTGTAAACATCCTCGAGGAAGTTAGCAATAGCCAGTCGCGACTCAGGTTCGTCTAAAGTTGGGGCATGCCCTCGGTTCTCGAGCCGAAGATATTGCATAGACGGGTGTCGAGCTTGCATTCTAGCAACGCACTCGTCCGCCAAGATATCGGATAAAGCACCGTGCACCAACAGCATGGGCTTGGGCAGAGTAGCATCAAAAAACTGCCAAAGATCAGGAGGCACCGCTGCACTCTGAGAGACATCCATGGGTTTAGAGATGTTCGCGTCGTAATCCAACTGAGGCTTGCCCTCGGTCGATTCAACGTACAGATTGCGCGTAAAGCTCATCCACTCGGCATCACTGAAATCTGGGAATGCTGGCCCATTAATAGATTGGACCTGAGCAACCGCTTCCTGCCAGCTCTCGGGCGGCGCTAGCTTGCCGACATAGCCCTGAATACGCGCTAAACCCACGGGATCAACCTCGGGCCCGATGTCATTAATAACCAAGGATTTAATTCGCTCCGGCGCCAGAGTCGTCATGATAAAGCTCATTAGTCCACCCATTGACGTACCAATAGCCGACACTTCGTCAATGCCTAAGCTGTCCAATAAGGTAAACATATCCTGACAATACATCGCGGGCTGGTAGTTGTCTGGATTTGAGTCGTAAGCAGAACGCCCGCGACCGCGTTGATCCACGGAAATTACGCGATAGTGGTGCGACAGCATATCAGCTAAACCCGCGAAATCTTTTGAATTTCTGGATAAACCGTGCATGCACAACAGAGTTGGCGCTGAATCGCCGCTTAGGCCTATGCATGGATAATCTCGAGCGTACAAGCGCAGACCGTCGGCACTGTCGTAGTAATAATCACGATACATAGAAAGTCCTTTTTTCTTTTTATCTAATGTAGCGCCAGAGGCAATCTCGCTCAACAATAAATTAACGCCTAAGCCTTAGCAGGACGAGAAAACAGTAAAAGCCCCAAGGTGCCCAAAGCAAACGAGGCAATAATGCCCCACGCCGCAGAAACGGCGGGATTAGAAACACCCAAAAACAAGTTAAGCACCAAGTGTATAACGATACCCGTAACAGCACTCGAAAAGACCACCGCAAGCGGTACGTGGCGACGCACCAACACACCAAATACTACGGGCACCACCGAGGCAGCCGCTAAGCCATACACACCTTTTTGCGCGAACAGTCCGATTATTTCGGGCGGGTTCCATGCTAAGACCAACCCAATCACGCCCACAGCCACTAACACCCAACGCGATAGCGCGAGGGCATCCACTCGATCAGAAACCAAAGGTTTGGCTATGTCTGTGACCACCATTGCCGAGAGCGAGACCAGAATGCCGTCCAGTGTGCTCATGCCGGCCGCTAACAAAGTAATAAAAATAAAGGTGAGCACTAATTCACCCCAGACCGAGCCAGAGAATTGAAACAGCAAATACTCGCGCACCACCGTATCTTGTGCTTCGACGTCAAGACCCGCGAGCCGAGCGTAAAAGCCGATAAGTAACATCAGCATAAAAATAGCGCCCACACCCACAGTGGTAGCGATAAACACTTTAATGTCTTTGTCACTGCGCAAATAAAGAACCTTTGTCAGAATGTGAGGTTGCATCATCAAGGCAAAAGTCACCACAAACCCGCTGACAAACACCGAGAAAAGGTCAAAATACAAATTACTACTCGGGTTAAAGGCAGCAGCATAGTCACCGCTGATACTTGCTAACGCACCACCGATGTCGCCATCAAAATACTGCCACCCGGTCACAACCAAAAAGACCGTGACTAGAATCATCATTACACCCTGCACAGTATTGGTGTAGGCGTGCGCATAGGTTCCCCCCATCAATACGTAGGAAAACACAAAAACCAACACACCAACGAGCGCTACTTTTTGATCCACGCCAAACAAGCCTGTCACCAGATAACTGCAGCCCACCAAGATAAGAACCACGAAAGTAATCGATAACAAGTTCAAGAAAGCAAAGAACAAACTAAATCCGCGATGGTTGTAGCGATAGTAAATCCATTGAGGAATAGTTAGCGCCTGATTTGCCTCGCCAACACGCAAAAATCCGCGAGTCAGTGTCACAAAAGCGGTTAGGATCCCCAAAGACCCGGCCACCCCGTAGTGCAGAAACGCACTCAGTCCGTGGACATAAACAAACCCCGGGTTGATAACAAAAGTTGCAGTAGATGAAATCGATGCCGCTAAGGTAATTCCTATCAAGACCGGGTGCATATCTTTATTACCGATCGAGAAAGAGGCGACCGATTGCGTGCGCTTCATTCCAACCCAAGAAAGTGCGTATACGGCAACAACGTACAGAATGATTACGCTATATTTAAAGATCTCTGCTGTCATATCGATTCTTATTAATGTGTGTGCTTGCATTGTGCAGGGAATAGGCTTATTTTTCAACAAGCGTTGAATGACGTTATATGGTACTGTGCAAGACCACCAAAAAGGACGACAGTGTGCGGGAAATCAGTAAACGCGATCGAATTTTAGATGCTGCAGAAGAGCTTTTTGCGGAACGCGGCTTCGACGGCGTTACGCTGCGCCAAATAGCGAGTAGCGCAGGGGTCGACGTCGCTTTAGCCAATTATCATTTTGGAAAAAAGCTCGAGCTCTTTAACGCGGTTTTCGAAAGGCGCTCGGCACTGTTGAATAAGTCTCGCCTAGACGCTTTACGAAAAGTACAAGCGGAACAAGCAGATACAGGGCCAAGCGTCGAACAGATTATCGAAGCTTTTTTACGCCCCCTTGAACTTACACAAGAAATGGCAGACCCAGGCTGGCGACACTATCTCGCACTCATCGCGTACGTCAATAACAGCACCTATTGGGGCAAACGTATGATGAGCAAGCTTTTTGACGACTTAGTACAAGAGTTTATCGCCGCGCTTCGCCAAGCACTGCCGACTGCAAGCGATCAGGACTTGTACTGGTGCTATCACAACTTGTCCGGCGCCTTAACACTGACTCTTGCGCAAACCGAACGTATCGATACATTGTCGGGAGGGCTCTGCAAATCTAGCGACTTTCAAGCGGCCTACGACCACATGATTCCCTTTGTAGCGGCTGGGTTTAGAAAGGTATGTGGCGCCAAAGAATAGCGGCGTTACACTCAAAGAGTTTCGTTTTTTAGCTCGCGCTCAATGCGGCTCTCCTGCTCGAACCTTGCAGATCCCGCCAACTTGCGGGTTTTCTGCAGTCGCTCGCGGCGGCGCTCTTTACGATAGTGGTCTACCCAGTAATTAAACCGCTCTTGTTCTTCCTCACCCGCTACCAGAGCCTCGACAAAGGCAATATCAATTCCTTCGCGATACGCAATGCGGGGCGGACGTATCTTATTGGCCGCGTAAAGGGCAACGACACGAACTTGATCATCACGGTCGTAATGGCACTGTCGCGAATAGCCAAACGGCGGGGAGGGGGTTCTATTATCCATCGATACGCCAATCATTTAATTCAAGGTGGTAACGATAGCGTATGCGGACATATTTCGCTACGAACTGCCCAACTGATTAAAGATTCACGTGTTATAATTTGCGCATCTTCCCAAGGATTTGACTATGACCACTCCGACCCACCGTCGAACCAAAATCGTTGCTACTATTGGACCCGGTAGCGACAACCCTGACAGCCTGTTCAGACTTATCGAAGCTGGTGTCGATGTTTTTAGATTAAATTTTAGCCACGGCTCGGCGGATCATCACGCTGCGGTCGCAGAAAGAGTGCGCAAACAAGCGGCGATAGCAGGGCGATATGTGGGTATATTGGCGGATCTGCAAGGACCCAAAATTCGTATCGCGGGCTTTAAGGACGGAAAGATCGAGCTCAGCGCGGGCGACCGCTTCATACTTGACCTCGAGCTTGACAAAGATGCGGGCGATCAACGTTCGGTAGGTGTCGATTTCCCTGATTTAGCCGATAGCGTCGGGGCTGGCGACATTCTACTTTTGGATGACGGGCGTGTTCGGCTGACAGTCAACCATGTCTTGCGTAAAACGATCGAATGCACCGTTGTGGTTGGCGGCATTTTAAGTTCCCGCAAGGGAATTAATCGCTTGGGCGGCGGCCTGTCGGCTCCGGCACTAACTGACAAAGATATATCCGACATTAAAAGCCTGAGAGCAGTGCAGCCTGATTTTGTTGCCGTATCGTTCGTTAGCACCGCTGCCGATATACAGCAAACACAGAGCTTGCTTGCTGAAGCCGATGTCAGCGCTGGTATTATCGCTAAAATTGAAAGAGCAGAAGTTGTCGCAGACACAGACACTCTGGATGCGATCATCGAGGCTTCTTTTGGTGTCATGGTGGCACGAGGAGACCTCGGCGTAGAAGTTGGCGATGCTCAGCTAATCGGTATTCAGAAAGATCTCATATCGCGCGCGCGCCGCCAGGATCGAATCGTTATCACGGCTACGCAAATGATGGAGTCTATGATTAACAGCCCCATGCCCACACGCGCGGAAGTTTTCGATGTCGCGAACGCCGTGCTCGACGGCACCGATGCCGTTATGCTCTCGGCAGAGACAGCAGTTGGTAACTATCCGGTCGAGGTGGTCAGAGCCATGGCCGATTCAGCCCTTGGGGCCGAAAGGCACCCGGTGGCACGGTCATGGAAACACAAGGCCAATCAAAAATTTGACAGCACTCAGGAAACCATTGCGGTCTCGGCCATCTATGCGGCCAGCCACAACGATAACGTTCGCGGAATAGCGTGCTTGACCGAATCGGGCAACACGCCTTTGTTAATGTCGCGCATATCATCAGGCTTGCCGATTTTTGCCTTAAGTAACAACCAGACCACACTTCAGCGTCTAGCGCTGTGCCGTGGCGTAATACCACTCTACTTCGACGCTCGAATGTTCGATAGCGAGGTTATCGAAGAGCGCGCGGTGGAGTTCTTGAAGGACGGCCGCTATGTGGTTTCAGGCGACTCGATCATTTTAACCAAAGGCGCTATTATGGGCCAAACGGGGTCAACCAACATTTTAAAGATCTTAAATGTTGCGTGACACCCGAAATTAGTGACTTTTTCCCACAATAGACGTGAAACAGTCACATACATGTCGCAATAAGGGTGTTAGACTAAGCGCGTCACAATGGTGGCACTATCAAGGTGCGGGTCTGAAACTCAGATCAAGCACAAAAAGCAGCAATGTATGAAGCTCCGAATGGAGCGTTTTTAAAACAGGTAAGTAATATGGCTACAACAACTGGCACCGTAAAATGGTTTAACGAAACTAAAGGCTTTGGCTTCATCGAGCGTGAAGGCGGCCCTGATGTGTTTGTACACTTCAGCGCGATCAAAGGCGATGGTTTCAAAACATTGACCGACGGCCAAAAGGTCGAGTTTGATGTGACCGACGGACAAAAAGGTCCTCAAGCGGAAAATGTGGTGCCAAAGTAAGACACACCCCATCATCCAAATAGAAAAGGAGCCTTCAGGCTCCTTTTTTTTGTTTCGATACACGCATTCACTTTTAAATGTGCTTTTAGCCTAAAGCAGCCCTTAGGCGAACACTGTCTAAGACCAACCGCTAACAGTGATTAGTGTTAACGCACCACAATCAAAAAAGCCCGCTAAGCGGGCTTTAGGTTGTTGATAAACAGCTCAGTCTTCAGCCAACTTAGCTTGACGGTCTAACTCGCTGTTTAAATACTTAATCCACTGCTTCGCGTAGGTCTCGGAACGCTCGTCTTTTCCCGCTGCTCTAAATGCCTTTCGAGCCTTGTCGTACTCTTTGGCATTAAAGTAAGCCATTCCCAACGACAGCTGGGCATTGTCAGGACGACGAACACCACCGCGTTTCAGCGCTTTCTCTAAAGCGATAATCGCCTTATCAAACTTATCACCGTCTAAGTACACATTTCCTAAGCGGGCATAAAGCTCACCATCTTCAGACTTTTCGGCCGCGACTTCCATTGCGGGTATTGCCTTAGTGATCTCTTGAGCCTGCCGATACGCAGAACCCATAATTTCGTAATTTTTAGACGTAGGCTCGATAAGCTTTTCTTTCAAACCTCGATCGATCACTTTTGCTGCGCTGTAAGGCACCTCACCCTGCAAGTACAAGTAAGCCATCGTTACCCTTTCTTGCCCCTTGCTAAGAAGGTCCTGAGTGTAAGCCGCATCCATAACAGACAGCTGCTTACCTTCTTCCTTTCTCTCGCCGTACATGTGGCTAAGCTGAATCCAATATTGATCTTTGGGGAAATAAGTAACAAGACTACGCAGAGTATCAATGGTGTTATCAACATCGTTGCGCTCGAAGTAAAGAAAACGAGCCAAGTTGTACCACTGCTCTTTCGGCAACTTACCTTTATCTTCTTCCATCTGAATCGCGGTTTTAACGTTCGCCAAGGCGTTATCGTAATCCTTCAGCTGGTAATAACCCTGTGACAACAGCACGTAGGAGGTCGCCGAGGGTTGGTCAGTCACTGCGAACCACTCTAACAGCATATCGACGCCCTCGCGCCAATCCTCTTGCACGAAATACAGCTGTGCAATGGTATATTTAGTATTGATTTCCATTGCCAAAGGAATATCAGGCTGGGCAATAACGTTCCGGTAAGACTCTAGCGCACCAGGATAATCTTCGTTACTGTAGTTAATGAACGCGTATAAATTGTACACATTCGCCAACTCGTAAGAGTTCAACTCCCGCTTACCCGAGGCATCAATCATGGCGTCCAACACAGAGCGTGCCGTAGCCCAATCTTTTGCTTCTGCCGCTACCTGCGCCTCGGCCAGCTGCTCGTAAACCTTGTTGCGAAGAGCCGGCGTTCGACGAGTCTCTCGTTCATCTTTCTTAGCGTCTTGGGCAATTGCAGTGGAGCCTTGATATCCGAAGGCCTCGGTGGCTTTTTCAAAGCCAACCTGCGCCAACATCAGAGGAACCGACAGGGCGGCTGCTCGTATCCACAAGTGCTTATTCGTTACATTTAGTTGCATATTCTATGTCCCGGTTACTGCTCAAGCTCGTAGGTAAATTTGTTCTGTACACCCGCCACTTCGATGGGCTCACCATCAACAACGCGCGGTTTGTACTTGAACTTCTCGGCGGCTTTTAGGCTAGCTCGCTCAAATACGCCGGCTGGCTGACAATCCACCGCTATGGGATCCCGGATCGAGCCCGTCTTGGTTACTACGTACTCGACAATACAGTAACCCGTAAGGCCACGAGTCTGAGCCCGACGCGGATAAATCGGTGCGACCTTCACGATCGGTAGATACTCCCCGTCACCAGACGACATGCCCGAGGAACTGATCGACACATTCACTTTAGCAGTCGGCGCCAAGTTAACAATGTCCACGTCCATATCCATATCAAACTCAAGCGGTTGAATGTCTGGTGGTGGCTCTTCTGGGTCTTCGACTTTTTCTGGCTTAACTTCTTTAACGTTCACCTCAATTTCTTTATTGGGAACGACAATGTCAGCAATCTTTCGTGATTTAACTTCTTCTTGCTCGTATTCACGGTCAATCAGGCTCTGCATCACAAAAAACAGGCCGACTGCGACGGGGACCGCAACCAACGCGGCTATAATGACCCTCACAATACTATTGCCCATTTCGGTTACACCTCATCATCCGTAGAAATACAGGGTGGTGACGTCAACAAAGAACGCACCTCGTCAATCAGCTCTTCGACCGCGTATGCAGGTGTATCTTGATCTACCTGAATCACTAGGTTCGCTTGAGGAGCTTCCTTTTTTGCCGCTTCGGTCACGCGATTCACGCGATCTAAAGGCACTTTATTTTTGTTGTAGTAAATGTCGCCCTGACCATCTACCGCAAAGATAATGGTGCCGCGCTCGCATGCTTCCATCGTTGACGCCTGCGGCTTGAACAGCTCAACGCCGGGCTCTTTCACAAATGATGACGTTACGATGAAGAAGATGAGCATGATGAAAACCACATCAAGCATTGGGGTCAAGTCAATCTGCCCCTCGTCACTGGCGCTACGTCGACGCGCAGCTTGGTCTCTGATGCTCATTTCTTACCTCCAGCGCTCGCCCAGTTTACAGCGCCAGCACCCGCCTCACGAGCCGCGTCCGCCACATTCACGACCGCGTTAGCACGGGCACCCTTTTCAACTTTAATGGTAACGGCCTGCTCAGGATCACTGGCAAGCAAGCGTTGAATGTTGGCGCGAACTGAACGCACATCAACACGACGATTTTCCATCCAAATTTGGTTGTCCGCTCTGATGTTCACCAAAATGCTGGTGGCATCGCTGGGATCCGATTTGGAATTATCGGGACGATTCACTTCGATCCCGGCCTCTTTAATGAAGGAGGCGACAACGATGAAGAAGATCAGCATGATAAACACCACGTCGAGCATGGGCGTTAAATCAATCTCTGCTCCGTCTTCTTCTTTTTGTTTCCCAAGTTTGCGCATTGGTTGAATGTCCTTTCTGTCGTCAGATCATTAATGATCTGACGTCAATTTATCCTCAAGTGATTCCTGCTCTCGCTCGGCGATACGCTGCAAATAGGTATTTGCAAAGAGACCCGAAAGTGCTGCCACCATGCCCGCCATCGTTGGAATCGTTGAACGCTCGACACCACCCGCCATGGACTTCGCATCGCCACCACCGGTTACCGCCATTACGTTAAACACTTCAATCATACCGGTCACAGTACCGAGCAACCCAAGCAAAGGGCACAAGGCAACCATCGTGGTAATGATGGGCATGTTGCTATTAATCACGTCTCTACTTTGAGACACCAAACGTGTGCGAATTTGCTTGGCGTTCCATGACTTACGTTCGGCCCGGCTTTCCCACTTGTCCACCAACATCGCGCGCTCAGCACGCCATGCGAAAGTAAAAAACCAGAAGCGCTCGAATATCAAGGTCCACATAACGAACACGAGTATCGCGATAAGCCAGAGCACATCCCCGCCTTTATCCATAAAGGCGAGAATGGTTTCAGTAATACCACCAGACATGGTCTAACTCCTACTTGTGAGACGTCTCGGAGTGCTCGGCAATAATGCCGGTCGCTTGCTCGTTCAGTAGGTGGATGACACGCTGCGCACGACCATTAACCAAGGTGTGCAACAGAACGGTCGGAATTGCCACTAACAGACCAAGTACCGTGGTTACCAAAGCGCTCGAAATACCGCCGGCCATTGCTTTTGGATCGCCCGCACCGAAGATCGTGATCGCCTGGAAGGTGATGATCATACCGGTAACCGTACCCAAAAGACCCATCAGAGGCGCCACTGCTGCGATAATTTTCAGAAGTGTTAAACCCGACTCCAGCTTTGGAGTTTCGCGCATAACGCCTTCGGCCATTTTCAGCTCGAGCGTTTCGGGATCCATTGACGGATTGTCTTCATGGATCTTAAGCACTCGACCCAGTGGGTTATTAGTATTCGCGGTGGATGCTTTCAACTGCGCGCTCACTTTACCTGAGATCAGCGACAGAGCGATCAAGCGGTACACGGCAAGCAGCAATGCAAACACACCAACAGCGGTAATCGCGTAGCCGACCGCTCCGCCCTGATGCCAGCGCTCTTCCAACGTGGGCGAATCAATAATTGCCGCTAAGAATGAGCCACCCGTAGGGCCAGTCGGGTCGATACCGAACTGATGCATACCACCTGAGGCGTTAGCCAAATCAGAAGCCCAGCCGGTGTAGGCGCCCGCGGGCTGACGAGGCAATTCGCTCAAGTTACCGTTGTTGTAAGCCAGGTAATTACCGTTGGTGTCAATGATATTGAATGCACCAACACGGATAACATCGCGAGGGGCGCGCTCGCCCGATGGCGTCGCAACTTCTGCAGTAAACTTGACAACGTTACCTGTTTCGGTGATTTCACGCAGCAATTCGTACCATACGCGCTCGATTTCCTCGATGCGTGGCAGCTTGTCTGAACCCGACATTTTGGCAATCAAGTCTTTTAAGAAGCCTTCGCGGTTAGCGTACTGCGACGACACCAAAGACACTTCAATGTTCGAGGACAAGTCACCGGCGGCCGCCGTCAAGTGACCGAACAGTTCAGTCAATGCACCCAACTTCTCTTTCAGCTGCTTTTGCTTAGCTGCGATCAACAATTCATTGTCTTCGAACTTGTTTTCCAGCTGAGTACTTAAACGCTCTTGGCGCTCGCGTTCAGCTTCCGCTTCTTTCAGCATTCGAGCCTGATCAGCTTTGGCTTTCGCAAAACGCGCTTCACGCGCTTTGTTTTCTTTCGCGTCAGTCGCTTGACCTTGCTTAACAAACTGAAGCAACTGCTCTAGATTCGCCGCGGCCTCAGCACGAGGGTCAACCTGAGGCTCAGCTGGCGCTTCTACCGCGTCTTGCGCAAACGTCAGGCCTGAAACGGCTAACGCGCCGCCCAAAGTTAGGGCTGCAAAAATTTTATTTAACGCTTTCATTAGTTAGCCTCCGGTGCAGCTACAGGCATGTTTAGGAGTTCAATCGTGGCTTGTTTCTTAGCAATGCGAACGCCTTTGCGAATCGCAGTGGCGTAGTCACCTGAGGGCAACGAATCCCAGGACTTCGTCTCTGGGTTCCAGACACCACTTTCTTCACCGTCGGTCGTTTGGTAAACCAGGGACACACGACCAATACGCAGGAAATCGACGTCGCGAGTTACGCCATTGAGGTCGATCGTGTCGCTGTATGTCTCCATACCGCGACCGTACTGAAGCTCAATATTGTAGGCTTCCAGTACCTGACGGAATTTCTCCGCGACCGTGATGTCTGAGCGATCTACGTTGTCGCGCAGGAATTCAATGCGAGCACGACGTTCGCCCAAGTTGAACGGAACATCCAACTCGACGAATTGCTCTAAGCCGTCAATCATACGAATTACCAAAGGCATCATCTGACGCTGAATGATCGTAACTTCGTCGATAGACTGATCAATATCAGCAATACGCCGCTCTTGGTTAGTGATTTGGCGCTGCAAGCGTGCATTGTAGACTTTCAAACCATCTACTTGCTTCATAACAGTCTTGTAGTCTGTAAGAAGATCGCGGGCTTCTTCAGCCAAACGGTCGATCTTTGTTTGAGACTGTTTAGCAGCAGCCGTTTTATCTTCGCCAACTTTAATGATGGCGTCTAGCGTGTTGGCTTGCGAAGCAACCGAGCAAACAGCCCCGGTCGCAACAATAGTAGCCATCAACACAGATTTTAGTCGATGCGTAGTCATAAGGGTTGCGTATCCTATAGTCCAACGTGTGTGATTTTAGAATCTGATAAAAAGGGGCTCAACAAGCTCGCGTTAAACCCCACCGATAACGGTAATCCGTGCGACGATTTAAACGTACAAAATGGTAATTTTCAATGAAATATCTTGCACAAATTTAAGTGATTTTGCGTTTGTGTAGATAGGTTACACATTTGCCACAGAGGCCCACCCAAAGTAACACCGCGCACATCACCACTCAGACCCATGCTCGGCGCCCACTCGCTTGTATGTGACAAAGTGACAGGCATATTGGTCTTTTTCTGACTGCTCAGGGCGCTCGCTACTAACCGCCACCCACTCACTCCAATTGATGCAATCCAGCACGGTATCTCCGTCGGGCTCTGCATCGATATGAGTGACCACCAGACGATCCGTAAAAGGCAGTGCTGACGCGTATATTTGCGACCCCCCGGCTATGATAATTTCGTTATGATCAGCGCTGCAAAATGCTTGAGCCACAATCAGCGCCCGCTCAATACTCGCACTTAAAATGGCACCCTCAGGCAACTCAGGCTGACCGGACGATACCACTATACTAGTACGATTGGGCAATAGCCCCGGCAGAGACTCGAAAGTGCGCCGCCCCATGATCATGGGCTTGCCTAAAGTAACACGCTTGAAGAAAGCAAGATCAGTGGGCACGTGCCAGGGCAGATCCCCACCGCGACCGATAACGCCATTATTCGCGACCGCAAACACCGCAGAAACCAGGGGCTTACTCATACTGCCACCGCACCGGCAATATGCGCATGGGGTTCGTAACCTATAATTTCAAAATCTTCAAAACAATAGTCATAAATTGACTCTGGCTTTCGCCTAATTCGCAGCGCTGGTAATGCGCGAGGCTCCCGCTCAAGCTGGGTCGCCACTTGCTCGAAATGATTGCTGTAAATATGTGAATCACCGGTACTAATAATGACCTCACCAGGCTCTAGGTCACACTGCTGACACAGCATATGGGTCAGCAAAGCCAAACTGGCCAGGTTATAAGGCAATCCTAAGAATGAGTCGCTAGAGCGAATGTAAAGCTGTGCCGATAACCGACCATTAGCCACATAAAATTGATACAGGAGATGACACGGAGGCAAGGCCATTTTGCCTTGCTTTACATTCTCCTGAGGACTTAGCTTTTCGTCTGGTAAGTACTCGACATTCCACCCATGAAACAAGATCCGGCGCGAATCAGGCTTGTGTTTTAAACAATCGATGACGTAGTCGATTTGGTTGATCGCGCCACCGTCTGCAGTCGGCCACGACCGCCACTGCGCCCCATAAATAGGCCCTAAATCGCCTTCTTCGGTCGCCCATTCATCCCAAATCGAAACACCATTCTCACGCAACCAAGCGGTATTCGTATCACCTCTCAAAAACCAGAAAAGTTCGTTAGCGATGCTTTTGAAGTGCAACTTTTTAGTCGTTAACAAAGGAAACCCTTCGCTTAAGTCGTGGCGAAATTGGCGCGCAAACACCGAGCGTGTTCCAGTGCCCGTTCGATCCGATTTATCGACACCATGCGCCATGATGTCGCGCAACAACTCCAAGTAAGCCTTCATAAATAGTTATCCTAACTGTGTTTTTTAACCGACGAATTTTGCGAGTAAGCCCACCGCAATAAATACAGACCCAAGAGTATCATGGGGACACATAGAATTTGACCTCGTGTCATCCAGCCAAACGCCTGAATCCCTATATGGGCATCGGGCTCTCGGAAAAACTCAGCGACAAAGCGCAAGCAACCGTAACCCAAAGAAAATACCCCAGCAGCTGCCCAGCGTGGTCGTTGCGCTCGGGTAAACCAGAAGACCACAGCAAATAGTGTTAAACCCTCCAAGCCGAACTGATAGAGTTGCGACGGATGCCTGGGTAATTGCATCGGGTCGTTGGGAAATACCATAGCCCAAGGCACTGTCGCCGCGCGCCCCCACAACTCCTGACCGATAAAATTCCCCAAGCGCCCCAGCGCCAAGCCAATAGGCGCAAGCGGTGCGACAAAATCGAGCAGATCCCCCAGGGCCACCTTGCGAGCCTTGGACAAGTAATACGCGGCCGCGATCACACCCAGCAAACCGCCGTGAAAAGACATACCACCCTCCCACACCCGCAAAGCCCAAGTGGGGTCAGCCAGTAAACGATCGGTGCCATAAAACAAGATGTAACCCAGCCGGCCACCCGCAACGATACCAATGGCAGCATAAAAGATTAAGTCGTCAACCCACTCTTCGCGCCAAATGGCGCCCGCTTTGCGGCACTCTCGGCGCGCCAACCACCAGGCAAAGGCTAAACCCGCTAAGTAGGTCAAGCCATACCAATGTATTTTAAGCGGCCCAAGTTCGAGGGCAACAGGGTCAATGGCAGGGTAAGCCAACATAGTTATAGCCTTGTAAAAAAACGTCTAGGGTAGCACCCTTGCGTTCAGAATTAATGTAACCTTTCAGTTTTTAGCAGGATAAACCGCCATGTGCCTGATTGCTATTGGCTGGCAAGCGCACCCGACTTTGCCGCTGGTTATTGTTGCCAATCGCGACGAGTTTTACCAGCGCAAGTCACAAAGTATGCATTTTTGGGCAGACAAGCCGACCATACTTGCCGGCAGAGATTTGCAGGCGGGTGGCACCTGGCTTGGGGTTAACCTGCAGGGCCGCTTTGCGGCCTTGACCAACGTTCGTGAAACAACCGCGCCCACGACTGAAACTTCTCGCGGAAGTCTTATTGGCATGTGGCTCAGCAACAAGCTCTCAAGCATAGAATTTATTCATCGGCTTGCCGATGCCTCCAATACCTACAGTGGCTACAACCTGCTCTTTGGCGACACCTCCCAGCTGCTGTGGGCCAGCAATCGCAGCCCAAAAGGCTTTGTACACCGCCATCTAGCTAGCGGCATTTATGGCTTGGGCAACGCCTCACTCAACACGCCCTGGCCCAAACTTCGACTCGCCAAACAGCGCCTTGCCACGCAACTGCACTTAGCCCACCCCACAACGAGTAATTTAGCGTGGGTTACCGCAGACACCTGCACTCAGGACGACCTGAGTGACTTTGGCGATACCGGCATAGAAGAGAGCTGGCTGCGGGCACTGAGTGCGCAATGGATTGCAACCCCCGAATATGGTACGCGAGCACAAACCGTTATCACTCTAGAAAACAAAGGACAAATGAATTGCTACGAACGTTCGGTCGATGCCACTGGCAGAACGACCAGCGAACAAACGTTTCAGTTTACGATATGACGCCAACGGGCTCGTCAAGGCTTACCGGCACAAACTGTTGCATGCCGCGCTCAGACAAGAAGGCGCCCAAGGCTGCCTGAATTTGCTCGGAGTGATCCATCTGGCCAACCTCATCAAGCAAGTTAAGCGCATCATCAAGCAACACTGAACGAAGCGCTTTTTTGACCTTAGGTAAACTTATCGAGTTCATTGAAAGGGTGTCATAGCCCATCGCCGCCAACAATACCGACGCACCAGGGTCACCCGCCAGTTCACCGCAGATACTGACCGGTTTGCCCTCTGCTTTTCCGCTTTCCGCAACGATTTTCAAGGCCTGAATCACGGCCGGGTGATACGCGTGATAAAGGTCAGCGACGCGTGCATTGTTGCGATCAACTGCCAACAGATACTGGGTTAGATCATTCGAACCCACGCTCAAAAAATCGACTTTTCTAGCTAAGGCACGCGCCTGATATACCGCAGCCGGCACCTCAACCATTACGCCAACGGGCGGACGATCACCAAGGTCGTACCCCTCCTGTAGCAACTCCTGATAACAACGCTCGACCAAATCAAGAGCTTCTTGCAACTCTGACATATTGCTTACCATGGGCAACATAATGCGCAGATTGCCCAGACCTGCATTGGCCTTCATCATGGCTCGAACCTGAGCCAAAAAGATTTCGGGGTGATCTAGAGTCACCCGCAAACCGCGCCACCCCAAAAAAGGGTTAGCCTCTTCAATTGGAAAATAGGGCAAAGCCTTGTCACCCCCAATATCCAAGGTACGCATGGTCACAGCTTTAGGGGCAAAGGCCTCCAGCTGCTGCCGATAAAGCTGCCGCTGCTCTTCCTCGCTGGGAAAGCGCTCTTGCATCAAAAAAGGAACTTCTGTTCGGTATAAACCAACGCCTTCGGCACCACGATCTAAAGAAATTGCCACATCCGCCATCAACCCCGTATTAACGTACAAGGGAATGCGATGACCGTCGGCCGTTTCGCAATCCACATCGCGCAATGACTCGAGGTCTTTGCTTAAGGCAGCTTCTTGGTCCACCAATTCTTCGAAGCGCTCTAAAAGCATAGTCGAGGGGTTGAGATGCACAACGCCGTTGTAGCCATCGATAATAACCGTCTTGCCTTCGAGTCGAGTGTAGGGCAAATCTACTGCGCCCATTAGGGTCGGAATACCCATCGCTCGGGCTAAAATAGCAACGTGAGAATTACCCGAACCTCGAACCGATATCAATCCAACTAAGTTTTCTCGAGGCACCTCACCCAGCATCGATGCTGTGAGTTCTTCTCCCACTAAAACAACACGGTCAGAATACTCTCGCTTATCATGAGCATCTGCCTGCAAATAACTGAGCACCCGAGTCCCCAAGTCTTTCACATCAACGGCGCGCTCACGCAAGTAGCTGTGCTCCATTTGCTCAAAATGGCGTATGTGCTCGATCATGACTTGACTTAAAGCACCCTGCGCCCAGTTGCCGGCCTTAATTAGGGAAGCAACCTCCGCACCGATGGTCGAGTCATCGAGTATGCCCAAATACACATCAAATAGGGCTCGATCTTCAGCGTTAAGTTGGTCAGCCAAGTTTGCCGAGACCGCGCGCACGTCTGCACGCACCGCCTCTAGGGCTTGCTTAAAAGCACGCAGTTCAGCACGCCGGTCATTTGCTTGTTTTTTTGGCACCGCGTACAAATCGGCGACGGGAGAAACTACAGCAACCCTCCCCACCGCAACGCCGGGGGAGCCGCCGATACCCGTTACCCGGGTAGAACCCTGTGGACGCGCATTAGCATCGGTATACTCTTCTTGAATAGAGCCTGTTACCTGGGCATGCGCAATAACACCTGCCAACTGTGCCGACATAGTGACCAAAAAGGCTTCGTCACTCTCGTCAAAACGGCGCCGTTGCGCTTGCTGAATGACCAGCACACCCAACACGATTTTGTGGTGGATAATCGGCACACCTAAAAAAGCGTGAAAAGGTTCTTCGCCAATACCTGACAACAATTGGAAATGCGGATGCTCGGAGGCGTTATCCAAGTTCACAGGCTCTTCGCGCGTCGCAACCAAGCCAACCAGCCCCTCGTCATGAGCCAGACTTAATAAACCAATCTGGTCCTTATTAAGGCCCTCGGTGGCTCTAAATACCAAGCGATTTGTTGCTGGATCACGCAAATAAACCGAGCACACCTGTGTCCCCATGGCTTCTCGCACCCGGGTCACAATAATTTTGAGCGCCTCTTCTAACGACTCGGCTGCGTTTACGCGTTGCACAATATTGCGCAACATTTCCAGCATCATACCTGTTTAATCCTGCTGCAACGTCACATCTACCGGCGCACAGTCCGCCAACTCCTGCATCGCCAAGCGATACACCTCGCGCTTGAAGTGAATGACTTGATCAATGGGGTGCCAGTAATCTACCCATTCCCAATGATCGAACTCTGGCGTACCGTGTGTATGCAATTGAATAGCATCATCGGCCACCAATAACCGTAACAAAAACCACTTTTGCTTTTGCCCCACACATTTACGACCCGGACCTTTACGCCAGTACTGCCGGGGCAAATGATATCGAAGCCACCGATCTGTTTGACCCAATATCTGGACGTGGTGCGCCTGTAACCCAACCTCTTCTTGCAACTCTCGGTACAAGGCTTGCTCGGGGGTTTCGCCCGAGTCAATACCGCCTTGCGGAAATTGCCAACCGTTTTTACCGCCAATCCGGCGGGCCCAAAACACTTTGCCGAGGTCGTTACAGATGATAATGCCGACGTTCGGCCTAAAACCATCCTCGTCAATCACGACTCGCCTCTTTTCTATAGATTTCATGTTAACCTTGCCACTATAGCACGGAGTCGGACTTTCGCGACTGCCTGATCGATATTCTCATTAAAAGGCTGACTATGGCACTGGCAATTTTTGATCTTGATAATACCCTCTTAGGCACCGACTCTGACCACCAATGGGGCGAGTATTTATGCAATGAGGGTCTTGTTTCGGTCGACCAGTTCCGAGCTCGCAATGACCAATTTTACGAAGATTACAAATTGGCAAGATTGGACATTGACGCCTACCTTCGCTTCGTACTCACGACTATTAAAGGTCTAAGCACCCAGAGGGTCGACGATCTTCACCGCGTTTTTTTTCGAAGTCATATCGCACCTTTTATGCTGCCAAAAGCGCAAGACTGCGTGAACTACCATAAAGCCAAGGGTGACACGTGCTTGGTTATTACAGCGACAAGCCGATTCATCACAGAACCCATTGTTAAGGCGTTTGGCATTGAACACATCATTGCCTCAGAGGCCCTGATTGTCGACGATCACTACACGGGCGAGCCCTCAGGCACTCCTAGTTTTGCAGGTGGCAAGGTCAAACGACTTGCCGAGTGGCTGGAAGCTAAACCGGAACTCAAATCCCTGAAACAATATTTTTACAGCGATTCTCGCAACGACCTACCACTGCTGGAACGCGTCAGCCACCCTATCGCGGTCGATCCCGACGACACTTTGCGCCAAATTGCGACCGAACGAGGGTGGCCTGTTTTGAGCTTTAGAGACTAAGCTTCGCAGCTAGCGTCGTATTGTTCTGCTGTTAGCAGGTCGTTAACGCTACTGGCGTCATCGAGGCGCATTTTGAAGAACCAACCATCACCATAAGGGTCTTCGTTAATGACCTCAGGGCTATCTTCTAAATTTTCGTTAATGGCTATAATTTCGCCACCAAGAGGCGCGTAAATATCTGAGGCCGCTTTTACCGACTCGACAACACCCGCCTCATCGCCAGCACCCAGTTGGGCACCAAGCTCGGGCAACTCGACAAATACCACGTCGCCTAAAGCTTCTTGGGCATGATTGGTGATACCGATTGTGGCTGTTCCGTCATCTTCAACACGGACCCACTCGTGACTGCTGACGTAGCGCAATTCTGCTGGTGACTGACTCATGGTATTCCCCCAATTAGAAAAGCGTATTCTACCCTACGCTTGCAGAAAGACAATCAGGCAAGCCCCATTGCGATTCTTGCAATTTTACGCTTTATGGGGCTCAGCTGGTTAAAGGTCGACATCCCCGCATTCCGTAACCAGCGTACAAGAGGATGCGGCTGATCGAATAACCGCACGAAACTCTCCATTGCCCCAGCAACGACCAAGTTGTCGGTTTTACGTCGACGCTGGTAACGCGCAAGCACCAGCGCAGAACCCAGATCGAGCTGCTTGCCGGAAGCACGACCCAGCTCTTCGGCCAGCACCGCAACATCGGCAAAACCCAAATTAATACCCTGCCCTGCTAAAGGGTGAATGGTGTGTGCGGCATCACCCACCAGCACACAGCGCTTAGCCTGATAATTCATTGCATGACGCTGACGCAAAGGCACACAGGTGCGCTTAGATACGGCCTTAATTTCACCTAACTGGATCTCACTTTTGTGAGCGAGCTCGCCCATAAAATCAACATCTTCGAGCTGCATGAGGCGTTCAGCTTCAGCTTCGTGAGCAGACCATACGATCGATACAAATTCATCATCGGGATGACTTAAGGGCAAAAAGGCCAGCGGCCCGGTGCGCAAAAACCACTGTCGCGCGGCACACTCGTGCGGCCGTTCGGTTTTAATGGTCGCCACAATCGCAGACTGACCATAAGGCCACTCGACCACATCTACGCCCATGTACTGCCGAATGGTCGACAGCGCGCCATCGGCGCCAACCAACAGTGGCGCGCACCAAGTTTGCCCTGACTTCAACCCAATCTGCACCTCAAACTCAGTGTTTTCAATGGTATCGATCTCTTGTCGCATTAACATTCGCACACGACTCTGTTTCAGCCTGTCATGCAAAGCAGCCAGCAAAACAGAGTTTTCGACGATAGCGCCAAGCTCGTCGACTTGCAGCTCATCGGCATCGAATTGTACAAAGCCGGTGCCTTCGCCATCCCAGACCTGCATCGAATGATACGCTTGGCGACGGATCGGCTGTAAATCTAGACCCTGCCCGCCTAAAAACTGCCAGGAGTTGGCCGCTACAGCACTGACTCTAGTATCGAAGTCATGCACGGTTTGGGGTGGCACATTATGCACTTCGGCCCAAGAACCTCGCTCGATGACAGCGACGTCAACACCTTGCCGGTCCAAAGCCAGGGCTAGACTAGCGCCGGCCAATCCGCCACCTACAATCAAGACATCACAATCATTAGACATAATCACCCTCGCCAACCGCACCGGCTGCTATAGCGGTAAAACGCTGCTTAACTGCAGGTATCACATCCATTAAACCTAGGGCAAAATTACGGACAGCACCAACCGTACCCGTATACTGAAAAAGCTCGGGCAATAGATCGCTGGCGTTAACTGTGCGCCATTGATCAATCGCTCTGCGTTGCGCATAAGGCGACAGCGCAGCGCTAGAAAAATCATGACTGCGCAAACACCGTGTTAATACTTCTGTCAGAGTGCGAATATCACGCACCGACAAATTGAACCCTTGACCCGCAACTGGGTGCAGGGTGTGTGCCGCATTGCCCAACACCACAATGCCAGCCCGAACTTGCTCGATACGATGCATCATTTGCAGCGGATACACGCTGCGCTCGCCGACTTGCTCGATACGGCCCAAACGATATCCAAACTGGGCCTCTAAACCCTTACAAAATTGGCGATCTGTTAGCCCCATAAGCTCATCGACTCGGGCCTTAGGTGCCGTCCAAACTAAAGCACTACGATTAAGGTCACCCGCGCTGTTTAAAGGCAACATCGCCATCGGCCCCTGTTCGCTGAAGCGCTCATAGGCACAGTGGCCATGGTGTACTGCTGTGGCCACATTGGCAATAATTGCACTGTTAGTGTAAGACTTAGATTCGCGCAGCATACCCAACCGCTGCGCCAACGCGGACTGACCGCCGTCCGCAATAATAAGACAGTTCAACAACATAGCCTTACCGCCAGCACTACGAACTTCCAGTCCGCGAGCTTTAGGCTGAATAGTGGTAACTTCGCTCGGTGCGTGCAACGTGACTCGGCTGTGCTTTAGTTGCCCAACAAGGGTTTCGCCCAGAACCCGATTCTCGATGACACCCCCAAGTTGTCGCCAACCGACTTGTTCCGCCGTTAACACCGTCGAGCCCATCCGCCCCTTATTAGAGACGTGGATCGACTGAATGGGACACGCTCGTTGAAGCACCTCTGACAGACCCAAACTGCTCAAATAGCTTAAGGTGTCGAAGCTAAGGGCCGTCGAGCGATCGTCGAAAGACGGCTGGGAAAGAGGGCGATCAAAGTTTATGGGGGCAACATCAAAAATATGGATTGCACAGTTGCTCGGGAACGACCGATCGAAGGCTAAAGCCGCAAGCAAACCAACCATACCGCCGCCAACAATACCGATCTGCTGTGTTATTGATTCATCCACGATTCTATCTCTTGGGTCGTTTTAGGCGCCTGCTCCGTTAACACCTCGGGGCCGCGCTCGCTAATGAATACATCGTCTTCTATTCGAATACCAATGCCGCGCCAGCGCTCGTGAACCGTTGCGTTGTCAGGGGCAATATAAATCCCGGGCTCTACCGTTGTTACCATACCGGCCTGCAGATCACGCCAGCGACCATCTCGCTGATAATCGCCCACATCGTGCACATCAATACCCAACCAATGCCCAACACGATGCATGTAGAAAGGTTGGTAGGCCTTTACCTCTATAAGATCGTCCAAACGCCCCTGCAATATTCCCAACTCTAACAGACCATCGGTGATCACGCGCGCACTGGCGTCGTGACTAGCTTGCCAGGGAAGCCCCACTTGGAGTTGCGCGATCGAGGCCTGCTGAGCCCTCAATACAATGTCGTACACCGCCTTCTGTTCGGGACTAAAACACCCGTTCACGGGGAAGGTCCGGGTCACGTCAGCGGCATACATCTGATATTCACAGCCAGCATCAATTAACACCAACTCTCCGTCGCGCATGCAACGACTGTTTTTGTCATAGTGCAAAGTACAGGCATTAGGCCCGCTTCCCACGATCGGCGAATAGGCCTGTTCACGAGCCCCATGCCGAGCAAACACATACTGTAGCTCGGCTTCTAGCTGATACTCGTAAACACCCGGGGCAGCGGCTAGCATAGCCGCTTTGTGGCCGGCAACCGTGATATCAGCTGCATTACGCATCACATCAAGCTCACCCGCTTCTTTAATTAAACGGTGTTCGTGCAGCAGGCGATGCAAGTCAATTAAATCGCCTGGCGCCAAACTTAAACTCGGAGCGTGCTGACGCAAATGCGCCAAAATACCCAATACTTTTTGATCAAAATCGGGCCGCAGACCTACCGAATAATACACATGCTCTCGACCCTCCATCAGACCGGGCAGGATGTCATCCATGTCTTCTAATGGGAAGGCGTCGTCAAATCCATAGTCACTGACAGCTCGCTCGGGACCTATCTGCTCGCCCTCCCAAAGAGCTATTTTAGAGTCGGGCTCGGCACAAAACAAAATGGCTTCACCATATTTACGCCCGGGAACCAACACGATCAACGCATCGGGCTCATCGAAGCCGCTGAGATACCAGAAATCGCTGTCTTGCCGAAAGCGAAAAAGGGTATCTCTGCTGCGCACTTTTTGCGCCGCCGCAGGCACCAATGCGACCGAATTTTCGACCATTGCGGCCATCAACCGCTGCCTGCGAGCCGGGTAATTCAAAGAATAAGCATTCATACGTAGTGCTAGTGCCAAATGCGCTCGTGCTCATCCTCTAATGACATTTCGTCATCATCCAGAGCATAGGTAGAGTATAAGTTTAAAACCACTACTCGCACGTACTCTAACAGCTCAAAAAAATCGCTTTCTTGCTCGTCAAAATCATCAAAATCACTAACTTCAACCCGAGCGATCTGCGCCAGATCTCGCAAAATTTCGGCGGACTCTGTCGTGACTTGATCTGATTGCGTCACACCTGTGGCAAACCCTTTCAAAAAGCCCTCACACCACAAAGCCAACCCCTCGGAGCGTATCTCAAGCTCGTCGTCATCGTCTGGCACAAGCGGCGAAAACCCATAGTCGGGGTCACATAAGGCACGCAAACTTGCCACAGCCGCCTGTTCGGTTGCGACCATCAAATCACCGGTGATGGACTCTTTTAGAGCTTGCCCCATGGCGGCCAGCAACTCGTCGGATCGCAATCCAGACACCAGCAGCCCCGCCACGCAACCGTGCCATTCTGAAGGCGACAAATCGACCCCTTCCATCAAGAATAAATCGGCTACTTGGTCGAAGTCGCTGGCCAGCACTTCGTCACTTTCTATCCACATAAGCTAATTCCTTGTTGCAACGCGCGACAGCTCGCGTTGACCTAAATCGATGTCCCTACTATAGTAACCGAGAATTCATCGGTATACCGCAAATGCCTGCACATAAGCCAGAAGCCCTAGAGCAAAAAATCGACCAACTCATTGCTTTATGCAAAGAGCTTAACGCCGAAAACCAAATCCTGCTTGAACAGCGAAACAGCTGGTATCGCGAGCGCCAGACTTTGGTAGAACAAAACCAAGCCGTAAAAAACAAAGTCTCTGCGGTGCTGGCCAAATTGCAAGCCATGGAGCGTAGCGCGTGAACAAACCCTCAGGTGTCACTATCAACCTGCTGGACAAGCAGTATCAAATTGCTTGCCCCGACGAAGAGCGCGAAGATTTAACACTTTCGGCGCGCTACCTTGACCAACAGATGCGCAACATTAAGGCGTCAGGCAAAGTCGTTGGCCTAGACCGTATTGCGATTATGGCCGCGTTAAATGTAAGTCATGAGTTACTCAAGCTCAGTCGCGAGCATAAAGAGTCACTGGAGCAAGCCCAAGACCCGGTAGATTCTGCGTCATCAGCGAAGCTATGCGAAAAAATTGAAGAAGCTCTGTACGAGCTGCGTCAATTAAAGATTGGTTAACCCACAGTATCAATATCCTAAATGCGCTATACTGTGCCTGGATTCCTGGCATATGCGCCAGATATTTGTGTCCTCGAGCCGATATCAGCAAACCAGGGGCAAGCTCGCAGCGTCGGTGTGCACGTCCGCTCGACGGAAAGCCTAAAGCACTGCAGTAAGTCCCGCCTTGAACCGTTGGGTTCAAGGGCGCCCATGTCAGCGGTATGTTGGGAGTCTTTTTCAATTCCAGCCCTGTTACGCCCCATAACCTATGGCCTGCCGCAGCAAGCAGAGATACACTTATGTTCAAGGGCGATAAACTGGTTGACGTCCGTGCTTTACCTGCCTCAACCTCTTTTTCATGGCTAGCTCGAGCTTAATTGGATATGAACCAGCAGGAACAAATCGCTCAGCGCAAAAAGAACTTACGCTTAGAACTCAAGCGGCGGCGCCAGTCCATTCCAGCGATTCAAAAACATCGCATAGCTGAACAAACAGCAAGGTCTGCCATGACCTTAGCTAACAAAAGTAAGCGCATCGGTATCTACCACGCCTTGCCCAACGAGGTTCCAACACAAGCTTTAGCAGAAGCGCTATGGAAAATCGGCAGCGAAGTTTATCTCCCGCGCATCGGCGAGGACCGCCTGTTACGCTTTTGTTTATGGGAGCGAGGCGCTGTATTGAAGCCCGGAAAACTTGGCATACCGACGCCAACATACACCGCCACAGAAATCGACGCTGAAGATCTGCATCTAATATTCATACCGTTATTAGGATTTGATCAAGCGGGACACAGGTTAGGCATGGGTGGCGGCTACTACGACGCGACTCTATCCAATGCGCCAAAAACAACAAAAATTGGGTTGGCGTTTGACTGTCAAGAAATTGAAAGTGTGCCTGTCGAAGAACACGACATTCGCTTAGATGTAGTGATTACCGAATCGCGGATATTGCGATTTCAACAACCTTTACTCTGAATACACACCTGCTTGCAACAGTGTTTCGGCGTTACGCGCCTCGGTCTTTTCCGAGAACAAGGGTCCCACTACCGACACCACAGCCCCCAAGACAAAGCAGACTGCCAGCACTACTAAAGCATCCGGTTTACGTTTCACGACTTAGCCCATTTTTTGCTTACGGGGTTTCTCTGCGGAAGCACTCGTTTTAGATAATGTGAATATTTAACAATCAGCAGAAAAAATCTAGCATTGGCGCCCAATATTATCAATGGTTGAAATTAAAAAAGTTAAATGCTAAATCTCAAGCCATCACGTCAAGATATTGACTGGCCAGTGTTGGCTAAAAACTGCTGATAGGCCGTGTTATTGGTCTCGTTCCAGAACCGGTAGCCCAAGCGATTAAAGGCTTCCTCTAATAAAGACTCATCTTTTTTAGACGCCTGAAAACCTACCAGTACACGCCCATAGGCAGCACCATGATTTCGATAGTGAAACAAGCTGATGTTCCAGCGTTGCCCGAGCACCGACAAAAACTTGGCTAAGGCGCCTGGGCGCTCCGGGAATTCAAAGCGATAAACTAATTCTTGCCCAGCCTGGAGTGGCACATGCCCGCCCACCATAAAACGCACATGAAGCTTCGCCATCTCGTTATCGGTCAGGTCTTCCACCTCATAACCGGTCTCGCGCAGAGAGCTCAGAAGCCGCTCCAAATCGTCGCCAGCAGGATTCACGCTCAAACCGACAAATACACGCGCTTGAGAGGCATCCGAATAGCGATAGTTAAACTCAGTGATATTGCGCTTACCGATGGCCTGACAAAAGGTTTTGAACGCACCCGGACGCTCGGGAATAGCAGCGCTTAGTACCGCCTCACGCTTCTCACCGATCTCTGTGCGCTCTGAAATGTAGCGCAAACGATCAAAATTGGTATTGGCACCGCTAACAATGGTCAAGAGGGTCTTGTCTTCTACCCCCTCGCGCTCTATGTACTTTTTCAGCCCCGCCAAAGCCAAAGCTCCAGCCGGCTCGGCGATACTGCGGGTGTCTTCAAAAATATCTTTAATAGCCGCACACATTTCATCGCTGCTGACCGTGATGACACCGTCAATTACATCTTTAATGACCCGGAAAGTCTCTTTGCCAATTTGCGCAACTGCACAGCCTTCAGCAAACAGGCCAACTTCTTTCAAGGCACCACGTCGCCCCGTGCGCATAGCCAAATCTAAGCAAGCGGCATCCTCAGGTTCGACACCATAGACCTTAGTTTGGGGCCAAATGTATTTTACGTAGGCCGCGACTCCGGCCAGCAAACCACCGCCTCCGACAGGGACAAAGATTGCATCGGGTGCCTCACCCAGTTGACGCACAATTTCAACACCTACGGTGCCCTGACCCGCTATGATATCGGGGTCGTCGTAGGGCGGTATATAAACAAGCCCTTGAGTTTCGACTAATTTTTTTGCATGAGCGGCTGCCTCTTCGAAAGTATCGCCATGCAGCACCGTTTTCGCTCCGCGTCCGCGCACCGCTTCAACTTTTATCAACGGCGTCGTTTTGGGCATCACAATGGTCGCTTTTACCTTCATGGTCGCCGCGGCTAACGCTAAACCTTGGGCATGATTACCCGCCGAAGCTGCCACAACACCTCGGCTTAATTCCTCTTTGGATAACTTCGACATCTTGTTGTATGCGCCGCGACACTTGAACGAAAACACGGGCTGCATGTCTTCGCGTTTAAGTAAAATGCGATTACCAAAACGTTGCGATAACAATCGTGCATCGTCGATAGGTGTTTCGCGTGCGACATCGTAAACACGCGCGTTTAAGATGCGTTTTATGTATGATTGCGGCATGGCGGTGTTGGCTTAGTCAAGAAAGCGAATACCATACCAAATTTTGCCTGAAGTTTCAGCAGATTAGCGTCGATGAATACAGGCATGAACAAGATACACACAGCAGAGACAAACCCATGAGCAAAACACAGGACGAACTGAAACGCGAAGTGGCCCAGGCGGCACTGGATTTTATTGCTCCGCATTTAACGCCAGCCAGCATGATCGGTATTGGCACGGGCTCGACGGCCAATGAGTTTATCAATTTGCTGGGCACTAGCGGTTTACCGTTCTCGGCAACCGTCGCGTCGTCGGAAGCGTCAGCCCAAAGATTACGCGATTTTGGTATCCCAGTACTCGACCTGAGCCTTGTTGAAAGCCTGCAGTTTTACGTCGACGGCGCCGACGAAGCAAACAATACTTTAGAGCTCATCAAAGGCGGCGGCGCAGCGTTAACCCGCGAAAAAATCGTAGCCGCAGCGAGTGAATTCTTTGTGTGCATAGCCGACGAGTCTAAAGAGGTAGCAACGCTCGGGAAATTTCCCTTACCCATAGAAGTCATTCCTATGGCAGAGAACATTGTCATCAACGCCCTCAGAGCGATGGGCGGACGTCCCGAAGTACGCGAGGGCGTCATTACCGACAACCGCAATATCATTATTGACGTTCACGATTTCATGATCGAAGACCCAAAGGCTACCGAGACGACCATTAACCAAATTACCGGCGTGGTATGCAACGGCTTATTTGCTCATCGCGGCGCCGACTTATTGCTGTTAAGTGGCCAAGCCGGCGTACGAAGTATTAAAGCCTAAACATGGACCCAATTACCGCCTTTGTAACACTGGCCCTAGTCATGGACCCGCTGGGCAACGTTCCCTTGTTTCTGTCAGTACTTAAAGACGTACCCAAAGAAAGACGCTTTAAAGTTATTCTGCGGGAATTACTAATCGCGCTAGTCGTCATGCTGATGTTTCTTTACGTAGGCGAACGAGTACTGAGCTTGCTTGGACTGCAGCAAGAGGCAATAGCTATTGCCGGCGCCATAATTCTGTTCTTGATTGCGATTAGAATGATCTTCCCATCGCCTTACGGAATTATGGGTGAGACACCCGAGGGCGAGCCGTTTATCGTACCTTTGGCAATACCAGCGGTAGCTGGCCCCTCGGTGTTAGCGATAGCCATGCTGTTGGTCAGCAACGATCCGACGCGAATGCTCGAGTGGACGATAGCATTAATTTGTGCATGGCTTGTGACCTCGGTAGTACTGCTTGCATCGCCCTTACTGTTGCGCGCACTGGGCAATCGGGGACTAATTGCTAGCGAGCGCTTAATGGGAATGATTCTAGTCATTATTGCCGTGCAGATGTTCTTTGACGGCGTGGGCAAGTTTTTGCACTTGAACTAGATGGAACTCTGAGCTCAGCACCTCATTGCAAACAAAGGCACTAAAACGACAGCCTAAAGGTAACCGGCCCGTCGTTAACCAAAGCAACCTGCATATCGGCGCCAAAACAACCAGATTGCACATCTAGACCCGAGTTCGATACACACCCGACAAAGTAATCAAACAACACTTGCGCCTCGCTAGGGGGCATTGCACTTGAAAAACTCGGGCGCAACCCTTTGCAAGTATCCGCTGCCAAGGTGAACTGAGAGACCAATAGCACACTGCCAGCCACATCTCGCACCGAGCGATTCATGCGCCCGTCATCATCCGCAAAAACACGATAGGCGAGCATGCGCTCTGCCGCGCGTTCGCACAGTGACGCGGTATCGTCTTTTTCTATGCCCACAAACACCAACAGCCCTTGCGCTATTGTGGCGACGCGTTCCTGGGCTACATCCACCGATGCATTTTTTACTCGTTGCAATAAAAGCTGCATGCGCCTCTCAAAAATGTAAAACCCCGCCTTAGCGGGGTTTAGAATTATGCGGCGCGCGAGGCGCGCTTGCGCTCGTGCTCGACCAAAAGTTTTTTGCGCAAACGAATCGCGCTTGGTGTAACCTCAACCAGCTCGTCGTCTTCAATAAACTCTAGCGCCTGCTCTAAGGTGTGGCGAATAGGCGGAGTCAACAACAAGTTTTCATCCGTACCCGCAGCACGAATATTAGTGAGCTGCTTCGCTTTAGTTGGGTTAACGGTTAAGTCATTCGAACGACTGTGCAAACCGATAACTTGGCCCTCGTAAACTTCGATATTGGGGTCAATAAACAAACGACCACGGTCTTGCAAAGTAAACAACGAGTAGGCCAGAGTTTTCCCCTTAACCATTGAAATCAGGACGCCGTTAATTCGTTTTGCAATCTCTGTATGTTTAACCGGTGCGTAGTGGTCAAAGATGTGAGTCATAATACCGCCACCCGATGTCAGGGTCAGAAACAACGAACGAAAGCCAATGAGGCCGCGCGCAGGCACCATAAACTCTAAACGTACACGCCCATTACCGTCTGGAACCATGTTCTCGAGTTCGGCTCGGCGATTACCCAATTCTTCCATGATGGCACCCTGATGCTTCTCTTCGCAATCAATGACCAACTGCTCGTAGGGTTCTTGCATCACCCCGTCGATTTCTTTGCGAATAACTTCGGGGCGCGACACACCTAACTCAAAGCCCTCTCGACGCATCGACTCAATCAGAACAGACAAATGCAACTCACCGCGACCCGACACGACAAACTTATCGGGCGAATCACCCTGCACAACACGTAGCGCCACGTTGTGGATTAGCTCACGCTCTAAGCGCTCTTTGATGTTGCGCGAAGTCACGTACTTTCCGTCTTTGCCAGCAAACGGTGAGTCGTTAACTTGGAAGGTCATGCTGACCGTAGGCTCGTCAACCGATAGCGCTGGCAGCGCTTCTATGTGAGTCGGATCGCATAAGGTATCTGAAATGTTTAAGCCATCGATACCCGTGATACACACAATATCACCCGCCTCGGCTTGCTCAACTTCTACCCGCTCTAAACCATGAAAACCCATAACCTGCAGCACCTTGGCATTACGCTTCTTGCCTTCGTGATCAACAACGGCCACCGGCGTATTTGGCTTTAGCTTACCGCGGGTAATACGACCCACGCCAATAACACCCACGTAGCTCGAGTAGTCCAAGGCTGAAATTTGCATTTGCAATGGCGAAGCCGCGTCTACCTCAGGCTCAGGAACACGCTTAATAATTTCGTTGAACAAAGGCGTCATATCATCTGCCATAGCATCAGGATCTAGACCCGCAATGCCCTGAATAGCAGAAGTGTAAACAATGGGAAAATCCAGCTGGGTCTCGTTGGCGCCTAATCGATCGAACAGGTCAAACACCTGATCAATGACCCAGTCAGGCCGAGCTCCTGGACGGTCGATTTTGTTCACCACAACAATGGGGTTCAAACCACGTTCAAAGGCCTTAGATGTAACGAAGCGCGTTTGCGGCATGGGACCATCAACGGCGTCAACTAAAAGCAACACGGAATCTACCATCGACAGGACGCGTTCGACCTCGCCACCGAAATCGGCGTGCCCGGGCGTGTCTACGATGTTGATACGATAATCAGACCAACGAATGGCGGTGTTTTTTGCCAAGATGGTAATACCACGTTCACGCTCTTGGTCGTTGCTGTCCATAATACGCTCAGCACCGTCCGAGCGACGATCGAGGGTACCCGATTGCTGCAACAAACAATCCACTAAGGTTGTTTTACCATGGTCAACGTGCGCGATAATCGCGATGTTTCGTAACTGTCTAGTCAAGGGGTGTTACCTCAGTAGGATGGGCTAGGCCAAAAATGGCGCGCAGTATACAGCAGGGCAGCTATCCTAGCTATGGCAGTATTACCGTCTTACCTCGAAACACTGCGCGCTCGAAAGTATCACCGGCACCGGTCATGCCCCGCACACACAGCCACACCGCACAGGTTTCGCACCAAAACGAAGCGCGCTCGCACCATGCCGGTGCAGAACGGTCATTATGATCGATGCTGTTTGACAACAATCCGACAAAATCCGTGCGAAATCCGCGAAATCGGTGCACAATAAACATGGCACACATATTGCTTTTCAACTGCTAGCGATTTTGAACCAAGGATCACCATTTCGGCGCGCCTAGGGTTCACACAACCGCAAACAGGCAACAGCCCGCAATTAACGGAGGAATTACAATGTCAGAGCATACTCTGAATCTCATCAAAAACAGCGAAGCACGCTGGGTCGACATGCGCTTTACCGATACGAAAGGTAAAGAGCAGCACGTCACCATTCCTGCTTCAGAAGTAGACGAAGACTTTTTCGAAGACGGTAAAATGTTCGATGGTTCATCGATTGCCGGCTGGAAAGGCATTAACGAATCAGACATGATTTTAATGCCCGACGACGCAGCATCAGTACTCGACCCTTTTACTGACGATGCGACAGTGATTGTTCGTTGCAACATCATCGAACCCACCACCATGCAGGGCTATGACCGTGACCCTCGCTCGATCGCACAGCGCGCTGAAGACTACCTGAAAACCACAGGTATTGGCGACACCGCATTCTTTGGTCCCGAGCCCGAGTTTTTCGTATTTGACGACATCAAATGGCACGCGGACATCAGCGGTGCTGGCTACACCATCAATTCTGAAGAAGCAGCATGGGCGTCTAACCTACATTACGATGGCGGCAATACCGGCCACCGTCCTGGCGTTAAAGGCGGCTACTTCCCCGTTCCTCCAGTCGATTCGCTGCACGAACTTCGCGCTGCAATGTGTATTGCGATGGAAGAAATGGGCTTACCAATCGAAGTTCACCACCACGAAGTGGGTACCGCTGGCCAGTGTGAAATTGGTGTTAAGTTCAACACGCTAGTGAAAAAAGCCGACGAAGTTCAAATTTTGAAATACTGCGTACTGAACGTAGCGCACGGCTTCGGCAAAACAGCGACATTCATGCCTAAGCCTCTTGTAGGGGACAATGGTTCTGGCATGCACGTACACCAGTCAATTAGCAAAGATGGCGTTAACATCTTCGCCGGTGATGGCTACGCTGGACTCTCAGACATGGCGCTGTACTATATAGGCGGCGTTATCAAGCACGCCCGCGCCCTGAACGCGTTCACCAACGGCTCGACAAACAGCTATAAACGCTTAGTGCCAGGCTTTGAGGCACCTGTGATGTTAGCCTACTCAGCTCGCAACCGTTCTGCTTCTATTCGTATTCCATACGAGCCTAGCCCCAAAGGCAAGCGTATCGAAGTTCGTTTCCCTGACCCCACGGCTAACCCATACTTAGCGTTTGCGGCGCTATTAATGGCAGGCCTTGATGGCATCAAGAACAAGATCCACCCTGGCGATGCAGCAGACAAAGATTTATATGACCTACCAGCTGAAGAGGCATTGGCAATTCCAACCGTATGCTCGTCATTGCAACAGGCCTTAGAGGCATTGGACGCAGATCGTGCGTTCTTGACCGAGGGCGGCGTATTCTCTGACGACATGATCGATGCCTATATCGACCTAAAAATGGCAGACGTCACCCGTGTGAACATGACGACCCACCCTGTTGAGTTCGACATGTACTACTCGTGCTAAGCGCTACTGTTTGACCACAAAGCCCGCTTCAGCGGGCTTTTTTATTGCTGACACAAACTATATGGTCTGCTAGTCTGATGACCTCTTGTTTGTAGTCGGGTACTCAATGCGCATTGCACTGCTGGTTATGATGCTGACGCTCGCCATGCCCACCCATGGTCAAACACGAATTTATAAAGTGGTGGACGCAAACGGCAACATCACATTCACCGATAGGCCCCCCGTGAGCTCTCAGGAAAAATCGAGCTCGGTGGAGCTTAATCAGATAAATATTAGTGCGCCCACTCAAGAGCGCGCGCGCAATTCCAGTATCGAGACAAACAAGCCAGCAACCAGCATCGACTACGAAATCAGTATTACCAGCCCGCCAGACAGCACAACCATCCCTATGGGGCCCGGCAACTTTTCGCTAGCTGCTTCAGTTAGCCCTTCGCTAGAAAATGGCGACAAACTCCAACTGCTTCTAAATGGTGAGCCTTACGGCAAACCGCAAATTACTGGCAACTGGGGCCTAAAGAACGTGCTGCGTGGCGCGCATGACCTGTCCGTTCAGGCCATAAGCAACTCAGGCAAAGCGCTCTCTCAATCTCGCCCCGTTCGAGTCTATGTGCTGCGCCCCTCGAAACTCTATCGCAACTAACGCACCAAAGTGGTGCATTTATAGCTGGACTGTGCTCAAATAGAGCGCGGCTTACCACAAACCCGTCAATAATCGCTTGGATTTTGTGCCTTGTGGAGTTTCTTTTGGTCAAGAATAGCGGCAAAAGTTGGCGCTATTCTTGCTAGGTCTTAACGAATAGTACACCGCTTGAAAAATGGAAAGCGACCATGGCCCCAACTGATACCATAGATAGCTTAAGCACCGGCGTAATAACGCTAGACAGTGAGCTGCGTATTTACGCCATGAATTCCGCTAGCGAGGCCATGCTCTCCGCCTCTAAAGCTCGCCTAACGGGCACTTATTTTACCGATTTATTGAGGAGCGCAGGCGAGGTAGTGACACAGATACGCGCGGCGATTGAAGCCCATACGCCAATCACACAACGCAGTGTAACCTTGCAAAACAATGGTAATGACCCAATCACAGCAGATTTGACGATTACTCCCTCAAGACCCGAACGCGATGGCAGTGTGTTAATCGAGCTTCACCCGGTCGATCGGATTATGCGCATTAGCCGCGGTCAAAATCTATTGCAAACGACCGAAACCACACACCAGATAGTCCGCGGACTTGCTCACGAGGTCAAAAATCCACTGGGCGGTATCCGTGGAGCCGCTCAGTTATTGGCACGCGAATTGGAAGACCCCGATCAACTGGAATACACACAGATTATAATTCGCGAGGCCGACCGATTAAGAGCCCTGGTCGATCGGTTACTCGGGCCAAATAAACCTGTCGACCGCCTGCATTTAAACGTGCACGAAGTACTTGAGCATGTGCGACGGCTACTTGAAGTTGAGAGTGACCAAAACGTCAGGATCGAGCGTGATTATGACCCCAGTCTTCCCGATATTTTCGGTGATAGAGCGCAGCTAATCCAAGCCATTCTTAATATCGCTTTAAACGCCATTCAGGCCAGCGAGGGCGAGCACGAATGTATTATTACCTTGCGATCACGTGTGCTGCGTCAATTCACGATTGGGGCGATCCGACATCGCCTAGTCTGCAAAATCGATATTGAAGACAATGGGCCCGGCATCGACGAAGCGCTAATGGGACTCATATTTTTACCTATGGTTACCGGCCGCGCTGAGGGCACAGGCCTTGGCCTATCGATCTCACAAAGTATTATCAATCGCCATGGCGGACTACTCGAGTGCCAGAGCGAACCGGGCAAAACAATATTTTCACTATACCTTCCCTTGGAGTTAGATCATGACTGATACGTCAAATGTATGGGTGGTAGACGACGACGATTCAATACGTTGGGTACTAGAACGCGCCCTTACCCAAGCAGGCATACAATGCCGGTGCTTCGAGGAAGCCGATAGCCTATTGGCAGAGATCAAGTACGAACAACCCGATGCCATTATCAGTGACATTCGAATGCCAGGGACAGATGGTCTAGCCATGCTGGACCAGTTGCACGCCAGCCTTCCAGATATACCAATTATTATCACCACAGCACACTCAGACCTAGAGAGCGCAGTTGCCTCATATCAGCAAGGCGCCTTTGAATATTTACCCAAACCCTTTGATATCGACGATGTTATTGCGATCACTGAACGGGCCATCTCACACCGTCGCAAAACTCTAAAAACTTCAGAACCGAAAGAAGAGGCGCTACCCACCACCGAGATCATTGGCGAAGCGCCAGCGATGCAGGAAGTATTTCGCGCAATCGGTCGCTTGGCGCACAGTAACATCACAGTGTTGATCAATGGTGAATCCGGTACAGGTAAAGAGCTGGTCGCTAGAGCCTTACATCGCCACTCGCCTCGCGCGGGCGCTCCGTTCATCGCGCTAAACATGGCTGCTATACCTCGCGACCTAATGGAGTCAGAGCTGTTCGGTCATGAAAAAGGCGCTTTTACCGGTGCGGCCCAAAAACGAGAAGGCCGTTTTGAGCAAGCCAATGGCGGCACTCTATTTCTAGACGAAATTGGCGACATGCCGGCCGAAACCCAAACGCGTTTACTTCGGGTACTTGCCGATGGCGAATTCTACCGAGTAGGCGGGCACATTGCGGTCAAATCTGACGTTCGAATTATCGCTGCGACCCACCAAAATCTTGAAGAGTTGGTCCGCAAAGGCGATTTCCGCGAAGACTTATTCCATCGCCTAAACGTGATTCGAATCCATATCCCTAGGCTAGCCGAACGCCGTGAAGACATTCCAAAATTGATGCACTACTTCTTCCAACGTGCGGCGGAAGAACTGGGCGGCGAGAAAAAACTTTTGCTGCCAGAGACCGAAAAATACCTATGCACACTAGACTGGCCGGGTAATGTGCGCCAGCTAGAAAACACCTGCCGTTGGATTACCGTAATGGCGTCCGGCCGCGAGATCCACATTGATGATCTGCCCCAAGAGTTACGCGAGCCCACGGTCCACAAAACGATAGATTCTCCCTCAGATTGGGGCGGTCAACTCCGCGAGTGGGTCGGCACGCAATTAGCCTCGGGACGCCAGCACATCCTAGACGAAGCAACACCGCGATTCGAGCGCATCGTTATTGAAGCGGCCTTAAACCACACCGGCGGCCGGAAACGCGACGCCGCAGAACTACTGGGCTGGGGTCGCAACACGCTGACGCGCAAAATGAAGGAATTGGAGCTATCCAGTCGCGGCTAAGCGCTTTAAACTAACGCCATGTTTCACGTCGTGCTGTTTGAACCCGAAATTCCGCCCAACACAGGCAACATTATGCGCTTGTGTGCCAACACGGGTTGCGAATTACATTTAGTTGAGCCGCTAGGGTTTAGTCTCGACGAAAAACGCTTGCGCCGCGCCGGTATGGATTATCGTGACATCAGTGTCGTAACCAGCCACCGCAACTGGCAAGACTGCCTGCAACATATTCATTTGCAACACCCAAGTACCCGTGTCTTCGCCTGCACAACCAAAGGCTCACAAGCGCACACAAAGGCCACGTTTCAGTCTGGTGACATTATTTTGATGGGGCCGGAAACTAGGGGCCTACCGATAGATATTATAGAGTCAACACCGGCCGAGTGCCGCATCCGTATTCCGATGGCACCTGAATCAAGAAGCTTGAATTTGTCGAACGCCACCGCAGTGATTCTGTACGAAGCACTGCGGCAGACAGGGCTCGAAGGGTTAAGCTAAGCCCTAGTGAGTTGCTTCACCTTGCTCGGCTGCTTGAGCTTGGGCTTGCGCTAGCGCCTGTTGATATAATGCATCAAAATTTACTGGCGCCAGCATTAAGGCTGGGAAACCACCTTTTACTACCATGGTATCGATGCTTTCACGCGCGTAAGGGAACAAGATGTTCGGCGCCGCAGTACCTAACAAACGACGCAGCGTCTCGCCTTCAAAGCCTTTGATAAAGAAAATACCGGCTTGCTGCACTTCGATCAAAAAGGCTGTTTCTTCTTCGATTTTGGCTGTGACGGTAATCGTAAGAACCACCTCAAAGTTACCCTCTTCATCGATTTTATCGCTTTTAGTGTTCAAATCGATATTGATCTTTGGCTGCCACTGCTGACGAAAAACACCCGGCGTAGCTGGTGACTCAAAAGACACGTCTTTGGTGTAAATGCGTTGCATTACGAATTGTTGTTCCGGTGCCTGTGCTGCACCCGCTTCTGCTGTAGTTTGCTCGTCGGCCATGTAGCCGTCCTCCATCTATGGTTAATTAAAAAATGAGTCTAGTTTGCCAGCACGCTCTAGTGCAGCCATATCATCGTAACCACCAATATGAGTGGTTCCGATCCAAATTTGTGGCACCGAAGTGCGACCCGCTTTACGCGTCATCTCTTGACGTAATTGCGAGTCCCCATCGACCGCAATTTCTTTGTAGCGAATGTTTTTGGCATTCAAAAGATGCTTCGCACGTATACAGAAAGGACAAAACCGAGTGGTGTAAATAACAACCTCTGGGGTCATGACTTCGTTACCACTGGCAGTTGCAGCGCATCCCACTCCATCATGCCACCCTTCATTTTGTACACATCGCTAAAGCCGGCCTCCAACAACTGCTTACTGGCGCCTGCCGCTGTTTGACCCATGCGACATACGACAATAACAGGCTTATCTTTGAAGGCATCTAGCTCGCTCATGCGCGCACCGAGTTTTCCGTTGGGAATATGAAAGCTATCGGCGATGTGGCCCTTTTTGTAATCTGTGGCTTCACGAATATCCAAAAATAGGCCGCCGTGACTGTTCACGCGACCAATAGACTGTTGCGGGGTTAATGCGGGCGCACCACGCGACACTTCGTGACGAATGAACATCACGATCAACACCGCGAGCGCCGCAAATAGAATCCACTGCTCCCCAACGAACTGCAAAAATAAACTTGTGTTCATGACCTACCCATTTAAAGGCTGAATTTTGCCTGTGCAGATTTACCAGCTGAGCGGCGTAGTATACAGGCTCAAGCGGCGTCTCACCAGCGCTCAGCCCCCTCAAGTATCAAGCACTGAAGTAAATACCGATTTAACGCCAACCCTACTCGCCGAAGTCCGCTTCCGTTACAATGAGTGCGTAGCAGCAACCCAGCGTAAAACTCTCGGAGACCCGAACCAGTGGCCGAAAAAACACCTACCCTACTGATAATCTTAGATGGCTTTGGTTATCGCGAAGCAACTGAAGACAACGCCATTGCGAATGCCAGCACTCCCACGTGGGATCGACTATGGTCACAACAGCCCCATTCGCTGATTTCAGGTTCGGGCCTAGACGTTGGCCTACCCGACGGGCAAATGGGCAATTCCGAAGTGGGCCATATGAGCTTGGGGGCGGGCCGCATTATTTACCAACAAATTACCCGCATCGACAAAGCCATCGAAGACGGGGAGTTTTACAGCAACCCAACCCTGTGCCAGGCTGTTGATAGCGCGACCGCACATGATGGCGCAGTCCACATATTTGGACTGTTATCACCCGGCGGCGTCCATAGCCACGAAAATCACATTATTGCCGCCATTAAATTGGCGGCCGATCGAGGTGCAGACAAAATTTACTTGCATGCGTTCCTCGACGGTCGTGACACGCCACCGCGCAGCGCAAAGGCATCACTAGAAGCCGTCGAGGCTACGTTTGCAGAATTAGGCAAGGGGCAGGTGGCAAGCGTGGTTGGACGTTACTATGCAATGGATCGAGACCAGCGCTGGGATCGAGTCCAGCAAGCTTACACCTTAATATCCGAGGGCAAGGGTAAATACACGGCAAAGTCTTCACTTGAGGCCCTGGAGCTAGCCTATGCGCGCGACGAGAATGACGAATTTGTGGCACCCACCGCCATTGCAAACAATACAACCATTCGTGTCGAAGACGGCGACAGTATCATTTTCATGAACTTTCGCGCCGATCGCGCCCGCGAAATAACCCAATGCTTCGTCGACCCTGACTTCAATGGCTTCGAGCGCCCGCGCACACTCAAACTGACAAACTTCAGCTCGGCGACTGAATACGCCAAATCACTGCCGACCCGAGTTGCATTCCCGAGCGAGAGCCTAAGTAATGTGTTAGGTGCCTATCTAGCGGACTTGGGCAAGACTCAATTGCGTATAGCCGAAACCGAAAAGTACGCGCACGTCACCTTTTTCTTTAGCGGCGGCCAAGAGGCTTTATTCGAAGGCGAAAAGCGCGAATTAATTCCATCACCCGACGTCGCCACATACGATTTAAAGCCCGAAATGAGCGCGGCAGAAGTGACCAGCAAACTGTGTGAAGCTATTCGCTCAAAGCAATTTGATTTGATTGTCTGTAACTATGCCAACGGTGACATGGTGGGACACACCGGCAATTATCAAGCCGCCATTAAAGCCGTCGAGGCTCTGGATAAATCACTTGCTGAAGTCGAACAGGCTTTAATCGAGGTCGGAGGCCAAGCGCTTATTACGGCAGACCACGGCAACTGCGAGCAAATGCTAGACTACGACAGTGGCCAACTGCACACCCAACACACCACCGAACACGTACCGCTTGTTTATATCGGCCCCAAAAATATCAAATTGAGCCAAACAGAGGGACGCTTAGCTGACATTGCACCGTCGTTATTAGCGCTTATGGAACTCGATATCCCTGCCGAAATGACCGGACAATGTTTGATTGAAAACGCCTAGGCCCACCTACTTAGACCTGTTGCTGTGCAGTGCCCTGTGCGCTGTAACAGTGGTCAGCAATGTGGGCGTGGCACAGACTGAGGATCGCGAACAGGCGGCAGACAAGCTTCAAAAAATCAGCGATAAAATCGACGAAGTCGACGCCCAGCTCAAACGCAACGCGGCAGACATTAATGCTTACCAAACTGAAATCGAGTCAAGCGAGCGTGCGATTTTACAAACCCGCAAAAATATTACTGACGAGCGCCTGACGCTCTCTCAACTCGACCGTGAACTGCTAAACCTTGAAGCCAAACTGCACCTTGCGCGCACTGAGCTCGAATCAGAAGAGCAGCGTATCAAAACCCTACTGAAAGCGCTGTTCGCCAACCGCAACAGTAATGCTTTGAAACTGCTATTGTCGCAAGAAAATCCCGCTACGTTGGCGCGCAACTTAGTTTTTCATGCCAGCATACTCAAGCAGCAAAATATTCAAATCGAGAGTTTAGTGTCTCTGCTTGCCAAGCTCGACCAAACCCAGCAAGAGCTGGCGCAGAATCGCAAAGACCGCGAGCAGACACTTGTAGACCTGCAAGCCCAAGAACAAAACTTAAACCGACAACAACAGAAACGCACCCAACAAGTGGCCGCGCTAAAACAAGTATCTAAGTCCCTGCAGCTGCAAAAACAGCAGCTGGAGCAGGACCAAGCCAGACTGCAAAACTTAATCGACGAGCTAGATACCGCGGTACTAGCCAATGAAGCAATACAAATCGCACCCTTCGCGGATCAAAAGGGCAAGTTAAAATGGCCCACAGACGCCAAGCCAAGTGCGCGTTTTAACAGTAAGAGAACTACCAACGTACGCTGGCAAGGTATCCGCTTTGGCAATAGCGCCGACGACCCCATAAAACCCATCTATCATGGCAGGGTCGTCTTTGCCGATTGGTTGAGAGGTTATGGCCTGCTCGTTATTATCGATCATGGCGATAACTACATGAGCCTTTATGCGCACAATAACAGCATTTCGGTCGAGGAAGGCCAGTGGGTAGATCCAGGCACGGTCATCGCCTTGGCCGGCAACACTGGCGGCCAAGAAGAGCCCGGCCTATACTTCGAAATTCGTCACCAAGGTGAACCCCAAAACCCAGCGCACTGGTGCCGCTGACTTAAGGAATTATTATGCCAACCAATCGCCTTCGTTTAATCGCCTCAAGCCTGCTGCTTTGCGGCTTCAGCGCGGGAAGCTTTTCCGAGGAGCCCACCAGCCCTCAGCCCCAAGCCGAAGTAAAGCAAGAGCTTCCTCTTGAAGCGCTTAAACGATTTGCCGATGTCTTTAACCAAATCCGTCAGGGCTACGTGAAAGAGATCCCGCAAAGCGAGCTTATGGATTACGCCATTCGCGGCATGATGACAAACTTAGACCCTCACTCGGCCTACCTGAACAAAGAAGCTTTCAGCGAGCTGCAAGATTCCACCGCGGGAGAATTCGGGGGCATCGGCATAGAAGTCGGCAAGGAAAACGGCTTTATCACGATAATATCGCCAATCGACGAGACGCCCGCCGCAAAAGCCGGCTTACAAAGTGGTGATGTTATTCTCAGTATCGATGGCGAATCTATGGACAATAAATCGCTGAACGAAGCCATCGATCGCATGCGCGGTGAAGCCGGCACCTCCATTACATTAGAAATTGGGCGCAGCGGCGAAAGCCAACCCTTTGACGTCGATCTAGAGCGAGCCAATATACCGGTTAAAAGCACTCGGGAACGACTGCTAGCGCCGGGCATTGGTTACCTGCGTATTTCGCAGTTCCAACGCAAGACCCACGAAGATGTCGGTAAAAGCCTAGATAAACTGCTAGAGTCAGGCGAGCTAAATGGACTGGTATTAGACCTACGAAATAACCCCGGAGGCGTGCTACAAGCCAGCGTCGGTGTTGCGGATCACTTCTTAGATGGCGGTCTGGTGGTTTACACCGAGGGTCGAATCGATGATGCGGCATCAGAGTACGAAGCCGCTGCGGGCGACCGATTAAACGGCGCTCCGATAGTCGTATTAATTAATCGCGGCTCGGCCAGCGCATCAGAAATTGTTGCCGGAGCCCTGCAAGACCAAAAGCGCGCGATTATTATTGGTACACAAAGCTTTGGTAAAGGTTCGGTACAAACCGTTCTGCCACTGTCCGACGAAATTGCAGTTAAATTGACGACTGCTTTATATTTTACTCCCTCAGGTCGCTCGATTCAGGCCGAGGGCATTACCCCCGACATTAACGTCGAACGCGCCAAAGTCACTGCAGTTGCCAGCGGCAGACGCATTAGCGAAGCCGATCTGCGCGGCCACCTGGAAAATATCCAGGCCGAGAATAAAACAGGACAAACCGAACGGTCATTTAATGCCGAAGAAAGTTTGCAGCTGCTTGAAGACGACAACCAATTATTCGAGGCATTTACCCTACTTAAGGGCCTGACCATTTTGAAACAGCGAACTGCTGCTAGCGCCCCTTCACCAAGCGCCGAATCGGCTCCAAGCGAGCAAGAGCAACATTAAGCCGAATTACTGGCGCATCTCTATGCCACAAGCGGCCATATGCGCTTTTGCTTCAGCGATGGTGTATTCACCAAAGTGGAAAATACTAGCCGCTAGAACAGCGTCAGCGTGGCCCTGCAGCACACCTTGAGCCAGATGATCGAGGTTACCCACACCACCCGAGGCGATAACAGGAATCGGTACCGCATCTGAGATCGCTCGAGTCACCGCTAAATCAAACCCATTTTTAGTGCCATCTCGGTCCATACTGGTCAGCAAGATCTCGCCTGCGCCTAAATCAGCCATTTTTTCGGCCCACCGAACAGCATCAATACCGGTTGGCTTACGGCCACCGTGGGTAAAAATTTCCCACCGCGGTGTTTCGCCCTCTTCATGCACAGCTTTGGCATCAATGGCCACGACAATACACTGGCTACCAAAGCGATCGGCCGATTCCTGCACCAAACTAGGGTTGTGAATAGCCGCCGTATTAATACTGACCTTATCGGCGCCAGCGTTTAAAAGCACACGAATATCGTCAACCGAGCGCACCCCGCCACCAACGGTTAATGGAATGAATACCTCGCGCGCAATCTGTTCGACCGTGTGGACTGTCGTGTCCCGATTTTCGTGACTGGCAGTAATATCTAAAAAGGTGATTTCATCGGCACCCGCTTGATTGTAGCGGCGCGCAATCTCAACAGGGTCGCCAGCATCGCGAATTCCAACAAAGTTCACGCCTTTAACCACACGGCCGTTGTCGACATCCAAGCAAGGGATAATGCGTTTCGCTAAGCCCATTAAGCGCAAACCTCGTCGCAGTACGCTTGCGCTTCTTGCACATCTAGGGTCCCTTCGTAAATAGCTCTACCCGTAATGGCACCACAGATACCTTTAGCAGAAACCGCTGCCAACGCTTTAATATCGTCCATGTTGGTAATGCCGCCCGAGGCGATCACGGGAATAGATGAAGCCTGCGCCATTTGCACCGTGGCTTCCACGTTTACACCCTGCATCATGCCATCGCGTGCGATATCGGTATAAACAATGGCCGAGACCCCGTGGGCATCAAACTGCCTGGCCAAATCGGTAGCCTGCACATCCGATACTTCGGCCCAACCATCGGTCGCAACCAAACCATTCTTAGCATCTAAGCCGACGATGACTCGGCCCGGAAAAGCCCTGCATGCCTCAGCCACAAATTCGGGTTCTCGCACCGCTTTAGTGCCGATAATGACATAAGACACACCCGCTTTAACGTAGGCCTCGATTGTTTCCAAAGAGCGAATGCCGCCGCCAATCTGAATGGGGAGCTGGGGATAAGCTCTAGCAATGGCTTGCACCACTTCGCCATTGACTGGCTCACCGGCGAAAGCGCCATTCAAGTCCACCAAATGCAACCGCCTGGTGCCAGCCTCAACCCACTGGGTGGCCATGGCGACCGGGTCATCTGAAAAAACCGTGCTGTCCTCCATTAAACCTTGGCGTAGACGTACACACTGTCCGTCTTTTAAGTCGATGGCGGGGATAATCAGCATGATCCGTTCCAATTCAAAAAGTTTGTAAGTAATTGCAAACCCGAATCATGGCTTTTTTCCGGGTGAAATTGAGTAGCGAAGATATTATCGCGGGCAATGGCGGCAGCAAAAGGCAGCCCATACTCGCACCCACCCGCTTGCGCTTCGGGTTTTGTAGGCGTCACGCAATACGAGTGCACGAAGTAAAAACGGGCGTTGTTTTCAATGCCGTACCACAAAGGGTGACGCATGGTTTGCTGAACTGTATTCCAACCCATGTGGGGAATTTTTAGGGTATTGCCCTGTTTATCTACACCGCCCGGAAAGCGCTGCACAACACCTTCAAACAGACCTAAACACTCAGTTCCGCCCGATTCTTCAGAGCCCTCCATCATGGCCTGCATACCAACGCATATTCCCAGCAAGGGTTTGCCCGAGGCCACAACCTCGCTAATCAAGCGATCAAAGCCCAAGCGCTTAATCTCGGCCATGCAATCGCCAATGGCGCCCACTCCAGGGAACACCACGCGATCGGCAGCGGCAACAACAGCAGCGTCGTGTGTGACTACCACATCACAGTTGCCAGCGTGTTGCAGGGCGCTTTCAACGGAGTGTAAGTTACCCATGCCGTAGTCAATTACGGCGACTCTTTGCGGTGCCATTAGGCCTACAAAACCCCTTTAGTCGAGGGAGTAACGCCCGCCATACGCTCATCAGCCGCCAAGGCCATACGCAGAGCACGCCCGAAGGCTTTGAACACTGTCTCGATTTGGTGGTGAGTGTTGTCTCCGCGCAAATTATCGATGTGCAGGGTCACTTGCGCGTGATTAACAAAGCCGTGGAAAAACTCCGAGAACAAGTCCACATCGAAGCCGCCAACCGAAGCACGAGTATACGGCACTTCAAATACCAAACCAGGTCGGCCACTAAAATCAATAACCACTCGTGATAAGGCTTCGTCCAAGGGCACATAGGCATGGCCATAGCGCGTCATACCTTTTTTGTCACCCAGCGCTTGGGCAAAGGCCTGCCCTAATGTAATGCCGATATCTTCGACGGTGTGGTGGTCGTCGATGTGCAAGTCACCTTTGGCTCTAATGTCTAAGTCGATCAAACCATGACGTGCAATTTGATCCAGCATGTGCTCCAAAAACGGGATACCAGTATCAAATTTGACCACACCGGTACCATCCAAATTCACACTCGCGGTGATTTGTGTTTCCAGTGTGTTGCGCGTTACGCTAGCGCTACGTTGGCTCATGTCGTGCCCTCTTGTGCTTAAACACCCATAAAGGGGCGCATTATATGAGAAACCATCCGCTTAATACACTCCAAAGCGACAGGACGAAACGGGATTGACCAAATTGCAAGACATAACAGACTTTGCCGACCGCGTGCTTACGTGGTTTGAAGACCATGGACGCAAGCATTTACCCTGGCAACAAGAGGTAAGCCCCTATAAAGTTTGGGTGTCGGAAATTATGCTGCAGCAAACCCAGGTAACAACGGTTATTCCTTACTTTCAGCGGTTTATGAGCAGCTTTCCAACGGTCGAGTCACTGGCCAAGGCGCCTTTAGATGAGGTTTTAGCGCATTGGACCGGGCTTGGGTACTACGCACGTGCTCGAAATTTACACAAAGCAGCACAACAAGTGTACCAACAATGCGGTGGTGTGTTCCCGAACACGGTAGCGGGACTTGAATCGCTACCTGGCATCGGTCGTTCCACTGCCGGCGCCATTCTGAGCTTAGCGCTGAACCATCGAGCAACAATATTAGATGGCAACGTAAAGCGCGTGCTCGCCAGACATCAAGCGGTAAAGGGCTGGCCAGGCGCAACCGCAGTACATAACACTCTGTGGGATGTCGCCGAAAAATTCACGCCAACCAACAACTGCAAAGCCTACAACCAAGCGATGATGGATTTAGGCGCTACAGTTTGCACTCGAAGCTCCCCATCATGTCTATTGTGCCCTGTTTCGGCTGATTGCATCGCTCGCGAGAAAAACACCTGGCAAAACTACCCGGGCAAAAAGCCAAAAACCATCAAGCCTATTCGGCAAACGACGTTTGCAATTATGCAGAACACCGAAGACCAGGTGTATCTAATTCGCCGCCCCGAGCAAGGTATTTGGGGCGGCCTTTGGTGCTTTCCCGAGATAAGCCAAGCAAATTCATCGATAACAGAAGGTGCCGACAAAACCGAAGTGCTCGCGATGTTTCGCCACACCTTTAGCCACTTTCATTTAGACATTGAACCGATTGTCTTTACAATATCAGAGCCGCTCGCGGAACTTCGTGAGGGTGGCGGGGCATGGATGGCAATAGACGATGCAATGTCAAAAGGGCTCGCAGCACCCGTCGTAAACTTACTACAGCAACTTAAAACACGAGCACTGTCATGACCAACACAGTATTTTGTCAAAAACACAAGAAAGAGCTAGAAGCTCTAGATCGCGCGCCATTCCCCGGCCCCAAAGGTCAGACAATTCTGCAGACGGTATCCAAACAGGCCTGGGCAGAATGGCAAGACCATCAGACGCGACTCATTAACGAGAAGCACCTTAATTTAATGGACCCAGCAACGCGCAAGTATCTTCAAGCCGAGATGGATAAATTTTTTGCAGGTGAAGACTATGATCAAGCTGAAGGTTACATACCAACTTCTAATTAGCGCTATGTTTATCGCTCTCGCAGCGGCGACAGCCCCAGCGCTATCCGATCCGATGGCGCCGGGCTATGCGGCCTTTGAACGGGGCCATTACAGTACTGCCGCTCGCGCGTTATTTTTTACCACTGAAATCAATGAATCTATACACGAATCGCTTTATTATGCAGTAGCCAGGTGATTGCTTATATTTTTAATTTAAATAGCGTAAATGCCGACGGACTGATCTACGCAGCACCCAACGTAGACGTCCCTGACGACCTTAAATTCGGTAGTGGCGATAATCGCGAAGCGCAGGATTCAGTAGATGAGTGATTTTTTAAGTGATGGCTGCAGCCTGAACGACTACGCCAGTGAAGGCCAGCTATTCTACAAACCGACCGATAAAATTCGCTTCGAAGGTGCCTTAGAAGCTCTGTGTGATAGTAATCGACATGTGGTCATTGTTACGGACGACAAGGCTTTAGCCGAGCGCTACTATCGCTACTTTATTACTCGCATTGCCATACGAGACAACATTATCCTAGACACGCGCGCCCCCACGGGCGCGGATGACATATTAAACCGCTTTAACAAAATTTTATCTGCCTCGACGGTCGGATCTGCGCGCCCGGCCGACAACCATGATGCCAAACATGTAATGGCCATGGTTGACACATCAAACATGAGCGATCACGAGTGGAAAGTGCTTGGCCGCTTGTTAAAGAACTTCCCGGATGCCAACATCCACATGCTGGCTTTTGTGTCAGAATCCCAGCTAGAGGTTATCGATAGCGTCCTGAATAAACTCGACGGCCAAGTGTATCGCTGGATATTAACCTCACCCACTCCTGAATATTTAGAAGCTTTACTGGAACTGGGCGAGCAGTATAACTACCAAAGCGAAACCCAACAGATGGCGGCGGCGGTGGGCTATCGCAAACAGCAGCAGCCAAAAAATGACCTTGCCGGTAACCTCGATGCCTTAGATACACACCTGGAGTCTTTGCAGAGTAACCAATCACCGATAAGTAGCTCAAGCGAGCCTCCTTCTGCTTCCTCTGCATCTGACAGCGACTTCGACGCTGATTTAAATGCCCTACTCGAGACCATCAAACAATCTCATGGTATTGAAGACAGCCAATCATCACCCATAACCGACGAAAACCCCAACACTGCGGACGAACAACGGACAAAGACGCCACAAGATAAGACTTCAAGAATGCCGTCTCGGCGCTTGATATGGGCTACTGGCATTACCGGTGTTGCACTGATCCTGGTGGCGCTATTCGCGCCCTGGGAGCATCCAGAGGTGGCCGAGACCCAGGTGCAACTATCACCTCGCACCTTCAGCACGAACACAGAACCGAACCTAGGTCAAAAATTACAACAGAAATCAGGCAATGGGGCGCAAAGCTTGGAAACACAAACGCCCGGCCCCATTGGCACGGTAAATACGGAGAGTACTGACTCAGCAGACGAGTCATTACAGGTGCCAGCACTTAATAGCGACACGGCGAGCCAAACGAGCACAAAAGAGCCCCTGCCACCTGAAGCCAATGGGCAGTGGAACGATGACATGGCGCGTATCTTGGCAGCCGAAACGGGCCGTGTTTCTGATACACCTGAACCGCGAACCGACGATATTCAAGCATCTGAGCCAAAGGATAAAGAAGGGTCCTCTGAACCGGAAGCGGTAACGATGGCCGACATAGCCGAAGCCGATATAAGCGAACGGGCGGCTCTTACAGAAATGACCGAAGGGGCCGCAAACACGGTCTCGAAAGTGGAAACAGGAATCAGCGATTCGGCCGAGCAAGTAGATGTAACCATCGACTCAGTTGAGACTTACACCCCAAAAAGTCAGCTTGTGGCTTCGAGCCCAACTGATCCAAACTACCCGCCCGATGGCGCGCTCATCATTCAGCAGGCGCCTTCATCCACCTACTTCATACAACTGGGTGTTTACGCTAACCCAACGCAAGCAATATCGCTGATCGATACACTGCCCGCTGGGGCTCGAGCGTTTCAAGCGCGCTTAAATAAATCGGGGCGCAAACTAAGCACCGTATTAAGCGGCCCTTTTAAATCCAGGTTAGAGGCCGAAGCTACGGCGGCATCGGTTCTTAATGGTGTTGATATATGGATCAGAGGCGCTAGAAGCGTAAAAGCAGAGCTGGAGGATTAAATAAAAACCCTAAAGTTTGCACTTGCGCTGTCCATTCTATGCGATAAGTACTGAAGGTAAGCAGCTATGACGGGCGATTGGTACGCATCCAATGGCACTGAGGATGACCGTATAAAAATCACGGTGGCTGAAGACGAACGAGCCTACACCGACAGCGAGCTAAGACCCGGTAACCGAGGCGCACGCATTAACCAAGAAACCGTGGAGCTCTGCGCAAAACTCGCCGAGGCCAAGTCAGTCGTGATTACCGATCTTGTTATTGCGAAACAGGTCGGTTTCTCGGACCAGTTCGCGTCAAACTGGGATCTGTCCTCTGCCCGCGCGAGCTCGGTAGCGAACCACATGATCAATAACCAAGGCTTAGCTGAGACTCGCTTTTCAGTCACGGGCTTTGCCGATACGGAACCAGTCGATACCAACGAAACAACCGAGGGGCGGCAACGCAACCGAAGGGTCGAAATCATCATCGATAATTAGTGTAGGCCTCTTGACTCGAAGCGCGCGCGAAGGTTTAATACGCGCCTTCGCTTTTTGCGCCCAGGTAGCTCAGTCGGTAGAGCAGGGGATTGAAAATCCCCGTGTCGGCGGTTCGATTCCGTCCCTGGGCACCATCACTCAGATCCAGAACAGTTAGCCCTCAGATATAACCCCACTGGTAAGCGCACATTTGCGAGCCTTGCAGCTATATCGCGCGCAGACAAGCGCCCGCACGCTTCTCGAGCATGCCTCTTTACCACAACGCTTCGTCTTCTCGGAAGACAGCCCTCGGCCGTCATAATTTCTACATAAATTTGACACCCAAATGAAACCGTAGTGCAATAAAAATGTAGCCAAATCGTCATTTTGTAACAAAAGTGAAATATTTTAACGTTACGATGCCGCCATCAAAAATGAGATATCCATTATGACTCGTAAACTACCGATCGCGTTTTTTCTAGCCTCTAGCCAAGTAGCGGCGGTTTCAGCCGAGGATTTAGGCGCACTAAGATCAGAAGTGGAACAACTCAAAGCACTCGTCATAAAGCTGGAGCAGCGCCTAACAGATGTCGAGGAGCACAAGGTCGTGGTCCAGGATTTAAACGCACTGACCAAGCTGAATCCTGTATCAGTAAAATCTTCGCAAGATTCGCGAGTAACCTTAGCCAGCGATTTCCGTTTACGCTACGAGTCGATCGAGAAACAGGGTTCGGATCGTCGCGAGCGCGAACGCTTGCGCGCACGTGCTTCACTGACCTACAAAGGCAATGATTTCACCGGGGTATTTGGTCTTGCGTCTGGTGGCGATAGCCCAACTTCAACCAATCAAACCCTAGGTGGCGGCGGAACCAGCAAAGGGCTTCAACTTGACATGGCGTACGTCATTTACCCATTAAATGACCAAGTGAACCTATTTGCGGGCAAGATGAAAAACCCTCTGCATCGGCCGGGCAAATACGGTTTAGTATGGGACTCAGACTACCGTCCAGAGGGCGTATTTTTAACGACAGAGGCAGGCGCCTTTGAGCTAACCGCAGGCAGCTTCTGGTTAGAGAGTGACACCAAAAATAGTAATGAGCGCGCCGTTTATGCCGTGCAAGGCATGTATAAAACTGAGCTTGGTGATACCAAGGTAAATATCGGCTTAGGTTACTTCGAGGCGAACCTAGCCGGCGATACCGCCTTTTGGGATGGCGACACGGTCAAGCTTGGCAACTATCAGAATTGCACGAATGGTGCTTGCGTTTTCACCAACGACTACCATGTGGTCGAAGCCTTTGCTGAAGCAACCCTTACCAACAATATTAACGGCTTTGCGCATTGGATTGAAAACACCGAAGCAAATCAAGACAACACTGGCTATGTGGTAGGTGTGAATATTGGCAAGACAAAAAATGCCGGCGACTGGGCCTTTCAAGCCGCTTGGCAGAATCTTGAGAACGAGGCGACAGTAGCACTGCTTACAGATTCGGATTTCGCGGGCGGTGGTACAGGCGGTGAAGGCTCACAGTTAACCCTCAGCTACAAGGCAAGCGCGAGCCTGGCTGTTAATCTGCTGTACTCCGATACCGAGAGAACCACCTACACCGATTCAAGCCCGCTAGATTACAAACGTCTAGTGCTCGATTTTTCGATGAAGTATTAGTCATAAAAAAACCTCGGACTTTACAAAAGGCCGAGACTTTTTATGCTGCACAGGCTGCCCTGCTAACTGAGCGCTATCGACTGAACGTGGTTACCCACGTCTTCAGCATTGTCAGCAATATTGCCTATCCAAACCAACACCTCGTATAGAAACATGGCTTCTACAGGTGACAGGTCATCCTCAAGCTTAAATAGCTGCGCGCGCAAATCACTTTGCATAGTATCGGTTTGACGCTCAGACTCATCAATTCGAGCCAGAGCCGCCTCTACCCTTTCGAGGTTATGTTGGCCAAAACCCGATTTGACGTAAGTATCAAGCTGGTTAACTGCGTCTTCCGCGTGGCGCACCGCTGCTAGCGCCGTCCTGGCAAAGTCAAGCACGCCAGCGCGCATAGGCTTGGGAAAGCGCATGCGACGTCCAACAATAATACCGGCGATATCTTTTGCGCAGTTCGCAATTTTATCTTGTGAGGTAATCAGGCGCAGCAGGTCAGTTCGTGACACGGGCATCATCAAACGCTTGGGCATATTTTTTCGAAACTCGGCTTTTAATTCATCGGCTCGGTGTTCGCTAGCGACGACGGCTTGATGCAAGCTAGCTGCTTGCTCCCAGTTTTTGCTGAACTCTGCTTCCAGAAAAGGAACTAAGGCCTCGGTCGCTTCAAGCGTTGCAGAAATGTGTTGTTTAATCGTCTCGATCGGTGACTTCACCACCAAATCGGCAATTGGCATTCTAATCGACATTTTTCACTCCGTACTCTCACGAGTATGATTAAAAAGGTAAGGTTTTTAGGAACCTACGAACAGCTCCTAGACTCACTGTAACAAAAATGCAACATAATTGTAATACTTGCCGCAAAACAAATGATGTTAGAAACCTAAATGTCGCTTACATCTCAAGACAATCGCGACACGTTTTTTAGCCTTAAATAGGAGATCATCAGTTAACATCATAGTAGGATCAAGGCTGATAGAGCGCTAGGGCATGCCTAAGCTTACGCAGTCCGCTGCCACAACATACGCGCTAAGCAATTGGGATGTTAAAGATCTGCCTGGGAACGCCTCTCCGTACCTATGAAAAAAGCTAAAATTGATGCAAACTTTAATTAACCTTATCCGAGACCGCCAATGACCGTTGGAGTTCTTATTCTTGCAGCCGGACGAAGTCGGCGCATGGGAGCCGACAAACGCCACCTCCCATGGGGAAACAGCAACCTGATAGAGCAGTCACTCGATAGTTGCCGGCGTAGTGGTTTAGACTTTTTAGTTGCCCTATCCGAGCGTGACAGCGACCACCCAATTGCTAAAACGCTAGGCGCCAGCGCTATTGCGATTAAAAATGCAGATCTAGGCTTGGGGCATACCTTAGCCAACTCGATAGATCGACTACCCGAGTCGTGGGAAGCACTAATTGTTCACTTAGCAGACATGCCACTTGTAAAAAGCACAACGCTTACCCAAATCGCCAGCGAACTCCAGCAACACACGATTGTTATTCCTAAACACCAACAGAAACGGGGTAACCCTAGAGGGTTCGCGCGCGGCCTTTGGCCCAAGCTCAAAGAACTTGAAGGTGACCAAGGCGCCAAACCTGTGATAACGCAGCACCCCGGCTTAGTTTACGAACTTGAGGTTAATGACCCCGGAATACTCATCGATATCGATACCCAAGAAGATTATGAAATTTGGCAGGGCCAAGGCCTATCGTGACCCTATCAAAATGTTAAGCAACGCTAAGGCAAACGCTCTGCGATTGCGTCATGGCACCGCGTCTACATTGAGTTAACTGAGCTAATATAGAAACCGCAATTTCCATAGGGGTTTTGCTGCCAATATCGATACCCACAGGCGCGTGAATTCGCGCAAGCGCCTCTTCAGTCAGCCCTCTACTTTGCAGCCGAACCCGGCGATTAGCACTGGTACGCCTCGAGCCCAAAGCTCCAATAAAGGCATAAGGCATATCGGCGGCGGCAAACAGCGCATCGTCATCAATATCGCGATCATGGGTTAGGGTAATCAAGCTCGTGTGCGCATCGGCGTAGGTTGCCAACTGCTTGGTGCTTGTCAAAAGATGCACGCTCACGTCAGGCCCCCGCCATTCATCGACCTTTTCAGGGCGTGGATCAAGCACAACAATCTGATATTCCATTTGCAGAGCGAGCGTCGATAGGGTCTCGGCTAACTGCCCGGCCCCAATTAATACCAAACGATGCTCTGGGCCTAGTCGATGTGCGCCATGCGAGTGGGACCATTCCACAGCAGGCAAATTTGTCATTGCAGCTGAATTAACCACACAATCGTAGGGCTCGATCTGAATGGCGCGCTCGGCAAACTGTCTAGCTTCAAGCGACTCATGCAGTTGCCGCAACCAAGATTCGTCGCGTGCACTTAGGGCCTCAACCAGCAGGGTTAACTTGCCACCGCATGGCAACCCATAGCGCTCGTTGTCATCCGCATCGACCCCATATTTGGTCAGTCGGGCCGTACCTGCCGGAAACTCGCCTAACTGCAAACGCTCGACCAAACACTCTTCGACACAGCCACCAGACACCGAGCCCGTGGTTTGGCCGTTGCCATAGACCATCATCGAACCCAGCGGCCTTGGTAACGAACCCGTAATTTCAACAATCGTCACCAACCAAGCATCACAGCCTTGCCGCACCGTTTCCAGCGCTGCACCAACAATGGCCGCTTGTGTTACGCCCACTTTAAGCAACATCAAATCCTTGTTTAGAAATCGGCAGTTCGCGCACACGCAAACCAACCGCGGCATAAATGGCATTAGTTACCGCAGGCGCAATGGGCGGCGTACCGGGCTCACCTGCACCCCCAGTAGGCGCACCACTATTGAAAATTTCCACCGCGATGACTGGACTTGCGTCCATTCGAACCGAGAGATAATCATGAAAATTCGATTGCTTAACTGCACCGCCCTCGATGTCGATACTGCCACTCAAGGCAGCCGACATGCCGTATAGAATGCCCGATTCCATTTGCGCAAGATAACCGTCAGGTGACATCGCAAACCCTGGGTCGGCAACACAAGCAACGCGATGCACGCGTAATTTGCCTTCTTGGACCGACACCTCAGCAACCTGCCCCACAATCGCGCCAAAACACTCGTGTATGGCTATGCCTCGTCCTCGGCCCTCTGGCAAGGCTTGCTGCCAGTTCGACATTTCTTCTAAACGGTCGATAATCGCTAGGTGACGAGGCTTATCTTGCAATAAATCCCGTCGAAACTGCAGCGGGTCTCGCCCTCCTGCATGGGCCAGCTCGTCGATCATCGACTCTGTAAAAAAGGCATGCTGCGAGTGATCAACACTGCGCCATGGGCCCGTTGGAATGGGCATTTGCTTGTCAACCGAACCGATCCACACATTAGGTATAGCGTAGGGAATGTGCGGCGCCTCGTGCGGTTCACCCTTATTCACAAACAGATTGCGCCAGGCTACTGGCTGCCCTCTAGAGTCGACCTGCGCTTGAAAACGACTGCTGAACGCGGGGCGGTAAAAGTCGTGCTGCATATCCTCTTCGCGCGACCAAACCAATTTTACGGGGCTACCTGCCTGCTTGGAGATTTTTGCTGCCTGTACAATCGTGTCGTAAAACGAACGACGACCAAAACCACCACCCATCAAATAATTGTGGATAATGACGTTTTCGGGGGGGATACCTAAAGCCTCAGCCACAGCGTGCTTGGCGCCCAATGGGTTTTGACTGCCGACCCAAATTTCGCAGGTATCACCAACTACAGAGGCTGTTGCATTCATGGGCTCCATGCACGCGTGCGCCAAATAAGGTGCTCTATAGGTGACATCTATCACACCACTGGCCCGGGCAAGTGCGGCTTTTACATTACCGACATCGACTTCGGGCTCGACATCATCAGAGCCCAATGCTTGGTCAATCGCCGACTCGAACTGCTCGAAAATCGCAGATTGATTCAAGCCACTATTTTCGTGCTGCGTCCAGCGAATATCGACAGCGTCCAAACCCTTTTTAGCATTCCAGTACGAGTCGGCGACAACGGCTACCGCGTCATCGAGTGAAACCACCTGTTCGACACCAATAAGTGTCAGCGCCGAGCTTGCATCAAACGAATCGACTGAAGAGCCAAACACTGGCGCAGCCTTAATGGTTGCCACTTTCATACCAGGCACTGAGACATCAATACCAAACATAGCGCTGCCGTCGACTTTAGCGGGCAAGTCGCGGCGAGGGATGTTTTTACCCATTAAGCGATATTGCGAGACGTCTTTAAGTTTCGGCGTGTACGGGGGTGTTTTCTCTCCCGCTGCGGCAGCGAAGTCTGAGTAAGGCGCGGCGATACTGCCGTCGCTTTTGAAGATCTGGCCTTGGTCGGTTCGAAGCTGCTCCACGGGGACATTCCAAGCCTCACTGGCTGCCTCAAGCAACATCTCCCGAGCGGCGGCACCCGCAACACGCATGCCGTATTCACCGGTTGTGCGAATACTCATGCTGCCACCCGTAATCTGCAGGTTCATGGCTTTACCAGCCTGCAAGGTTAGCCCGGTCAAGGTACCTACCAAAACATTAGGCACCTGCATACCACCAAACAAATAGCCGTAACCGATGGCATAGTTGGCGTATTCATCCTGTGCCGGCGCCTCGATAAAACTCACGTCTTCCCATTTCGCATCTAATTCATCGGCGAGCATCTGGGCCAACACGGTTTGCGCGCCCTGCCCCATTTCGGAATGCGGCACAATCACCGTCACGCGGTTGGCTGAGTCTATTTTCAGCCAAGTGTTTACCAGCACTTCATCGGGCCCTTCGACGTACGGTCTAAGCTTATCGTTACGATTACCGGGACGAAGCGCGACACCGACCACCAAAGCACCCCCACCAATGACACCGGCGGTAATAAAGCCTCTGCGCGTCCACTTACCCATTAGCTACCTCCACGGCAGGATCAAACACCTGCACACCGGCCGCCTGCTTTATAGCGGCGCGAATGCGAGTATACATACCGCAGCGGCAGATGTTGCCCGACATGGCCACGTTAATATCTTCATCGCTTGGGTTAGGATTTGTCTCGAGCAAGGCCACGGCAGATAAAATCTGGCCAGACTGACAATAACCGCACTGGGGCACCTGTAAATCTAACCAAGCTTGTTGCACTGGGTGCAGTTGGCCTTCTTGCGCCAACCCTTCAATGGTAGTGACTTGCGCACCTTCGGCCGCGGCCACTGGGGTAACGCAGGAACGAATCGGCGCGCCATTCAAATGCACTGTGCAAGCACCGCACTGAGCCATACCGCAACCGTATTTAGTGCCGGTTAGGCCAAGCGTATCGCGTATAAACCACAGCAGTGGCGTATCGGGGGCTACATCAACCATGTGCTGCTGCCCATTAATGGTAACTTGCATGGACTTTCCTTATTCATTTTTGTGGCTTAACTTGCACCTTATTACGCCTGACCAAGCAAAATGGACGCTCTAGCACATGGCTAATTTTATTCAGGCTTGATTTATAGCACAGATCTGGCGACATTAAGCGTCTAAACTATAACCATCTAGAATCGAGCCCCTTGAATGACCGAATCACAAGTCATTGTGTTTGCCATACCGGTATTTTTTGCCCTGATCGGCATTGAATTACTGGTTGGCATACTACGGAACAAAAACACCTACCGACTTTACGATGCTATGAGCAGCATCAGCGCCGGCATGCTGAGCCAGCTGGTCAACATTTGTGTTAAGGCGCTGGGGTTTGCGGTGTATGCCCTGGTTTTTCCCTACTTAGCCATTAGCCCTTTAGCGGCCAATGCTCTGTGGATCTGGGTAGCCGCCGTGGTGTTGTATGACTTGGCCTACTACTGGAATCATCGTGCAGGGCACCGTATTACTTTGCTGTGGGCAGCTCACGCCGTTCACCACCAAAGCGAAGACTACAATCTATCTACCGCGCTGCGTCAAACCAGCACAGGCTGGGTGTTCGGCTGGATTTTTTATTTGCCGCTTGCACTCTTTGGCTTTCCACCGGAAGTCGTTGCGATAGCCGGGTTAATCAATTTGCTGTACCAATACTGGGTGCACACCGAACAGGTCGGCAAACTGGGTTGGTTCGACCGAGTGTTTTGCTCCCCCTCAAACCATCGAGTACACCACGCAGTGAATGACGCTTACCTCGACAAAAATTACGGCGGTATTTTGATTTTATGGGACCGACTGTTCAGCACTTTTCAAGAGGAAAACGATAATGACCCTTGCCGCTACGGCACCCGATCGCACTTACACAATTACAGCCCTTTGGCCGCTAACGTGCAAGTCTACCGAGAGCGTTTTGCCGAAACACTTACCGCGTCTGGATTCGCCAACAAAATAGCATTGTGGTGGAAAGGCCCTGAATGGCATACCAGAACCAAACCCAGCACGAAGTTTGATATCAACTTTGTTAAGTACCAGCCAGAGGCTACGGCAGCACAAAAGGCGATAGCCGTAACAAGCTTTATTTTGTGCATGTTCGCAGTGGCCACGTTGCTTTGGTACGCAGAACGACTTGGCACTGTCGTGGTGCTAGCAGCAACGTTGGCGCTTGGGTTCATTATGCATATGTTTACGCGGTGGCATGCTCACTCTAATGGCACTCTCATCTCGACAAAAGAGTCTTTATAAGCGCCTTCACGACTGAGCAAGGCACACCGCATGTAAGGTTTCAGACCTCATGTGCTGTAAGTACCCTGACGGGTACATTTACGCCGAATCTTGATACCGCCACGCCCAAAAGGCTAAAGTGAGCCATCAAATAACAAATTAAAGGAAACACCATGAGTCAGTCTTCACCCACCGCACTTGTCACCGGCGCAGCCAGCGGTATAGGTCGCGCCATCGCACTACTTGCCGCCGAGCGCGGTTATACGGTCATCGCCGTAGACAAAAATACAGCTGGACTGAAGTCATTAGAACCCCTTCTAAAAAACCACCGCCAAGACGCTTTTTGTCGTGAAGTGGATGTCACGCAAGCAGCGCAACTAGAGCAACTCGCGGTAGAAATATTTGAGCACTTTGGACAGCTTAATCTGCTGTTCAACAATGCCGGCATGGTCGTCAATCAACCTGTGCTAGAGCAAAGCGCGCAAACCTGGCAAACCGTGGTAAACGTTAATCTCATGGGAGTCGTAAATGGATTGCTGGCCTTTGTTCCGCGAATAATGGAACAAGGCAGCCACGCCCACATTGTTAATACCGGCTCTGTGGCTTCTTTTATCTCGGGGCCTGGCTTGGGCTCTTACACCGCAACAAAAATGGCAGTCCGAGGCATTACCGAAACCCTGCAGCAAGAGTTGGCCGCACATGGTGCAGATATTGGCGTATCCATTTTGTGCCCCGGTCCAGTAGATACTCCCATTTTGGCCGACTCGGGACTGGTGGCCGACAATCTACAGAATGGGCCCATTGAAGACGCCGGAAAAACCGAAGATCCCGATTTAATGGAAGCGATATCACCCCGCCGCTGCGCCGAAATTGTATTCCGAGGCATCGATGCAGGCGACTTCGCGATTTTTACCCATCCAAGCTATAAACCGATATGTCAGGCTCTGATCAACGCGACCCTGGGGTTAGAGTAAGCACCAGGCCCAAACGCCTAGTTGTAGTGACATCTTACCTTCTCTGAGACACTAATCCCGCCCCAACAAAAGGGCCCCTTGGGCCCTTAAATCTCAGATGTAGACCTTTCGGAATGTACTTTAGCCTCGCTCCATGTCGCTGTTAACAATTTCGTCGTACTGCTCTTGAGCAATATGACTTGGGGTGTAACTACCGCCATTGGATTCGACTTGGCGATGAAACGACCGCAAATGGTTGCGTGACCCTTTTAATAAGTTGTCATACACCAAGATGATGTCGTCATTATCGACCACTTGTAGCTTCAAGTTTTCGATATCAGCGATATCCAATTCTTCAATTTCCGCCCCCACATACAAGGCTTCAAGCAAGCTGTTCGTGCCTTGCGCAACCAGCGCATCGTGCAACTGCTGTAAATCTACGTTCTCAAACACGCCGATGGTATTTTCACCCACAGGATCCGCCAAGCTGTAGCGCTCAAGCAAAGTTAACACCGCCTCGGTATGTGTTTGCTCGCTCGAACTGATATTGTTGAAAATGTTTAACCCATGAATATCGTAAAGCGCCAGATACACATCTCTGGCCAACTTTTCCTCTTCACGCATTAACAACAGCCCATCGGTTTCTTCCAGTGTTAGCTCACCTAATGGCAACGCATCCAACTGGGCAGCTAACGTCGTGGCATCAAATGAGGTGTTGCCATCGTCATCGACTGTAACAACGGGGTCTGGATCGGTCGCCGCTGGGGGAGTTACCACGGGCGCACTTGACCTACCCCCACCGCAGGCAGTTAGGAACATAGCACCTGATAAAATGAAACCCAAACCTAGCCGTCTAATCATGATTATTCCTCAACAAATTTAATATTAGATAATCATAATGTTTTAATTTTGAGCAGCAACTTCCTTCATAACACTCTTTGATGCCGATCAAGAAAGGATCCAAGAACACCATCTTTCGGGAACTTATCAATGCGTGAGCTACCGAGATCACGATCAACCAAATCGCACCAAACAAGTGCAAACCACCGTGCAAACCGCACCAATGCACAGCAAAACATTAAAAATAATCAATATATATCAGTAACTTATAGCAGATTAAAAAACTTTGGAGTATTCTCGAAAAAAATCGACCACCGAGTTCAAATAATGGCAACATCGTCTTGGCAACCCTACCAACAAGATGAGCACTATGATGAATTGTTAACCAAGAAAGGACACTCACGCCCTGCCGCTAAAAGGGCGGTACAGTTCTTGCGCAACACATCTCCCGAGGCTCTACTGCAACGCCGAGCGGCGGCTGACCTCACCATCAAAGAAATGGGTGTTAGCTTCACAGTCTATAGCGACGGCGAAAACATAGATCGCGCCTGGCCGTTCGACCTAATCCCGCGCATTGTTCCAGCGTCTATTTGGCAAGGGGTATCAAAGGGGCTAATGCAACGCAACAAAGCGTTAAATCTGTTCATTGATGACGTCTACAACAAGCAGCGGATTTTGAGAGATGGCATAGTGCCTGCCGAGACGGTGTTGGAATCACCCAATTTCAAAAAGCCTTGCGTAGGCCACTCTCCTAAACACGGGGTCTGGGCCAACATTTGCGGCTCGGATTTGATTCGAGACAGAGACGGTCAGTTTTACGTCTTGGAAGACAACCTGCGCGTTCCTTCTGGTGTGTCTTACATGCTCGAAAACCGAGAAGTCACCAAACGTGTGCTACCCGAGTTGTTCGAGCACTATAGCATCCGGCCCGTCGACGACTACCCTACCAAACTGTTCCGAATGCTCGCTTCGTTATCACCACGCACAACCACCAAACCTTGCGTCGTGGTCTTAACACCGGGCATTTTTAATTCCGCCTATTTTGAACACGCTTACCTAGCGCAAGGCATGGGCGCCGAGCTGGTTGAGGGGGCCGATTTATCGGTCGATGACGATGATTTTGTCTACATGTATACGGTAGAAGGTCCGGTTCGAGTCGATGTTATCTACCGCCGAATTGACGATGACTTTATGGACCCAGAGGCCTTCAGGGAAGATTCGGCGCTAGGCGTACCGGGACTCACCCGCGCCTGGCGCGCTGGCAAAGTGGCTATCGCCAATGCCCCCGGGAGCGGCGTAGCAGACGACAAAGTTGTGTACGCGTTTGTCCCCGAAATGATTCGCTACTACTTAAAAGAAGAGCCCTTGCTGGCAAGCGTTCCTACTTACCTTTGCATGCACGAAGCCGATAGAGAATACGTACTTAACAACCTCGAAAAACTGGTGGTTAAACCCGCCAACGAGTCGGGTGGCTATGGCCTTATGGTGGGCCCCCATGCCGATGCCAAGACCCACCGTAAGTTCGCCAAATTAATTCAAGAAAACCCACGTAACTATATCGCCCAACCTACGCTATCGCTGTCTACAGCACCTACCTTTGTGGATCACACCATCGAACCTCGTCACCTCGATTTACGACCGTTTATTCTGCAGGGCGCAGATACCTGGGTCACCCCAGGAGGCCTAACTCGAGTCGCAATGCGCAAAGGCTCGCTGGTGGTCAACAGCTCGCAAGGCGGTGGTAGCAAAGACACTTGGATTGTGGAGGATACCCCATGATCTTACTGTCTCGCGTAGCCGAGCGTTTGTATTGGTTAGCGCGCTATTTGGAGCGCGCGCAGGCCACCGCTAGGCTAACCAAGTCTTTTACCCATTTAATTATGGATTTACCCATTGGGCAGTCGCCTGCGTGGGATGTATTAATCCAAACATTTGACGCCGAAGAGGCTTTTGGCCAACGGTATAACGCCAACTCTGAAACCAATGTCATGCGCTATTTATTGGCGCTTGATGACTCAACCACCAGCATTCCCTACTCTGTCTTGAACGCGCGAGAAAACGTGCGAACTACGCGCGGCGTGTTAAGCGATGACATTTGGGAGCACGTGAACGAGCTCTACTTATACGTTCAAGAACATGCAAGCCAATCTGTCGCGCGCCGCAATCGCTACGAATTTTTAGACGAGGTCATCGAGCGCACCCAGCTGATTTTTAGCGCCTTCCAGCACTCACTCAATCGCGACCATGTGCATCGCTTTATTACCATGGGGCGGGTCATTGAACGCGCCGATATGGCAACCCGTATTCTTGATACGGGCGCAAAAGCGATTCATAAATTGGGGCAAAATGCCAAATCGGTAGAGTCCTTGCTATGGGGCAATGTACTGGAGTCGCAACTCGCCTTAAGTGCCTACCGACGCAGCTTTGGCCCGGTCATTGACCGCAATACTACCGCCACATTTTTGCTGCAGTCTTTAAAGTTTCCAAATTCGGTGGCTTTTGGGCTTAACGACATGATCGAGCTACTGGCGCCATTACCAACATCACAGCCGGCGCTAAGAACCGTTCGAGCGGCCAACAAAGAACTCGACCGCTTTAACGTCGCGCAGGCTAGTGTCGAACAGCTGCATGAATTTATCGACACATTTCAGCTGAGAATCATTGAAATTGATGCGATCATCCGTCAGACATGGTTTAACACGGGCTCAGAATGATTCAATCATCTTGTCGTTGCGGCGCAACGCTGTTTTTCGATAGCGAGACCTGTGGCCTGTGCGGCGCCAGAGTGGGTTTCGATTTAGCTGCCGGCCTTGAAAACTTAAGACCCGACGGCGAGATGTGGAGGGCCAGCAACAATCTGCGCTACAAACTCTGCCGCAACACAACCGAATTTAAGGTTTGCAATTGGCTTGTGTCCGAGCACGATCAGAATGACTATTGCGCCGCCTGTCGGTTCAATCGCACCGTTCCCGACCAATCCAAACCCGAGAACTGGCTACTTTGGTGGCGTATGGAGCAGGCCAAAAAGCGCATGCTGTTTGGGCTACATCAGTTAAAGCTGTGGCCTAGTGTTGGTTGGGACTGCAACGACGGCTTGCTGTTTGATTTTATTGAAGACGGACGCTCGAATTGGGATTTTGCGGAGACCTTTGTCACAACGGGCTTTGCCGGCGGAATCATCACCCTGAATATCCTAGAAGCCAACGACGTAGCACGCAAGCAAGCGCAAGAGGACATGCAAGAACGTTATCGCACGCTGCTTGGTCATTTTCGCCATGAAGTTGGCCACTATTTTTGGGGCCGCTTCGCAAAAAATCAGGCCTGGCTAAACGGCTTCAGAGAACGATTCAACGATGAGCGAAGCGATTACGGCAAAGCACTAGAAAGCTATTACACCGCGGGCGGTGACGCGAAGTGGTACCAAAAATACATTAGTCGCTACGCTTCAGCACACCCTGTAGAAGACTGGGCCGAAAGCTGGGCGCATTACTTACATATGATGGACGCACTAGATACCGCGCACAGACAGGGCTTTATTCGCTCAGACCCTTTTGAAGCCGACTTCGACACCAAACTCAGACAATGGCGTAGCTTATCGGTCGCCTTAAACGAGCTTAATCGAGCGGTTGGCCACAACGATGCCTACCCCTTTGTCATAGCCGAACCTATTGCGAAGAAGCTTGAATTTGTGCACGACACAATAGCCGATGCTGACTAGTGTCGTCACTGTCGGCTAGCAACAGCACTCAGTGAAAGCATTTACGTAAGTAGTAATGCGGCAATCCATCAGCAAAAATGGCCTTACTCAAACACCTCAATAAGCGAAGGCAGCGCTCTGAACGCGCTGGCCAAGCTCTCATCCCACGACTTCCGTAGTTTCACCAAGTAGGGGTGATTCTCTTCAAGCTTAACGTAAGACGACAGCGGCTCAAGTGAATCCTTTCGATAAAACCCGCACTCAACCGGAGGACCCACCGTTGCATTGGAGCGCATGGTGGAGTCAACCGACACTAAGGCACAGCGCATTGCGGTATGTGGCTCGGTATCGGTGCGAATAATGCGGTCTAAAATGGGCTTACCGTATTTGGTCTCGCCGATTTGAAGGAACGGGTGCTCACTTGAAACGGTGATGTGGTTACCCTCTGGGTAGATCAAGTACAACTCAGGCGCATGGTGGCCAATTTGACCACCCAGAATAAACGTTGCTTCGGCATTGAAACCAGCGTTGGGACCACCGTTGGCATATTTACCCTGCTCAGCCAAACATAACTTGCCAACATAATCGGCCACTTCCGATACATAAGCGGCTTGGGTGTAATTACCTTCAACACCATTTTCAGCATCGCGCTGCATCTGCGCCACAACCGCCTGACTGGTTGCCAAATTACCCGCTGTTAACAACACCAGTTGGCGATCTCCCGCGTGTTCAAAGCGATGCATTTTGCTATACGTGCTGACACGATCCGCACCCGCGTTGGTTCGGGAATCGGAACA
>JAHEKX010000004.1 GCA_024644535.1 Gammaproteobacteria bacterium
TGGTTGCCAAATTACCCGCTGTTAACAACACCAGTTGGCGATCTCCCGCGTGTTCAAAGCGATGCATTTTGCTATACGTGCTGACACGATCCGCACCCGCGTTGGTTCGGGAATCGGAACAAAATACAAGCCCCTCTTGCAGAGCAATAGCTAAACAGTAAGTCATAAATTGAAGTGGTATTAACGACAGTAAACGAATCAAGAATACTGGGGCTCAGGGGAAATTACTACTCCCCGAGCCCCGCTTTTTAATTTATTTGTAATGCGGTGATTAAGGACAATCCTAACTAGGCTTCGCGCCACCACACAAAATATCAGTAACAACCTCTGTATCCATATACTCTTTAAGCTCCGCGAGCTTGTTGTTGCGCCAACGGAATAAAAAGTGATACTCATTCGTGTACAAGGCTCCGGAGATGTGCATCCCCTTTGAGGAGGCTTCGACCGCAACGCGATCTGCTTCAGCCGTCATGGAATGAATCGTGAACTTCAAGCCCTCTGGAAATGCCGCGAGAATACCACCAGCGAACACACGTGTTTCTTCCTTACCTCGCTTACCCGAAATGAGCGTATTGCCCATGGTTTGAACGTAACCGTCATCGGCATAACTATCTGCAATCGCGTCAGCATCCGCTTTATCCATTAACGCAAAAAAGGCGCGCGTAAGCTGCTTGTTTATTAGTTCTTGTTCGGACATAACCAAGCCGTTTTTTTTATCGAGTGTTTTTCCAATGAAAGCGTCGCATTAATGCAAACACTGTGAGTCGCTGGATCCTTACACAGCATGTTCATCCAGAGCACGCAACCGACACATGATCTCGCCACAATATTCATCAGCCAAAGCTCCAAGCGCTGGATTCTCGGGGTTGTTCGCAAGTTGATCTGGATTGAGCAAAGCGGCGGCGACATCGAGCCATGACTCGTCAACATTAAGACCGAAGAATTCAGCAACGTCTGTCAGCGCTTCTTTGGGTTTGGCCATAATTCGCTCAAAGCTCACCGCTCGGTATTGCGCCTCTGTTAGCTTAGCAACCGCAGCGAGGCCTGCGAGCGACGTATCTCTGACGTTCTCTAAAAACGGCTCGAGTGGCACAGGATGGTGCATAACCGACGCCAATCGATCAGACATGGGTCTGCGGTTATTTAAATCAGTTTCATCTAAATCGCCCCAGCGAATACCGTTTTCAGTTTCCAGATCCAACATCTCGAAGGTCATGACTCTAAAATGATTGTGCTGCTGCATCGAGAGCGCGACATCTAGAGGGTCTCGGTATAAATACAAAAACTGCGCTTCAGGGAATAGCTCAAGTAAAGGGTCGACGCAGAAAATGGAGCCACCGCTGCGTTCAATCCAAACAGTTTTGCCCGCTTTCTCGCATAACCATTCAAAAATTATGCGGTATTGCTCGCTCAGTAGCTGGGTGGGCAACTGCTTCGCCAGAGCGATCAATTCGTGAAACACTGGCTCTGGGTCATAAAAGAGTTGCGCTAGGGGTATCAGTAGAATCTCTGGAAAAACGCCATCCTTGTATCCATCGGCGGTTTCGGGCAAGTGATCAGCGCCCCCCAAATACATAATCTCCGGGGTGCGCAAATGGTTCACAATCCGCTTGTATTCACCGGCACCGGCTTTGACACCGCAGTCTAGCAAGTCGGCGAAATCAGCGCCTGATATTTCTCGCTGACCTAAGCGATTCACAATATCCATCGACACCATAAACTCTGATAAGACTGCGACGTCCGGATGTAGGTTCATCATTTTCGACAATATGGTCGAGCCACACCGGCCCGTTCCGACAATAAATCGTGCTTTTTGATACGCCATCGCATAGTCCTTATTGGCCTTGCCTATTGTTCACTATTTTTTTAGCCTGAGCGGTAATTCAAAACCTCCCGCATATAAAAGCTAATCGCACATCGATGCGCACTCAAGGACCAAACAGACTAATGGCAAATTCACTACCCGCTGAAGACACCCTCGCCATTCACGAACTGCTTGCACGATATTGCCATGGCATGGACGCCGCGCGTGCCGATCTGGTTATTGATTTATTTATGGAAGATGCCGAAATGTATACACAAGTGGGCAACTCATCGGGCAAAACACAAATCAAAACGTGGATTGACGAGCGCTTGGCTCAGCGCGACCCAAAGTTCCAAGTGGGACACTTCTTGTTAAACCCTCTGGTGTCCGCCGAATCAGAATCTGAGGCCAAGGTCCGAAGTATGCTGCTGTACACCAAGCAAAGCCTAGATTTCAGCTCTCCATGTGAGCTGGTCGCAACCGGCATTTACGAAGATGTTGTGTTGAAAACAGCCGATGGCTGGAAGTTTAAGACGCGGCACTCAACTTTAAATGCGCACTTACATGACGTGTATTTCGTATAGATTTCGCCTTTGCATTGCCAATCATGAATACGTTTACCCGGTTGTAAGTAGAGGCCAGCTGATCAGCTCTGAAGACGATACAGTATTCGCTCAACTCAAGTTGAGGGCACCAAATCGTAGCCAAACCTCTGCATACAGGGAACCATAGCCTTATACTGCTTTTGTGCTAGTTCAGCATCGCGGCGGCGTCTCTCGGCTAAGGATGGCTCGCACATTTCTGCAATGGCGTCGTCATCTAAAGACTTCAAGCCACCAAAACCGTCATCGACATAGGTCGCTCTGGCCTCAGGTGACAGCCGAATCGCTTGCTCGCATTCACGCCGCTGCGCGTTCTCCTCAAGAATAAACTCTGTGCGCACTTTAACCATGATCGGGGTTACTTGCTGCTGGCATTGGGCTAGGGCCGAGTCAAGATCGAGAGCAGGGCTCGATTTTACGATCCAAGCCGTCTGGAATTCGGGCGTCGAGGTGCAGCCGGCGAATAAAACGCTAACCAAGACCAGCAAAATCAAATATTGGGGCATTGTTACTAACCTCGCTTGGCGATACTAAACCGCATTATGATAAAGATCATGTATTAGTGCAGTGGCGCCTAAAAGATAATTCTCCTAGAAAAACAACCAACAACCTCCTCTTGGCAAGTTTCTAACGCAGTAATTTACGTTATAGCTTTAAATTACTGAATGCAAATCGGTTCGCTTTAGGTCCGTTTTCGGAGAGCCGAATAAATCTTACTCTTCTCGCGTTTTCCAACCGCAAGAACGCAAACAATTAACTCATCGTCTACTACCTCGCAGGCCAACCGATAACCCGCCGATCGAAGCTTGATTTTATACACTGAGTCGTAGCCACTGAGTTTATCGGCAGGCACTCTCGGCTCTACCAATCTTTCGGCGAGTTTCTTTTTAAATTGGGTACGAATTGGGGCGCCGAGTTTACTCCATTCTTTCAGGGCAATAGGAAGAAAGCGGAGCTTATAAGTCATCCAAAGACACTGCTACCGCCTTATCGATATCCGCTCGACGCTCTTCTACCATCTTTGAAAGCTCGTAATCATCGATAATATCCATCAGAGCCTCATAGGTCTCTGCCGGGACCAAATAGGCTGCGGGCTTATTATGATTCAAAACAGCAATAGGGGAGCCACTGGCTTGCGTCAGCAAAGACGATGGGTTTTTCTTTAATTCAGAGATGCTTACCGAAAAATCAGCTAAAACCTGACGCATAAAAATCTCAATTTAGACCTAAATTTAGGTCTTATTTTAGATCATAAATTTTGAGTCGGCTAGCAAAGATTATAAAAACGTGTCAGCCGAATCTAATGGTCAACTGATCATGCATAGATCTCTGGGTAAGATGTGCAACCCATGTGTCCGGTATGCACCGTATGCACCGTGGTCGGTGTGAGAGGATTTGAACCTCCGACCCCTTGCTCCCGAAGCAAGTGCGCTACCAGGCTGCGCTACACACCGATACCAAAATCATAGCAAAGCCCAATTTCAAGATCTATGCGTCATACGGCTTCACTAATCGATATGATCAAGTCCCGATAAAGACAAAAAAGCCGAGTAAACACTCGGCTCTTTTTAAACTTACGTCACCTCATTTTTTGGGCTTCACGGGACGCGCCAATAGCTTAATGTCCGCTGAGCGCGGGTGAATTTCCTCCCATAGACGCTCATAATTAGTCGACTTAATCTTCCAATCGCCATCCACTTTGACGTAGGTATCCTCGTAAATGGCCGAGCCCATCACCGTGGTGTTTTCTTCTAAATTAATAAAGATATCTTGCAGATACCACAACCCCGTTGCGTTGTCGCCATCCACGCTAATCTCGGGGTGATGCCCATTGTGCATACCGAACTTATCTTCGGTAAACGAGTAGGCATAAAACTTAAGCAGCTTATCGCGCCCCTGCACATCGATATCGTAGTGGCCGCCAATAAAGTGCGCAGTAGCGTCTTCAGTAAATACCGTTTTTAAACCCTCTTGATTACCCGTATCCAAAAAGCGAAAGTAGCGCGCTTTTAGCTGCTTAATCAGTTCGATAGCTTCTAGATCTAACATGCTTAATCCTTGTAGTTATTGATATGCTTAGCAGCTTGGTAAGCCATGGTCATAGCAGGGCCCAAAGTCGCACCGGGGCCTGGATAGGTTGGCAGCAGCGCCGCAGAAGCATTGCCCACAGCGTATAAGCCTTCAATGACACCGCCCGTTTCTGCTTTCACTTGTGCATCAACGGTGGTGTCTAAGCCACCTAAGGTACCGAAATCACCCGCATCAATGCGCATTGCGTAGTAAGGTGCTTCATCAATGGTCGCTAAGCATGGATTGGGCTTAATCGCAGGGTCGGCGTAGTAGCGATCGTAGGCTGAATCTCCACGGCCAAATTCTTCGTCTTTGCCCGTTAAGGCGTACTGGTTCATTTTCTTGACGGTCTCTTCTAAACCTTCTGGGTCAATACCCAGTTTCTGGGCCAGCTCGCTAATGGTATTTGCCTTAGCAACTAGCCCCGTATCAAACCATTTTTTCGGAATGGTCCAGTCAGGCTTCATGGCAGACGTCATTAGGGGGCCTGCGATATAGGTACGACGGAAACGCGCATCAAAAACGTGGTAGGCCGGGGCACAGGGGTTTTCGTCGGTATGCGCTTTAAACAACTCTTTCTGGAAGGCCATGTAGTTTTGTGATTCGTTAGCAAATCGTTTACCGGCTTTGTTCACCACGCAAGAACCAGGAAAAGACTTTTCCATAATGCTCAATCGAGGCTGGGGTTCGTCGGGCACACATACGGTCGTTGTCCACCAAGCACCGTTCATTAAGCGGGTTTTGGCACCGACGTTCAGGCCGGACTGCAAGGCGTCACCCTGATTGGTCTCGGCCCCTGCGCTCCATTCTGTATTGGTGGGTGCAGGTAAGTACTGCTCACGCAAGGCTTGGTTTTTCTCGAAGCCGCCCGAGGCAAGAATCACACCTTTGCTGGCCTTCACACGAAGCGTCTTGCCGCTTTGCTCGATAACAGCGCCGACAACGCGGTTATCTTCAACGATTAATTCTTTAAACGCAGTATTCAGCTCAATCGGAATGTTGCGTTGTTTTGCCGCCAAGAATAAGCGCCCAACACCCGCAGACCCACAGCACAACCGACGTGAAATTTTGGTGCGCAAGCGCCACGGAATATCGGTAGCGTAATCCCACAACATTTTCATTAACACTTTGATCCAGCCGGGCATCTGCACCATCAAAACCTGAGCTTCGACCTGCGTGAAATGGATTAAACCAAACATGCGCATCATGTGGTGGGTGTAGCGCAATTTTTTGTAGTCACTTCCCAACTCAGACGCCATAAACGGCGCGGGCTCGAGTGAACGATGCCCCTCTTTGGCACCTGGTAAATTGGTGTAGTAATCAGGGTAATGGTCAAGCGACTCGTAACGCACCGGTGTTCGGTCGTGCAAGAATCGCAGCATTTTAGGACCGTTTTCTAGGTAATTATCAATAAGCTCTGGCGGAACGTCCTCGCCTTCTAAAGTCTGCCGCAAGTACTCGCGCGCCTCTTCTAATGAATCCTGCGCACCCGCTTCTTGGGCATAGTGACTGCAAGGAATCCAAATACCGCCACCCGAAGACGAGCTGGTACCGCCTACTTCATTGGCCTTTTCAATGACCAATACATCTTTGGTGCCCATTTCGTAGTTACAGACTGCGGCGGTTAGTCCACCGTTGCCTGTACCTACCACTAACAATTCAACTGATCGATCCCAAGTCTGCTCTGACATCTCTTCCCTCACTCAGCTGTTGCTTGCGCTTAACGCGCTTTATATTGGTTATTTTAAAAGACGACTGTAGTCACCTTAGGTCGCTTTTTTATTAGGGGTGCTGGCTCGATACCGACACAATTTCACCCGTCATGTAACTTGAATAATCCGATGCTAAAAACATCATCACGTTGGCGACTTCCCATACCTCAGCAGCACGCCCAAACGCTTCTTTTTCTGCTAACTTTTCAAGCAACTCTGGCGGCGTGGTTTTCTTCAAAAATGCGTGCAACGCAATGCTGGGCGATACCGCATTAATTCGCACTCCAAACTCAGCAGCCTCCATCGCGGCGCATCGTGTTAATGCCATAACTCCGGCTTTAGCGGCAGCGTAATGGCACTGCTCTTTCTGCGCACGCCAACCTAACACCGAGGCATTGTTTACAATAACGCCCGCGCCGCGGGTTTGCATAACGCGCATCATGGCGCGCGTCATGCGCATGGTGCCGGTCAGGGTAATGTCTAGCACCCTATCCCACTCTTCATCGGTCATGTCCACCAACAGTTTGGTGCCACCCAAACCGGCATTATTAATCAGCACATCCACCCCACCGGTGACCTCTTCGGCATGCTGGATTAAGGCTTGGACATCCGCTTCAACGGTGACATTGCAAAATTTGCCCGATACCTTACACTCGGCATTCATGGCCTGCAATGCCTCTACTGCTTGGGCCAAACGACCCTCGTGCACGTCGCTAATAACAAGGGCTCGCGCACCTTCTTCGACCGATTTTTGCGCAGCAGAAAAGCCAATGCCAGCACCGGCTGCCGCGGTAATTAACACGGCTTTACCGGCCAAAAGATTATGACCGGGAACGTAGTTTGGAATGGGTGTAGACATAGGGTTATACCTTATTAAACCGTACCGCGGGGCTCGCGGGGCATACCCAGAGCGCGCTCAGCAATCAAGTTTCGTTGAATTTGGTTGGTGCCGCCGTAAATGGTATCGGCCCGCGTAAACAAAAATAGTGACTGCAGACGGTTCAACTCGTAGGGCGCGTCCGTTAAAAGCTCGCTTTCGGGGCCCAGCACATCCATGGCAAGTTTGCCCAAATTGCGGTGCCAAGATGCCCAGTACAGCTTGTAAATCATGGCTTCTTTTTGCAGCGAGCCGTCTTCGCCACCCGACATCATACGCATGCTGTTGTAGCGCATAATGCGCAAGCCAATGTGCGCATCCGCGAGCCTCTGACGAATAGAAGGGTCATTGGCTGCGCCATTTTCTTTGGCGATTTTGACGATGTCATCAAGCTCAGACTGAAACAGCATTTGTTGGCCAAGCGTCGATACCCCGCGCTCAAAACCCAAGAGTGCCATCGCCACACGCCAACCATCGCCTGGCGCACCCACGATATCACCCGCCGAACACACTGCGTCATCGAAAAAGACTTCGTTAAATTCTGCTGTGCCGGTTAACTGGGGAATGGGGCGAATGGTGACGCCCGGTTGGTCCATATCCACCAAGAAAAAGCCCAAACCTTTTTGGCCCGTGCTTGCGGGATCGGTTCTGGCCACAACAAAACAAAACTGGGACTCATGCGCTAGCGAGGTCCAAACTTTCTGGCCATTTAAAAGCCATTGCTTTGAGGCTTCATCAAACTGCGCTTTGGTTTTTACGTTGGCCAAATCAGAGCCAGCACTTGGCTCCGAATACCCTTGGCACCACAAATCTTTACCTGCGCGAATACCCGGCAGATACTTTTCTTTTTGCTCGCCAGTGCCGTAGGCAATCAGGGTCGGTCCCACCAGGGTCTCGCCAATGTGTCCCATACGTCCGGGGCCGCCAGCGCGCGCGTATTCTTCGTTAAAGATCACTTGCTGCTCGATACTGCAACCGCGACCACCATATTCTTTAGGCCACCCTATCGCGGTCCAACCGCCCTCGGCTAGCTTTTTCTCCCAGGCTTTGCGCTCTGCAACAAAGCTGTGTTCATCACCGGGTCCACCGCGAAAACGAATAGGCTCGAAATCGCCACACAAGTTATTCGCTAACCAATTAGCAACTTCTTGCCTAAATTGTTCGTCTTCGGCACTGAAGGTCAACTTCATCTCAGCACTCTCCCGCCAGTAACATGTGTGCAATGCGCTCGCGGTGCTCTGCACCCGCGCCCAAGAAGGTCTCGGTGGCTTTTGCGCGCTTAAAATACAGCTGTATATCGTATTCCTCGGTAATACCAACGCCGCCAAATAGCTGAATACCACAGCCAGAAACAAAGAAAAACGCATCACTGCAATACGCTTTGCTCATACTGGCTGCTTCTGCTAATTGAGCTGCATCGTAACGGCCTTGAACCCACTCGTCGATCGCACAAGCCGCGTAATACACGATTGAACGCGAGGCTTCGACTTTTAGCATCATATCGGCGCATTTGTGTTTGACTGCCTGAAACGAGGCAATGGTGCGACCAAACTGCACGCGTTCTTGCAAGTAATCGACCGTCATATCTAAGCTTGCCTGCGAACCACCAAGTTGGTCGGCTGATACAAAGACCGATAAAACGTCCAGCAACTGCGTCAACGCCTCGCCCGAGTTGCCAGGGCAGCCCAAACTTGCGGTAGCGGCGACGTTTACTTTATCAAGCGTTAACTCGGCTAACGGTCTGGTTTGATCCATCGTCGGCGTACGCTTGCGGCTTAGGCCCTCGGCATTCGTATCCACCAAAAACAAACCAACACCTTGCGAACCTTCAGAACCCGGAGCACGTGCAGCAACCAATACCATATCAGCGCTGTGGCCATGGCTCACAAAACGGTAGGTACCCGACAATTCATAGCCCGAATCGGTAGGCGTTGCCGTTGCGGTCACCGCGTCGGCCGACCACTGTCTAGCCCGATCAATAACCGCTACCGTTGCGCTCTCGCCTGCCATCAACCGCGCAAAATACTCTGCCTGTTGTTTTTCGCCACCCCATTTAAGTAAGGCAGTAATAACCGCGGCAGTATCGGCAAATGGTGCATTAAATAAACGCATACCCATGCGCTCGAGTATGCCCACCAACTCGACAAATCCCAGCCCCAAACCCTCGTGTGTCTCTGGAATCAGAATCGCTTGCCAATACATTTCTTGGCACAGGCGATCCCAAACCTGTGGGTCATAGCCCAAATCGGTCTGCATTGACTCTCGGATGGCGGGTGCCGTTGATACCTCTGACAAAAAGGCGTCAGCGGTATCAAAGATCATGACCTGCTCTTCAGTAAACGCAAATTCCATCGTGTACTTACGCTCCCCAGATTTTTTGTGCGGGTACTTCGGTCTTTAACAGTTGCTCGATCGCATCACCAACTTCCGCCGGCGCCCATCGGCTGCCTTTATCCACGCCCTGGGTGGTTCTCCAACCGTCGGCAATGCACAGACGGCCACCTTCCGCCTCAAGGACACGGCCAGTAAAATGACCCGAGGCTTCAGAACACAACCAGGTAACCAAAGACGATACGTTTTCTGGTGCAAACGAATCAAAACCGCCATCTGCCGGCGCAGCCATACGCGCTGCCATCTCAGGTACTGCTGTGGTCATGCCGGTTCGTGCCACCGGTGCAATTGCATTGGCCGTAATGCCATAACGTGCCAACTCGGCGGCTTGGTTCAGTGTTAAAGCGGCAATACCGGCTTTAGCCGCAGCATAGTTCGATTGGCCAATCGATCCCTGTAGGCCTGCGCCAGAGGTTGTATTAACAATGCGCCCTGAAACAGCCTCGCCCGTCTTGGCTAAATGCCGCCAATACTGAACGGCGTGCGAGGTAATACAGAAGTGACCTTTCAAGTGGACCGCCATAATGGTGTCCCACTCTTGCTCGGTCATCGAGGCGAACATACGATCGCGGTTAACGCCGGCGTTATTCACCACAGCGTGCAGTCCACCAAAGGTCTCGATGGCCTGTGATACCGCGCGCTGGCTGTCGGCGTAATTCGTAATGTCCGAGTCATTGATTGCGGCGCGGCCACCTGCTGCTTCGATCTCATCGACAACACCTTGTGCAGCCTGTAGATTAATGTCGTTCACAATCACGCAAGCGCCTTCCGACGCCAGCACTCGTGCGTGAGCTGCACCTAAACCACCACCGGCACCGGTAACTATTACGACTCTATCTTGGCAAATACCTGTCATCTTAAGACCTTATAACTTTTCCAGTATGGTTACATTGGCTTGGCCGCCACCTTCACACATTGTTTGTAATCCGTAGCGCACGTTACGACGTTCCATTTCGTGCAACAGCGTCGTCATTAATTTGGTGCCGGTCGAACCCAGCGGGTGCCCCAAGGCAATCGCACCACCATTTACATTGGTTTGTTCATGCGAATACCCGGTTTCTTGTAGCCAGGCCATGGGTACAGAGGCAAAGGCTTCGTTAATTTCTACCAAGCCAATATCATTCAAAGACATACCCGACTTTTTCATGGCGTATTCAGTGGCTGGAATAGGGGCGGTCAACATCCAGATCGGATCGGCAGCACGAACGCTCATGTGGGCAATGCGCGCACGAGGCGTTAGGTTATAACGCTTCAAAGCTGCCTCTGACACAACCAAAACCGCTGACGACGCGTCACAGGTTTGGCTAGAAACCGCCGCTGTAATCGTACCGCCCTCCATTAAGGCAGCAAGCTCGGCCATTTTTTCCAGCGACGTTTCGCGCATGGTTTCGTCGTATTTCAGCTCGCCAAAAGGCACAATCTCGCGATCAAAATAACCGGCTTGAGTCGCAGCAATTCCGCGACGATGAGACTCTAGAGCAAAAGCCTCCATCGCTTGGCGGCTGATATTCCACTTGTCAGCGATCATTTGCGCCGAATTAAACTGTGACACAGGCACATCACCGTAGCGCGCCTGCCAGCCGGTGCTGCCAGAGAATGGATTGTCAAAACCTAGGGGCTGCGCCGCCAACATAGCCGATGAAATCGGAATCGACGACATGGTTTGTACGCCGCCGGCCACCACAACATCCATGGTGCCGGACATGACCGCCTGCGCCGCGAAATGAACGGCTTGCTGCGAACTGCCACACTGGCGATCTACTGTGGTCCCCGGCACTTCATCTGACAAACCCGCGGCCAACCAGCAAGTGCGTGCAATATCGCCGGCCAAAGGTCCAATGGTATCGACACAACCAAAAATCACATCGTCGTATTCGTTATCGGGAATACCATTACGCTCGACAATAGCCTTGAGCACATGAGCACCCAAATCGGCACCGTGAACTTGTGCGAGCGACCCGCGACGGCGTCCTGTGGGCGACCGAACGGCGTCGACGATATAGGCTTGAGGTGTAGACATAATAAGTTCCTTTTATGCCGCAGCGCTGTCGCTGTGGTCGATGTAACGCTTACCGAATGTAAACTCAGGGCCCAATAGGGCATTGGGTTGCAGCAACCATTCATGAATACGGTTTTTATGAAATCCTGCATCGCCCCACTCTTTTGCTAAAGCCCAGGCACGCTTGACCCAAATATGTAGGTCGCATTCCCAGGTATAACCCATGGCGCCATGCACCTGAGTAGCGTTCCGAGCACTTAATTCGGCCGCCGAACCCGCCGCCGTTTTGGCATGACTGACCGCCCAGTCAGCACGCTGCGGTGCCACACCAACAGTATAGGCAGCGCGATAGACAACAGGCTTAGCAAATTCAATTTGTACGGCACAATCGGCCATTAAATGTTTAACGGCCTGGTTAGTCCCAATTGCCTTGCCAAACTGCTCGCGTGTTGCAGAATAATCAACCGCCTGCTGGACCATGGCCTGGGCCAAGCCCAACAGCTGGGCCGCGGCTGCCAGTGCTCCGCGGTTCAGCGTAGCGCGCTGCAAGCCGGCACCCACTTCACCCTCGGCCACACGCGTTTTACGCGAAGGCGCCCAATCAACTTTCTGTAACCGGCGACTGGGATCTACGCTTTTTAAAGCAGTGAACTTAAGATCTGATTTAGGCACCAAATGCACATCATTGCCGTTGGCTAGTAACATCCAGTCTTTGCGATGCGCAAAATTACTGTAGGGGTTAATAATATGGGCGCAACCGACGCGAATGTCACCCGCAGCCACACCCCCCAACAATTCTTGTACTTGATCGGTGTGTTGTCCCGACGCTAACAGATCGCTTAACAAGCCACCTGCCACCACCGCATCTTCAACAATCGATTCAGGCAGGGCTGCTTTACCACAGGCATCGGCTAGCAAAACAAAATCCACCAAATCCATGCCCAATCCGCCGCACGATTCTGGCACGAGTAACGAGTTCATACCCATTTCGTTGAGCATATTTAGCATGTCGCCGTTTTCGCCTGAATCGCCGGTCCAGCGCTCACGAATCGAGGCTGTGGTGACCTCGTTCTCAAGCATTGATCCGACCGAGTCACGGAAAGCCAGCTGATCGTCTGTAAATGTAAAATCCATAATTCTCGACCTTATTTACGCGGCATTCCGAGCATGCGCTCGGCAATGATATTGCGTTGAATTTCGTTCGTGCCCGCGTAAATTGGACCAGACTGACTAAACAAGAAGCCATCCAGCCAAGTGCCAAGCTCGGCATGGTCCTCTGCTGTTTCTGGCTCAATCTCGGCGCGTGCGCCCAGCAAACTCAGCGCCGTCTCGTGAATACGAATATCCAATTCCGACCAGAATATTTTGTTACACGACGACTCGGCGCCGATATGACCTCCGGCCACAAGCCTGGACGCTGTTTGGTAAGTAGATAAGGCGTAAGCTTCCGCATCCATGTAGCAGCGAACCACGGAATCTTCAATCGACAAGTCCAAGATATCGTTGCGGCGTTTGCGGTACAGCTCAACCAAACGGCGTGATGCCTGCTGGAAACGCGCTGGCGATCGAAGCATTAACCCGCGCTCGAAGCCGGCGGTAGACATGGCAATTTGCCAGCCCTGATTTTCACCGCCAAGCAAGTTAAAATCCGATACTCGCACGTCGTCGAAGAAAATTTCGGCAAACCCGGGCAAACCGTTTAATTGCTCAATCGGGCGCACCGTAACGCCGGGAGAATCCAAGGGCACTAAAATAAACGATAAGCCATGGTGACGGCTTGACTCGGGATCAGTCCGGAACAAACCAAAAGCATAGTCGGCAAATACCGCTCGCGTTGACCAAATCTTTTGGCCATTGATCACGTAGTCATCGCCATCTCGGTCTGCACGGCAGCGAATGGCGGCCATATCTGAGCCCGCATTTGGCTCTGACCAAGCTTGCGCCCAGATTTCTTCACCACTGGCCATCGCACTGATAAAACGCTCTTTTTGCGCCTCGGTGCCATACTCCATTAGGGTCGGCCCCAACAAAAATATGCCATTTTGGTTCACACGCAGCGGTGCCCCTGCACGGTAATACTCTTCCTCGAAAATAAGCCACTCGATCAGGTCGCACGCTCGGCCACCATACTCTTTAGGCCAAGTCACCATACCCCAGTTACCCGCGGCCAGTGTTTTTTCCCATTGACGGTGCTGCTCGAACCCTTCGGCAGTATCGAACGAAGCCAGCTTTTTAGCAGGCACATGTGCCGCCAACCAAGCACGAACTTCTTCTCTAAACTGAGTTTGGCTTGGCGTGTACAGTAAATCCATCCCCAACGACCTCGTGCTTAATCTTCTTTTTTGTTTTCGCGTGCCATGGCTTTCGCGTCATAACCACCCAGTTTGTCACCCGACACCAAGTCGTTGTGTGCATGGGTAAAGTGATGCCACGCAAAGACAGCATCCATGCCGGTACGCTTGCCCTGCAAATCTTCGATATGGTTAATGGCTTGTTTGGTCAATGCCAAGCCCAAGCGGGGCATAGCACCGACCTTTTGGGCCAAGGCTTTCACGTCTTCAGCCAGCGATTCACGGGTGGAGATGCGGTTAACCATACCCATTTGATACGCGCGCTCGGCTGACATTTTTTCGCCAGTGAACAAAAACTCTTTGGCAATGCGAGGGTTTAGCTCGAAAGGATGAGCGAAATACTCCACTCCGGGAATACCCATGCGAACCACAGGATCCGAGAAGAACGCGTCGTCCGTCGCAACAATTAAGTCACACACCCAAGCCAGCATTAAACCACCCGCAATACAGGCACCCTGCACCGCAGCAATCGTAGGCTTTGGAATCTCTCGCCAGCGGCGACACATACCCAAATACGCTTCGGCTTCGCGCACATATAAGTACTCGCCGCCTTCTTTATTCGAGTGGTCGTACCACATGGTCACGCGATCTTGAGGCAGGTGCACATCACGCCCCGGCGTACCAATGTCATGACCGGCCGAAAAGTGTTTGCCTTCGCCACGCAAAACAATCACTTTGACGTCATCGTCAGCGACCGCTTTACGAAACGCGGCATCCAGCTCGTACGTCATTTTGCCGTTTTGCGCATTGTTGTACTCAGGCCGCGCCATAGTCACATAAGCGACGCTCTCCTCGACCTCGTATTTGACCGTGGGTGCGTCGTAATCGAACTCTGGTTTATCCGCCATGATGTCTCCTGCCTTAGCCGCGACGGTCGCCGGGCGGGTTATCTTTAAGTTGTTTGGCTCGCGCATCCAGCGGGTCCAGCTCTGCAATAATAGCAAGCTGTTCATCACTCGGCGCGGGCGTGACACCCAAGTTATCGATTACCGCCAATTCAAACCCCGTATTGTCTCGCACCTCTTGCTCGGTAACCCCAGGGTGCAGACTCACAATGCGCATTTGGTGATTAGGGCCATTAAAATCCATGACGCACAAATCGGTAATAACAGTGCGAACATCGATATCATCTAAGCTATAGCCCTTGGGTAAACGATCGGGATTATAACCAATAGAACCCACCACATCGCACTCGCCTTCTACAAATACGCGTGTCGAATGCTTGGGCACAAAGAAAGAGTTGCCGTGTGAAATCGAGTTACCAGGGAAGCCACGCACACCCAGCAACTGCACCTTAGGCTGCTGGTAAGTGCCGCCTAAGGCCGAAATATTAGCCTGCCCAAAGCGGTCGATTTGGCTTGGCCCCACCATGGCGTGACGCTTACCACTCCATAAGTTGTCAAACACCGCGCGAAAACCAAGCCAAGTCTCGTTGGCCTGACCCGCGTGGCTTTTCATACCCGATACAGGGTTTGGCTTTGACAGCAAATACGACTGACTGTCGGTCATCATAAGGTCGGGATTGGTCGTACTCATCGCCAAACTGGCTGCCAGGCGCGGCAATAAGCCAATGCCGGTTGCTAGGACTTCACCTTCGTTATCGAACACCCGCGAGGCGGCAACGACCATCAGTTCTGCCAAGCTGTAGCTTGAGGCTGCTTCACTCATTGTCTTACTCCTTAATACGCGGGCAAAGGCAATGCTTGGATTGTGCCCAAACCGCCAACAGCTGCTTGATATTCGTCTTCCGTTTTACCGCGCACGTGGACATCTAGATACGCATCAAACTCCCCCGCACCAACGGCTTCACCGTAGGCTTTAAAGTGCTTCACATCAAAACCGTATAAAGGATCAGATGAGCTTGGATGCGCCCCACCGGGAATATGTACCACGGATTGCGTATGACAACGCTCCCAGAAGACAGATCGGGCCACCGCCGGATCGGCAAAATGCTCTGTCGCGACGACTTCGTCGCATGACACGATAGTGTGCTTTGCCGCACGCGCAAACAAGTCGTCCATGTAGACGTCGGGGCTGGCAACCTCGCACACGCCGCGCTCATCACAGCGTGTCGCATGAATAAGAGCCACATCCATGTTCAGAGCCGGCATTGCAACCCATTCTTTTTCGTCGTACGGACTATCAATGACTTTCAGCTCAGGGTTGCGAGCCACCACATCCGTACCCAAACCGACGTTTGTAGGAATAAACGGGATTCTCCAGGAAGCCGCGCGCAAACCTTGTAACATCATGCCCTCGTCAATCTCTAGCACCTCGATCGCACCGCTTTGACGCGCCACTCGAAACCCAGGCTCCAAGGGCATAAAGTCGAGCGACACAAAAGCAAAAACTACTTTTCTAACCTTGCCCGCAGCGCACAACATACCCACATCGGCGCCGCCGTAAGCAACAACAGTCAGGTCGGTGACATCTGAACGCATTAACTCGCGTACCAAAGCCATCGGCTTGCGGCGAGGGCCCCAACCCCCAATACCAATGGTCATGCCGCTTTTTATCGAAGCAATGGCTTCGGCGGCTGTTTGCAATTTATTCATAAAGCACAGCATCTACTGATTAAAAAATGAGAAGATCATTATGGTTCCCAAGCCCTTGTGCCTCATCATCCATGTAGACTATGACATTGCCCGAGGACTACATTAGGGTCTGCGTTCTAGAAACTTGGAATACATTTCAGTGCCAAACTCTTCACCAAGCACCACTATCCAGCTGGTTTACCGAGCCGCCGAGCTTTACCAAGACCGTCCTTTTCTGGAAGAGAACGGGGAGCAGCTTAGCTTCGCGGAATTTAAGCAAGCCTGCATTGAGACCGCCGCAGGACTTAAACGGCTGGGGTTTAGCCCTGGCGACCGAGCCGCGATATGGGCGCCCAATATTTCCGAGTGGGTCATTGCCGCATTTGGAACGCATTTTGCGGGCGGCCAAATCGTAACGCTCAATACGCGATACAAGGGCGAAGAAGCTGCGGCCATTTTAAATGACAGCCGCGCATCGACTTTGTTTGTAATGGGGCAGTTCCTTGGCAACGACTACTTGAGCATGATCGCCAACCTTGAGCTACCGAACTTGAAACATCGCATTCAACTGAAAGGCAAAGCGGAACCTTCAGCCTCAAAGCAGTGGCATGAACTGCAAAACGCCGGTCGTGCATGGATCGCCGAGCAAGGTAGCGACGCTATTGAAGAAGAAGCTTTGGCGATATCGGGCAATGCCATATCGGACATCATGTTCACCTCTGGCACGACCGGACGCGCCAAAGGTGTACTTTGCGGCCACCAACAGAACGTTCAAGCGTTTACGACGTTTTCTGAGATTTTGGGGCTAGATAACACCGATCGATACCTAATTATTAACCCATTCTTTCATAGCTTTGGCTTTAAAGCAGGCTTGCTAGCCTGCCTAAGCCAAGGTTGCACCGTCTTGCCCGAGGCGGTGTTTGACGTCGATAAAATTCTAGAGCGCATCGACAACGAACATATTACTGTTATGCCGGGGCCACCCACGATCTTTCAGTCAATTTTGGCGCACCCCAATCGCCACAAGTACTCGCTCGCGAGCTTAACAAAATGTACCACCGGGGCAGCGGTCATCCCCACCGAGCTTATTATTGCTATGCGTGATGAGCTAAAGATTTCTACTATTATTACAGCGTACGGTTTATCGGAAAGCTGCGGCCTAGCAACCATGTGCCGACAGGGCGATGCCCCCGACACCATCGCAAAAACCTCGGGACGCGCCATTCCCGGGGTCGAAGTGCGCTGCGTTGACGAGCAAGGCAATGAAGTCGTAAGTGGCGAGCAAGGCGAGATTTTGATTCGAGGCTTTAATGTCATGCAAGGGTACCTCGACAACCCCGAGGCCACCTCAGAGGCAATCGACGTTGACGGCTGGCTGCATACGGGCGACGTAGGCCGAATGGATGAAGAGGGCAACCTAACCATTACCGATCGTTTAAAAGATATGTACATCAGCGGCGGCTTTAACTGCTATCCAGCGGAGATCGAGTCGACCCTCTTACGCCATGCGGACGTCGTACAGGCCGCCGTTATTGGCTATCCTGATAAGCGTCTTGGAGAAGTCGGCTGGGCTTTCATCACCCTAAAACAAGGCGCTTCGGCAAGCGCTGAAGAAATCAGCGCCTGGGCACGCGACAATATGGCAAATTATAAAGCACCGCGAAAAGTAATCGTGCTGGATGCACTGCCATTAAATGCATCAGGCAAAGTATTAAAACCCACTTTGCGCCAAGGGGCGCTTGATGGGACGCTACAATAAGGAGAAGCACAATGGCCATTAAAAGCTTAGGTTACATCGGAGTAAATTCTACAGATCTATCGCAATGGCGAACCTTTGCTTGCGATGTGATGGGCTTAGAAGACGTCAGTACACACCTAGGGTGCGACGACGCAACTGCCCTATTCAAAATGGATGACCACCCCTACCGCCTTGTCGTGAACAAGGCTGATAACGACCAATTGGCTTTTTGTGGCTGGGAAGCCAACAGCGAATCCGGCTTACAAGAAGTCGCTGACGCACTGTCCAAGGCTGACGTGGCGTTCGAATGGGTAGATGCCGATACAACAGCAGCTCGGCGCGTTACAAAACTGTTGCGCTTTACAGATCCCTCTGGGACTCAGCACGAAGTATTTTATGGTGTGATCTCTGATTTTAAACGTTTGAATTCACCAGTAGGCGTCAGCAACTTTATTACCGGCAATCAAGGCATGGGCCACGTTGTTCTGCCTGCACCCAACTTTGATGAAACCTCATCTTTCTTCACCGAGGTTCTTGGCTTTGGTTTATCCGACTTGATGAAAATCAAATTTACGCCAGATCCTGCAGAGCCCGAAAAACGCCTATGGTTTATGCACTGCAATGAACGCCACCACAGCCTAGGGCTGTTTGAAATGGCGCTGCCTCCTGGTTGCGTCCACCTAATGGTTGAAGTCCCAAGTGTCGACGAGGTGGGCTTGTGTAACGACCGTCGTATCGCAGCCGGAGTTAAACTTACCGGCACCTTGGGGCGCCATGCCAACGATCACATGGTGTCGTTTTACATGCGTAGCCCCGCCGGTTTTGATATCGAGTACGGTGCGGAAGGCCGCACGGTTGAAGACTGGGACAACTACCCTGTATTCCAAAGTACTGTTGCCAGCTTCTGGGGCCACGATTTCAGCGTAGGCCATGAAGACTAAGCCGCTCTGAACCAAGTTAATTCATTCGGGGTATGCACCAAAACAGCAAGTTTGCCAACATGGATTTATGCACGGGGCATACGCCAGCGAGGAGAAAAGAATGACCTATTTAGTACCAGATTCTACGATCGCCTTGATCGAAGCCAAGGCAGACGAAGCACGCAAAAATCGCGTTATGTCGCACCAAGTTGTTCAAGAGCTTAAAGATTGCGGCTTTTTTAAAATGTTCCTGCCAAAGCAATGGGGTGGCTTAGAGTGCCGCCCGCAGGAATTTTTCCGCGAGCAAATCCGTATTGCAGAAGCCGACATGAGCCACGCTTGGGCCAGCGGCATTATCGCCATACACGCCTACCAGATCGCCATGATGGACAAGAAAGCGCAAGAGACCGTATATGGCGAGGATCCCAACACTTTAGTCAGCAGCTCTTACAACCCCGTAGGCGCTAAAGTCGAGCAAGTTGAGGGTGGCTGCATGGTATCAGGCCGCTGGGGCTGGAGCTCGGGCTCTGAGCACTGCACTTGGGCGCTGCTGGGTGGCATCGTGGCTAACGAGGGTTACAGAACCTTTTTAATCCCACGCACTCAGTACGTTATTGAAGACACCTGGGATGTAATGGGCCTGCAAGCGACGGGCTCAAACGATGTAGTCATTGACGAACCCATCTTCGTACCCGATCACATGAGCCACAAGCGAGACGATGGTTTTAACTGTGTGCACGAGCAAGAAAGCGCCATGTATGACCTATCTTGGGCCCAAGGCTTTGTCCGCGTGGTTAACACACCCGCAATCGGCGCCCTGAAGAAAGCACTGAAGATCTTCATCGAAACACGTTCGGGTGGCTTCAAAACAACCACCGACATGACCAAATTCGCAGCGGATGTAGAAGTTCAAGAACGCGTGGCAAAGGTAAAGAATATTATCTCCGAGCTTGAAGCCGTACTGTTCAGCAACTTCGACAAAATGGAAGCAGCCAACTGGAAGCCCACCATCGATGAGCGGATTTTGTATCGCTATCAGGCAAGCCTGGTAATCCCAAAAGCCATCGAGGCAATGGACTTGCTGTACGATGCAGCTGGCGGTCGCTCGGTGTTTAACGGCCACCCAATGATGAAACTCTGGCACGATGTCCATATTGCACGTTGCCACGTAGCGAACAATCCTACACCGTTTGCGCGCAACTTAGGCAGCACGCAGCTGGGCATGGAAAACGCGGACATCTTTATCTAGGAACGCTATGACCAACACAACTCAGGGGCGCTACCTAGAAGTTTCTAGCCGCGTCACCATTCACTACACCGACCACCCTGCTCAAAATACCGAGCGGGGTGTTGTCGTTTTTGTTCACGGAAGCGGGCCAGGCGCCAGCGGCTGGAGTAACTTCAAATTCAACGTTGCAGCCTTCCAAGACGCTGGTTTTAGATGCATCGTTTTCGATCAGCCGGGATATGGCTTAACCTCAAAGCCAACCGATGTAGACCACACACTCGACTTTTTCGTCGACAATTTAGTGGGGCTGTTAGACGGCTTAGATATCAGCAAAGTCACGTTGGTGGGTAATTCACTGGGTGGCGCCGTGTCTTTGGGTATGGCCTTGGCGCACCCCGCGCGCGTTGAAAAGCTGATTTTAATGGCGCCCGGCGGTGTGGAGGAAAAGGCAACCTACTTCCAGTGTATCGGCATTCAAGAGATGGTGAAGTTCCCAATGGGGTCACCCGAGTTCACTCGTGAAGTATTGGGCGAATTACTTACTCTGCTAGTTCATGACCCCAAGCACGTTACTGATGAACTGGTGCAAGAGCGCTGGGCGACTCTGCAAATTCAGAACCCGCACGTACTTGCAAGTATGGCTATTCCCAACTTAACGGACCAACTAAACAACATTACGTGCCCGGTGTCGGTATTTTGGGGCACTGATGATAAATTTTGTCCTGCCAGTGGCACCCAGAAAATTTTAGACAACTGCCCTAACGTCCAAGCTCATATGCTGAACAACTGTGGCCACTGGGTGATGGTTGAGTACCCCGAGTTTTTCAACCGTACCTGTATCGATTTTTTAACACACGAGTAGCACTATGGCATTAAGCGAACAACAGCGCGAAGCTTTGGGCCAAGAGCTTTACCAAGCATTAAGAGGCGAGCACACGGTTGAACCTTTTACCGATCGATTTAACGACATCGAAATCGAGGATGCCTATTACATCTCGCAAGCGATGTTAAAGCCAAGACTCGAGCAAGACGGCGAGGTCATTAGCGGTAAAAAAATTGGGGTAACGTCAGCCGCAGTACAAAATATGTTGGGCGTATTTCAGCCCGACTTCGGGTTTTTAACAGATGCAATGGCCTACGACGATGGCGCGACCATTCCAGTTAAAGGTAACCTCATACAACCCCGAGCCGAAGGCGAAATCGCCTTTGTTCTAAAACAAGATCTCCAAGGTCCGGGTGTAACAGAAGAACAGGTACTGGCCGCGACCGACTACATAACGCCCTGCTTTGAAATCGTGGACTCTCGAATACACAACTGGCAAATCAAAATTCAAGACACGGTAGCCGACAACGCCTCTTGCGGTGTTTACGTACTGGGCAAAGACAAAATTGACCCCACAGGTCTTGCACTCGACAAACTAAAAGTCGTTGTCACTAAAAATGGCGAGTTTTTGAGCGAGGGCGAAGGCTCTGCAGTACAGGGAAATCCTCTGACCGCAGTGGCATGGCTGGCAAACACCTTGGGTGAATTTGGCATTGTGCTAAAAGCCGGCGAAGCCATCTTATCGGGCTCATTGGTTCCATTGGAAAGCGCTGCGGCGGGTGACCATTTTAAAATGACTATGACCGGTGAAGGCATTAACCCCAGCACGGTCAGCTGTGAATTTGGCAACTAAGCCACCGAAGATCTTTATCTAATTATAGACAAGTTGCACGACGAACAACGAGTCAATGACCGCTGGCAGTCGTGATCAAGGACATATTATGAGCAAAAAATTTAAGGCCGCAATTATTGGCCCAGGTAATATCGGCACCGACCTGCTGATGAAATGTCTTCGTAGCGACATCATTGAACCCGTCTGGATGGTCGGCATTGAAGAATCGGCCGGCATTAAGCGGGCTCAGGAATATGGTCTGCGCGTTAGCACCGATGGCGTAGATGGTTTAGTCGCCGCTTTCGCCGAAGCGCCCGTTGACTTCGCGTTTGACGCAACTTCGGCGTATGTACACGCCGAGAATTCGCGCAAATTGAATGAATTGGGCGTGATGATGATCGATCTAACGCCAGCCGCCATTGGCCCTTACTGCGTGCCGCCTGTAAACCTTGATTCTATTATGGCCGACACCCCCAAAGACAACGTCAATATGGTGACCTGTGGTGGTCAAGCGACCATCCCTTTAGTTGCCTCTGTGAGCCGAGTACAGGCCGTTGCGTATGCCGAAATAGTAGCGACCGTTGCCTCTAAGTCTGTAGGCATGGGCACGCGTGACAATATCGATGAATTTACCCGGACCACCTCAGCAGCGATTGCCCAAGTTGGCGGTGCCGACGAAGGCAAAGCCATTATCGTTATCAATCCAGCTGAGCCACCACTGATTATGCGCGACACTGTGCACTGCTTAACCAAAGAGCCAGCCGATGCAGAGGCTATTACCGCGTCTGTCAAAGAAATGGTCAAAGAAGTCCAAACTTACGTGCCGGGCTATCGATTACTGAACGACCCTATCATCGACGGCACTCGCGTCACGATTACAGTAGAGGTCGAAGGCCTAGGGGACTTCTTGCCCAAGTACGCGGGCAACCTAGACATTATGACGGCGGCGGGTCTGAAAACAGCAGAAATGATTGCACGCCGCAAATTGGCTGCAGGATAAGAGGTGAACATGAATATTCAAGGACGCAAAATTACCCTTCATGACATGTCATTACGCGATGGCATGCATCCGCAGCGACATCAAATCTCAGTTGACCAAATGGTCGATATCGCCAAAGCCCTGGACGCTGCCAAGGTTCCTTTAATTGAAGTAACTCATGGCGATGGCCTAGGTGGCGCATCGGTAAACTACGGCTTTCCTGCCCATACTGACCAAGAGTACATCACCGCAGTGGTTAACGCAGTCAGCACAAGCAAAGTCTCGGCCTTATTACTGCCCGGTATTGGTACCGTCGACCACCTGCGTATGGCAGCAGATTGCGGCATTTCAACTATTCGCGTAGCGACACACTGCACCGAGGCGAACGTCTCGCGGCAGCACATTAATTTGGGCCATAAAATGGGTTTAGATACCGTGGGCTTTTTAATGATGGCACATATGATCTCGCCCGAAGAAATTTTAGAGCAAGCTAAACTCATGGAATCGTATGGTGCCAACTGTATCTATTGCACGGACTCCGCAGGTTACATGCTGCCCGACGACGTGACCGAACGTATTGCACTCTTACGCGCCGAGCTCGCACCAGAGACCGAACTTGGCTTTCATGGGCATCACAATATGGCTATGGGCGTTGCGAACTCTCTTGCGGCTATTGAAGCCGGCGCTAACCGTATCGATGGTTCGGCTGCAGGCCTGGGTGCAGGCGCAGGCAACACGCCACTAGAGGCAATGGCAGCGGTACTTGATCGCATGGGTGCCGAGACTGGAATCGACATCTTTAAGTTAATGGATGCCGCCGAAGATCACGTTCTACCCATTATGGATGAACCCGTTCGATTAAGTCGTGATTCATTGGTGCTCGGCTATGCCGGAGCTTATTCATCGTTCTTACTATTTGCCAAACGCGCGCAAGCAAAATACGGTGTGCCCTCACATCAGATCCTCTTGGAAATGGCTCATCGCAAAACCGTTGGTGGGCAGGAAGATTTGATTGAAGACATCGCCATGGAGATGGCTAAAAAACGCAGCTAGGCCATATCGCCTCGAACACTGGCACCGCTAGTGTTCGATATCACTTGGGCACGCGCGAAAAATAGTGTCTAATGACGCTTGTGGTCACCCGTGAATCGAGGGTTAATAACGCCGATGAATACGCCTGATATCGAAGCGTTTTCTAAACTAATTGGATGCCTGTACGACGGCCATATCGAGGAAGATCCCTATAACAACTTCCTGTATGGTGTGCGGCAAACCATAGACGCGACCTTTGCGTCTATTACTATGCGTGAGCCTACGGGTGATGATGGCGGCTTGCTATTTGTGTCTTGCGACAAGCTGCAAAAAACGCTGATTGACGATCATACCAACCCCTACACCGACCGTTATTACACGGCCAACTTAATGACAAACCTACCCTGGGGGCAGGTCATTACCTTAAACGAGTGCTACCCCTACAGCTCACTCGAAGAAACCGAGCTGTATCGCTTTTGCATGGTGCCACTGGACATCTACCATATGATTGGCATGGATTTACGTAACGCTAACGGTCAGCGTTTTAGCGTTCGTTTTGCGCGCCCCAAATCAGCTGACAATTTTGGTCCGAAAGAGCGGGAGTTTTTGACCCTACTGTCACCCCATATTCAGCGTGCAGTCGCCAACGGCATGCAGTTAATTCAGTTAGACAACGAGCGAAAACTCTACTCTAAGACCATATCGAAACAGTCGATCGGCATTATCACTCTGGACGAGCGCGGCAAGGTTATTACCCGAAACGCTGTGGCTGATGAACTCATCCGCGAGAAAGACGGCATTCACATCGTGAACGACCACATTCATCTCGATAGCCAAGCCGCCAGAACTAAACTAAACGGTTACATCGAAGAGGTAGTGCAAGCGCAACGCGCCCAAGCACCAGCGCCGGTGAACGCGCTTTCTGTTGACCGTCCCTCGGGCAAGGCCGATTTAGAAATTTTAATCAAGCCCATGATGATCGACAAAACAGTAGAGCCTGGCCATACGCCGCATATGCTTGTGTTCATTAACGGGCCCGAAAAGCGCTACGATATCGATATTCGCTTGTTGATGTCACTGTACGGGCTAACGCGAGCCGAAGCGATGCTTGCCAAGCATCTAGCAGAAGGCGCCAACCTTGATCAAGCCGCGGGTGATTTGGGCATTGCCAGGAACACGGCCCGAGCGCAGCTGCGTTCCATCTTTGCCAAGACAGGCGTGTCTCAACAATCCATGCTGGTTAGCCTGATACTAAAAAGTTTGGTGACCTTCTCGTAAGGCACAAAAAAGCCCACTAGAAAGTGGGCTTTAGCGATCAGAAAAATCTTATGTGCGCGTGTTTTCTGGACCCCAAAATGCACGCATTAGCATCACCTTGCCTTCATTATTAAACGTAAAGACGTCGATAATATCCATGTACATCGGAGCGTCGGCAGCGCCGATCGTAATTTGAAACGGAAAGGCGACTTCATTCGCAGCGAGGCGAATTGGACCCGACAGTTCGGCGCCTTGAATATTTGCCAGAACACCACTGTAAAATTGTGTGATCGCCTCGCGACCAGACACAATATCGCTACCAATAGGGTCTTCGATTTGGGCATCATCTGCGTATAAGTCGACGACGACCGACACATCATCTCCGGTTAACCCATCCATGTATTGCTGTACCGCGGCAGCGGCTTTTGCGTAATCCATTAATACAACTCCTTAATCCATGAATGGCAGATCGTCATCAATTGCGTGATTGGCCTCGGCGGGTAGAGTAACGCCAGGAATCTGATGGTACCCATTCAGTTCTTGCTGAATGGCTGTTGCCGTCTCAGCGTCGACGTAAAACTGAGAATACCATTTACGACCAATTTTAAATGGCCCATCCGTTTTCAGCGCCATTGGCTTAATTGCAGGCTGTTTGAAGCGCCAGATCTGGAAGTCGGTGGCAAAGGCGTCTAGCGCTCCTGCCTGAGTTTGCTTCGCAATTTCAATATCTTCCGCCGTGGGCTGACTTGAAGACGATTTTACTAAACACGCATGCCATGCCTTGATGCGACCATCATCGACTGGTGTGTTGGCAATGAGTTCATATTGAACGGTATCACCCCAAACTTGTTTCGACAGCAATACACCTGGGCCGGTATACCATGTCGTGGTGTACAGCATTACTCCGCCGTACAGCTGCATTGGACCACCTTGGCGCTGAATATAAATGTGGCCCTTAGCTTCGTTTTCGAAGTACTGACACGGTGCGCCGTGAGTTGGCCCCAAATGGCGCATGTCGGACATGTTGTCCAATACTTCCTGTGGGTGTATGTCCAGCTCACCCAAGTGATCTAGCTCCCAGTGAATCCACTGTGGGTCGTTCCATTCTTTCAAAAAGGGCGCATCGTAAGAAGGCTCAGCTCCGTCTTCATCAAACCAGACCATAATGCAACCCATGTTATCGACTACTGGGTAGGACCGAATAGAGGCCGATTTCGGGCAAGGACCGTCGTGGTAGGGGATATCATCCACATCACCGGCAGAGTTATAACGCCAGCCGTGGTAGGGGCAACGTATCGAATCGCCTTCAATCTGCAGCCCGTTTTTAACAATCATGGCCGAATCACTGGCGGTTAAATGGGTCCCCATGTGCTTACAATAAGCATCTAGAACTACCGGATTACCCGATTCACCTCGATACAAAGCCAAGTCCCGGCCGAAAAACCGAATCGCCATGGGCCCTTTATCAAGCTCGGCACTTTCGGCAACCACAAACCACCCTGTCGGAAAGGTCTTAGGACCAAGTCCGTATTCCGTTGCTTTTGCCATTTTATATCTCCTTATTCGTCGAACTTAGCGTCACGTTTTTCAACAAAGGCCGCACGCGCCTCGTTCGAATCGTCGTGCGTGTACGCCTCAAGGGTAAAGCCCTGCTCCCATCGATACTTGGCCTCGAGGCTACCGTCTTCAATACCGGTCAGTGCCTCTTTCGCCAGCTGAATCATGATCGGGCTCTTGCCCGCAATTTTTGCCGCCATTTCAAGCGCGGTCGAGCGAAGTTCAGCGTGTGCAACGACACGTTCAACTGCACCCAATCGATAGGCTTCCTGAGCGTCAATAAATTCGCCAGTAAAGTACATATAGCGCACTTTCTGGACTGGGAACATACGCTGCAAATGTGCACCGCCGCCCATGGCACCGCGATCGACCTCGGGCACACCAAACCGCGCGCATTCTGACGCCACAATAATGTCGGCAGCACCCGCAATACCAATACCGCCGCCCAAAACAAAACCATGCAACGCCACAATAACCGGCTTAGGATTTAAGTGAATCGCTTCAAAGGTATCGTAGTTACCTTTATTCACCGGTACGATTTTGCGCGAATCGGCATCAAGCTCTTTAATATCGACACCCGCACAAAAGCCGCGACCTTCCGAGCGAATAACAATGACCGAAACCTCATCGTTAGTGCCAAGCGCCTTAATTTCAGCAGCAATACTGGCCCACTCGGCAGAATTAAAGGCATTAACTGGCGGCTTGTCAAAGACCATCTCCGCAATACCGTTTTCTATTGTTAAACCAAAAGCCATAGGATTCCCTTTTTAGTCTGGCGAGTTTAAAGCATTTAAACGGACTAACGTTTGATCTGCCTCAGACATTATGCGTTCTACCAAATCGGCCACGGTTGGCAGCTCATCAATTAAACCCGCCACCTGGCCGCTCGGTAAAATACCATTTTCTGGATGCCCTTTGACCATAGCTTCCTGAATCATCATGGGCGCATTAGCTGCCATCATGGTCTGGCCTAGGGTCAAATCGGTATTCTTTTGCATGGCCATCGCCGAGCGCAACATGCCGAACAATGACACGCCTGTGAGCTTGGTAAATGCCAAACCATTTTTCATGGCAAGCAGCAGCATCTGCAGTCCCGAAGCCTTCTCCAATCTCGCGAGCAGGGGGTTTAAGATCATGCGTTGCGGCAGGCCATCGAGCTTCGTACTGGTAACAATTTGCTCAGGTGGTGCTTTTAAATACTCTGCTTTCGTTAACTCGGGCACAGGCGATTCCTGTGTGAGCAAAAACCGAGTGCCCATCGCAATACCGCAAGCACCTTGCGCCAAGGCTGAAATCAGATCGCTACCGCGACTAAATCCACCGGCAGCAACCACGGGTACGTCCACCGCCTGACATACTTGTTTTAGTAAAATCGAGGTCGCCACAGAGCCCGTGTGACCGCCTCCCTCGCCGCCCTGAACCACAACGATATCCGCGCCAAACTCTACGGCTTTGACCGCGTGCTTAAGCGCTCCTACCGTTGGCATGCACAGCACCCCCGCCTCTTTAAGACGTTTCACAGCGGCTGACGAAGGCGACCGACTGTAGCTTACTGCGCGTACTTGGTGCTCAATACACAGATCAATAATCTGCTCGGCATGAGGCACGTACATATGAAAATTCACGCCAAAGGGTTTGTCAGTGCGGCGTTTTATCTCAAGGATACCCGCTTCGATTTCTTCCAGCGTCATAACGGCGCCCGCCAAGAAACCAAAGCCACCCGCATTGGCTGTGGCTGCAACTAAGGCAGGGTCAGCGACCCAGCCCATTGCCGTTTGTACAATGGGGTACTGACACCCCAAGCGCTCTGTTAACGCAGTTTTCATACTCTCACCTAGGCAGTTATCTGGCGCTTTTGACAGACAAATATCAACAAAGCTGAATTAGAGCCTGTTTCAGCAGTGCTTGTATAGGTTTGCGCGTAATGCAAGTGGACGATACTTGCAGCCCCAAAACATTTGCCCTGCAATGTTTTATCCAGAATACTTTGCCCACGTCGTTACTTGACCACAATAACAGCAAACTGAACCCGAGGGGTTACACACATGACGGAATTTAGTGCACCACACCACACCGCGGTAGCTCAACTTACAGGCCCCGGAGCACCCTTTGAAATAGTCGAACTCGTAAGCGACGGTGTTAGCTACAAAGCCTATAAAAACGCCGAAAAATCGCTTTCCAGTGTAATTGCACCCGGACGCCAGCACGGCGACAAACTTTATCTGCAGTACATGGGCGAGGACTACAGTTTTGCAGATTTTTTCGATGCATCAGATCGTCTTGCGGTAGCACTAAAAAGAGACTTCGCCATTAACAAAGGCGATCACGTCGCTATTGCCATGCGTAACCGCCCCGAATGGCTCATGGCCTTTGTGGCAATTATTAACTTAGGCGCAGTGGCAGTGCCACTGAATAGCTGGGGTCGCTCAGAGGAGCTACAACAAGGATTAACAGATAGTGGCGCGAAACTTGTCATCGCCGACGCTGATCGCCTGCATTTTATCCGCAGCGCGGGAAACAATTTGCAGGCAGTAGTTATTGAGCCCGACGCCAAAGACGATAACAGCAAGCTTTTTTGGTCCTTGGTTGAGTCGGCCGATGCTAAAGATTTTCAGCTAGTGGACGTCGAGCCTAACGATCCAGCTATTTTATTGTTTACGTCGGGCACCTCGGGGCGCCCGAAAGGTGCCATGTTCACGCAGATGAACTGCAGCCAATCATTAATGAACGTCGAATTCATTGGTGCCGCGACCTACATGACCAACACCGATACCATGAACGCCCTGCTGGCTAACCCGATACACCCAAAAACCTTATTTGCAGTACCGCTGTTCCATATCAGCGGCTTGTTCTCGCAGTCGCTGATCAGCCTACGGCATGGACGTGGTTTGTACATGATGTACAAGTGGGACCCCAAAGAAGCCGCGCGTGCTGTCAAAGAAAAGGGCATTACCGTATTGATGGGTGCTTCGGCTATGTTGCTCGATCTGCTGACCCACGACGACTTTCAAGACGCCGACACCTCAAACATATCCAACATTAGCGCTGGCGGCGGTGCCACGCCCGGAAAGCTCAGTCAGCTCTATAGTGACAAAACCAGTAATGCAATGCCCGGTGCAGGATGGGGCCTTACCGAAACAGGCGGAAGTGGTGCTGCCTTCACGGGCTACATGGCCTCCGCTCGACCCGGTGCTAGCGGGTTTCCAAGCCCCATTATCGACTTTAAATTTTGTGATGAAAATGGCAATCAAGTCCCAAGTGGTGAGCCTGGCGAAATTTGGATCAAGTCAGGTGCCTGTATCCAACGCTATTACAGTGGCGCCAAAGACGGTAGCGATTTTGAACAAGGCTGGTTCAAAACGGGTGATGTGGGCTACTTTAACGAAGACGGCTTGCTCTACATATGCGATCGCGTTAAAGACATGATTATTCGCGGCGGCGAAAACATCTATCCGATCGAAATCGAAAACTGCCTGATTCAATTCCCCGGATGCGCGGAGGCCGCCGTCGTGGCCATTGAAAGCGACCGTTTTGGCGAAGAGCCCGTCGCTGTGGTTCGCTTCCTGCAAGGGCATGAGCACATTACTGAAGCGGATATTATTCGCTACTGCAGAGAACACCTAGCCGCCTTCAAAGTGCCAGTGCAGGTTGTTTTTACAGACGAGCCTATGCCCAGAACCGCAACCGAAAAGCTGATCAAAGCGCAAATCAAACGTACGTACTTTGCATGACGGGTGCTGCCTTAACAGCCGAAGTCTCTCGAGAAACGAGCTTGGGCCACCAAGCTCGCAAAGCGCTTGCCACTCGAGAGCGCATTCTTCAGGCGGTGATCGAGCTGATTAACGAATCGGGCTTTTCTGGGGCAACATCGGGCCAAATTGCTCGACGAGCGGGTATTACTTGGGGAGCAGTACAACACCACTTTGGAACGAAAGATGACATATTACTGGCCGTAATTGAGCGATCTCAGCAAGTGTATCTGTCTCAACTGCAGTCAGCACAGGTTGCTAAGGGGCCCTTAGGCCAACGCATAGATCATTTCGTTGATGCCGTTTGGGAGCACTACCGTAGCGACCTGTATTTTGCCTTTTCGGAAATTATGCGCGCCTCCCGTATGAGCGCCATTGGCCCTTCACTGAACACCTTTTGTATCAGCGAGGAGCAAGAAAAACACATCCACATTATGGCTTCGATGTTTGCCGATTACTCGGTTCCGAGCCATCGATTAAAAGAATGCTTCCGATTTGTGCATCGCTTTTTGGCGGGTTTTGCCTTGGATCGCATTATGGAACCCTCGGCACCCTACGAATTTGTTCACATTAAACGATTAAAAAATGAATTACTGCAGCTAGTGTCTGAGCAAGAATCAGACGCAAGCGATCACCACTCAACAGGAGGGCTCGGATGAGCGACCTAAACACTTTTCGAGAAGAAACACGCGCTTGGCTTTTGGAGCACTGCCCTGAATCTCAGCGCCAACCCATTGTTAAAAGCGAGCAGATTTGGGGCGGACGAAACCGGAAGTTCCCATCTGCAGACGCACAAAGTTGGTTTGAAGCAATGTCGGATCGCGGCTGGACCGCACCCACATGGCCGACGGCCTACGGTGGTGGCGGCCTTTCCGCTGAAGAGGCAAAGATCTTACAGCAAGAAATGGCGCGCTTAGGCTGTCGTCCAGCGTTATACGAAATCGGCATTTGGATGTTTGGTCCCGCCTTGTTAGCGTTTGGAACCGAAGAACAAAAGCTCGAGCATATCCCTAAAATCGTACGCGGCGAAATTCGCTGGGCGCAAGGTTATTCTGAACCCTCTGCTGGGTCCGACTTGGCTAGCCTTAAAACCAAAGCTGAAGACTACGGCGATCATTTTTTAGTCAACGGCACCAAAATTTGGACGACTAACGCGCAGCTAGCGGATTGGATTTTTTGTCTGGTGCGAACCAACCCCGACGCACCTAAACAGCAAGGCATTAGCTTTTTACTGATCGACATGAGAACGGAGGGTGTATCGGTTAGCCCTATCGAATTAATCAGCGGTGAATCAGAATTCTGCCAGACCTTTTTCGACAATGTAAAAGTACCCAAAGAGAACCTAGTCGGCGAGCTCAACAAAGGCTGGGATGTCGCCAAAGAGCTGCTCAAACATGAGCGCGCCATGATGTCATCCATGGAGTCAATGAGCGAGAAAGAAGAATTTAGCTTGGTCGATCTAGCCAAACAAACGCTTGGCGTAGACGCCGAAGATGCACTAAACAACGCCGAGGTACGAACCAAAATCGCGGCTTTGGATATGGAAATGCAGGCCTTTGCCCAGTTAAACGAACGCATGTTTTACCAACACAAAGCCAAGCAAAGCGACCCCCGTTTACCGCTATTGCTCAAACATATCGGCACCAAGCAGCTACAGCGAAAAGATGAGCTCTTGCTAGAGATACTGGGCAACAAATCATTGAGCTGGGAGTCTCCTGCATCTAGCCACACCGAGCACACAGTCACCCGCAACTGGGCCTTCGATAAGGCGCACACCATCGCGGGTGGCACCTCAGAAATTCAACTTAACATTATTGCTAAGCGTGCGTTAGGCATGGCGTCGTAACAGGAAGCTATTAACATGATATTTAACGAAGAACAAAGCATGCTACAAGACACCGTCCGGGCCTTCGTGCAAGAGCACGCCCCGGTTGCAGATCTTCGCGCCGTAAGGGCAGATGTTAACGGCCCGTCGTATAACTTAGAGCTATGGAATCAACTGGTCGAATTGGGATTACCCGCTGTCGCACTGCCTGAGCAAGATGGCGGCTTGGGTTTCGGTTATATGGGTCTGCTGGCGGTACTACTGGAAACGGGCAAGACTGTTATGGCAAGCCCATTGGTATCGAGCGTGGCAGCCGCCACCTCGCTCATCCAGCTTGCGGGCACAGACGATCAAAAATCACTCTGGTTACCGCGACTGACCTCGGGTGAAATTACAGCCACGGTTGCCGTGCAAGAAGGTCGTCATTACTCACTATCCGCCATGCAAACACAACTTGTTGGTGGAGAGATCAAGGGCAGCAAATCGATGGTGATGGACCTAGCCGAGGCCGACCTGCTCATCGTCATTGCAAAAACCGCAGAGGGCAAGCTTGCGGCCGCAGTTTTAGAATCGAGCAAAGCCGATTTTGACGCCCAGCGTTATTGCCTAATGGATGGGCGCAAATACAGCGACCTTACATTTACGCAAACAAGCGTTGCGCCCGGTAATATTTTGGGGGAAGGCGCAGATCGCACGGCAGAGATCGAGCAGGCGCTAAACATTGCTACTATTGCCACCGCTGCTGAAATGGTTGGCGGCGCAGAAAGCTTGATAGAGCGAACCGTTCAGCACCTTAACGATCGCGAGCAATTCGACGTTAAACTTGCGACATTTCAGGCTCTACAGCACCGTTGCGCCGAAATGTACTGTCAGCTTGAGCTGGTAAAAAGTGCCGTGTTTAGCGCGTTCGCTCGACTCGATCGAGGCAAAGACATTCACAAAGCCGCCAGCCAAGTAAAAGCACTGGCCAACGACTACTATCAGCACATTAGCAATGAGGCAGTGCAAATGCACGGCGGCATGGGTGTCACCGATGAACTGGATGTGGGACTTTATCTAAAGCGCTCGCGGGTCTGCAACCAACTGTTCGGAGATGCCGCTTATCATCGCGAACGCTATGCTAAGGCATTGGGAGTGTAGCCGTGAATGCACTGCGCGGATTGATAGCTGATCCTGAGCTTACGCTCGCGGCCCTTGAAGATGTTCTGCGACCACTAACCGCGGAGTTACCCGAAACCTGTGGGCTGCGCATACTGATCCAAGATGCCGAGTCCGCTGTGGCTGCGGGCTACACTCAGTGTGCTCAACCGGCACTTCCAGATGCATGCATCTGCATCGACGACATTCCAAATGAGTCGATTCAGTCAGTCCAGCTAGCTCTGCGTAACCTATTCCCTCATGCGCTAGTGGTCTTGTGCGAATCACGCCTCGTTTTAGAACCGGATTGGCAGCTTGGCGAGCGCACGCCGGGCACCGTGCAGCTATGCACCTTCCGGCACAAACAAGACATCGACCGCAACGAGTTTGTAGATATTTGGCGGGACGACCACACCAGCGTGGCCATAGAAACACAAAGTACCTTTGGTTACTTTCAGAACTTAGTCTGCGAAAACCAAGAGACAGCGTTTGACGCCATCGTTGAAGAACACTTTCCGATCACTGCCGCCACCTCGGCCGAAGTCTTTTTCGACGCCGAAGGTGACCCACAAAAATTAAAGCACAACGTTGACCGCATGATGCAGAGCTGCGCACGCTTTATTCAACAAGACACGATCAACGTCGTTCACTTAAGCGAATACAAAATTCTATAGGAGCACACCATGACAGACGGACTCACAGGCAAAGTCGCCATCATTACCGGCGCAGGGCAAGGTATTGGCCAAGGCATCGCATTTTCACTGGCCAAACGCGGCGTTAAAGTCGTCGCTGTTGGGCGGACGCTTTCAAAGTGCGAAAACACTGCCGCGCAGATTAAAGAGCGCTTTGGTGAAGAGGCGCTGGCGATCGAGTGCGATATCAGCAATCTCGAGCAGCTTCCCGGCGTGGTAGAGCAAACCATTAGCCAATTCGAACGACTCGACATCTTGGTGAACAATGCTGTTAGCGCCACAATTAAACCGCTGGTCGCACTTGAGCTTGAAGAAATCAATCGCGCCATGGTGACAGGCCCAACGGCTACCCTATTGATGATGCAGGCGGCCTACCCCCACTTGAAGGCCAACGGTGGCTCTATCGTGAACATGGCAAGCTCTGCAGCTAAACGCTGGGATATGAGCAACTACGGCCTGTATGCTGCCGAAAAAGAAGCTATTCGCGCGCTAACACGCACAGCCGCTAGCGAATGGGGTAAACACAATATTCGTGCTAATTGCATTTTACCGCACGCCAAATCACCCGCTCTTGCATGGTGGACAGAGAACCGCCCTGAGGAAGCCGCCGCGTTTGTAAAAACCATCCCAATGGGGCGCATCGGTGAGTGTGAAGAAGACATCGGCGAGTTCGTTGCCATGCTTTGCTCAGATCAGAGCCGTTATGTCAGCGGCCAAAGCATTGCTGTCGACGGCGGCCAGGCTTACATGGGCTAACAGCAGCTGGCAACCTCTAAGGGTAAGGCCCAAAAGCGCGCCTTACCTAAGACCAACAAAAAAGCCACAACCCGCAAAAGTTGTGGCTTTTTTAATTGAGCTGCCGCCCGATAAACGTTCGGGGCAGACTTAAGGTTACTCGACCAAGAACTGACCGTACCAGCGGCGGAACTTGGCGAAAGGCCCGTCACCATCGCACAATAGCGGACGCTCGTAATATTTTTTGCGATCCCAGATAACAAGATCCTCTTCCATTTGCTGCTTGATATTCGCAATTAAAGCACGTCCCATTTTACCCTTAGGACCATCGACATCCTCGCGCTTTTGGTAAAAAGCATAGTGTGCTCTTGTGATTTCCGTCGTAACAGGACTAACGGTCGCCACTAGGATCGTCTCGATCAAGCCTTTAAAACGCACGACGCTCAGGCCTGGCCCCACGTTCTCGTTTTCGATTGAACCTTCAATTTCGCCACGAGGCGTGGGCTGGCGAGTTTTTAAAAAGCCACGGCGAGTATGAGCGTCAAAGCTCAACTCTTCGGCGTCGGGGATATCGTTGGTTCCGTGTACATACATAAAGTGCGCTGGATCAACCGCGTTTTCGCCCATCTCTTGCATGTGAGTACCAATTTGCCACTCGTGAATGAGAGGCTCGGCCCAGTCGTCAGGGTTTTCTGCAAGTTCGGCCACCAACTCGGGCTCGAACAGCGGCTCGACGTCTTGCGGGTGATACCAAACAATAATTGAGCCGTTCATTTCGCGAACTCGCCAAGCCTTTAAGACTGCTTCGCCACGTGCAACTTTCGGTGGCATGTTCGTCGCGTACGGGATGTGCGTGCACTGACCCTCGCCGTTAAACTGCCATCCGTGAAAGGGGCAGGCAATGCTGTCACCAATGACCTTAGCACCTTTGCCCATCTGCTCACGAATACCGTAACCCAGGTGAGCCCCCATGTGCGGACAATAGGCGTCCACCACTTTTGCAACGCCCGACTCGGTCCTAAAAATAACAAGGTCCTGCTCAAAATAGTGCACCGGCTTTGATTCACCGGGGCCAATATCTTTTGAAAAGGCAACATGGAACCAGCCGTAAGGCATGGGTAGCGGAATACCTACCGTACGTTTTTCGTTAGTGACACTCATATGACTCTCCTTTCTTATTTAACGGCGCCGCCGCCGTCAACAGATAACAATTGACCTGTGATGAATGAGGCTCGGTCCGAGCACAAAAACACAACCGCCTCAGCAATTTCATTGGGCTCACCAATACGACCCATAACAGCGGACCGTTTTAAACCCTCAGCAATTTTGGGCTGTTCTTCAAAATACTTTTCAACCCCAGGGGTGCGAATAACACCGGGGGATACCGCATTAATACGAATACCTTGAGCGCCATACTCGGCCGCAGAGCTTTTGGTGAGAATATTCACGCCACTCTTCGCCGCTGCATAGGCCGTATTATAGGGCTGGCCTTTTAAGGATGAGTTCGACGAAATATTGACGATACTGCCCTTGCCCGCCGCTAACATGACCTCGAGTTCGTACTTCATGCAAAGCCAAGTGTTGGTCAAACACATAGTCAGAGTATCGTCGAAGACTTTGCGCTCAAACTGATGAATCGGACCAGCGCCTCGGCTTAAAGCGGCACTGTTACACGCAATGTCCAGACCGCCGAACTCGGTAACTGCCGTATTTACCATCGCTTTTACCGCTTCTTCGTCGCTCACGTCAGCAATAGAAATCACCGCTTCGCCACCGGCCGCTTTAATTAACTGGACAGTTTCTTCGGCAGTCTCGGCGTTAAAGTCAGCCACAACCACCTTAGCGCCTTCACGCGCAAAGGCTTCGGCAATGGCGCGTCCAATACCACCACCAGCACCCGTCACCAGGCCAATTTTATTTTCGAGTAGACCCATAGTTCATTCCTGTTATTAACGAAAAACTTTACTCTGGTATAATTTTTAACCATAGTATATTTTTTTAAACACGATGCAATACCCGTAACGTAATACAAAGGGACGAATTTATAATGGCACACGCAGTTCAACTGCCCTTGCGTGAACGCAAAAAGCTTGACACTCGGCGCCGTATTTTCGACGTCGCTAGCCATTTATTCGTGGATTTTGGCGTACAAGACACCACTATCGAGGCCATCGCTACAGCCGCGAACGTCTCGAGGCCCACCTTTTTTAATTACTTCTCAAGCAAACAACAAGTTCTGCGCGAACTTATGACACGTATGGACGAAGAATTCGTGTCTTACATCCTGCATTCTGTTTCGACGGGTGGCTCGACCGAAGAACGCTTACAGCTTTTAATGCAGCAATCTGGCCAACACATACAGCGCTGGCCCGAGATGACGAAACTGCTGCTAATAGAAGGTATGAGCGACCTCGGCTGCCCCACGGTAGAAACATCGAGAATGTCGATACTTAACGATGCCATGGCCACCTTAGTACAGCAGGGACGGCGAGAAGGCGATATCGACACGAAATTCTCGATTGAGTTACAAGTACAAATTTTAGTGGGCGGTTACTTATACGGTTTGTTGAACTGGCTGTCGGGAGACTTGAAAGCGCTAGACCAAACCTTGCAAGAAACTGCTTTATTTTTAGCCGAGGCCCTGGCGCCCCGATAAGGAAACGAGTAAACCTATGATATTAGATGCCTTCAAGTTAACGGGTAAAACCGCTTTAATCACTGGTGCAGGCAAGGGTATTGGCGAAGGCATAACGCTAGCCTTTGCCGAAATGGGTGCCAACGTGATTTGTGTGGCTCGCAGCCAAGACGACCTGGAGAAAGTAGCGACCAAAGCCCGCGAGTTTGGCGTCGAAGCCACAGCAATTTCATGCGACGTCACCAAAGAAGAACAGCTTCAGGCCTTGGTCGACCAGGTGACCGAGCAGTACGGTAAGCTCGACATTCTAATCAACAACGCTGGAGCGCCCGGCAAAGGCTACGGCCCTATGACGGAAGTGACCAAGTCGCGTTTTGAACACACGCTCGGCATTAACTTAACTTCTGTATACGCGTTGACACAATTATGCCTGCCCTTATTAAAAGCGGCAGAATCTGCGAGTATCGTGAACGTCAGTTCCGCATTAGCCTGGATGGTTGATCGCAACTTTGCGGCCTACGCCGCCGCCAAAGCCGGTGTTAACCAATTAACGCGCGTTATGGCCTACGAACTCGCACCCAATATTCGCGTCAACGGTATAGCACCCGGCGCTGTGGACACGCCAGCCACCAATTTTATTAAGCAAAATGAAGCCATGCACAAAGCTACCACTCGCTGGATACCATTGAGCCGAATGGGCGACCCGCTAGATATCGCGCTTGGCGCCCTGTACCTAGCATCACCCGCCAGCGGTTTCATCACGGGCAAAATTATTGATATCGATGGCGGTATGGCCGCACTGCCGGGCAGCGCCATCGAAACCACTTTGGCTATGAACCCCTAACAATAAGGACTTAACCCATGAAACATTATGCAATGACCGGCGGCGCCACCGGAATTGGCGCGGCAACTAAAGCCAAGCTCTTAGCTAATGGCAACAAAGTGACCGTGGTTGATATCAAAGACGCAGACATTATTGCCGATCTTGGAAACCCAGAATCTCGGGCTGAAGCTCTTAGCGCGCTGCAAGCTGCGGGACCCTTTGATGGCGTTATTACATGCGCTGGTGTGGCCTCGCACTTTCCCGATACCGCCGCCATTGTTTCGATTAACTATTACGGCACAGTAGAATTGCTGGAGGGTCTTAAAGACCATCTAAATCCCAAGGCACGAGTGGTTGCGATTTCCTCAAACTCGGCACCCATGTGCACCAACGAAGAGCTCGTCACTTCGATGTTGAACGGCGCTGAAACCGGTGCACGAGCCATCGCCGCCGAGTGCGACGGGCAAACCTGCTACGCAGGCAGTAAACAAGCTGTTGCGCGCTGGGTTAAGCACGTGGCACCAGAGTGGGCCCGATCGGGCGTGGGTATTAACGCTGTCGCACCCGGGTATATCGAAACGCCTATGACCAAGGCGGTAGCAGAAAGCGACAACTACGCAGACGCCATTAAGCAATTTCTGGCGTCAATCCCAATGCAACGCGCCGGACAACCCGAAGATATCGCTAACCTGATCGACTTTTTGCTAAGCGATGCGGCAAGCTTTATCGGTGGTTCACTAATCTATTGTGATGGCGCGCATGACGCCATGTTCAGACCCGACGCCTACTAAGCGTTAACATAAGTTATTAGCGTACAAGCCGCTTGTAACATACAAGCGGCTATTTAGAGGATCTAACAATGACAACATTACCTCTGCAACGGCAAGCTAGCTTAGCCTGCTTGAAACGTCTGGTATGGCTACCCTTCACACTTTGGTCTTTGGCGGCCAGCCCTTTATTGATAGCCACCGAAGATCGTACTTACACCGAAGAGCGAGAGGCTTGCGATCAGTACAGTGCCACTAAACGCCCCTTATTCGGTGACCTTCACATCCACAGCCGCTTGTCGTTTGACTCATACCTCTCAAGCCAGCGCAACGGGCCCGACGAAGTTTACGAATACGCGAAAGGCTTACCGATTACCGTGCCCGGCGCCGATGGCGAACAAACGGTCATCGCGCAAATCGATCGCCCGCTAGATTTTGCTGCTTTGACAGATCACGGCGAGTTTTTGGGCCAAGTAGAAGCCTGCCAAAACCCCGACACAATGCTCGGTAAACTGTGGCCAATGTGTATGATGTCTCGTTCACAAAATCTATGGGTACAGCTGCTCGCCGCGAGCTGGTGGACAAGTTTGGGGGGCCAAACCGAGTCGGAGCCCACCCCATCCTCCATTTGTTTATTTGAAGACTGCGACGCTAACCAAATCAACGTTTGGCAAGACGTGCAAACCGCTGCCGAGCGACACTACGATCGCTCCTCAAACTGCTCTTTCACCTCTTTTGTAGGCTATGAATACACCGACGCGATAAACCAAAACAATCTGCACCGGAATGTCATTTTTCGTAATGATAACGTAACCGACGCGCCCATTAGCGTTTACGAAACCAGAAAATCAGTGCTATCACTTTGGCAGCAACTTAACGATCAATGCATTAACGGCGACAAGGGATGCGACGTACTGGCCATTCCTCACAACTCTAACTTGTCGGGCGGACTGATGTTCAAAGACCCAAAAACCCCCGAAGAGCTTAAACTGCGCCGTAGCATGGAACCGCTAGTCGAACTGGTTCAGCACAAAGGCGCGTCTGAATGCCGCTACGACAGACTTACAGGCCGCGGGGTAGACACCACCGATGAGCTGTGCGATTTCGAGCAAATACCCAGTGACAACCTGCACATGTTGGGAACGGTAGAGGGCGAAATGCGCTCGGAAAGTGGGCAAGAGGTGCTCATCGATGAGTTTGCACCACGAACGATGATTCGCAATGTGTTGAAAGATGGCGTCGCACTTAGATCTACGCTAGGCGCCAACCCCTTCCAGTTTGGCTTTATTGGCAGCACTGACACGCACAGCGCAACCGCTGGTGGCGCACAAGAACAAGGCTACGTTGGTCACTTAGGGCGCCGTGATTCTGAATACCGCAACGTGCAAGATCACTTTGTGTCAAACCCCGGTGGACACGCCGTGGTCTGGGCAGAGGAGAACTCACGCGATGCCATCTTTGAAGCCATGCGCCGTCGCGAAACCTACGCGACCTCGGGCACGCGTCCCACGGTACGCTTTTTTGGGGGCAATTATCCCGCCGACGCATGTAAAGCCGTCAACCGCACGGAATTGGGTTACCAGCAGGGCGTGCCAATGGGTGGCGTTATCGAATCAAAAGGGCTCGGTGAAACCGCACAATTTCTGGTTTATGCGCAAAAAGATGCCGGCACGCTTACCCATCCAGGCTACGACTTGCAGCGCATTCAAATCATAAAAGGCTGGGCCGACGCCGACGGCAAAACCCACGAGCAAGTCTTTGAAGTAGCCGGCAATCCTAACAACGGTGCCAGCGTAGACCCCAACTCCTGCGCCGCAGTCGGCACCGGTTACAGCGAACTTTGCACTGTGTGGGAAGACCCTAACTTCGACCCCGAAGAAAACGCGTTTTACTATGCTCGGGTTGTAGAAAACCCCTCCTGCCGCTGGAGCACATTACAATGCATGGATGCGGGCGTTAACCCCTTCTCTGATCAATGCCAAGAGCAGTCTTCAGCGGCATCGCAGAAGGCACGTGAACAACAAGGCGCCACCGGCGAGGTTTACAAAAACTGCTGCCGCAGCGCAGAAAACGAGGCCTTTTACAGCCCCGTCATTCAAGAGCGAGCCTGGACTTCACCTATTTGGATTCAGTCCGCTCTTTAGCCAAGTGCAAGAAGACGGGGACTTCACCACCCCCGTCAACTTCCAAGGCAGCACCCGAAATATAAGACGCCTGCTCTGAAGCCAGGAACAACACGGCTTTTGCCACGTCCTCAGGTTCGGCCATACGTTTTAAGGGCAACATGTTCGCCACACGGTCAAAGCCCGCTTGACCACCGTAATGTTCCACTGCCGCCTCGGTGCGAACCAATCCCACCACAATAGCATTAACCCGAATTTTAGGGCCCCACTCCATCGCCAGAGATCGCGTCGCACTTAATAAGCCCGCTTTAGCTGCGCCATAAACCGTGGTGTAAGGAGATGGCCGCACTCCGCTTACGCTAGCGATATTCACAATGCTGCAACCCTCCCGATGCGACATCACACCATGTACCTGCTGCGAAAAGGTTAAAGGCGCTGTTAAGTTCAAAGCCAACAACTTATCGGTTAAACGCGGGCTTGCTGTGGCGAATTCCACCTCTGGGCTACCACCGGCATTGTTCACCAGCACATCTACCCCACCGTACTCGGCAACAGCAGCCTCAATGACCGCCTGCGACTGCTCTGGGTCGCGAATATCGGCCGACACGAACATCGCTACGCGCCCCGACGCAGTAATTTCCTGCTCTGGCACGCGTCTACCACAAGCCACCACATTGGCACCTTCATTTAAAAAGGCTTCGCAAATGGCGCGGCCGATATATCCGGCTCCGCCGGTCACAATGACTGTTTTGTTGGCAAACTGGCTCATACGACTCACAAATAAGGAGGATGGATTGTCGAGGTATTGTCTACACTCAGTGCAATACCGTTTACGTGGCGCGAATCATCTGACGCCAGAAAGAAGATCACGTTCGCGATATCCTCTGGCTGACACATGAATGGCGCAGAATTCTTATACTGCTCGGGGTCGTGGCTTTTGGTTTGCCCAGAGATCTCCCGAACCATGTCCGTGTTAATGCCATCGGGGTGAATTGAATTACAGCGCACTTTATTGGCACGTTGCTTACACAGCACCGCGGTGCTCATGGTTAAGCCACGCACGGCCGACTTAGAGGCGGTGTAAGCACAAAAATCGGGCACGCCCATCAAGGCAGATGAAGAGCTCATATTGATAATCGAGCCTCCACCTGCTTTCTCTAGAAGTGGCAGCATATACTTAATCGCTAAAAACACACCATCGCTGTTAACTGACATTAACCGTCGCCAGCCTTCTAGTGACTCCATGTCGATATTTCCGTACTGCAAAATCGCGGCGTTATTCACCAAGACATTGAGCTCGGCGCCATCTGCTTCAAGCAGCGCCACAACCTTTTGCCAATCGGCCTCTTCAGCAACATTCTGTTGAACAAACGTCGCGCCAATCTCAGCCGCCGTTGCCTCACCACGATCAGCAACCACATCGGTAATGTAGACCTTAGCGCCCTCCGCAATAAAGCGCTCGGCTGCAGCACGACCTACGCCGCGTGAGCCGCCTGTTATCAAGGCTGTTTTATTCTGTAATCTCATGCTGACCCCTCCGTTATTGATGATTGTATTCTAACGGCAAACTTTATGTTTTAGCTTAAGTCAGATGGACTACACTTTGGCGAGATTGGCAACAGGGCTTCGTGCTAGAGTGCCAGCAACCATATGGAGTCCAAACATGAGCACGTATATCGTTGAATCACCCACCGAACTACTGAGCCTCGTCGGCACGACACTCGGCCCAAGCGAACCCCTAGTTATTGAACAAGAGCGCATCAATCAGTTCGCAGACGCGACCGGTGACCACCAGTGGATTCACGTGGACCCCGAGAAAGCCAAAGACGGCCCCTTCGGCAGCACTATTGCTCACGGCTACCTAACCCTGTCGCTCGCCAACTGGTTCCTGCCCCAGCTACTGCAGGTTAATAACGTATCGATGGGCGTAAACTACGGTGCAGAAAGTATCCGTTTTCCATCGACCGTACCTGTTAACAGCACCGTCCGCGCTGCCGGAGAAATCACTTCCGCTGAAGAGGCGAAAGGCGGCGTAAAAGTTGTTGTGCGTATTACCATTACGGTCGAGGGCGCTGAGCGCCCAGCGTGTATCGTCGACACAATCAGTATTTTTTATCCTTAGCGCGCCTCTTTATATCATTCGGATCGAGGTGTGTTTAGATTCGCGGCCGCCTCGTCATTTATTTTGCTCGCGCCCTCGCGCTAACTTCATTCCAAGATCCAACAACTCAATACTTAAAGATTAGGTGCCACGCGCATTCGAAAACAGACGATACTGAGCCAAGCGGCTGCAGCCTGTTTCGCGCGGAGCGTCACGCGACAGGACGTCGCGTGCGCAGCGAGCCACGGACGGCCTTGAAGCGGTCCGCAAGAAATTGGCTGAGACGTGAAGGCGGATCGCTTAACCTGAAAATCTGAAAAGCTACTCATCCACGCTCGGTCAAAGCAGCGCACTAGGTGTTCACAAAACAAATGACGAGCCTGTGCGCTAGCATCGGCCTTGGGGGCTAGCTCAATCGAGCTTAAACACCGTGCGCGCATTCTCACGCAAGAACTTCGGCCACACCTCGTCGCGGAACGGTACGTTTGGCATGTCGCCAAAAATACGCTCAAGCGACAAGCCCATTGGGAAATACCCGGCATACATCACTTTATCGGCGCCACGCGTGTTCGCGTAATGAATGATGTCTTTGGGATAGTGCTTGGGCGCAAACGCGCTGGTCATGTAGTACAGGTTAGGGTACTTCAGCATCAGCTTCCAAGCCAAGTCAGTCCATGGCTCGCCACCGTGACGCATAACCACTTTTAGCTCTGGGAAGAACCAGCAGATTTCATCTAAATGCTCGACTTTTTGTGGCTCCATGGGAATGCGTGGACCCGGTACGCCAACACAGGTGCAGAACGGAATGTCTAGGTCTACACAGGCGACAAAAATGGGGTACCACTTTTTATCAGACAGCGAGACCTGTGGGCATAAACCCGAAGGGAAAGCCGTGACAGCTTTCAGGTCGTACTTTTCTTTTAAGCGACGAATTTTACGAACCTCTTCCATGCCCTTGTTGGGGTTGCATTCGTAGCTGGCAATAAAACGATCGGGATGCTCAAGCACTGCTTTGTTCTGCAGTGTGTACTGGTCTTCATCCACACCGATCATTGCTTTCTCGATGCCGAACTCATCCATTTTTTGAATTGTATAGGCGATGTAATCGTCCTGAACACCGGTTCTGGGAATATCTTTGAACATGTATTGCGCCGGCATTTTGAACATCTCACGACTTTGTTCATCCATCAACAAAGGCTTGATGAAGTCGTAATAATCCGATGTATCGTTATTCGGGATCGCCATCATCAAATCGATGATCCCAATGTTTTCTGGCATTGCCATGCTTAATCTCCTTACTTGAATTTGATGTCGGCCGTTACGCACTCATTGGTGAATAATCGGTATAGCCTTCGGCCTCGCCGCCGTAAAGTGTTTTCATATCGATTCTGGCGAGATCGGCGCCGGCCAAGAAACGCGCGGGCAAATCCGGATTCGCAATAAATGGTCGGCCAAACGATACCGCATCCACAGAACCATCGGCTATGGTTTGGTTCGCCTCTTGGGCTTTATAACTGTCGTTGGCAATTACCGCGCCCTCGTAATGCTCGCGTGCCAATGCCAATGAATCGAGGCCGGTAGCATTCATGCGAATGACGTGCAGGTAAGCAAGCTTATAGTGGTTTAAGCCTTGCATTAAGGCCGAAAATGTCTCTTTTGGGTTGTCGTCATGCAAATCATTAAATGGATTTGCGGGGCAAATGCGCAAACCGACTCGGTCACTGCCTACCGCCAAGCAAAGCGCACCCACCGTTTCCAAAACAAAACGAAGCCGATTCGCTAAACTACCACCGTAATTGTCGTCGCGCTGATTGGTACCGGTCGACAAAAACTGAGCCGGCAAATAGCCCGAAGTACAGTGCAGCTCGACACCTGCAAAGCCGGCTTGAATCGCTAATAGCGCCGAATTCACGTACTGGGCTTGCACTTCTTTAATTTCGTCAAGCGTCATGGCTTCAGGCTCTGGCATGCTCTGCATGCCATTGGGCGTGAAAATCTGCTCCTTGCAGGCAATGGCCGAAGGGGCTAAAAATCGAGCCCCTGGCGCTTTGTTATCAGCATGCCCAACGCGGCCGCAGTGCATTAGCTGAGCGACCATTTGTCCACCTTCGGCTTTCACCGCTGCCGTTACTTTTGACCATGCCTCGGCGTGCTCTGGCAGGAACAACCCTGGCGTACGGTTATAGCCTTTGCCAGCGGCCGAAGGGTGAACGCCCTCGCTAATGATAAGTCCAGCGGAAGCGCGTTGCCGATAGTAATTAACATGCAGATCCGTCACCAAATCGTCGTCAGTGGCGCGACTGCGTGTCATGGGCGCCATAATAATTCGGTTCGGTAGCTCAATAGCTCCTAGCTTAAGCGGCGAAAATAACGCATCTAAATTCATAGTCATCCTTAACGGGTTCGGATTTTGGGGTTGTCCTGCTGACCCCGCATCGTTTTCAAAAACTGCTCGTAAGGTGCAGGTGCAGCAACTGCGGGCAGTTCGTCTGAAGGCTCTTTATCCCAAAAAGACTTCCAGGTTGGAAACAAGTCGTGGTAAGCACCCTGGTAGGGGTCGCGATCGGGCCAGCGCATTTTGTTATCGCCGACAGGAGGTTTGTTCAAGTCTACCGCGTACCAGTAGCAGGGCAGGCGACGTGCGAAGTACCAGCGCCCGTCAATACGCTCGTAATGATCCCAGTATATCATTTGCATGATGACCCACTCGATGTCTCCATTCTCTGTGGGTGTTTCGTGCTCGTTTTTAGAATACACAACACCCACGGCATGGTCGGGGTCTTCGAACTCGATAATGTGATTACCAATATGGTGCGAGGTACCGGTGAACTGCTCACGCAGGGTTTGGTCCATCCATTGTTTGAAATACGCGCGACCGACTTTGTCTTTGCCGACCCGCACGTTTTCAGGGAATAAATTCACCATGGCATCAAGGTCTCGCATGTCCAACGATAGCGAATACTTTGCTGCCAACTGACGAATCTCATCTAGAGACTCTAATCGGTCAAGTCGTCGTAAAATTTCTGCATCTGACATTGAATAACCCTTAAGACTTAGCAATATGAAGGCCGGCAACGCGACCACTGAAAGAGGCATCGCCCACCGAGCTACCCGATGCATAACCATCGCCTCGGCGCGGCACGCCGCAAGCTGTGCGACCGGCTGCGTACAGACCGGGGATGATATCACCGCCAGCGGTCAGCACCTGGCCATCGACCGTTGTATCAAGCCCACCTAGCGTGAAGTATGGGTAAAAGGTGCCGTTCCCTGGCGTGCAGTCCAGCGCAACATAGGGCGCCGAAATAGGCTTAAGCCAGGCTGCATCTTTGTGAAACAGCGGATCTTGCCCTTCTTTTGCAAACCGATTGTAAGTCTCGATACATGCCTGTAATTGCCCATCAGGTAAGCTTAACTCTTGCGCCAACTCCTCTAGGGTCTCGCCCGTACCACCGATTGGAGCCCCTAAGTACGACTGAGTTTCGTAGCCGTCGTAGTCGTCTACGTTCATCACGAAATACACCGGACCACCCACCTGGCGTAAGCAGGCAGCGCCTACTCGGCCGTGATAGGCGTCTTCGTTAATAAACCGCTGCCCCTGAGCATTGACTAATATGCCATAGGTCAGTGTTGCTGGCGGGTAATAGGGCAGGCTTACAAAACCCTCATGCATATTAATCACAGCACCGCCCACACTCATCCCCATTTGAATACCCGAGCCGGTATCGTTGGGGTTACCAATCGGCATACTCGCTTTCATGAGTTCAGGCGCATATTGCTTAACCATGTCTTCGTTCATGACAAAGCCACCGCAGCACAACATGACACCTTTTTTAGCCTCGACAAACTTTTCTTGCATGTCTTGGCGGATTACAGCGCCACAAACACGAGTAACACCGTCTTCAGTACTGACAATCAGCTTAAGAACGCGTGTTTCAAAACGCTGCTCAATGCCGCGCTTGGCCACCGCTTCCGCCATAATCTTCATAAAAAGCGGTCCGCCATTGTCGCCCTCTACGCATAGGTTATGACCACGCGGCGCTGGTGGAACTTGATCGCGATACGGCCAGGCCTTTTCGCTGCCCGTAAATAACAGACAGTCGTCCGTTAACGCCATCATCGCACGGCCCGGATACTCGGAGTCTTTAAACGGAACACCCTGCTCGACCAGCCAATCAAAGTGCGCCACACTTTCGTCGCAGTAACGCCGCGTTTTTTCTGCACTGGCTTGTGGCCCGTTGGACATCATCAGGTAGTCATACATCGCGTCGGCAGTGTCTTCATAACACACGGCCTTTTGTACACGCGTGCCACCACCTAAATACAATTCAGCAGAAGATAATGCCGTAGAGCCCCCTGCATCTGAGGCCGCTTCCACAATCATGACTTTAGCGCCATTATCGTGCGCAGCAATGGCCGAGCAAGCGCCGGCAGCACCAAAACCCACCACCAGCACATCCACCTGAGCATCCCAGCGCTCAACGGCACTTTTTAGTATTGGACTAAACTTACTGCTCACAATGTGATCTTCCCTAATTTTGTTTTCATTTTATGCCTCAACCTTATAAGTTTTACCCCCCACACACAGCCCCCATTTGGACGATAGCTATCACACGCCAGCCAACCATAGTCCGAATGTGTGTTAACTCAAGACATCATTGTGCGGTAGCCTATGCGCTAAGAATTACAACAACGATGGTGACATGGCTATGCAGTGGTATACCGGCAACACATTCTACGACACCCTCTTAATCGTGGGTTTTTTGTACGCGCTTATGATCTTTGTAAGCAGTCTGTATGGGACTGCTGCGTACGGCGGTCGCTTTGGCGGCGGTGGCGCTAAATCCAAAGGCATCAAATTAGGATCAAAGCCAGGCTGGATCCTAATGGAACTACCCGGCCTGATCGTATTCCCCATCGTTTTCTTTATGGGACAAAATTCCGATCAAATCGTGCCGCTCGTCTTCTTAGCGATTTGGATGTTTCACTACACTAACCGTGCTTTGGTGACCCCTCTACTGATGCGCACAGCGCCAGGCGCCAGCCAAACCTTTGCATTCAACGTTGTGGTTGCCGGCTGGATAACGCTGTTTATGCACGGCTATTTCAATGCCGAATACATTGCCAATATCGGCACTCAGTACACCGTGGAATGGTTCAGCGACCCTCGCTTCATCATCGGCGTCGCGATTTATGCGTTTGGCTTTACCCTGAACGTTTACTCCGACACGATCTTGCGCAATCTGCGCTCGAAGAAGCCAGATCCCAGCCAGCCTCGCTACAAAATCCCCTACGGCGGCTTCTTTAAATGGGTCAGCTGCCCACAGTACCTTGGCGAAATCCTGTCCTTCACGGGCTTTGCCATCATGACCTGGAACTTGGGCGCGGTGTTTGTATTGGCGATTACCGTCGGCAACTTGGCGCCACGCGCTATGGTGACTCACAAGTGGTTCTTGAAAAACTTCGACGATTACCCCAAAGAGCGTAAGGCGCTGATTCCCTACATTTGGTAATTGAGTTTAGCCGATTGTGTTAAGGCCGCTTTCTAGCGGCCTTTTTATGCCTGAGTGAAGAGCGCGACCGCTTAATCTTTTAAGAACGCGAAACATAGCCGAGCGGCTGCAGCCTGTTTCGCGCGGAGCGTCACGCGACAGGACGTCGCGTGCGCAGCGTGCCATGGATGGCCTTGAAGCGTTCCGCAAGAAATTGGCTGAGACGTGAAGGCGGATCGTTAACTCTTTGACCTGTAGAGACTATTAAACCTCAGCCTTAAACCGCACACCCGGCTCGGGCACCGGGTTTGGCGCACCGGCAAAACATTGAGCATTGGCCATCCACAGGTTGGCGCTGTCGCCAACAACCTGCAAATCGGTATCGACCACATTACGCGTTTGCGTCACCACCTGCGCAAAAGCAACGGCAGAACCTTGAATGCAGTTATCCTCTTGCGGATCGCCATAGTTCCACACATCACCAGAAGGCGCGGTCAAACTGATATAGGGCATTGGATCAGGCACATCGAGCTTGCGATTCACAAAGGTCCAACCGTAGGTGTTGACACCTAACACCACAATGTTGCGAATACGATCGGTATCGACACGATCAACGCCAAGCACATCGTATATGGCCTGCGCATGCGACCAGGTTTCCATTTGCCGAGCAGTAATGGAAGAGCGTGCACTCATTGACGGCCCAACCCACGCAACGCGCTGCGAAGGGTCTGCTGTCGCAAATGCCTCAGCGGTTTTTTGATACAAGCCGCGCCAAGATGCGATAAGTTCAGAGCCTGTTACGGAGGCAAAATACTGCCGCTCGTAAGACTTGAGATCTTTGCCGCTGAAGATGTGCTCGCCGACCGGTTTAAAAAAGGCTTCAAAACCCGCGGCATCGGTTAAGGATAAAAGTGCAGCTTCGTTCCAAAAATGCAGATGCTGGATAATGTCTTCAATGCTCCAGTTTTTGAACGCCGTTGCTTGTGCAAAGCTGTCACTCGATAAATCGGCAACCAATGCGTATACATCGTCACTTTCTGCTAAAAAATCTTTGGCTTGCTGCACTCTAATCTCCTTATTCTTCGGCTGGCTCAATCACTATAAGCACGTCACCGGCAGCAACCTGCTGATTCGTCTTGCCACCAATGACCGTGACTGTACCATCAATGGGCGCGGTAATGCCGTGCTGCATTTTCATAGCTTCTAATACCGCTAAGCGGTCACCTTTACTTACTGTGGCGCCAACTTCGACATCTACACTTAATAGCAGCCCGTGCATGGGTGCGGTGATAGTACCACCGCCCACTTCTTCGCCTGCGCCAGGTGGTAATACTGCCTTGTTAATCAACACCTCAGTACGCGCTGCGGTTGCTAGATGAATGGTTGCTTCATCTGTCGCAGTAAAATGTAGCGGCATGCGCAGACCGTTCACCGTTAAGACCGCATGCTGTGAGCTCATGCTAAGCAGTTGAACTTCATGGACTGTGTCAGCGATCTGGGCTGTGTATGCGTCAGGGCCCTGACTCGTCAACGTCACGTTTACGAGCGCTTCATCAACCTCATAGCTGTATACACTGCTTGCTCTGCCGGTTGATGACCATTCAAGCAATTCGGGTGCAATACCTAAACTGGTTGCGGCCGCCAAACCTCGAGCTAAGCGATGCTGTAAACAAGCGGCAACGACCAGAGATTCCTCGGATACCGAAGGCTTGGTAGGTTGATCGCCATAACATTCGGCAATGAAAGCCGTTGTTGCCTGCCCTGCAGCAAAGTCGGATTGCTCCAACAAATCGATTAAGAAATCACGGTTGTTGGGCAAGCCTAACAATGCGCTTTCTTGCAAGCCCCGAATCAGTTGCTGACGCGCATCTTCTCGGGTTTTGCCGTAGGCCATGACTTTGGCCACCATAGAGTCATAGAATGGCGACACCGCATCACCACTGGCAACCCCTGCATCTACGCGGAACCCAGCCGTATTAGGCGTGGCAAACAAGTGAATAGGCCCAGTGCTGGGCAAGAATCCAGCGTACGGATCCTCGGCGTACAAACGCACCTCGATTGCGTGACCGTTTAATTGGATCTCTTCTTGCGTCAGCGGGAGGATTTCGCCGCGCGCTACGCGCAACTGCCACTCGACTAAATCTAAACACGTCACCAATTCGGTCACTGGATGCTCGACTTGCAAGCGTGTATTCATTTCTAAAAAGTAAAACTCACCCGATTGATCCAGCAAAAACTCGACGGTACCCGCACCCACATAGTTCACCGCCTTCGCTGCACCAATCGCGGCTTCGCCCATAGCTGCACGCAGCTCATCAGTCATGACTGGGCAGGGCGACTCCTCAATGACTTTTTGATGGCGGCGCTGCACCGAGCAATCCCGCTCACCTAAGTGCACCGTATTACCGTACTCATCGGCAAAAACCTGGATTTCGACATGACGCGGACGAATTATGGCCTTTTCGATAATCAATTCGCTGGAGCCAAACGCGTTCTGCGCCTCGGATTGCGCCATTTGAATTGCGCTTTCCAACTCAGATTCTTGATGCACTAAGCGCATGCCTCGGCCACCACCCCCAGCCGCGGCTTTGACCATTACAGGCATACCGATCTCTTTGGCAGCGCTCGTCAGTCGTTCAATAGACTGATCGTCGTCTTGATAGCCTGGCACGCAAGGCACACCAGCCTGTAACATTGCTCGCTTGGCTCTGGCCTTGTCGCCCATCACATCGATTGCCAAAATTGGCGGACCAACAAATAGAATGCCGGCATCTGCACAGGCTTGGGCAAATCCTGCATTCTCGGATAAAAAGCCATAACCTGGGTGAACCGCATCGGCACCCATCCGTTTTGCCGTTTCAAGAATCACGTCACTGCGCAAATAAGATGACCCCACAGGGCCAGCGCCAATACAAACAGCTTGATCTGCTGCTCGCACGTGCGCCGCATTGGCGTCGGCCTCAGAATACACAGCAATGGTACGTATGCCCATTTCGCGGGCCGTTTTCATAACGCGAACGGCGATTTCACCGCGATTCGCAATAAGCAAAGTCGATAAACGTTTCATAACTTGTCCTTAAGGCTCCTGCGCCCAGTTGGGTGCACGCTTCTCTAAGAAAGAGCTCACACCTTCTTTGCCTTCGTCACTTTTTAAACGATTCGTGAAATTCCGACCTGCCACATCGGCAACAGAATCCGGATCGATATAGGGCAAATCCAATATCAATTCTTTGGTTGCTGCAATTGCACCTGGCGCACACTTAAGTACGTCGCGGCGCACTTTAGTTTCATGAGCCTCCAGACTCGCAACATCATCGGCCACAAAATCAGCCAACCCAAGATTGCCTGCCTCGGTGCCATCAAAACGAGCGGCGGTTAACATCAATCGGCGACCTTTGGCATAGCCGAGCTTTTGCATCACAAAACGAGCAATTTGCGCAGGCGAAATTCCGATCATAGTTTCGCTGAACGCAAATTTAGCGCTACTTTGACAAATCGCCACATCACAGCAGCATACAATACCCAGACCTCCAGCAATGGCTGCACCTTCAACAAGCGCAACCGTTACCTGGGGCATGGTATTCAAACGGTTCAGCAAGTAGGCAATGCTCTTGCTCATCTCGATAACATCAGCATCGGGCGCCTCGGCAAACTTGCGAAAGCTTTTTAAGTCACCACCGGCTGAGAACACCCCGCCTTTGCCTCTCAGGGTGATGCCTCGTACCGTACGATCATCCGCTACGGCATTAAGCACCGCCAAGGTTTCAGCAACACGCTGATCGGTCAGCGCATTGCGATTCTCGATGCCATCAAACCAAATGGTGAGCCAACCATTTTTTTGTTCAAGCTGAACTGATTCTGTTGTCGGTAAACTCATGCCTCCCCCTACATACGAGCAACGCCGAAGGCGTTAGGGCTAAGTGTACGAGCGCGGCTTTCCAGGCAAGTCTCTAGAGCAAAAGCTAGGACCTTGCGGGTATCGCGTGGGTCGATGACTCCGTGATCTAATACCTGACCCGAGGTATAAAAGGCATCTTCTTGGCGATCAAATACTGCCTGAATGCGAGCCTCCTGCTGAGCAATCGCGTCACGATCGGGTTCTAAGCCTTTGCGCTGCGCTGCAACTTCCGCTACCTGCGACATTGTCTTGGCGGCCGACTGACCCGCCATCACACCCGTTCTGGCACTGGCCCATGCAAACAAAAAGTCTGGTTCGTAGGCCCAGCCGCACATGCCGTAATTACCTGCTCCAAAGCTCGCGCCGATATACAGGGTTATTTTTGGCACACGTATGTTAGAGACCGCCTGCACCATTTTCGCGCCATGCTTAATCATCCCGGCTTGCTCGTACTGCGTGCCGACCATGTAACCCGTAGTATTATTCAAGAAAATGACCGGGAGATTGCTTTGGTCGCACAGCTGTAAAAACTGAGCCGCTTTTGTCGCACCATTAGGATCAATGGGCCCGTTATTGGCCAAAATGCCGCAGGCAATGCCCGTAATAGATGCAAAACAACACACCGTTGATGGCCCATAGCGCGGCTTAAAGTCCTCGACTTCCGAGCCATCTACCACACGTGCCAACACCTCATGCACGTCATAGGGAACCTTGTGGTCAACCGGAATGGCGCCAGCCAACTCCTCTGGGTCATATTTAGGCGGCAAGTATGGCTGGCGAGGAATCGCGCTCGCGCCTTTATTCCAATTTAAGCGTTTGACTACGTCGCGCGCTTTCAATAAACCGTGTGCGTCGTTATCTACCAGGTATTCCACCACGCCCGATACCGACGAGTGCATTTCGGTTCCGCCAAGCTCTCGCTCGTCGGCTTCTTCACCCGTTGCGGCTTTAACTAGAGCGGCACCGCCAAGTGCCGCTAAGCCGTTTTCTTTTACCCCAATCACATGGTCCGCCATGCCAGGCATGTAAGCACCACCCGCAGTCGATGCGCCATGTAAGACCACAATATTGGGAACGCCCATGGCCGACAATTGCGCCATGTTGCGAAATACCGCGCCAAATACGGCCCAAGTGCTGACCTCGTAATTCATAAGGTTTGCGCCGGCACTTTCTACCATATGAATTAAGGGTAACTTTTGACGCTTACAAATTTCTTGCACTGCAAGATGCACCGAGCCTGTCTTGGGGGTTACCGCACCGGCGGCAATACCAGAGTCATCGGCCCAAACCATGCAGCGCACGCCTTGAACAAACCCGATACCAATAATGACCGATGCACCGGGTACGCTGGTGTCAGGATTAGTATCGCCAACCATGTAATTCGCTAGGGAATGTAATCGCAAAAATGGCATACCGGGGTCGAGTACCCGCTCTACCCGCTGGAACGGTGGAATCTGCCCACGCTTTTCAAATACGGGCGCTCGCTTATTACTCGCGGCCATAGCACGGGCCTCAAGTGCACGCAACTTGTCTACAAATGCCAGCATTTCTGTACGATTTTTCTCGTACTCGTCACTGCCGACAATGACGCGCGTTTCAATCACGGCCATGTTTAGTCCTCCATTAAACCAGCGGGAATTGCCACTGGGGTTTGTAATAAAATTTGTGCATAGGTTTTGCCTTGGGGGTCATTGCGTAAACTCGCCACACCACCGCCACCTAAGACATCATCGATTAAAAAATTTAAGGCTGAAATTCCCGGCAAGTAGTAGCGCGCAACCGCGCCAGAGCCCATGAAGTGGGCCATACGCTTACTTACGCAGGCTTGGGTTAAGGTCTTGGCAATCCAAGGTAAGTACTCGGGCTTGCGAGCAATGATGCCAATATTAGCCTTGTTACCTTTGTCGCCAGAACGCCCCCAGGCCAGCCGCTCTAACGGAACTGGTACAGTGGCAATATCAGAAGCCACCGCCGGCACTTCAGGTTCTAAGCTATGACTTGGCGTGCTAACGCTGGAACCTGAATCTGCGAACGCTTGCCGCTGAATGCCGTTATCTAGTTCGATGGCGACCGCATCGCGATCCTGTAAAAACGAGAACAAGCGGATGACCGGAGACGGTTTAGGACGCGTTCCGGCAAAGCCTGCCAAGCCTGCAGGTGCTGCCAAGCCGACACCGGATAGCTCTTTCAACAACAGCATCAAAGCACGCTTGTCTTGATGTTTTGCGGCAACCTTAACAGCCACTTCTCGGGTATCGGACTCTAACGAGTAAGCGCCAAAATGTGATCCATCGCCGACGACTTCGATCAAGACTTCATCAAAATCGGGCGCTTTCATGATTGTTAGTTTTGCCCGCGCCCTAGCAACTGCACTTTCACCAAAACTTCGTGCTCGCTGCGAAGCTTTCGTGCCGACATAAAACCAAATTCCACCTAAGCGCCAGCCGTCTGCCCAGGTCATGGATACTTTTAATTGCTCAGGCACACCGGCACCGATAGCGCCTTCAACTCTGACACGCTGGGTGTCGAGCTGGATGACATTCACGCGCGTAAAATCGCAAATCACATCGGGTAAATGATAGGCCGCTGGATCACCAATTTCATACAGCAATTGCTCGCACACCGCACCCACCGACACCAATCCACCGGTGCCTTTCGGCTTACTGATCTCGCAGGAACCGTCGGCAAAGACGGTGGCGATTGGGTAACCCACATCGACCAAGGAGTCAGCAATGTCGTGCCAATCGGTAAAGTTTCCACCCGTTGCCTGTGGCCCACACTCAATCAAATGCCCGGCCAATGAGGCCCCCGCCAAGCAATCTAAATCGGAGGCCGTCCAACCAAACTCGTGAATACATGCACCCAGAGTCACAGCCGAGTCTACGCAACGACCCGTAATCACAATATCGGCACCTTGCCCCAAAGCGGCAGCAATGGGGAATGCGCCTAAATACGCATTGATACTGGCAATTTTTTCGACCGGCGGAAAGGCTTCTCCACTGAACATCTCGGCTGGGGCACAAGCAGCCAGTTCATCTTTATGATTAATGAGGTCGTCGCCCAGTACCACTGCGACCTTCAAATCGAGACCTTGAGAAGCTATGGCATTGCGAAGCGCCTGCGCACAGGCTAAAGGGTTAACCCCACCCGCATTCGAGATGATTTTTACACCCTGCTCAGCAATTTGCGCCAAATTAGGCACCATCACAGCTTGTACAAAGTCAGTGGCGTAACCTAAGGATTCATCAGTGCTGCGAGCACGCGCCATAATCGACATCGTGATTTCTGCGAGGTAATCAAAGACGATGTAGTCGAGATTACCCTCCCGCAAAAACTGAGGCAAAGCCATATCGGACTCACCCCAATAGCCACTCGCCCCACCAATGCGAATAGATGGTTTACTCATGTGTTGTTCCCGCCGTTAACAAGCCCCAAATTTGGGCTTGCGCTTTTTATGAATCTGACTCAATATAAATGAGCCTAAATCATTAAATATTTTTAGGCAAGAAAAACAAGGCGAATCAGCATGGCAAAAGCGGCAGTACAAAGCACTCGACGCGAAAAGATGGAAGCAAAAGAACGCGCCATTTTAGATGCCGCGCGCATCGAGTTTAGCGAGCGAGGGTTCGAAAACGCCAAAATGAGCGCTATCGCTAAGCGCGCTGAAGTTGCTGAAGGCACCGTTTACCTATACTACCGCAACAAGAAAGAACTGCTCGACTCGGTCGTCGCACAGTTTTGGCAAATTCTGACACAAGGCGCACGCAAAGCGACGCTCGAACACACCGATACGCTCGCAAAACTCAAGGCCTTGGCTGATTTTCATTTATTCGAACTGGTCAAAGACTTTGACTTCGTGGGCTTTACCGTGCGGACTCGCGAGACCGGCACGCTTGATTCTCCAAGCCTCAACCCGATTCGCGGCTACGTGGCAGTATTTGACGAAATCTTTCAGCAAGGGGTAGACCGCGGGATTTTCCAAGAAACAGCGCCCTTATGGGTGATTCGAGACCTGTTCTACGGCACCTTAGAATACTCTTCTCGAACTCTCCACCTGCACAAAACTCGTGACGCACAAGCGGTTACGCAACACTTAGCCGAAGTGTTTATCGCGCTGTACGGCAACACTAAAACAGCGAACAGCGCCACCGGCTTAGAGCGCATCGAAGAACGGTTGGCGAGTATTGAGGCCAAACTTGAAGTTCGCAAGTGATCCGTTTAGGTGCGATAGCATGGCGTTAGATATTGGCCTAAAAATACTCTAAACCCGCGCCCGCCTCGTCATTTATTTTGCTCACGCTCGGTCATAGCAGCGCACTGAGTGTTCGCAAAACAAATCACGAGTCTATGCGCTGGCTTCATTCCAAGATTCAACAAATCAATACTTAAGGTCCTCGTGCCACACACGTCAGGAAGGATACGATACTGAGCCGAGCGGCTGCAGCCTGTTTCGCGCGGAGCGTCACGCGACAGGACGTCGCGTGCGCAGCGTGTCACGGACGACCTTGAAGCGATCCGCAAAAAATTGGCTGAGACGTGAAGGCGGATCGTTAGACGATTAACCGCTAAAGAAATAAACCCTCGCTCGGTCATAGCAGCGCACAGAGTGTTCGCAAAACAAATCACGAGTCTATGCGCTGGATCGGTAGTCCGCAAAGAACTCCAGAAAAAATTTAATAAACGCCCGCCCATTTCGCGATCATTTGGCTTAGAACGCTGAACGAGATCGTGACACCTATGAGTAACAACATCATGCGAAAAGGTTTGAACGGCTTGCGCTCGACAGAGTTCACACCTTTGCTGCAAAACTCATCAACTTTAGCTTGGTCTTCGGGGTACAGCCTTGGCTCGTCATTCGAAGGAGTAGTTTGAGAATCGCTCATGTCAATGAACCTCAGATCGGGTAATAGGCGAAGTGTAAGAACATCTTCGCCCAATTTCCAGTGCAATAGAGGTCTTAGGATACCGCAAACAATGCCTCTGGCATTTGCATCAAGGGCTCTGAGCCCCCGTCAATGGCCAGTTTGTGGCCCTGAGCTCGCGGCAATAAACGCTTAAAGTAGAATTCTGCTGTCATTAACTTGGCGCGCAGAAAATCTGCGTCTCCCGCGCGATCAGGATCATCAAGCAAACGCGCCGCCGTGCTGGCGAGTTGCGCCCAAAAGTACGCGAGTACAACGTAGCCACTGTACATAAGGTAATCGACCGAGGCAGCACCTGCTTCGTCTGCGTTATGCATCGCTTTTTCGCCAATACTGAGCGATAAGGTCAACCACTCATCTTTTAGAGTATTCACTGTACTAATGTAATCGGCCACTTGCTCAGGATGCCCGCTCTGACAAAACTCATCCATGATGGCCGTAAAATCCATTAACAATTTGCCACCACTACCCAACACTTTGCGACCAATCAAGTCCATCGCCTGAACACCGGTGGTACCCTCGTACAGCATGGCGATACGCGCATCACGCACAATTTGCTCCATCCCCCATTCGCGGATGTAGCCGTGACCACCTAAGACTTGTACGCCATGATTTGCCGCCTCAAAGCCTAGCTCGGTAACAAACGCTTTAGCAATTGGCGTCAACAAGGCCATTAAATTATCGGCGCGCTTGGCTTGCTCTTCGTTGCCGGCGCGCATAACGTCACCCTGCATTGCTAAGAAAAACAAAAATGCTCGGCTGCCCTCGGCAATAGCGCGCTGCGTTAATAGCATACGTCGAACATCAGGATGAACCAGAATCGGATCTGCGGGACCGTCGGGGTTTTTAGCGCCTGTGAGCGAACGCATAGCCAGACGCTCGCGCGCGTAGTTGAAGGCACCTTGATAGGCTAATTCAGCATGACATAAACCTTGCACCGCAGTGCCCAAGCGCGCAGCGTTCATAAAGGTGAACATGCAGTTAAGACCACGATTTTCAGGGCCGATCAAATAGCCTTTAGCACCGTCAAAGTTCATGACACAAGTGGCAGAGGCTTTAATACCCATCTTCGATTCAATCGATGCACAATTGACCGAATTACGCTCGCCCAAGCTGCCGTCTTCATTAACGTTGACCTTAGGTACCACAAACAGCGAAATGCCTTTTGTGCCGTCGGGCGCTCCTTCAATTCGTGCAATAACAATGTGCACAATATTTTCAGCCATATCGTGCTCGCCGGCACTGATAAAGATTTTTGTTCCGTGCAGCGAAAAACTGCCATCGTCATTACGAACCGCTTTGGTGCGCAGTAAGCCTAAGTCGGTTCCGCAATGCGGTTCCGTAAGACACATCGTGCCGGTCCACTCACCGGAGATCAGGCGAGTTAAGTAGCGTTGTTTTTGCTCTTCGCTGCCGTGTTCTTCCAGCGTTTTAATTGCACCATGGCTTAAGCCGGGGTACATCGACCAGGCCCAGTTTGCGGTGCCCGTAAGTTCGCTCATGCACAAACCGAGTGTATTCGGCATACCCTGACCGCCGTATTCAACGTCAGCGGCTAACGAAGGCCAACCGCCCTGAACGTATTGATCATACGCTTGAGCAAATCCAGCGGGTGTTTTAACGCCCTCGGCACTCCATCGGCAACCTTCTTCGTCGCCTGACTCATTTAAAGGCGCAATCACGTCTTCACAGAATTTAGCACCTTGCTCCAAGATGGCGTCGATTAAGTCTGCACTGACGTCCTCAAAAGTAGGTAAAGAGGCGTACAGGTCATCAACACCTAAGACATCATGAAGTACAAACTGCAGATCTCGTGTGGGCGCTTTGTAGGTAGGCATATTCGGTTCCTCGACTCTATGTTAACAGCAGCAACATTGTGCTGACGAGACCATTATAGTCAAGTTAATTGGGTTTGAAATGGCACTAATTACTAATTAAAAGTACCACCCACACAGTACGTTACTGATGAAACATTAGAAGATAAGATCTGCTTTGAAAGCAAAACCGCGCGCACCGCATGGCACACTAAGTGGGGTTAACCGAAAGGATCTGCGTATGCGCCTACAGCAACACTCTAGCTGGCTACTAAACACCCTCTTACCCAAAATATGTCGATTGTGTCAGCAACATTCTGATACCGACCACATGCTGTGCTCGTTTTGTAAAGACAGTCTTGTGCCAAACTCACCTGCCTGTATTCGATGCGGAGAATATCTGCCAACATCGGTAATGCAAGGTTGCCCATACTGCACACCTGAATTATTCGCTTTCGACGCCTGCCACGCACCGTGGAAATACAGCGAGGGGTTACGCTACCTGATTCATCGATGGAAATTTGTAAAAACCACCAACCTGACATCTGCTCTGGCGGACTTACTGCTCGAAGGGCTAGAAACCAACCCTATCATCGACGCGCTGGTACCCATGCCGTTGCACTGGCGCAGAACCTGGCAACGCGGTTATAACCAATGCGCACTCTTGGCCCAGCGCGCATCCAAAGAGCTCGAGATTCCAACGCACAGCGTGCTGAGCTGCACTATGTACCAGGCGCCACAACACAAAGCCGCTCATCGCCATGCGCGACACCTTTCGTCTAAACACTTTCATTGCGAGCAAAACCTTAAGGGCTTACGATTAGCCTTGATCGATGATGTAATAACAACGGGGCAAACTGCCCACCGGGCCGCGCAATGCCTAAAAACCGCCGGCGCTGAACACGTAGCGATTTGGTGTATTGCCAAAACGCCCAAGCCAGGAGCACCATGCCCCAGTACTGCCTCGCAATTCTATGTTATGCACTAACCGCAATGGCTCCATTTGCACATGCATCAAGCTTGCGTGTTGCTGTGGCATCAAACTTTGTACCGGTACTCGAAGCTTTGGCCAAAGACGTACCGCCACCTGATGAAATTACGGTAATCTCCGGCGCCACCGGTGCTCTTAGCAATCAAATACTAATGGGCGCACCCTTTGATGTTCTGCTCGCTGCCGATAAAGAAAGACCGACTAGACTTGCACACCTCAGACAACTAAAAGCCCCTATCTGTTATGCTCAAGGACATCTTGTGCTGATGGGCGCCCAAGCTCTTTCGGATCTGGAGGCAGGTGGACGTATAGCTATCGCCAACCCCTCAACAGCACCCTATGGGCGGGCCGGGGAAGAAGTACTGCAACGCGCCAAAGTTCCGTCTCTACAAGTGATTCAAGGTAACAACGCACAACAGGCCTATCAATTTAAAGCTAGTGGCAACGTAAACTTTGCTTTAGTGCCAGCATCTTTGGCTGAGGGTATAGTCATTCCCAGTGATTGGTACAGTCCAATACAGCAATTTGCCGTTTCCGTCAGAAACGCAGGACACATCAACCACCAAAGCGCCGAAGCCTTTCTGTTGTGGCTATCAAGCGAACAGGTACAATCACGCTTAAGCCAATACGGTTATAGCCGCTGCCAACATGACTCTTGATGTACTAACAATAACGCTCAAGTTAGCCTCGGTAACAACACTGATCCTATTGTTGTTATCACCCCCGATCGCATGGTGGTTAAGCCGAGGGCACTCGTGGTCAAGATCGATTATCGAGGCGATAGTGGCGCTTCCGCTGGTACTGCCGCCTACAGTTTTGGGGTTTTACTTACTCATTTTTTTCGCACCCGATACAGCGCTTGGTCAGTTGTGGCTAACACTTACCGGCTCACCCTTGAGCTTTAGTTTTTCAGCACTAGTAATTGGCTCGGTGATTTACTCGATTCCGTTTGTGGTGCAACCTCTACAAAGCGCTTTTCAGCAAATTCCGGTCGGCATACTCGAGTCTGCGTCATCACTGGGTGCAACACCTTTGGATCGATTCGTCAGTATTGTGATGCCCATGTGCAAACGAAGTTTTATTACCGCGGGCTGCCTGGGGTTTGCACACACAGTGGGTGAGTTTGGGGTGGTACTGATGATAGGTGGCAATATTCCCGGCGAGACGCAGGTTCTTTCGATTGCCTTATTCGACTCGGTCGAGAGACTCAATTTTGCCGAAGCACACGCCGTTGCCGGTGGTTTGTTAATGTTTTCCTTAGTTGTGTTAATCAGCCTGTATCGCCTGAACCCTGCCAACACTAATTCTTCGTGGGTAAGCCGATGAGACCCAGCGCTATGCCTTATGCAGTGCACGACCAGATCGAGCCCGAGCAATGAGCCTAGTGTTTAAGGCTAGCAATGACATGGCCTCTGCAGAGCTTGAGCTGGCGTTTAAAGATCGCGCTTGCACAGTAATTTTTGGCCCCAGCGGAAGCGGCAAGACCAGCCTGCTACGCGCCATCGCGGGGCTACCAAGCCCATTGGCGGTTACAGAGCTCACTGTAAATGGCGCAAATATTCGTCACTTGGCCCCGCATCAACGCCCCATCGTCCTGAGCGCACAGAACGCAGCCTTATTCCCACATTTGGATGTGCAGCAAAACTTAGTCTATGGACTCAAAAGGCGGTATGAATACACTCCTGACATACAGAAAGTCGTCGAGCGTTTAGGCTTAAGCACGTTGCTTAAGCGAAAGCCCGCGAGCTTGTCGGGCGGCGAGGCACAGCGCGTGGCATTAGGGCGAGCATTACTGTCAAATCCATTATGGCTGTTGCTAGACGAGCCGCTGACCAATCTCGATCAAAATGCGCGTAAAGATATCGTCCGGTTTTTGAACGACTGGCGCAAGCAGCGCCAAATCGGTGTTATTTATGTCACTCATGATATCCCAGAAGCGTTAGCGATCGCGGATCAGGTCATCACCTTAGCAAAGGGCAAACTCCTAAAATCTGGCGACCCCGACGTCCTGTTAGGCTACCAAGATCCGCAGCAAGAGCTCAGCACTGTTGTGTCCGCCCGTCTGTCGCAACATCATAAACAGGACAAATTGAGCGAACTGCTACTCGACGGAAATCGGTTACTAATACCCGAGATCACAACAGTGGACGGCACTAAAACGTTGTATCTTCAAATCGCAGCTAAAGATGTCAGCCTCGCTTTACAGCGCCCACAGCGGACTAGCATCTTAAACCTACTGCCGTGCACCGTCAGTAAGATCGAAATTAGCCGTGAAGCTAGCGCGACCATTACACTGAACTTGGGCTCTCAACACTTGCTGGCCAAAGTTACGCGCCGCTCAGTTCGCGAACTTGACTTGCAGGTTGGGCAAAAAGTATGGGCTCAGGTTAAGGGTATCTCGCTACAAACCTAAGATTTTTTACGCCCGGCGGGATAAATAGTCTCTAAGAACCACTGCCACGTGGTGTTGTCTTTTAGCACGGCCCGATCAATACCATCAAAGAAGTCAATAACACCTTGCGGATCACGAAAATGATCCATTCGTGTGACCATCTCACGCTCGGGGTCCAGATGTTTTACGATTTTCGCAGGGTTGCCTGCCACCACCACATTGGCAGGTACCGGTTGCGTTACAACCGCGCCAGCGCCAACCACAGAGTTATCGCCGATGGTGACCCCTTTCAAAATGGTCGCATGGTCCCCAATCCAAACATTATCGCCAATATGAACGGGGCGAGGCTCTGGGTCTCGAGCGTTGCGATCGTACAGTGTATGCCAATCAGAGTCAGTGACGTAGGCGCCGTTCGCCATCATTACGCCGTCGCCAATACGAATTTCATCGCTGGCACTTATTCGCACACCGGGCGACAACAAAGCTGCATCTCCGATAACCAGCGTACCGAGTCCAGCATCGCGTCCCCACACACCCAACTCGACCCGATGCGAGGGCTCGCCAATGGCCGTCAGACTATGACCAATATGAATATTAGGGCCAGAGATCTTCACATACCAAGGCTTCATTACCGTATGGTATGGGCCCAGTGACGCACACTCGGGCCGCAGAAAGTATTCGGTGTACCAATGACGAAACTGCAAATGCAGCTTTTTCAGCCAATACGGGCGGTTATCTTGCTTCACGCTTACCTCAAATCTCGGGGGCTTATTGACACCGTCGCTCGGTGAATTGCGCTATGATGACAGTGACTATCTATTAGGTGCAAGTACAAGCCGTGACCAAGATCGGAAACTCGAAACCCGTTTCAAGCAACCAGCTGGGAATGCATGAAAACCTCGATGACATCGTGACCAAGCACCTTAGCACAAGCGACCAAACACCTATTCCCGACTTCGTGCGAGACAGTTTCGTCATCATCACCAAAACACTGTATCAAACCGGGCTGCCATTGTGGCTAGATTCGTTTTGCGGCACCGGCATCAGCACACGAAAAATCGCCGAACAAAATCCCAATTTTTGCGTTATTGGCGTTGATCAGTCACAGCAGCGCTTAAGTGCCGAGCCAGCGCCCGAGCTCGACAACTGCCTACTAGTCCGCAGCGACTGTGAAGCGCTGTGGCGACTTATGGCCACGAGCAAATTACACGCTCGCAAACATACACTGTTCTACCCAAACCCTTGGCCTAAGGCCTCGCAATTTAAACGCCGCGTACACGGTCATGCCAGCTTCAAAGCACTGCTCGAGATTTCGCAACACCTTGAATTGCGCACAAATTGGGAAATTTACGCCCGCGAATTTTCTAAGGCGCTGACCATTGCCAGTCGACCGACAGAGTTAAGACCCTTCCTACCACAAGAACCAATAACACGGTTCGAGGCAAAATATGTTGCCAGTAAGCACAAGCTGTGGCGGGTTTGCTCGAATACCAGCTCGTGACCTTCACCTTTGTTTGCGTTAGAGTGAGCGCCTAATTTAGGAGGACGCATGACTCAGGCCAACGATCCAGTATGGGAACGCATACGCCAAGAAGCTGCGCATGAGGCTCAGCAAGAGCCCATTCTCGCCAGCTTTTTCCACGCCACGATCTTAAACCACCGTGAGCTGGAGTGCGCCCTAAGTTTTCATTTAGCCAGCAAGCTTGACAGCCCCACTGTACATGCTCTATTGCTGCGAGAGGTCATCATGCAGGCCTTCGAAAGCGATCCAGAGCTGGGAATTGCAGTACGCCAAGACCTACTCGCGGTCGAAGAACGCGACTCCGCATGCCACAAGCTATCGGTGCCATTTTTACACTTTAAGGGGTTCCACGCCCTGCAAACCTATCGTGTAGCCAATTGGCTATGGCGTCAGGACCGGCAGTCTTTGGCCTTGTTCTTTCAAAACAGAATGTCTAGTGAATTCGATGTCGATATCCATCCGGCCGCTAGGTTGGGGCAGGGCATCATGCTCGATCACGCCACTGGTCTGGTCATTGGCGAAACCGCAGTCGTTGGAAATAACGTCTCGATTCTACAATCGGTAACCCTGGGTGGCACAGGCAAAGAAGACGGTGACCGGCATCCCAAGATCGGTAACGGCGTACTCATTAGCGCTGGCGCTAAAATATTAGGCAATATTACTGTAGGCGACGGTGCCAAGGTTGGGGCTGGCTCGGTTGTGCTAGACCACGTTCCACCCCACGTCACGGTGGCAGGCGTGCCCGCAAAAATTGTAGGGCGACCCGCTAGCAAGTCACCCGCACTGGAGATGGACCAGGGCTTCGATAACGCTCGTTAGCGAGAAACCGCCTGATGGTAGACAGGCGACAACTCGACAACCGCGTCGACAAAAGCTTTAACATGATCGGGGTTAACACCCGGCGTTACACCATGCCCGAGATTAAAAACGTGGCCCGACCCGTGACCAAAGCTTTCTAGGATAGCTGCCACCTCTTCGCGAATTCGTGTCGGACTTGCGTACAAAATCGCTGGGTCCATGTTGCCCTGCAGGGCTACTCGACCACCAATTTTCTGGCGAGCCGAACCGATATCCGTTGTCCAATCCAGTCCAACACAGTTTGCGCCGCAGTCTGCAATTGAAGACAACCACTGTCCACCGTTCTTGGTAAAGACGATCACTGGAACTGTGCGACCGTCAGCCTCTTTCGTCAGTTGCGCGATAATACGTTGCATGTATTTCAGCGAGAATACCTTGTAGGCCGAGGCACTTAAGCTGCCACCCCAGGTATCAAAAATTTGCACCGCCTGCGCACCGGCAGCGATTTGCGCATTCAGGTAGTCGGCCACGGCATCCGCCAGCAAAGCCAGCAGCTTGTGCATCACTTCTGGCTGATCGTAGGCCATGGCTTTAACCCGAGCAAAATCTTTGCTACTGCCGCCTTCTACCATGTAGGTGGCCAGTGTCCACGGGCTGCCAGAAAAGCCAATCAAGGGCACTTCGCCATTGAGTTCGGAGCGGATAGCGCTGACCGCATCCATAACATAACTTAAGTCGTCAGACGCGCTAAAATCATTCAGGGCATCAATGTCTGCCTCAGAGCGCACCGTCTTATGAAATTTAGGCCCTTCACCCTCCTCAAAATACAAACCTAGACCCAAGGCATCGGGAATGGTCAGAATATCCGAGAACAGAATTGCCGCATCCATTGAGTAACGACGCAAAGGCTGCATGGTAACTTCGCATGCAAGTTCAGTGTTCTTGCACAGATCCAGAAAAGAGCCTGCCTGCGCGCGCGTTGCACGATATTCGGGCAAGTAACGACCCGCTTGACGCATCATCCAAATAGGTGTGCGATCGACAGGTTGACGCATTAACGCGCGTAAAAAACGATCATTCTTTAAATTAGACACAAACTCGCTCGCTGAAAAGTTATACTTCCAAGTAGTCCAAGATGCCTTCAGCAGCTTGGCGTCCTTCCCAAATAGCGGTAACAACAAGGTCGCTGCCACGGACCATATCGCCACCCGCAAAAATTTTGGGATTGGTGGTTTGGAACTTAAAGTTCTGATGTTCAGCCGCCACAACACCCTGCCAATCGTTTAAGTCAACACCAGCGGCGCCAAACCATTCAGCCGGGCTTGGCTGAAAACCGAAGGCAACAATAACGGCATCTGCATCAATAACTTGCTCGCTACCTTCGATGGGCTCGGGGCGACGACGGCCGTCAGGGCCTGGCTCACCCAGTGCTGTTTCCACCACGCGAATACCGCTGGCTAGGCCGTTGGTTTCCACTACTTCGACCGGCTGGCGATTAAACAAGAACTGAATACCTTCTTCACGTGCGTTTTGCACTTCTTTACGCGAACCGGGCATGTTCACTTCGTCACGACGATAGGCGCATATTACCTCTTTAGCACCTTGTCGAACTGCCGTGCGGACGCAGTCCATTGCCGTATCACCACCGCCTAGGACCACAACACGTTGCCCTTTCAGATTAACAAAAGCCTCAGGATCTTGCGGATAGCCGCGATTGTTGTTCACATTGCCGATAAGATAATCCAAGGCTTTATGGACACCAGGCAAATCTTCGCCCGGAAAACGGCCTAACATAGCTTTGTAAGTGCCCATACCCAAGAACACTGCATCGTAATCCGCTATTAATTGCTCGATCGTGATATCGCGGCCAATTTCGGTATTTAACTGAAACTCGATGCCCATGCCTTCAAACACTTCACGACGACGCACCATGACGTCTTTTTCAAGTTTAAATTCGGGAATACCGAAGGTAAGCAAACCACCGATTTCAGGATAACGGTCGTAGACAACGGCTTTCACGCCCGCTCGAGTCAGTACGTCGGCACAACCCAAACCAGCCGGGCCAGCACCAATAATGGCGACGCGCTTATCGGTCTGCACGACACCTGACAAATCGGGGCGCCACCCCATGGCCAAGGCCGTATCAGTAATATATTTCTCGGTCGCGCCAATGGTTACCGCACCAAACCCATCGTTTAAGGTGCACGCGCCTTCGCACAAACGATCCTGGGGGCATACGCGGCCACATACTTCAGGTAAGGTATTCGTTTGATGCGACAATTCAGCGGCTTCAAACAAGTGGCCCTCTGACACCAACTTCAACCAGTTGGGAATGAAGTTATGAACGGGGCATTTCCACTCACAATAGGGGTTTCCACATTCCAAACAACGGTCGGCCTGATTCTCTACCTGCGTCTCGGTGAATTGATCGTAGATTTCGATGTACTGCGTTTTGCGATTTTGAATATCACGTTTATTCGGATCGTTACGACCAACGTCAATGAACTGAAAATTGTTTCCTGCACGGCTGCCCATTATGCTTATCCTCCTTGCGGTTAATCCGTATCACGCAGACGAGACAACAAAGTCCCAAGGTCTGCAGCTTTAGGTTTAACCAACCAGAATTTACCGATGTAATCCTCAAAGTTTTCTACCAAATGTGCCGCCCAAGCCGAATCGGTCTCGCGGGCGTGGTCTTTAATGCGCTCACGCAGATGGTGCCGATAAGCTTCCATATACTCCGCATTAATACGGCAAATTTCGACCAGTTCACTATTGTAACGATCAATAAAGGTTCTATCTTCGTCCAGCACATAGGCAAAACCACCCGTCATACCTGCGCCAAAGTTCACCCCGGCTGCACCCAAGACGATTACCGTACCGCCCGTCATATACTCGCAGCAGTGGTCGCCGGCGCCTTCAACAATCGCATGTGCACCACTGTTACGCACCGCAAAGCGCTCGCCTGCAGTACCCGAGGCGTAAAGCTCACCACCGGTGGCACCGTATAGACAAGTGTTACCAATAATTGCCGCGTCTTTGGCTTCAAAAACACTGCCTTTGGGTGGAAAGAGCACGAGCTTGCCGCCTGCCATACCTTTGCCGACATAGTCGTTAGCATCGCCCTCTAGGTACATGTGCAAGCCACCGGCATTCCAGACGCCAAAGCTTTGGCCCGCAGTTCCCTCTAGACGCATAACTAGAGGCGCTGACTCCATGCCCAAATTACCATGGCGCTTGGCGATTTCACCGCTCAGGCGCGCACCAATCGAGCGGTCACAATTACCTACACGGTAACTGAATTCACCACCACTCGCTGCTTCAATCGCAGACAGTGCGTCTGTAACCATACGCTCGGCCAATTCACCTCGATCAAAAGGATCGTTTGAGGCAACTTGGCAGAACTGTGGTTGATCGGCCGCGGCTGGATCAACGTGCAAAATCGGCGCTAAATCCAAGTGATTTTGCTTAGTGGTGTTGCCCGGCAACAGCTCTAGCAGATCGGTTCGCCCAATCAGGTCTTCTAAGCTTCGAACGCCAAGCTTTGCCAACCATTCTCGAGTTTCCTCGGCCACCATCGTAAAGAAGTTGACAACCATATCCACGGTGCCGTTGAAATGATCATCACGCAAACGACTGTCTTGCGTGGCGACACCTGTCGCGCAGTTATTGAGGTGACAGATACGCAAGTACTTACAACCTAAGGCAACCATGGGTGCGGTACCAAAGCCAAAACTCTCGGCACCCAAAATGGCCGCTTTAATGACATCAAGGCCGGTTTTCATGCCGCCGTCAGCCTGCAGTCGAATCGAGCCACGTAACCGGTTGCCGCGCAGCGTTTGCTGAACTTCGGCCAAACCTAATTCCCAAGGCGAACCCGCGTGACGAATTGATGTAATTGGGCTAGCAGCCGTACCGCCATCGTAGCCGCTAATGGTGATCAAATCAGCGTAGGCTTTCGCTACCCCCGCTGCGATCGTACCAATACCAGGCTCTGACACAAGTTTAACGGACACTAGCGCGTCGGGGTTTACTTGCTTCAAGTCGAAGATCAGCTGGGCCAAATCTTCAATCGAATAGATATCATGGTGAGGCGGCGGCGAAATCAAGGTGACACCGGGAACTGAATAGCGCAGACGCGCAATCAGATCGTTCACTTTACCGCCAGGTAACTGACCACCTTCACCAGGTTTCGCGCCCTGTGCTACTTTAATCTGCAGCACCTCGGCATTCACCAAATAATGTGGCGTTACGCCAAAGCGGCCAGAGGCAATCTGCTTAATTTTTGAGACGCGCTCGGTACCGAAACGCGCAGGATCTTCACCACCCTCACCAGAATTAGAGCGGGCACCGATGCGGTTCATAGCCGCAGCTAATGCCTCGTGAGCTTCAGGGCTCAAGGCCCCAAGCGACATACCCGCGGAATCAAAACGTGGCAGTATGATTTCCACTGGCTCGATCTCATCTAACGGCAGCGCTTGCTCTGCAAGGACCGGTTTCATTAGATCACGCAAGGTCGCCACGGGGCGGTCATTTACCATTTGACTGTACTTCTGGTAAATGCCTCGATCTCCGGTCGCTACGGCTTGCTGCAAGGCCAAAACCACATCGGGGTTGAACGCGTGGTATTCCTGGCCGTGCACGTATTTTAGCAAGCCGCCTTGTACCAGGGACTTGCGCAATGACCATGCGGTTTTCGCCAGCGCTTTTTGATCAGTCTCAAGATCGGTAAAATCTGCGCCGCTAATACGGCTGGCCACACCTTTAAAGCAGGTATCAACAACTTCTGAGGCCAAACCAATGGCTTCGAACAACTGCGCACCGCGATAGGAGCTAACGGCCGATATGCCCATTTTGGACATAATTTTCAGTAGCCCCTTGTTTATGCCTTTGCGATAGTTCTTGTAGCAAATGCTTGGATCGCCCAAAATCTCGCCTTTGCGCAACAAATCATCGAGCACTGCATACGCTAAGTAGGGGTAAACCGCCGTGGCGCCAAAGCCCAGCAAGCAGGCAATCTGGTGAGAATCACGCGCACTAGCGGTTTCAATCACAAGGTTCGCATCACAGCGTAAGCCAACTTTGATCAGGTGGTGATGCACCGCACCCGTAGCCAACAAACTGTGAATCGGTAATCGATCTGCTGCAATCTTGCGATCCGAAATAATCATAATCGTGGCGCCATCGCGAACGGCTTGCTCGACTTGCTGGCATAATGCTGCCACAGCATCGGCTAAGCTTAGCTCCCCTGGCACATAGGTCGCGTCAATATCGGCGACTCCAAAGCCTGGGTGCTCCAGATTAAGCAAGCGATTAAACTTACTCTGTGAGAGTACCGGCGAGCGCAGGATAATTCGTCGCGCGTGTTCCGGCCCTTCGGTAAAAACATTTTGCTCACGACCCAAATCGGTTTCGAGCGACATCACGATGGTTTCTCGCAATGGGTCGATCGGCGGATTTGTAACCTGTGCGAACTTCTGCCGAAAATAATCATACAAGCTGCGGGTTTGCTGCGACAAAACAGCCATTGGGGTATCGTCGCCCATGGAGCCTACCGCTTCATTACCCGATTCAGCCAAGGGTCTAAACACTTGATCACGTTCTTCAAAAGTGACTTGGAACATCTTTTGATAAGCATCGAGCTCGGCAACGTCAATACCGGGGTCAACTTCGCCGTCGAAGGTGCCTTCGATACGCTCAGAATTATCGCGCAGCCACTGCTTGTAAGGCTTGCGTGTTTTCAAGCGGTTATCAATATCCGCCGTGTGCAGCACTTCGCCTGTTTCGGTGTCGACTACCAGCATTTGACCCGGCCCCACACGGCCTTTCGCTACAACGTCCTCAGGCTTATAGTTATAGGTGCCTATTTCCGATGCAACTGTAATAAAACCGTCTCGAGTTTTGACCCAGCGCGCTGGGCGCAAACCGTTACGATCCAGTAAACAAGTCGCATAACGACCATCCGTCAAGACAATACCAGCAGGACCATCCCATGGTTCCATGTGCATAGAGTGATATTCATAAAACGCGCGCAGGTCTGCATCCATGGACTCTAGGTTTTGCCACGCCGGCGGAATTAACATTCTTAACGCGCGAGGCATATCGACCCCACCGGTCAACAACACTTCAAGCATGTTATCTAGGCTTGATGAATCTGAGCCAGTGCGGTTAACAATCGGCTGAATTTCAGAAATGTTGGGCAGCATGTCGGTTTCAAACAGCGCCGAGCGCGCATCCGCCCAGTTACGGTTACCTTCGATCGTATTGATTTCACCGTTGTGAGCCAGCAAGCGGAAGGGCTGCGCCAAAGGCCACTTGGGTAAGGTGTTAGTAGAAAATCGCTGGTGGAATACGCAAATGGCTGTTTGCAGACGAGGATCATCCAAATCCGCGTAAAACTTCGCCAAATCGGCAGGCATGACCAAGCCTTTGTAAGATACGACCTTGGCTGACAAACTACATAGATAAAAGGCTTCGTGAGCCGAGCCCACCAAAGCTTGCTCGGTTTTTCGTCGCGCGATCAACAACTTAGCTTCCAGTGACACCGAGTCATCGGCCCGACCCTGCACCACAAAACATTGCTCAATTCGAGGCAGGCTGGCTAAGGCAATTTCGCCACAGACCGACGCGTCTGTAGGTACTATACGCCAACCTAAGGGCGACAAACCTTGCGCGCGCAGAGCGGTTTCTAGTGCCGTACGCTCAATTGCAGCCGCATCTTGGTTTTGGCTTAAAAAAGTTTGCGCTACGGCAAACTGATCCGGCAAATCAATACCCAATACTTTTTTGGCTTCATCTTTGAAAAAGTTTTTGGGCATTTGAAATAGCAATCCGCAGCCATCACCGGTTTTACCATCTGCGGCGATACCACCTCGGTGCGTCATGCACGTCAACGATTCAATCGCTGTTTGCAGCAAACGGTGACTCGCTTCACCTGTGGTTTGGGCAATTAATCCAAACCCACAGTTATCACGGAACTCTTCAGGGCGATATAGGCCAGCGTTCATAGCTATTCCAATAAAGTTAACGGTTGTAGATAGTACGTGCGGAGCACTCCCCGCGTGAGGCTCAAGGGGCACTTCTTCTTAAGGGGAAGCGGATTTTACACGCTCTTAGGCATCTCGACAAACACAGGCCCAAAACTGTACAAGATTTGCCTCAAATTAGTAGGTTTACTAGTCAATTAAAGCTACTAGTTCCGCCTCTGTAACGTCGTCAACAACAAGGGCAGCCCCCAGCGCGCCTAACAGCACAAAGCGCATTTGCCCATCGATCGCCTTTTTATCCAGAGCCATCAGGTCTATAAAGGTCTCTGACCTCATTTCTGTGGGCGCCCATACAGGCAGCCCTAAGTCGACCAGAAGTTGCTCGAGCTCAACGACCAACTCGGCGTCAACCGAACCACGCAAAGCCGATAAACGCACCGCCATCACCATTCCCGCAGCAACGGCTTCTCCGTGCAACCAAGAGCCGTAGCCCATGTACGTCTCAATGGCATGCCCAAAGGTGTGCCCCAAGTTCAGAATCGCCCTCAGCCCCGATTCGCGCTCGTCGGCCGCTACGACCTCAGCTTTGATTTCACACGACCGCTGAATGGCGTAGCGCAAGGTGTCGCCATCTCGTGCGACGAGCTGGCTGCGGTTGGCACAAATCCATGCGTGAAATTCGGCGTCATAAATAAGACCGTACTTAACCACCTCAGCCAAACCCGCTGCATACTCGCGCGCACCAAGAGTCGACAGAGTGCCGGTATCAATAACAACCGCGGTAGGCTGGTAAAAGGCACCGATCATGTTTTTACCCAACGAATGATTAACTGCAGTTTTGCCACCTACCGAGGAATCGACTTGAGCCAGCAGCGTCGTAGGTATCTGTATAAAGTTTACGCCGCGCTGATAGCAAGCGGCCGCAAAGCCTGTTATATCGCCTACAACACCACCACCTAAGGCAACAAAAGTCGTGCTTCGGTTGTGTCGAGCAACCAACACTTGGTCAAAAATTTCACCCAAAGTCTGCCACGTTTTGTATTGCTCTCCATCAGGAATTATCACTGGTGTAACCAAAATACTATCTGGCAACTGTCCCAGCACAATATCGAGATACAGTGGCGCTATGGTTTCGTTAGTAATCACTACGACCTGTCGACTCTTTATCAAGCCCGCCAGCAAGCCTCTTGAGGTCAGCAAATTTTCACCAATGTGAATAGGATATCGGCGATCGCCAAGTTCGACGTATAATGTACTTTGCTGCTGTGACATGTTTTCGCTCGTGCGTTATAGAACTTGGTCACCGTATTGGCGAGCAAGCTTGGTGGCAATGGACCGAGAGTTAGCGCCATCGGTTTCAATCGTTTGAGTCGCAATGTCGCGATACAAAGGATCGCGAATAGTCATTAGGCGCTCGAGTACCTCTCGCGGATTCTCCGTTTGTAGCAGTGGACGCTTGCGATCATTCGCGGTTCTGAGCAACTGCTCGTTTAAGGAGGCTCGTAAGTATACCACCTGCTTGGATTTTAATAAGACTCGATTTTCTTCGCGCATAACGATACCACCACCAGTGGCAATAACGCCTGCAGACATGGCCAGCAGATCTTTAAGCACCTGAGTTTCGCGATCTCGAAAGCCTTGCTCGCCCTCAACATCGAAAATCCAAGGGATATCGGCACCCGTACGTGCTTCAATTTCGGCATCGCTATCTTTAAAAGGCAGATGCAATTTTTTTGCAAGCAAGGTGCCAACGGTGGTTTTGCCGGCCCCCATGGGGCCGACCAGAACAATCAAAGCCATACTAACAGCTCTAGTCGAGTAAAGAGTCTGCCAGTATACGCGGAGTAATAAAAATTAGCGTCTCTGTTTTTGTTCTTGAGGTCGACGTGCTCTTAAAAAACTGCCCCATGATGGGCAGGTCGCCAAGCACAGGGACTTTAGAAGTCTTTTCGAGATCTTCGGTACGGAATACACCACCCAACACAATCGTTTCACCATTGCCCACCAAAACCTGGGTGGTTAATTCGGTAGTATCGATCGTCGGAATACTACCTCCGTTACCAGAGGGTACTAAGTCACCGATACTGTCTTGGCTAATCACTAAATCAAGCAGTATCCGATCATCGGGCGTAATATTTGGAGTGACATCCAACTGCAGCACGGCTTCTTTAAACTGCGTTGCCGTGGCGCCCCCAGCCGATGACTCTTGATAAGGCACTTCGGTACCCGACTTGATTGAGGCTTTTTGCTTGTCGCCGGTAATGACTTTGGGCTGAGATACCACTTCACCCTTGCCAACGGCTTCCAAAGCACTAAGCTCAGCAGTTAAAAAGACGTCTTTGCTGGTAAAGCCCACCGCAAAACTACCCGCAGGCTCGGCGACCCCGAGGTCTACCAAGAGCGAACCAGGTAAAGAAACAGAGCCTGGCAACCCGTCGATAATAGATTGGTTTAAGTTGGTTACGTTCTCTATGTCCCCACTAATCGACAGGGCATTACCGAAGAAATTGTTGTTTGTATGGCCGCCACCCCAGGAAATACCTAGCTCCTCGTCCAAGTTCGACTGCGCAATCACGATACGCGCCTCGATCATGACCTGACGAATGGGGATATCAACCAAATCAATTAGATTGCGAATTTCCGCAAGCTTAGCTGAGGTCTCGGTCGCAATAAGTGAGTTAGTTCTGGGGTCGACAATGACACTGCCGCGGGCCGAGATCAGCGAACCACCGTCTTCACTTCCCGCCGAAAACAAATCGACAATAGCGTCGGCTTTAGCGTAACGAATTCGGATGAATTCAGTATTTAACGGCGCCAACTCCGCGATTTGTTTGTTGGCCTCAATTTGCTGACGCTCACGCTCGGCGATTTCATCAGCGGGTGCGACCATCAAAACATTACCGATCTGGCGCTTGTCCAAGCCTCGAGTTTTCAGCACCAACTCCAAAGCCTGATCCCAAGGCACATTCTGCAAGCGCAAGGTGATCCGCCCTGTGACCGTATCGCTTGCAACTAGGTTAAGTTCGGTAAAATCCGCAATCAGCTGCAATACAGCTCGAACTTCAATGTCTTGAAAATTTAGTGAGATGCGATCACCCACATAAGCAAACTCGTTACGGCGGTCCTCGACTTCGTCAACCGATAACGCCTTAACACTCAGCACGTACTGGCTGCCTGTTTGATACGCCAAGTAATCGAAGTCCTTAGCAGTCTTGAGGGTCAAGACCGTTCCAAGCTCGGTCGTATTTACATTCACACTGTAAACGGGTGTGGCAAAATCGGTTACATCAAAACGACGCAATAACCGCTCGGGCACGGCAGTATCTTTAAACTGGACCTTGATGTCTCCCCCCTCTGAATACACGCTCACATCGACATTGGGATTACTTAAATCCAAAAGCAAGCGACCTTCGCCATCTGTAGTGCGCTGGAACTGAAGATCGGTAATCATAGCCTCGACATCTAAGACCTTCTCGACTTTAGCCATAACGGCATTAGGGTCGCTTGCCGGCTTAGTGTAGTCGCCTTGGCCGCCTTCACCGACCGTTACAAAAAACGAGTTGCCTTCTATGCGCGTTTCGTAAGGAACAAGTTTGACCAAATTAACGATCATGCGGGTGCGCTCGCCCGCCTCGACAACCATTACTGCGTTTGCATTTCGGTAAGGCAAGCTAAAACGCTTGCGATCTAAGCCGCTTTTTGTGTTGGCAAAATCCAGTGCGATACGAGCGGGCTTTTCAACGGTATAGCCCTTGTAATCGTCTGGTACAGAATCGAAATCCATACGAATTTCGAACTTGCCACCCGAACGCGAGGTAAAGCTGATTTCTTCCACCACACTGGCCATCGCCTGAGAAGTTAAGGTCAAAGCAAGGCAAGCCGCCACCCACTGCGCCGAAGCTTTGGTTAGTAAAGTTCTGACTGTACGCCACAACATGCTGTTACCCCTCTCCCAAATTCATTCCGCTGAGCATGATCGAGCGAGGACGCTCCACCCAACCGTCTTCTGAACCATCGCTCACGATTTCGACCACTGCAACGTAGGTAGGCCCCATATCAATTACGCGTCCGTGATTGCGACCAATATAGTTACCTAAGCCCACCCGATGGATACCGCCCTCGGGATCTTGCATTAGGGTCCAATCCTTACCATTGCGACGGATTGTGCCCACCATGACCAACGATTCAAGCGTATATTGTTCTAAAAATTCTTTTGGCCTATTCGGATATGGTCGCACTGCAGATACCGATTGCAATTGGGCCACATCTTGCACCGCAACTGGCCGCTCGAAGGGACTGCGTGTAGTTGTCGCACTGTAGGCAAAAGCTTCGTAATCTTTAAAAGGCGGTATAGCAGCAATAATTCCGGCGGGGCGCGCACGCTTCTCGGCCATGAACTGATCTAAATCGCTGAAATCATCGTTCGCGCACGCCGCTAAACCCACCACGACACCTCCAACGAAGACCTTTCTCAGAAACCTCAGCATTACCCGTCATCCCTATAACGGTAAGTTTTGGCAATCATGTTCATACGCAAGTCACCGCCACTGCGCGCCGTTTCGACGCTAAAGTCATGCAGCGTTACGATACGAGGCAAGCCCGCCATCGAGGACACAAAACTACCCAAATCGTGATAGGAGCCCGTGGCCACAATTGCAATAGGCAGCTCGACGTAAAATTCGTCGGCGCGCTCATCCTGCAAATCAATACTGGAAATTTCTAGGCCGTTAACCAAACCCTTGCTGGTGATATCCTCAAGCAAGCCCGGCACTTCGGTGTCGCTAGGCAATTGACTCACAAGCGCACCAAAAGAATCTTCCATTTCTAGCATCTGCCGCTTATACGCGTCCAAATTCGCCGCTTTAAATGCCTTATCTTCAAAATCTTTTTTAGTATCCAGCTCTTTTTGCTCTGCCCGAGCCAGATCTTGCTGCAGTCCTTTAATGTGATAGTTGTAACCAAGAAATAGCACCGCGCCAAAGACCAACACCCACAACAGCATTAGTATAGGCAGAGGCCACGAACCAATATTATCTGGATCGAGATCACTGACATCAAATTCTTTTAAACTGCGCAAAGTGTCTTCAATCGCCATTATCGTGCACCCTCGCCATCCGGCTGGATTTTCACCGACAAGTTAAACGTAGTCGCTTGCGGACCAAACTCTGGGGCAGCTCTTACCGAATCGAGATTCGGCGACGAAAACCAATCGGAGGCTTCTAGGTTCCGCATTAAACTCGAGACTCGGTTGTTCGACTCTGCTACGCCACGAATACTGATAACTTCATCAACAGACTCCAAACTGGTGTAATACACACCGTCAGGCACAGTTCGAACCAGCTGATCCATGACCCGCACAATAATAGGTCGGTTGCCCTGCAAGTCCTGAATTACTCGCATTCGATCGAGCAACTGGGTCCGCCTTTTCTGTAAATCACGAATTTCGGCTACCTGAGCATTCAGCACCGTAATTTCATTAGCGATGTAATCGTTGCGTCGCTTCTGCGCATCTATTTTACCATTGATGACAAAATCTACAGCGAGCAAAAGTGCAATGGCAATTAGAGCTATCAGCGCAGACACCAAGTAAAACTCTCGCTTCTTTTGTTCGCGGAGTTCTTCGCGCCAGGGCAGGAGATTAATATTCGCCATCAGTCAAAACTCCTCATGGCCAATCCGCAGGCAATCATCATGGCCGGAGCATCCCCCGCGAGGGCAACAGTATCGACTTTTGATGAAATCGACATTTCCGCAAAGGGGTTGGCAACCGTCGCGGGGATTCCCAGCTTATCCTGCACCAGGGTATCTAAACCCTGCATCGAGGCTACGCCACCCGCCAGAATAATGTAGTCGACGTCGTTGTACTGACTCGACGAAAAAAAGAACTGCAGGGACCGAGCAACCTGTTGCACCACTGCGTCTTTAAACGGCTCTAATACTTCTGGCTCGTAATCGTCGGGCAATCCGCCCTGTTTTTTGGCCAAACCCGCCTCTTCTAAGGGTAGGCCGTAACGACGCATAATTTCATCGGTAAGCTGCTTGCCGCCAAACAGCTGCTCGCGCGTATATATCGTTTGACCCTGATGCAAAACACTAAGCGTGGTCATCGTTGCACCAATATCCACCACAGCAACCGTATTGTCAGGCTCCAGGTCCAACTGATGCTCGATAAGCGTAAAAGCCCGCTCCATTGCGTAGGCCTCGACATCGACAATTTTTGCCTCTAAACCTGCCTCTTCTATCGCCTCGACCCGAGCCTCGATAGTTTCGCGTCGACAGGCCGCAATTAAAACGCTGTCGTAATTTTCGGTATCCAGAGACGGACCCTGGACCTCGAAATCAATCGCGACCTCCTCTAGTGGATAGGGAATATACTGGTCAGCCTCTACCGCTAACTGAGCCTCCATTGCGTCGTCATTCAAACCTTCGGGCATGTCCACCAGTTTGGTAATTACGCTGGAACCAGCAACCGCTGCCGACACAAACTTAACCTTGGTTTTTGACCGGCTGACGACTTGCGCAATAGCTTTGGCGACGCCGGCAATATCATTGACATTTTTTTCGATAACAGCATCTACAGGTAGTGACGCCACGCCATAGCTTTCCACGCGGTACCGTTCACCACTGCGACTCAACTCCAAGAGCTTCACGGTTGTTGAGCTAATATCTATGCCTAACACCATGATGTTGGGTTTTTTACCGAACAAATATAGCAACTAAGTCCTCGCCATCTTGTAGATATGCTAATGTGTCATATTACTTCACATTAGCACAAAGATATAGGGTTGTTGGACTCGCATGCAAGCATCATTAGCGCCTATAATCCAACTTATGCCCGACCTAACCATCATATACTACCGTGACTAAATCTTTTCCACGCTGGGTTTACTCGTTAATCGCTCTTGCCGCAATGGGAGCGTGCGGTGGTGTTTGGGGACTCGCGGGACTTTACCTCTACCTCAGTCCAGGCCTACCAGCGCCTGAAACCCTAAAAGAAGTCAAGCTACAAACCCCCATGAAGGTGTATAGCAGCGATGGGCAGCTAATTGCTCAGTTTGGAGAGCAAAAGCGAACCCCACTAACCTTTGATGAAATACCAGAGCCATTTATTCAAGCTCTTCTTGCAGCTGAAGACGACAATTTTTTTAACCACGGCGGCATCGATTTTATGGGCCTTGCACGGGCGATGTCGCAACTTGTCGTAAGTGGCTCTATTGTCAGTGGCGGCAGCACGCTCACCATGCAGGTAGCGCGCAACTATTTCCTAACGCTCGACCAAACCTTCATTCGTAAGTTCAACGAAATCTTGCTTGCAATAGAAATCGAGCGCGAACTAAGCAAACAAGAGATCTTCGAGCTTTACTTCAACCGCGTCTTCCTCGGGTATCGCGCCTACGGGTTCGAGGCCGCGTCTGAAGTCTATTATGGCAGCTCTATCAAAGAGCTATCGCTGTCGCAATGGGCGCTGTTAGCTGGCATACCCAAAGCACCCTCTAGAGACAACCCCGTAACAGACCCACAGGCTGCTAAAGATAGACGCAACTGGATTCTGGGCAGAATGGTAAAACTTGGCTACATCACAAGCGCCGAAGCCGAGGCGGCAAAACAAGAGCCAGTTCTTGCATCACTTCACGGCGGCCAGGTCGAATTAAGAGCAGATTACGTCGCTGAATTGGTCCGCGCCGAGATGCTGGAGCGTTTTGGCAATCGCGCCTATACCGATGGCTATGTCGTCACCACCACTATTAATGGCAATTTACAGGCAACAGCGCGTCGGTCAGTAATTAATGGCCTACAAGAGTACGATATACGCCACGGCTATCGCGGCGCTGAAGCGAAGCTTGTCGGCGACCCCATGGCTAACAAAATTCAGTGGCAAGAAGCGTTAAACCAGCGACCAAGTATTGCCGATATGCAGCCGGCGGCGGTAACACAAGTAAACGAACGCGATATTGAAGCCATGCTCAGTAACGGACTGACGGTCCCAATAGTGTGGCAAAATGGATTGCAACAAGCTAACCCATACATCAACGAAGACCTGTTCGGGCGCAGCCCTAAAAACGCTTCAGACGTGGTTTCCACCGGAGATGTCATACGAATTCGCGAAAAGACTAACGGCGACTTCGAACTGACGCAGCTTCCCGCTGCTCAAGCTGCTCTTGTCTCACTTGAGGCCAAAACAGGGCGGATTCTAAGCCTCGTAGGCGGCATTGGGTTCAGTAACAGCAAATTCAACCGAGCCACACAAGCAAAACGACAACCTGGGTCCAGCTTTAAACCGTTTATATATGCAGCAGCCCTGGATAGCGGCATGACCGCCGCAAGCCTAGTAAACGACGCCCCGCTGGTATTTAAAGACGCATCTCTGGAGGGTGTGTGGCGCCCCGAAAACGATGGCGGGAAATTCTACGGACCTACGCGCTTACGCTGGGCATTAACGAAATCTCGCAATTTGGTATCTATACGTATATTAGAAAAAATGGGGGTACGCAATATGCTGAAGTACGCCTCCACGCTAGGGTTCAACACAGACGAGTTTGCACCTGACTTATCGCTTGCTTTAGGCACGCACGCCATGACGCCAATCGAAATCGCTACAGCTTATGCACTACTGGCGAACGGCGGTTTTTTAGTCGAGCCCTTCGTTATTGAAAAAATCGAGTCCGCCACTGGCGATGTACTGTTTCAGGCCAACCCAGCACAAGCGTGCGACCCCTGTAAAATCAAAGCGGAGGTATCAATGGCGGATGTTTTAGCCGGTAATATCGAAACACCGCAAGCCCCTCGGGTTATGGACGCACGCATTCACTTTATTTTAGACAGTATGCTGAAAGATGTCGTTAGACTGGGGACTGGCCGTGCCGCTCTTGCCCTAAAACGTGACGATCTTGCAGGCAAAACCGGCACCACCAACGGACCCAGAGACGCCTGGTTCTCTGGCTACAACCCCAGCATCGTAACCACCACATGGATTGGCTTTGACGATTTTTCAGAATTGGGGTCACGAGAATTCGGCGGAACCGCTGCACTTCCCATTTGGATTGACTTTATGCGTGAAGCCCTGAAAGGACAACCCGAAGTTGACCGCCAGATTCCTCCGGGCATCGTCAGAGCAACCATCGACAGCGAAACAGGCTTACTGGCCAAGCCCGGTCAAAAAAACACTCTCGAGGAGTACTTTCGAGCAGAGCTGGCCCCAAAGCGCTACGCTGACGAAGCAGAAACTGGAAGCCAAGATCTGCTGTTAGACGTGTTTTAAAACAAACTCAAGGCGCGCTGCTTGTTCTTGTCAGAATAGGCACGCCGCCACTCCACAAATAAAAACGCCGCGCAAATGCGCGGCGCTGTATAACGCGTTCTGAATTTATTTAGCGGCACCACGATTGCCAAAACGACGCTTGAAGCGATCGACACGACCACCGCTATCAACGATTTTCTGTTTGCCGGTGTAAAAAGGGTGACACTGCGAGCACACATCAACGTGAAAGTCTTCACCGATGGTTGAGCGGGTCTGAATAGTGTTACCGCAACTGCATGTTGCTGTAACCGCGACGTATTTTGGATGGATATCCGCTTTCATGCTATTTCTCCGTTGGGCACCACCGCCACCTTGTCTTTGCAAGGCACCGCAGTACATGGCACTGATGTTGTTTAAAGGGCGCGTATTGTACCCTAGATTTAACAATAAGCAAGCCACCACTGTTGTCTGCTACACTATGCGCCCTTAAGACAATATTTACAGCGCATGCCGATACTCAGAATCGCAGTGGCAAAGCCTTTGCGTACCACCTTTGATTACCTGCCACCGTTAGATTATGACGACGCCAGCGTCGCCAAACTACAGGCGGGCGCCCGAGTGGAGGTACCCTTCGGCAAAGGTCGCTTAATTGGCGTTTTGGTCAGTCGCGCACCAGAGTCAGAAATTAACCAAACCAAACTCAAACGCGCAATACGCGTTATCGACCCAGCAAGTTTACTGTCAAAAAATCTGTTCGAACTATGCCTTTGGGCTGCTCAGTACTATGCCCATCCAGTGGGTGAAGTTCTAACTCTCGCCTTTCCACCTTTGTTACGAAAAGGCGCCGAGACCACCGCGCCACCCAACGCCGTCAAATTGACCCCGGAGGGACGCCTGACACCGCAAGGCATTCTAAAGAGCCCGAAGCAAGCCGCTTTAATAGATCGCCTACAAACTCAAGAAGCCACGCGAAGCACGCTCAAAGCCGAGGGCTACAGCAGCAGCATTATCAAAGCTGTTATCGACAAAGGGCTTGCGACCCCCTGTCGGATTGAAGAACCCGAGTTCAGCCCCAGCGCGAGCGACACTGTACCCACACTTAATTCAGAACAGCATCATGCGGTAGAGCAACTCTCTAAACAGACCCAATTTAAAGCCTCACTATTGTATGGCATTACAGGGAGTGGCAAAACCGAGGTCTACTTACAAACCATTGCCAATACCATAGCTACCGGCGCACAAGCGATGGTGCTCGTGCCAGAAATTGCTTTGACACCTCAAACAGCAGCGCGATTCCAACAACGATTTGGAGCAACCGTTGGAGTGCTCCACTCAAGCCTCACCGAACCTCAACGTGCACGCGAGTGGGAGCGAGCTAGAACAGGCAAACTGCAGATACTGCTTGGGACGCGCTCAGCTTTATTCACCCCTTTTTATAGACTGGGGCTAATTGTTGTCGACGAGGAACACGACTCTGCCTACAAGCAACAAGACGGATTTCGTTACCATGCGCGCGATCTAGCGATCAAACGAGCGCAACTCGAACAGTGCCCGATTGTGTTGGGCAGTGCCACTCCATCACTTGAAACCATAAGTAATGTTAACAGCGGTCGGTTCGAGCGATATACCTTAAGTACGCGGGCCAGAGCCGCCAGCTTGCCAAGCTGGCAGATTATCGATGTGCGCCAACAGACATTGCGCGCAGGCCTGTCCGAAGCGCTAGTCACTGCCTGCCACCAGACTATAGATAAAGGCGAGCAAGCCCTGCTCTTTTTAAATCGGCGTGGCTTTGCGCATACGCTACTATGCCACGATTGCGGCTGGGTCGCGCAATGCGACCACTGCGATAGCCGCATGGTAATCCACAAGCGCCACAATCGCCTGCGCTGCCACCACTGCCAAGCGCAAAAACCACTACCAAAAACTTGCCCCAACTGCCAAAGCAACCACTGGCAAGGAGTGGGCAACGGCACAGAGCGAGCAGAACTGGCGCTTCAAACGATGTTCCCAGACACCCCCATATATCGTATCGACAGCGATACAGTGGGCTCAGCCTCTCAGCTCGATGACGTGTTAGATGCCATTAACACCCATACCGGCTGCCTAATTCTAGGCACTCAAATGCTGGCCAAAGGTCATGATCTGGCCAGCGTTACACTGGTGGGCATTGTTGATACTGACGCCTTATTGTTCAGCTCTGACTTCCGTGCAGAAGAACGCTTAAGCCAGCTATTAACCCAGGTTTCAGGACGATCAGGCCGAGGCGAAAGGCCCGGCACCGTCATGCTTCAAACACATCATCCCGATGCCGAAATATTCCGCCAAGTCATTCACCAGGATTACTGGGAGACAGCAAAATCTTTGTTGGATGCAAGGCATCACAGTGGGCTCCCGCCGTTTGGCCAAATAATACTGATACATGCAGATAGCAAGGACCCCGCCGAAGCGGAGCGCTTTCTGAACTCAGCGCGCCACGCCCTAAGCTCAAGCCTGCCAGCCAATCATCTGTTAATCGGCCCACTTCCGGCACCTCTGTCAAAACGAGCAGGTAAATTCCGATACCAACTAACCTGGCTTGCACCGCACGAAAAAAACTTACATCGCTTTGCGAATGAGATTGCCGCCACTTTGACGCGACTACCCCATAAACATGAGCTCTCTTGGGCCATTGACATAGACCCCCAGGACTTTTTGTAAGCGAGGTAAGTCTGGCCATTGCTTTCGTAACCTTGGATAATACTGTTTTTTCTGGAGCCCCAATAGCATCATGCAAGATCACCTGCAAAACCTCATCGCTCAGGCACTCAACGCCCTCATTGACCAGTCGATACTGCAGCAAGACTCGATAGGTGCTATTCAAATCGAGCGAACGCGCGACCCTTCGCACGGTGACTTTGCCAGCAATATCGCGCTAGCAATGGCGAAAAAAGCAGGGCTAAACCCGCGCCAACTAGCAGAAAAAATCATAGCCTCCCTACCCACAGACAAATCGTTAGACCATTGTGAAATCGCCGGCCCTGGGTTTATTAACTTCTTTTTGTCGAAATCCGCTAGCACCTCGGTCATTGCAAATATTCTCGAGCAGGGGGTCGCCTTCGGCACCAACTCACTGGGCAATAATCAGCGCGTGCAAATTGAGTTCGTTTCGGCCAACCCAACGGGGCCACTGCATGTAGGCCACGGTCGAGGAGCAGCTGTAGGGGACAGTTTATGTCGCTTGCTACAGGCCTGCGGTTACCAAGTAGATAGAGAGTTTTACTACAATGACGCCGGCGCCCAAATCGATCACTTAGCACGTTCGGTGCAGGCGCGCTGTGAAGGCTTGGACCCCAGCAGCCCCGAGTGGCCCGAAGATGGCTATCGCGGCGAATACATCGTAGAGTTAGCAAAAGCATTCCAAGAGAAGGCTATTATTCAAGCTGAAGACCGAAAAGTTGAAGCTTCTGGCGACATCAATGACATCAACACCATTCGAGAATTTGCCGTAGCTTACCTGCGCCGAGAGCAAGATCTGGACTTAAAGGCGTTTGGCGTCACATTTGACTGCTACTTTTTAGAATCGTCGCTGTACGCTTCGGGTGCCGTCGACGAGACGGTCAAGCGACTGCGTGATAACGGCTTCACCTTCGAGGATGAAGGCGCACTATGGCTTAATACCGAGGCCTTTGGCGACGACAAAAACCGTGTCATGCGCAAACGAGAAGGTGGCTACACCTACTTTGTCCCAGATGTTGCCTATCATTTAAACAAATGGAATCGCGGCTACGAAATCGTAATCAACGAACAGGGCGCAGACCACCATTCTACCGTAACTCGCGTGCGCGCAGGCTTACAGGCGCTGAAAGCCGATATCCCCGAAGGGTGGCCAGAATACGTCCTGCATCAAATGGTGCTGGTCATGCGCAATGGCGAAGAGGTAAAACTCTCGAAGCGCGCGGGTAGCTACGTCACCCTGCGCGACTTGGTCGATGAAGTCGGCCGTGACGCAACACGTTATTTCCTGGTGGCTCGCGCACCCAGCTCACAGTTGACCTTTGATATTGACCTTGCCTTATCACAGACCAGCGAAAACCCGGTTTACTACATTCAATACGCCCATGCGCGAATCTGCAGCATGCTCGGCAAACTGAACAGCAGTCCAAGCGCAGAGGTCTCAGCTGCGGCACTTGCTGCATTAAGCCAGCCCCAAGAAGAGGCGCTAATCAGAGAACTTGATAAATTCCCCGAGGTGGTAAAACAAGCGGGACAACAGCGAGCCCCCCACATGATCGCGAACTTTTTAAAAGATTTGGCGGCCGCATTCCACACGTTTTACAACGCTCATAAAGTATTGGTGGAAGATGCTACTATACAAGAAGCTCGTGTCGCTTTATGTTTGGCGACCCGGCAGGTGTTACAAAACGGATTAGATATCTTAGGTGTCAGCGCACCGGAGTCAATGTAAGTGTCAAAGCCTCAGGCGCGAAGATCCAATCAAATCTCTAAACCGGCGGGCAAGCCAGCGTGGGCGGTGTTCTTCTACGGCTTAGTCGCTGGCAGCATATTAACGCTCATTGCTCAGAATATAGACTACAGTGCCCTGCTACAATCGCAAGAACAAGAGGGCACCAACAGCACCAAACAACAGCAAAAGCCGAGCCCAAAATTTGAGTTTTATACGGTGCTGCCTGAACAAAACTTGAGCAAGCCTGCAACCAAATCAGACAGCTCTAGACAAGCGCCCAACCCCACTTCCACTGAGACGCACACCAATTATTTTATTGTGCAGGCTGGCTCGTTCCGAAACGAAGCCGATGCGGATCAACGCCGTGCGGAGCTGATTTTACTTGGACTTGACCCAAAAATTGATCAGGTCACCAACCAGGCAGGGAGCTGGCATCGAGTGTTTATCGGGCCACTGAGCGAACGGAGTGACGCCGAGCGCATTAAAGCCTTAACCGCCAGTCAAAATATAGAAACCTTGATTTTGAGCCGAAAATCCAACTAGACCCTTGAATTTTAACGGTCCGACCACACATCCACATGAGAGGTGATCTATGGAACAATTCAGAGGCACGACAATTGTTTGCGTGCGGCGCGATAATCAAGTGGTTATTGCCGGTGACGGTCAGGTATCAATGGGCAATACCGTCATGAAGGGCAATGCTCGTAAGGTTCGTCGCCTGTATAAAGATCAAGTCATTGCGGGTTTTGCGGGTGGAACCGCAGATGCCTTCACCTTATTCGAACTTTTCGAAGCGCAACTGGATAAGCACCATGGACATTTAGTTCGCGCTGCCGTGGCCTTAGCCAAAGCTTGGCGAACAGAGCGCAGTCTAAGACAGTTAGAAGCCCTGCTCGCGGTTGCAGACAAAGAAACATCTTTGGTCATTAGCGGCAATGGCGATGTCATCGAACCCGAGAATAACCTAATCGCGATAGGCTCAGGCGGTCCCTTTGCCCAGTCCGCGGCGCGCGCCCTGCTTGATAACACCACGCTGAACGCCCAAGACGTCGCCACTAAGGCGCTTACAATTGCCGGCGATATCTGCATCTACACCAACCATCACCACACAGTAGAAGTAATTAATTACTAGGCTCATTTATGTCTGACATGACTCCAAGAGAAATCGTTCACGAACTCGATAGACACATCGTGGGCCAATCCGAAGCGAAACGAGCCGTGGCAATCGCACTGCGAAACCGCTGGCGCAGAATGCAACTTCCGGCCGAGCTGCGCGCCGAGGTCACACCAAAGAATATCTTGATGATAGGCCCAACGGGCGTCGGAAAAACCGAAATTGCACGCCGCCTAGCCAAACTCGCTAAAGCGCCCTTTCTAAAAGTAGAAGCTACCAAATTCACTGAGGTGGGATACGTAGGGCGTGACGTTGAATCGATCGTTCGCGATTTGGTTGAGACGTCGATCAAAATGCATCGCGAGCAAGCCATCGAACAAGTACAGTTCCGTGCCGAGGAAGCTGCCGAGGAACGCATCCTAGACACTCTGCTTCCGCCAGCTCGCACAGAGGACACATCGAGTTCAGGAGCAGCGCGTCAAATGATGCGCAAAAAACTCCGGGAAGGCGATCTCGACGACAAAGAAATTGAAATCGACCTGCGTGAACGCGCGGCTGGTGTTGAAATTATGGCGCCTCCAGGCATGGAGGAAATGACGCAACAGCTTCAATCTATGTTCAGCTCGATGGGGCAAGGCAAGCAAAAAAAGCAAAAGCTCACTATTAAAGACGCCTTCAAAGCCCTAAGCGAAGAAGAAGCGCATAAGCTTGTCAACGAAGACGAGCTCAAGCAGAAAGCTGTTCATGCCGCCGAACAAAACGGCATTGTATTTATCGACGAGCTCGATAAAGTCGCAAAACGAGGTGACACCGGCGGAGCTGATGTTTCGCGCGAAGGGGTACAGCGCGATCTACTCCCGCTTATCGAGGGGAGCTCAGTTAGCACTAAATACGGCTTTGTTAAAACCGACCACATTCTCTTTATCGCTTCTGGCGCGTTCCACCTATCAAAACCCTCTGATTTAATCCCAGAATTACAGGGTCGACTACCCATTAGAGTCGAACTTTCGGCACTTACCCCCGAAGACTTTGAGCGGATTCTTACAGAACCCAAGGCCTCATTGACGGAACAGTACATAGCCTTGCTGGCGGCCGACGGATTATCCATAGAATTCACGCCTAACGGAGTGCGCCGTATTGCCGAGTCCGCCTTTCAGGTGAATGAACAAATCGAGAACATTGGCGCACGGCGCTTACACACGGTCATGGAGCGCTTGCTAGACGAAGCCTCTTTTAGTGCCTGTGACCACGCTCCGGGTGAATCTTTGGTTATTGATGCAGCCTATGTCGATCAGCACCTGAGCGCTTATCGCGACGATCAAGACCTTTCGAAGTTTATTTTGTAAGCCATGACCCAGACACCCTCACTGACCGACATAAAAGTCAAACGCAAATCAGGAATTGTGAGTCTAAACTTCGATTCCGGCGAACTCTTTGATTTGAGCTTTGAATTTTTGAGAGTTCATTCACCCTCAGCCGAAGTCAAAGGCCATGGGCCCGGGCAAGAAGTTTTGCAAACCGGCAAAAAGAACGTGCAAATTAAGGGGCTCTCTCCCATTGGACATTACGCACTGCAAATAGAGTTCGACGACGGCCATGATTCTGGGCTGTATTCTTTTGCCTACTTGTATCAGCTTGCGACCCAGCAAGAAACATTATGGTCACGCTATTTAGAGACCTTACAAGAAGCCGGAGCAAGTCGTGACCCTGATGTACAGGTAATTCGGTTAGGCAATTGACCGAGAAGACTGCACAAGTTGCCGCAACGCGCTAAACTAGGCGCCTATTGGAAATAACGAGGCAGCCGCATGAGCGAGCAAGGCAAAACCCATTTTGGCTACCAAGAAGTAGACGTCGACGATAAAGCAGGGCTTGTCGCCGGCGTTTTCCACTCGGTAGCAAGCCGCTATGACCTCATGAACGACCTGATGTCAGGTGGCATTCACCGCTTATGGAAACGCTTTACGATAGAGTTAAGCGGTGTACGTAAGGGGCATTCGGTGCTAGATATCGCGGGAGGAACGGGTGATTTAGCCGGAAAGTTTGCTGACATTGTAGGCCCCGAAGGCTGCGTTGTTCTCGCCGACATTAACGAGTCTATGCTGAGTGTCGGTCGCGACAAGCTGCTAGATCAAGGTAAAGTCGAACCTTTAAGCTACGCGCAGGCCGACGCCCAGTTCCTACCCTTTGCGGACAACAGCTTTGACTGCATCACGATCGCCTTTGGCCTACGCAACGTCACCGACAAAAATCTGGCTCTGCGCTCCATGCTTCGTGTCCTTAAGCCGGGCGGTCGATTGCTGGTGCTGGAGTTTTCGAAACCAACCAACGACATGCTCAGCAAGGCCTACGACGCGTATTCCTTTAATGTGCTGCCAAAATTAGGACAGCTAATTGCCGGCGACTCCGACAGCTATCAATACTTAGCCGAATCTATCCGCATGCACCCAGACCAAGAGACTCTGAAAGAGATGATGCTGGATGCTGGGTTCGAGCAGTGCGAGTTTTTTAATATGACTGGGGGCATCGTCGCCCTGCACCGAGGCCTAAAACCTTGGTAGACAGACCAAAAGTGGACCCGACCCTGCACGTTGCTCTGCTAGGAGCTGCAGAGGAGGCCATTAATCGCGCCCTGCCTTATGCGCCGCAGACTCAAGCCGCTCTGGCCAAGCTTGAAGGGCAAAGTGTGCAAATTTTTGTGACCGAGCCTCAGTTTAGTGTGACCATTGTACTGGGCGGAATCCTGCAACTGCGATCTGTTTACGAAGACAAAGTCGGCGCCTCAATCGAGGGCACCTTGCGCGAATACCTCACCGCAGCGGCAGCCGACGACCCTGCCATTGCCTTGATAAATGGTAATTTACGTATTCGAGGCGACAGTCGGTTGATGCAAAAATTACAAAGTTTACTGAGCGAGCTCGACATCGACTGGGAGGCGCCCATAGCCGCGGTAGTTGGCGATGTCGCAGGGCATCAAATTGGGAAAACCCTTCGAAGTTTGTTCAACTGGGGCAAACAGAGCCGCTCATCCCTAGAAAGGCAGCTTAGCGAATTCATCTTGGAAGAGGCCCGTTTTAGTCCCTCAAAACTTGAGCTGGAGGATTTTTACCGAGACATCCGTAAACTTCAACAAAGCATCGATCGTACCGAAGCCAAGCTCAAACGTCTAGCTCGCCAGAGGGCAGGCTAATGCCTTCACTCAAACGCCTTTTTCAGATACGCAGCACCGCAATTAAATACGGTCTTGCGGAGTTCTTACCTGTACATTCCCTGCCTAGAACAGGTCGCTTTCTCACACGGCCACTAATAGGTGCGCAAAACCACAAGCTCACCCAGCCACGCGCAGAGCGATTGCGTTTAGCCTTAGAGTCATTGGGGCCCGTATTTATTAAGTTTGGACAAGCACTTTCGACTCGACGCGACCTATTGCCTTTGGACATCGCCGACGAACTCGCCAAGCTTCAGGACCAGGTTCCGCCATTCTCCACCGAACTTGCGCGCGAGATAATCGAGACAGAGCTGGGAGATTCGGTAAGCAACCTATTTTTAGAGTTCCAAGCCGAACCCTTAGCCTCGGCATCAGTCGCGCAGGTACACAAAGCAAAGTTGCTCAGTGGTGAATCTGTCGTCATAAAAGTCATCCGGCCAGACATAGAAGCAACCATCGTCGAAGATACGCGCTGGATGGCTTGGCTAGCTCAATGGATCACCCGTTTACATCCCGCTGGACACCGCCTCAAGGCCCAAGAAGTCGTAGCCGACTACACGTCGACGATTCTAGATGAGCTTAATCTCGCGCGCGAGGCCGCCAATGCAAGCCAATTGCGACGCAATTTTGAAAACAGCGACCAGCTTTACGTACCCCAAGTCTATTGGGACTTTACGACCTCTCGCGTGTACACCATGGAAGAGGTATCTGGCATTCCGGTGAATAACCGCGATCAACTGGAAGCGCTAAATGTTAACCTCAAGTGCTTGGCCGAGCGCGGAGTCGAAATCTTTTTTACCCAGGTGCTGCGCGACAGTTTTTTTCATGCTGATATGCATCCTGGTAATATCTTAATTAATGCCAGCAATCCTAATACACCCAGCTATATCGCCCTAGATTGCGCGATTATTGGCAGCCTGAGCGCCGACGATCAGTACTACTTAGCGCGCAACTTACTCAGCATTTTCAAACGCGACTATCGTACCGTGGCCGAACTCCACCTGGAATGTGGCTGGGTGCCTGCCAACACGCGAATTCAAGATTTTGAGAGCGCCATTCGCACCGTTTGTGAACCTGTATTTGAAAAGCCCATCGCCGAGCTGTCGTTTGGGCAACTGCTACTTAACTTGTTTCAAACCGCCAGCCGCTTTGACATGCCCATTCAGCCTTCGCTAGTATTACTTCAGAAAACCCTACTGAACATCGAAGGCTTGGGGCGCGAGCTGTATCCGCAACTCAACTTATGGGATACCGCCCAACCCTTCCTGGAAACCTGGATGCAGGAGCGCTACTCGGCAAGTAATACCCTACAGCGCCTGAAAGACGAGGCACCTGGAATATTCGAGCAATTACCCAAGCTGCCCAACCAGCTTATTGAAAAACTGCTGCAGACAGCCTCACAAGAGCCTGTCGAAACGCCGCGATATCAGCCGCAGTCACCCTGGTGGGTTTTATCAAGCTGGTTGTTGGGTGGGCTAACTGTAGGAATGGCCCTATCTGGCATGACAGCCACAGCCGCTGGGCTAAGCGGCGCTTTTTTGTTACTGACACTGTCGAGACTTACTAAATAACATGACATCACCACTACTTTCAGCCATAAAATTTAACGAGCAGGGTCTACTACCGGCGATCGCCCAAGATGCAGATTCGGGCGACGTCTTAATGATGGCTTGGATGAACCGAGAAGCTGTGTTGGCAACGGTAAAGGAACAGCGCGCCGTATATTTCAGCCGCTCGCGCGGCCAACTCTGGCGCAAGGGCGAAAGCTCAGGCAACGTGCAGCAATTAGTAGATATTCGTCTAGATTGTGACGGCGACACCCTGCTGTTGAAAGTGCGGCAAATAGGCGGCATTGCCTGTCACACAGGGCGTGCCAATTGCTTTTATCGCGCACTCAAGAACAATGAATGGTATGATTCAGAGCCTGTCCTGAAGGATCCCGAGAGCTTGTACGGCAGCTCCCAGAAAAGCGAGTAAACGCGATGTCCGAACTACTGCAAGCACTAGCCGAGACTATAGAGCAACGTAAAGCTGCTACTGCCGATTCGTCCTACGTGGCGTCGCTTTACGCGAAAGGATTGAATAAAATTCTAGAGAAGGTGGGCGAAGAAGCAACCGAGGTGATTTTAGCGGCAAAAGATGCTGAGACGACTGGAGCCACCGAAGCACTGACGCAAGAAATGGCGGACCTTTGGTTTCACTGCTTAATCTGCCTCGCGCACTTAAATTTATCGCCGGATGACGTGCTTAACGTTCTAGCAGAGCGTCAAGGCTTGTCCGGCCTGGTCGAAAAAGCGTCCAGAACATCAACAATGTAAGGAGATTACCATGGGCCTAGGTGGAATTAGTGTACCGCAGCTGCTGATTATTCTAGCAATTGTGATCATGCTGTTTGGCACAAAGCGTTTACGCACGCTCGGCAGTGACTTAGGCACCGCTGTAAAGGGTTTTCGTAAAAGCGTAAGCGCCGATGAGGATGTAAACGTCCAGAACAAAGAAGCCGAAGAAGATCAAACTAAGCCCTCGAACACTGACGCTAAGTAAGGTCCTCTGTGTTCGACATAGGATTTGCAGAATTACTGCTGATTGCGGTCGTGGCATTGCTGGTCATTGGTCCCGAACGCCTGCCTGGCGCCATAAAAACAGCTTCGGTGTGGCTTGGTCGTCTGAAACGTAGCTACAATGACATCAAGCGCGAGGTTGAACTCGAGTTACACAACAACGAAGTCATGGAGAACCTAAAGCGCGCCCAGTCAGAGATACACGATGCGATTGACACAGAGGTCAACGTGAGCGCGCAAAGCGACCCAAAAAGGCCGCAACAACTTAGCGAACCAAACCAGACCGCGCAGCGCAATACCCAGGCAGAGCCCTAATACATGAGCGAATCGTCTGACCAGGCCCAGCCTTTGGTGGCTCACTTAACTGAACTGCGAGACCGCCTGCTCAAAGCTCTGCTAAGCGTACTGGTCGTATTTTTATGTTTGTTCCCTTTCGCGAACGAGATTTACACCTTTGTATCAGAGCCCTTAAGAGCTATTTTGCCCGAGGGTTCAAGCATGATCGCGACCGAGGTGGCTTCACCCTTTTTAACGCCCTTCAAACTGACCTTATTTGCAGCACTTTTTGTTGCTATACCCTATGTGCTGTTTCAAATTTGGAGTTTTATTGCACCAGGCATGTACCGCCAAGAAAAACGCTTAGCAATACCGCTGTTAGTTTCGAGCGTATTGTTATTTTACGCTGGCGCGGCCTTTGCTTACTTCGTGGTCTTTCCCCTGATATTCGCGTTCTTTACCAGCGTGGGGCCGACCGATGTCACTATTATGACGGACATCAACCGCTACCTCGATTTCGTCTTAAAACTTTTCTTTGCGTTCGGACTGGCCTTTGAAATACCCATCGTGGCGGTGCTCTTGATCTGGGCCGGCGTTAGCACCACCGAATCACTTAAGCAAAAACGGCCGTTCATCATCTTATTTTGCTTTGTCTTTGGCATGTTATTGACCCCCCCCGACGTCATCTCTCAGGCACTGCTAGCTATTCCTATGTGGATATTATTCGAGGTAGGTGTATTTTTTGGCGGCTTCATCGAACGCCGATCAAATCCTGACAGCGATACCACGAGCAATGAGTAGACCTTCTAGGCAATCGGGACTTGGGGTGCTACTCCCCATCCTCCGCCTACTACGCCCTTACAAAGCCCGAGCGTCTCTTGCGGCCATCGCTTTGTGTTTTACCGCCACCGCAACGTTAGGCTTGGGCTATGGTGTACAAACGTTAATCGATGTCGGCTTTGCCTCGGAATCTATCGCTGGCTTACAGCAAGCTATGGTGACCTTGCTGATCATTGCGGGCGCCATTGCAGTTGGAACATTTACCCGATTTTACTTTGTGTCGTGGCTGGGCGAGCGAATCTCTGCCGATTTGCGCGCCGCAGTCTTCAATAATCTCGTACACCTGCACCCTAGCTTTTTCGAAGAAAATCGGCCTGGCGAAATTATGTCTCGACTGACCACCGACACCACGCTGCTGCAAACCATCATAGGTTCATCGCTAAGTATGGCCTTGCGCAGCATGCTAACCCTAAGTGGGGCCGTGGTCATGATGTTTGCCACCAACTGGAAACTAAGTCTATTCATCGTAGTCGGCGTGCCCGCCGTTTTGGTACCCATTCTGTTTTTTGGCCGAAAAATCCGAAAATTATCCAGCGCCAGCCAAGATTCTATGGCACAAGTCGGCACCTACGCCGGAGAGGTCATCCATCAACTCAAAACGGTGCAATCCTTTAACCGTCAAGAATTCGAGCAGGGCATGTTTAAAGGCGAGGTCGAGAGCGCCTTCAGCGTCGCCAAACAACGTATTCGCAATCGCGCTTTGTTAATCGGTATCGCGATCTTCGTCGTTTTCACCAGTATGATCGGCATGCTGTACTCGGGCGGGAGCGATGTTATCAATGGGGTGATGACCGCCGGAGAGCTGGGTGCATTTATCTTTTACGCAGTCATGCTGGGCTCTGGCTTTGCTACAGTGTCAGAAGTTTGGGGCGAAGTACAACGGGCGGCCGGCGCCGCTGAGCGCTTGATCGAACTGATGAGTGCCAAATCGGAACTTCCCGAGCCCACTCAGGCTAAAGAACTGATTCGACAAGAAGCATCGATTGAGTTTAAAGGGGTGTACTTTGCCTATCCATCGCGCCCCAAACAGTGGGCCTTGGCAGATTTCAATCTCAAGATCAATGCTGGAGAATCGGTCGCCCTGGTGGGGCCTTCCGGTGCCGGCAAGTCCACTATTTTCGAGTTGATCCAGCGATTTTACGACCCGCAACAGGGCGAGATTCAGTTTGGTAACACCGCAGTGCAAACCACGAGTTTACTGGAGCTACGCGCCCAAATCGCCGTAGTCCCGCAACAGCCGGTGCTATTCAGTACGACAGTGCGCAATAATATTGCCTACGGTCGTCCAGATTGCACCCCAGAGCAAATAGAAGAGGCCGCTGTAGCCGCTCATGCGCACAAATTTATACTGGAATTGCCCGACCAGTACGGCGCTTACCTGGGTGAGCAGGGCGTGCGTTTATCGGGTGGCCAAAAGCAGCGCGTTGCAATTGCTCGTGCTATTTTAAAAGACCCTAGAATATTGTTACTTGACGAGGCAACCAGCGCGCTGGATACCGAATCTGAGCATCACATTCAAACGGCCTTAGCCGAACTAATGCAAAACCGCACTACGGTTATCATTGCCCACAGACTCTCAACCATCTTGCACGTTGATAGAATTGTCGTTGTAGATCAGGGAAAAATCGTTGCACAAGGCAGACACCACGAGCTGTTACATACCAGCCCCTTGTACAAACGCCTAGCAGAATTGCAGTTTAACGAGCGGGCTCACGCCCGCTCAGCAGATAGAACTTAGCTGAACTCTCGAATCAATCCACCGATTGACTCTTTCGCATCACCAAATAGCATGCGAGTGTTCTCTTTATAGAACAATGGGTTCTCGATACCCGCGAACCCTGACGCCATAGAGCGTTTCAACACAAATACCGTTTTTGCAGTATCAACGTTGATAACTGGCATGCCATAAATGGGCGAAGACTCGACCTCTCGCGCCGCAGGATTAACTACATCGTTAGCGCCAATAACAATGGCGACATCTACAGTCTCCATGCGAGGGTTGATCTCGTCCATTTCCAGCAGCTGATCGTAGGGAACGTCTGCCTCGGCCAAAAGCACGTTCATGTGTCCGGGCATACGCCCAGCCACCGGGTGAATACCGAAATTCACTTCTGCGCCGTTTTGCTCGAGTAGCTCACATAACTCCTTGACCACGTGCTGCGCTTGCGCAACCGCCATCCCGTAGCCCGGAATAATGGCGACGTTGGTTGCAGCCTCGAGTACATAGTACGCATCTTCCACAGAGATAGGCTTGATTTCACCTTCAACTACGGTGGCCTCGGTAACGCCCGAGCCAAAGCCGCTAAACAAAACGTTGCCTAGCGAGCGGTTCATCGACTTACACATAATCTGAGTTAGGATAATGCCGGACGCACCGACCAGCGAACCCGCCACAATCAATATGTTGTTATTAATGGCAAAACCAGCCGCACACGCAGCCAAACCCGAGTATGAATTCAGCAACGAAATCACAACCGGCATATCGGCACCGCCGATAGGAATCACCGCCATAATGCCAAACAATAATGACAGACCAATTACAGCGTATAGCCAGGTCATGTTGGTGGGATCCATCGACAACATCGCTGCAGAGCCAATAATTCCCAGAACAATCAAGGAATTCACCACCTGCTGGCCACGAAACTGAATTGCGCCACTGCCCAAAGTTTCGCTAAGTTTGCCATAGGCAATGAGTGAGCCGGTAAACGTCACGCCGCCAATCAATACAGACAACACAATCGTGATGACGGTAAAGGTTGTTGCATCACCATTTAACGCAGCCCAGCCCACCAACAAACTGGCAAGACCACCAAAACCATTAAATAGCGCCACCATCTCGGGCATAGAGGTCATTTGCACCAGACGCGCTGCCGCAGCGCCGATTAGGCCACCGACCAAAATACCGATAATAATCCATTGATAGCTGACAATGCCCTGATCAATTAAGGCGGCTACTATGGCAACAAGCATACCTGCAGCAGAAAAGGTGTTTCCTTTACGAGCGGTCGCCGCCGAACCAAGTAACTTAAGGCCCATGATAAACAAGGCTGCCGCGGCAACATAAGCCAGCTGAATAATCAAACCATTCATGGAACTCATTTGCGGGCCCCCTCTTTCTTCTTAAACATCGCCAACATGCGGTCGGTAACCAAGTACCCACCCACCACGTTAATCGAGGCAAGCGCAACCGCGCCGGCGCCCAACCACTGAGCCAAATCTTGATCACCAGTGCCCGCCAGAGCGATAGCGCCTACCACAGTAATACCAGAAATTGCATTAGCGCCAGACATCAATGGGGTGTGCAAGGTAGCCGGCACCTTATTAATTAGCTCAAAACCCAAAAAGACCGAGAGCATTAAAATGAAGGTCAAAAATACAATCGTCATGTCACTGCCCTCCCTCGTAGAACTGCTTGATTGTGGTGTTGGTCACCTCACCCCCGTGGGTAATGATGCATCCGGGCAGAATGTCGTGTTCGAAATCAATGGCGAAGCCGCTGCCCTCTTTATCCCAGCTATCTTCCACTAAATTAAACAAGTTTGAGGCATACATTTGGCTTGCGTCTTTACACACGTAATTTGGCAAATTGCCCAGACCCACGATAGTTACTCCGTTTACGGTAACGACCTCATTCGGGACTGAGCCCTCGACGTTACCGCCCGTCTCGGCGGCCATATCAACCACAACAGAGCCTGACGCCATACCTTCCAGCATATCTTGCGTGACTAACACAGGCGGTTTGCGACCAAACACTTGCGCCGTCGTTATGACGATATCAGATTCAGCAATCACAGCTTTTTGAGCCTCGCGCTGCATTGCAATTTGTTCGTCGGTAAGTGCCTTTGCATATCCATCTTTAGTTTGACCAGTTTCACCCAGGTCAATTTCGAGGAAGGTAGCGCCTAAGGATTGTACTTGCTCGGCCACTACAGCCCGAGTATCAAACGCAGTAACACGTGCGCCTAGCCGCTTGGCCGTTGCAATGGCTTGTAGACCTGCAACACCAGCACCAATGACGAACACTTTTGCCGGCTTTAGCGTGCCTGCAGGCGTCATCATCATAGGCAAAATGCGGGGCAAATGCATTGCTCCCAACATGACGGTCATATAACCCGCAAGGTTTGCTTGCGACGACAAGGCATCCATCTTTTGGCTGCGGGTGGTGCGTGGAATCATCTCCATGCTGATAGAGGTAACGCCTCTCTCTCGCAAGGCTTCAATAAGTTCACGCTCATTGAACGGATCCAAGTAGCTAACGTGAATGCAGCCCTCACGCATGAGCGCCACTTCGTCCAAGCTTGGCTTACGCAAACGCAACAGTAGGTCTGCTTGCGTAAACAACGCTTCCCGGTCAGAGCTTATGCTTGCACCTGCTTCTTGATATTCACTATCGCTGTAACCTGTTCCTTCACCCAAACCCGCCTCGATAACAACCTCGGCACCAAGACGCACTAGCTTCTTTGCGGTTTCTGGGGTAACAGGCACGCGATTTTCTCCGGGATGAGTCTCCCGTGGAACGGCTATACGCATTGCTAAGTTCCCTTGCTGTAATAATGTATGCTATTGCGGGCGCACAGACTGTGCTTACCACACGCGTTCAATCGCGCCCAAAACCCGACGCGAGAGTTCACTTTATCATACAAAAACTCATCGGCGTATGGTCGAAACTGGCTATATTGCCCATCCTAATCGCAATGCGTGTCACATAGGCCTGCGCTTACGGGGTGCTTAAGAGGCCTTTAACTGCAGGAAAGGGTTCATCCATCGGTGACGCAAACGGGTGAATTTCAGTGGCGCATCCAAAACCGCTAGGCAGATACAATCTTCGTGAGCGAGGGCCGCCGGCGAGTGCACATCACCTGATTCACGGAACAAAAAGTCACCCGCATGATAGGTGCCTTCCGAGTCGCTAAACCCACCCTCTAGCACTAAGGTCATTTCAGATCCTCGGTGAGTATGCTCGGGAATCACACCGCCTGCTTTGATGTGGTATAAAGCGAATTCGTAATACGGATCGCCCGTCGATAAATAGGAAATTCGCAGAGCCGATGTTATTTTTTTCCACGTTAAATCGCTGAAATCACCATGCATCAAACGCTGCAGAACGGCTGGAGTGCTTGAGGCGTCATCTCTAGGAGTCTTTGGGTAGGTCAGCGGGGCATCCTCATCCAGCCTCGACATCACAATGTCCAGTTGACTGTCACTTACATTGGCGGGCTCCAAGTCTTCAAATAAGTTGGCCGCCATCGCTGTTTGTGCCTCAGTAATTTCTTGGCATTTAGCACAATAGGTCAAATGCAGTGATACGCACGCTGACTGGGCTAACGGCAGCGTTCCAGCGGTAAACTCCGTAAGCACGTGTAAATCGGGGTGAAACTTCGCCATCTCTCTTAATCTTCCATTTGTATCTGTAGCTTTTGAATCGCAAGTCGCACTCGAGACTTGACAGTTCCCAGCGGTAAATCTAACTCACTGGCTACTTCCGAATGCGACTTCCCTTCCATGTATACTTTCGCCAATATATGCGCCTGGTCCGCAGGCAGGGTGTTCATCATTGCATGAATCCGATCTCGCATACGCCGTTGATGCAACATCGCGGCAGGCTCTTCACCGTCCTGATCCAGTGACACATCATCGGCGGACAGCGGCGTATCAAATTTCTGCAACCGCCGGTATAAATCTGTACGGCAGTTTCGTGCAATCGTATAAACCCAAGTGCTAGCAGAGGCCTTGTCGGGATTGAACCCGTCGGCTTTTTGCCAGACTTTCAACATAACTTCCTGCACCAGCTCGTCGGCATGGTTGGCCGACAGCGTGGAGCCCGACAAGGCAAAGGCTTTGATCAGAGGAGCAAATTGCTTGAAGAAACGCGCGAAAGCCGAACGGTCTCGGTGTTTCGCAATCGTGCGTAAGCATTGGCTCCACTCATCTGTACGCCGTCCGAATTCAAGGTTTGCCACCTCGTCTCCCGGCTTTTTTGTCACCACGGACATATCCTTGCCTCGATGTATGTCATAGGAGTATACGCACATTTGTGAAGTCGGATCACTTGATTGATTGATCTGATCTTAAAAAACCCGCGTAAGTCCTTCTGTAAGAATCAAAATCAATCATACACGCGGGGTCATGCGGGTGAAAATTGCGGTTATCGGCTCAGGCATCTCAGGCCTGACCTGCGCCTATTACTTAAGTAAGATGCACGACGTCACGGTGTTTGAAAGCGCCGCGCGCGTCGGCGGGCACACGGCAACCGTTGACGTCCAGTTGGGGCCACGAAAATACGCAATCGACACCGGATTCATTGTCTATAACGATTGGACCTACCCCAACTTCATACAACTACTTAACGAAATCGGGGTTAGCTCCAAGGCAACCTCAATGGGGTTTAGTGTAAAAGACAGCTCAACAGGACTCGAATATTCGGGCAGCTCGCTGGACACTCTATTCGCGCAACGCCGAAATCTTATGTCGCCCAAGTTCATTCGCATGGTGCGAGATATTCTCGCATTCAACAAGGATTCACAGAACGATTTAGAGACTGGCGCCTTGCGGGCCGACGAGACATTGGGAGAATACCTTCAACGAAAGCGTTACTCTCAGAGTTTTCGACAGTGGTACTTAGTACCCATGGCCGCCGCTATCTGGTCAGCGTCATGGCAGGCCATAGAGTCGTTTCCAGCGCAATTTTTCCTGCGCTTTTTTAAGAATCACGGATTGCTGAACGTTAAAAATCGGCCGCAATGGCGGGTTATTGATGGCGGGTCACGTGAATACCTTGCACCGCTCATTGCACGTTTTGCGAGCAAAATAGTCACCAAGGCGCAAGTGTCAGAAATCGAGCGCCGCCCAACCGGAGTGCGCTTTAAAGCGGCAGGTCAAATTCATGAGTTTGATCAGATTGTGATCGCCACCCACTCGGACCAGGCCTTGGCCATGCTCAAAGATGCCTCGCCCGAAGAGCGCAGCATTTTGGGGGCTATCCCATACCAAACCAATGACGTGGTATTGCACACTGACGATCAAGTGCTCCCGCGGAATCGCAAGACCTGGACAAGTTGGAATTACGCTTTGACGCCCGACCGTGATCAGGCAGTCGTGACCTACAACATGAACATTCTTCAGGGTCTAGAAGCGCCCGAGACTTTTTGCGTTACACTCAATCAGACTCAGGGCATAAATCCCAATAGAATCCTAGGCCGCTTTAGCTATGACCACCCGGTGTTCTCATTAGAAGGTATCGCTGCCCAAGAGCGCTGGCATGAGATCAATGGTGTCAACAAGACCTGGTATTGCGGCGCTTATTGGCACAATGGCTTTCATGAAGACGGCGTCAACAGCGCGCTCAGGGTCCTGCAGGCCATACCTAAGCAAGCGAAGGCCGCTGCATAATGAATCGCCTGTACGTCGGAACCTTATATCACCGACGCCAAGCACCTCGGCTTCATCACTTTCAGTATTCCGTGTTTCTCCCCTACTTAAACTTGAACCAACTTTCCCGAACCTTAAGCCAATTGCCAGGGTGGGGCACCAGCCGGTTCAGCATGGCAAAATTCGCACGGTCCGACTTTCTAGCGCCTCACGATATTGAACTAAGTTGCGCAGTGAAGAACAAAGTTGAAAACGAGTTGGGCTTTCGCCCCACCGGCGATGTTTACTTACTCGCGAATCTGCGTTATTTCGGATATTCAATAAACCCCATTACCTGTTACTTTTGCTTTGATACCGCAGAGAAGCTTCAGGCCGTCGTACTTGAGGTCACAAACACACCTTGGGAAGAGCGCATTGCGTACGTGGTGCCGTGCATAGATGGCCAAGCCGACTTCCGCTTTGACAAGGCTATGCATGTATCGCCTTTTAACCCCATGGATATGAGCTATCACTTTGCGTGTGGCACACCCGATGACAAGCTAAACATACAACTTAAGGTCAACCAGGCTTCAGAACCGATATTTTTAGCGTCACTGTCCTTAATGGCCGAACCCCTAACGGCAGAATCCGCCACCGCAATATTGTGGCGTTATCCGCACATGACTCTGAAGGTTGCCGCCGGCATATACTGGCAGGCACTAATACTTTGGCTCAAGAGGACGCCAATTTATCCACATCCCAGTAAGGAGCAAGCCTTATGAACAGCCCCAGCGTTGGTAGGATCCGGTTACCCAAACTTGGACTCCGCCAGGGCAGAAGCAACGTTGCTCGGAAAATATTCCTAGCTTTGCTCCAAAAAACCCAGATCGGTCATCTAGAACTGCAAGAAGGTGATCAGTGCATGCACTACGGCAAGAGCGACTGCGCCTCGAGCATTAAGGCTAGGGTTTTGATACATGATCAACAGCTTTACCGAGATATGCTAGGGGGAGGCTCAATCGCGGCGGGCGAAGCCTACATCAGAGGCTACTGGTCGTCACCAGACCTAACCGAAGTGATGCGCTTCTTCAGCGCTAACCTAGCCTTACTGGATGGCTTTAAAAGCAAACACTCTTGGGTATTTAAGCAGACGCTGCGCTTACAACATTTTTTTAACCGTAACACCCAAACGGGATCCAGGAAAAACATTGCTGCCCACTACGATCTCGGCAATGAGTTCTTTCAGCATTTTCTAGATCCAACAATGATGTACTCTGCCGCGGTTTACGAAGAAGCTGGCTCTAGCTTGCACGAGGCCTCCGTGAATAAACTTCGCGTTATTTGCCAACAGCTGGAGCTCAAGCCCAGCGACCACTTGGTAGAAATTGGCTCTGGCTGGGGCGCAATGGCGGTATATGCAGCGCAGAATTATGGCTGCAAAGTGACAACCACTACCATCTCTCAAGAGCAGTTCAAGCTGACCCGTCAGCGTGTTAAACAAGCAGGCCTTGAAGATCGCGTCACCGTGTTATGTAAGGACTACCGAGACTTACAGGGTCAGTTCGATAAACTAGTGTCTATCGAGATGATCGAAGCGGTGGGCCATGAGTTTTTTGCAACTTACTTCGCCAAGCTGAGCTCTCTTTTGAAACCCAGTGGCATCGCCGTTATTCAAAGCATCACCATTCCCGATGCGCGCTATGAATCTTACAAGTCCAGCGTTGACTTCATTAATCGCTATATTTTCCCGGGCGGTTGCCTACCCTCGCTTGGACAAATTACAAAACACATAGGCGAACAAACAGATCTTGAAATGGTAAATTTGCGCGACATCACTCACGACTACGCCCGCACCCTTGCCGATTGGCGAGACCGTTTCTCTCAAAATCTTGATGCAATCAAAGCAATGGGCTTTGACGATGATTTTGAAAGACTGTGGGAGTACTACTTGTGCTATTGCGAAGGCGGCTTTCGTGAACGTGTGATTGGCACCGTCCAGCTGACCTTTGCCAAGCCAGGTTATCGCCGGCCAATCTAAAACGTTGGCCAAGCACGGGGCCAATCAAAAAATTCAAGGTTCGCGCTGCTGCAGTAAAATCGCAGGAACGATCAGAGCAAAGCCCACTAGAGTCGCCGGATGTACTGGTTCATCCAGTACCACTTGTATTAAAACCAGCGAAAACACAGGGGCTAAGAAAATTAAATTGGCTACGCGAGCCACATGAACCGCTCGCGACAGTGCTTGTGACCACAGCAAAAAAGTCACCCCCATCTCGAACAAACCAACATAGACGGCCGCACCTAAGCCCTGCCAACTAATTTCAGAAAGCCCACCGCTAACTACCAGATAAGCAATGGCCAAGGGACTAGACATAACAAACATGGCTGCCAAGGCCACATCTTTGGCCTCTTGCAAGCGGGTATTCGCCAGCCAAAACCCAGCCCACACCAAGGTACTGATCAAGGCCAAGCCTAAACCCACGGTGCTTTGAATGGCACCCAATTTGAAGCTGCCTTCCGTGGCAATAATCACCACGCCTAGATAACCTACAGCGACGGCTACTAGATCTTTAGGCAGCAGGCGTTGGCCCAGCACTGGCACGGCCAGTAACGATAAGATAATCGCCCATGTGTAATTTATGGTTTGAGCCTGTTGCGCCGGCAATAAATCGTAGGCGGTCAGCAGAATCACGTAGTACAGCAAGGGGTTAATGCACGCCATGGCTAAGTACTTAAAGGGGCGCTCGCGCAAAGCTGCCGCAAGCTCTTTAACCCGGCTTTGCGCTGCCAACCAAAATACTAAAATAAGCGTGGATACTACAGACGCGAGAGACACCAAACTAAGCACATCAAGGTAGCGTAGCGCGATCTTAAACGCCGTTGCTACCGTCGACCACAACAAGACCGCACTTAAGCCAAGTATCAGTGCCTGCTTAGATCTATTCAAATAAGACCCCTAAATCCCAAAGTCTGTACCTTGACGCGTTTTTCGGGCATGCTCCCTGACAGTAAATTTTGGGGAGCTATTGGACTGTGTCGACGCCACTGGAACATCAAGAAGAAACCACCATGCCGCTAGCGCTTGCATTGTTACCCATTGTGTTTTTGATTGCCAGTCTGGGTGCGTCAGTTTACTTTTTTGGCGCCGATGCCTCGTATGGCGCTAATCAAATCGCGCTGATTCTAGCCGGCTGTATCGCCATGCTCGTTGGCTTAAAACAGGGTATCAGCTATGAAGAGCTGCAAGCGGGCTTAACCGAAGGCATTCACGTAGGACTAGGGCCCATTATGATTTTGTTAAGCGTGGGCATGCTCATTGGCACCTGGATATTAGCGGGCACCGTCCCCGCCATGATTTACTACGGTATCGAGCTCATAAACCCGTCTTACTTTTACGCGACCTGCGCTATTTTGTGTGCGGTTGTTGCCGTCAGCATCGGCAGCTCGTGGACCGTAGCGGGCACCCTCGGGGTAGGCCTAATTGGTATCGCCGGCAGCTTTGATTTGTCGTTAGAAATTACCGCTGGCGCGATCATCTCTGGCGCCTATTTTGGCGACAAGCTATCGCCATTGTCCGACACCACGAACTTGGCTTCTGCCGTTACCGGGGTCGATTTATTTCAACACATACGCCACATGCTCTGGACGACCATTCCCGCATTTTTTTTGGCCTGCATCGCGTTCTTTGTTTTGGGCAGCAAGCAGGGCGGCACCCCCACCGATATCGATCTGCTACAAGGCGCAATCAACCAACAATTCCAGATTGGCCTACACTTATTAATTCCCTTGGTGGTCATGTTGACTTTGATTACCAAGCGAATTCCTGCGTATCCCGCCATTGTGATCTCGTCGCTTATTGGCGGCGTTTTTGCGGCAATATTTCAGGCGGACACCGCTGCGGCACTAATTAAAGGAAGCGGTGACAGCATCAGCGATGTGGTCGTTGGCATTTGGAGCGTTCTATTCAACGGCTTTCAAGCAGATACGGGAAATGCCTTTTTGGACAAACTGCTCAGCAAAGGTGGTATGTCGTCAATGTTAAATACCATCTGGCTAATCGTATGCGCACTAAGCTTTGGTGGCATCCTAGAGCGTACAGGTATTTTAGACCGTCTAATCGCAATTGCGCTTAAAGGTGTCCGTGGTGTGACATCACTCGTAGCCACAACAGTAGCTACCTGTTTTTCGACCAACCTTTTAGCGGCCGATCAATTCATTGCGATTGCGCTGCCTGGGCGAATGTTTAAGCAGGCTTACCGCAAACAGGGTTTAGACGAGCTAAACTTGTCTAGAACCCTGGAAGATTCTGGCACGCTGACATCGGTCCTAATTCCATGGAACACCTGCGGTGCTTATATGACAGCCACGTTAGGCGTAGCGTCGTTCTCGTACGCACCCTATGCATTTTTTAACTTGCTGTGCCCATTTATCGCAATCGCCTTCGCGTCGCGGAATATCGGGCAAAAACATCTCTAAAAATCGCTGCGTACCATCTCGCCGCTAAGCTAGGCTCGATCCCAAGATAAAGCCAAAGCATCGGATACCTGCTGAAAGCCGGAACTCAGAGCCACTAAGCGATCAAAGCCCAGTGCCACGCCAGCACAGTCTGGTAAGCCATTGTGCAGAGCCTGTAAAAGTCGCTCATCTGGCTCGACGCGGGGCTGACCCAAGCGCTCTCGATTTAGATTATCTGCTTCAAAGCGGCGTTGCTGCTCGTCGGCATCGGTTAACTCCCAAAACCCATTGGCCAATTCAACGCCATTAATTACCAATTCAAAGCGGTGCGCCACCGTTTGCCCCTTGCTGGCACCCAATCGCGCCAAGGCTGCCTGTTCGATTGGGAAATCGTACACAAAACACGCCCGCCCCTGCAGAGCAGGCTCGATACCAATTGCCCACAACAAGTCCAACCAAAATACTCGGCTTGTTTCCGTAAACGGACAATCCTGCAATCTTTGCGCACAAGCTTTGAGTTGTTCAACGGTAGCGCTCAGCGAATCAAGCCCCAGAACTTCTTGGTAGAGCTTCTGATGCGAGACCCTGTCGACAGCAGGCACCCTAGCCCACACCGATTGCACCAGTGATTCAACTTCATCCATTAAGTCGTGGTGGTCAAATCCCAATCGGTACCATTCCAACATCGTAAACTCAGGCGAATGCCACCGACCCTGTTCATCATCACGAAACACCGTACCCAAGGAATAGATGTCACCACTGCCCTGCGCTAGTAGCCGTTTCAAGGCAAATTCCGGCGACGTTTGTAGATAACGCGTTTCGTTCACAACACGAAAGCATATCGATTCAAGCTGAGGGTCGGTGACTGCTCGTGCTCCGGCCACGGGTGCACCGACCTCTAAGACATTACGCCTTGCAAAAAAATCGCGCACCGCTGAACGCGCACGCGCGATTCGCTCAAGCCTCTGACGGGTGTCAGTCACTTACGATTTAGACGCTCGTGAAACATATTCACCCGAGCGAGTATCGACCTTAATAACCTCGCCTTGGGTCACAAATAGCGGAACTTTCACCACCGCGCCCGTCGACAAGCGTGCTGGCTTGTTGCCACCCTGAGCGGTATCACCTTTCAAGCCAGGATCAGTTTCGACAATTTCCAGCTCAACAAAGTTTTGTGGCGTTACCGACAGGGGCGTGCCGTTGTACAAAGTTACTTCACAGGTGTCTTGCTCTTTCAACCACAAGTGCGTCTCACCTACCGCCTTTTTGTCGGCTTGGTGCTGTTCAAATGTCACAGGATCCATGAAATAGTAGAACTCACCGTCGGTGTACAAATATTCCATGGTATGATCCATTACGTCCGCGCCTTCTAGGGTTTCACCTGATTTAAAGGTGCGCTCCCAAACGCGGCCGGTCGATAAGTTACGCATTCTCACTCGGTTAAAGGCCTGTCCTTTACCGGGTTTAACAAATTCGTTTTCAAGGATGCTACAGGGTTCGCCATCTAGCATAACTTTTAAGCCTGGACGAAATTCGTTGGTTGAAAAATTTGCCATAATGTTTGTCTCAATATTTGCAGTAGGCCTATGATATCGCACACCTCTCTCCAATGGCAGAGTTCTGATTGGCAAAGTATTTTACAAAGTGCCATTCGCCACAGCACCGAGTTGCTTCAAGCCGTGGGCGTATCCCCTAATTCGGTAACCGCCATAACCGGTGAGGCCTCGGGATTTCCAATTTTAGCACCCAAGCCCTTTGTGTCTCGCATCGAATACGGAAACCCCCAAGACCCCCTCTTGCTTCAAGTCTTGGCTCTAAAAGAGGAAATGACACCGAATCAGGGGGGTATGACCGATCCTTTGGAAGAAAAGCGGTTTACGCCTGTACCAGGCATTATTCATAAGTACTTCGGCCGCGTATTACTCATGACTTCGGGCTCCTGTGCAGTGAACTGTCGCTACTGCTTCCGTCGCCACAATGATTACGGCTCCAACATTCTGACGCCGGCTCGTTTGACCGACGCCCTAGCTTATCTTCGTAGTCAGACAGATGTCACCGAGGTGATTCTGAGCGGCGGCGACCCTCTGCTGACTAGCGACCGCAAATTAAGCGAGCTCATAAACCAACTTGAAACCATACCTCACATCCAGCGCCTTCGTATTCATACCCGATTGCCCATTGTGATTCCTCAGCGTATTACACCAGAACTGTGCGAACAACTTGGCCGGTCACGCTTTCAGGTGACCATAGTCGTTCACTGCAATCACCCTCAGGAAATTGATGCCGAGGTTGGACTCGCAATGGCACACCTTAACGCACAGGGTGTGACCTTACTAAACCAATCGGTTCTGTTAAAAAACATTAATAATTCTGCAGAGACACTGGAAGCCCTAAGTGTCGAGCTGTTTAGAATTGGGGTGCTACCCTATTACCTACACACACTTGACCCAGTGCAAGGAGCCGCACACTTCTACCAACCCTTAAGCGATAGCAAGCGAGTGCACCAAACGCTTCAAGCGAGACTACCAGGTTACCTCGTGCCAAAATTAGTCAGCGAAATACCGGGAAGTGCTTCAAAAACACTAATTTACTAAGAGTAGTTACATTTGCATTGATTGCCGATTTAGCACGTCATGCTATAGTGCAATGCTAAATTACCGGTTAGCAATTGGCGTGCACGAGTGACAGAAGCCCCTTCCATCAAATTACGTATTCCTAGAGCAGAACTATCGTCCTGTTCTTTGTTTGACGTAACGCCAACTGCCGCGGCTAAATGGGCCGAGGATTTACCGCTCACCAATGCAAAACTGATGTCGCGTGGCTTGCTCAAAGCGACCTGGGAATTAAACCGAATCGACATGCCAGCCGACCAGCGCTTGGCAATTTTGAATAGCCTCCGCCGCCCCGTGTACACCGCATTAAACAGCCTAGCAACATACTTCTTGAATCAGCCGCTGTCGTTACCAGCCGAAGCTCGAGAGATGTACGAACTGGCAGATAACTTGGCCAAACAAATCACCACCGGCTATACCCTAGTTGCGGTACAGGCTATTCAACAGAGGGGCCGTTTCCAATCTGGCAGTCCGGCTAAAACAACGTGCGAGGGCCTGCACCGCGCCATCAGCATGGCGGGGCGCCGCTTTTTACAGACCCTGCAGCTTTATAAACCACTTGAACGCGGCAGCTGGCTAGAACTTAACCAACTTTACTTGTTATGCGATCGACAGCAGCTGTCGGACATCAAAGTCACCGACGAGCTCGACGGCTCGTGCTCTGTTAAAGCACGGTTCACACAAATTTGTCTGCTGGGCTCTTGTCGGCCCAACCAACTCAGACAAAAGGATCTGCCTGTAGTCTATCGGCAGTTTCACGATCAGCGCGAACTATGTCATTTGCTGCCCCCCACCTCAGGCGAGGGCCTTTTCATTATCGATCTAGGGTCTGATAGCGCTCCCGTTTATAACACCGAACCTGAAAACACCTCTGACCTTGGTGCGCAACACCGCTATTTATTCAGCGAGCCGCTAACCACTAGGTTTAGAGAACACATCAATTACGTTCGTCATCGACCCGCAAAGTCTATCGTCGAAAACCACAAAGAGCCCATGCTTAGTGCAGATGTACTAGAGCATCTTGTAAGCTCGCTCGGGCAAGTCAATATCCGTGGATTCTCTAGAACCCAAGTAGCCGGTACGATGCACATTGTGGTCGGCCTCGCGAGCGTCCATTTTCACATAGCGGGAGAGCGTATTTTTGAGCGCGTTCTGCAAGAAGGCTCCTCATCCGAAAGTACACATACCGGCGACGTTGCCGCGTTTTTGCATCGCAGCGACACCGATCAGCATTCGAAACAGTCATCAGAGACCGAAGATCAAAGCGTTACCGATGAGATCGGCGACGACGCTTACTCCCAAGAGCGCAGCCGTACAGCCAGAATCGCACCGGACGATGACTTATCCGGCGCAGAACTTTATCGCCGCTACCCCAAGCATCGCGTGCGAGTCATTAACTCTAGCACCGGCGGTTACTGCCTAGAATGGAGCAGTGCTCTACCTCGCAGCGTCAAAACGGACGATGTTGTTGGGCTGTGCGAAGAAGGCACGAACGACTGGGTAATAGCCACCATTCGCTGGGTCAGCCAGCTCGAAAACGCTAAGACTCTAATTGGCGTATCGTTACTAAGCCCAAGTGCATTTGCCTTTGGTGCCCAAACTATCAAAAAGTTTGGCGAAGTATCGGACCCTGTTCGGGTACTTTTGCTACCCGAAATCTCACTGACCGGCACGCCTCAAACGCTGATCACACCGCGACTAGGCTTTAAAGAATTTCAGAAAATTTCGCTGGTACAAGGCAGCCAAAGCCATTATGCGCAGTTGCAACGACAAGTCTCGTCAACGCCGAGTTACTCGCAATTTGCTTTCCGCTATATGCAGCAGCTAAAAGATGTCATGGCCGACGAACACGGAATACTAGATAAAAATCCTTTCAACGCGGTATGGCACTACCTGTAAGTACCTTCACGTTACACGGGCGTCTGGTAACGATCGGCTATGCCCAGTAAATACAAAATCGCATCCAGACCCAGGGTGGAAATAGACTGTTCGGCTGCCTCCTTCACCAAAGGCTTAGCGCGAAACGCCACACCAAGGCCGGCAATGCCAAGCATAGGCAAATCGTTTGCACCATCCCCCACAGCAATGACCTGCTGAAGATCGATGTTCTCTTGCTCGGCCAACTGACGCAGTAAGAGTGCTTTACGCTCACCGTCAACGATTTCACCCTTTACTTCGCCAGTGACAAGGCCGTCATGAATATCAAGCTCATTAGCAAAGACGTAATCCATGCCCAGCTCTGCCTGCAGCTTTTTAGCAAAATAAGTAAAACCGCCCGACACAATCGCTGTTCGATATCCCAAGCGACGCAACACGCTGATTAAATGTGCAGCTCCTTCAGTAATTGGCAATTCAGCAGCAATTTCGGATAAAACAGATTCAGACAAGCCTTTTAGCAGACCCAATCGCTCACGAAAACTGGCTTTAAAATCTAACTCGCCGCGCATGGCACGCTCGGTAATTTCAGCGACTTGCTCACCCACGCCAGCGCGCTTCGCTAACTCATCAATCACTTCGGCCTCGATAAGTGTCGAGTCCATATCGAAAACCACTAACCGACGATTACGCCGATACATATCGTCTTGCTGGAAGGCCAAATCCATCTCCAAACCACTGGCAACCGACATCAACTCACGCTTGAACTGCGCGCGGTCAGCGGTTTGACCTCTGACCGAAAATTCCACACAAGCCTTGCTAGAAGTCGGCACAGGCCCTAGTGGTATACGACCTGATAAACGTGTAATTCCGTCAATGTTTAGACCGTGACGATACACAACGGCGCCAAGTGCTGCGATATGCTCTGCGGTAACTCGGCGAGCAAGCAATGTGACGATATAACGAGGGCTACCCTGGGCCGCAACCCATTCAGAATAACGCTCGGTGGAAACCGACTCCCAGCCTAGACTCAGCTGCTCATCGTTACACATCGTTTGCAGTTGCTGACGCAAAGCGCTGTGCGATTCACTGGTATGAATCGCCAACAGTAAACCAATGGATAATCGATCGTGGATAACCGACTGGCCGATATCTAAGATGTCACATTGGTGCTGGGCACACAGTGCCATCATCTTGGCTGTTAAGCCTGGCACGTCGCTTCCGGAAAAGGTCGCAAGAACGATATCGGTCACTGGCAGATCCTAGTGTTCAGAGATGCGTAGTTTACTGGTCTGGTTATCAGACACAAGTGGGTATTACTTCGCAAAACGACATCGGTAAGGTATCCTCCGCCCTAACCTTGGTTGGATACGAACGTGCCAGAATACTTCAAACAACTTCCGATCCGACTTCAACTCGGGATTGCCACCGCAGCACTCACACTGATTGCCAGCTTGACACTGGTCTTATTGGCTGCCCGATCGACTCAATACATCACCTCAGAGCAAGCAAAGGTTGTAAGCGCCACCTTGGCAGAGCAGCTCAGCAGCCAGCTCAACTTAGCTTTACTAAATAAAGATAATCTGGCCACCAGCGCAATCTTAAACCGAAGTATTCGCGAAGGCTGGATTCTAGGTGCGACTCTGAGCGAATCCAACGGTAGTGTGATTGCCAAAGCTGGAACCAAAGGAGATGCTCACCAAACCATCCCGATCGAAATCGATGGCAGAGTATTAGCTGAGCTACGAATCGACTACAGCGATCAGATGGCCTCTAATTTACGGTCACAACAGCGTTGGACTTTATCAGGTTTGGCGGTCATTATTGCGATCGCAATGGGTGCACTTGCCACCCAAATTGGCCGCATTTATTCGCGCGCCCTGGAATCACTAAAACTACAAATACCCCAACTTGAAGATACCGCGGATACGGCCAACGAAATTCGTGCCATAGAGACACGCTTACGGGCATTGCCCCTGGATCTGCTGGCAGAGCAGGTCGACCTGGACCCCCAGCGCCCTCACATGAATCAAACGGTGATATCGCTGGTATCGCTCGATGCACTGGAGCACTACGTTGCAACACTTAACGAAGAGTCCTTAGAGCGCTACACCCAACGCTTATATCAGTGCCTACGAAGCGCCGCCCAACTGTACGGCGGCAAGATCCATGTGGTTCGTCAACTGTGTGTTGCCATGATTTTTTCCGACCAAGACTCCAGACGCGCCACAACGGCGGCGGCACAAGCATCGTTATTGTTGCAGATGCTGTGCAAAAAACAGGAAGACGCGGGACAGCTTAAATACCAGGTTCGCTGCGTTTTAGGACAATCCGAGCTTCGACCGCTGGATGAACACAGCTTTTACGCTGACTTGTATGTCCAAAATCATTTCGATCAACTACAGCATGCATTTAAGCAAAGCGGCGTCTTGTGGATTGAGAACAGCCTGTGCGAAGACGCCCCATTTAACGAGGGTTACACCTTAGGCCCTGTTATCGATGGCTACGCCTCTATTGTAGGCATACCGCCCGAGACGCTCGAGCTACTAGCCGAGCAAGCAGATCAAGCGCACCGTAAACTTAAGTAGCCTCTGGATGTTCGGCGACAAGATAGTCGACGTTTTGTAGCCCCCTAGGTAGCTTGCTGCCACGGCGTCCTCGCTCGCCGCGGTAGTGATCTAACTCGCTTACCTTAAGCGTTAAGTGCCGCTTGCCAGCGTGCAATACCAATCGAGACTCCTGTGTTAAAACGGCGATACCATTTACCATTTCCTCTCGGGACTTCACGCGCGCGCTGGGAATCGAAATAATTTTGTTACCTTTACCTCGCGCCAACTCGGGCAAATCGGCCAGAGGAAAGACCAGTAGCCGCCCCTCGGTTGACACCGCCGCAACCAACAAGTCATCACCATTTGGTACGTGCGCCGGCGGCAACACTTGAGAACCATTAGGCAAGTTCAGAATAGCTTTACCCGCTTTGTTTTTCGCCATCAGATGACCAAGTTCTGTGACGAAGCCGTAGCCTGCATCACTGGCCAGCAGTATTTTTTGTCGCTCGTCGCCCAACAATAGGGCTTTAAAACCGACACCCGGTGGCGGGCTAATGCGACCGGTTACCGGCTCACCCTGCCCCCGAGCCGAAGGCAAATTGTGGGTCGGCAAAGTATAAGCTCGTCCCGTAGTATCGATTAAAATAGCGCTTTGATTGCTACGCCCAGCCGCAGCCAAATTAAAACCATCTCCCGCTTTGTAGCTCAAGCTTGATGGGTCTATATCATGGCCTTTCGCTGCGCGAATCCATCCTTTTTCGGACAATACAACCGTGATTGGCTCGGTTGACATCAGCTCCTTTTCGGAGAATGCCTTGGCCTCTTCACGCGCCACTAACGGAGAGCTGCGCTCATCGCCAAATTGCTCGGCCACGGCTAAAAGCTCTTTCTTAATCAAGGTTCGCATTCGAGCTGTGGAGCCCAAAGTCAGCTCGAGCTGCTCGCGCTCTTTCTCGAGTTCATCTTGCTCTGAGCGAATCTTCATTTCTTCAAGCTTAGCCAAGTTTCGCAACTTCAGCTCAAGTACAGCTTCAGCTTGGGCATCGGACAGACCAAAGCGTGCCATTAATACCGACTTTGGCTTATCTTCCGTACGAATAATATGAATGACTTCGTCAATATTTAGATAGGCAATTAAATAGCCTTCCAGTAAGTGCAGGCGCTTAAGCACTTTTTCTAGGCGATACTGCAGACGGCGACGGACCGTTTCAGTTCGAAATTCCAGCCATTCACGCAAAATAGCGTCTAATGATTTCACACCCGGACGGCCGTTATTGCCAATCAAATTCAAGTTAATGCGATAGCTGCGCTCTAAATCGGTGGTCGCAAAAAGGTGCAACATTAAGGCGTCGATATCCACTCGGTTTGACTTAGGCACAATCACAAGACGTGTCGGGTTTTCATGGTCTGACTCGTCGCGCAAGTCGCTCACTAAGGGTAGCTTTTTAGCTTGCATCTGAGCCGCAATTTGCTCCAAAACTTTGGCGCCCGATACCTGATAGGGCAAAGCATAAACGACAATGGCGCCGTCTTCCTTTTGCCATTGGGCGCGCATTTTAAGCGATCCACGACCACTGCGATAAAACGCTTTAATCTCTTCTATGGGCGTAATAATTTCTGCGTGGGTAGGAAAATCTGGCGCCTGAATGTGTTCACACAATTCATCAACGGTCGATTTTGGATACTCTAACAAACGAATCGTGGCGGATACGACTTCGCGTAAGTTATGTGGCGGTATATCTGTCGCCATGCCCACGGCAATACCCGTTGTGCCATTAAGCAGCACATTAGGCACTTGGGCTGGCAAGACCGAGGGCTCGTCCATCGTTCCGTCAAAATTGGGGACCCAATCGACTGTACCTTGGCCAAGCTCGCCTAACAAAGCGTCGGCATAGGCCGTTAGTCTTGATTCCGTGTAGCGCATCGCGGCAAAGGACTTAGGGTCATCCGCGGAACCCCAGTTGCCCTGACCGTCCACCAAGGGGTAACGGTAACTAAAGGGCTGAGCCATTAACACCATGGCCTCGTAGGCCGCACTGTCACCGTGCGGGTGAAACTTACCAATAACGTCACCGACAGTGCGCGCTGACTTTTTATACTTAGCGGTGGCCTTAAGACCCAGCTCACTCATGGCATAGATGATGCGGCGCTGAACTGGCTTTAAACCATCACCCACATTGGGCAAAGCGCGGTCCAAAATGACGTACATCGAGTAATCAAGGTAGGCTTTTTCGGCGTAATCGCGCAGCGATACCGATTCGTCCTCTTCCGGTAACATGGGCATATCAGACATGGGGGGCTTCCAATCTTATAAAACTTCCGCTGGCCGGCTTACGCTTTTCTAGCCGACCCATTTTGTAGTGACACCAACTGCTCATTCAGATTCACAATCGAGTTGGCCATATCGACCATCAAAGAGTGAATCGTTGTCGGGTTGGTTTTAATCATTTCAGTAAATTGTGCCTCGGGCACCTTAACAACCGAACACTGGGTCTTGGCTCGCACTGTGGCCGAGCGCTCACTGTGTGTCAAAGCCGCCATAGCACCGAAAATTTCGCCTTCGGCGATGGTGCCAACAACAATACGATCGACCACAACTTCGGCAGTACCAGACGATAAGTTAAACACGAAATCGGCCTTCTCGCCTTGATTGATGATCACATCCCCGGGCTGGTAAACCTCGAAGCCTGGCGTAACACGAGTATCTTCCTGTGCAGCCGCTGCAGTCACACGCAACATAAGGCCCGCATACGTAACAAGCAAGCGCGTCCAGACTTTAATACCGTCATTCTCTGCGAACACTCGACGCATGAATTCAAGCGCGGCGAAACTGTGCAAGGTAGCTCCCGACTCACTACCATAAAACACCGTGGCATCATCTTGACTATCGCCCGCAATATCGGGCAACAAAATATCGCCTTCTTCAAGAACGTAAATCGTTCTGCCGCGATAGCGGGCCGAGATCGTGCCGCGCTCAATAAAGTAGAACTTACCGACATCAAATCCACGAAAATTACCCGTTGCCGTCGGTTCAATCTCAACCGGGATGTGGGGGATATTTACAACATCCAATAGTGCCTTGACTAAAGCCTTGTACTGCTGGCTAAGCGTTGTAAAATCTCTTGATAATTCTGCGTTTGCGAACATAGATCTGCCTTTTATTAATTCAGGGACCCAAACCACGCCTTGAGACTCGCTGCATACGCCATAGTAGCAGTAAACCGAGAAGTCTCAAACGCCGAAACAAAGGCAAACTTTAGAAAATAAGGATTTATGCAATTATGACACCCTTGACCTGGCAGTGGCTTTACTTTGAATCATTGTCTAACCAGCAGTTATACCAAATACTGGCCCTTCGATCAGAGGTATTCGTGGTCGAGCAAACCTGCGCATACCAAGACCTCGATGGCAAAGATCTTAAGGCGCTTCACCTCATCGGAACGCTAGAGAACAAAGTGCTCGCCACCGCTCGACTGCTGCCCGCAGGGGTATCTTACCCCGACGCTGCGTCCATCGGCAGGATTGTCGTTCACCCATCATTACGCGGCCAAGATTTGGGCCGAAAAACAGTACAGCTGGCACTTACCCAGTATCAAAAACTTTGGCCTGATGAGCAGTTGTTGATTGGCGCCCAGGCACGCCTTAAGCGGTTCTACCAAGAGTTAGGCTTTGTCGCTGAGGGCGACGTTTACGACGAAGATGGAATTGACCACATTACTATGCGCTGGATGAACCAGTGACAGCTCTAACGAACCTTTAAGTGAAAACAGGGACTGCAAATGGGAGCAGGTCTCTCGACCCGCTCAGGAGTAATACTACCAGCGCCCGGCGGTGTAGGCGTCAGCTGCATCTGACAGGGACATCGGCTTAATTTTGTCAGCCCAACCTGCGGTACCAAAGGCTTGATAACGCGCGATACAAATTTCTTTCATAGCATTAATGCTATGCGCTAGATATTTGCGGGGATCAAATTCAGAGGGGTTCTCGGCCATGAAGCGACGGATCGCACCGGTCGAGGCCAAACGCAAATCGGTATCAATATTTACCTTGCGAACGCCGTGACGAATACCCTCTTGAATTTGCTCGACAGGGACTCCATAGGTCTCTGGGATTTTACCGCCAAACTCATTGATAATGGCCAGCCAATCCTGGGGCACCGACGAAGAGCCATGCATCACTAAATGTGTATTTGGAATTCTCGCATGAATCTGGCGAATTCGATCAATCGCTAGAATATCGCCGGTGGGTGGCCGCGTAAACTTATACGCGCCATGGCTAGTGCCACAGGCAATCGCCAGCGCATCGACACCAGTAGAGGCAACAAAATCTGCGGCCTCGTCTGGATCAGTCAGCATTTGGTCGTGCGTTAATATACCCGCAGCGCCGATACCATCTTCTTCTCCCGCTTCGCCAGTTTCAAGCGAACCCAGGCAACCTAACTCGCCCTCGACAGAGACACCGCAAGCGTGCGCCATATCAACAGCTTGACGAGTCACTCGAACGTTATAATCGTAGTCCATGGGCGTTTTACCGTCCTCACCCAAAGACCCGTCCATCATAACCGAGCTAAAACCAAGCTGAATTGACCGCTGACATACCGCGGGTGACACACCGTGATCTTGGTGCATCACCACCGGAATATCAGGAAACTCTTCAATAGCAGCTGCAATCATGTGGCGCAAGAAGGGCGCCCCGGCGTATTTGCGAGCGCCGGCACTGGCTTGCATAATTACCGGTGAATTCGTCTCGGCAGCGGCCTCCATAATGGCGCGTGTCTGCTCAAGGTTGTTAACATTGAATGCCGGCACACCGTAACCGTGCTCGGCGGCGTGATCCAACATTTGACGCATGCTTATCAGTGCCATAATTTCCCCCTAGTTAGCACGCTGCTCTAGCATAGCAACGGCTGGCAAAACTTTACCTTCCACATATTCTAAGAACGCGCCGCCACCCGTCGATATGTACGATACGTCAGCAGCAATCCCAAATTGATCAATGGCGGCCAATGTATCGCCTCCACCCGCCAGCGAAAAACCGGGACTCCGGGCAATCGCTTCAGAAATAACCCGCGTACCATTCGAAAAGGCCTCGAATTCGAACACGCCAACTGGACCATTCCACAAAATCGTACCTGCGCTTTGCAACTGCGCGGCAAGCGCCGCAGCAGACTGCGGACCAATATCCAAAATCATATCGTCCTGGGCCACCTCGCTAACCAATTTCACGGTGGCAGGTGCGTCACTGGAAAACTCCTTCGCGGTCACGACATCGACAGGCAGAGGTATCGATACTTTCTCAAGCAAGGCTTTTGCGGTGTCGAGCAAATCGTCTTCGCACAAAGATTTACCCACTGGGAAACCAGCCGCTTTTAAAAAGGTATTTGCAATGCCACCGCCGACTATTAGCTGATCGACCTTATCAGACAAGGTTTCAAGCACCGTAAGCTTAGTGGAGACCTTAGAGCCGCCCACAATCGCCACCATTGGGCGTGCCGGTGCAGCCAGAGCTTGCTTCAGAGCCTCGAGCTCTGCTACCAGTAAAGGTCCAGCACAAGCAATAGAAGCTGCTTTCGCAACAGCATGGGTCGAGGCCTGTGCACGGTGCGCGGTGCCAAACGCATCCATCACAAAAATATCGCACAAACACGCATAGGCTTGACCTAGCTCGTCAGAATCAGATTTTTCACCGACATTGAAACGCACGTTTTCCAGCAGCACAACCTGGCCGGGCTCAATATCAAGTCCTGCGCGCCACTCAGCCTGAATGCCAACGTCTTGACCGAGCAGACCCGCCAAGCGGCGAGCGACCGGTGCCAAAGAATATTCAGAGTCGTACTCGCCTTCGGTCGGACGTCCCAAGTGCGACATCAAAATAACTGCTGCGCCCGCGTTCAAAGCCGATTGAATAGTAGGAACCGCGGCGCGAATACGTGCATCGCTTGTCACGGCACCATCTTTGACTGGCACGTTAAGATCCTCACGAATCAGCACTCGCTTGCCAGCCAAATCAAGATCTTGCATTGCCAGTACGGCCATTAACTTTCCCCTTTGCCTGAAATCTTTGCCCAGTGCTCGGCGACATCGAGCATACGATTCGCATAGCCCCATTCATTATCAAACCAAATAAGCACTTTGACTAGTCGGTCACCGCTAACGCGAGTTTGGCTGGCGTCAACCACTCCCGAACGACTGTCGTGATTAAAGTCGCATGAAGCTAATGGCTCGGTGGTGAAACCCAGAACACCCAGGTAGTCGTTGCCGGCCGCCTGGCGCAGGGCATCATTAACGCTGGCAATACTTACCGACCGCTGTAAATAGACACTCAAATCCATGGCCGACACATTAACAGTTGGCACCCTTAAAGCCTGGGCGCTGAATCGATCGGCAAGATGCGGCAAGATGCGCTCAATACCCTTGGCCAGCGCAGTATCAACTGGGATGATTGACTGAGATGCGGCACGTGTCTTGCGCAAATCGGTATGGTGGTAGGCATCCAACACGGGCTGATCATTCATGGCAGAATGGATGGTAGTGATGGTGCCGTAATCTATACCGAAGGCCCTATCCAGTGCGTCAATGACTGGAACTATGGCATTGGTAGTACATGAGCCTGTAGAGGTCACCTGATGCGCACTTTGCAGTAGCTCTTGATTGACACCATAGACGATAGTGGCATCGATATCGGCCGAAGCAGGCTGAGAAAACAGGAGTCGCTGAGTGCCTGCATCAAGATGCCATTGCGCAGTTGTTCGGTCGCCCGCGGCGCCCGTGCATTCCAATACAAGATCGATGTCATGCTTGGCCCACGGGCACAAAGCCGAATCGGGCTCGTGCGACAAGATAATCTTTCGCTGCTGGATCAGTAAGGTATCGCCCTCTAGGTCGACGGCATAACCAAAGCGGCCATGCGTGCTGTCGTACCGCGTCAAGTGAGCAATGGTTCGCGCATCGGCTAGTTCATTAATCGCAACCAAGTCTAGATGTCGGGAGCCACCTCGCTCAAAGTAGGCTCGCAACACGCTGCGGCCGATCCGGCCGTATCCATTAATGGCTACACGCATGATTCAGACTCAGTCTAGCAGCTCCTCTGCCGCGGCTAATACGGCACCCACCGTGATATCAAAGTGCTCGAATAGCGCGCCAGCAGGTGCCGACTCACCAAAACTATTCATACCGATAATGCGGCCATCTAAACCGACGTACTTGTACCAGAAGTCCTGGTGCAAGGCCTCGATGGCAACGCGCGCCGGAACATCGCTAGGCAATACTGACTCACGATACTGGGCGTCTTGCGCTTCAAACTGCTCGGGGCTAGGCATTGATACAACGCGCACCGCACGACCTTGTGCTGCAAATTCCGCTGCTGCTTCCTGAGCCAAAGCAACTTCAGAACCCGTGGCAATAAATATAAGCTCAGGGGTGCCTTCGCAGTCGCGCAGAATATAGCCGCCCCGCTCAACACTAGCTAAAGTCTGAGCGTCACGCTCTTGGTGCGGCAAGTTCTGGCGCGAAAAGACTAAGGCGCTGGGACCATCTTGGCGCACAATGGCCTGCTTCCATGCAACCGCGGATTCAACCGCATCACAGGGGCGCCACGTGACCATATTGGGCGTGCCGCGCAAGGAAGCAAGCTGCTCTACAGGCTGGTGAGTGGGCCCATCTTCTCCTAATCCTATCGAGTCGTGGGTGTACACAAAAATACTTTGCTGGCCCATTAAGGCTGCCATACGCACCGCGTTGCGCGCGTATTCCATAAAGATCAGGAAGGTAGCGCCATAGGGTATAAAGCCTCCGTGCAAGGCAATACCATTCATAATGGCCGACATACCAAACTCGCGCACACCATAATACACATAGTTACCACCGGCGGCTTGGGCTTCAACGCCAATAGAGCCAGACCACAAGGTTAAATTCGACCCCGCCAAATCGGCAGACCCACCCAACAACTCGGGCAAGGCTTGTGCATAAGCTTCGATCGCATTTTGTGACGCTTTGCGTGAGGCAATCGTCGCGCCATCCGCTTGGCACTGCGCGATATAAGCATCAGCGGCAGCCACGAAATCAACAGGCAAATCACCCGCTAAACGCCGCGCCAATTCAGCACCTTCTAACGGATATTGCGCCTGATAGTCAGCGAGCAGGGCCTCCCATTGCGACTGCGATTGCTCTCCGCGAGTTCGTGCGTTCCAGCCGGCATAGACGTCTCCGGGAATTTCAAAGGGAGCGTGGGTCCAGCCCAGAGCTTCGCGGGTTGCTGCAATTTCATCATCACCTAACGGGGCGCCATGACATGACTCAGTACCCTGTTTATTGGGCGCCCCCTTACCGATAATGGTACGCGCACAAATCAGGGTGGGCTTGGAAGTCTCAGCGCGCGCCTCAGCAATCGCTTGCTTAATTTGGTCGGCATCGTGGCCATCAACGGCTTCAATCACTTGCCAGCCGTAGGCGCTAAAGCGCTCAGGAGTATTATCGGTGAACCAGCCCTCTACCTCACCGTCAATCGAAATGCCATTGTCGTCGTAGATAGCGATCAGCTTGCCCAGACCTAAGGTACCCGCCAACGAACACACTTCATGAGAGATACCTTCCATTAAACAGCCATCGCCCAAGAAGGTGTAAGTGTAATGGTCAACCACATCAAAATTGGGGCGATTAAACTGAGCCGCGAGGACTTTCTCGGCTAACGCCATACCCACCGCGTTGGCAATGCCCTGACCCAAAGGGCCCGTAGTGGTTTCGACACCCGGCGTATACCCGTATTCTGGGTGACCGGGCGTTTTACTGTGCAACTGACGAAATTGCTGCAACTCTTCAATGGGCAAATCGTAACCGCTTAAGTGCAACAAAGAATAAATCAACATCGAGCCGTGACCGTTCGACAAAACGAAACGATCGCGATTAGGCCACGAGGGATCAGCTGGATTGTGGCTTAAAAAATCATTCCACAGCACCTCCGCAATATCGGCCATACCCATCGGGGCGCCTGGGTGGCCAGACTTCGCCTTTTGCACGGCGTCCATAGACAGCGCGCGAATGGCATTAGCGAGTTCATTACGGGAAACCATGGTGTTCTCCAAGCGATCTATTTTTGGGGTGGCTTAAGCTGGCGCGTATTCTCTCTTATCAGCCTTCTTAGGGCAAATAAACCCGCCTTTTTAAAACGATTCAAGTGGATTATGTGTATCTATATCAAAATATTTTGATATAGATTTAAAATTGCCCTATCATACACCCATGAAATCAGTCACACCCTTACATCTGGCGCCAGATCAGCCGTACAACGGCTCGGTCGAAGCGGTTGTGGCCGTGTGTAAAGCGGGAGCCGATACGTTACGAGTGCAGGTGTTGAGCTTATTGCACAAAAACTCGTTCAGTGTCGGCGAGCTAGTCGAAATTTTGGGCGTACGCCAATCTGCCCTGAGCCATCACTTGAAGATCTTGGCTCAAGCCGAGCTGGTAACAACTCGGCGCGAGGGCAATTCCATCTTTTATCGACAAACCATGGCCACGGGCAAATCGCCCCTAGATGCGCTCCGCGTGGCGATATTAGCTGAAGCTGCCAGTGCCCAACTTGAACCTGTAACTGTACAGCGCGTCCAAGCGGTCTACCAAGCTCGCACCGATGCCTCGGTCGCATTTTTTGAAAGCAATGCCGAAAAATTCCGGGATGAACAAGATCTGATTGCCGATCACTACCACTACGGCGACGCCTTAGCTCAGTTGTTAGATGATACTTTATTCCACAACCAGGAAACGGCACTAGAGATTGGCCCGGGCGACGGCGCCTTTTTACAGGAGCTCAGCAAGCGTTTTGTGAAAGTCACAGCCGTAGACACGAGTGCAGAGATGCTCAATAAAGCCAAGCGTCTTTGCGATGCGCAACAAGTAGACAACGTTGAATTTGTTCACACGGATACCGCGTCTGCCTCGATCACTGCTCACAGTATCGATTGCGCGGTCATTAACATGGTATTGCACCACGTGCCGGCTCCCAGCGACATATTTCGGGATGTGGCAAAGCTGTTAGCGCCGCAAGGGATATTAACCGTAACGGAGCTGTGCCGCCACGAACAAACTTGGGCCCATAAAGCCTGCGGTGACTTGTGGCTTGGCTTTGAGCCCGAGGAGCTAGCTACCTGGGCAAGAGCAGCAGGCCTCTCCGAGCGAAGCCAAGTCATACTGGCCCAACGCAACGGCTTCCAGATTCAAATTCGACAATTTCAACGCCTACAGTAGGAAACACTATGAGCGAGTATCAGATATTTACCTCGGAATCGGTATCAGAGGGCCACCCAGACAAAATGGCCGACCAAATTTCCGATGCCATTTTAGATGCAATGCTAAAAGACGACCCAAACTCACGAGTGGCGGTCGAGACCTTAGTAAAAACAGGCATGGTTGTCATCGCCGGCGAAGTCCGCACGGCAACGTATGTCGATCTTGAAGACATCGTCCGCGACGTGATTTTAGATATCGGCTACAACAGCTCTAAAGTCGGGTTCGACGGGGCCTCGTGTGCCGTACTAAACGCGATCGGCAAACAATCAGGCGACATCGCCATGGGCGTAGACGAAGCCGATAACAAAGAGCAAGGCGCAGGTGACCAAGGCTTAATGTTTGGTTACGCCACCAACGAGACTGATACGCTAATGCCAGCCCCAATTTACTACGCTCACCGCCTAGTCGAGCGGCAGGCAAAGCTGCGCAAAAGTGGTCAGCTTGAATGGTTACGCCCCGATGCAAAAAGTCAGATTACCCTGCGCTACGATGACAAGGGTCTACCTGTTGCAATCGATGCTGTGGTCTTGTCTACGCAACACGACGAGGGCATCAGCCAGGCCGAACTACAAGCCAAGGTCTTAGAACATATCATTCAACCAGTTTTACCCACCGAGTGGCTGCATAAAGACACACGCTATCACATCAACCCTACCGGCCAGTTCATCATAGGCGGCCCCGTAGGTGATTGCGGTCTGACTGGACGGAAGATCATCGTCGACACCTACGGCGGCATGGCACGCCATGGCGGCGGCGCCTTTTCGGGCAAAGACCCCTCAAAAGTTGACCGTTCAGCAGCGTATGCAGGCCGCTATGTCGCCAAAAACATCGTCGCGGCAGGCCTTGCTGATCGCTGCGAAATCCAAGTCAGCTATGCGATCGGCGTATCGGAACCCACCTCAATTTCGATTAATACCTTTGGCACTGGCAAAATCTCGGATGCCACCATTGCCGAGCTGGTCCGCGAACATTTTGATCTGCGCGCCGGCGGCCTAGTCGCCATGCTCGACCTGAAGCGTCCAATTTATCGACAAACCGCTAGTTATGGCCACTTTGGACGCGAAGAGCCCGATTTTACTTGGGAAAAAACCGACAAAGCTAATCTTTTAAAAACTGCACTGTAAGACACTAAGCAAATAGGAGCTACTATGAGCACAGTAACAAAACTACGCCCCTTTGATGACTATAAAGTCGCCGACATCTCACTGGCCGACTGGGGCCGTCGCGAACTTAAAATCGCGGAAGGCGAAATGCCAGCGTTGATTGCCATGCGCGAGAAATACCGCGCATCTCAGCCACTGGCTGGCGCTAAAATCTTAGGCTGTATTCACATGACCATTCAGACCGGTGTGCTGATCGAGACTTTAGTCGCGCTGGGTGCCGAAGTGCGCTGGTCATCGTGCAATATTTTTTCGACCCAAGATCACGCTGCTGCCGCGATTGCCGCTGCTGGCATCCCTGTATTTGCCTGGAAAGGCGAAACCGAAGAAGAATACGAGTGGTGCATTGAACAAACCATCCTACAAGACGGCAAACCCTGGGATGCCAACATGATCTTGGACGATGGCGGCGACCTGACGGGCATCTTGCACGATAAGTACCCTCAGGTATTAGATCATGTCCATGGCATTACTGAAGAAACTACCACGGGTGTGCACCGTTTGCTGGAAATGGCCAAAGCTGGCGCCTTGAAAGTGCCTGCAATTAACGTCAATGACGCCGTGACCAAAGCCAAAAACGACAACAAATACGGCTGCCGTCACAGCTTGAGCGACGCGGTGAAGCGCGCGACCGACCACCTACTAGCCGGAAAAAAAGCGCTTGTTATTGGCTACGGAGATGTAGGCAAAGGCTCGGCACAATCACTTCGACAAGAAGGCATGATCGTGCGCGTTACCGAAGTCGACCCAATTTGCGCCATGCAAGCCTGCATGGACGGCTACGAGATCGTCAGCCCCTTTATTAACGGCGTCAACGATGGCACCGACGCCTGCATCGATCGCGATATTCTGGGTAACGTGGACTTGCTGGTCACAGCAACGGGTAACTACAACGTCTGTAACGCCGCCATGTTGCGCGCGCTTAAGAGCGGTGCCGTGGTCTGTAACATTGGCCACTTCGATAACGAAATCGATACTGCCTACATGCGCGCCAACTGGGAATGGGAAGAAGTTAAGCCTCAAGTGCATACCGTTTACCGCGATCGTGACAGCAACGACCACTTACTGCTGCTATCCGAAGGCCGCTTGGTGAATCTAGGCAATGCTACAGGGCACCCATCGCGCATTATGGATGGCTCTTTTGCCAACCAAGTCCTAGCTCAAATTTATCTGTACGAGCGCAAATTTGCCAACTTAGAGCCTGAGCTGCGCGCCCAAGCCATTACGGTCGAGGTTCTGCCCAAGCACCTTGATGAAGAAGTCGCTGCTCACATGGTCGCGGGATTTGGCGGCGTCATCACGCGCTTAACCCAAGAACAGGCCGACTATATCCACGTGACGGTTGACGGCCCTTACAAATCGGAGACCTACAAGTACTAATGAGCACTCAGCAACTTAGTTACGAATTTTTCCCGCCCAAGACTGAAGCTGGGCGGGAAAAGCTCATTACCCAAGTTCTGCCACAACTGGCCGAAACACAACCAAAATATGTGTCTGTGACCTACGGTGCCGGCGGTTCAACTCGAGACAACACTGTGGGCACGGTAGCGGATATTCATCGCTCAGGCATGGCGGTGGCGCCGCATTTGAGCTTTGGCACCGACAGCGAAGACACTATGCGCGATTTGCTAAAACACTATGAAGACATGGGAATATCGCGTTTAGTGGCGCTTAGAGGCGACCTGCCTTCGGGAGCGGGCGGCAGCCAGCAACTGGTGTACGCCAGCGAGTTGGTCGCTTTTATCCGAGCCGAGACAGCGCAGCACTTTACCATTGAAGTCGCGGCCTACCCCGAGGTTCACCCCGAAGCGAAGACCTACATCGCTGATGTCCAAAACCTGAAACGCAAGTTTGATGCGGGCGCAAATGCGGCCATCACACAGTACTTTTTTAGCGCTGATGCCTATTTTGAGTTTTTAAAAACCTGCGCGAGCGTTGGTATCGACAAGCCGATCTACCCCGGCATTATGCCCATTACCAACTACGACAACTTAGCGCGGTTTTCTCGTAACTGCGGGGCGGATATTCCACGCTGGCTGGATAAAAAACTGGCAGGCTTTGGCGAAGATCTAGACGCCATCAAAGCCTTCGGCCAAGATTTTATATTAGATTTGTGCAAAAGACTGTTAGACGGTGGTGCGCCCGGCCTGCATTTCTATACAATGAACCAGGCAGAACCGGTCATTTCGATCGTTCGGGAACTTAAGCGTCTAGGTTACTTTGCGGATTAATCGAATCTACACACAGGCTGACTTACAGCCCAATATCGAAATTCAACTGGAGGCTGGCCCCAGCCTCCATCTGTTGAAAGTCCTCCGCCTAAAAACAGGGGCGCCACTCGAGCTATTTAACGGCGACGGCCAAAATTACACCTGCGAATTGCTTGATAGTCCCAAGCGCATTGCGAATGTACGTGTTCTTGGCGCGCAAACCAACCCGACAGAATCTTATTTGCACAGTAAGCTGGGCATTGTGGTATCCAAGGGCGACCGTATGGATTTTGTGGTGCAAAAAGCGACCGAACTAGGTGTCCACGAAATTTATCCGCTGACCAGCGAGCGCTGCGATGTAAAGCTAAATACCGAGCGCGCAGAAAAACGCCAACAACATTGGTTGAAGGTAGCCGTCTCGGCCTGCGAGCAGAGCGGACGTTCGTGCGTCCCGAGCATCGCGCCTATGCAAAACATTAACCAGTGGATCAAGGAAGTAAATGCAGACCTAAAGTGGGTACTGCACCACCGCGCGACCGCCGACAGATCGCCAGCAGAAGCTCAAAGCGTGGCTATCTTAGTGGGGCCTGAAGGGGGATTAAGCGAGACCGAAGTCGAGCTTGCGCAGCAACACCATTTTACGCCCACGGTACTGGGCCCGCGGGTACTTCGCACCGAAACCGCGCCCTTAGTTGCACTTAGCGTTTTACAGCAACGCTATGGCGACTTTACACTCTTATAATTAACGAAAACGAGGAATCACTATGCCCGCCATTGGCATCGTCATGGATCCGATCTCTGAGATCGCCTACAAAAAAGACAGCTCACTGGCCATGCTTTGGGCGGCTAGCGCTCGCGGCTGGGATTTGTGGTACATGGAGCCCGCAGACCTGCATGTAACTAACGGCGTGGCCATGGCCTCGATGCGACCCTTGCGAGTGTTTGAAGACCCGAACCACTACTACGAGCTTGACGACGCGCAGGTCAAGGACTTAAGCGCCTTGGACGTGGTGTTAATGCGCAAGGACCCACCGTTCAATAACGAATACATCTACGCCACTTACATTCTAGAAATGGCCGAGCGCTTGGGCACACTAATTGTGAACCGTTGCCAGTCCCTGCGCGACTGTAACGAAAAAATGTTCGCAACCCAGTTCCCGCAATGCTGCCCCGAATTATTGGTCAGCGCCGACAACGTGCGCTTGAAAGAATTTCACAAGACCCATGGCGATGTCATCTTCAAGCCGTTAGATGGCATGGGTGGCAGCGCGATCTTCCGCGTAAAAGAAGATGACCCCAATGTGAATGTGATCCTCGAAACCCTCACCAAATTTGGCAGTCAGACCATCATGGCACAGCGCTACCTGCCACAGATCGTCGATGGCGATAAGCGAATTCTAATGATTAAAGGCCAGCCCGTGCCCTACTGCCTAGCGCGAATTCCCTCCAGCGGTGAAACGCGCGGCAACCTCGCTGCCGGAGGCTCTGGTCGGGCTCAACCCTTAAGCAATCGCGACCGCTGGATTGCCGAGCAGGTAGGTCCAACGCTGATTGAGAAAGGTCTTCTGTTCGTGGGTCTAGATGTGATCGGCGACTATTTAACCGAAATCAACGTCACAAGTCCTACCTGCATTCGCGAAATCAACGCGGCTTACGATTGTGACATTGCAGGTCAACTGATGGATATCATCGCTCAGGAAAAAGGCTGGTCATAAGCCATGACGGACCGCAGCAACCACATCGTACTGTGCGCTTTTTTTGCTGTAGTTATTCACGCCGCTTTGGTGCTGGGCTTGAACTTTCAGGCCCAAACCAAAGACAACACCACCAAACAGCTGGCCGTCACTTTATCTACCGTCAATCAGGTGCGCCACGAGCAAGCCTTTACGCATTTGGCACAAACCAATCAAAAAGCGAGTGGCGATTGGGATGAAAAAGATGTTCGCGGCGCTTCATTACCACCCGCAGAACAAGCTTATGAGGCGAAAAAAGGCAGAGCGGTAGACGACTCGGCAAGTAACTTAAGCTCGCAGGTCAACAGCCGCAACGGGCAATTTCAAATGAGCCCTCAAAACAGTGCGGGCACAGCCGACGGCGCCAATCAAGACCCATTAACGCAAAGCCAACGCGAGCGGTTAAGTGCGCTGCAGCTGGAGTATGCCCAAACGAAGCTGGCCTTAAATCGCGCACCCAGAGTATTGCGAATACACTCGCAAGCCGCCAAGGCCAGTATCGAAGCCGAGTACATGCGCCTCTGGCGACAACGCATCGAAACCATCGGCAACCAATACTATCCCGAGAGCTCTAGGCGCTACGGCATTTACGGTGATGTTAGAGTGTTGGTCGCCATCGGCTTTGACGGCCGCCTGTTAGACACCGAGGTCATACAGTCCTCCGGCCATGCGGTACTCGACCAGGCGGTTCTTAAAATTGTTCGCTTGGCATCACCCTACCCCCCTTTCCCAGCAGCGATGCGCGATAAAGCCGATCAAATCGAGATTGTTCGCACCTGGGAATTCAAGCCCATCGCTGAATAATTCTGGTCAAAACCCGAGATTGTCGCTATTGTTTAAGTCTTACGGTATTTGAGGAGGTGCTATGAATACGACCAGTCTTAAAGACCAATTGCTGATTGCCATGCCCTCTTTATCCTCTGGCTTCTTTAGTCACAGCGCCATTTACTTATGCGAACATGACGAGCACGGGGCTATGGGTATTACCCTGAATAAACCCATGGAATTTGAGCTCGAGCATGTGCTTAGCCAATTGGATATTCCGTGCTCACACCGCGTTGGTCACCTTCCAGTGCTATCGGGTGGCCCCGTGCAATCAGAACATGGGTTTATCTTACATTCTCTTGAGCGCGGCACCTTTGACAGCACGCTTATCGTTACTGACAACATTGGCTTAACTACCTCCATTGACATCATGCACGCCATTGGCGAAGAACGGGGACCAGCACGTTTTGTATTGGCCTTGGGCTATGCTGGCTGGGGCGAAGGCCAGTTAGAGCAAGAACTGCTCGAGAACAGTTGGCTTACAGCGCCGGCAACGTCAAGTTTGATCTTCGACACCCCTTCGTCTGATCTGGTGCGCGTAGCGGCTGGGCAACTGGGCTTCGACATGAACCTTATGCCAAGCAGAGCCGGCCACGCCTAAGATGAGCCGAGTTCTTTGCTTTGATTTTGGTTTGCGCCAAATTGGTGTTGCCGTTGGCAACTCAGCGCTGCAAACAGCCGAACCACTGTGCACTTTAAAAGCACAAGACGGCACACCCAAGTGGGATCAAATCGAAAGCCTACTAAACGAATGGCAACCCGCGGTGGTCGTTGTGGGTGAACCGTCTAATATGGATGGCTCTGACAGCGACATGGCCGGTCGAGCTCGTAAATTCGCTAACCGTATTCACGGCCGCTTCGGGGTCAAGATAGCGATGGCCGACGAACGCTTATCAAGCTTTGAAGCCAAGCAACAAGCCAAAGGGCTGGGGCATGATGGCGATTACAAGAAGGCGCCTATCGACGCCCTGGCCGCCATGATTATTTTGCAAAGCTACTTCGAAACAGCTCCGAGCCTTTAGAAATTTTCGGGCGAACGCGCCTTCTCGCGAGCGATATCTTTAGTAATAATGCGCTCATCGACCAGATCCATCAAACACTGATCCATGGTCTGCATGCCAATGGCCTGCCCCGTTTGAATGGCCGAGTACATCTGCGCGATTTTATCTTCACGAATTAGGTTCCGAATGGCCGGCGTGCCGCGCATAATTTCGTGTGCGGCCACACGCCCGCCGCCCGCGCGCTTTAAGAGTGTTTGCGAAATTACCGCTTGCAAAGACTCTGACAACATCGAGCGCACCATGGATTTTTCGGCAGCTGGAAATACGTCCACAATTCGGTCAATGGTTTTGGCTGCCGAGGTAGTGTGTAAGGTGCCAAACACCAAGTGACCTGTTTCTGCCGCTGTTAAGGCCAAACGAATGGTTTCGAGGTCGCGCATCTCGCCCACAAGAATAATATCTGGGTCTTCGCGTAGAGCCGAACGCAAGGCCTCGGCAAAGCCTAAAGTATCGCGATGCACTTCGCGCTGGTTAACCAAGCATTTTTTGCTGTCGTGCACGAATTCAATCGGGTCCTCAATGGTCAGAATGTGCTCGTACTTGTTGTCGTTGATGTAGTCGATCATGGCCGCCAAGGTAGTCGACTTACCTGAGCCAGTAGGCCCTGTGACCAACACCAAACCGCGCGGCATCATCGAGATATCGCGAAAAACCTTGCCCATGCCTAAGTCTTCCATGGTCAGCACCTTGGAAGGAATGGTTCGAAATACAGCGCCACAACCGCGGTTTTGGTTAAAGGCGTTTACCCTAAAACGTGCAACACCTGGGACCTCAAACGAAAAATCTGTTTCTAAGAATTCCTCGAAATCTTTGCGCTGCTTGTCGTTCATGATGTCGTATACAAGCTCTTGCACTTCTTTGTGATCCAACGCGGGCAAGTTGATCCGGCGCACATCGCCGTCAACACGAATCATCGGTGGCAAACCCGCCGATAAATGCAGGTCAGAGGCTTTTTGCTTAGCGCTAAAGGCCAGCAATTCTGTGATATCCAAGGTGGTCTCCCTTTTAATTCTTACGTCAGCCCACACCAATTTCAGGTAGACTTTAACTCTATAGCCACTAAGGTAGTATCAGCGCATGAACAAAGCAACTATTGCATCGCAAATCAGCAAAGTGCTAACTCGCATAGACGCAGCAGCCAGACAGGCCTCAAGACCAATCGAAGACATTACGCTGATCGCCGTAAGCAAAACTAAACCCGCCAGCGACATCGAGGCGGCAGCGGCTTGCGGGCTCAAGCATTTCGGCGAAAACTACTTGCAAGAAGCCCTCGAGAAGATCGAGACTCTGCGAACGCTTGATTTGACCTGGCACTTTATTGGGCCAATCCAGTCGAACAAAACACGACCCATTGCCGAGCACTTTGACTGGGTGCACAGTGTGGACCGTTTAAAAATTGCGCAACGCTTAAATGACCAGCGCCCCGCCAAACGAAACCCGTTGAATATTTGCCTACAGGTCAATATTTCTAATGAAGACAGCAAATCGGGGGTCAGTGCCGACGAGGCACCTGAGCTTGCCAAAGTGATGGCGGCCTTACCAAATATTCGACTTCGAGGATTAATGGCCATTCCCAAACCCAGCGACGACCCCGCCGAGCAAGCCACCGCATTTGAAGCGGTAGCCACTCTGTTCCACACATTACGCCGCACAATACCCGAGCTCGACACCCTGTCGATGGGTATGAGCCAAGACCTAGAAGCCGCTATCGGTGCAGGCAGCACAATGGTGCGCATTGGCACCGACATTTTCGGCGCCCGCAATCGCAGTTAAACCCCAAGCCAAGTATACTTGGGCGCACAGACAGAGGAGATCACCTTGATTCAAGCAAAGCTGGGTTTTATTGGGGCAGGCAACATGAATCGCGCCATCATCGACGGTCTATTGAGTGCCGGTGTAAACGCTCAACAACTTGCCGTAAGCAACCGAAGTGCGCCAAAACTCGATTACTTTGCGGATCGGGGTCTTACCACCTCGACCTCAAATGCCGAGGTGGCCGCCGTATCGGATGTGCTGATTTTAGGTGTTAAACCCGCACAGTTACTAGACGTCGCCCAAGAACTTAAAACCATCTGTGCCACCAACAAACCACTGGTAATTTCAGTGGCTGCCGGTGTGTTAACCCAACAAATCGCTGAAGTCCTGGGTGTCGATACCCCAATCGTCCGCGCTATGCCGAACACGCCCTCGACTATTGGTGAGGGTGCCGCAGGGCTTTTCGCAACCGCGGCCGTAAGCGATGCGCAGCGCGAACTCGCCAAAACGATCATCGAGGCCTGCGGCATTGCCGTTTGGGTCGAGCAGGAGTCGTTAATCGACGCCGTCATTGCGGTAGCCGGTAGCGCACCCGCTTATTTCTTCACCATTTTAGAAACCATGGTCGATGAGGCCCAGAAATTGGGTTTAAACGCAGCTGATGCCAAAGCACTTGCGGTACAAACCTGCCTCGGCGCTGCGCGCTTGGTACAATCCACTGAGACAGACTTAGCCACTCTGCGTAATAATGTGACAAGCCCAGGCGGCACCACACAAGCGGCGCTGGCTAGCTTCAGTGCATCGGGCTTGGACGAGACATTAAGAACGGGCATGCACGCCGCGGTTATGCGGGCACAAGAAATGGCAGCTGAAGCTGCGGGGGGGCGTTAATGGGCACAATGAACGAAATTGTGGTTTACCTGCTGCAAACTGGTCTAGGGCTATACCTTTTGCTGGTCATGCTGCGCTTTGTGATGCAGGTGGCCAATGCCGACTTTTACAACCCCATCAGCCAGTTCATATTTAAAGCCACACAACCTCTAATTGGCGCTTTACAGCGATTCCTGCGACCTCTAGGGCGCTTTGATTCGGCGTCGCTCACCCTTGCGATAGCTCTTCAAGCTGCGGGCATTATGCTCATTCTGGCCCTAAACAACATTGCCAGCCCAAACCCCATCACACTGTTTTTGTGGAGCGCAATTGGCATATTGGGTCTGCTGCTTAAAATCTATTTCTTTGCCTTGCTAGCGTCTATCATCCTTAGCTGGATTAGCCCCGGCGGCAGCAACCCCACGGTATATTTGCTCTACCAAATCACCGAGCCCGTAATGGCGCCCGTACGGAAACTTTTGCCGCCCATGGGCGGCTTAGACTTCTCGCCGATATTGGTTTTTATTGGAATCAATGTGCTCGAAATCGTCGTCAGAAACTTGGCCGCATCGGTCGGCTTGTACCCCGCTTTGGTTATGGGCTTGTAAATGCTAGAACATAACTCGGTAGGTATCGTCAGCCCCCAAACCGCGCATTTTAACGCGCCGCTTCCGCTTGCCTGCGGCAAAGTGCTAAATGAATACGCCTTGGTCTACGAAACCTATGGCACGCTTAACGCCAACAAATCCAACGCCATTTTAATTTGCCACGCGCTTAGTGGGCACCACCATGCAGCGGGTTACCATAGCGAACAAGACGACAAACCGGGCTGGTGGGATTCTTGTATTGGGCCCGGAAAGCCTATCGACACGAACGTTTACTATGTGGTCAGCCTAAATAATTTAGGTGGTTGTCACGGCTCAACCGGACCCACATCTGTCAATCCAGAGACAGGCAAGCTATGGGGACCCGACTTTCCGCAAATTCGGGTGTCCGATTGGGTCAATAGCCAGGCGGCACTGGCCGATCACTTGGGCATTGATACTTGGGCGGCCGTCATTGGCGGGAGTTTGGGCGGCATGCAAGCCATGCAGTGGAGCGTACAGTTCCCCGAACGCCTTAAGTATTGCTTAGTGATTGCCTCCGCCATGGATCTATCCGCTCAAAATATCGCCTTTAACGAGATTGCACGCCAAGCCATACAATCTGACCCTAGCTTTTGTGAGGGGCATTACCGCGAGCAAGACACCAACCCGTCTCAGGGATTGGCACTTGCGCGCATGGTCGGCCACGTAACGTATTTGTCCGACGATGCCATGGCGAATAAATTTGGGCGCGATTTACGCTCGGGCAGCATCGAGCAAAATTTAGACGACGAAGTTGAATTCCAGGTCGAGAGCTACTTGCGCTACCAAGGCAGCCAATTTTCAACCGCCTTCGATGCCAACACCTACATCCTAATGACTCGTGCCTTGGACTACTTTGATATTGCGGCAGATTTTGACGGCGACCCTGTAAGGGCTTTTGCCGCCACCCAGGCCCAGTTTTTGGTGGTGAGTTTTTCAACCGATTGGCGCTTTTCGCCCAGGCGTTCACGCGAGATCACCAATGCGCTAATTGCTGCCAACCGCGCCGTTTCGTACGCAGAAATCGAGGCTGCCGAAGGGCACGATGCGTTCTTAATGCCTATTCCGCGCTACCTTGATGTACTGAGAGCCTACTTGGGACGCATTGCAGAGGATCTGCTATGAGACTCGATTTAACCCAGATTAAGCAGTGGATACACCAAGGAGCCAAGGTCTTAGACCTAGGCTGTGGCGATGGCGAATTTTTAGCCAACCTGCGCGACAGTCACGAAGTGCAGGGTTTAGGTTTAGAGATCGACGCCGACAACATCACCCAAGCACTGGCCAAAGGCATTGATGTGGTCGAGCAAAACATGGATAAAGGCTTAGATAACTTCCCCGACCAGAGCTTCGATGTAGTAGTCATGGCGCATGCCTTGCAGGTGCTGCACTACCCCGATAAAGTCCTAGACGAGATGCTGCGCATTGGCCGCGAGGGCATTGTGACCTTTCCGAACTTTGCCCATTGGCGCTGTCGTGTGCACTTAAGCACGCGTGGGCGCATGCCCGTATCAAAGTTTATGCCGCACAGTTGGTACGACACCCCCAACATCCATTTTTGCACCGTTAAGGACTTCGAGGCCTTGTGCCGTCAAAAAGGCTTTAGAATTAAGCGCCGCGAAATGGTCGGCGAGACCTCGTGGTTGGCGCGCACTTGGCCCAACCTGTTTGCCACTACTGCTATTTTTAAAATTACGCGTTGATTACTATGACTCTACTTAAAACCTTAGGTATTAGCCTGCTGCTGTTAGCGACCCATGCGAATGCGCAAATGTCGGAGCGCTTCGATGAATATGAGTTGCACTACAGTTTTGTGAACACGACCTTTTTAAGCCCCGAAATTGCCGCGCAGTACCAAATTACTCGGGGTAAGCGTCACGGCATTTTAATGCTGTCGCTCCGCAGGCATCAGCAGGGCATCGATGGTACACAACCCAGCGGCATGAGCGTGTCGGGCACCACCAGCGACTTAATTCGCAAAGACGAGCTCACGTTTAGAGAAATTCGCGAGGATGGCGCGTTGTACTACATTGCCCCCTTTAAGTTTATCAACGAAGAGTTCCGACATTTTTATATCGACTTTCGAGCGGTGGGTGATGACAAAACCTACTCGCACCACCTAGAACACCAAATGTACATCCATGAATAAAGTCGTACTCGCAAGCGGTAACGCCGGCAAACTAAAAGAGCTAAGCGAAGTCTTAAACCCACTTGGCTTCGAGCTCATCCCACAAGGCGAGTTCAACTTAGACAGCGCCGACGAAACGGGTCTTAGTTTTGTCGAAAATGCCTTGCTTAAAGCGCGCTATGCCGCACAAGAAACGGGCCTTAGTGCATTGGCTGACGATTCGGGCTTATGCGTCGACTGCTTGGGCGGTGCGCCCGGGATTTACTCGGCGCGCTTTGGTGATGGTACTGACCAGGGCAATCTGCAAGCCTTGCTGCAAACCCTAAAAGATCACGGTCAAGGTCCATGGCCAGCGCACTACCATTGCACCTTAGTGTTAGTGCGACATGGCGAAGACCCTGACCCCATTATTGCGCAAGGTCGCTGGCAAGGTGAAATTATTGCCACACCCAAAGGTGATGGTGGCTTTGGCTATGACCCGATTTTTTACAGTCGAGAATTTAAGGTCACGGCCGCCGAGCTGCCCAAAGAGCAGAAAAATCGCATCAGCCACCGTGGCATCGCAGCCAAGGCATTACGCGATCAATTACAAAGCGCGCTGTGATAAAACCTTCAGGTACCGGCTTATATATTCACTTCCCGTGGTGCGAGCGTAAGTGCCCTTACTGTGACTTTAATTCGCACGTCAGCGGGCAGAGGCTCCCCGAAGATGACATGGTTGCAGCACTCATCAACGATTATGCCTCTGACCTAGAAATCTACGGTGCTCGCCCCATCGGCAGCATCTTCATCGGTGGTGGCACACCAAGCTTAATTTCAGCACAAGGTATTGCCAAACTCTTAAATGGTATCGATCGGCTTACCCCTTTATCCAACACGACCGAGATTACAATGGAGGCCAACCCAGGCAGCTCCGAGCAAGAAAAGTTTGCTGGGTACCGCTCTGCTGGCGTGAATCGCCTGTCGATAGGCATACAGTCCTTCAACAGCGAGCATCTCAAACGCTTGGGCCGCATACACAGCAACGACGAGGCCGACCGCGCCATACGAGCCGCCCAAGCGGCGGGCTTTAAGCGCATTAATATTGATTTAATGTATGGATTACCCGATCAAGCTCTCGAGCAGGCGCTGCAGGATGTAGAGCAAGCCCTAGCTTATAACACGGGGCACTTATCGTGGTATCAACTGACGATCGAGCCCAACACCGTGTTCTACAAACAGCCTCCGCCGCTACCCGACGATGATGCCATTGCCGATATCGCTGATGAAGGTGAGCACGCGATTGCCCAAGCGGGACTGAAACGTTACGAGGTCTCAGCCTTCGCCACAACAGGGCAAGAGTGTCGGCACAATATCAATTATTGGCGCTTTGGCGACTACTTCGGGATTGGCGCCGGAGCACACGGCAAGCTGAGCACCAACAATCAGGCCATTCGAACCGCTAAGCAACGCATACCCGACACCTACCTGCAAGCAGGTAGCCGCGCCACCCGACTCGCCGTCGAAGACGCGTTAGATCAAGAGCAACTCATCAGCGAATTTATGCTTAATGCGCTGCGCCTGCGCGAGGGCGTTGAAGTATCTCTATTTGCAGACTCAACCGGCCTAGCACCAGAGTGCATGCACAGCACCTGGCGACGACTGCAAGCCCAAGGCCTGATGCTTGAGGGCGATGACCGCCTTCAAACCACAGAACTGGGCTGGCGTTTTTTAAACACCGTCATCGAAGCCTTTATGGAATAAGCTCGGCTTCAAGAGCAGGCGCCTCGTCTTCAGCATCACCGCTGATGGCGTTTTCGTACATCGTGACAAATATCATCATGATAAAAGGAATCAGAAACAAAGCGACCAACCCTATTACGGGGATAGCGCTTAAAAATGAGTTCACAATATTAATAACGAGCAGAACACCGAATATTTTCCAGAACCCCTGTTCGTGAACCAAGTTTCTTGAAGTTTGCAGGGTTTCGAAGACATCCATTTTTTTATCGACCAGCAAATACATAGCGTAATACCAAACAACGCTCAGGTAGATACCGGGAATCAGCAGCAACATGAAGCCAATCATTATCCCCACAGTAAGAACAACGACCAAGAATAATGACTTCCACCACATTCCATCGGCGAAACCCGCTGAAAACGATGCCCCAAAGCTTGCCTCTTGACCACGAGCGCTAGCGAGCAAGAAATGAATCCAGCCGGCAATTAATGCGGGTATGACCAAAATACCAATCACCGTGATCGCCGCCACCACCATCGCCAAACCGAACAGGCAAAAGTTTCCAAGCAAAGACCAATATTTAGGCTTTGTTTGCTCGATGCCTTGGCTAAAAAATGCGTCAAAGCTCATATCTTTCATGGTGCCCACCTCATCGCTTGTTATGTGTTTATTAAGTTATCAGCTTATGGGCAGCAATTATAGATAGCTATTCCTCAGTGACAATGACCAATGCTGTATCGGGCCGAACCAACGAAGCCACATCGAAGTTTTGTGAACCTAGGGGTGAAAGCTCTCTTTAAGTGTGTTTCGTATCTTTGGCACAAAAAATCTAAAAGTGGCACGATATGATAGCGAGTTGTCACCTTGCGCCAGTGCGTTACCCAAATTGAATGAGTATCTTGGTTCGATCGGCTTATATAGATCATCGGGGAATCACTATGAACACACAAGATACAGCCCTAATAACCGGCTCGTCAGGTGGTATTGGATTGGAATTGGCAAAGATTCACGCGTCAAATGGCGGAAACCTCGTGTTGGTCGCTCGCACCATAGATAAACTTGAAGGCCTCAAAAGTGAATTAGTCAGCAAACACCAAGTGGATGTGACCGTCATTCAACAAGACCTTGCTGACCCAAATTCAGCACAGCAAGTGTTTGATAAGACCAATGAACTTGGCATTGTGGTTGATATCCTGATCAATAATGCGGGCTTTGGTGGTCACGGCCGGTTCCATGAAAGAGAGTTAGCCGCAGATCAGTCGATGATGCAGGTTAACATGGTGACCTTGACCAACTTGACTCACTTGTACTTACCGGGAATGCTTGAGAGAAATCACGGCAGAATTTTGAATGTATCTTCAACCGCATCCTTTATGCCCGGCCCGCTGCAAGCGGTTTATTATGCAACTAAGGCTTACGTAACATCATTGACTCAAGCGATCGCCGAAGAGATATCGGATTCTAGTGTCACAGCTACCACATTGTGCCCCGGGTTTGTGAATACGGGGTTCGCTGAGGCAAGCAACCTTGAGGGTGTTGATGCTATGAAGAACGCAAAGTCCGCCGAATCTGTTGCACGGTGCGGATACGCTGCGATGCTAAAAGGCGACCTGGTAGCATTCAATGAAGGGGGCCTTAAATTTATGTTGAACTGGATCATACCGCTACTACCCCGCAAGGCAGTGCTAAAGATGTCCCGTGGTATTATGGAAAAGCGACCAGCCTAGAAGATAAAAGCCAATGAAAATAGCGAGCAAATTTGCCATCTCACCGAGTTGGAAACTACTACTCAATGACATGGATATTGACCCAACGTCAGCGCTGACTTTTGCTGGTCTACCTACCGATCTATTGAATAGAGAAGATGCCTGCCTTACCACAGCAGAATACTTTCGACTTTGGAGGGGCATCGAACAAGCGGCAGGCAATCGGGACATTGGTTTACTTTTGGCAAAAAGCATCTCAACCGAAGCCTTCGATGCCCCGATATTTGCAAGTCTCTGCAGTCCAAATTTCAATTCAGCGATCACACGACTCAGTCGCTATAAACCTCTGGTTGGGCCGATGACCCTGCACATCGATATTAGTGCGAAAGATACAACGCTAAGACTTAATTGCTACGGAAGCAACCAAGAACTGCCGCGCTCACTCAGCATAAGTGAAATGGTTTTCTTCACACAGCTAATTCGAATAGCGACACGAGAACCCGTCATTCCGCTTCGAGTATGCACACCAGAGTTGCCAAAAAACTGCGAGCCTTACGCCGAGTACTTTGGTTGCGGAGTCGTGTCGGGCCAACATACGGAAATAGGCTTCAGCAAAGAGGATGCAGAACGACCGTTCTTAACGTCCAATACACCTATGTGGGCATTTTTTGAAGGGCAACTCGACAAAAGGCTAGCTGACCTTCAATCTAATGCCACCACCAGCGAGAGAGTTCGTGCTGTTCTGCTCGAAGCTCTACCTAGCGGCGAGAATAGTGTTGAATTCGTTGCCGGACAGTTAGCAATGAGCAAGCGAACTCTGCAGCGCAAACTCACGCTAGAGGCCGAAACTTTTCAGTCAATTCTTTTATCGGTTCGCGCTGATTTAGCAGATCACTACCTGACAAAATCAAAGCTATCACTGATCCAGATTTCATTTTTATTAGGCTACGAGGAATCAAACTCGTTTATCCGAGCGTATCGATCATGGAGGGGGATATCACCCGGACACTTCAGGGAGCAAACCTCCTAGATGCGCCGTTTTAGTCACAGCCTTTTGAAGGCTGAGAAGCCATTCGGATTAATCCAGCCAGGCTATATCATTCAAACCTACAAAAGTTCTTAGCATAGTGCGTAAGCAATGCATCTAAGTCAGCGACTTCAGCAGCACCGTCTGAATTGATTTCAGCTAAATGTTGCCCTCCCACCATTCCCGGTATCGCAAGGTAATAATATTGGCTCACTGGCTTATCCCAAGCCCCTGAATCGAAAACACGCCCAGTGACAATTACATCACCTCCCTCACTTTCAATGCGAGTGAAAGCCGTATATTGCTTTTCTGGCGGAATAATTTGATCCACTGACAGATTTTCCCGATCGCTCTGCTCTAGCCGAATTAGGTCCTGTCTTATCTTTAAGTTTTCTTCCGTACTAGATTTCATGGTTTGCGGGATTGGATTGTCAGTCAGAGTTACGTCAGTGACGCTGATCTGTTTGGCCGCAACAACTTCTCGGACCAATGATAAAGAGTACACATACCACGCCAGAGCGAGCAGCAATATGAATGCACCACTTCCCAGCGCGTAGTTGATAAAAACCCTCGAATTCAAATAGGCGAGTAAGCTTTTGATCTTTTTGTATTCCGTATCGATTGCACCATTTAAAACTCTATAGTTATTAGTGATTATTTCTCTCATGGCGCGTCATCATCGGGCAAATTATCAATATTATTTGCTTCGACCCCAGTTTTCAGGAGCTTCGGGTCATTGGTGTAAAGAGGAACATGTACTATCTCCTTCTTCAAAATTTCTATCGGGACCTCATGCCTCACAACTCTTTCCACAGGCACCTCTTTTATGACTTCACGGACCCGCTCTTTTATGATGGGCTTCCTATCTAACCTTCTTCTATGTGCGACCCAACGTCTTGTACTGCGAAATGTCTTGGAGATAATCTCCCGAAGCGGTCCGCGCTGATCTAAGCGCTTATGATCTGGCAAGCGAGGATCTCGAATCACGTTTGATGCCATCGCCAAAATCACACCTGTGAATGCCACCATGGCAGCTAAACTCGTGACTTCTCCCCGAAAAACTAGACCATGACCTCGATGAGATTTCCATTTAACCTAAAGGGATGGAGATCTCGATATGAAGAAGCGTTACAGCGAAGAACAGATCATTAAGGCGATCAAGGAACACG